>JANQRI010000043.1 GCA_028284675.1 Gammaproteobacteria bacterium | reverse complement strand
CCTCACCGGCAGCCTGGATGCACTGGGGCCTTTTATCAAAGCCGGGGGTTACGGCTGGCTCGCGGCTAATGGGCTGATACCGGATCAAAGCAGCGGACTGACAACGAAAGGGTTGGTTGATAAATATGAACAGGCTAAAGCCGCGTTCGACCCGAATCAACGTGCACCGCAACAAACCGGCGGGGATGCCGGCCGGCAACTGGTTCAGGATATTGAACTCAAGCCACCGGATGATCCTGAGTCAACAGTTAAAACAGAATTACCTTATGGTGATGAACCACAGTCTATGGTCAGTGTTAAACCGTCAGACACGGATGACAAAAAGAATAACGGGGTTATCGGCATTAATCCCACACAGACTGTGCAGACAGTTACACCATCCAATAGTTCTGATAATAAGCAACCGATAAAAGCCAGCGACAACGCTGCAATGCCAGAAAATACGCAACAGCCAGCTGAACCATCAAACACTTCAGCGCAACCACCCCAAGCTTTATTTGTCAATGATGCTCAGCTGTATGCGATGCGACTATATGTATATCAACACCCAGAGTATCAAAATATCCATAGCAGTGAAGTAACCAACACAAAACGGCTTGCACATTTTGATTACCTGTCTGAAAAACTAATCAACAAAACAATCAATAATGTACGTGAAGGACAAAACTCAAACGGGTTGCATCAGGAGTTACAGCAAAAACGCTACGATATGCAACGCTCGGCTCTCCCGGAAGACCCTGGCCTGGAAGACTTTAACCCGGGTAAAAACTGGGCATTGGAAAAATCAAAAAACTCCATATTTTATACTTACCTGACTCAATCCTATAAAGAAGCAGCAGAATTTGATTTAATTCAGTTATTTCTCTCGGATACTGATAATCTATATACCAAAACTGAAACTTTTGATAACCAAGGCAATGTGACTGGGGTACAAGATGTACCCGGATTGCCTCAGGGCGTTACTCCAAAAAGCTACATAGTAACTTGGTTCACCAGCAGCGCAAGAGCATTCATAAATTCTCCGGCCGTCTCACATATTGCCGGCACAAACATTGACGGAAAAAAAGTCAAGTTAACCCGTTCAATTTTTCTCAAACATCCCGATACAGGCATGGTCGCCATGTGGCTGCATGCCGAACTGGGCAATGAGGCCAGCGAATCAGACCGGTTAATCGCTGCCAACGAAGCAAATAAAATTTACGACCATGCGATGCACAAGCTGCCGGGAGACCGGTCTATTATTCAAAATATGGCCAATCAATACTGGCTGCGCATGCATTCAATTAAACAACGCGGCGGCGCCGCAGTAGCCTGGCAGGGCATGATTACGGGTTTGCGTTCAAAAGGTTTTTTGGTGCCAAAGCTCGCGGATGGTGTTCCGGCACTGGATTTAAAAGCATTCACGACCACCCGCAAGCAGTTTGTTGAAAATTTCGAAAGTTATTTCAGCGCACCCATCCGCTATATTGACGATTCCGGCGGACAAGTCGGCGGTTTAATAACTACACCTCCGCAACAACCCCAGGGCAGCAGCACACCAGCAAAAACCATCGCTGAGATACAGCAAGAACAGGCACTCCAACAGCAGCAACAACAAAACTTGCAAAACACTTATGTTGATCAGGCTACCCAGCCGCAACAACCCCAGAGTGCGCCGCCTGTAGTCAAGCAACCATCCACAGATTTATTTGCCAATGACGCACAACTGGATACAATGCAACAGTTTGCCGATCAAAACCTGCAATATCAGAATATTCATACCGTCAGAGGCACAAATACAAAACGCATTGACAGCTTCGATGCCGCTTCAGAAAAAATTATAGCAAATACAGTTACGGATATTCGTAAAGGCAAGCAAGCTGCAACAACCTATCTGGATTTACAAAGAACACGTTACTCGATGCAGGTCGAGCATCATCCAAAAGACCCAGACCTCAGGCACTTCAATCCGGATCACCCGGATAGAAATAGTTTTTTCAGAACAAAACTGGCAGATAAATACAAAGCTTCAGAAAGTGATGCAATTAACCTGTTTTTAACAGATACAAACAACCTTTACATCGCATCGAAAATTCGCCTACCTGGAAAAAACAGTTATAACATAACATTCTCACCGGCCGGGAAACACTCTGAAAAACCGGAAGAATATGTAAACCTTTGGAGAACAGCTGGCCTAAAAGAGTTCTCTCAACACCCCACTTTAATGCACCTTGCAACCACCAAAATTGCCGGCAAAAAAATTCATTTGACACAAACCAGCTTTAAAAAAACCAGTGGTGACAGATTTATCTCCTGGCAACACACGGACTACCATATTCCTGAAAACCGCGAGCACAAAAAAATTGCCATCACTGCCGCCAATACAATTCACAACCAGGCCATGCATAAGCAAGCCGGTGATCGCTCTATCATCCGTGATATCGCTGACCAATATTGGTTGCGTATGCAATCGATCGAATTACGTGGCTCCGCAGCGGTCAGCTGGTGGGGACTGGTTTCCGCGCTACGCTCAAAAGGCTTTATCGTACCGAAACTCGCCGCTGATGTAGCATCGCTGGATCAAAAGGTGTTCACAACCACCCGGGAACAGTTTGTAAATAATTTTGAAAGTTATTTTAGTGCGCCGATCCGTTATATTGATAATTCCGGCACACAAACCGAGGTTGATATCGAAAAATTCTCACAGGACATAACGCAGATTAACCCATATTACCCCAAACCGGGAGCTGATCAAACTCCCGACACAGCCATCCTTAGCGGTGATCTAAAAACAATGCCTTACCGAAACTGTTTGAGTTGTGCTGAAAAAACCGGCGTACTAATTGATTACGGTCGTATCCGGCAGGCCCGGCTTTCGTCAGATGATACGAATGACAAACAAGCAGTTGAAAACCAACCGGGCCGACGTATTATACCGATTCCTTTAAACAACGGGGCTTTACAAAAACTTGGAAACGCATTACAAAAAATGCCGTCAAAAACCTGGGGGTTTTTGCGACTGGAGTATCAGAAGGGCACTCATTATTTTAATATCGCAAACCTGAACGGCAAAGTGTATTTAATTGACAGCCAGCCGGGCAGGATGCTGGCAGTGGATGAACAGGGACTGGATCTGGCACAGATCGTCGATATCACCCGCGATCAGATCGAAATAGTACACGATGAGCCTGGGGCGCACCGTATTACCGGCGCCGAGACACTTGCAAAAATTGCTGATTTTGTTTTGTTAGACTGGATAACAGGTATGGGCGGTATTCCACTTGAAGATTTGCCCGGCATTCTTGATCCGGGCACAAATCCTTATAAAATTTACCTGGAAGCAATCGGCAAACAGTTTATAAAAAATATCTATTACATCAATGGGCAACCCAACAGACAGTTACTAAAAGATTTTTTGCAATAAATTTTGCTGTGTAACTTTTTAAAGACCGGATATTATTTCAACCATCACACACCAGTCATTCCTGTACAGGCAGGAATCTGGCATGATGTAAATTTTATAACAACATATGCAACAATGGTTATATTTCAAAAATAACTAAAGGATGCATACATAAATACCAATCCACTCGTCATTCCTGCGCAGGCAGGAATCCAGGGTATTGGAAATTATTTAATGATACACGCGGCAACAGTTTTACATGAAAAAATCAAATAATGGATGCACACATAAAAACCAACTCACTCGTCATTCCTGCGCAGGCAGGAATCCAGCGCACCCTTCGATAAGTTTAATGAAAAAAAGATAACCAAATAAGCGGCTGCATATGTATAAAAAATAGAACTTTATATCTCGGAGTAAACAGCAATTCAATCCATCATTTTGAGAGCAGATAAACCTGGATTCCTGCCTGCGCAGGAATGACAGGATTGTGATTGAGTGTCAGCTGAGGTCAGGCACTTTTATTGATAATATACGATGAGACTCTAAGCTATCATATCTTTTGAGAGCAGGCGAACCTGGATTCCTGCCTGCGCAGGAATGACAAGGTTGTGATTGAGTGTCAGCTGACGTCAGGCACTTTTATTGATAATGCATGATGAGATTCCAAGCCATCACACCTTTTGAGAACAGGTGAACCTGGGTTCCTGCCTGCGCAGGAATGACATGGCTGTGATTGAGTGTCAGCTGAGATCAAACACTTTTATTGATAATGCATGATTGGATACTAAACCATTACACCTTATTGAGAGTAGCCAAACCTGGATTCCTGTCCAAGCAGGAATCTGGCATGATGTAAATTTTATAACGACATATGCAACAATGGTTATATTTCAAAAATAACTAAAGGATGCATACATAAATACCAACCCACTCGTCATTCCTGCGCAGGCAGGAATCCAGGATGCTATTCAATAGCTTTAATGAAAAAAACCAAACAAACGACCGTATATATTTTTTCAAAACCTATTTCAAATTTAAACGAGCACCGCTCGCAGGTTTTTGCCTCTGCAAAACCCACATTTTCACCATTCGCGATGGTCAGACAAGGCAATAGTGAATAAAAAAACAATAACACGCTAGTCATTCCTGCGCAGGAATGACAGGGTTGTGATTGAGTGTCAGCTGAGATCAAACACTTTTATTGATAATGCATGATAAAACTCTAAGCCATCACACCTTTTGAGACCAGGTGAACCTGGATTCCTGCCTGCGCAGGAATGACAGGGTTGTGATTGAGTGTCAGCTGAGGTCAAGCACTTTTGTTGATAATGCATGATGAGACTCTAAGCCATCACACCTTTTGAGAGCAGGTGAACCTGGATTCCTGCCTGCACAGGAATGACAGGGCTGTGATTGAGTGTCAGCTGAGGTCAGGCACTTTTTTTGATAATGCATGATGAGATTCCAAGCCATCACACCTTTTGAGAGCAGGTGAACCTGGATTCCTGCCTGCGCAGGAATGACAGAGTAGTAATTGAGCGTTAAATTGGGTCAAACGCTTTTATTGATATTGTATGATTAGACCTAAGCCACTACACCTTAACGTTTCAAAAGCTGATCAATATCAACCTTTGCCAATGCTGCTTCCGGAATCTGATTTTTTTCCGGCAAACCATGACTGCCCGCTTTCGCGGTTGCATCAATACCCCATTTAGTGGTTTTGCCATCATGCTCGGACGGATCAATTCCATTACCAGGTTGCCCCGGCAACATGATTATATCCCGGTCGGCCTGCACCATCGTCGCGAGTGCCCATTGCACCTGCTGCGCATTGCGCAATTCAACATCCGCATCGAATACGACGACCTGCTTAACATAGCGCTGGGTTTGGAGGATCTCATGCATTAACGCATTAACATCCAGACCCTGCTTGTCTTCCGCTAAACGGATGTATAAAGTCATTGGCCCTGGTGTATGTATTTCGGTCACTGCCGGATATTTCTCCAGCACACTGCGCTGCAAATGAACCCTGACCGCAGTACCGGTCATACTCAAATGCTCAATATGCCCGGCAACGATATCCTGAAAAAGCGGATTATCGCGTGTACTCATTATTTCCACTTCAAATAAAGGCTGCGGCTCTTTATTCGACATAAAACCCAGTGCTTCGCCGTAAGGCCCTTCCTCGACCTGACGGTCATGGCGAATAAAACCTTCCAGTACGATTTCCGCGCGGGCCGGTACCGGCAAATCCGGCTCCACCAGCGACGGTGTAATATCCAATGGATAACCGAGCAAACCGCCGATCACTGCCAGCTCATCAACCTCCGGGCCGCCGGCTGCCAGACTGCCTAACGCCCAAAGCGGATGCGCACCGATAAAAACAACCACCGGTGTTGACTGGTTTTTTGCGGTGTTTTGCTGAAAGATCTGATCCAGATGTCCGTCGGGTGTCATAAAAATCGCGGTCTGATTACGGCCTGTAATCATCAGGCGATGATAACTGATATTCGCAATACCGCTGCGCGGATCATTTGCAATCACCGCAGCTGCGGATAAATAACCGGCCTCCTCACCGGCGGTCGCACGTATCTGCGGCAAGCGATACAAGTCAACAGCCTCGCCCCGGTCCACACATTCCCGCACCGGCGGTGTTTCAGAGCTCTGCCAAAGTTTAGGAGCAATCGGCTTTTCATACGCCTGCACCAAACGCGCATCCAGCTCAGCCGGTGCAATGCCCAGTGACTTTGCGATTCTCGGCAGCGATGCACAGATATTCGTAACCATGGCCATCTCAGAGCCCTGCACATCGGTAAACTCGATCAGCGGCATGCGCATTTTCTTTTCCAGAGTCGCGACTATTGCTGCAGGCTCCCAGTCCGGCGACACCTGTTTGTCGACACACAAATACTCGCGTGCACTATTGGAGCGGACAAACTCTAAAAATGAGCGCAGATCGTCGTTCATACACCGCCCGCCTTATCCGCTGCTGTGCCACTCTCCAGTAATTGCTGCCGGTCAATTTTACCGTTGGCCTTGCGCGGCAACTGCTGATGCAGATGATAGGCTTTCGGCGCACGCGCGAACGGCATGCGTTCCAGGCAATAGCTGCGGATCGCACTTTCTATTTCTTCATCTGTATTTTGCGCCGGTTGAATATGTGCCTCTATACGCTGACCATAGAGTGGGTCCGGCACGCCCACCACCGCAACCTCAGCCACCGCAGGATGCGTAACAATAATCTGTTCGATCTCTTCCGGGAAAATGCGCTCACCGGCAGACTTGATCATTGCCTGCTTGCGCCCGGCCAAAAACAAATCACCTTCTTCATCAAAACGCCCCAAATCACCGGTATGCAACCAACCGTCTTTATCAATTACTGTTTCGGTGCCGGCCTGGTCGTTCCAATAACCCACCATCAGGTTATCGCCTTTTACCACTACCTCGCCAACCTCCCCGTTTGATAAAGCCCGGCCTTCTTCATCCACCACGCGCACATCAATACCGGATGGCGCTGCTCCGACTGATTCGGGCTTGCGATCAATCTTTGCCGCATCCAGTGCGGTAATTCGCGGCGAGCATTCTGTTTGCCCATAGGTGACATACACCGCGATATCCGGCTGGGCTTCGCGTAATTGTTTAATGCGGCTTACCGGAAACTTACCGCCGGTTACCGCCATCCAGCGCAGGGACGGCAGTTCGGCATCACCGAACCCGGCCCTGTCGAGCAACGCGATTAAATGAAACGGCACACCGGAAAAACCGGTGGCTTTGGTTTCTGCCAGTTGTTTGATCACGGTACGCGGAAATAAAAACCCACCGGCAAAGTGAATGCTTGCACCGTTGAGCAAATGGATCAGTAACTGCAAAACCCCATGCACATAATGCAGCGGAACCAGCATCAGGTAACTGTCCTGAGCGCTGATATTCATCAGTGCCGCATCAGCATTTGCAACCAACAGTAAGCCCCGATGCGATAAGCAAACCCCTTTGGGCCTACCGGTGCTACCGGAGGTATATATGATCGTGGCGATATCACCGGGCACGCCCTGATGGTCCGGCGCTTTTAGATCACTGTCCGCCACCAGCGACGGATAGTCTTCCTCAATCAGCAGAACAGCCTCACGCCGGAAGACAGATGCCAAACGTTCTTCCGCATAACGGCTGCTACTGAATATCAATACCGGCCCGCAATCGTTCAGAATATCCGCCAGACCTTCAGTCTGCAGACTCTCATTCAGATGAACCGCGATCGCTCCCGCTTTTAGGATCGCCCAAAATATGACGACCGGCTCGATTCCATGGTCGGCCAGAATACCTACACACTGACCCGGCTGTACACCGCGCTCCACCAGCCGCGCCGCCAGAGCATCGCTTTGCGATGCCAGCTCAGCATAGCTTAATGTATTTTTCTTGTGCTGAAGCGCGGTTTTTTCGGGATATTGTGCGGCGGTTTTGTCAAAGACAGCAGGCAGCCGCTCCGTCATTCTCGTCAGGCTGCGCCGGCATTCTCGACATAGGCCGAGATGGCTTCCAGGGTGGAAAAGTTTTCCGGAGTCAGATCATCCGTATCAATGGTGATGCCGAAATGTTCCTCACACCAGACCACCAGCTCCATCATTGCAACACTGTCCAGCAAACCAGATTCCAGCAGGCTCTGCTTAGGATCAACACCTTTCTCAGCCTCCGGATTCAGTGTTTTTATAAACTCCAGAATTTCATCTACTTTACTCATATTGGCTCCAAACGTATTTCATTAGACCCCCCTTTTGGGGAGGGCTAATTTTGCATGCCCCGCTCCGCTTATTCAAGCGACTGTTCGCCTATTAACTGGTTTTCTCGCACGCCCGGGCCTAACTCAAACTGTATACCCAGCGGATTATCATCACTTTTGTAAGAAATACTGACAGGGTCCTGTGCGAGGAAGCTTTTATTCTGCCCCAGGCCCTCAACATAATCTAAAACATCACTGTGCTGTAAGAAAAGCTCAGATGCATAATTTAAAACACCGGACTCACCCACCATTGTACCGGCCACCACCCCGATTCCGGCGGCTTGTGCGCTATCACGCGCCGCAACTGAGCCCAGCAAACCACCACACTTTCCAACCCGGATGTTAAAAATCTGATATGCGCGACTCTCCAACCAATATGCAATATCTTCGGGCGTGCACAAAGATTCATCCGCCATCAGCGGCACACCGGTCTGTGCATATAGCTCTCGAAGCTTTTCATCCAGCTCAGGGGCATCTGCTGCAAACGGTTGCTCCAAAGACTGTAACGGGAGCGCGCGAGCGCCCTGCAATAACTCAATTGCCTGCTCCAGCTCCAGGCAACCATTGGCATCCATTCGGATCGGCATCTTGCCCTGAAACGCTTTGTTAAGCAGCTCCAGCCGTTCAACATCGTTTGTGAGCCCGACTTTCATTTTAACGACGGTCGCGCCTGAGAGCTTCGCCTGAATCGCATAACGCCGAATCTGCTCGTCTTTGCATTCAAAACCAATAGTAAAACAACTTCCTGTCGCTGCGCTCCTGTGCGGTCCCAGCATTGTGTTGATATCAACTGTGTGTAGCTGCGCATATGCGTTTAACAAAGCCAGCTCAAACCCGCCGAAAACAGCCGGTCCCCAGCGGCCGCTTGCCAACGCCTGCCGCAGAAAATCAGTCAATTGCTGAGTATCACTGAATTCACGGCCCAACAGATCAGCCGCCAGCTCCGGAGCGGTGCTCTGATAAACTTCGTCATTGGTTTCACCGGACACATAGGAGCGCGCCAACACTTCCCCAAACCCCTGAAGACCCTCTTTGGTCGTGACCACGACCAAAATCTTATCAGAATAACTTCGGGTGGATTGTGCGTGCGTAAAACTCTGCTTAAACGGCGTGTGTAAACGCAGTATATCGCAACGTTTAACCTGCATGGATCACTTCAGTAACCGGCAACTGCCTGTCCAGATCAAGTTTTGCACTGAGCAGGTCATTTTTCAGTTGCGCGTCACTGACTTTTGCTGCTTTGCGCATCTGGCGATATTGCGCAAACCCATCCGCACCAATCATCAGGCCGACCACTGGACCCAAACGTCCGGATGCACATTTATCTCCGTATTCACCATTAACCGATTTGAGTTGTTCATCAAAACCGGCCAGCCATGCCGCAATATCCGCCTGAGCCCGGCCTTCCCAGTGCAATAATATGCCATAATGCGGGTTTTCACCGGAACGCGGAAAACATAACATTTCTTCGGGGCTGCCGCCAAACCGGGCACCTGCACGCTTTGCGGCTTCTACAATCTGATACTCGGTGAGCTTTTCACCGGTCATGCTGGAAGTCTTACCGGCACGGTATAAAAACTCTATCAACGGAACCTGTCCACGAAAACCATTTACTCTGATGCAGTCACCCATACGATAACGATAAAAACCACCACCGGTGGTAACCACCAGTTCGTATACACTCCCCTGCTGCAACTCCCAGGCAAACAGCGTCTGCGGGTGCTCGGCATCAATTTCAGATTCCGGAATAAACTCATAAAAATGTGACTGATACGCCAGAATGCCACCGCTGACTTCGTCTTCTACCGCAATCGCCATAATGCATTCACTGGATTGGGTAATATAGTCACGACATGCAACGCCGGCCAGATACGGCGCCAACTGCTGAAAATAAGGTTGCACTATTTGTGAGCGCCAGCAGATCACCTGCTCCAGCTCCGGCCACAGCTGGGTTAGCTCCAGCTGCCGTGCCTGCTTTAACAAAGTCTCAAGTTGTATCGCTCTATCGGGGTCAGCAGTTAAGTGATCCTGCAGAGAATCCGGCAAACCGTTTAAAAAATCCTGATCTTCACGCCCCCAGGTACCATTACGAACACCGGCAAGCAACTGCGGTAATGATGCCTCTATCGTCCGGCAAAACATCAGCAAAGTACTGGGATTCAGACACATGATCCCATGCAACGGTCCCTGCAAAACCAGACGGGCAGCAGCATAATGCCGGTGCGTGGAGTCTTTGACCTGACGCAGTTCCTTGGGTATCGGCCAGCGCTCTTTGGAATGCAGGCCATGGCTGCGGCGCCCCCAGAAAGTTGCTTCGGATAATACTTCCTGGCCGGCTTCGGTGCGTTCAACTTCACCGGAGTCGGTAAAATTCGCAATAATACGGCCGGTTTTTAAAGCCGGATGTGCAGTATAGACTTCCTGCCAAAACACACCGAACGCGCGCGCCTTTTGGCGGACAAACGACGGCGTCACCGGAATCATTTTAGGTGCAGCCAATGATCCACTGGTTTTGAAAAATGCCAATACCCGCTCTGTACTGAGTATATTCGATTCACCGGCCGCCATCCGGTCAGCATAGCTGCGAATATCCTCAAAAGTTATTAACGGCACATGCTCAGTGTACTGCCTGGGTGTTTCAATATCCGCGAAATGATATTTTTTCCCATATTCACAATCACGGTTGGTCTGCAGAATACTTTTGAGCATTTCCTGCTGTGCCGACAGCAGGGAATCGCAGTTGTCGAAAAAATTTACACTTTCCTGGGAAGCTAACATTGAAAATCTCTGATATTGGTCTTTTTAAAGCGGGGGCTACTATGCGATCTTTGCAGGATCACTGCAAGTCGAATTTCCCCAAAAAAATACACAAAGGCCGGTTAACAGACCTTAACAATAACGCCGCCATACTAATGTGCATAAATCATATATTCTATATAAAACGAGCATTTTACGGCTTTTAATCAGCTGTAACGCACACACCGGCTTTTCATGGTTGGCCACATGGGTCTTGTATTGTGTATTTTTACCTCTGCCGATCAGCAGATCAAACTTCTTAAGGCCGGATTCAAATGCATCCTCAACTGCGTAACCCAGATGCAAAAACCCCATTGATATTTTTTTGTGAAACCGGTGATTAAACCCTGACTGAATATAGTATTCAGTGCCATCAACCCTGACATTATAAAGTACTGATACCGGCTTTCCATCAACGGATAAAACCGAAAATCGCAGCTTACCCTGCTCATACATTTTTTTACAAAAATCAAAATGAAAACGATAATTGCAACCACTGAACAAAGGTCGACCCCAGCGCATTTTATAAAGCCCGTTCATCACATCGAAATACTCAGCGAGATTTGCTTCATCTGCATAACTGACTTTAACTTCGCCCTGACTTTCGAGCAACGTTCTTCGATTGAAAAACTTTAGCCGGGTATTCTTACCCAAACCGGAAAGATATTCCTGAAAATTACCTCGCAACCTGATTAACTTACTTGAATCAGTATCCAGCACCCGTCGCCAATAGCCAAGCGCACAGCTTTCTTTTGTTAATAACTGAGCAGTTGGTGATTCATCATCCAAATCACAAATTACAAATTCGCTATGCCGCACCTGACTGTGGACATATTTAACAAACGCGGATACAACGTCTGCATGAAAGTCGGGCTTTACAATGAAATCCAGGTATTCCGTTCTGACCGTTCCCACACCACGCCAGTTGTTTCCAATAAACTGCACACGATTTATATTGATAATTTTTTTCAGTTTTTCCGTTGAAACATAGAGAGGTGCAATACCAACCAATTCACCTGACTCCAGGCGGGCAGTTAACAAAAGCAGCTCTCCATCGAGCCTTTCCCCCCAGGTCTGCCACCAGGTGTGTTGCCAGTCCCAACTCAGGAACAAGGGGTCTACCGCCGTTTCTGCCAGCAGCCGCTCCCATTCTTCCTTTATATTTTCAAATCCCTTTACATCCAGCTTTTGGATACTAACCGTCATTTGAGGCAGGCAACGCAGTCAAACTGTTTCTTTTTAAAGCAGTATCCAACACACTCACCATGGCATGCATATCCTGCTCCGTAACATCTGAGTGCACAGGCAATGTCAGCAATCGAGCCGAAAAATCAGCCGCTGCCGGATAATTTTTTATATCTGCATCAATATGCACACCCTGTATTCCTGGTAATACCGCCGGATACATTCGTGAAACCCCAAGCCCGGCTGCCCGCAATCGACGATAGCAATACTCCTTGGTTTCTGCTGAATCGAGCAAAACCGGATAACGCAACAACCTGGGCAAAGAGCCTTCCTGACAGAGATCCGCCAAGCGAATAATATTTTTACCGAGCGGCAACAACATCTCATGCAGTTTCGCCTGCGCTGCTTCATCGCGCATACGATAAAGACTAATATTGGCACTTAACAGCGACGTAACGACGCTACCCATCTCACTTATTCGCTGCAATGGTTTATAACGGGTTTCACCCACACCCAGGAACGGGATATAGGCAAGCAGACCATAAATCCCTGGGTTGATAATCTGATTGTAAAGCCTGGTTTTAGCCAAATATTTTATCTTGCCCAGCATCGAGTCATATGCAGAACCCAAAGTAGTAATCTGCCCCATACCCGTTTTGCCTTCAGACAATACCAAGGCACCACCGTGCAGTAGACTCACCGGCTTTCCTTTACCAAAACTCAGCACCGTCATATCACCACGATCAGACTGCGCGCCTGAGACCGGGAAATATTGCGCACTATCCTCAATAACGGTGATATCCCGCCCTTGTGTCAACTTTTTTATTGCCGCAATTCTCTCCGGAATACCCAGAAAATTAACGGCTATTATCGCAACAGTATTATGCGTGATTCTCTGTTCAAGCTTTGCCAGGCTCATCCAGGGCTTACTGTACTCGCAATCGATCAGGACCGGCTTTAATCCGGCATAGTTTGCCGCACTTAACAAATCCGGACAACAATAGGCAGGCATCAGAACTTCAGGTGCTGCTGCAGAAGCTCTTTTTTCAGCAGCCATTAGCGCTGCTGAAAGAGCTGCCGTTCCGGAATCAAACAACAAAACCGGTGCCGCAAAAATACCCTCAAGCATTTCAATAGGGTCAACGGCATCACTTTCAGTCGTGACTCTTTCGCCTACCGGTCTGAGCTCTCTAAACATTTAACGTTTCGACGGTGACCAGGTTGTCATACGCTTACCCCCCAGGTAAGCAAGTGTAGCATGTGCTATCGCGATGTTTACCTGAACAAAAAAATAAGCGATTTTTGCCATAGCATTACCGCGGGCTTTCTGTGAAAACCAGGCCAACATTGCCATCACATAAAAAATAATCTGACCAATTAACGCCAGCATGTAAATCCAGTGCGTTGCAGCCAATACAACAGAGGCGCCTAATAATAAAATCAAAAACCATGGAACCAACCAGCGCATCACTTTGTGACTAAACACCTGAAATGCAAAAAAACCAAATTTAAAAGGATTTAAAACCTGCGGAGAACGCAACAAAGAGGTTATGCCGCGAATAACAGTACGTAACTTTCTTGGGTATTCTTTAGATGGGTTATTTACATCCTTATAATACCCGTGCACATCCGGTGCAGTGACCGCAACCAAACCCAGAGAGGCACAGTTCAGCGCGGTATTAAAATCACTCTGAGCATGAATATCCCATTGCTCACAAGCCTCTTTACGCGCTGCAAAAAAAGAGCCACTTAAACCCACCAGGCTATTTACTTTTGACTCCAGCCGTCGCAACCACATCTCATACTTTACATACAGGCCCTCACCAATCACCTTACCGTCTTTTGATAAAAACCGGTCTTCGCTGGAAACTGCGCCAATTTTGGGATCTACAAAATAAGCCACCAACTTCTGAATGCTATCAGCAGGTATCTGGGTACCGACATCCGTAAAAACAATAATATCGCCATTTGCCTGCTTTATTGCATGCAATTGCGCGTTTTCTTTGCCTTTTCGGTCTTCGGTCCTGGCCAGCCTGACCCCTCGGTCATGATAGCTTTTTACAATTTCATCAGTGCGGTCCTGGGATGCATCCGAGGCCACAATCACCTCGAGTTTATCCTTTGGAAAGTCGATATCCAGCGTATTGTCCAGCTTGCCGGCTATCTTACTCTCCTCATTATGCGCAGTAATAATGATGGATACTGTGCCGCCGAATACCTCAGAGGCACGATCGGCAACCCGCCTTTTCCCCGAAATCAACAGAATTAACGGATACCAGAAATAACTATAGGTCACCGCTATGGCTGATAGCCAAAACACCATACGCATCACTAAAACTCCACCCAGGAAAACGTCTTAAAACCAACAAAGATTCTATACAAAAGATTCCGCTGACCGAAACCAATATTTTCTCGCCCAATTGTTATTATGGAAGCTCTGGCCGTCCCTCTGCCGACTAACAGAGCTTCCTTGCGCTTCACCCCCCAGCAGGGGGATATTAGAGATAATGCTTGCAAACGTCACTTTATAAGCAATCTTTATTTAATATACTGATATACAAAGTTCGTGCCTATCAGCAATTATGACTAAAATTACAGAAAATCATCGCTATCCGGCCAGGTAACAGCATCCAATCACCGCAGAAGTGTCGAATTGATAACACTCATAAGGGCTTTTTGTCGAATTACCGACACTTTTTCCGGTGAGCGTAAAACCATTTCGAACACATAGAGCCTATCTCGTGGATTATTGGACAAACCAGACAGCGACGGCGATAATCGCGGCTGCCAGATCCGGCCGGGCAGGCGAGCACCCAAGCCGAGCTTCGCCCGCAAGCAAATACCCTGAAAACAATTTGAACGGATATAGCATAAACAATGGGACTGACAAACATCACGCTTTGCTGTCATACCTGCGGCTGCTTCAGCCAAAGCAAATATGCTGTATTGCAGCCCCCTGTACAAACACACTGCATCAGGAGGGCTTAGATGCCGGCAACCAGACAGCCCTCACATAAATCTGACAGGCCACTCAATATTATGCACATTGCATCGGGCGATCTGTGGGCGGGCGCCGAAAACCAGATTTACTATCTGATTTGCCAACTACAGTCCCAAGCAACAATACAAACTCATGTCATATTACTGAATGAAGGCATACTTGCAGACAAACTGCGCACACTGGGCGCCAATGTAACCATTCTTGATGAAACCCGGCTGAACACCTTTGTACTGGCAATAAAACTGACCCAAATTGTACATCGCATTAAACCCGACATCATTCATTCCCACCGAATCAAAGAAAACGTTCTGGGTGGCATCGCTTCATTATTGGTACCACAAACCCGCTGTATTACAACAATCCATGGCGCTCAGGAAATCCACTACAGCATTAGAGACTTGCACAAAAAAGCATTTCCATTACTTGAAAAATTTACCCTCAGATTTATTTTTAAAAAAATCGTGTTTGTTTCTTATGAATTACATGACAAGCTTTCAACACATTACAGCCGTTCAAAATCAGCCGTTATTGAAAACGGTATCGATATTGAGGAAACATTAAACCGGGCATCATTAACCAATGAGGAAACCCCCGGCAACGGTAAAATAAAAGTTGCACTACTGGGGCGTATCGTCGACGTAAAACGTGCAGATATTTTTATCCAGATTGCCGAAGAACTGATCCGGCGACACCCGGACCGATTCACATTTTACATTATCGGCGACGGACCTTTATATAATGAAACCAGGCACACCATCGAAGCCAAAAAACTGAATAACGATCTTGTGATGACCGGCTTCGCAGCCAACCCGCTACCGCTGCTAAAAAAAATGCACTACCTGCTGATCACTTCCGATCATGAAGGATTGCCAACCAATTTACTGGAAGCCATGTGCCTTAAAGTGCCGGTCATCTCACATCACCTGGGCGGCATAGCCAAAGTGTTGATAGATGGAGAACTCGGAACTTTAATAAAAAACCAGGACTATAAAGATTACGCGGACGCAATAGAACACTGCGAGACCAATAAAAAATCAATTGCCGAAAGATGCGAGAAAGCATTCACACACTTACAAAAAAATTACTCCTCAGCAAAAACAGCTGAGCTGTACCTGCGGGAATATTTACATCTTAGCAAACCTCCTCAACAACCTGCCAATCCAGCAATACCGGAAAACTAAACAATGAAGCCCAGTGAACTCAGCAGTGCCGTAAAATTCAAACTGCACGATATCGTTTTTATATACTTTCTGCCACTGGTGTCTTTACTGTATTTGATTGCATACAAAATTCCATTCATTAATAAGACCAAGCGGCTTTCATACCTAATGGTCTCTCATCGCTACACCCGAAGAGCAATCACCGAAAGCATTATAAAAGCTAATTTACCTGACATTGTTCAACACTCCATCGATATGCTGCCCGAACAAAGTGATCGTGAGAAAAAATGGTCGGAGAACCGGTTTATTGTTTTAAAAAATCCGGTATTTCACGACGACAAAATCGAAAAAGGCGCGATACTGATCAAGTTCACCGACACATTCGGTTTTTTTGCAAAAAACCTGAAATGCGACAAACTTTTAAAATACTTTAATGTGGTTCTTGAACCCAGCTGGTCAGGATATTGTCTGCCGGAAATTCATTACTGGAACAACTTTAAAAACAGCAAAGCGGTCGTTGAAGCTACGGAAATAAATGATTATGAGTATCTAAAAAACCTGAACACCAATTTGATCCCGGTAGACTTCGGTTCAGGCAACTGGGTGGATGACAGAAAATTCTTCCCCACCGAAAACCCAAAAAAAATCTATGATTCAATATTCATAGCCAATTACAATGTAATCAAAAGACCGCACATTCTGTTTAAGGCAATCAATAACACCAACGACCCCAAATACTCAGCAGCACTGGTATTTTCAAAGTGGGGTCCGAACAAACGAAGCACTCACAACCTGATTGATTTTTATAATATACGCAACAACATTACATTATACGAAAATCTGTCTCAAACAGAAATCAACGGACTGCTCAACCAGTCAAAAGTTAATGTACTGCTATCTTTAAAAGAAGGTAGCAACAGGTGCATCTTCGAGGGTTTTTTCAGTAATGTTCCAGGCATCGTGCTCAAAGAAAACATCGGTGTTAACAAATCCTATATTAACGAACATACCGGAAAACTGATCAGTGATCACGAATTACCCGAAACACTGCTTCATTTCAAGCATCATTGGCAACAGTACTCACCGCGTGACTGGGCCATGAAAAACATATCGCCCAAAGTAACAACATCAAGATTAAACGATATACTGAAAAATATAACATTAAAAGAACACGGCATCTGGACAACAGATATAGCGATAAAAACCAATGCCCCGGAAGCGATTTACTATCACACCGATGATGAATCTAAATTCATCTCGCATGAAACCATCAAATCGTTGTTTTCAAAATCAAGCGAACACTCGGATGAAGCAATCGAAAACAGCTTGCGCTCTGAAATCACATCCATTAACAAAACAGCCACTGCATAAGGATCACCATTAATGAGAATTCTCTGGCTTTCGCACCTTGTACCTTACCCACCAAAAGGCGGCGTTTTACAAAGAAGCCATCACCTATTTGTTGAAATCGCCAAATACCATGATATGGACCTGTTGGCTTTTAACCAGGAAGACTTGATGGCGCCATTATTTCCAAACGACGACAACTTTGGACTGGCGGAAGCCGAAGAGGCATTAAAGCCCAGCTGTAACAAAATAAAGTTTGTTGAAATTAACTCCGACAAGCAAGCCTTCGGCAACTACCGCCTTGCATTGAAAAGCCTGCTCACCCGCGACCCCTATAATATCAACTGGCTAAAATCGAAAAAATTTTCCGCCATTCTGAATGAATGGGCGGCATCTGAAAACTATGACCTGGTTCATTACGATACCATCAGCCTGATCCCTTATCTTTCAACATTCGCGACAACCGCTAAATCACTTGATCATCACAATATAGAATCACATATGCTCTTTCGGCGCGCTGAAAACGAAACCAATCCACTAAAAAAAGCCTACTTCTGGCAGGAAGGCAAACGCATTGAGCAGGCCGAACAAAAATATTGCCCACAGTTTGATATCAATATCACATGCTCTGACATCGATACACAGCGACTGAAAGAAATATCCCCCGAAAGCAAAGTCACTACCATTCCCAATGGAGTGGATACAGATTTCTTCAGTACCCGGCAAGCCCCTGAACTGCCCAACAGCCTGATATTTGTAGGCACTTTAAGCTGGTATCCTAATGCCGAGGCAGTTTTATTTATTGCTGAACAACTATGGGAAACGCTTAGCAATCAAATCCCGGACATCACCATAGATATTATAGGCGCCAACCCGCCAAAAGCACTGCTTGCGGCCGCCGAAAAATTTAAAAACTTCAATGTTCACGGCTTTGTCGATGATATCCGTCCCTATATTGACCGTGCCTCTTTATATGTATGCCCTATTAGCGACGGTGGCGGCACTAAATTAAAAATACTGGATGCATTTGCGATGAGCAAAGCAGTCGTTGCTCACCCGATTGCATGCGAGGGCATTGATGTAACCCCGGACAAGAATGTCGCCTATGCTTCGACTGTCGAAGAATATGTTCAACAAATAAAATCTCTGTTGAAAAACCCGGAGCAAAGACAGCAACTGGGCACAAACGCCCGAAAGCTGGTCGAAGACAAATACTCTTACGCCTCCATTGGCAAAACACTTTCAGATACATTACAAGCCTGTACTTCCTAAACGAAACAGGCAAAGGAAAAGATTATGTGCGGTATTGTCGGGCTGATTAACACACAACTTGCCGGCGAACAACTTACACAAACTGCCGAGTCAATGTCCAGAACTCTGGTACACCGGGGGCCCGACAGCGGCGGTGTCTGGAAGGATGCCGATACCGGCCTGGCACTGGCGCATCGACGCCTTGCCATTCAGGATCTCTCACAATTCGGGCACCAACCCATGCACTCCTCTAGCGGGCGGTATGCCACTGTTTTTAACGGTGAAATATATAATTTTAAATCATTAGCTGCAGAACTGGCCGAGCATGGTCATCGCTTTAACGGACACTCTGATACCGAGGTTGTTCTTGCCGCAATAGAGCAATGGGGCATTGAAAATGCCTTATTAAAATTCGTCGGCATGTTCGCACTTGCAATTTGGGACAGGCAAACCAAAAAGCTTTTTTTATGCCGTGACCGTAGTGGAGAAAAACCCCTGTATTACGGCTGGCTGAATAATCAGTTTGTATTTGCATCGGAGCTAAAACCGATTATCAGTTTTTTCCGGCAGCACCTGCATCTGAACCGCGATGCGCTCGCACTATTTATGCGGCACGGATATGTTCCTGCGCCCCACTCTATATATAAAGGTATCTATAAACTGCCGCCAGCTTCCTTTATCGCAATTTCCAGTGGCTCAGTAAAACCTGCAGATTTCTCTCCGGCACCTGCAACCGGTACAGCAAATGCACCCAAACTGTATTGGGATATTGTTTCCATCGCAAAACAATCAAGCACTCAACAGCTCAGTAATGAACAAGAAGCCATTGAACAACTTGATTCACTGCTACACGACACCATAAAAGGGCAAAGTATTGCCGATGTACCCCTTGGAACGTTTTTATCCGGCGGTATCGACTCAACGACCGTAACTGCCATTTTGCAGGCCACCACAAGTTCTCCGGTAAAAACATTCACCATCGGATTTGAAGAAGGCGATTTTAATGAAGCGGAATTCGCCAAAAAAATCGCAGACCATCTCGGCACCCGGCATACCGAACTCTACGTCAGTGCCGAAGACAGCCTGAAGCTTATTCCCCAAATGCCTGCGATATACGATGAACCGTTTGCAGATTCCTCACAAATACCGACATATCTCATTTCCAAACTCGCCAGAGAACAGGTCACTGTCTGCCTTTCCGGAGACGGAGGCGATGAATTATTCGCCGGCTATAATCGTTATTTACACACTGAATCCCTGGCTCGACGTTTCTCGCGATTACCCGGCGCACTGAAAAACACGATGGGCTTTTTAGTTACACAAGTTCCTCCACAACACTGGAACCGCATGCATACTGTTATGCATACTTTACTGCCGGCCCTGGTCGGCAAACAAAGCAACATCGGTCTAAAAATGCACAAAGCGGCAAATATCATGCGCCTATCCGAGCTGCAGGATATTTACCAATACTTAATGTCATACTGGCAACACCCCGAAGCACTGGTCTTAAACAGTCATCCACCAGGCAGCCTTTTCCATGATCCTTCAGTCCAACTAAACGGCCCGTTTATTGAGCAAGCCATGCTCTGGGATCAGCTCGGTTACCTGCCCGGAGACAACCTGACCAAAGTAGACCGTGCCAGCATGGCAGTCAGCCTGGAAACAAGATTACCTTTACTGGACCATAGAGTTGTGGAGTTTTCCTGGCGCGTACCACTCAGCATGAAAATTCAACGCAATAAAAGCAAATGGCTGCTGCGCCAGGTGCTTTATAAATATGTTCCAAAGGAATTAATTGAGCGGCCGAAAATGGGTTTCTCTGTACCGATAGGCGCATGGTTGCGCGGGCCGCTACGTGACTGGGCGGAGCATTTGCTGGCCACACGCCGACTTGAACAACAGGGAATTTTGAACACCCGGCTGGTGCGCGAAACCTGGCTCAAACATTTATCCGGCAGCCATGACTCGACTCAGGCATTGTGGACCGTCTTGATGTTTCAGGCCTGGTTCGACACCTATAAACCGATCAGCGATTAAACTCCGCTGTATACCCAGCACTTATTTTACAAATTACTGGGATACCTCATGTCCGTGAGTTCCCAGGAAATTAGTGCGGTTGCTGCCCATCAGGTTACCATCACCATCCACCAGATTGGCAGTGCCGATCAATAGATTATCCTGTACAACCGGCGCAGATGCCGAGTTTTGCATTCGAAAGCCACCGGCATACGCACCATTATGCATTACAACATCTCTCTCGAAATCAAACGGGCCGTCTGAGCCACCCTGGTCATGCAACATCACATAACCACCGCGCCAGGTATTGCGATAACTCCATACCCGGCCGGCACCGGCAGGATTGTTGCCAATATATAAAACGCGGGCGCTGCCCAATCCGTTGTTATAACAAACTTCAAGATCCCGTTGCTGCTCTTCGGTGGTGTAACTGTCCAATCGGATCAATGGTTTTGAAACGTTACCAATGGAACTGTTTTGACGCAGGGTTAAGTTTTTGTTGCTGATCTTGATATAAAAACCCCAGGCATTCGAACCGCTCATTGTATCAATGAGGTTTTCAGCAATCAGCCCATTCTCAAGATCGTAAGCCAATACCGCATCCACACCCAAGGCATTATTAAAGCGGTTATTCTGAATCGCCCAATACATACCGGTGTTCGCATTGCTTGCAAATAGCATTGACGTATTTTGTCCGTCCAGACCCCGATCAAGACCACCATTGAATGTGTTTCTGTAAACCGTTACATGATCACCTGTACTTTCCACCACCAAGGCATGCTGGCGCATGTTTCCGGCGGTCGGCTGATCAATGTTTTCCCAGGTCAAGCCCTGAAAGTAAACACTATTGCTGCCATCATAAAATATCCAGTAACTGTTCTGCACATCAATGACCGGTGTCTCGCCGGGATAAGCCATATGCACCAGGGGTTTATTATTATCGACACAAGCCATCCGAACATTGTCTTCAATCGGCGCAACACGCGTCTGATAGGTGCCGCTCATGTAGTACACAAAATCATTCTGATGCGTGTTATCGAATTTGTCCCCTTTGTACCACCCGTTCAGGGTCCTGTAAGGATTTGCAAACGAACCATCATTGCCGTCATTGCCATTGACTGCATCCACGAAAATAAATCCCGCAGTCGTCACCGTGACTGTCCAGCTAACCGTCTGTATCGAGCCTTCCTGATCCTCAACCCGCAAAGTGACATTATAGGGCATGGCTGATGCCGCCGGATTGGACCACAGGATCTCTCCGGTAATACTATCTATCACCATTCCGGCCGGTGCAGTGGTTAATTCATAAAAATAGGGGAACGCGCCGCCACGCACTGCGGCTTTTACCCGGTACTCGACCCCCGGGTAAGCTTTATAGAAACGGTTGCGGGTATCAAGACCGCCGAAAGGCTGAAGTATTTGCAAGGGTACTTTAGCGGAAACGTAATGACCGGCGGGTAGACGCCAGTTTGCCGCAGTAATACCCATTGTAGGGCCATCTGCGCCGGCAGCAGTCGGGTCGCTCGGTACCGTGCTGCCGCCTGAACCACCACCTGAGCCATTTGATGAATTTGCCTGAGTACTGCCCAGTCCGCCACCATCGGTAACCTCGCTGTCGCCGTCTCCACCGCCACAACCGATGAGGCCTGCTACAAGCAAAATCAAACAAAATTCACGTAAATACCGAATACCATTTTCAGCTGTCATGCACTACTTCTCCCAGGCGATAGTAACAGTTTCAACTGACGGCAAACTGTATAGAAATCATTAGTATTTACACGTGACAAGCATCACAGATTAGGTACTCTTAACACCGTATTCATCGTTAAACTCAAGAAGTGTGACGCAACCAATAAGTAACACCCCTTAGTTTTATAATAGGTGTACTAATAGGGCGTTGAATATAGAAATAAAAGACTTCAATAGAATGAAATCAAACCATAAATATTACAGACTGACTCCAGAGATAAGCCCACTTTTGATAGCACCTGATACAATTCTTATGCGATATTTCTAATGTGAAACTTCATGCCCATGGGTGCCGAGAAAATCCTGGCGTATTTTGCCCTGCAGCTTGCCCATTCCATCCAAGAAATCTGCACGGCGAATCAATAAACCGGTCTTACGCATTATTCCAGCTGTCGATTTTTTAAGGAAAAACCCATCTGGATAAGCGCCATTGTGAGCAATCACATCCTTCTCAAAATGAAACGGCCCATCCCCTGATCCCTGGTCATGTAACATCACATAACCACCGCGCCAGGTATTG
>JANQRI010000022.1 GCA_028284675.1 Gammaproteobacteria bacterium | reverse complement strand
TTAAGGATGGGTAATGATTTTTCAATACATGCTCGATTGACTTTAAGCGCCCGCGGGCGGCGTTTAATACCCGGGTATCGGTCAATTGCTCCAATGCGTGTTGGTAACGTTGTTGCAGGCCTTTAAGGCTTAAGCCATCGGCGCGACTGTGAAAGGGTTGGAAATATTGTGTATTGCCGGTCTGAAAAAACCGAAACAGCTCCGTTAAAGAGCCGGTCAGTGCGAGATTACCGTCGATCGGTGTTTGCAGGCCGATCGCATAGCGGATATTCAAACGGGGATTTAAATCAGCCTGTTGATTGATCGCAAGCTGCTCAGCGGGGCTGATGGCTTGCAGGCGCAGTGTGGATGAGATCTTGCCCAAAGCAGCATTCCACGCAGCCAGATCGGTTTTACTGAATGGCCGGGTCAGTGCCTGCAGGGTGCGTGTCAGCTGGTTGAGTAGCAGTTGGGCTTTGCCCCCGGCAGAATGAAGTATCGTCGCGGGATTCGTCGCTGGCCTGACCGGCAGCGGTGGCGGTGTATACGGGGTTAACGCCGGAGGCGCAGGCTGCGTAGAGCCGGGCCACGCGGAAGGATTTAACATAACCGGCGCGGGCTGTGTAACACCGGGCCCGGCTGGAGTAACCGGAGCCACAGGCGGCGCCACCACCTGGGCGAGGCGTTGTTGAAACAGCCGAGTCACCGGAGGATCCCCGACAGGGCTCGGGAGACCGCTCGGATCGATCTGTTTGTGGCTTAAATTAACGGGGATATCGTGTATGGCCATGGTTTGCCAGCCTGTTCAATGGGCTGACTATGCCAAAATGGCGCTATTCCAGGTATTGAGCGTTGGTTATAGAAAAACCAGCACTTTAACGAAAGTTATAGTCTGGACACTAAAGGGCGATAAAAAATTGCGATTTTTGTGCTATCAGCGATAAGTCTTTTAATAACGAAACCGCATCACACGGGTTGGCGCCGGTTCTCCGGGCTCATATTTCAGTAAATCCACAACGCCGGGGCTGGGGTGGTCTTCATCTTTAGTGGCAAAAAAGCTTCCTTCTGAGGTGATATATATAATGTCATTGAATCCGAGTGCGGTGATACCCAGTTCTTTGCTTAAGTTGGCTACAAAGTGTTGATCTGATAACGCGGCACCGCAACAAGCTGCCCAGAATCGTTGTGGTTTGACATTATGCTCTTTCCAGATATCGATAAATGTTGTGTAATCCCATAACTTTGAGATACGTTGCCTGTCACTATCTGTACCACTGGTGAGCATTCGAAATTTATTCTCAAGCTGATTAAAATGGTTTATCAGAAATACATCAGTATCAGCATCAATATGTTCAGCAAGTTTTGCCGGGCTGAGTGCGGAGATAACCGGGACTGGTTTTCCGGTCAGGTCACGCAGTTTTTTATTCAGCCCGCTAGGGGCGCCTGACTTGACGTCATTTATCATTTCCATCAGATCCTGATCAGCGCCGTTCAGGTATATGATCACGGCTTTGTTAATTTTTAATTGCTCCGTAACCTGAGCAAATGGGCTGGTAAAAATATTACCTGTTGTATATCTTGCATTGGATTCGGCAGTAACCGCATCAGTCAGCTTGGCGCCAGCTAGGTAATTTAAATCAACTCCCCTTAGATTAGCGCGTGACAGATCGGCTGCATTAAACGATGTATCGTCGTTGAATATCGCATCGCGAAGATCTGCACCGGACATTTTGCTTCTGTCGAATTTTGTATTTTGCAGATCGGCGGTAATCAGGTCCGTGTTCTTAAGTGTTGCATCAGTGAGATCGGAGTGGCTCAAATTTGCTTGGGTTAGGTTTACATTGTTCAGCCTCGCGCCTGTCAGGCGAGCACCTGTTATTTCAGCATGCGTAAGCGTTGCATAATCCAGTATGCTCTTATAAGCACTGATGCGATTCATAGTGGCGTGATCCAGCTGACTGCCTTCCAGGGTGGCATAGTCCAGAGTGGCTTCGTTAAAATTGGCTTTTTTCAGGTTGCTTTTTGATAGATCCGCACCGGTCAGTTTTGCACGCTGTAGGTTTATATTACGGAGGTCAGCGGATTTTAATTTTGCATTGGTAAATACAGCATCAGGCGCTGTGCTCCATGCCAGTTGAGCGTCAGTCAGATTGGCATTGAAAAAGTTTGTACCATGCAGATTTGAACCTACAATATTAGCTTGCGCTAGATTTGCATTTTGTAAGTCAGCACTCTGAAGTTTTGTTTGTAGCAGGCTGGTTTTTTGCAGGTTTGCATTTGCCAGATTTGCACCTTGAAGATCTGCCATATGAAAATTTGCATAAGGAAGATTAACATCTGAAAAAACGGTTTTTTGCAGGTTGGAGAAAGAAAATGTTGCGCTTTGAAAATTGACACCTATGGTTTGTAGTAATTTAAAATTAATGCTGCTGAGATCTTGATCATTGAGTTCTAGTGCTTTCCCCGGTTTGTTTTTGGCAAGCATATAGATTTTTTGATAACGTCTGTCACTGTTTAGGGTGTTTTGATCCTGAATGCCAAGGTTTTGAATAGCCAACTCCCATTCAGGTAGCTTTTTTGCAAGTGGGTCAGGCCGTGGCTCCAGGTCTATTTCCATCTCCTCGAGCATGTATATATCTATTTTTAGTGCCTTGTTTTTATTGCCTTCAGTATTTCCCAAATTCGTTGGTTTGGTTGGGTCATTTTGAAGGTCTATCAGCTGTGATGTGCCGTGTATTTTTCCTTCGGCATTATTCGTTTTTATAATGGTCGCTTGTTGTGGCTGATGTAGGTGTGACAGTTGACCGGGATCGACACCCCAGCCTGCAGCTTTACTATTGATGATTTGATCGACTACTTTGTGCATCGCTGCTTTTACGGCTGCGTACACTGATGTGCCGTTTTGGTTGCGCCAAGTTTCAGTGATTTCTTTGAAGTATTGCTCCGTAAGGTTTTTTGAGTTAAGTGCAGGTAAAGAAATGCCGGGGAAAAATTTTTCATCAGATGATGGGCTTTTAAGATAATTTGCTCCAGGATCTTCAAATGCGGAGCCCATATTATAAATGAAACCATAAACAAGCAATTTTGCTTTGTTTTTTAGATCAGTGCTTAAGTTGCCATAGTTTGTCGCATTGTCGTGATCGGGGTCTGTGAGGGTGTTGAAAAAATCAATTAATTTCGATGCATCAGTGTCAGAGAGCGTACCCGGATTATAGTTATCTGTAGGTTTGTACTGCTTTCCGGGTAGACTTTGCATACTGGCGCTAAAATTTGTGACGAGGTATTTAAACATGCCTTCTATAAGTTTGTCAGTTGTTTTCCGGTTCAGTGTTGCAAAGCCGTTATTTAGATAGCTATCGTTTTGGTATTGCTGTAGCCAGTGAATATTTTTTAATATATTGACATAGCCGGATAATAATTGTTCCGGATTAGGCATTTCACGGATCTTGAGCGCTGGAAAGTCTTGCTTGATTTCTACAATGGCTGTTTGAAATACTCTCCCGAATGGAAAATGCTGTGGGTGTTGCTCAGGTGTTAGCAACGTATCCGGTTTTCCGGGCTGGACTAACCAGAAGCGGTCGTCTCTCTTTTCAACCGTATCAAGCCCCTGTGAAATAGTCGGTTCGATATGGATTTTATAGTAATCCTCCATTTCTTGTTTTTCTTCATAGTTTGGCCAGTAATAGTGTCTTAGAATTTTTTCGATTACCTCAACCATAGTGGCTTTGGTCTTTTTATATAGCATTTGGTAAATTTCAGGGTGTTGATCCTGTTCGCGTAAAATTGCTAAATTTTGCACCAGCTTTTGGAAAGGAGAGCTGGGGTCTTTTGATGCCAGTCCGGTATAAAACTCTGTCAGGAATTCATATTCCAGGCGCATAAAGAGTCCGGCATAGAGTGCTTTATTTCCCAGGTTTTTCGCCATTGCATCTTCTTTAAGAAAAATATTTATTCCATCCTCTTGTAATTTCCCTAAAAATATATAGGCATGCAGATCATTGAGTGCATTGGCTGCTGTTCGGAGTTGATTTATGTCGAGTATACCTTTAGTGCCTTCATTAATTAGCAGGGCGATGTTTTTGTTCATAATTTCTGCAGCTTTATTGAGAGTGCTTTTTACTGCAGCAGGGTCTATAAGCGCAAGCCCCAATAAATCCAGCGGGCTGTCAAATAATCTGGGAAACTGTGTGTTTACATTTTGTTGCGGGTACTGGCCCAGGTGTCCGTCCCGAAAATGTTCCAGTTGCTGTTCTTCTTTTTCTTTATATTCATCACTGGCTTTACTTGTTGTGTTGTTCTGATCTTCAGCGCTGGCTTTAACCGGCCCGTTGTTGCTTTGTGTATTGCTTGGCTCCGGTATTTGCAAAGGTTTTGATGCACGAATACTGATCAGACCGTTGTTGTTTTTATCCTGCTCATCGTGTGTGCCGGGTTTAAAACTGATACCGGTTTGCTTCTCACTGCCGAAGGGCAGTGTGGTGTTAACCGTACTCTCCGGGTCGTTGGCCGGAGGCAGTTCAACGTCAGTGTTTAAATGTTGTGTCAGTGTGCTGCCGGTTTGTGGTGTGCCATTGCCGAGATCAGCGGGATTAACTTGTGCGAGGGCATAACGTTTCACAACACCTTCCGGAGTCACACCGGTGCTGCGGTTTGCGTGCAGGCCGTTGGCTGTTAACCAGCCGTAACCGCCTTTGATTAAAAACGTACCCAAAGTCTGCAACGGCCCGGCCAGGCTAGCCGGTACCTGGCGTGTTGAACGGTCGGTCATTTTAACCGGCAGATCCAGGCCGATGATATAGGTTTGCCCATTGTCTCGATCGCTTGCCTGATTGATCTGAAACCCGTTTTGCGATTCCGCGGAGCGATCGGCGATCGCCATCAGAGTTAAAGAGGGGTAATGGTTT
>JANQRI010000041.1 GCA_028284675.1 Gammaproteobacteria bacterium | reverse complement strand
AAACAACAACCCCCTCAAATACACCGATCCGAGTGGGTATTTTATTAAAAAGTTATTTAGATCCGCCGGGAAGTTTTTCAACACCGATTTTGGTAGACTTGTCGGGATCGGATTAACCGTTTGAGGTGGCATCGCAGCGCATAAAGTAGAACCATGCGCTTAAAAAACCCAATCGACTAGTTTAAGGGCTTTAACGTGGCTAAACTCTTTTGTATTATGCGTGACCAGGGTTGCATCGGCAGCTAAGGCTTGAGCGGCTATCAGCAGGTCATACGGGCCGACAGGTCTGCCGGCTTTTTCTAACTCAGCTCTTAACTTACCTGCAACACCGGCACACTCTTCCGTCCATTCCAGTACTTGAATATATTGCAAAAACGCTGCTAAGGTTTTTTGATTTTGCTCTACTTTATTTGACTTGGAAACACCGTATTGCAATTCATATAAACTAATGGCTGAAATCGCCACGTCTGCGACGGCTTGTTCCATAAGTTTGGTTTTTACGCTGGGTGGATGGTTGTTCATGATCGCGATACATGCATTTGTATCCAACAACCATTTAATCACAGTGTGTCACGCTCCACATCCTCTGCTAGCGGCGCGCCCGTAATTGAAAAGTCATCCGACAAAGGATCACAGTTTTCCATAAACCCTTCCCAGGTTTTTGGCAACGGAGTAATTACAATGCTTTTGCCTTCTTTGCGGATAAAAACCTCTTCCTGATCCAAGCGGAATTCACGCGGCAGGCGAACCGCTTGGCTGTTACCGCTTTTAAATACTTTGGTGAGAAATTGTTTCATATTCACCCCACTAATAATGTATATACAAAAGTATATACATTATGATGCTTTGGTCAAGTGTTGACCGCGTTAATTTTGTGCTGAATTCAACAGCTGCAAACTGCATGCTATTGATTTACTTTGGCTTCATAAAGGGGAATTTTTTTATAATCAAGCACTTATGTTTACGTTATTGCATATAATATGCCCTTACCCAGCCACCTACCCCTTAAGTAATCACACTCGGGCGATCTCTGCCGGTGTTTTCCTGAATCTGCATATGCGCTTCGGCTATTTCAAACAACGGAGCCAGTGCCTGCTGGGGGTCGAGGTTTTGTTTTGCCGGATCGGCTTCATGGCGTTCGTAATAGAATCTGAGTGTCGCACCTTCGGTGCCGGTGCCGGACTGGCGCACGATGATGCGGGAACCGTCGGTAAATCCGAGTCGGATACCCTGCTGTTCGCTGACACTGCCGTCGACCGGATCGGTGTAACTGAAGTCATCGGCGTATTCGATTTGATAGTCACCAAATGTTTTTCCGGGCAACCCGGTTACTGTGGACCGCAGCTGCTGCATCAGGCGCTCTGCCCTGTCGGATTCCACCGCTTCGTAATCATGACGGCTGTAGTAGTTCCGGCCATAGGTTTGCCAGTGTTCGGTAACGATATCGGCAACCGGTTTTTGCTTTACCGCGAGTATATTCAGCCAGAATAATACCGCCCAAAGCCCGTCTTTTTCCCGCACATGGTTTGAACCGGTGCCAAAACTTTCTTCACCACAGAGTGTTGCTTTGCCGGCATCGAGCAGATTGCCGAAAAATTTCCAGCCGGTCGGGGTTTCGTAACTTTTGATTCCAAGTTTTTCGGCCACGCGGTCCACCGCCTGGCTGGTCGGCATTGAGCGGGCAACGCCTGCCAGGCCGTCGCGATAACCCGGTACACAATCCGCATTCGCAGCGAGCACAGCAAGACTGTCGCTCGGCGTTACATAAAAGCGTTTGCCGAGAATCATATTACGATCGCCGTCGCCGTCGGAAGCTGCACCGAAGTCGGGGCCATTGTCGGCATAAATTAATTCGACCAGTTCTTTCGCATACACCAGGTTCGGGTCCGGATGCCCGCCACCAAAATCTTCGAGCGGTTCGGCACGGATAACACTGCCGGCTGCAGCACCTAAGCTTTGTTCAAAGATTGCCCGCGCATACGGACCGGTAATTGCATGCATTGCATCGATACAGATTTTTAAGCTACCGGTTTTTAAGTAGTCGCTTATGCGATCAAAATCGAATAATGTGGTCATCAATTCGGCATAGTCTGCAACCGGGTCCATCACTTCGATTGTCATATCACCGAGAGATGTTTCGCCCGGCCGGTCGATATCAATATCATCGGCAACAGCGATTTGATAAACGTCGATTTCGCGGCTGCGTGCATACATTGCACCGGTAAATTGTTCCGGTGCGGGTCCGCCGTTGTTGATATTGTATTTAATGCCGAAATCACCGTTTTCACCACCAGGATTATGACTTGCGGAAAGGATAATACCGCCGAGAGTTTGGTATTTGCGAATCAGACAGGATGCAGCCGGCGTTGACAATAAGCCACCGGCGCCGACAATGACCCGGCCAAAACCATTCGCTGCGGCCATTTTTAAAATAACCTGTATCGCCTGACGATTGTAATAGCGCCCATCACCACCGAGCACCAGTGTTTGTCCGTTGCAGTCTTTCAGGGTATCGAAAATAGACTGTACAAAGTTTTCCAGATAATGCGGTTGCTTAAACACTGTGACTTTTTTGCGCAAGCCTGAAGTGCCCGGCTTTTGATCCGAAAACGGCTGAGTGTTTATTTTTTCTACCTTGAATGACATATTTTTATCCTAGTTTGTTTATATGCAGCCCGCAATCAAATTTTTTACCGCCAGTTTTTCATGGCTGCCATTAGAAGATCATACCTGAGTCAAGCAACGATCTGCACATACATACCGACGTTAAGCCGGTCATATAGCTCGATCACTTGCCGGTTTTTCATGCGTATACAACCGATCGATGCCGGTTGCCCAATCAGCCCTTCTTCCACAGTGCCGTGAATATAGATATAGCGTTCGAAAGAATCCACACCGTCACCAGCATTCACTCCCTCTTCAAGCCCCCGCAATCGAATCACCCGGCTGGTGATAACATCTTCACCTGTTTTAACTGGCTTATAGCTGATATCCGCCTTAACACCAATGGGCACCCGGGCTTTGATAATTTCTCCGGACCGGCAACCCGCACCCACCATTTCCGCTACACAGTGCGTACCGGTCGGTGTCTGGTGACTGTGTTCACGGTTGCCTATACCGAAACGGGAGGTTGATATCGGATAATCGGAGATAACTTTTTTATTCTGTAACAAATAAAGCCGTTGCCGGTCAATTTTGATTAATACGGATTTAGCTGCGGGGTTATACCCATAATCCTGTAACGCATCAATTGCCGGTTTTGCCCATTCCGGCAGCTGATCTTTAGAAGTCGAGCCGCCGGTCGCGCTCATACGTTAAATTCGTCGCCATCTTCTACTTCCACCTGGGTCTTGGCGTTATCGTTACGCCGCTCCTCAAGCGCCTCCAGGTAATCGCTGTCCACATCACCACTGATGTATTCACCGTTAAAACACGAGCAATCGAATTTTTTTAACTCCGGGTTACCTTCACGGACTGTTGCTATCAGATCTTCAAGGTCTTGGTATATCAGTCGGTCGGCACCAATCGCCTCGGCAATTTGCTCCACATTACGCCCATGTGCAATAAATTCTTTCGGTGCAGGCATATCGATACCATACACATTTGGATGACGCACCGGAGGCGCCGCAGATGCCATATAGACTTTTTTCGCGCCGGCCTCCCTAGCCATCTGAATAATCTGCTGCGATGTCGTGCCACGCACGATTGAGTCATCAACCAGTAATACATTTTTATCTTTGAACTCAACCGATATCGGATTGAGTTTCTGCCGCACCGATTTCTGCCGGACAACCTGGCCGGGCATAATAAATGTACGGCCGATATAACGGTTTTTGATAAACCCTTCGCGATAGGTCAGATTGAGATGCAATGCCAGCTCCAGTGCTGAAGTGCGGCTGGTATCGGGGATCGGGATTACGACATCAATATCATGATCCTGCCACTCGCGCTGAATCTTGCGCGCCAGTCTTTCGCCCATACGCATGCGGGAACGATGTACTGAAACTTTATCGATCACACTGTCGGGGCGTGCAAAATAAACATATTCGAAAATACAGTGATTATGCGCCGTTTTGCCCGCACATTGCCGGGTTGCTACCTCGCCATCGTTATTGATAAAGATTGCCTCACCTGGATCAAGATCTCTGACCACTTCAAAACCGCAACCTTCCAGTGCGACACTTTCCGATGCAATCATATATTCCAGGCCACGGTCGGTGACTCTTTTACCGTAAACCAACGGCCGTATGCCATTTGGATCTCTGAATGCAATAATGCCGCGCCCCGCGATCAGTGCAACGATTGCATAACCGCCTTCCACCCGCCGGTGCACACCGGCAACCGCATAAAACACATCCTCAGCCGTCAATTCGGTCTGACTGTGTTTATGCAGCTCATGCGCAAACACATTTAATAATATTTCTGAATCCGAGGAGGTATTAATATGCCGACGATCTTCGGCAAATAAGAGTTCTTTGAGCTTTTCGGCGTTAACCAGGTTGCCGTTATGCGCCATCGCAATCCCAAACGGCGAATTTACATAGAAAGGTTGCGCCTCAGCCGAAGACGTTGCGTAACCGGCTGTCGGATAACGTACATGGCCGATACCGACATTGCCTTCCAGGCGCAGCATATGGCGCTCCTGAAATGCATCACGCACCAGACCCAGCGCCTTGCGCAAAAACACTTTGCCTTCGTGGTTATACGTCATGATGCCCGCGGCATCCTGACCCCGGTGCTGCAGCAAAATCAGGCTGTCATACAAAACCTGGTTAGCCTGCCCCTGACTGAAAACACCGACCACACCGCACATAATCAATAAACCTCTATTTGCACTATCGTATACAAACCGCTACAGCTTGATCAGATGAGTTATGCCTTCGGGCAAAATCGGCAACAGCCATTTTATAATAGCTTCCGCCATCGGCAAAAACGCCGAAGACTGCCACCATGGCGTGCTTTGTAACTCGATAAAAGCGCCAAGCACAACCAGCAGGCAAATAATCACCACACCACGGATAAAACCGAACAGTGCCCCCAAACTACGGTCGATATTCTTCAGGTGCGCCACATTAATAAAACCGGCCAAAATAAAATTCGCAATACCCCCCATAATCAGGGTTGCGATAAATAAAACCGCGACCGATATCCCAAGCCGCAACTGTGGTTGCTCGATACTTTGCGGCAAAATTAACGCAAACTTGTCGCCTAACGTTATCGCAATAATAAATGCCAGTATCCACGCAGCCAGAGAAATGGCATCTTTCGCAAAACCGCGCACTGTGCTCAACAGCACGGATAATACAATAATGACTAAAATCGCTATATCAACCCAACTCATGAATCAACCTGTTATCGTTGTCTGCATTTAAACTTACGGATAACTGATCACCATACCCCGGTGACCGCCTTTCTCTTTAAGCTTTTTCACCACGGCTTCAGCCTCAGATCTGCCGGCTATCGGACCGATTCGCACCCGGTAAACCGCGCCTGCCCCGGTTTGCGCATCTTCCACATAGGCTTTAAATCCGCCGGCCTTGAGTTTATCGCTATATTGCTGCGCATTAAGCTGTTTACTGAAACTGCCGACCTGAACGACCCAGAGTGAGGCAGGCTTTGCTGCGGTAACGCCGGTGGCCTGAGGTATCACTGCCGGCTTCGCAGCTGCAACCTGGGCCGGTTTTTTTTGCGGCACCTTTGCAGCCGCAGCGGCGGCGGCCGGTACAACTTTTGTGGCCGACGCTTCCGCCTCTCTGGCTTCTTTTAGCGGCCCGACAGAGTCTTTCATTGAGGGCAACGGCTCAGGTTCAGGTGGAATTTTTACATCTTCCAGGCGATCCTTGAATTCGAGGTCCGGTTTCGGTGGGATTTTCATGCTAACCGTCAGACGCGACTCGTCTTCACGGCTCTCCAGCAAAATAGGAATAAAGATAACGCCCAAGGCTACCAGTACGATCGCACCGACCAGGCGCTGCTTCAGTGAAATATCCAAAACGTTACCATCTTTACGCGGAAAAGATCCGTTATTATAAACTGTTAGCCGGGATATTTCATAAGGGATTCGGTGTTTCCGGTGACGAATATAATTCGAGCACTTCGGCAACCGTGATAAAAGAACCGGTGACGAGCAAGCGGCCTTCAGCCCCAATAGCATCTCTAGCCGCTGAAAACGCCTCAGTCACAGTCGCATAAACACCTGGATTTAAGACACCGGCCTGCTGCAACAGGCCGGATAACTCCCGGGCCGGCATACCGCGCGCTGATGCCGGTATCGACAGAAACCAGCGATCAATATGCGGCAAAAGGATTTGCAACATCTCACTCCAGGCTTTATCGCTTAACACACCCAGCACCGCGAACGTTTCAGACCGGGGCAGGCGCTGCAAATTTGCCGCAAGCGCTTTAAATGCCTGCGGGTTATGTGCAACATCCAGAATCACTTCAGGCGATGCAGCAATGCGCTGAAAACGCCCTTTCAGCTGCATACCCTGCAAACCCCGGGTAAGCGTTTTATCATCAACCGGTAATAGACCGGACAACAGCTTTAATACCATCAAAACACCGGCGGCATTCTGATATTGAATCGGTTCCGCGCAGCGCGGTGCCGGCAACATCGTTTTGCGAAGGCCATTATGTTGCCAGTTCCAGCCACCGGAAGCGGTCTCATACTCATAATCCCGCTGCAGGCAGTGTAGGTTGACCTGTTTTTCCGCAGCAATTTTCAACAAACTGTCCGGCGGCTTCGGATCTGCGTAGACCGCCGCCTGTTGTTCCCGAAAAATCCCGGCTTTCTCAACGGCAATCGTTTCCCGGTCATTGCCCAGCCATTGCTGATGGTCCAAATCCACTGAAGTGATTAACGCGACATCTGCATCAATAATATTCGTTGCATCCAGACGCCCGCCCATGCCGACTTCCAGAATCACCACATCCAGCGGCTGTTGATGAAAAATATATAACGCCGCGAGCGTGCCGAATTCAAAATAGGTTAATGTGATGTCCGCCCGTGCCTGGTCTATCGCGGCAAACGCGTCAATAAACCGGTGGTCGGGCGTCTCAGCACGGTTTATCCGAACCCGTTCGTTATAACGCTGCAAATGCGGGGATGTATACGCACCGACCTGATAACCTGCCGTCTCCAGAATACTTTCCAATAAGGCAACACTTGAACCTTTGCCGTTGGTGCCGCCGACAGTGATCACTACCGGTGCCAGCTTATCCGGCAATTGCAATCGCTGGTAAACCTGCCTGATTCGGTCAAGTTTAAGATCAATGGAAAGCGGGTGCAGCGTCTCCTGCCACTGTAACCACGCGGTTAGGGTATCAAACCTCGGCGGCATCCGGCGCTGACTCTGTTGAGGCCGGCCGATGATGCAGAATACCTAACACAGAATGGAGTTTATCGCGCATTTCTTTACGATTGACAATCGCATCGATCGCACCGTGGCTTAGAAGAAATTCACTGCGCTGAAACCCTTCAGGCAGTTTTTCTCTGACCGTTTGCTCGATCACACGCGGTCCGGCAAAACCAATCAGCGCATTTGGCTCGGCAATATTTAAATCCCCAAGCATTGCAAGGCTGGCCGAAACACCGCCGGTTGTAGGATCGGTCAATACTGAAATAAACGGAATACCGCTTTCGGACAAACGTGCCAGCGCGGCACTGGTCTTGGACATCTGCATCAATGAAAACAGGCTTTCCTGCATACGCGCACCGCCACTGGCGCTGAAACAGATAAACGGTATATTGAGTTTTAATGCCCGGTTTACGCCGCGGACAAAGCGTTCACCGACTACCGAGCCCATTGAGCCGCCAATAAAACTGAATTCAAACGCAGCAGCCACCAGCAAAGTGCCTTTCAACTGCCCCTGCATTACAACCAAGGCATCGGTTTCACCGGTTTTTTTCTGAAATGTGTTGAGCCTGTCTTTATATTTTTTAGTATCTTTGAATTTAAGCATATCAATCGGCAATACTTCTTCACCGATTTCCTGACGGTTCTCCGGATCAAGAAAAATATCCAACCGCTCACGCGCACCCACCCGGTGATGATGATTGCATTTCGGACAGACATGCAGATTGCGCTTTAACTCCTCAGAGTAAAGCACGCTGTTGCAGTTGTTGCACTTTACCCATACGCCTTCGGGGACATTGGCTTTTTTGCCGTTCTCTCCGACTTTTGACGGGATTAATTTTTCAAACCAGTTCATAACAAACGGGCTCCTTGAATTCTTAAATATCGCTCACTTAAAAAAACAGTGAAAACAAACAAAAAACATTTAAACCGACATCCTGTCGATTTTACTCGACAAATCCGTCAGGCCTGTGCGCATCAAAGAGACGATATCCCTTCGCTAATTACTGTCAATAAATTTAAGTTCTAGTGCCTCTGCATGCTTTGTAAATATCCACACAATATAGTGTCATATGCATACATCTGAATCTTATTTAAGCAACACTTAACCGGCACTGGCGGTGGGCTCACCGGCCTCTTTTTCATCTAACGCGGCACGCATTCCACCCAGCAATTCCACAATTGCCTGCTGCGCCTGACCGGGATCAGCAGGGTTGGCGGCAATATGCCGGACAATTGCGCTGCCGACAACTACCGCGTCGGCAAAACGACCGACCTGTTGTGCAGTCACTGCGTCTTTTATGCCGAATCCGACTCCAACCGGCAATTTGGTTTGACTGCGAATGCGGGCAACCTTGTCACGAACATCGTCCAAATTCAATGATGCGGCACCGGTCACGCCTTTAAGAGACACATAGTAAACAAATCCACCGGCAACAGCACATATTTTCTGAATACGTTGCAGGCTGGAGGTCGGCGCCAGTAAAAAAACCAGATCCAGGCCTGCCTGCCGGAACAGCGGTAAAAGAGTATCCGCCTCCTCGGGCGGCAAATCGACCGCGATCACACCGTCCACACCGGCAGCGGTCGCCGCTTTGACAAAACGGGCATAGCCCATCACTTCAAATGGGTTTACGTACCCCATTAAGACCACCGGCGTATCATTATCCCGTTCACGAAAAGCCTTAACCATGGCCAACACCTGTTGCAAACTCACATTGTGTGCAAGCGCGCGTTCACAAGCAGCCTGTATCACCGGGCCATCGGCCATTGGATCGGAAAATGGTACGCCAAGTTCGATGATATCCGCACCGGCCTCGACCATCGCATGCATAAAACCAACCGTTGCATCAGGCTGCGGATCACCTGCGGTGATATAGGGTATTAATGCGGTCTTGCCCGCCTCAGCCAATGCGTTAAAGGTGCTCGCGATCCGGCTCATATTGAAATCCCCTCAATACCGGCAACCGTATTAATATCTTTATCGCCTCTGCCTGAAAGATTCACGACAAGCTTCTTCTCCGGTTGCATCTTAGCCGCCAACCGGGTTGCATATGCAAGTGCATGACTGGTCTCCAGAGCCGGAATAATTCCTTCCAATCGACTGAGCCGGTGAAATGCATCGAGCGCTTCCTGATCAGTAACAGTGACATAATGCGCACGACCGGTATCCTTCAGCCATGCATGTTCGGGCCCGACACCCGGGTAATCCAGACCCGCAGACACTGAATGTGTCTCGATAATCTGACCATCGGCACTCTCCATCAGATAAGTCCGGTTACCGTGCAATACACCCGGTTTACCGGCTGATAATGGTGCCGCATGCCGGCCGGACTCAAGCCCTTCGCCGGCTGCCTCTACACCATATAATTCGACCGAGGCATCATTTAAAAATGGATAAAACAAACCCATTGCATTGGACCCGCCACCAACGCAGGCCACCAGTGCATCAGGCAAACAACCTTCATGATCCTGTAATTGCCGGCGCGTTTCTCTGCCGATCACCGCCTGAAAGTCCCGGACCATCGCCGGATACGGATGCGGGCCTGCAACAGTACCGATAATATAAAAAGTATCATCAACATTCGTCACCCAATCACGCATTGCCTCGTTTAATGCGTCTTTTAAGGTCCGTGAGCCTGATTTAACCGCGACCACTTCCGCGCCCATCAGACGCATCCGGTATACATTCGGTGACTGGCGGGCAATATCCTCCTCGCCCATGTATACGACGCACTGCAAGCCCAGGCGGGCGGCAACCGTGGCAGTCGCGACGCCATGTTGACCGGCCCCGGTTTCGGCAATCAGTCGCGTCTTTTTCATGCGCTTGGCTAACAACGCCTGCCCTACTGTATTATTTATTTTGTGCGCACCGGTGTGATTTAAGTCCTCGCGCTTCAGATAAATTTTGGCACCACCGGCATGTTCAGTCAGCCGCGGTGCGAAATACAGTGGAGACGGCCGCCCGACATAATCAGCAAGATCCCGGTCAAGCTCATCCAGAAACTCCGGGTCCTCACGAAATCTCTGATAAGCTGCCGCGAGCTCTTCCACCGGCTGCATCAATGTTTCGGCAACAAACCGCCCGCCATAAAAACCAAAATGCCCGGAAGCATCCGGGTATACATGATAATTTGTGATATTTTCCGCTGCTTTACTCATTGTTTCTTTCCGGCATCAGCCAGTTTGGTTTGCTTGATAAATGCGCTCATTTTATCGTGGCTTTTCACACCTTTTGATGATTCAACACCGCTGCTGACATCAACCGCATAGCAGCCGGTTTGCTCGATCGCCGCGGCAACATTCTCGGGCGTCAGTCCTCCGGCCAGAATAATAGGTCTATCAAACCCCGTTGGCACATGCGCCCAATCAAAATGCCGGCCCGAACCGCCGGCCTGCCCTTCATGCACCGCATCCAACAAAAACCCAGACGCATCAGGGTGGCGGTCAGTATAGGCGCGGATATCCGGATTATCCATCATCGGTACAGCTTTGATATAGGGTAGACCAAAACCGCTGCAAAACCCGGCGGTTTCGGCACCGTGAAACTGCAATATATCAACCCGCACCTGTGCAATAATATCCTCAACAAATGCGGCCTCGGCATCCATAAATAACGCAACGACCGATACAAACGGCTGAACCGCATCACGCACCGCCTGCGCAGCCTGAATTGAGACAAACCGGGGACTGGGCGGACTGAATACCAGGCCGATCGCATCGGTACCGAGCATGCCGGCCGACCGCGCATCTTCTGGGCGGGTAATTCCGCAAATTTTCACACGAGTCCTGCTATACACAACTGCTCCACCGGCTCAATCAAGGCGTTTCATTACAAGCTCGGCGATACTACCAGACTCAAACCCGGGTAAAAACCATCATTTATTAACCCGGCTCAATTTCACGCAAATGCCGACCGACCGCCAGCCGTGAACCCAGCCACCCTAATACAACGGCAAGCGTAATCAAGGTGATAATACTTGTGAACTGCAGGGTCATTAACTCAAAACCGCTGTCATAAAGACCGGCAAGCCGCTTTACCGGAGTCCGCAGCATTCCCAAGCCAACCGTGACCAGAATACAAGCCAAAATACCGCCCAGAAAACCATACCAAAACCCGGTATACAGGAACGGCCGGCGGATAAAGGCATTGGTTGCACCGATCAGTTTATTGACTTCAATTTCGACGCGCCGGTTTTGAATATCCAGGCGAATCGTATTGCCGATCACCAGTATCACCGCCAACCCCAGCATTGCGGCAATAATCAACAAACCGCGTTGAATCAGCCGGGTGATGGTGTAAAGGCGCTTGACCCATTGCAAATCCAGTTGCGCCAGATCCACTTCCGGACGCTCCCTTAAGCGCTCTAAAAAGCCTTCCATGTTTTGCGCGCTTTCCGTATCAATCACCGGCGTAATCACTATTACCGTGGGCAACGGATTAGAATCCAGTGCATCCAATGCATCGCCAAAACCGGATAATGCTTTAAATTCCCGCAACGCTTCGGCTTTGTCGATCAAACGCAGTTTTTCGACCTCGGGCAGGATGCGCAGTTCATCTGCAAGGCGTTCAGCCCCGACCTTATCAAGCTCTGATTTCAGATATAGCGAAATACGCGCAGCACCGTCCCAACCGGCGCTGATTTGTTGTGCGTTTTGCAGCAGTACGTAAAAACCTGCCGGCAATGCCAATGCGATCGCAATAACCGAAACGGTCATCATGCCGGCAAAAGGGTTGCGGAAAATTCGGCCCAGGCTGCTTAATAAAACCTGCGCATGATTGATACCGAAAGCGCTTAACCGCGTTTTAAATTCCGGCCTGGCCGTTTTTTGTACCGGCTCAACCATTATTCATTCTGCCCTTCCAGACCGTTATGCAATAAGGTGCCGTTCTTCAAAATAACCTGCGGATAATGCATCTCTTCAATCAGGCTGATATCGTGGGTTGCAACCAGCACGGTCACACCGACCTGATTAAACGCTTCAAACAGCTGCATAATTTCGCGGGATAAATCCGGATCAAGATTACCGGTCGGTTCATCAGCCAGCAATAACGGCGGCTTATTCACAACCGCACGGGCAATGCCGACCCGTTGTTGCTCACCACCGGACAGCGTCATCGGGTAGGCCCGTTCTTTTTTCAATAAACCGACTTTATCCAGCGCGGCCCGCACCCGTCGGCCGATCTCACGGTGCCGGTAACCGGCAATCACCAACGGTAATGCAATATTGTCGAACACCGTGCGGTCATGCAGTAGCTGGTGATCCTGAAAAATCATGCCGATATTACGCCGCAGGTACGGTATACGCCGGGCGGGTATCTTCGATACGTTCACACCGTTTACTATCAGCTGCCCGCCGGTACAGCGTTCGATCACCGTGATTAATTTTAAAAATGTACTTTTACCTGCGCCTGAATGGCCGGTCAAAAACGCCATCCGGCCGGCCGGCATATGAAATGTCAGGTCACTCAGGGCTTCCTGACCTCCGGGATAACGTTTTCGTATATTGGTAAATTGCAGCATCGTGCTCTATCTTACACTTTTGTTACAATTGTAAAACTCAGCTGTCCTGCGCCAGTAATGCATCGACGAACTGATCAGCATCAAACTCGCGCAAGTCTTCCATGCCTTCACCGACCCCGATAAACTGTACCGGCATTTCCAGCTTGTCGCGAATCGCGAACAAAATACCGCCTTTCGCCGTGCCGTCCAGCTTGGTTAATACCAGGCCGGTCACACCGATCGCCTCATGAAACTGCTTCGCCTGCTGCAACGCGTTCTGCCCAATACCGGCATCCAGCACCAACAGCACCTGCTGCGGTATACCAGGATCCTGTTTGCCCAGCACACGCTTTATTTTTTTCAGCTCATCCATCAGACCACTGTGTGTATGCAGGCGCCCGGCAGTATCTATCAACAGCACATCCGTGCCCCTGGATTGTGCCGCCTGCAATGCATCAAATGCGACGGCCGCTGAATCAGCTCCGTCGGCCTGAGCGATAACCGGCACCTGATTACGCTCCCCCCAGGTCTGCAACTGCTCCACTGCCGCGGCCCGGAAGGTATCTCCGGCAGCAAGCATCACTGAATGACCGGCATTTTGATAGTATTTCGCCAGCTTGCCGATGCTGGTGGTTTTGCCGCTGCCGTTCACCCCAATCACCAATACCGTGTACGGGCGGGCATCTGCCGACGGCATGGACGACGGCGCATCAAATTGCAACCGGGCTTTCAGAAGTGCCGACAGGTGTATAAGCAGGTTTTCCGCATTACGCACTTCACCAAATTCGATTTTCCGGCGCAATGCCTCCAGCACCGCATCGGTGGTCTCAACCCCGAGGTCCGCCATTAAAAGCCGGGTTTCCAGCTCTTCGAGTACTTCCGCATCGATTGCCTTGCGGCCACTGATCAATTCACCCAGGTCCGCAGTCAAAATTGCACGGGTTTTACTTAAACCCGCAAACAGTCGCCCCGGCTTGCTGCTTTTCTCTGCGGTTTTATCTTCGCGTGTACGTTTTTTAAATAAGCCCATAAAAACTATTCATATTAAATGGAACATCTTGCTGCGATTTGAGTCGCAGTATCGTATCATCTGTGCGCGCCGAGACCTTACTGTAATTTGAGTCACCGTATCGTATCATCCGTGCGCATCGGGGTGCTTACTGCGATTTGAGTCGCCGTATCGTGCCATTTGTACGCAATGGAGTTCTTGTTATGATTTGAGTCACCGTATCGTATCATCTGCGCGCACCGGGGTTAAAGCCGTTCGCAGCTTTCTACAGCAAATTGGGAACACTGATATGCACAAAAATGCAATCTGGGCGGGAATAGCAATTATCGCGGGTATCGTGGTGTTATTCTCATTGACAAAAAACAAAGACAACCCTTCGACAGCCAACCAATCATCAAGCAGCACTGTTTACGAACACCAGCTCGACAACGGTATGAAGATACTGGTGCAACCCGACACACGCTCACCGGTCGTTGTCTCCCAGGTCTGGTATAAAATCGGCTCCAGTTATGAATACAACGGCATTACCGGCATCTCACATATGCTGGAGCATATGATGTTCAAAGGTACGAAAGAGCTGGCGCCGGGTGAGTTCTCGGAAATTATTGCGAAAAACGGCGGCCGTGAAAACGCATTCACCAGCCGGGACTATACCGCCTATTTTCAAACCATTGCGAATGACCGGCTGGAACTCTGCCTGCGACTCGAAGCGGACAGAATGCGTAACGTGATCTTCAAAAACGAAGAATTTCTGAAAGAACGTGATGTCGTTGCGGAGGAGCGGCGGCTGCGATATGAAGACCAACCGCGTTCACTGACATACGAACAATTCAATGCAACTGCATTTGTAAGCAGCCCGTACCGCCACCCGGTGATCGGCTGGATGGAAGATATACAAGCCTATAATGTTGCCGATCTGGAAGCCTGGTATAAAGCCTGGTATGCACCGAATAATGCAACACTGGTCGTGGTTGGCGATGTCGATCCGCAACAGGTGTTTAAACTGGCTGAAAAATATTTCGGCCCGCTGCAGGCCGGTGAAATTCAACCGCCCAAGCCTCAACTCGAAATCCCCCAACGCGGGAAACGCCGGATAGAGGTTCAGGCTGCTTCACAGGTACCTTATCTGCTGATGGGCTATAAAGTACCGAGCCTGAAAAATATCGAAGACCCGCGGGAAGCTTATGCACTGGAGGTGCTTGCCGGCATTCTCGACGGCGGTGACAGTGCCCGGCTCAGCCGTCAACTGGTACGCGGCAAACAGCTGGCCGCGAGTGCCGGTGCCGGTTATAACCTCTACAGTCGCATGGACAGTTTGTTTATTTTAAGCGCAACGCCGGTCGGAGAAATACCGATCAATACACTCGAACAGGCAATACTTGCAGAAATCGAACAGCTTAAGCAGGAACCGGTCAGTGCAACCGAGCTTGAACGCGTGAAAACCCAGGTGGTTGCTGCGGATATTTATCAGCGGGACTCGATGTTTTATCAGGGCATGCGCCTGGGAATACTTGAGACAGTCGGCCTGGGCTGGACCGTAATGAATGACTATGTCGAAAATATTCAGTCCGTCACCGCGGAACAGGTTCAGGCCGTCGCGAACAAATATTTTATCAACAAACACCTTACCGTGGCCGAACTGGTGCCCACGGTACAAAACAGCCAACCTTAAGGAAAATATATTTATGAGCACAGCCGCGCTGACAGGCCACAGCAAGAAACGTATCGGCATCGTTGTCATTGCATTTTTTTTGATCCTTAAATTTTCCATTGCTGAGGCGGTACCGAATATCGATTCCTGGGAAACCCAAAACGGCGCTCGTGTAATGTTTATCGCCGCCGACAGTCTGCCGATGGTGGACATACGTGTTGTATTTTCAGCCGGCAGCGCACGAAATGCGGATCAGCCCGGGCTGGCTTTGCTGACCAATACCCTGATGGTTTCCGGTGCCGGCAAACTGAGTGTGGACGATATTGCCGAAAAGCTCGAAAGCGTGGGCGCTGAACTCGGCAATGATGCATTACGCGATATGGCTGTCTTATCGCTGCGCAGCCTGAATGATCCCGATAAACTGGAAACCGCGTTGGAGATATTCCGGTTGATCATTACCCAACCCACTTTTCCGGCAGCGGATCTGGAACGTGACCGGCAACGCCTGCTGCTCTCACTGAAGCACCGGCAACAACAACCCGAATCAGTTGTAAAAGAAGCTTTCTACCAGGCTGTTTTTGGCACACACCCTTATGCAAGTCCAACTCAGGGCACCGAGGCATCGGTTAATGCAATCAAGCGCGAAGATCTGCTGAATTTTTACAAGCGTTACTATGTGGCACGCAACGCCACTATCGCGATTGTCGGCAAACTCAATCGCGAACAGGCTGAAACACTCGCAAACGAACTAATCAGTGCATTACCGGACGGTGAAAAACCACCCGCAATCCCGGCCGTGCCGGCATTACAGGAGCCAAGTGAAAAGCGCATTGAACTGCCGACCACACAAACACATATTCTGCTCGGGCAACCGGGTATGCATCGCGGTGATAAGGACTATTTCAATTTATATGTCGGCAATCATATTCTCGGCGGCAGCGGCTTTGCATCACGATTGATGCAGGAAATACGCGAGGACCGCGGGCTCGCCTACAGTGTATACAGCTATTTTATTCCGATGGCGGCTGACGGTCCGTTTCAGACCGGCATGCAGACCCGTAATGACCAGGCTGAGGAAGCATTAACACTGCTGCGGGACAATATCCGTCGCTTTATCGATGAAGGACCCAGCGCCGACGAACTGGAAAGAGCAGTTCAAAATATTACCGGCGGCTTTCCGTTAAAAACCGACAGCAACAAAAAACTGGTGGAATACCTGGCAATGATTGGTTTTTATAAGCTGCCGTTGGATTATTTAAAAACGTTCAACGATAACGTGAATAAAGTTACCGTAAAAAGCATTCAGAGCACTTTCAAGCGCCGGATCGATCCGGATAAACTGGCTGTTGTGATGGTCGGCGGGGTTGCGGATAAACCCTAGGAGCTGTTTACATTCACAGCTCCCCGGAACCTTCCACAAAAACTTTGCGAAAATCACACCCGCAACAAATTCGTATTATCAGCGGCAGCTGGCGTGGCCGAAAAATCGATGTACCCGATGCGGATACCCTCAGGCCGACAAAAGATTATATACGTGAAACTTTATTTAACTGGTTACAACCGATCATTGAGGGCAGCCACTGCCTGGATGCATTTGCCGGATCCGGCGTACTGGGTTTTGAAGCCGCCTCACGGGGCGCCGCACATGTTGTTATGTTGGAAAAATCGCATTCCGTTTGCGAAAACCTGCGTAATCAGGCTGCCAGACTGCAGGCAAACCAAATCGAAATCATAAATACACCCGCAGAACATTACCTGGCCAACACGACAGAAACGTTCGATATCGTATTTCTTGATCCACCGTTTCAAGACACACTGCTGACACAGTCCTGCGAATTACTCTCGATGCAGCACTGCTTAAAAAGCGGCTTTCGTATTTACCTGGAAACCGCCCGCGCTCAGGAGTGGCCGCAACTGCCTTCCGGCTGGCAATTGATTCGCGATAAAACCAGCGGTGATGTACGCTTCGGTCTGGCTGCGGAAGCAACAGAATAAATCGTCGCAGACTCTTGTCAGCCACGAACGATTACGGCACTCTTATACCAATGAAAATTACCGCGATCTATCCCGGCACTTTCGACCCGATTACCAATGGGCATTTCGATCTGGTACGCCGCGCCTGCAGAATGTTTGACCGCGTCATTGTTGCCGTCGCCGCAAGCTCGTCAAAAAAACCATTGTTCCCGCTTGAGGAGCGGGTCACACTGGCCGGGCAGGTATTAGCCGAATTCAAGCAGGTGGAGGTCGTCGGTTTTAAAACATTGATGGTGGAGTTTGCCAATAAAACCGGCGCTGATGTCATCATCCGCGGCCTGCGCGCAGTATCTGACTTCGAATACGAAGCACAGCTGGCCGGCATGAACCGCAGCATGCAACCGAACATTGAAACGGTTTACCTGAGTCCGGATATTAAATATACCTTTTTATCGTCAACGCTTATCAAAGACATTGCCCGGCACGGGGGTGATATCGCTAAATTCACCCATCCGCTGGTTGCCGAAAAGCTCAATGCAAAATTTCAATCACGGGACTGATTATGACAAGCACACCGCTTAAATTCTTTTTTATCGCGCTGCTTATTTTAAACAGCGCACATGCCGCAGCAAAGCCGGGCAAACATGCGGTTGCCAGCGCACACCCGCTTGCAACAGAAGCCGGCCTGGAAATACTTGCAGCCGGCGGAAATGCTTTCGATGCGGCAGTTGCGGTTGCCGCAACGCTGGCTGTTGTCGAACCATTCGGTTCAGGTATCGGCGGCGGCGGTTTTTTCCTGCTGCACGATGCCGATAAAAATAAAGACGTTATGATTGATGCGCGTGAAACCGCACCGCTGGCGGCCAATGAAAACATGTACCTGGATGATTCGGGTAATGTTAAACCCGGGCTGTCCAAAGAAGGGCCGCTGGCTGCAGGCATTCCCGGAATACCCGCAGCGCTGCAACACCTGGCGAAAAAATACGGCTCCAAACCTCTGACAGAAACACTGGCACCGGCGATACGGCACGCCAAAGAAGGTTTTGATGTGACCGAAAGATACCGCTTCCTCACACAATATCGACTGGAGCTGCTACGACGTTATCCCGAAACCGCCGCGATATTTCTCGACAAAAACGAAATCCCCGAAACAGGCTATAAAATCATACAAACCGATTTGGGAACAACACTGGACACTATCGCGACAAAAGGCGCAAAAGGTTTTTACAAAGGCGAGCTGGCCAAAAAGCTGGTCGAGGGGACTAATGCAGCAGGCGGTATCTGGCAAAGCAAAGATTTAAGTAAATATAAAGTGATCGAAAGATCGCCGGTTAAAAGTGAATACCGCGGTATGGAAATCACCACAGCGCCTTTGCCTTCCTCCGGCGGCATTGTCTTGAGCACAATACTGAGTATCTTACAGAATTATGACTTAACGAAACTCTCTAACGGCGAGTACACGCATTTGATTGTTGAGGCGATGCGCCGTGCTTATCGTGACCGTGCCGAATATCTTGGTGACAGCGATTTTGTTGAAGTACCGGTAAAACGATTGTTAAGCCCCTATTATGCCGCGGGACTGGCCGCCGGCATCCGCACCGACAAAGCAACACCCAGCACCGCATTGCCCGGTGCGGCCAATATTCAAGCCGGTTCGGACACCACTCATTTTTCCGTTATGGATAAACAGGGCAACCGGGTCGCTGCCACGCTGTCGATTAATTTTCCGTTTGGCTCAGGGTTTATACCACCGGGTACCGGTGTATTACTGAACAACGAAATGGATGACTTTGCCGCCAAACCCGGCGTACCGAACGGTTACGGCCTGGTTGCAGGCAAAGACAACCCGAACGCGATTCAACCCGGCAAGCGCATGCTCTCCAGTATGACGCCGACATTTTTGGAATATAAAGACCGTGTTGCGGTGCTTGGCACACCCGGCGGCAGCCGGATCATCACGATGGTATTACTTGCAACCTTGAACTTTCACAGCGGCGGTAACGCCACACAGATGGTCAGCCGGCCGCGCTTTCACCACCAGTTTCTGCCGGACCAAATCGGTTATGAACCGAAAGCATTTAATCAGAACACCAAACTGGAGTTGCAGTTGCTCGGACATAAGCTCGTGGAGTCATCGCGGGAATACGGCAATATGCAGGTGATTGTCTGGGATAAAAAACAAAAAGCCCTCAGCGCAGCATCCGATCCGCGCGGTGAAGGGCTTGCAAAAATTCAATAGAGGAACGATAAACCGGATAAACGTTTCAGACCTGTACCTGGTAATTTAATTACCCGGTACGTTGCGCAACCCGGCTTAGCAGGTTGCACAACACCGGCTGAACTTATGCCGATTGGCCTTGCTGTCTACCGGCCAGAATGAAATCCATGGCTGATCCTCGCATAATACCGCCCATTCTGACTGACGCTATTGTACCACCGGACACTCCTGGTAGTGTTGGTAGTCCCATATCCCGGAGCGCCTCATAATTGTTGACCTGACGGGTCAAAAACTCTTCCTTAGTCAGGATACCGTCGTTGTTAAGGTCAGCCCGGGTTAAATAACTGATGACTGCATCACGCGCACTGGAGTCACTCTGACGTTGTTTCACACTCGCGATCAAATCTGCCACAGATATACTGTCAGGCATCGCATCTAAAGTTGTCTTGGGAATAAATTGCTCAGCACGCTGCTCAAGTGTAAGCGGTTTGGAGTTTGCCTGCACACCTTCCGCTTTATTTTGTTTATCAAGTGCCGCCTGATAAGCTTCCGGGCCACCCATTAAATTGATGTAAAAATTTCTGGCTTGCGGGGTAACCTGCGGATTCTCCAAAGCCTTCAAAATAAAGGCGTTTCGGCTATCAACAGGCGACTGCCCCGGGGTTGCTGAAGTATTAGATGCAAGGTTTCTTTCACCATAGCTGCTTTGTGGATGTTGCGAATGGCTGCTGGCTCCTAAACCCCCACCACTCAGCGCGTTATATTGAGCTTCGAAAGTGCTCGCATATCTCGTCCCTTGCTTATGGAGAAAAAGATTCTGTTGATCAACACCGGTAAGCGTTAATTTCAATTTATCTGCTTCAGCTTTACTGATCTTATTATCCGCGTTGCTGTCACCACCGCTGATCAGTTTATCGAACGCTTGTTTTTGCTGGGGGGTAATCCCCTGATAAGTGGCCGCATTTTGTAGTGCAGTCACACTCACATTACTATTGTTTAGTGCGCTTAAGTTTAATGCCATGATATGTTCCTCTAAATATACATCGCACTCAGATAATATTTGAAAACAGCGTTACACCAGACCGGTGAATATCAAGAGATTACACTGATGAGTGCATTTCAATTCGGTTTTTATGAATACCTGAACAACCGCAGCTTGGTCCTTTAGGTATTTATGAAATATCCGGATTCGGATAATTTATAGATATTATACAAGCTACTAACATAATCCGGTATTCCACAAAAGCAATATATCCAGTACTTTGCTTTAGTTATATATCACTTTTATGGCCAGCGTCGGATGACAGTGCATTTAGCTATAAATTCTGTGGCATATAAAGACAACCATGCTCACCATGCTGAATGTTTACAACAACTGTTTAAAACACAAACAAGGAAAGCCGCTCAGCACCCGATTCAAGTGCTGAGCAGCTTGCAAAAAATTCAATAGAGGAACGGTAAAAACGAATTCACACTATATTCATGCATTATGAATAAAGAGTTGCGATTGCGACTTTGGTTTTATGCCGAGTTATTAAGAAACATCGTACTCAGCGAATTTGATGCTGTCGAATCAGAACCCTGTGAAGCACTGAATGGGTCAGACTGAGGCGTATTTGCCATTTGTATGTAATTTTGGTTAAACGTCCTGGCTAATGAATGATCCGGGTTCGTGGTTCCATTTTCAACATCCTGCGCCAGTGCAGCCCAGAATGTTAACGTTGCCTCAGTATCATCCACAGTCCCGTCCTGACGATTGGAATTGCCTATTCTGTTAACAAGATCCGCGAACTCTTGCTTTTGAGCCGTTGGAAGCGCAGAGTTTGCACCCGCATCCTGCAATGCGCTAAGACTTGCACTACCGTTTAATGTGTTATAGCCAATCTCTTCTGGCATGATTTTTTCTCCTAATATTTTGGACAGACATCGCAATGTCTGCGAGACAATCGGGTAAGGCTTAATTGCACACAAGCAATATGAACCTATCTCAAAATTGATCTTTCACTTCCATGCGTCGTTGCGCTCCTCCTCAAATACTCATTTACTGCGTGTAAACTCCGCTTTTCGTCTGTCGCGCGCCTAACCTGAAAGCAAAATCTTTAATTTTGAGATAGGTTCATGTAAAAAACATGAGCGCTTAACAGACAAGCCTAAATTTATGAGCGCAAAAAACCAATGGTTTTTTCGCTTAAAAGTATTCGGTGGTATATCTTAACCAGCAACGATTTTTAAGGAAACTTTGATTTATTCAGAGTTTCCTGTGGTGCAGGGACGCACCGCCATTTTTCAAACACTATAGTGTTTGAAAAATGAAGAAAAAGAAAAATCACATTTTTTCTTTTTCGTGCTCTGATTATTCAGGGACGAATTAATCAGAGTTCTCATAAACATTATACAGGCTCTTAACATCACCCTGTATTATGCGAAAGCGGTATATGTATTACTTTGCTTTGGTAATATATAACTTTGGTGGTAACTGCTGCCCACGCGATTATCTATAAAATTCAGTAGCTTACAAAGACTCCAGCAATGCCTGCAAAAATTTGGCATTCTCTTCAGCATTACCGACCGTGACACGCAGACAATCCGGTACAGTTGCGGATGCATTTTTGATCAGCACCCCGTGTTGTTTTAATCCGGCAAAAATCCGATCTGCATCGCCGGATGTGACTTTAAATAAAATAAAATTTGCCCGGCTCGGGAACGCTTGTATGCCGTCGATTGCAGATAATGCATCAAACAAACGCTGACGCTCCTCGCGTATTAAAGCAGCCTGTTGTTCGAATACCTCGAAATGCTCCAGTGCAAAGCCGGCTGTCGCCTGGGTTAATGAATTGATATTGTACGGCAGGCGCAGCTTGTTTAGCTCAGTGATCCATTCAGGTTTACCGACCAGATATCCGAACCGGATGCCGGCCAGCCCAAGCTTTGATACCGTTCGCATTAGCAAGGCATTATCGTATTGCTCTATTTGATCCAAGAAACTGGTTTCGGCAAACGGCTGGTAGGCTTCATCAATAATCACCAACCCCGGCGCCTGCCGGATAATTTTGTCGATCACATCAGCATCAAACAAATTCCCGGTTGGATTGTTCGGATAAGCTAAAAAAATCAATGCCGGCTGATATTCCTCAATCGCCGCCAGCATCGCAGTCTCATCCAACTCAAAATTACTCGATTGCAACGGCACGCCGACATATTTCAGACCGGTTGCGGCGGCAAGAATACGGTACATCACAAACCCCGGCTCGGGTGCAAGCACAACCGGCTTGCCTGCAGTGGACTGCGGTGTATCAATCACTGCGGCACACAACAATTGAATCAACTCATCGGAACCGTTACCCGGAATAATTTCCAATGCGACCGGGATGCGCATGGTTTTACGCAATTGTGTAACGAGGTCTGAAGCGGCCGGATCGGGGTAACGATTTAATTCAACGCTTTGTAAAGTTGTGAGCCAGGCATCAGTCAATTCAGCCGGCAAAACATATGGGCTCTCCATCGCATCCAGTTTAATCAGGCCTTCTGCAGATTGGACCGTATAAGCCTGCATTGCACGCAGCTCCGGCCGGATCAGTTGCGCCACTTTATCTGCAATGGTTTGTTTGATCATGTTGTGAAGTTTTGAGGTTCCGGATTTTCAGATATATACCAAACCGCTTAGCACCCTACATCAAGGCGCCTGTAAAAATCTATGTATCGTTTTTCCGGTTCAGACGGTATTCGGCGGCTCTGGCATGCGCGGTCAAACCTTCGCCGCGCGCGAGTATCGATGCGGTTGCTGCCAATTCACCCGCACCGGACGGCGAACATAACACCACACTGGAGCGTTTTTGAAAATCATAAACCCCCAGCGGTGATGCAAACCGCGCGGTACCGGATGTCGGCAATACATGATTCGGACCGGCACAGTAGTCACCCAATACCTCGGCAGAATACCGGCCAAGAAAAATCGCGCCGGCATGTTTGATTTCATCTGTCCACCTGGCCGGATTTTCAATCGACAACTCTAGATGTTCAGGCGCAATTCTGTTGACAATATCAATCGCCTGCGAAAGGTCCTTAACCTTGATAAATGCACCACGGCTCTGCAATGATGCAGTAATAATATCTTTACGCTCCATAGTACCGATCAGTTTGTCTATACTGACCGACACCGAATCCAGAAACGCGGTGTCATCTGTTATCAGAATCGCCTGTGCGGCTTCATCATGCTCCGCCTGGGAAAACAAATCCATCGCAATCCAGTCCGGATCACTCTGACCGTCACAGACAATCACGATTTCCGACGGCCCGGCCACCATATCGATACCGACCGCACCGAACACCAATCGTTTTGCGGTTGCGACATAGATATTTCCGGGGCCAACAATTTTATCAACACGGGGAATGCTGTCCGTACCGTAAGCCAGCGCTGCCACTGCCTGTGCGCCGCCAATATTAAATACTCTGTCAACACCGGCAATCGCCGCCGCGGCAAGTACCAGTTCGTTCACTACACCGGCCGGTGTCGGCACAACCATAATCAATTCGTTTACTCCGGCTGTTTTTGCCGGTATCGCATTCATTAACACCGAAGACGGATATGCCGCTTTACCACCGGGCACATACAGCCCGACACGCTCCAGCGGCTGAATCTGCTGGCCCAACATATTGCCGTGATCGTCTTCATAGCTCCATGACTGTAACTTCTGATGCTCGGCGTATTCACGAATACGTGCAGCCGCCTCCTCAAGAGCCGCACGCTGCTCCGGCGCAATTGCCGACAACGCCTGTTGCAGTCTTGTCGGCGGCATCTCCAGTGCGGTCATTGAGTCCGCTTCGAAACCATCAAAGCGGCGGGTATAATCAAGCACTGCCTGATCACCGCGCGTACGCACATCATTGATAATATCACTGACCGTATTGACCATGGATCGGTCATCCACAGCCTGACGTGACAGCAGGGCATTCAGCTCGCTGTCGAAATCTTTATGCTGCGTATCTAAGGTTTTAAGCTGAACCATCGAACAGGTATTGCCAGCTGTTAAAAAAGAATATCACGCAGTGCTCGCTGTTTTGACGCCCAGAAACTCACGTCGCTCGCGCACGCTGTCTGCGAAATTTTCCAGCAAAGGCACGGTATCTTCCCAACCGAGACAACCATCGGTAATACTCTGACCATATGTCAAGGCTTTACCCGGCTTTACACTCTGATTTCCGGCAACCAGATGGCTTTCACTCATCACTCCGAAAATACGCTGTTCACCGGCAGCCAGCTGGCGACCGATATTATGGCCGACATCAATCTGCCGCTCCGGAATCTTACGGCTGTTTGCATGACTGGTATCGATCATAATGCGCGCAGACAAATTAACTTTCTCCAGCAATGCAGCGGCATCGTCCACACTCGCCGCATCGTAATTCGGATGTTTGCCACCGCGCAGAATCACATGACAATCCCTATTACCGGTCGTACGCACAATTGCCGAATGCCCTTCCCCGGTCACGCCGAGAAAACTGTGCGGCCGTGCAGCCGAACGAATCGCATCAACTGCAATCTGTACGGTGCCATCAGTACCGTTTTTAAATCCGATCGGGCAGGATAAACCAGAAGCCAGTTCACGATGCCCCTGGCTTTCAGTGGTACGCGCGCCAATGGCGCCCCAACTGATCAAATCGGAAAAATACTGTGGTGTAATCAGATCCAGAAACTCTGTCCCGGTCGGCAGGCCAAGCTCGGCCAGATCCAGCAACAGTTTGCGCGCGAGTCGCAGACCTTTGTTGATTTCAAAGCTGTCGTTCAGCTCCGGATCGTTAATCAGGCCTTTCCAGCCAACCGTCGTACGCGGCTTCTCAAAATAGACGCGCATCACGATACATAAGTGTTTGCTAAGCTTGTCCCGCAGTTTTTTCAGGCGCCCGGCATATTCCATCGCCGCTTTGGTATCGTGAATCGAACAAGGGCCGATCACAACCAGCAGGCGATCGTCTTTCTCTGCCAGAATATCGTGAATCTCCTGACGCGCCTGGTAAACAGTCTTTGCCGCCTTTTCACTAATCGGGTATTCGCGATGCACTTCCGATGGTGTGGAAACCTCGCGTATTTCAGTAACATTTAAATTATCGGTTTTATATTTCATCGCATTATGCCGGGTTAACAATTGTAGTCAGTGTATCAATAAAGCCCTGTACTTTCGCATGTTTCATTTTCATTGAAGCTTTATTGACAATTAATCGCGAGGAAATATCCGCGATTTTTTCCATCGGTTCCAAACCGTTCGCTTTCAGTGTATTGCCGGTATCAACCAGATCAACAATGATATCCGCCAGGCCGACCAGCGGTGCGAGTTCCATCGAACCGTATAACTTAATGATTTCAACCTGAGAACCACCGGCCGCAAAATAATCCCGGGTCACGTTGACATACTTGGTCGCAACCCGCAAACGCCGCTGGCCAGAATCCGCTTCTGTCCGGCCTGCCACCATCAGGCGGCAATTTGCAATATTTAAATCCAGTGGTTCGTACAAACCGTCACCGCCATGCTCCATCAGTACATCCTTACCGGCGATACCAATATCAGCAGCACCATACTGCACATAGGTCGGTACATCAGACGCCCGGATAATCACCAGTTTAACCGCCGGATCAGAAGTATCCAGGATCAGTTTACGGCTGGTATCCGGATTCTCCAGCAACTGGATACCGGCTTTTTCCAGCAACGGCAACGTTTCTTTCAGGATACGCCCTTTTGATAACGCGATTGTTAAAGTTTCCACTATAACTCCGGTCAGACCGCAATACGGCGTATTTTACCGCCTAATTGTGAGAGTTTTTCCTCGATCGCTTCATATCCCCGGTCTATATGATAAATACGATCAACCACGGTTTCGCCATTTGCAACCAGCCCGGCGATAATAAGGCTCGCAGATGCGCGCAGATCGGTCGCCATCACCTGCGCACCGTTTAAATTTTTCACGCCGCGGGTTAATGCCGTTTTTCCCTCAACCCGCACATCGGCACCCATGCGCTGCATTTCCTGTACGTGCATAAAGCGGTTTTCAAATACATTTTCAGTGACTGAGCCGGTTCCTTCAGCAACCACATTCAGGGCGGTAAACTGTGCCTGCATATCCGTTGGAAACGCCGGGTACGGTGCGGTTTTCACCGTCACTGCCTGCGGCCGGCGACCCTGCATATCCAGTTCGATCCAGTCATCACCGAGAGTTATTTTTGCGCCGGCATCGCGCAACTTGACGATCACAGAGTCCAATAATTTCGGGTCCGTATCTTTTACTTTGATCCGCCCGCCGGTAATTGCGGCCGCAACCAGATAAGTACCGGTTTCAATCCGGTCCGGCAACACCCGGTAGCGCACACCTTTTAAGGAATCAACGCCTTTTACGGTAATCGTCGGCGTCCCCGCACCACTGATCTGCGCGCCCATTTTGTTCAGAAAATCCGCCAGATCCACCACTTCGGGTTCACGGGCTGCATTTTCAATAATGGTTTCACCCTCAGCCAGCGTCGCCGCCATCAGCAGATTTTCAGTCCCGGTTACGGTCACGGTATCCATCACCAGTTTGGCCCCGCGCAAACGCTTGGCTTTCGCCAGGATATAACCGTTTTGCACGTCAATCTCTGCCCCCATGGCCTGTAGACCTTTAATATGCAGATCCACCGGCCGTGAACCGATCGCACAACCGCCGGGTAGCGACACTTCCGCGCGACCATAACGTGCAAGCAGCGGCCCTAATACCAGAATTGACGCCCGCATGGTTTTCACCAGCTCATACGGCGCACAAAACTCTTTGATGGTCTGCGGGTCGACCTCAATATTCAGCTTTTCGTCAACAACCAGGTCCACCCCCATGCGCCCCAGCAGCGATACGGTGGTTGTCACATCGTTCAGATGCGGGACATTCGATACGGTTACCGGCCCTTCGGCCAGCAGCGTACCGGCCAGAATCGGCAATACCGCGTTTTTCGCACCGGAAATGCGAATCGCGCCGTCCAGCGGGCGGCCGCCGTTGATTATCAGTTTGTCCATCAGGTCCCGGGAATCGTTACAAAAAAAGATCCGCATTGTAGCGGGAAATCAGCGGAAATAAACGCTTTTTGCGCTTATGCAGTGAAATACCTCAAATATAAAGAAACACTCAGTAATGTTCACCGGTTTTTTATCAGAAATGGAAACAGGCCGAAAAAGCTAATCGGAGTTAGAGCTAACACGGTCAAAGAAAACCTCTCCCATTTCAGCCGTAACAAGCATAAAATCTCTCAAAAACTGGACCAACTTATTGTCTTGACGCAGCCCCTCTTTTTGGTGAGCTTGCTTGGGCAACTGAGTAAAAAGCAATGTTGCACCTTTTAAATTCGCGTGCGACAAATTCGCATTTGAAAAATTCGCAAACTGCAGACTCGCACCGGTAAAGTCTGCCCCAGTGAAATCCATACCCCTTAGATCGGCATGCACCAACCAAATACCGGAAAAATTTTGATTTTTGAAGTCGCCTTGATTCCGGTTAAAGTCTGCATACAAGCGGTCGGCCGCACTTAAATCCGGAAACACATGTTTTCTGGGTGCATATACAAGAAATGCGAAAAAGTTTTCTTGTAGCACATTTTCAGGAATGTGAGGATATTCTGTTTTTAGCTTTGCATACATTGTCTGAAGTATGGCCGCGCCTTGCATATTTTTGCTGCTATCACCGAGTAATATCCTTAACATCTGGTCGATAGTAGGGGCACTTTCATTCATACTCTCCATGCCATTACTTAGAAATACTGTTACACCTGCCTGATTTAGCTGCTGCCGCCACTGCTTCGCCGTCGGCCGTTCCCAATCTGACTCTGATGATGTAGCTTGCGGAGAAGACATTGCCGCCCAGGCCTGATCATATTCTGTTAACGATAACGCCCAGTGACCGAATGCCGCGGCAATCACTGCACTATTGGTTCGGTCACGCCCCATCGTCCGGCGGATCGTATCAAACAAAGCCGGCGCCTTTTCAATCACCAGCTCTGCATCCGACAATTGGGTCATCAAAAGCAGCACTTCTTCGGGTTTATCATGCTGGATTATTCCATCTGATAGCGTTCGTTGATCCACATCAGTTGCCTGCGGCGGTGAACTTTGTCCGATCTGGCTGACTTCAATCAGACGCCGGATTATTAATCTTTTCTCATCATTACTCGCCGATGCAAACCAGTCAAACACCGCTTCGAACACTTTTTGTTTTAACTGTAATACGGCCTGCTGATCACCTTCATCAAGATCCTGCTCCTGTTGACGGGATTTTTGCAACCAGCTGAATACGCCACCACTGATATCGGCGCCCTCCAGGGGCCGGAAAGGCTGACCACCGGCTGATGAGCCTGAACCACTGCCTGCAGTAGCTGAAACCGGACCGGTACCGGCCAACTGCTGCATCAAACCGGCAACCTCCGGACTGAACGCTGCACCGGATACCAACCGGTCGAACAACTGCCGCTCTAATGGGTGCGCAAACTGATTACGTAGTTTTTGTAATGCCTGTTGCGTATCCCAACGCCCCAAACGGTTTTGTTGAAACTGCCTGAACGCAGCCTGCGCTTCTTCGTAAGCCCGTTTCCAGTTTGCCCGCTCCAATGCTCCGGCTGAAGCCCCGGTTAATGCACCGGAATCACGAATCAAACCTGAATCAGCTTTTGCAGTTTGATATTTACCGATCAGTTTTTCCGGTGTTAGGTCTGCGCCTGCCTTGGGCTGAAATCCCTGAGCCTGCAACCAGCTATAACCACCGGCTGCAATAAACGGCCCTAAGTCGCTCAATGAACCAACCAAGTTAACCGCAACATCGCGTGTTTTACCGTGACTGAACGACACCGGATAATTAAATTCAAACACATACGGTTTATCCAGCCCCGCACCCTCTGCATCGGAACGCTGATTTACCATCGCACCGTTTTTAAAGGAATTAGAACGATCCACTACCGTGCTCAAACTTAAGTTCGGATACAGCTGCTTAAAACTTTGGTAACCGGGCGCACTCGCTGCTTCCAGCTGTTTCAACTCTGCCCGGGTATGGTTCAGTGCAACCTGACCTGCTTCTGTATTAAGTGCCTGTTTATAGCGTTGTTGTAAACCTTTTAAAGCCACACTGGCATCAGAGTTCAGCATCGGTGTAAAAAACTGTGCATTGTTTGCTTGCGAGAAAAGACCGATCAGATCTTTAAGAGAACCCACCAATGCCAAATGATTGCCATCACCTGGAGTTTGTAAGCCCAATGCGTATTGGGTATTCAAACCCATGCTTTGATCTGCATACTGATTGATTTTCAATTGTGCCGCCGGGCTTAATAACTCCAGACGTAAGGTTTGGGAAATTTGGCTCAATCCCTGATTCAGCACAGCAATATTGGTTGGGGCCGGTGCGGTCACTGGGCTTGAAGTCGTGGGCTGCAAAGTACCGGTCACTGATGAACGGCCGGCACCCTGCACGGTGCCCGGCGATTCAACGGGCTTGGGCGTAATTGTGGGTATTGTTATTTCGGGCGGAGTATAGGGTGCCAGCTCATATCCCGGTTGCGGCTGCTTATTCTGCGGGGCATTGGGGTTCAAAATTATCGGCGCCGGCATCAACTGGCCACCGGGCGTGACGGGGGTGGTTACCGTGGGGGCCGGTGCAACCGGAAGCGGCGCAACCTGCGCCAGACGCTGCTGAAACAGCCATTCGGCCGACATACCGGGGTCTGCACCGGTCATAATGCCGCTCTGCCCGCTGTTGCTGGAAACTGTGCTAGTCGTGTCCTGTATCGCCATCGTCTGCTGTGCCCGTTATGCAGCAGACTATGCCAAAACCTTTGACTCCAAGATATTCAACCTTGGTTATAACCTAAGCCAGCACATTAACGAAAGTAATATATAAAAAACCGGTAATCACTTCATCCAGCAACAACGAAAAAAGCTGATACCAATTCAAAAAACTCAGGCCACTATTTACTGTCGGCTTAATATTTTAAAAATAACCTCATCCATTGTATCCATCGCGCCTGATTTTTAATTTTTGTTGCAATGCTTCCGGCATATTGCGATATTTTTATATCATTATGCCCAAGCGTTTGCAGTTCGGATTCACTAATAAAAAGGGAACGGAAACTCTAAAGGGCGCGGAATTTCAAAATCAATTTCCGGATTGCCGGTCAAATCATCAGATGAATCACCGATAGATCCAACGATTTTATGGCCTTCTTCAGTCGTGATTCTATTTCTTATACCTGCTTTATTTTTGGGCATGGTAACATAATCTATCTGGGGGTGTGCATGATCACCGAACAATCCAAATTCACGTAATTTTTCAATGTTTGGGTCTGGCTGACCATCAGGCGGCCTGGTTTTCACAGTTATATACCAATAAGGTATTCCATTCTCTTCAAATTTTCGAATAACATCCTGCATTTCCGGAATCGGATCCACAGTAAAATCAGCACTTGAATGCAATGCATCACTTTTCTCAAAATATAGCGGTATATTAAAAATATCCATCGGCTTTATAACCTTTCTCATAATTACCGTTTTATCAATATCGAGTATAACAACGATGTCTTCACCACGATCAACCGCACTCTTCCATTCAGGGATTTTTGCTTCTATTCGCGCGACCTGGTTTTTAAGTTGTTCTGTATAATAGTCAATATTTAACATCACGCGGTCATAAATCATCGAGAATGTATCGAACAGTCTTGCTTCCAGATTATGTAAATCAGAATTCTGCCACTGCTCATAGAAATCCGCCCAGAGGGTTCGGACAAGCTGGGTATTGATTTTCTCTGTACTGCCACCATGTGCCAGATATTTTTCTTTCATCAGCCCGCTAACTTTGGTTCTAACTTTTTGCGTGGAAGAATCTGCTGATAAGCCCAGCTCATTTATATCGTCGATAGTTACCAGTGATATTTTTTCCTGATTATCATCGGAACCTGAAGTCGGTGTGTCGTTACCTTTCGCATCACTGGCTTTAATAGGCCCGGTTCCATTTTTATTTGAACCTTTTGTGTTATCCGGATTCACCGGTTGGGTGTTTTGTGATAACTGCGGCGCGATAATGCCTTTGCTCTTATCTTTATCCTCATCACTCGGTTTCACCGTAATAAATGGCGATGGTGATTGTTCAGCACCATTGGCCAGGATGGTCGGCACGGTGGTTTCTTCACTGTCAGCTGTCGGCAGATCAATGTTTTTGGCAAGCTGTCGCCCAACCGTACTGCCTGTTTGATTTTCACTGCGTTGGTTCGGATCAAATTTGCTATCAGCCGTATTCGCTTTCGCTACACCATATCGCTGCATCACGCCTTCCGGAATTAAGCCAGTGCTTTTGTTACTGGTTAAACCACTGGCCTGTAACCAGCTGTCTCCGCCTCTGAGAAAAAACTGCGCCAAATCTTTCAGTGGTCCGATCAGGTTGACTGGTACTTGTATGGTAGTGTTATTGTTCAGCTTCACCGGCAGCTGATAACCCAGCACATAGGTTTGATTTAGACCTGCCCCCAAGCGATCTGCCTGCCGGTTTGCCCCAATTCCGTTTTGCCATGCACTGGAACGATCAGCAACGGTACTCAGGCTTAAGTTTGGATACAGCTGCTTAAAACTTTGGTAACCGGGCGCACTCGCTGCTTCCAGCTGTTTCAACTCTGCCCGGGTATGGTTCAGTGCAACCTGACCTGCTTCGGTATTCAGTGCCTGGGTATAGCGCTGCTGTAAACCTTTTAAAGTCACACTGGCATCAGAGTTCAGCATCGGTGTAAAAAACTGTGCATTGTTTGCTTGCGAGAAAAGACCGATCAGATCTTTAAGAGAACCCACCAGTGCCAAATGATTACCGTCGCCCGGAGTTTGTAAGCCCAAGGCATACTGGCTATCCGGGCCAATACCGTTTTGATCTGCTACACGGTTAATCGTCAGTTGTGCCGCCGGACTTAATAACTCCAGACGTAAGGTTTTGGAAATTTGGCTCAATCCCTGATTCAGCACAGCAATATTGGTTGGGGTCGGTGCAGTCGCGGGCTGCAAAGTACCGCTCACCGATGAACGGCCGGCACCCTGCACAGTGCCCGGCGATTCAACGGGCTTGGGCGTAATTGTGGGTGTTGTTATTTCGGGCGGAGTATAGGGTGTCAGCTCATATCCCGGTTGCGGCTGCTTATTCTGCGGGGCATTGGGGTTCAAAATTATCGGCGCCGGCATCAACTGGCCACCAGGCGTGACGGGCGTGGTTACCGTAGGCGCTGTTGGTAACGGCGCAACCTGCGCCAGACGCTGCTGAAACAGCCGTTCGGCCGGCATATCGGGACCTGCACCGGACATAGCGCCGGCCTGCCCGCTGTTGCTGGAAACTATATTACTTGTGTCCTGTATCGCCATCGTCTGCTGTGCCTGCCAACCCTTTAAAACGGACACGCAGACTATGCCAAAACCTTTGGCCCCAAGGTATTGAGCCTTGGTTATAGCAATTAACTAAAGTTATAGCTTAAAAATATAGAGATGCTCACTGCGCGGGTTGCGACAGCTTATCGCGTATTTCATCAGCCTTGGCCTTCATTGCCGTATCCAAATCTGCTTTAAAATCGCGAATAAAATTATCTGCATTGATGTCATTTGTCTCCAATACATTTTCAAAACGCTGCAGGATGCCCGGCTTTTTGTATAATGTATCAATTAACTTGGCAGCCAGCTGATCTTGAGCCTGTTGAGAATTAATACCATAACGCTGCATGGTGTTTACAAGCGCATCGCCAGTCACCTGCCTGATCAAACGATACGGGTTGTTCGGATCCACATTGCGTTCAAACGCATTTGCAAAGGTGTACAACCACTGATTCTCATGAACGTCCAGCGACGCTTTTTCGCTTAACAGCTCACCGTCCTGATAGCTGATGGCAGGAAACTGCGATACCATCAGCTTGGCCGCCACTTCATTGACCACTACTGCGGTATACAAATCTTTACGCTCATTTTCTCCGGAGAAACCGAAAAGTTTTACCAGCGCATTAATTTCATTTGGGTCGACACCGGCAAACCAGGACACGGGCAATCGTGTATCCTCAGTCGGCCTTTTTGATCCGCCGAACACATTACCGGCCAGCCCTTCATACGGTGTGTTTGTATAATCATACTCATCATAGGTCAGCAGCCATGCATACTGCTCTGCAAGATCCGGATTATTTTTCAGGTCGTAACCCAGTGAATCGAGGACCTGTTTCGGCAAGTCTGGCCCTAGTTCTGCAAGTTTCAGATCCTGCTCTGCCGGTGGTATTTTAGTGCCTGGCGGAATATTCACCGTGAAAATGCCATCCAAATCCTTTTTAATATGTGCGCCCGGCGTGATCTGCGCAGTGCTGCCCTCGTTAGCCTGCAATTGCGCAAGCCGGTTTGCGAACACGCCCGCATCACCCGAAATACTCCGATCGGGACTATTATATTCAGCCGGCGGCAAGCCGTTTTGTATCGCAAAAATCGCGGACATTATTTATCTCTATCTGCTGTAAACCCAAACAAACCATTAGAAAAATCATCGGAACTGATGACAGGAGAATTTTAATCTGATTAACGCAGGCGGGATATAGCGCTTAGGTCATACAGTAAAACTCACAAGATAGAGATTACTCCACCAAAGGTAATAACGGCATGACTTCGCCGGCATTGGCAATTGCAGCCAACTCTGCCGGTATATTTTGAAAACGAATCGATTTGTTTTGCGCCTGCGCCCGGCACACCCATTCGAGCAACAAGCCCAGGCCGGCACTGTTGCTTTGTGTCACACCGGACAGATCGATATGAATATCGCTGTTGTTCTGCTTGAATATATTTTCCGACTCTGTCAGCAACTGCGGCACCGTGACAAAATCCAGCACACCCTGCAAGCGGTAATCACCGTCAGATGCATTACCGGGCTGTAGTTGCGCCTGCGGTTCGTTTGTCATTGCCGGCGCCAGCTCTAAGTGGAGCTTTGCGGTTGATTGCGCTCTTTTAATGAGCGAATCAAATGATCGATACCTTTATTCGCAATCTCGCGGGAAAAACTGCTGCGGTAATTGGTGACCAGGCTGACACCTTCGATACCGATATCATAGACTTTCCAGCCGTCTGAATCTTTAAAACGCAGGCTGTAATTAATCGGGATCGGCGGACCGCTGCTACGCTTAATCTGTGACTTCACGGTGGCGCGCTTGTTCGGCTGATTCGATTCACGAAACGGCAAAAAATCGACGGTCTGATCACTGTATTCTGATAGCGACGTGCTGTAAGTGCGTATCAACAGTCCTTTGAACTCATCGACAAATTGATCCCGCTGATCTTTCGAAGCCTGACGCCAGTTTTTACCCAGCACCAATTTCGACATCGCGACAAAATCCATATTCGGCAACACCAGGTCTTCAACCTTTTTGGTCAACAGGGATTTATTCTGTTGCAATTGCTGCTTATTTTGCTGCAAAACTTTCAGGATATTCTGCGTAACATTTTGCATCAGCTCCTGAGGATGCGCGTGCTTGTCAGCTGCAAACCCAAGCTGGGCAGTCAATAACAACACTATCGAAAAACCTAAATGTCGAATCATTCTATACATAACTTCCTCTCTCCAATGACCGCTTTGACCGCAAACACGCGTAATCATTCACCGGCGGCTTTACTGTACAAAAACTGACCGATTAACCGCTCCAATACCACCGCTGATTCGGTCAATGTTATCGTATCACCATTCTGCAAATATTCCTCTTCCGCGCCGGGCTCCAGTCCAATGTACTGCTCGCCTAATAAACCGGCGGTGAAAATACTGGCCGAAGAGTCCGACGGAAACCGGTCAAATTCCGGACTGATTCGCAATGTTACCTCGGCCTGATAGGTATCGCTATTGTAGCTGATACCGGCAACCTGACCGACCCGTACACCGCTGGCGGTAATCGGTGAACGTACTTTTAGACCACCGATATTTTCAAATGATGCTTTCAGCAGATAACCGTCACCGGTGTTCAGGCTGCTTAAGTTACTGACTTTCATCGCCAACATAAACACTGCCCCAATACCGGCGGCGACAAACAAGCCGACCCAGATTTCAAGCGTGCGTGATTTCATACTTATTCCTCACCCAACATTAATGCTGTTAATAAAAAGTTTGCGGCCAATACAACCAGCGATGCGCTGACCACACTGCGGGTCGTAGCCATGCTGACACCTTCCGACGTCGGCACACTGTCATAGCCTTCAAACACCGCAATCCAGGTTGCGATAAAACCAAACACGATGCTTTTAATCATGCCGTTCAAAACATCGTCCCACAGGTCCACTGAATTCTGCATCTGCGACCAATACGCGCCCGCATCCACACCAAGTAACCCGACACCCACAAAATAACCGCCAAGCACTCCGACACAACTGAACATTGCCGCGAGTATCGGCATTGATATAAATCCTGCAATCAAGCGCGGCGCCAGTACCCGTTTATAGGGATCAACTGCCATCATCTCCATGCCGGATAATTGTTCGGTGGCCTTCATCAAACCGATTTCCGCGGTCAGCGCGGAACCGGCCCGCCCGGCAAACAACAACGCGGTAACAACCGGCCCCAACTCACGCACCAGGGATAAACCAACCATAACGCCCAGCGACGCCTCGGAATTAAACCGCACCAGAATGTTATAGCCCTGTAACCCAAGCACCATCCCGACAAACAGCCCGGCAACCACAATAATCAGCACGGTTAACACACCGACTGCGTAAAGCTGCCGCACAATCAACCCGGGCCGGGCAAATAATACGGAACAGGCCGCCAGTGTCCTTAACAGAAATAACACACTGCGGCCGAGGCGTTGCAAAAAACCGAGCCCAAACCGCCCCAAACCTGTTATCACATTAATCAAATTAGAGATTCGCATTAAATATTTTGAAATAAATCTTCGGCGTAATCCGCCGCCGGGTAATGAAACCGCACCGGTCCGTCCGGCAGGCCTTGCATAAACTGCCGGGTCCAGTCCGAACGGGTTTGACTCAGTGCTTCCGGTGTACCGTGCTCGATGACTTTGCCATCAGCGATGATATAGATGTAATCGGCAATAGACGCACTCTCCGGCACATCGTGGGACACAATCACGCTGGTAATACCCAATGCATCATTCATCGTTTTGATCAGCTTAACCAGCACACCCATCGAAATCGGGTCCTGACCGGTAAACGGCTCATCATACATAATCATCATCGGATCAAGTGCCAATGCACGTGCCAGTGCAACCCGGCGCGCCATGCCACCGGACAGCTCCGAAGGCATTAAGTCACGCGCCCCGCGCAAACCCACCGCATGCAACTTGGTCAGCACCAGATGCCGGATCATCGACTCCGGCAACGCGGTATGCTCCCGCAACGCAAATGCAACGTTCTCATAGACACTCAAATCAGTCAGCAATGCGCCGCTTTGAAACAACATTCCAAGGCGCTTACGTAAGGTATAAAGCTCCGGTTGCCTTAAGCGGTGGACATTTAAACCGTCAACATGCACCGTGCCGCCGGCCGGCTGCAACTGCCCGCCAATCAACTTTAATAGAGTGGTTTTACCGGTGCCGCTGGGGCCCATAATCGCGGTGATCTTGCCACGTCGAATGTCCAAATCCGCGCCATTGAAAATAATTTTGTCGCCACGGATAAAACGTAAATCACGGATCTTAACCAGTATATCGCCGGATTTTGAATCTGTTTGTTTGATTATCAGCCCCAAAAACAAATGCCAGGGCGCAAGTGTTATCGCTTATCGGCGATCAGTCAACCTTCAACTGACTGATCTGCGGCCCGGTTCATCTTGTAATACTAGTATTAATACAGATTTCAAAAACGCAAGAACTCTTACATTTGACAATCAGCCAACACCTTATCGGCACCTACTGAGCAAGGTCGATAACTTGGCAACCCCGGCAGAGTGTGTATGATTACGCCCTGGCGCGGTTCTCGAGCAAACTTTTAGACCCGGGCTTAATGACAATAAACGATCCGGGCCACACTTTGATGAACACAGTGAAAAACCAGACAATCTTAACACTCAGGCAACTATGTAAACCGGCAATCCTGCTTTGCCTGCTGCTCGGTGGCTGCGCCAGCCTGAACGGCCCACCGGATCCGCATGACCCCTGGGAGCGCTTCAATCGCAGCATGCATAAATTTAATGATGGCTTGGATAGAGCAGTACTGAAACCCACTGCAAAAGGCTATCGAGCCATTATGCCGGACCCGGCTGAAAAAGGGGTTCGAAATTTTTTCTCAAACCTTGGCGAGATAAGGGTTATCGTCAATGATATTTTACAACTAAAACCCATCACCGCACTCTCAGATCTGGCCCGCTTTGTAACCAATACAACTATTGGGATTTACGGTCTGTTCGATGTTGCCACGCATCTGGGTTTAAAAAAACACGATGAAGACTTTGGCCAGACGCTGGGCAAATGGAAAACACCCCCCGGCCCCTATCTGGTGCTGCCCTTTTTGGGTCCCAGCTCTGTGCGCGACGGTTTCGGCCGGCTGGTCGACGGCCAGCTTAATCCGATCTGGCAAGCCGATGATGCCGAGGCACGCATTGGATTATACCTTCTCGATGTTGTCAGCCTGCGTGCTGAATTGCTGGAGGCAGGTGATATTATCGACGAAGCTGCATTCGATCCGTATATTTTCCTGCGGGAAGCTTATCTGCAACGCCGGCGAAACCTGGTGTATGATGGCAACCCGCCGTCCGAGCCGCTGGATGAAGAAATAGATATTTTTTCGGATGACTGAATCCAGCTTATCGCAAACAAACAACCCAAACCAACAACCTTTTTTCACCTATGCTAGATACCCTTATTTTACCAAGCCTGGCTGTTATCGCCGGTTTTGCGGCCCTGGTATGGGGAGCCGGACGCTTTGTGGTCGGCGCTGCGAATACCGCATTTAACCTCGGTGTATCAACTTTAGTGATCGGGCTGACAATCGTCGGCCTCGGAACTTCCGCTCCGGAAATGATTATCGCGGTCATGTCTTCATTAGAGGACAAACCGGGTCTTGCAATCGGCAACGCCATTGGCTCTAACATTGCAAACATCGCACTTATTCTGGCAGCCACCGCGATCATTATGCCGATCAGCGTTAAACCCGGTATCGTATCGCGGGAGCTGCCGTTGCTGATGATCGTGACGTTTGCATCGATCATGTTTCTCTGGGACCAGCGACTCAGCCGGCTGGACGGCGTTTTACTGATGGCCGGGCTTGTTATCGTGATGACCTGGATTGTGAAACATGCGACGCAACAACCGGAGGAAATTGCCGAACAGGAAATCGATTTTAAAATGACCCGCCGGATGAGCACCCTCAAAGCCATATCGCTGCTGTTACTCGGCATAGTAGTCCTGCTTATCAGTTCCAAAGTACTGGTATGGGGTGCTGTTGAGCTGGCACGGCATTTTGGGGTCAGCGATTTGATTATCGGCCTGACAATCGTTGCAATCGGCACCAGTCTGCCCGAATTGGCGGCCTCGATCGCAGCAGCCGTAAAAAAACACCATGAACTGGTATTGGGCAATATTATCGGCTCAAACATCTTTAATATTCTGGGTGTACTGGCGATACCCGGTATCATTACTCCAAGCACGTTACATTATGATGTTCTCAGCCGTGACGTTCCGGTCATGGCTTTGCTGACTCTGGCACTGTTTGCAACCGCTTACAGCTTCGGTCACCATCGCGGCCGTATCAACCGATTTGAAGGGATCTGTTTGCTGGCCACTTATGTCGGTTATATGATCTATCTTTCAACATCCGGCACCTGAATAACATCAAAGCGGTATTTAAGTCATGACACGCTCAGGACTCATACTGACCATTACACTGATAACACTTGCTGTTGGAACAACCTGGTGGCGCAACCGGATCGGGCCCGATACGCAAGCCAGCGGGGCTCCAAAAAACCAGCAGGCAGACTTTTTTATGGAACAGTTCCGAATCCGCCAATATAACGAACAGGGTTTGCTGGAATACCAACTGGAAGGCCAAAAGCTTGAACATTATCCGAATGACGACAGCGCAAAAATCACAAGCCCTTATATGCAGCTTCAACAAACCGGTGGGACACAATGGCTGATCGAAGCCGACCATGCGTTTGGTGATTCCACCGCACTGGAAAAAATCAACTTAGTGGGCAACGTGGAAATTCATAAGCCCGCTGCCGGACCCAATACAGACCCGATCAAAATAAACACCCGCAGTTTAAAAATTCTGCCTAAAACAAATTTTGCAGAAACCACTGACACCGTCACCATCACCGCAACAAATTCAAAAATTACCGCGCAAACCCTGGAAGCGGATTTTAATCAGGGCCGGTTTACGCTCTCCGACGTGCGGGGGCGCTATGAACCGTAGTATATTCGCCGCTGCTGTTTTTTTACTGCCGGCCTGTGTATGGTTGACCCAGGCATATGCGTTACGCAACGATGCCCAACAACCGATAGAAATAGAAGCCGACTCAATGGTATTGGACGAGCAACCCGGCATCAGCCGTTACACCGGACAAGTCATTTTGACCCAGGGCAGTATCAGAATAACCGCTGAAGAGCTGGTGATCTATACAGAAGCCGGTGAGCTGCAGAAAATGGAGATGCAAGGCACCACACAACAACGCGCTTCTTTCAAACAACTCAGTGAGGACGGAGCAGAAGTTACAGGCCATGCGATGCGTATGGAATACCGTGCAGCCAAATCACATCTGATATTGCTTGAAAATGCTGAATTAAAGCAAAACAACAATTTCGTTCAAAGTCAGCGCATCGATTACAACACACGTCAAAACAGCCTGATAGCAGGACAGAACAGACCCAATAATAAAGAACCCAAGGGTGAAAACCCGGAACGGGTCCGCATCGTGATCACTCCTGATGATGGACCTGACGCACAATGAGCACTTTGCGGGCGGACAAACTGGTTAAACGTTATAAAGGCCGTGTTACCGTAGACGGTGTTTCGATACAAATCAGCAGCGGTGAAATTGTCGGACTACTCGGACCCAATGGTGCCGGCAAAACCACCAGCTTCTATATGATTGTCGGACTGGTCAGTAGCGACGAAGGCCGGATTTCCCTGGATGACCTGGATATCACCAAGCAATCAATGCACAGTCGTGCTCAACTGGGTATCGGCTACCTTCCGCAGGAGGCCTCGGTATTCCGCAAACTTTCAGTAGCCGACAATATTCTTGCGATTCTCGAAACCCGCCGCGATTTGAGCAAAGTGCAGCGCATGGAAAAGCTGGACCAGCTGCTAAACGATTTACAGATAAGCCATATACGCGATAATCCCGGCATCAGCCTGTCCGGCGGTGAACGCCGTAGAGTCGAAATCGCCAGAGCACTTGCGACGGAACCCCGGTTTATATTATTGGACGAACCTTTTGCAGGCGTGGATCCGATTTCGGTCATAGAGATTCAGAAAATTATCAGCGCACTGACCAAACTAAATATCGGTATATTAATTACCGATCACAATGTCCGTGAAACCCTGGGCATTTGTGAGCGCGCCTATATTCTCAGTGCCGGACAGGTTATTGCGGAAGGCACACCGGATGTCCTGCTTGAAAATGCGCAGGTCAAAGAAGTCTACCTTGGGGAAAATTTTCGCCTTTAACGTGCAACCGTTATCCAGCCCCGTCAAATTTTTGACATTGTAAAACACGAAGATTTTCCAATAATTATCAAGAGTTTATCACCGGCACCGGGCCGCTCACCATTTAGCGATACTAAATCTAATAGTAACGGAGTATTATAGAAAATAAGGTTTTTGCCGCGATGCTATATTGAGGGCTGCCGAAAATTTCAATATGCAAACCTCAGTTGACAAACATTCATTTTGACCGGGATTTTAATCAGCTATGCTAAATTTTAAGATAGGCTCTGTTTTTTCAACACCCCACCCAGAGGCTATAATGTGTCAAAATAAAGCCCGGAGTTTTTAAAAGTAAATTTGCGCGGTAAGTCATTTAACAGACTTACTTAAAAGTATAAAATTTTTAAAATGAAGCAAACCTTACAGCTAAAGCTGGGTCAACAACTGACCATGACGCCGCAGTTACAGCAGGCCATCAAACTGCTGCAACTGCCATCCATAGACCTGCAAAATGAAATCCAGCAGGTATTGGACTCCAACCCGATGCTGGAAGTTGAGGAAGACCTCGGCAGCTCGGTGAAGCAGGAAAAAGAGCCCGGTGAAAGCGAAGTTACATCATTCGAAAGCACTGCTGACACATCCAACAACAGCACCGACACCAATGAAACCCCGGTAGACTCCGCAGATGACTGGGAAAGCAATTATAGCATCAGCTCCAAAGGCGCCGAAACCGCTCCGGATCGCGAAATTTACGAACGTCAGGATTTTAATGAAAACTCGCTGAATGAGCACCTGATGTGGCAGCTTAACCTGATCCAAATGAGCGACAAAGACAGAACCATCGCCACCGCGATCATTGATGCGATCACCGACGATGGTTATCTGACCGAAAACCTGACAACCATTCAGGCAACCCTGGCCGATACAGGTGACACGGAAAATGAGACCGAGCTGGATGAAATTGAAGCAGTATTGCACCGCATCCAGCAATTTGACCCGATTGGAGTGGCCGCCCGCAACCCGGCAGAATGCCTGAAACTGCAATTACAAACCTATCCACAGAGCACCCCGGGGTACGAGCTGGCTCTTGAGATTATTGATCAACACCTGGAGTTACTCGCCGCTCATGACTATGCCCGCCTGAAGCGGGCCACCAAAGCAGACGAAAAAAGCCTGCGGGATGCCGAATTGCTGATTCAGTCACTTAATCCCAAACCAGGCGCACTGGTTACCACTTCAAGAACCGAATACATTGTTCCTGATGTATTCGTAACCAAAAAAAGCAGTACCTGGCGGGTGGAACTGAACCCGGACTTAGCGCCAAAACTGAAAATAAATTCCATCTACGCCGGCATGATTCGCAGAGCGGATAAAAGTGACGATAACAATTACCTTAAAACCAATCTGCAGGAAGCCAGGTGGTTTCTGAAAAGCCTGCAAAGCCGGAATGAAACCATTCTGAAAGTGGCAAAAACCATTGTTGAGCAGCAGCGTGCATTCCTGGATTACGGTGATGAGGCAATGAAACCGCTGGTATTGCGTGATGTTGCCGAAGCACTGGATATGCATGAGTCGACCATTTCAAGAGTGACCAATCAAAAATATATGCACACACCCAGAGGCATATACGAATTCAAACACTTTTTCTCCAGTCATGTGAGCACTGCTGACGGCGGTGAATGCTCCGCCACCGCAATCCGGGCAATGATCAAAAAACTTATCAATAATGAAAATAATCATAAGCCGCTGAGCGACAGTAAAATTGCCCAGCTGCTCGACGAACAAGGTATCAATGTTGCCAGACGAACAGTCGCAAAATACCGGGAAAGCATGTCTATTCCACCTTCAAACGAACGTAAACGCCTGGCGTGATAGTAACAATATCAGACTATGCTTCAGAGGCCTGTTATCCAAGCAATAAAAACCAGTGATTGAAAACACTCAAAACAGGCCCCAGTATTTTTATAAAAAGGATGCAAAACAGGAATGATCTGCAGACGCTTTAGGAAACCAGCTATAAAACCCGACTGCAATCTGCCCTGTATGCTAAACACCGGGAACAGTGCCATCTTAAAACGCTAAACAGGAGGCCAGTATGCATATAGATCTTACCGGACATCATATCGAGCTTACCGAAGCACTCAGGCAATTTGTGAATGATAAAATGCATCGCCTGGAGAGGCATTTTGACCATGTCACCAAAGTACATGTCGTACTTAAAGTCGACAAACAGCGTCATATAGCCGAGGCAACACTTCATGTACCCGGCAGTAACGGCAACAATATACACGCCTGCTCGGAAGTGCTGCAGGATATGTACGCCGCAATTGACAAACTGGTTGACAAACTGGACCGGCAAATCCTAAAACATAAAGATAAATTAACTGACCATCACCGCAAAGATAAAATCCCTCTTAACCTGTGAACAGAATCAAATGTTAATCAGCGAGCTTATTGCACCGGATCGGGTCGTCTGCCACGTAACAGCAACCAGCAAAAAACGCGCCCTGGAAAAAATGAGCAATATCCTTGCTGTCGGTCAACCGGGAGTAACCGAAACGCTTATCTTTGACAAACTGATGGAGCGTGAACGTCTCGGCAGCACCGGTCTGGGGGGCGGCGTCGCAATACCTCATTGCCGCCTTTCAGGGTTAAGCCAGGCAATCGTGTCATTGATAACACTGACAGAGAGCATCGATTTTGAATCGCTGGATGATAAACCGGTGGATATCGTTTTCGCTTTGCTGGTTCCTGAAAACTGCACCGAGGCACACCTGAAAATCCTGGCCGAAGCCGCTGAAATGTTTAATGACACCGAATTCTGCAATCTCCTGCGCACCAGCGGCTCCTCGCAGGAACTCTACAACTTGTTACGCAACCGGCATCCGAAAAGCCCACCTGTTTAAACACAATGCAAAACCTAACTGTTGCCGAACTGATCAAATCCCTGGAAAATCATTTCGCGCTGCATTGGATAGCCGGCAAAAATGCCGGTGAGCACGATATCAGCAAAAACTTCAGTTGGGGCAGCCACCCTAAAGTCATCGGCCACCTGAATGCAATTCACCCAAACCATGTACAGGTTATCGGGCAAATTGAGATGGCCTATATCGACCGGCTTCCACACCCGGAAAAACTGCGATTCCTGGGTGAAATTTTCGGTGGTGCAACATTCGCGATTATTGTCGCGGAAGCTTTGATGATCCCGGAGGACTTTAAAAAATTCGCAAATAACAATGCGGTTGCTCTGCTGGAATGCCCGTTACCCAGCAATGAGCTGGTGACCGAACTCAGGTATGCGCTCACCGGCATGCTGGCTGACAAGCAGACTTTGCACGGTGTGTTTATGGAAGTCATCAGCGTTGGGGTTTTATTGACAGGGGAAAGCAGCATCGGCAAAAGCGAACTGGCCTTGGAACTGGTTTCACGCGGACACCGGCTTATTGCCGATGACGCCCCCGAATTTGCCCGCATTACCCCGGATATTATTTCCGGCAGTGCACCTCCCCTGCTTCAGGACCTGCTGGAAGTACGCGGGCTGGGTATCCTCAATATCCGTGAAATGTATGGTGATGGCGCAATAAAACAAAGTAAATACCTGCGGTTAATGATTAACCTGGTGCCCAGTGATAAACACGAAAACCTGGACCGTATTCACAGCGCCAGCAGCCAGCGCAATGTGCTGGGTGTGGAAGTCAGTGAAATCACGCTGCCGGTTGCTCCCGGGCGCAACCTTGCGGTTATGGTTGAAGCGGCAGTGCTGGACTATCTGCTGAAATCCCGTGGTTATGATGCAGGCAAAGAACTGATCGACCGACAAAAAAAATTGCTGGAGAGCCCCGGTTAATGCTATAAGAGCCGCTCTTTCGGTATAATTCCTAAAAAACGCCTAACATAAAATTTTAGCAAGCCAGGGTATGAAACTAATCGTCATCAGCGGCCTTTCGGGTTCCGGAAAAACCGTTGCGCTGCATACACTAGAAGACGAAGAGTATTATTGCGTGGATAATCTGCCGCCCAATCTGTTGACGGCATTTGTCCAGGAGTTGCACCAGAAAGACCCTATCATTCACACCAAAACGGCGGTTGGTATCGATGCCAGAACCAGCAGCGCAGACTTCCGTCAATTCCCTGAACATCTACAAAAACTGCACTCGCTACAGGTCGATGTTGAAGTTATTTTTTTTCACGCGGATAACGATGTTCTGATCAAACGCTTCAGCGAAACCCGGCGCCGCCACCCGCTGTCTCAGGATGGGCTACCACTGGTCGACGCAATCAAGAAAGAACGTCAACTACTGAGTATTGTCCAGGAGAACGCAGACCTGGTGATCGATACAACTTCAAAAACCATACATGATTTGCGCAAATTAATGATTGAAAGGGTCAGAGACCCTTCCGCGCCGGGCGCCTTATCCGTTCTATTCCAGTCTTTCGGCTTCAAACACGGTGTGCCTGGTGATACCGACTTTATCTTCGATGTCCGCTGCCTGCCAAACCCTCATTGGGTACCTAAACTCAGGCCCTTGACCGGGAAAGATCAGGCCGTGCAATCTTTTTTACGGCAGCAGGACGTGGTTGAACAGATGCTGGAATCGATCCGTTCGTTTCTGGAAACCTGGTTACCTCAATATGAGGCGGAAAAGCGCCGCTATATCACTATATCGATCGGTTGCAACGGCGGTCAGCACCGGTCTGTGTATTTATGTGAACGCCTCGCCGAAATATTCAACGCAAAACTTGATAATATCTCAGTGCGGCACAGAGAGCTTTCATAAAAAAATTCTGTCAGGACGATGAATACAGGTCTATTGGTCATTACACATAACTCAATTGGAGCGGATATCGTTTCAACCGCTACCGATATTTTCGGGAACCTGCCGCTTCAGGTCATTGTTATGGAAATCCGGCCAAACAGTATTTATGACGACAAGCTCTCAGAAGCCCAAAAACATATCGCTGAACTCTCCAAGCAGGGAGATGTATTAGTGCTCTCAGATATTTTTGGCGCAACACCCTGCAATATCGCAGTCAAAGCCGCAGAAGGAACCGGTGCAAAGGTAATAGCAGGAATTAACTTGCCTATGCTGGTACGAATATTAAACTATGCCCAGCTCCCGCTTAATGAAATTGTTGCGAAAGCACTCGCCGCCGGTAAGGACAGCATAATAGAGTGTGTTTGATAACCTAAACCTGAATTGAACCAAGACCATGATCGAAAAAGAGCTCACTATCATTAACAAACTGGGTCTGCATGCAAGAGCCGCCGCTAAACTGGTTTCTCTGGCATCAAACTTCCAATCCAGTATCGAGCTGGAGCGTAATGCACGCACAGTGAATGGCAAGAGCATTATGGGTGTGATGATGCTGGCCGCCAGTCAAAATTCCACTATTACACTGAAAATTGAAGGCGAAGACGAGCAGCTGGCATTAACCGCAATCGAGGAGCTGGTCTCTGACAGATTTGGTGAACAAGAGTAACTGAAGATAAAAAAACATCCTATCTCTGGAAACCCGGGAACAAGAGTAACTGAAGATAAAAAAACATCCTACCTCTGGGAAACTGGCAATAAGAATAATTGAATAAACCGATACACCACAGCACTCTGAACAAGAAGCAGCACTCCCCACCTCTGAAAATCATAAAGAACCTCAGCCTGTTACTTTCACAGCTGACAAAATCTTTGCCCCATACCGCCCTCATCCCTGGTAAACTTGCCGCGCCTGTTTAACCAGTGGTGTGCGACAACAATGACAGACAGCAACCCGGAACATACCGCAGACCGCGCCAGCTCACTCAGACTGCTGATGGAGAACGGCACCATTCAGCAGGCCAGCCGTATGCTGAACTCACTACATCCTTCGGAAATCGCTGATTTACTCGAATCAGCCACCCTGCGTGAACGCAAACTGGTCTGGGAGATGGTTGACCCTGACCTGGAAGGCGAAGTACTGGTGGAGCTCGGTGAAGAAGTACGGGATACCGTGCTGCAGGAAATGGAGAAGGAAGAGGTCCTTGCAGCGGTTGAAAACCTGGACACCGATGATATGGCCGACCTGATCCTGTCGCTGCCTGAAGCAGTGATCCGCGAAACCTTAACCAGCATGGATAAGCAGCGGCTGCAACAGGTCGAACAGATTCTGTCCTACCCGGAAGACACAGCCGGCGGATTGATGGACTTAAATATTGTCACCGTGCGCCCAGATGCCACCCTGGATGTCGTTTTACGCTATTTGAGAATGCTCGGCGAACTGCCGGGCAATACAGACCGGCTGATGGTAGTAGACCGCTTTAACCGTTATCAGGGCACACTCAGCCTGGACCAGGTGCTGACCAACTCACCGGACAAAATGGTTGCCGACCTAATCAGCACAGAAGAGGAACCCATCCCGGTTACCATGACCGATAAAGACGTCGCCCGGCTGTTCCAGGACCATGACCTGATTTCAGCACCGGTGATCGACGAGTACGGCAGCCTGCTCGGACGTATCACGATTGATGACGTGGTTGACGTTATCGTCGACGAGGCAGGCAAGTCTGTGATGAACATGGCAGGCCTGAATGAAGATGAAGATATTTTCGCACCCATCGTAAAAAGCACCCGGCGCCGCTCAATCTGGCTGGGCGCAAACCTGATCACTGCATTTATCGCTGCCTGGGTAATCGGCCTGTTCGAAGCAACTATCGAACAACTGGTTGCACTGGCGATACTGATGCCAATTGTTGCGAGTATGGGTGGTATTGCCGGCAGTCAAACACTGACCCTGGTGATCCGCGCGCAGGCACTGGGTCAGGTCGGCCGCAGTAACGCACGATCTTTACTGGTGAAAGAACTGGCAATCGGCAGTTTAAGCGGCCTGCTTTGGGCGGTCGTGGTTGCCTGTATCGCCGGAGTTTGGTTTGATAATCCGAAACTGGGCATGGTGATCGGGATAGCATTAATAATTAATTTAATCGCTGCCGCCTCAAGCGGTGTAACCATCCCTTTTATCCTGCGGCGCCTGCGGATAGATCCTGCTCTGGCAGGCGGTGTTATTTTGACCACCATCACCGACGTAATTGGTTTTATGGCTTTCTTAGGGATCGCAACAATGCTGTTGCTATAACGCCATAATCGATTATCCAGCCCCGCCGCCGGGGTACATTCGAATCAGCGTCCATAAAAACCCGAACGCAAAAACCGCACAAACCAGAACACCGGTTACCAGTGCAGCCGACCAACGGGTCTGCCTGGCTTTATGCGTCGCGGTGCCTGCGCCGATGCAACACACCACAAAACCAAATTCATTAACCAACAATGACGTCAGCAACGGTAATCGGGTGCCGAACAGAAATTGCATCAGAGCCAACATTACAGCGACAATGATTGCGATCCAGACAAATTGAAGTTTCAAAACACTGACTCCCGGAAATTTCTGCAACACTATAACGATATATGTCCGCGCTTTCAAAACTTCGCAACTTGTTAATGTATCAATAAAATAGCTCGTCCTGAGCTATTTTATTGTCGCCCCAAGAATACCGGCGCAAATGCGTGGATTTGCTTGTATTCTTGGAGCTCACGCTGGCCTGACGCCCGCGGCGGTGCATCCTTGCATCTGTATTAACCCGGCAGTCATTAGATTGCTGCGTTAATAGGGCCCGCATCGCCGATAACTACATGGGTCAGCTATAATGCTGCCACTTAAATGCAATTAAGAAAAAATGACCAAACCTAAAAAACGTTGTGAATGGGCTGCCAATGCCGGCCCGCTGGATATCGAATACCATGACCTCGAATGGGGTGTACCCTGTTATGACGACCGGGTTTTGTTTGAATTTTTAATTCTGGAAGGCGCACAGGCCGGTCTGAGCTGGTCCACTATTTTGAAAAAACGTGACGGTTATCGCGAGGCCTTCAGCCAATTCGATGCGCAAAAAATCAGCCGCTACACCGATAAAAAAATCGAGCGGCTGTTGCAAAACCCGGACATTGTGCGCAACCGTCTGAAAGTCGAAGCGACCCGAATCAATGCCAAGCAGTTTTTAAAAATACAAAAAGAATTCGGCAGCTTTAACGACTATATCTGGCGCTTTGTCAACGGCAGACCTATCCAAAACCGCTGGAAAACCCTAAAAGAGGTGCCAGTTTCAACTCCGGAGTCCGACGCGATGAGTAAAGACCTGAAAAAACGCGGATTCAAATTTGTCGGGACCACGATCTGTTACGCCTATATGCAGGCTGTTGGGATGGTCAACGATCACACGATAGATTGTTTTCGTTACCAGACCGTCAAAAAAATGGCGAAACCGGCAACCCGTCGATAGCCCCGGACGTCAAAAAAAACTCCACCAAACGGCATTTCGGCACCGGCTTCAAGCGTTGCCACGCTAAATATGCCTTATCTACAGCACTTCAGTCCATACAAAGCTTATCCACAGTTTACGCGCATCTTTTAAACGTCAAAAACACATGATATTGTGCTTGACCCAACACTCAAACACATTTTATAGTGTTGAACCCACTCGCAGCACACAAGCCGTTTCGTGTAGCTTAGAGCTCTGCCAAGCCGGGGGAAACACCGAAAATTACAATATTCATCGACCAGGGGACCTAGATGCAGACAGACACGACGATTGATCAAACACCTGAGCAAGTTTCAGCACAAGATCTCGACGCCATAAAAGAAGCCATTAATCCGGAAATCGCACTGACCGCACCGGGTTTATACCGGGTTATTCGCCGCAACGGAAAAATCACCGGTTTCGGCAAAGACAAAATCAAAGTCGCAATCACCAAGGCATTTCTGGCCGTCGAGGGCGGTAATGCCGCAGCCTCGGCGCGTATCCATGAAATTACTGAGAGCCTGACGGAAAATGTGGTGAATGCGCTGACCCGCCGCAAGCCTGACGGCGGTACGTTTCATATAGAGGATATACAGGATCAGGTCGAACTGTGCCTGATGCGTGACGGCCACCAAAAAATCGCTCGTGCCTATGTGCTGTACCGTGAAGAGCGCAGCAAGGAGCGCGCTCAAAGCAAGCAAACCCGTTCGAAAAAAGCAACCGAACCGGTGCTCAATGTCTCAGTTGGCGACGGCACCATACCGCTCGATGTTGAGCGACTCAAAACGGTTACCCGGGAAGCCTGCAAAAACCTCGAAAATGTAGATGCCGAAATCATTGTCGACGAAACCTTGCGCAACCTGTTCGATGGCATTCCGCAAAATGAGGTTGGCTCCGCACTGACCATGTGCGCCAGGGTCATGATCGAAAAAGAACCAAACTACAGCTATGTCGCGGCACGGTTGCTGCTGGACACGCTGCGCGCTGAGGCTCTGAGCTTTCTCGGAGACGGACCGACCACCGCAACTCACCAGGAAATGATTCAGCGTTATCCGGAGTATTTCGAACAATATATTCATAAAGGCGCAGAGCTGGAATTGCTCAGCGGTGAACTGACCCGCTATGACCTCAATAAGCTGGGCCGTGCTCTGCAACCTGAACGCGATTATCAGTTTACTTATCTTGGCCTGCAAACACTTTACGACCGTTACTTTATCCATTCGAATGATATCCGTTTTGAACTGCCGCAGGCTTTCTTTATGCGTGTTGCGATGGGTCTTGCCATTAATGAGGTCGACCGCGATGACCGTGCAATAGAATTCTACAAATTGCTGTCGTCCTTCGATTTTATGAGCAGCACACCGACTTTATTCAACTCAGGCACATTAAGACCGCAGCTCTCTTCCTGTTACCTGACGACCGTACCCGATGACCTGAAAGGCATTTTCAGCGCAATATCCGACGATGCGATGTTATCCAAATATGCAGGCGGCCTGGGGAATGACTGGACACAGGTACGAGCAATCGGCTCCCACATTAAAGGTACCAACGGCAAAAGCCAGGGTGTCGTACCGTTTCTGAAAGTCGCCAATGACACCGCCGTTGCGGTCAATCAGGGCGGTAAACGCAAAGGGGCCATGTGCGCATACCTTGAAACCTGGCATCTGGATATTGAGGAGTTTCTGGAGTTGCGAAAAAACACCGGCGATGACCGGCGTCGCACACACGATATGAACACCGCAAACTGGATTCCGGACCTGTTTATGCAACGTGTCAGCAAAGATGAGGACTGGACTCTGTTTTCTCCGGATGAAGTGCCGGAACTGCATGATCTATACGGCCTTGAATTCAAAAAGCGCTATGAGGAATACGAAGCGAAAGCCGCGCGCGGGGAAATCAAAAACACCAAAACCATCAAAGCCGTGCAATTATGGCGCAAAATGCTGGCGATGCTGTTTGAAACCGGTCATCCCTGGATAACCTTTAAAGACCCATGCAATCTGCGCAGCCCGCAACAACATGCCGGTGTCGTGCACTCCTCGAATCTATGCACCGAAATCACGCTGAACACCTCAGAAACCGAGATCGCGGTATGCAACCTGGGTTCGGTGAATATCGCCCAGCATATTGATGAAAACGGCCTGAACCATCAAAAACTGGAAAACACCATCAGCACCGCGATGCGCATGCTGGATAATGTTATCGATTACAACTACTATAGCGTTCCACAGGCACGGCGTTCAAACCTGCGTCATCGCCCGGTCGGCCTCGGCTTAATGGGTTTTCAGGATGCGCTCTACAAGCTGCGCACCCCTTATGCATCGACTGAAGCCGTCGAGTTTGCCGACAATGCGATGGAAGCGATCAGTTATTACGCGATCAAAGCCTCTACTGATCTGGCTGAAGAGCGCGGCGCATACAACAGCTTCAAAGACTCTTTATGGGATCAGGGAATATTACCGATCGACTCTTTGAAAAAGCTTGAAGAGAACCGCGAAGGTTACTTACAGGTTGACTATGGCCAGACCATGGATTGGAACAGCCTGCGCAACCGGGTTCGCGAGACCGGTATGCGAAATTCCAACTGCATGGCGATTGCACCTACCGCGACTATTTCCAACATCTGCGGCGTCAGCCAGTCAATCGAACCCACTTACCAAAACCTGTTTGTTAAATCCAATCTGTCCGGTGAGTTCACTGTCGTCAACCCCTATTTGGTCAACGACCTGAAAAGCCGGGACCTCTGGGATGAGGTTATGGTCAATGACCTCAAATACTACGATGGCAGCCTTGAGCGAATCGACCGGATCCCTGAGGATTTGAAACAGCTTTACTCAACCGCATTCGAAATCGATCCGCGCTGGTTGGTGGAAGCGGCTTCGAGACGGCAGAAATGGATCGACCAGGGACAATCGTTGAACTTATATATGTCCGAACCTTCAGGCCAGAAAATGGACAATCTCTACAAGCTTGCGTGGGTTCGCGGTCTGAAGACAACCTATTATCTTCGCTCCATCGGTGCGACACATGTTGAAAAAAGCACGATGGCGGACCTGGACAACAAGCTCAATGCAGTGCAATCCGCACCAACCGAGCCGGTTGACAATATTAACCCGGAAAACGCGGAAGCACCCAAAGCGTGCTCCCTGCTGGATCCGGATTGCGAGGCTTGCCAATAGAGAAATACAGGAGATTTCGGGTCGGTCATCGCGAGCAATGTACAGCGCTCTCAGGGAGGAGACGCTATTTGAGACGCACTGCTCGCGATGACGCCGAATTCTAAACATTTAACTGAACGTTCTCAAGTCATCATGAGCATAAACGGCACAATCACACAAAATTCATTTATTACAAAATCGCTGGGTTATTGGGAAAAAGAGAAACTCAAAACCCTGCAGCGCGGTGTGGCCAGATCAAAACAGATCAATGTCACGATTCACCGGAATTTCAGCGAGCTGTTACCGCACTGGGAAAAGCTTAAACGCAAACGTCTACATGAAGTACAGATTTTGCTGGACAGTATCGCCTGACTATTTCTGCTGCAACCGCATATACCCGGATTCAGTAACACATAACACAGTTAATAACAGACTAGAAACAACTAAATATAGAGGTGGCCAATGATATCAGACTGGAATGATCCCCTTGCTGGCGTCAGCAAACAACCCGTAACCGAACCGTCCGATACAAACAAAAAATCAACACCGGCACCGGTTATTGAAGGCGCACTGGAACAAATTGAACAGGAAGATCCGGCCGAACGGGAACTGCCCCGGTTAAATGCCGGTCATACGCCCGTTGTAAGCCCGGACCCGCGCAAGGCGGACGAGTTCGAACACGCCGGCGGCGGCGCAACCGGCCTGGAGACAATAGAACATGGCGCAGCCCGCATTCAGGTTGATGATAAAAAAATTATCAATTGCCGCGCGGACCTGAACCAACTGGTACCGTTTAAATACGACTGGGCCTGGCAAAAATACCTGGATGGTTGTGCAAATCACTGGATGCCGCAGGAAGTCAATATGACGGCGGATATTGCATTATGGAAAGATCCAAACGGTTTGACCGAAGATGAACGCACTATCGTAAAACGTAATCTCGGTTTTTTCTCAACCGCTGACTCCCTGGTTGCCAATAATCTGGTACTGGCCATATACCGGCATATCACCAACCCTGAGTGCCGCCAGTATCTTTTGCGACAGGCTTTTGAGGAGGCTCTGCACACACATGCTTATCAATACTGCGTGGAATCGCTGGGTCTGGACGAAGCCGAAGTATTCAATATGTATCGCGAACTACCGACTGTCGCTGCCAAAGCCGAATGGGCATTACCCTACACGCAAAGCATGGCTGACCCTAACTTCAATACCGGCACGACAGAAAACGATCAGCGACTGTTACGAGACCTGATCGCATTTTATGTCGTATTCGAAGGAATATTCTTCTACGTAGGTTTTACACAAATTTTATCGATGGGCCGCCGAAATAAAATGACCGGTGTTGCTGAGCAGTTCCAGTACATTATGCGCGATGAATCAATGCATATGAACTTTGGAATCGATGTCATCAATCAGATCAAAATCGAGAACCCTCACCTCTGGACCGACGCCTTTAAAGAAGAAATGGTCGGGTTAATACGAACTGGTGTGAAATTCGAAATTCAGTATGCTTATGACACGATGCCCAGAGGGATTTTGGGTCTCAATGCACCAATGTTTGAAGAGTATGTGAAATTCATTGCCAACCGGCGTTTAGTGCAGATCGGCCTGCCGGAGCAATACCCCGGAGTCAGCAATCCCTTCCCCTGGATGTCGGAAGTGCTGGACTTGAAAAAAGAGAAAAACTTTTTTGAAACACGGGTCACAGAATATCAAACCGGAGGTGCATTAAACTGGGATTAACCTTAAAGATGAGTGCTTATGGCCGGAAAAAAAGCAACAGGCAATCGAGAGCTGTTTTTTAATACACAGCGTATATTGCGTTGGATGCGGGTATATCGAGGCAACAAGGACCTGCACCCGGATTTGCTCGCCTATGAGCAACAGCAGGCGATGTTAAGAAAAGAACAACGCAAACGCTACTTCTTAGCCAAAGCAATAAAACTGTTTTCATAACAAAAAAGCGGGGATTCATCCCCGCTTTTTTATATCTACGCCCCTATTATTATACAAAACCTTGACGCACCGGGCTGCCAACCACAATAAAACACAACTATTGTTTAGAACTACGCCCAGCCAATATTTTTTTAATAAAGTGCGTATATAACGGCAACATCAAAATTACACCCCCGATAATATATTGCCAGGCATAGTCCCGAAGCTCCAAAAAACCAAACATATCAATCTCGTCACCGGCAAACAGCCCGAAAAGGCCAAGCCCGAGTAATATCGTTCCAAGCACATCCAGAAAAATCCAATTAAGCGGTAAACGCTGGTGTTTATTTTGTCCCATTTAAGCACCTGAATATTGTTTTCAATCCGGTTAGCGGCCGGGCTCCGCCCGAATAAACCCGTTAAGACACAGTCCATATGGCCAGCCGCCTATTCCATTGATTTAAAGATTTACGCCAATTCACCGATGAAACAGCAACACCCGGTATAAACGCAATCATTCTTAAGGAGGCGGCCAAATGGACGCGCGCGCGGAAACATACTTTCAGAAAATCCAGGAAGCCGTCGCCAATGAGAAAATGGTCCTGCCGACATTACCCGAAGTCGCATTACGCATCCGTCATAATATCGAGCATGAGGACTGCTCGGCAAAAGATATTGCGGATCTGCTATACCAGGACGGCTCGCTGGCTGCGCACTTTATTCGCATCGCCAATAGCCCTATTTATCGCGGCTATGAAAAAATGAATGACCTGCAAACTATTATCAGCCGTATCGGCCTTAGAACCGTTAAAGAGCTTGTAGTCAGTTTATCAATCAAACAGATTTTTACCGCAACCTCCGACTCCCTGGATAAACAATTCAGGGAGGCCTGGTCTGTCAGCACCGGAGTCGCCGCAATCAGCAGCACACTAACCAGCACCGTGCCCGGCCTGTCTCCCGAACAGGGGTTGTTGGCCGGTTTGATTCATAATATCGGAACACTACCGATTCTGACAGTTGCCGAACAATCGGACGATAACTTCGAGGATGAAGCCGAACTCAACCAGTTAATCTATACATTACAACCGCATGTCGGAAAATTTATACTCGAAACATGGAAATTTCCACCACACCTTTTGGATGTTGTCACACAATGCTATGACTTTAAACGCCCGGCACAAGGATCTGCCGACTATACCGACATCGTGCAGGTTTCCTTGCTACAGGGAGGCTACATAAACGGTGCTGCCAACATTGACGACTATTCAGATGTCGCCGCATTCAAAAAACTGGATTTAAACCCGGAAGTCAACTTCGTTGAGCTGGAAGATAATCAGGAAAAAATCAAAGAAACACAAAATATGCTGCTTAATTAAACATGTTTTTTGACAGCCAACAGCGGCTGTTATTACTTTAGTCAGTTTTTTTCCAAAGTAATAATTTCAAAATCAGCCTCACTCAAAAAATTGCAAATAGTCAAAATACTATTACTATCGCTGTATTTTTTACCGGCTATTGATCATTACTATAACTTCCGTGTAATTTTCCAACGCCTCTTGATCGGTTATAGTTAAATTCAGCATACAGATTATCAGGCCAGGAGATCAGCTATGCCATACGATGGTATCAATATAAATATCAGCAATCAGATTAATTATCATGCAGGACAAAATAACTCCGTGCCTGCATATGACCCATACACTGCAGCGGACTTCTCATTCGCAGTTAATCAGTATATGTATACGCAGAGCAATTTTCAGGCTTATGTACCTCCGCTGAATCTTTTTTATATGCCGCAACCTACATCACAGGCTTATGCGTTTTCATACTCCAGCCTGCCGCCTGCGATCGGCCCCTACACAATCAATACCAGTAGCTATATACAACCGGCCGCGTATACACAAGGCTCACTATTGATGCCTAATTACTCTCATAGTTCGAACAACGCAAAACAAACTGCGATGGACCAGCAACAGAGCCTGCTGGCCCAACTGGATGGTTTACGCCAACGCTTAACAACATTCAACACTGACTACCAGGGCAATACTGCCGCACTCAACAGGGTTTCAAGTGTTGATACCATACTGAACGCTGCAGCGGCTGCACTCACTCGGGCGGGCACAAAAATAGACCTATCCAGACCCGATGCCGCGTTACGAATACAGGATAACCGGGTCGAACCTAATCTGCATCGTGCGGAACATATTCTGACAAATGCAGAGAGTCATTACGCCCATGTTGAAGGCAAAATTGATACAAGGCAGGCCTCTATCGAAGATCGCATTGCGGATCTTAAAAACGTTCAGGGGCTCAGCATGTTTCATCGTGGATTTGCAAATATTAATATCGCTAAAGCAGAACGGGCTTTGGCAAAATCTGAAACTTTGCAGGCTGAAAATAAATTCGCTGAAGCTAAAACATATTTGAATAAAGCCGACGCCGCACTCAACACAGCCGACTCTTATGTTGCCGGCGGTTCACGGTTCGGAGGTCACGCAACATACCATTACCAGGCAAGCTTCCACGTCGGCCATTATCATCACCATCACGGCTGATACCGGCCAAGCAAATAAAAAAAGCCCCTGAGCACAACTGTGCCAGGGGCTTACTTTTTATTTAATCGGGTTTATATAGCCATCATCAGTCAAGCACACAAGCCTGCTCAAAACCCAAACGGGGACCGCGAGGATATAAGCCTTCGGGATCACCATAACCCAAATTACACAGAAAATTAGACTTCCAGCGACCGTCCGGAAAAAATACTTCATCAACTTTACCATTATCAAAGCCCGACATCGGACCGCAATCCAGCCCCAGTGCACGCGCGGCGAGAATCAAATAAGCCCCCTGCAGGCTGCCATTTCGAAAAGCAGTGGACTCAGCCAGCTCCGGGTTATTTTCATACATTGCCTTACCATCCATATGCGGAAATAATTCCGGCAGGTATTCATAAAAACGGCTGTCATATGCAACGATAACCGTTACCGGCGCAGCCATGACCTTATCAATATTACCGGCTGCCAACGCAGGTTTAAGCTTATCTTTTCCGGCATCGGATTTTACGAATACAAATCTTGCGGGCAAAGCATTCATACTCGTCGGTCCCATTTTCAACACATCGTATAAATCTTTCAGCATTGCATCATCTACCTGCTTATCCTGCCAGCGGTAATGGGTACGCGCTTCCAGAAATAAGGTATCCAATGCAGCTTTATTTATAGATTCTGACATTATTGTCTCCTTATCCGGTCAAAGTTTATTTTAATTTTGCCTGCGTAAATCAAACAATAAAATTTCGGTCTGATCATGGCTATCCTGGGTCACACTCAGGTCTATTGATGACTCTTTATGCAGAACCGCACCGTCACCAGGCTGTAACTGTCTGCCGTTAAGCGAAACTGTTCCACGAATAAGCTGAATATAGCCATCACGCCCATCTTCGAATAAATAATTAAGATTATCGCCCGGTTTTAGCACTGCTTTATAGAGATAAGCATCCTGATGCATGCTAAGCGAACCGTCACGCCCATCAGGCGAAACCAATAAATGCAGCCTGCCTGACATATCCTCATTTGCAAAATACTTTTGTTCATAACCGGGGCTATAACCCTGCCGGTCAGGAACAATCCAGATCTGTAGAAAATGTACATTTTCAGCATCAGACGCATTGTACTCGCTATGCGTGATACCGGTACCTGCACTCATACGCTGAACTTCACCGGCGCGTATCACAGAGCTGTTGCCGATACTGTCTTTATGTTCCAAGGCACCTGCCAATACGTAGCTGATGATCTCCATATCTCCATGTGAGTGTGTCGGAAAGCCCTGGCCGGGCTGCACCCGGTCTTCGTTTATAACCCGCAAATCGGAAAAACCGGTAAATTCAGGATCATAATAATGGCCAAATGAAAATGTGTGGTGACTCTCCAGCCAACCATAATTGGCATAACCACGCTCTTCACTATTTCGTATCGTTATCATTTGGCCTCCTTATTCATTAATTTTGAACATTTTTTCCATATTAACACTTGATTTTTCTAAAATATAACAGAATAATTTCATAATATTATTCAAATATTTTGATCTTTCAGATGCCTTCACCCATTACCCTGGAAGCGCTGCAAACCCTGGCCAGTATCGACCACAAAGGCAGTTTTGCCGCGGCTGCTGAAGAAATGCATAAAGTGCCCTCTGCGGTGTCATACACCATTCAAAAGCTGGAACAGGATTTGGGGGCGGCACTCTTTAATCGTAGCGGTCATCGCGCTGAACTGACACCCGCCGGCCAACTCGTTTTGCAACAAGGCCAACAAATACTGCAAGCCGTTAGCGCACTAACAATTGCCGCCCGCCGGGTGGCTTCCGGCTGGGAAGCCAGATTACGTATCGCAGTGGATACGATAGTACCGATCAAAAATCTGCTTCCACTTATCAAAACGTTTTGTGAGCTGCAACCAGCCCCGGAAATCGAATTACTTGAGGAGGTATTGGGCGGCACACTGGACGCGCTACTCTGTGATAGAGCCGATCTTGCAATTGGAGCCGCGAATCTGCCAAATACGACGGGATACAAAGTCATGCCGCTGGGTGAAATCAAATTCATTTTCGCAGTCTCCCCCGGCCATCCTTTATGCAGCTGCCCGGAGCCAGTTACACCTGCGCAAATTAAACAGTACCCGGCGATCGTTGCAGCCGACTCCTCACGCAATATACCGCCTTTAAGTTCAGGCCTGCTGGACGACCAGCCACGAATTACCGTCGCCAACCTGCAGACCAAACTGGACGCGCAGGCAACGGGACTCGGAGTCGGATTTGTACCTGAACATCTGGCACAACCCTATCTGCGGAACCGGCGGCTGGTCGCACTGAATATCGCCAAACCAAAACCGCCTGCACCACTGCATATAGTCTGGCGCAAAGACAATACCGGCAAAGCACTATCGTGGTTTCTACAACGCCTGGAGGGGACTAAAATACTAGCACCTGTCTGATAATATCCCGCGAGGTGCGCTAAACAGGACAGTACTCAGTACAGCCAAGCAACGCAACGACACAGAAATGATTGACAGCTGCCGGGCAAAACATGAAACTTCCATCTAAGATTAATATTAAATAATAGCCTGTATGACTGATAACTCATTAGCTTCCGGAATCGTCTACAAAAGCCTCGCATTGTTCGGGACATTGCTTACACTGCTTACACCGTATTTAAGTTGGACACACCTAACCAAGCTCGAACCTTATGCAGTAGAGATATTCGAGCAGCAAATCATTATCGACCTTGATATCCGCAGCCTGAACCAGCAATACGGCTCCCTGGAAAACGCCATTGAGTCTTCAAATAACCGCAATCGAGGTAATTCGATTCAGTATTCCGAAACCCAACTGGAGCAGCTCAAAATAGAGTCTGCCGCACTGGATCAGCAAATCGAACAGCGTGTTGGCGACCTTGACGCCGTGCAGGCAGAAAAAAACAGCCTGATTAGCAACGTTAAAATCACTGTGGGAATCACATTAATCGTATTAACTGTTGCAATGGTGATGGCAATATTCGGTTTTCTCGGCTGGTATTTTGATATTAAAATTTTCCAGGAGCGCCGCGAGCGACCACGCGACTAACCCATCCGAACCGCCATGAACCCGCGGTCCTGTAAAATCAATCTACCTGATGCAGATATTGTTTATTATCCAGACTTTCTGGATAAAGACAAAAGCAACCAACTCTTTCAAAAACTACACTCTACAGTTGAGTGGACCCAACGGGAACTGACCATATTCGGACAGCGCAAATTAATGCCAAGGTTGATTGCGTGGTATGCCGACCCGGATATTGAATATCGTTATTCCGGCGGAACCACGCCGCATAACCACTGGATACCTGAACTTGTCAACCTTAAAAATGCGATGGAGCTTTTATGCGGTACACCTTTTAACGGCGCATTGCTTAACCTTTATCGTGATGGTACAGACAGCATGTCCTGGCATAGCGACGATGAAAAAGCACTGGGACACAATCCGGTTATTGCATCAGTGAGTCTCGGCGCACAACGCCAGTTAAAATTCCGTCACCGCAATAACAAACATCTAAAACCCCACAAGTTGCTGCTGGATAGCGGCAGTGTTCTGGTTATGCGTGGAGCAACCCAACATTTCTGGCAACATCAACTCCCTAAAACCTCTAAAGTTATCACAGCAAGAATCAACATTACTTTTCGCTTTATTCATATATAAAGGCCTCAAACGAAAACGAATCGATTTAATCGTATTCAAATATAGTCATTAAAGGTTCCCCGGGCACCGCCGCCAGTATCATCGAGAGCACCCTTAGCCGGAGTAACTCCTAGCTGCAGATAAAAAAAGATGAGTATCGTGAAATTTTTTATCTTCCCCTTCTTTAGACAAGCCTTAAGCATAAGCTTGATTGCAGGCATATTTGCTTTTAGCATGCCCGTGATCGCCAAAGATGTTGATGGTGAATTTGTTGTCTTCGGTAGCGGAGAAAATAATTGCGCTGATTACACCAGGGCACGTGCTGTCAAAGGACAGGCATATCAGGTATATAAACAATGGCTGATGGGGTATCTGTCAGCATTCAATGTAATCGTCTCGAATACTTACGACATACTCGGAGAACGCAATTACAAACAGGTTCGCCGCTGGCTGGACAGCTATTGTAAAAAAAACCCTAAAGAAAGCTTTGTCAATGCATCGGCAATGCTGACCGTAAAGCTTTATCCAGAACGCAGAAACCTTGCGCCAAATAAAGACACCAGCAAAAAGTGGACTGAGAGCGGTAACGTTTATTCGGCTGACACCCCGGCAGGCACCGGTGAAACCCAGTAATAACAGGCTCAATCCAACGCGTTAACGTTGGCACATACCCAAAAGTTATATACACCGAACGTTCAATTTCCGGGCTGCTTTTAGCCGGCTATACTCCGCTGCAAATGTATAGCAAATTGCCTTTAAATTGAGAGCCTGAAATGTCAACATTGTTTAAAAAGCCAATAAAAGGACCTGTATCTGAGACTGATTCTAACTCAACCGAACCGGCAGAAATAGATTACATCAGCCCGGGAGATATCGATGCGACGGTCAGTTTTCCGAAAATTTATGCAGGCCGAAATCTCTGCGGCACAAATTTTTCAGGGCAGGATCTGTCTTCAGCGGTATTCGGTCGGGCCAATCTGACTAACACCGATATCAGTAATGCCACATTGGTTGAAGCCGATTTCGGTCAGGCAAACCTCAGCGGCGCCAATCTCTCCGGCTCAGACCTGCGCAAGGCTGATTTAAGAGGTGCAAACCTCAAAGGTGCCATTCTGAAAAATACAGATTTGCGCGGCGCAAACCTGCGTGATGCGATTCTGGAAAATATTCAGATTGACGAAAACACACTTATGGACCGCAGCCTGAAAATAAATTTTCTGGCATCCGCACCTGCTCAAACCAAACCAAATGCTTCGAGTATTGCGTCATGGAAAACCGGTATCGGCACAACCCATAAAGCAATTGCGCGCCGGGAAGTCAGCGAAATCTATTTCGAGCTTTATGATATTGCCTGCCGCCTCTCCGACATTATTGAAATACTGCCGGTCGTACAGCCTGAGCAAAGTTAACAAACCGGCATATACGGGACTTGCTGCCATGTGCAGCAACAGTCCGGGCACCCAATTGAACTTTGATTAGATCCAAGAGTCCATAACTGGCGTATCCTAATACAATACAGTAAAAACAGCGGTCTTCACTTACCATTTCATTCGCAAAATTTGCAGAGGAAAGAAGTTGGCCACAGGCACCCGACGATTGCATTTGATACTACTAACGGCAATTCTATTGGCGGGCTGCTCGACGACCGCTGTCAGACCCATCCCAGACACAGTTTCCCAGCCGCCGGGCAATGATATTCAACTGGCCGAAGTAACAGGTGATCCGCAAAAATTCCTCGGTGGCCAGATACGCTGGGGTGGAAGCATCCTCAACACCCAACAACATGAAGGCGGGCTCTACATCGAAATCCTGCAACGCCCTTTGGACAATAAAGGCAAACCACTATCAGGCCGGGAGTCTGATGGACGCTTTATAGCCAAAATCCCAAGCCCTTATGATGCAAAATATTTTTATCGTGGTCGACATATAACCATTTCCGGTATTTTAAACAATATTGAAACAAGAAAAATTAATAAACAAACAGAACAGGCTTTACCGGTCGTCAATGCACAGAACCATTACACCTGGAACAGCTACGAAAAAAACTATGGGTACCGCAAATATTATCACCCCGGTTATCCATATTATCACCGAGGCTATTACCTGCGTCACAGACATTACTACCCGTACTTTCATCACCGTGGCTATTACCGTTATGGCCGCCCTTATTATGGTGGTTTCCATTTTGGAATCCGGCACTATCACTGAGGCCAACCTTAAAAAAAGCAAAGTGCCAAAAGTATAATCTTAATGTACACTGCGCTTCATTGAGCGTTTTTTGCCTGGTCTTGGCGACACTTGTTAATTTTTACACAAACTGGATTAGTTGATCATTGCTAAAAAACTATCCGGCCTGCAATCACTACAGGCTGTAATGTTTGCCAAATGCACCCTGGAATGAGATCTTGAACAGCTGCCCCGGGCGATAACGGCATACTTATCAATATAAAAACCGGGTTACACAAAAACATTGAATATTGCAGCCAGCACTCAACTCTTCATTATCCTTGGACTGACTTTGATTTTCTTTATCTGGGGACGATGGCGTTATGATGTCGTCGCAGTGCTCGCATTATTAGCCGCCAGTTTACTTGGCATTGTTCCCGCACAACAAACCTTCAGCGGACTCGGGCATCCGGCAGTGATTACTGTAGCCGCGGTACTAATCATCAGCAAAGCCCTGCAAAACTCCGGCATACTGGATCATTTTGCAAGCTATCTCGTTAAAACCACCGATAATACTTTACTGTACACCAGCCTGTTGGTTGGGGTCGCGGCAATACTCTCGGCATTTATGAATAATGTAGGCGCACTCGCCCTGTTAATGCCGCTGGCGCTCAGATCTACGTCTGAAAATAAAATACCACCTGCAGCCATATTAATGCCTCTATCCTTCGGCACCATCCTCGGTGGCTTAATGACTCTTATGGGCACACCTCCCAATATTATTATTGCCAGTTACCGCCAGCAAATCAGTGGAGAACCGTTCGCTATTTTTGATTTTGCTCCGGTCGGTTTTTTCCTGGCACTTGCCGGCGTAATCTTTGTAACATTAATCGGTCAGAAACTAATACCCAAAGCCAGACGCGGCAAACAATCACCTGAAGAACTCTTCGAGATTAATGACTATATTGTCGAGGCTGTCGTCACAAGCGCATCACAATACCTGCAGACACCTGTTTCGGAACTGGAGAAACAATCTGAGAATTTTGAAATTGTCGGACTGTTGCGCGGACAGCAGCGCATTATGGGTAAACGCCATCTCGAACAGGTTGAGCTGCGTGAAAAGGATATCCTGATTCTGGAAACCGACCCGGGCAAGCTGCCGGAACTTCTGGAAAAACTGGGGCTGGAACTGGTCAGCGAAGTCGCTTTAAAGAAAAAAGACCTGGATTCCGAGGAAGTCAGTGTTGTAGAAGCAGTTGTCGTTCCCGGCTCACGGGTCGAAAAGCGCAGCTTTCAAAACCTGCGACTACAATCCCGTTATGGTATCGCCCTGCTGGGCATTGCACGTCAGGGCCGCTCTCTGAAACAGCGCCTGAACCATGTCAATTTACAGGCCGGCGATATATTACTGGTGCAGGGCGAGACTACAAATGTATTTGAAATGATTAATCGCCTTGGCTGCCTGCCATTGGCAAAACGCAACCTGAAAGTCAGTAAACCCGATGCATTCTGGCCGATAGCCGGTTTTGCAACTGCTTTAACCGTTAGTGCAATGGGCTGGGTACCGGTCCATATTGCTTTTTGCACAACCATAGCGTTACTGGGCCTGTTTAAAATTTTCCCGATGCGCGATGCATATGAAGCCATTGACTGGCCGGTTATTTTGCTACTGGCAGCGATGATACCGTTGGGCCAGGCCCTGGAAAATACCGGCGGCACGGCATTAATTACTGATACCATTACCGGGCTTAGCGCATACACAGGCCCTGTGGTCATACTGACAATTGTAATGATCGTCACCATGACGCTATCGGATATTATGAATAACGCAGCCACTGCAGTTATTATGGCGCCCATTGCAACCGCCGTCGCCATTAAGCTCGGTGTTAATCCGGATGCATTTTTAATGGCCGTGGCAGTCGGCGCATCCTGTGCTTTCCTAACTCCAATAGGTCATCAGAACAATATCCTGGTCATGGGTCCGGGCGGTTATCGTTTCGGGGATTATTGGCGACTGGGTCTGCCTCTGGAAATACTCATTATTGCACTTGGAGTGCCGTTGATTTGCTGGTTCTGGCCTTTGTGAAAAAGTTGCTGAAGTAAAACAGGTACCTCTACAAATAATTACTCCGACTCCTCCAACAAAAAATGCATGCGCACCTGAGCAATCAGCGCATCTTCACTATCCTGCCAGCAATCTACACGCGCCAACACAATACGCTTTCCCTCACGCACCACCTCGACCCGGGCCTGACATTGTTGCGCCCGGCCCGGACGTAAATAATCAATTGAAAAATCCACCGGTTTTGGAATACGATTTTGTCGTTGTTTGATCAGCACCTCAATCAGTGCCGCATTTTCCATAAAACCCGCAATCACACCACCGTGCAAAGACGGCAATACCGGGTTTCCAAGCAGTGCTTCCCTGAACGGCATTAGATACTGGAGGCCGGATGTATGCCGGTTAATTTTCATTCCCAGGTAATCAGCATAAGGCACCAGAGACACCAGCTGTAAATAGTCTTCAGCATCAACAGCCTTCAGCAATTCGCTTTTATCGTTCATGCTGGAGTCGATCCGGACCCGGTTTTTTTTCGGATAAATGTCGACATGCTGTTTGCGATCAGGCGTTCACGGTTATCCTGATACGCAACCGCTTTAACAAACGCTATCTGAGGCGTCATATGGTAACATTCGGCTTCAGCCACCAGCGGTAAATCACCAACTGCCGGGCGCAGATTATCAATACGCAGATCCAGTGTCGCAATACGTTCCGACTCATTAATCAGTGTACAAACCGCCATGCCACAAGCAGTATCAACAAGGCTGGAGATCACACCGCCATTAATCAAATTATGCCTGGTATTACCCAGCATAAAAGACTGCTGCGACACACACACAACCGCCAAACCGGTATCCAGCCGACTGATTTGCATTCCCATATCTTTAACATGCGGAATTCGCTGAATAAAATATTCGGCTATTTTGGCGTAACGGTCTTCATCCATGCTCAGAACCTGCCTACAAAACTTAAACTATACCGGATGATACTCGGTATCTTAAAGCAATGCGATCTGAGTGCTGCTTTCCATGCAATCCTCATGCAGCAAACCCGAAACACCGGCACCTAACAACCTTACTTTGCGGACACCCGCTTCGGTGCTTTCCAACAACGTTTTAATATCATCTTCCAACAAAGCCGGCGACTGAAATGGACACTCCAGAGTCTTACTGCGGGTAACCTGGCTGAAATCATCAAACTTGACTTTAATAATCAGTGTTTTTGCCCACAAATGTTTATCGGCAAGGGTGTTACCCACCTTTTCAGCGAGGTGTTTTATCTGATTAAGCATTTCGGTAACATCACTCAGATCTTCGGTGAATGTAGTTTCAGCACTGATTGATTTACGCACCCTCTGGCTGTTAACTTCACGTTTATCTATCCCCCGCGCTATTGAATAATAGAAGTTACCCACCTTACCAAACCGCGCCAATAAAGCCTCACGCGACCAGGTTTTCAAATCAGTACCGGTATAAATTCCCAGGCTATGCATCTTGGTTTCGGTTGCGCGGCCGATCCCAAAAAACTTTCTTATCGGCAATTGTGAAACAAATTCTTCACCCTGTTCCGGCTTTATCACATACAAACCATCAGGCTTATCCATATCCGATGCTACTTTGGCCAGAAATTTATTATAAGAAACACCGGCCGATGCGATTAACCCGGTCATATGCTTAATATCCGATTTCAGCTGTTTTGCGATCAAAGTTGCTGACCCCGAATGCAACCGGCATTCACTCACATCCAAATAAGCCTCATCCAGCGATAATGGCTCAACCATCGAAGTGAATTGACGAAATATTGCCTGGATCTCAGCCGATACCTGCCGGTAAACTTCAAACCTTGGTTTCACAAATATGGCCTGTGGGCATGCACGATAAGCCGTCGCAGAGGGCATTGCAGAATGGATACCAAAACGTCGCGCCTCATAACTGCAGGCGGCGACAACACCACGGCTGTTTGGCTGGCCACCGACAATAACCGGCTTTCCACGGTATTCAGAAAAATCGCGTTGCTCAACCGATGCATAAAAAGCATCCATATCAATATGAATAATTTTACGGGTCAAGGGCATGTATAACGCTGCATATATTATGAAAATTACCGCAACTTAAAAGACAGCACATTTTATGATTTTCCGATAGCGATCACAAAAACAGACTGTTATTATGCGCGGCGAATTTATCCCACTCAAACAACTGGTGAGCAGCTTATGTATCGCATTATTGCACTATTTTTGACAGTGTTATTTTCACTTTCTGTGTACGCACAGGACGAGCCGGCTGCGGAAGCAGCACCACCTAAGAAGCTCAGTGGCGAAGGTGGGCTGGGTCTGATTATCAACAGCGGCAATACAGACAACGAAAGCCTGAACGGCAACCTGAAGGCAGCGTACAAAACATCCAAATGGAAGCATAGTTTTGGAATTGATGCGAGAAAAACCACCGAGAATAATAGCACTACCGCCGAACGTTATCTGCTGACCGAAAAAAGCGACTATAAATTTGGGGAACGCACTTATGCATTTGGTGCATTCCGCTACGATGACGATCGCTTTAGCGGTTTTGAGTATCAGGCCTCAATCACCGCAGGTATCGGTTGGCATATTATCAAGCGGGAAAATACTCATCTCGATCTGGAAGTCGGTGCAGGTTATCGTGAAAACAAAATTGACGCGACCGGCCTGACAGAAGACGAAACTATCGGCAGGCTGGCCGGGCATTTCGATACCTTACTGACTGAAAGCACCAGCTTTACCCAGGATCTGCTGGTAGAGTCCGGCGAGGAAAATACCAGCTCCGAATCAGTGACCGGCATTAAAGTCGCAATGAATAAAACCCTGGCCCTGAAATTCACGTATACCGTGAAACACAACTCAGACCCACCGGCGGGTAATGAAAGTACCGACCGCACCACTGCAGTAACACTGGTATATTCATTTTAACCCCCCTACCGATTTAACAGGATATATGCTTAAATCAAATAACTTAATGAATTTTTATTCTTTTTGGTTTTAAAGAGACATTGCTATAGTGATGCCCCTCAAAAATTCGAGCTGAATCGCGACCAAACATGTACCAATATAACGAAATTGATCAAAAGATCGTTGATGAACGGGTTGAGCAGTTCCGTGATCAAACCCGTCGCTTTCTCGCAGGTGAATTAGGAGAAGCCGAGTTTCGTGCGCTCCGCCTGATGAACGGCCTGTATATCCAGCGTCACGCGCCTATGCTGCGTATTGCTATTCCTTATGGACTGCTGTCTTCCGAGCAACTCCGGATGCTGGGCTTTATAACCCGCAAATACGACAAAAGCTATGGCCATTTCTCTACGCGCCAAAACCTTCAGCTCAACTGGCCTAAGCTGGAAGATGTACCGGATATTCTGGCCCATCTTGCCAAAGTGGAAATGCATGCGATTCAGACCAGCGGCAACTGCATACGTAATACTACCTCTGACCATCTTGCCGGCGTAAACCCCGATGAGCTCGAAGACCCCCGGCCCTACTGTGAAATTATTCGCCAGTGGTCAAGCTTCCACCCCGAATTTTCATATCTACCGCGGAAATTCAAAATCGCGGTCAGCGGCGCTGAAAAAAACGACCGGGCCGCCACCCTGGTACATGATATCGGCATTTATCTGGTTAAAAACCCACAAGGCGAAATCGGCTTCAAAATTCTCGCTGGCGGCGGACTGGGCCGTACCCCTTACATTGCGCAGACAGTTCGTGAATTCCTACCGAAAAAACACCTGCTCTCCTATCTGGAAGCGATTCTGCGCGTTTATAACCAGCATGGCCGGCGCGACAATATTTACAAAGCCCGCATAAAAATTCTGGTCAATGCACTGGGCATCGAAAAATTCCGTGAGATGGTCGATGCCGAATGGGAGCATATTCGGGATAGCGCATTACAGCTTGACGAGAACCAGCTACAGCATTTTCGTGAATTTTTTACGCCACATGCTTATGACAAAAATGCCGCCGACGATTCAAGCTTTAGTACGCAGATCCAGGCAGATAAAAATTTTGCCGCCTGGACAAAACATAACACTGTAGAGCATAAAATCGCCGGATACCGTAGTGTTTACATCAGCCTGAAAGCTCCGGGTATCGCACCCGGCGATATGACCGACGAACAGATGGAAGCAGTTGCTGATCTTGCCGACCAGTATAGTTTTAGCCAGATTCGTGTCACCCATGACCAAAACCTGATTCTTGCCGATGTAAAACAAGGCGATCTTCATGCACTCTATCAGGCTTTGGGCAAACTGGGCCTGGCAACTGCCAATATCGGTACACTGAACGATATGATTTGCTGCCCGGGCCTGGATTTCTGTAGCCTGGCCAATGCCGGCTCAATCGGCATTGCAAAACAAATCAACGAGAAATTTGATAATCTCGATTATCTGTATGACTTGGGGGAAATCAAACTCAAAATGTCCGGTTGCATCAATGCCTGTGGCCATCATCATGTGGGTCATATCGGCATACTCGGCGTCGACAAAAAAGGCGAAGAGTTTTATCAGTTCCAACTTGGTGGCTCGGCTGCAGAAGATGCATCACTGGCAAAAATTATTGGCCCTGCAGTTGCAAAAGAAGACGTTGCCAACACTCTGGAAAAAATTATTGATGTATACACCGACAAACGTGAAGGCGATGAGCGTTTTATCGACACTTACCGGCGCATAGGCATGCAGCCATTCAAAGAAGCTGTGTATGCATAAGCACCAGAGGCAGGCATTAAAGATGACCAAACATATCATTAAAGACCGTCAAATCATCGAAGACCATTGGTTGTACACCGGCGGTGAAGAAGAACAGGCCATCCCGTCGGACGAAGACCTTGATATTATTGTGTCCTTCGATCAGTGGCAAAATGAACGCGAAAAGCTGCTGAATCGTAACGGAAAGCTGGGGGTTTGTATTGGCAATGGTGTTTCCATTGATGATATCAAAGATGAGCTTGGCAACTTTGACCTGATAGCTATTCTGTTTACAGCATTTAAGGACGGGCGCGGCTATTCATATGCCAGACTGCTAAGAGAACGCCATGGCTTTAAAAAAGAAATCCGTGCAATCGGGAATGTGCTGCGTGACCAGCTGTTCTATATGGAACGTTGCGGTTTTGATGCATTTGATCTCGAACATGGCAATAACATGGAAAACGCACTTGCTGCATTCAAGGACTTCAGCGTACGGTATCAGCCGGCAGCCGATGATGCGGCAACGATATCCGGCTAAACCAGCATAACGCTGTTCAGAATAAAAAACCTCTGGACCGCACCATGGGCATAGAGATCGAGCGTAAATTCTTAGTTGATAAAAATATACTCAATGAGCTCAGCGACGGAATAGAAGTTATTCAGGCATACCTGCCCTCTTCCAGCCATACTTCGGTACGCATCAGAGTCACCAATAATAAGAAGGCCTTTTTATCAATTAAAGGCAAAAATACCGGGGCGATCAGAGCCGAATATGAATATCCCATTCCAGCTCACGAAGCCCGGGAGATTATCGACACACTTTGTGAAAAACCACCAATAGAAAAAACCCGGTATGAACTAAAATATAAGGGTCATATCTGGGAAATTGATGTGTTCGAAGGGGAAAACAAAGGGCTGATCATCGCAGAAATCGAACTTGAAGCTGAAAACGAAATATTTGCACGCCCTGACTGGCTCGGAGATGAAGTCACCTTTGACAAGCGCTATTATAATGTGAACCTGGTAAAAACTCCTTTCAAAAACTGGAGTTAAAAGAAACCGCACACAACTCAAAAAAAACGCCCCATTTGCGGCCAAACGCTGATCAGGAGACCGGGCATGCAAAACAACGAAACAACCCATTGCAGAGTATGTAAAGAAATTATCAGCAGTAGCGCCGTAAAATGCCGTCATTGCGGCAGCTTTCAGAACTGGCGCCGGTATCTGGGGCTCAGTTCTTCGTTTCTTTCAGTAGCGGTGGCGTTTATATCAGTGTTGACGGTCTTCACCAGTATTGCACTTGATTCAATAAAGGAAAACGACTCCAATATTGAAATTTCAATCATTAATAAGCAGAGAACATATTTTTCTGATATGGGTAGAGGCCGTCAGGTATTACTGGTCGATGTATTTGTCACCAATGCCGGAAGACGGCCGGGTACCATAAAGTCTTTTGCAGTAAAAGGCGAAGGTGATAATGAATTTATTTATATGAAGTCCGGTCCACCGCAATCCGGCGGTCCATACCTGCATAAACCGCTGGAAGTACATATGATAGAACCGAACAAGTCGATCATGCTTAAGCAACACCTTAAAACATCGTTGGATGCCGATACGTTTGAAACAAAATACTCTAACGCGGACTTCAAAGCAGAAATAATAAATTTTAGCGGCAAAAAAAACAGCATCATCAAAGCTTCACACAATTCATTGCCACTATACTATTAACACTTGTTCTGTGAATTTATAAATACTTTGGTTTGAGATAGGCTCTAGTAATCAGGCAACCCAACCTGATCAAACAATTTATCCACCTCATCCTGGTTCGCAGACGATGCAGCAGCATCGACCCTGTCACGGTCCAGATGAGATGCAAACAGCTCCATAAATCTATACATATAGCCGCGCAAATAAGTGCCGCGCCGGAACGCAATCTTCGTTATACTCGGCGCAAACAAATGCCCGGCATCAACTTTAACCAGGTCACTGTCCTGATCCGCCACATAGGCCATTCGTGCAATAACACCAACACCCAACCCCAAACGTACATATGTTTTTATAACATCCGCGTCGGTCGCGGTAAAAACCAGATTCGGCTTAAGCCCAGCCTCTGCAAATGCGGCATCCATATTTGCACGACCTGTTAAACCTTTAACATAAGTCACAATAGGATATTCCGCCAGCTCCCTGATACTCAGCTGCCCTGCAGAAGCCAGCGGATGCCCGGGCGGCACAACCACACAACGGTTCCAGCAATAACAGGGCATCATCACCAAATCAGCGTATGATGCAATCGCTTCGGTCGCCACCGCAAACTCAACCTCTCCGGAAACCGCCATCTCGGAAATCAACCGCGGTGTACCCTGATGCAAATGCAAAAGCACATCCGGATACTGCCGCCGAAATTCAGCGATTACAGCCGGCAACATATAACGCGCCTGCGTGTGAGTGGTTGCTATGTCCAGGGTGCCTTTGTGTTCGTCACGAAACTCTTCAGCCTGACGCTTGATATTAGCGACCTCTTTCAAAATCAGGTTCGCTTTTGAAATCACCGCAAGGCCGGCCGGTGTAATCTGGGTAAGATGCTTACCACTGCGGGTAAACAGCTCGACCCCCAACTCTTCTTCCAGTAGTTTTACTTGTTTACTGATACCAGGCTGTGAGGTATACAAATGTTCCGCGGCAGCGGAAATATTCAGATTATGTTTTGCAATTGCAGATAAAAACCTTAATTGCTGTAATTTCATCGTCTGATCAGCTGTCCTGGCTTGAGAGCAATAAAGTATATATTCTTTATCGAAATAAAAAAATAAATAAATATTCTTTTCGGAAATTAGAAAATAGTATAGAGTAATGAAGTTTTTCATCACCCGTTACCCCCCATTTCCGGACTTTTTAACAGTAACACAACACTTTTAACGCAAATGGCAGCAATTAGAGACAATTCCAACCAAAAGCTGGATGCTTCCAATAAGCTTATTCAGCAATTGGTCAAGGAGCATCAGCATATTGTGTTCGCAAACAGCCTTGGCGCAGAGGATATGGTGCTGACCGATATATTGCGCAAAAAATACCCGAATATCGGTATTTTCAGCCTTGATACCGGACGGCTGCCCCCGGAAACCTACACCTTGATGCAACAAATAGAGGAGCATTATCAATTTAAGCTCACTCTCTATTATCCGGATACCGCTGCAATCGAAACATATACCCGCGAAAACGGTATTAACGGTTTTTATCACAGCGTGGATCTGCGCAAACAATGCTGCGCGATTCGCAAAACCGAACCCTTAAAACGCGCACTGAATGGCCAGGATGCATGGATTACCGGCAGACGACGAAGCCAGTCGGTAACCCGTACCGAACTGCCCGAACTGGAGTACGATGAAACTTTCGGACTGTTCAAAGCAAACCCTCTCGCCGCCTGGGAAGAGGAAGATGTCTGGGCATATATCAAAGCGAATGATGTGCCTTACAATGCCTTGCATGATAAAAACTATCCCAGCATTGGCTGTGCGCCCTGCACCCGCGCAATTACGGTTGGTGAAGATATCCGTGCCGGCCGCTGGTGGTGGGAAAACCCGGAAGCAAAAGAGTGCGGCCTGCATACAGGAACCACAAGCGCGCTGTAACAACGCTTTACCGGCATGAATACATTACCGATATTTCTGAAAGTCCGTGGCCGTGAATGCCTCGTGATCGGCGCTGGCCCGATTGCATGCCGCAAAATAGAGCTTTTGCTTAAAGCAGGGGCTCAGGTCACAGTCGCCGCACCCACATTATCGACCTCGGTAGAAGCGTTGAGCCGGAACTCAAATATTGTTCACCATCCGGGCTCTTTTGCACCGGATCTACTGACAGGCAAATGCCTGGTTGTCGCCGCCACCAATGACCCTCAGGTCAATCAACAAGTATATGAGCATGCAACGCATTTAAATATTCCGGTCAACGTGGTTGACCAACCGGACCTGTGTACTTTTATCTTTCCATCAATCGTTGACCGCTCACCTATTGTTATTGCCACTTCCAGCGATGGACAAGCTCCGGTACTGGCGCGAATGATCCGCGAGAAAATCGAAGGGCTGATTCCGGCCGGATACGGAAAACTCGCGAGAATAGCCGGCAAATTTCGTGCTGAACTCAAAAAGCGCATTCCATCGGTCACCGCCCGACGCTATTTTTGGGAAAACATATTCAACGGCAGCGGCGCAGACCGGGTCCTGAATGCCAGCGAAAGCGATGGTATCGAAATATTGCGCCAACATCTGAACCAGGCTGAATCAAGCCTGCAAAAACCCGAAGGTGAAGTGTATATCGTCGGGGCCGGCCCGGGGAATCCGGACCTGTTAACCTTCCGGGCCCTGAAACTCATGCAGCAAGCTGATGTTGTGCTGTATGACCGGCTGGTATCCGACCGGATACTGGATCTGATTCGCCGGGATGCTGAGAAAATTTACGTCGGCAAAACCAAAAATCATCATGTTAAGCCGCAAGCTGAAATCAATCGCCTTTTACTGACACTGGCCCGTGATGGAAAACGTGTATGTCGCCTTAAAGGTGGTGATCCTTTTATATTTGGACGGGGCGGTGAAGAACTGGAAGAGCTGGCTGCGGCCGGTATCAACTTTCAGGTTGTACCCGGTATCACCGCTGCAACCGGCTGTGCCGCTTATGCAGGAATTCCGCTTACGCATCGTGATTACGCACAGTCATGCCTGTTTGTGACCGGCCACCTGAAAGACGGAAAGCTTGCACTGGCCGGCGATATCGACTGGAAATCACTGACGCGGGCAAACCAGACTGTGGTGTTTTATATGGGTTTAAAAAGCCTGCCTTCCATCAGCAAACTTCTGCGTTTACACGGCATGCCTGCCGACAGGCCCGCGGCTATCATTGAAAACGGCACTGAAACAAAACAACGCGTGCTGACCGGCACCATTGGCACGTTGCCGGAACTTGCTGAATCCTGGAAGATTGACGCCCCTGCGCTGATTATTATCGGTGAAGTGGTTAAACTACGGACGGAACTCGCATGGTTTAATAATCATGCCGAAGTCCCGCCGCTGAGTGAATCTGCCTAGGGCCTGTTCACACTAAGTTAAATAATCAGCTTTCTTCGACATACGGCAGTAAAGTCAACTCCACCCGCCGATTCTGTTGCCTGCCCTGCGCTGTATCATTACTGGCAACCGGCCGCGCTTCACCATAACCTACCGTATCGACACGAACCGGTTTAACCCCAAGCTTAACCAGCTCATCAGTCACTGATTGCGCGCGACTTTGCGATAAAAGCTGATTATAGGATTCACTGCCGCTACTGTCGGTATGCCCGGCTATTTCAATCATCGTTGACTGATACTCTTTTAACACTGTTACGACCGAACCCAGCACATCCAAAAACTGTGGTTTCACTTGAGACTTGTTCACATCAAAAGTGACATTCCCGGGCATATTCAGAATAATATTATCGCCATCACGGGTCACACTGACTCCGGTATCATCCAGTTGCTGACGCAATTTGGTTTCCTGAACATCCATATAATAGCCGACACCACCACCGGTCAATGCACCGACACCGGCAAGCTTTAGTGCCCGCTCTTTCCGTTTTCGGCTGCTGTCTGAGGAGGCAATTCCAAGCAATACCCCAACCGCCGCACCGATTGCAGCACCTTTGGTCGCTTTAGCGGTCTGCTCTTCCCGCGTATAGGGGTTAACGGTGGTACACGCCTGCAGAAAAACGGCTGATGCAAGCGTTAAGCTGACTAAAATTTGCTGTCGCATAAATAATCCTCATTTATTAAAAAAGCTACGAAACTGTAGCAGCTGTTTCTGTATCGGCCAGTGAACATATGCACAAAATACAGTATCGGCGCATTAAGCCTGATCTTTTGTCAATACCAGGCTTTTAACACAAGCAGCGGGACCTGTTTATTTTTGCGTACCGGACCGATTTTCGGCCAAGACCGGAAATATCTGTTCCAGCAGACGAATGCCACCGAACAGCAACAATGTAAAAAACAGAGTTCCCAGCAGATTATTTTGTAAAAACGGTATCGCCGCTATATACGCAGTCTGCAGACCGGCCAGCGAACGGGCATAAAACTCAGGCAAGGTCAGCCAGGCGCCAAAATTCGTTATCAGATAAAACAGCAGCGTGCTGAAGACTGCCGAGGCAACCAGATAAGCTGAGGATGCATAACGACGCAATAAACGCCCAAGCAGAACAATTAATACAATGGCTCCATACACAAATATCAGGGTACTATGCAAACCGATAATCAAGTCGGATAACAGCATCGCCGACAGCGGAATCGACAATGCAAGGCGCCGCTCCGGAAAGTGCGCTCCGGCAAATAATGCCAGTGCCAGCACCGGCGTAAAACCCGGCGGATGCGGTAACAAACGAAATACACTGACCATTACCACAATCGTCAATAAAGCCCACAAGCGTGCTTTCATACAATTTCCTCTGTATCCTGAAATTTACAACCGGGTATGAATGATTTCATATTATTGTTCCGAGCGCCACATCGTCTCCGGCTCACCTGCCGCAGCCGCAATCGAACGGCAAAACACAAACAACAGATCCGACAAACGATTTATATAAATCAGCAGCTGCGGATTCAATGCATCATTCTCAAGCTTCCAGCTAACCAGGCTGCGCTCTACACGACGGCTGACAGCCCGTGCGATATGGCAGGCAACCGCTGCCTCACCACCACCCGGCAGGATAAACTCTTTCAATGGCGGCAATTGCTCATTGAATGTGTCCATCGTGTCCTCCAGCCACTTCACTTTATCGGCATCTATTTTCGAATAGGCCGGATAACTCAGCTCACCACCAATGTCAAACAGGTGATGCTGGATTTTAAGTAAAGTTTCCCGGATTTTGTCCGGCAATGGTTTTACGAGTATCCCTGCTATAAATGCATTAAGCTCATCAACCTCACCGACCACTTTAATGACGGTTGAATCCTTCGATACCCGGCTGCCGTCAGCCATGCCGGTCGAGCCGTCATCACCGGTACGTGTATATATCTTGCTTAAACGATTACCCATCGGGACTATAGTTAATCAAATTGATAGTTCGCTTTCACCCATATATTCCGTTCCGGGGATGGATTCACCGCACCGAAAGCATTCGCAACTTCAACATACTGCCGGTCAGCCAAATTATTCACTCTAGCAGAAAACATCCAGTTTTCGTAAGTAAAATCCACATTAATATTAGCCAGTGTATAGCCATCATCTTTATCGAGTAGATTCGCATTATCACCCGGCAAAAACTGTTCGCCGATATCCTGAATTTCCAGATACGCATGCAAGCTTTGGTTGAAACGAACATCCAGAGCCGCCGTAAACACGCTGTCAGCAACACCGGACACCGTACTCCCGTCAAAAACACCGGATTCAAATTCCGCATCGGTAAAAGCGGCTGAGCCGGAGAGGCTCAACCGATCCGAAAGCTGATAAAGACCTTCCAGAATCACACCTTCGCGTAAAGTCGCATCAAAATTCACATTCGCGCCACCAAACGGGCCAAACGGACCATTCGCGGTGGGGTCAAATGCGATCTCGTCTTCCAGCTCAAGACGGTATACCAGCAGCTTTGCAGAATGCCGGTAAGCGCTTTGCCATTCGGCACCGATTTCCGTCGAATCCCCCTGTTGGGTTCGCAAACCGATCACACCGACCTCGGTAAACGCCTGCTCATCAACTTTTGCAAACCGGAAGTTCTGGTCATACCGTGCAAATAACCGCCAGGCTGCTGACGGTTCATAAGCAAATCCCAGCCCGGCAACAGACAGGTCATCATCAATCGGTTGACCGTTGGGAAAGGCCGACACATCTGTCAGGATATTCTCAACTTCAGCCTGACGCGCGGCTACCGTATACGAAAACCGTTGACTGACCGGAACCACCGCTTGCAGATAAACACTGCGTATTTCCTGATCATTGGTTCGATCTATAAAAAGACTCTCGATATCGTATCGCGAATCAGTATAGTCAATACCGATTGTTAATAAAATGTCGCCGTTTTCAGTCGGATATATGCCTAAAAATCTCGGATTAACAGAGTTTTGTTCACGCTGCTCCCGATCAGCATCAGCCCGGGTCCTGCACGGAAAAGTAAACGAAGTCGGATCCGCACATCCCCTAAAATTAATCACAAAATCGGTGTCCGCATCTCTGGCAGTCAGCTCCCCGGCAAACTCCCAATGCTTCGAGATTTTTTGCTTCGCGCCAAACCGGGCACTAACCGTCCTGGTTTCATCAAAATCGTTTGCAAAATCGATCAATGACTGGCGGCGATCCTGAGCCACTTCAGACGCCAGCAGCGCACCCGGCTGCTCCGAATCCTCATCGGTACTCTGCAAATCAAAAAACAGGCTTCCTGAGCTGTGCAGGTAATCAAGACGACTGAATAAATTAGCGTATTCCAGCTCGTTATTATCGCGATAATTATCACTGCGAAGTGTTTCTGCCGACACTCTGTATGCAAACCGCTCACCGACACGATCGCTGACATTCGCGGTTAGTGCAGCACGGCTATAGCTCCCCGACATCAATGTTATATCCGCGGCAAACTCCTTTGGCATACGGGTAATAATATTAATCACCCCGCCGACCGCCTGATCGCCATATAAAGAACCGGCACTGCCCTGTATGATTTCTATCCTTTCAACATCTTTTAAACTAATACTGCTCAGATCAGGCGGGTCGATATCGGTATTATTCAAACGGCGCCCATCGATCAGTACCAGAATATTGGACCCCGCGGCTGAACCAAATCCACGCAAATCAGCAGTCGCATTAGTCCCATCGCCGAATAAATCAGTGATCCGTACACCGCCACGGCCGCGCAGAACATCACTGACCGAAGTCGCACCGCTGGCAGCAATCTCCGCCTGTGAAATAATGCTGACACCGGCAGGAATAACAACTTCCGGCTGTGCCGAACGTGTTGCACTGACGACAATATTCGGGATTTCAATGGTTGATGGCTGCCCGCCATACCCGGGTAAAACCGGGAGCAGCATACAACAGCCTGTTAGGGTTTGTTTCAGAGTGTTTTTCATGACAGCTTGCCTCTTTGTGTTGGTGATACCAAACCAAAAAGCAAGCACGTGCGGACCCGGGCGACCTCCCGCCCGGACATACGATCACACGTGCCGCCCTCCGCGACACTTGTACTCCGTTTACAGGCCGGTCTCCGGGCTAACGACTGGCAACATATGCTTCTCCCTTCCCATGCAAACGCACAGTGGCAAAAACAAAGCATATCTCGTCGATCACCGTTGCGGGGGCAGCGCCAGGTTTACACTGGCTTCCCGATTATCCCGACCAACCATTACAGTCGTCGGGCACCTGTGAACGTTTTTATACAAGTTTTTAACAGGGGCGCTACAATACCGATACATTGCGTCGCGGTCAACACTCATTCCAAATCAATCGCCGGCAAATCCACAAACCAGGTATTCACCGTAAAACTGAACTCTTCGTCAGAATAAGAGATATAATGCCCGGCATTTTGACCAACGCCACAACTTTACACGAAGCAAATGTCACGACAGAAACGCATTGAACAGCTCCGAAACGCATTAGCGCAGCGCATCCTGGTGCTTGACGGCGCAATGGGAACGATGATCCAGGGACATAAACTGGAGGAAGCCGATTACCGGGGCTCACAATTCCAGGACTGGCACTGTGACTTGAAAGGCAATAATGATCTGTTGTCGATCACGCAACCGGATATTATCGAAGCCATTCATACTGTCTACCTCGAAGCCGGTGCGGATATTATTGAAACCAACAGTTTCAACGCAACCCGTGTCGCAATGGCGGACTATGATATGCAAGACCAGTCCGCTGACATTAACCGGACTGCCGCGCAGATCGCCCGCAAAGCCGCCGATGCAATCACCGCCAAAACACCGGAAAAACCCCGGTTTGTCGCCGGTGTGCTCGGCCCGACCAACCGCACCTGTAGTATCTCACCCGATGTTAATGATCCGGGATTCCGTAATATTTTCTTCGATGAACTGGTTGATGCCTATTACGAGTCCACCGGTGCATTAATTGAAGGCGGCGCAGACATTTTATTAATTGAAACCGTGTTCGATACCCTGAATGCCAAAGCCGCAGTATTTGCAGTCAAAAAATACTTTGCGGATCACAGCGACGAATTGCCGATCATGATCTCGGGTACGATCACCGACGCATCCGGCCGCACTCTGACCGGACAAACCAACGAGGCATTCTGGAACTCCTTACGGCATGCCGAGCCTTTCGCATTTGGTTTGAACTGCGCGCTTGGCCCGAAAGAATTACGTCCCTATGTTGAAGAACTCGCACAGATCGCGGATGCACCGGTCTCCGCCCACCCGAATGCCGGACTGCCAAATGAACTGGGCGGCTACGACCTGACTCCTGAAGATATGGCCGAACATATCAATGAATGGGCTGCCAGCGGTTTTTTGAATATCGTCGGCGGTTGCTGCGGCACTACTCCGGAACATATTAAAGCGATTGCCGAAGTGGTTTCAAAACACCCGCCACGGAAAATACCCGAGCATAAACATGTTATGCGTTTATCCGGGCTGGAGCCACTGACCATTGATGACAACAGCCTGTTTGTTAATGTCGGCGAACGCACCAATGTCACCGGCTCGGCACGCTTTCTACGCCTTATCAAGGAAAACGATTACGAAACTGCGCTTGAAGTCGCCCGTCAACAGGTTGAAAACGGTGCACAAATCATCGATATCAATATGGACGAGGGGATGCTTGAGTCGGCCGATGCGATGAAGAAATTTCTGAACCTGCTCGCGGCCGAACCTGATATCAGCCGCGTGCCGATCATGATCGACTCATCCAAATGGAGTGTGATCGAAGCCGGTTTAAAATGCATACAAGGCAAAGGGGTGGTCAATTCAATATCCCTGAAAGAAGGTGAAGAGGAATTCATCCGCCAGGCACAGCTGGTACGGCATTATGGTGCCGCGGTGATCGTAATGGCATTCGACGAAACCGGCCAGGCTGACACCAAAGCACGCAAAGTGGAGATCTGCACGCGTGCATACCGGATACTGACTGAAACCGTTGGCTTCCCACCGGAAGATATTATTTTCGACCCAAATATTTTTGCAATCGCAACCGGTATTGAAGAACATAATAATTACGGTGTGGACTTTATCGAGGCCACCCGCGAAATTAAACAGACACTGCCTTATGCAAAGATTTCCGGCGGTGTTTCCAATGTCTCATTTTCATTCCGCGGCAATAACCCGGTGCGTGAAGCGATTCATGCGGTATTTCTCTACCATGCGATCAAAGCCGGCTTAAGCATGGGTATTGTCAATGCCGGCCAACTGGCAATCTATGAAGACATCCCTGAAGAACTGCGCGAAGCGGTCGAGGATGTCGTGATGAACCGCAATACGGACGGTACTGAAAACCTGCTGAATATTGCCGAGAAATATCGTGGCGATGGCAGCGCGACAAAAAAACAAACCGATTTACAGTGGCGCGAATGGCCGGTCCACAAACGGCTCCAACATGCGCTGGTCAACGGCATCACCGATTTTATTGACGAGGATGTAGAAATAGCCCGGCAGGATGCAGAACGCCCCCTGCATGTGATTGAAGGCCCATTGATGGACGGCATGAATGTGGTCGGCGATTTATTCGGCGAAGGTAAAATGTTTTTACCACAAGTCGTAAAATCAGCCCGCGTGATGAAAAAAGCCGTTGCTTACCTGCTGCCTTTTCTTGAACAGGAAAAAGAAGAACTCGGTACAGCGGATCAATCAAACGGTAAAATTCTGATGGCTACCGTAAAAGGCGATGTGCATGACATCGGCAAAAATATTGTTGGGGTCGTGTTGCAATGCAATGGCTATGAAATCGTGGATCTGGGCGTTATGGTCCCGACAGAAAAAATTCTGCAGACCGCCCGGGAACAAAACTGCAATATCATCGGCTTATCCGGATTAATTACACCATCTCTGGATGAAATGGTGCATGTCGCAAAAGAAATGCAACGACAGGAATTCAATATTCCCTTGCTGATCGGCGGTGCGACCACGTCCCGGCTGCACACCGCAGTCAAAATTGACCCGCAGTATGAACACCCAGTGATATATGTTCCGGATGCATCACGGGCAGTCGGTGTTGCCAGCAACCTGCTGAGCGATACTAACAAAACAGCCTATGCTGAAAACCTGAAACAGGAATATCGTGAGATTCGCGATGCACGTGATAGCCAGCAATCAAAGCGAAAACAGGCGTCGTTACAAGATGCCCGCGCCAACAAACAAATCATTGACTGGAACAACTATGAGCCTCCGGCACCAAGCTTCACAGGCATTAAAATATTTGAAAACTACCCGCTGGAAGAATTGCGCGACTACATAGACTGGACACCATTTTTTCAAACCTGGGAACTTTATGGGAAATACCCGAAAATTTTCGATGATAAAGTTGTTGGTGAAGAGGCACGCAAATTATATCAGGATGCATTGGCAATGCTTGATAAAATTATTGAGGAAAAATGGCTTGGCGCCCAAGCGGTCATCGGGCTTTTTCCGGCCAATACGATCAATGATGACGACATAGAAATATACAGTGACGGCACAGATAAAAAATTGGATATCACTCTGCATCACATTCGTCAGCAGAGCGTAAAACAAACAGGCCGCTTTAATCACTGTCTGGCCGATTACATTGCACCCAAAACAAGCAATATCAGAGATCATATCGGCGCATTTGCAGTCACTGCCGGTCACGGCATCGAAAAGCATGTGAAGCATTTTGAAGAGCAGAATGATGACTATAATGCAATCCTGCTCAAAGCACTGGCCGACCGGCTGGCAGAGGCTTTTGCCGAACGTATGCATGAACGTGTGCGAAAAGAGTTCTGGGCTTATGCATCGGATGAAAGCCTTAACAATGAACAATTGATCGCAGAACAATACCGGGGCATTCGCCCTGCGCCGGGCTATCCGGCCTGCCCCGACCATACCGAAAAAGCCTCACTGTGGAAGCTGTTATCACCTGAAAAACATGCGGGAATAAAAGTTACCGAAAGTTTTGCAATGCTACCCACCGCATCCGTATCCGGCTGGTATTTCTCACACCCGGAAGCACAATATTTTGGCACCGGGAAAATAGGCAAGGATCAGGTTACCGACTATGCGGCACGCAAAGGTATGAACCTGGAAGTTGCAGAACGCTGGCTGGCACCAAATCTTGCATACGAACCTTAAATCACTTATGTAAGCAATAACTGATATCATAATATCAGTTGTGAAGCTTAAACCAATCATAAAACGATGACTTGCAGTGATACTCGTATATGAACCTCTATGCTTACGGTCTGCTGATAGCGCTTCTGACAGCCAAGACGGTAACCGCCGGCACTACCACAACACCTTTGCAAACCCGCGACCAAAATCCTTTGGTGTTAATCCATGGCCTGCCATCGGCAACTGCAGCTGAATTACCAGCTGCGGGCCGTATACAAACCAGCATATCTTTGAATATCAGCAATACGCTGAATATTGACGTCACAGAAAATACACTGTTACTGATTGACGGTGAAACTTACCAGCTTAATCTGACAATGGATTTCGGCCTGACTGATGGTTGGGCAATACGTGGATCTCTACCACTGATCGCTTATTCGGGCGGTTTCCTGGACCAGCCAATTGAACAGTATCATGATACATTCGGTTTTAGCCAGGGCGATCGACTGGAGAACCCGCGCGACCGGTTATTATTTTTTTATCAACGTAATAATACCGAACAACTCAGACTCACCCGGCGCAATTCGGGGCTTGGTGACATTCAGCTGATCGCAGGGCGACAGTTACATGCAAACGAACATTCGGCATACAGCCTTTGGGCCGGCTTGAAACTGCCCACCGGTGACAGCGAAACACTAAACGGCAGCGGGGCAGCAGACTTATCTGTCTGGTTGGCAGGCAAAAAAACCATCAGCAATCGGCTGAATTCTTACGGTACAATCGGTGTATTGCAACTTGGTAACGGCGATGTATTACCCGAGCTGCAGGAGAATACCGTATTTCATGGCAATCTGGGACTTGTATGGCAAACATGGCCTCAGCTTGCATTTAAAGCACAGTTCGAGGCACATACAGAATTCTATAAGGCACCTGGCACCGCCTTTTTAAGCGACGTATTACAACTCAGTATCGGTGGAACCTGGCAGATCACAGACCGGTTTGAATTCGATTTCGCGGTAGCCGAAGATATTAAAGAGGATGCATCACCTGATGTTAATTTTCATTTCAATCTCCGGATCAACCGATAGTTTAATCGATGGATAAATTTTGATGCTGACTCTAAGCAACATACAAAAAAGCTTCGATAACCAGGTAGCATTGGATATTCCCCATTTAAACATTACCGGGCAACAGACCACTATACTTATCGGCCCCAGCGGTTGCGGCAAAAGCACGCTGCTGAAGATGATAAACGGTTTAATCAAACCTGATCAGGGAGAGGTTTTATTTAAACAGGGGAAAATCAACACACAAAATATAAACCTGCTTAGAAGGCAGATGGGCTATGTTATTCAGGAAGGCGGTTTATTCCCGCACCTCAGTGCGCGGGATAATATTATGTTGATGCCCCGGCATATCAAGCTTGCCCCGGACACCGCGGAACAACGGTTGCAATCACTGGCTGAACTCACTCAGCTGGATGCCGGGCAGCTTAAACGGTTTCCCTCGCAACTCTCGGGTGGTCAGCGACAGCGTGTGGCGTTAATGCGTGCATTGATTCTTGATCCGGACTTACTGTTACTTGATGAGCCACTGGGCGCACTCGACCCAATGATTCGCTTTGAAATGCAGAGCCAGCTGAAGTCCATATTTCAAAAACTCGGGAAAACAGTGTTGATGGTCACCCATGATCTTAACGAAGCCGGCTTCTTTGGAGACCATCTCGTTTTGTTACGCTCAGGGAAAATAGTTCAACAGGGTACGGCCAGGCAATTGATTGAAAACCCGAATGAACCTTTCGTGGAACAGTTTATTAATGCGCAACGCGCACCTTCAATCATCGCGCGTTAACAAAACACTATGACCGCAAATAAAATCAAAATCTTTATATTTACCATACTGCTGTTCGAGTGTTTCAACTGCCGGGCCGAATCACAAATCACAATTGCCTCCAAAACATTTACTGAGTCGGTTATTCTCGGAGAACTGGCCTCGCAAATCACCGGCGCCAAAACCGTACATCAAAAACAATTAGGGGGCACAAGGGTTTTATGGAGTGCATTACTGCGCGGCGATATTGATATCTATCCTGAATATAGCGGCACTCTTCTACATGAAATTTTTGCCGGTCATGATAAAAATACCGACTTACATGCATTATTAAAACCGCTGGGCATTGCCGCAACCCGGGCCATCGGCTTTAATAACACTTATGCCCTGGGCATGCGCCCGGCTTCTGCCACAGAGCTTGGGATCAATACCATTTCAGACCTCGCAAACCATCCGGAGTTACAAATCGGTTTCAGTAATGAATTTATCAACCGGTCAGATGGCTGGCCGGGCTTACAAACGCATTACCGTCTACCTCAAAAAAAGGTTCGCGGCCTGGATCATGATCTTGCATACCGGGGTCTGACCAATGAATCACTGGATGTAATCGACCTGTATACCACTGACGCGGAAATACATTATTACAATATCAAAATCCTGCATGACGATCTGAACTATTTCCCCGAATATAATGCGATATTTTTATACCGGCTTGAGCTGGAGCAAAGCGCACCGCAAGTCATCAGGCAGCTTAAACGTCTTGAAAACGTCATTACTGCCGACGCAATGACAACAATGAATATGCAGGCAAAACTGGAGCGTGTACCGGAAGCGGAAGTTGCTGCAAAATACCTGAGCACACAGCTGAATGTAAATTCGGAAATTGTAATTGATTCACGGTGGTCCAGACTGGTTCGTCATTCAATTGAACACCTGGTATTGGTTGGAATATCATTGGGAGCAGCAATTCTCGTTGCACTACCGTTAGGCATCGCTGCTTACCTTAATACCCGGCTCGGACAATTTATATTAAGCTGCACTGCGATTATTCAAACCATCCCATCACTGGCACTACTGGTGTTCATGATCCCACTACTGGGCATTGGAAGCCCTCCGGCAATCGCGGCTCTTTTTCTATACAGCCTGTTACCCATCATACGCAACACTCATACCGGCCTGCATGATATCGCCCCACCGGTACGTGAATCGGCAAAAGCTCTCGGGCTAAGCCGTACTGCCAGACTCCGGTTGGTTGAATTACCATTGGCAACGCGAAGCATTCTGGCCGGTATTAAAACATCAGCGGTGATTAATGTCGGCACTGCAACCCTGGGAGCACTTATCGGTGCCGGCGGTTATGGCCAACCCATACTAACCGGAATACGCCTGGATGATACAAGCCTGATATTGGAGGGGGCTATCCCGGCAGCATTACTGGCGCTGCTGGTGCAGTATAGTTTTGATTTGGCGGAGCGATTGCTGATATCCAAAGGACTGCGATCATAACGAACCGTCATCACCTGCTACTGAGTTGGGCTCGATAGCTCTTTATCCTCTTCGTTGCCGCCACTTATGCGCTCTTTTTCAAGTGACGCAAAATCATAAAGCGCAGAATCCATCAAATGCGAGGGCGCAACATTGCGCATACTGTTAAAAATACTTTCAACCCGGCCCGGGAATTCCTGCTCCCAGTCACGTAACATTTTTTTAATCGCGACACGCTGCAAATGGGTTTGGGATCCGCATAGATTACACGGAATAATGGGGTGGCCACGCAAATCAGAATATTTTTCTATATCACTCTCCTGACAATACGCCAAAGGCCTGATCACTATATGCCTATTGTCATCACTACGGAGTTTCGGCGGCATGGTTTTAAGCTTTGCTCCATAAAACATATTTAAGAACAGTGTTTCAATAATATCATCACGGTGGTGGCCCAATGCTATCTTGGTAAAACCCTGCTCTTGCGCGAAGGTATACAATGCACCACGGCGTAATCGCGAACATAGACCGCACATGGTTTTGCCTTCAGGAATCACGCGTTTAACGACACTGTAGGTATCCTGGGCCAATATATGAAAGGGTACCCCAAGTGCGGTTAAATAATCCGGCAATACATGCTCAGGAAAACCCGGTTGTTTTTGATCAAGGTTTACTGCAAACAAATCGAAATTTACCGGCGCATTACGCTGCAGGCTCAACAATATATCCAACATGGTATATGAGTCTTTGCCACCGGACAGGCAAACCATAACCCGGTCGCCCTCTTCAATCATATTAAAATCCCGAATAGCCTCACCAACATTACGACGCAACCGCTTCTCAAGTTTGCGCTGGTTAACCGACTTGCTTTCACGAAACGTCAATCGGGATTCATTGCTGGTATCGACTTGAATATTCTCCATACTTACATTGTACCCACTATCATACACAGACCAGGTAAAACTCTTTTGAACTCAATAATTAACTAGAGCCTATCTCACCCATACTGCTATAACCACACTGTTATGAGATAAGATTTTATCCATAACACTAAAGCTTTACTCTACGTTACCGATAATTGTAGTCCAACCTGATGACATCGAATATTTAAAATCAATCAAGCGGACGAAACCTTATGAGACTACGAAAACAAGATAATACTTCCCGCACCCAACAGGCTTTATTGAAAAAGCAACATGATCATGCAATGCAAAATTACCTGCAATATCTAAAAAGCGAATCAACCGCTTCAGGCACACGACAGCGCGCTGAAAAATATTGAGTGTGCAGGCACCCGGCAGGAACTCAAACCTGTTCTACTTCGAGCTCCCGCAACATCAGTTGCTTACGAGACCGAGTTTAACCCCGTTGACTGATATCAGGAACATTTCTGGACGCCGGACCGGTATATAACTGACGCGGCCGCCCAATCTTTTTAGAGGGGTCAGCTATCATTTCTATCCAATGAGAAATCCAACCGGCGGTTCGGGCTATCGCAAACATCACTGTAAACATCTCTACTGGAAATTTTAGTGCGCTGTAAATTATGCCTGAGTAAAAATCAACGTTTGGGTATAACTTTCGCTCAATAAAATACTCATCTTTTAGTGCTATCTCTTCCAGACGCATTGCCAATTCCATGCGCGGATCATCACCGTATTTTTCCAAAACCTGGTGACAGATTGTTTTGATTATTTTCGCGCGCGGATCAAAATTCTTATACACCCTGTGGCCAAAACCCATAAGCCGGAAACTGTCCGTCTTATCCTTTGCTTTGGCAAGGTATTTTTCAATGTTTTTAACATCCCCTATTTCGTCCAGCATTTTCAAAACCGCCTCATTGGCCCCGCCATGGGCCGCACCCCACAAGCAGGCAATCCCTGCTGCAATAGCCGCATAGGGATTTGCATCCGAAGAACCTGCCAGCCTGACTGTTGAGGTAGACGCATTCTGCTCATGATCCGCATGCAGAATAAACAGTATATCCAGGGCTTTTTCTGCCATCGGGTCCACTTCATACTCCTCGACCGGGCGCGCATACATCATATGTAAAAAGTTACCGCAATAGTTCAGATGATTTTGCGGATACATAAAAGGTTCACCCATACGATGTTTATATGCTGCTGCCGCTATCGTCGGCATTTTTGCGATCAGGCGGTGCGCGGTTTCCATGCGGTGTTGGGGATTCTGAATATCAAGCGAGTCATGATAAAAAGCGGATAATGACCCGACAACTCCGGTCATCATCGCCATCGGGTGAGCATCATAGTGAAAGCCTTTAAAGAAATTCAACAGACTTTCATTAATTAAGGTATGTGTGACAATCGAATTCTCAAAAGATTCTTTTTCGCCGACATTTGGCAGCTCGCCATGCAATAACAAATAACATACTTCTAAAAAATTACATTTTTCAGCCAGCTGCTCTATCGGATAGCCCCGATACATTAACTCGCCTTCATTGCCATCAAGATAAGTGATGTCGCTTTTACAGCTGGCGGTAGATACAAAGCCCGGGTCGTAGGTGAAATACCCCGTTTGCTTGTTCAGCGAAGTAATATCAATGACCGGCGCACCATAAGTCCCTTGGTGTACGGGCAGTTCATGTGCCTGGCCCGATTTCGAATCCTGTAAAACGACTTTTGAATCTGACATATCCAACCTTTATTTGCGTAAATGTAATTGCGAAAGTACTTGCATTTATCAAAAAAACCGGCAAACCACCCGTCTGCGCGATGCGGAATATTCCCAACCCGGATACATGAAGGGTTTAAAGCCCCTGAAAAATTCAGGCCCATACGCCCGGGACGCAAAAGAGTAGTGGAAATCCACTGCAAGCACAATCCCAGGCCGGGGCAGGAAGCGGCACAAATTTCAAAAGACCATACTTTTTATGCCTTTATCAGCCCGAAAACCTGCTCACGATGCCTGCAGGAATCCCAGAATTACAGCTATTAGAAATTGTTACGGCCAAATAGCGGTTTTTTTCAGGAAAAGGCTGCAACGCATCATTTACCTCAACAGAATTAAACAGCTAAGTCACTGAAATACTTAACGAATACCGGTTTAATTTCACCAGAATTAATTAACACCCTCAGCCATATACAGAATACCTTAAATTCTCAGTCAAAGATGCCGCAAAAACATAAAGCAAATTTCCATATTTACTCAATAAGTGCTTATATTTTCTACCCTTTTACTGTTATATTCTTTTACCGCAAAAAATAGCGCTACATGCCGATAAATGCCAAGTGGCTATGAAAGATCAAAATACCGATAAGATCGTTGGCTTTGCCGTCGCCCTGGTGCTTATGCTTGCTATGGGGTCCGGGTTCGTACGATCACTGGATATCGCTGTATATAACCTTGGGCTTAGGGTGACTCCGGTGCGCCCACCCAGCGACGAAATCGTCGTTATAGCCATTGATGACGCTTCTTTGGATACACTGGGACCCTGGCCATGGAACCGCGAGTCGCTGGCACGCATGACACGGCTGCTCAGCAAAGCAAACGCCTCGGTAATCGCGCCTTATCTGGCATTGGAAAACCGTCAAAATGAGCTGGGATTAGCCGCACTGAATAAACTCAAAAACCAAAATAATAGTGGAAACGATGAGCAAGCCGGTACACTGTTATTAAACCGCGCGATACAAAAACTAAACACCGACCAAACGCTGGCCCGCAGCTTCACCGGCGCCGGCAATGTCATTTTATCCGTGCCTTTTACCAGCAGCCAAATACCACTGAGCTCACTGCCTGAAATACCGGGCACAATAGCCCGGCATACAGTTGACACTATCCGGGGCGAACAACCCGCTATTTACAAACATATACCTGAATGGCTGCACCCCGAACATGCTGTTTATATTGAAAACCTGATTACTCCGGTCAATGAACTCGGCAGTGGCGCGGCCGGATTGGGATTGGGAATCGGGAAGCCGGTATCAGGCGAAGACATCAGCGCCAGACCGATTGTATTTCCCTATGGTGATCAATTTTTACCCTCTTTTGCACTCCAGGTGGTCGCCGCTAAGACCGGCAACCAGGATAAAATACAAATCATACATGGCAACGGAGTCACCTATGGCGACCGCGTCATCCCCACCGATACCAAATTCAGAACCCTGCCTTTTTTTTACAAAGCGAAAAACAACATACCGCCGTTTAAAGTTTATTCTTTCGCCAAAGTACTGAGCGGAGAAATTCAGCCCAGCACTTTCTCCGATAAAGTTGTTTTGATCGGCCCGACCAGCAGTAAACTGACTAATAAATACCCCACCCCGCTCAATATTATGATGCCGCCGGTGTTAATAGAGGCACATACTATTTCAAGCCTCCTGCAAAAAGACTTATTCAATCAACCGACCTGGAGTTATTGGTTTCGGTATCTGGCTTTAATTCTGGTTGGTTTTTATCTGGCTTATTTTCTGCCCAGACTGAATACCGGCACCGGAATCGCTGTTACCAGTCTATTTCTGGTTATACTGTTTAACATACACTTTGTAACAATGGCATTTTTATTCAGCTGGATACCATTAATGGGTGCAATCTCTGCACTGGTGCTCGGCAATATGCTGCTTGGCTTTAAAAACCTGGTGCTACAGCGCATAAAGTTTTATCAACAGGAACTGTCAAATTCCAACCGCCTGCTCGGACAGGCATACCACACACAAGGTCAGTTTGATTTGGCTTTTGAAAAATACCGTGGCTGTAAAATGGATGAAGAGCTGCTGTCCCTGACATATAACCTGGGACTCGACTATGAACGCAAAAGACAATTCAACAAAGCGGTTAATGTATTCCGTTTCATTCGCTCCCACAAATCCGATTACCGGGACGCTAAAGATCGCGTTCGAAAAAACCTGCAAACCAGCAATGCCGTCGTGCTTGGCAAACCCGGCACTAATGCTGAAAGTACATTGGTTATCGCTAAAGACGGAGTACAAAAACCCATGCTGGGTCGCTATCAAATTGAAGGCGAACTCGGCAGAGGCGCTATGGGCACGGTATACCTGGGCAACGACCCGAAAATCGGCCGGACAGTCGCGATAAAAACCATGCCGTTGTCTGCAGAATTTGAAGAAGACAAACTTGAGGAGGTTAAACAGCGCTTTTTCCGTGAGGCGAAAACCGCCGGCAGACTCAATCACTATAATATCGTCACCATTTACGATGTCGGCGAAGATCAGGACCTTGCATATATCGCGATGGATTATCTACAAGGTGTGGATATGTCAAAATATGCAAAGAAAGAAAACCTGCTTAAAGTCAGCGACCTTTTCAACATCATGATCCAGGTCACCGACGCATTAAACTATGCTCACAATCAAAATGTCGTACATCGCGACATCAAACCGGCAAACATTATCTATGATCGCCGCACCAAAAAACCAACGATTACTGACTTTGGCGTCGCTCATATTGCTGATGCCTCCAAAACCAAAACCGGGACGATACTGGGCACTCCATCCTTTATGTCTCCGGAGCAACTGGCCGGCGAAACTGTGGACGGAAGGTCTGACTTATTTTCCCTGGCGGTTACATTTTTTCAACTGCTTACCGGCGAATTACCGTTCGCATCCGAAAGCATCTCAACCCTGATGTATAAAATCGCCAATGAAGAGCCTGTAGACATTCTGCAAATCCGGCCGGCGCTGCCAGTCTGCGTTAAAGCAGTGATCAATAAAGCCATGTTTAAAGACGCGGACAAACGTTTTCAGACAGGGGCAGAATTCGCAATGGCATTGAGAAAGTGCCAGCAGAACATCATCGCGCAGCAGCTCCAAAACACCAATGGCCGCAAAACACCTTCATTTTGAAGAAGAAAATCCTAGGGCCTGTTCACACTCATTGCATGCACCTGCCGGAGGCCGTTTTTGTGTCCGGCAAGGCAGAATGAGCGTGATGTGGTTATTCCACATAAGCGAATGATAACGCCGCCGGGCGCAAAAACGGTCCCGGCCCTTCGGGTTGGGTCTTAAAAAACGCCACTCGGCGTTGCGCGTCGCTTATTTGGAATAACCAAACTTCTCTCCTCGTGCTTCGCTTAAAGCGCCTACTGTTGGTGATTGGCGCTTTTTAAGGCCCAACAGGTGAATGCAATGAGTGTGAACAGGCCCTAAAAGTATGTGGCTTTCAAAAAAATCGGCACCCATGAAAAAAATACAGCCACAATTAATACCGCGTACAAAACACTGAGCACATTCAAATCCCGTTTCCGCTGCGGGTCAGCATCATGTTTCAACACCTGACACATGATCAAATCCAGCATTAAAATCATCACCACCATAGGGGCCAAAGCCGGCAAAACAGCGGAGCTGATCAAACCCCAACCCGAAGGAGCCGCAGTAATATCCACAAATGGCATCAGCAGGATAGTAACCAATGCCGTAGTCAACAATATTAATCGCAATATACCGAATCTACGTAACATATACTTCACCATAAACTGAAACCTATCTCATAATACCACTTGGTTACTGGAATCCCGATCAAATATTTTTAAAATCAATCACAACACTTAAGTCCGCTTATATTCGGCCGATAAGCTGTAGAACCTAAAACTCTCAATATACTTTGTGCTATGGTTGATGTACCAAACTCTATACACTCCGACTCGAAATGGAAAGATAAGTATTTCAACAGCCTTGACCATTTTGAAGAGCAGGAAAAAAGCCTGCGTGACAAGATAACCATACTAACTCAAAGCATTCTCAGTGTCTGCCGTATCGGCAGTGAAATAAATCCTAAGCTGCAGGAACAGCTCACAAACCTGCGTGCCATTGTACGCCGTAGTGCACTGGACCCCAAAATCCCTGTTATATTAAAAGAGCTGGAACAGGTTCTGGAGCAAACCGCTGAGCGGGAAACCCGCAATCAGGAACAGTCTATACAGATTTTGCGACAGGCAGTAGAACAGCTGCTCGCATTAAAACTCCCATACAAACTAAAACGCAAACTCCGCAAGCTTCATAAATTACTTTTTTCAGATGAAACAGGAAAACTTGACCTTAAAAGTTTGCTTGAAGATTTCGCCGATTGTCAGCAAAAATCCCTGCAGCCCTATATTCATACCGAATCTTCAGAGGAAAATACAGACGACCCAACGAATGATGAAATAAATAACGATGCTCTTGATCTATCACCACCCCCTGAGAGTAAAACCATTGCGTGGCAGGAAATACCATCAGCAACCGATATCAAGAATGTCACATCTGAAACCACCGTAATACTTTTAACATTACTGGAAAAACTGACAGTTCCCGAATCATATACAGATACAGTAAAGCAGCTCAAAAACATTATTAATGGTAATTTTTCTCTGGAACAGCTAACCGGGGTACTACAAAAAATTACCGAACTGTCACTGGCTGCAGGCCAAACACAACAAAGTGAGTTTGAAAGTTTTTTAAAACAACTCAATATCCAGCTTGAAACAATACAGCAGGTATTATCATCAACCCAATCGTATCAAAACCAAAAACTTAGCAACAAAAAAACACTAAAAGAATCTGTAACAGCCATCATTTCAGAAATCAATAATACCGTTCATAGCAGCAACACATTGGAACAACTCAAGCAATCGATTGACCAAAAACTCGACAATATCACTTCTGCAATCGACACATTCCAGCAAAATGATTCCGAGCATGAAAAAGCCCTGCAGGGGCAAATGCAAAAACTTTATGAACGCCTGGAAAACATTGAAACGCAATCCCACCAGATTCAGGAAAAACTTGAATCGCATGTGCAAACCGCTTCGACCGACAGCTTAACCCAAATACCCAACCGGGCCAGCTACGAAACTTATATCCAAACCGAATATGCGCGCTGGCAACGTTACGGCGCACCGTTAAGCTTAATAGTCGGCGACATTGATTATTTCAAAAAAATAAACGATCAATATGGCCACCAGGCCGGCGACAAGGTGCTTAAACTAATAGCACAGGTTGTCAGGCGCGCACTGCGCGTGTGTGATTTTGTCGCACGATACGGTGGCGAAGAATTTGTAATTGTATTACCTAACAGCGACAAAAGTGCGGCTGAATCAGTAGCCGCGAAACTGTGTGAAGCAGTAGCCACCTGCCCTTTTCATCACAACAAAGAAGCTGTAAACATTACAATGTCATTCGGCATCAGCAGCTTTCAAGACAACGATGATATTGAAACTGTATTCGAACGGGCGGACAAAGCACTGTATGATGCCAAACACCAGGGGCGCAATCAGTTTCATTGCCGTTAACCCTACTGCGAGTCATAGCAAACCCCTGTCCCGCCAAGCCCGCAATAACCTCCAGGGTTTTTCGCCAAATATTGTTGATGATATTCCTCTGCATAAAAAAATTCAGGGGCATCTATCACTTCTGTCGTTACTGGCGGATAATCATTATCAAGCAATTTCTGCTGATAAGCTGCATATGATTTATTCGCAAGCTCATGCTGAAAATCGTCATAAGTATATATGCCTGAACGATACTGCGTGCCAATATCATTACCCTGACGCATTCCCTGAGTAGGGTCATGCGACTCCCAAAAAACTTTCAGCAACGCATGATATGGCAATACCTGCGGATCAAAAATGACTCTAACCACCTCATTATGTCCGGTTAAACCGCTGCATACTTCCTGATAAGTAGGGTTCGGTGTTGTCCCCGCCGCATAACCCACGGCTGTATTGTAAACACCTTCCAGCATCCAGTATCGGCGTTCCGCACCCCAGAAACACCCCATACCAAACATTGCATAACGCATTCCCTCAGGAAAAGGCGGGAGCATTCGATTTCCATTCACATAATGAACTTCAGGCACTGCCATTGGCGTTTCCCTTCCCGGCAACGAATCAGACAGTGTGTTATTTTTGGATTTAAATATCATATTCTGCGATTCTAATCATACTCCTGCAAACGCCAGCCATAAAGGCAGGCTGACAAGACTTACGATTGTTGTCACGGTTACCGCTGTGGCATACAAAGGTGTATGCAGATGATACCGGTCACAAATGACCACACCCAAAACCATGCATGGCATCGCAGCTTCGATAACCGTTGCCCAAAAAAGTTCACCCCGCATACCGGCCATACTGCCTAAATACCACGCAAAAGCAGGGCATAACAATAACTGAATAAATGCAATAATAGAAAGCCAGATACGCATCCGCATATCTATTGTCTGCCAACGGAGACTCATTCCCAAAGACAGCAGCATCAACGGTATAACACATGCACCCAGCAACCCAAGGATATTATCTATTAATGATGGCGGCTCCAAACCGGTAAAATTCAAGATCAATGCGAGCAGCATAGCCCACAGCGGTGGTATTTTAAACAAGTCAATTAGCATCAAGCGGACGCTGCCTGCCGAATATCCGGAACCCAGCCGCTTTGCCAAATAAACCCCCACTGTCATCAGTAACAGCGTGCACGCAAGCAAATCGTACTGAATCGCAATACTGCGTGCGGCAGGGCCAAAGCTGGCCTCTAATACAGGCAGGCCTAAATATGTCGCATTTGGAAACCCGGCCGCCAATAATACCGCGCCTGCCAAAGGCCGTGGTACCGGAAACAATTTCAACAGCAGTCCGGCGACAGTCAGGCCAAACAGCACTGTACTGGCTGCAACGAATGCAATACGCAGTGAATCCACACCGACCGGTGCACGCCACATCACCTGCAAAATCAATGCAGGTAACAATAAATAATAGACCAATGAAGTTAAGGACCGCCGAACAACATCAGGATCCAGCCCGGAGGGTTTCAGATAACGCCAAACCGCCCCACCGGCGATCAATACGGCCATCTGAATCAATACCGGTAACATAGCCTGAATATAGAAAATACATACACACCGTGAGTGTGCACATTGCTTTTGATGAATACAACCCCGGTATCAGCCCGATCTGCTTTTCATTATCGGGCCGATACCGTTAGATGAATGATAACGCCATCACTTATAACGCGTCTTCGTTCTCTTCACCTGTGCGAATACGAACCACTCTTTCCACATTTGTAACAAACAGCTTGCCGTCACCAATTTTGCCGGTTTGCGCAGCATTTTGTATTCTTTCCAGGCAAATATCGACCAGATTGTCCGATACTACCAGCTCTATTTTAATTTTGGGTAGAAAGTCCACAACATACTCGGCACCACGGTAGGTTTCGGTATGACCTTTTTGCCGGCCAAAACCGCGCACATCCACCACGGTCATCCCGGCTATTCCGGCTTCCGAAAGCGCATCCCGCACTTCATCGAGTTTAAACGGCTTTATAATCGCTTCGATTTTTTTCATCACGTCACCTGCTCGAATTTATATTAATCGCTAAACTTAATCGCTAAACTTGGGATTTGCGCTGATCTTATGAATACTTAAATCAGCACCCTGGTACTCATCCTCTTCCGATAAACGCAGCCCTACGATTTGTTTAATTAAACCGTATACCACAAAACCGGAGACCAATGCGATACCAACACCCAGCAATGTACCCACCAGCTGCGACATAAAGGATACTCCTCCCATACCACCAAGCGCTTCCATACCAAATATCCCCGCAGCAATACCACCCCAGGTACCACACAAGCCATGCAAAGGCCACACTCCCAGCACATCATCGATTTTCCAGCGTTTCTGTGCAAGATCGAAAGTAATTACAAATAATGCGCCTGCCACCAGGCCGGTTACCAGCGCACCCAGGGGATGCATCAGATCAGAGCCGGCACAGATCGCGACAAGACCGGCAAGAGGCCCGTTGTGAATAAACCCGGGGTCGTTCCTGCCACAAACCAGTGCTGCAAGAATACCGCCGACCATCGCCATCAAAGAATTAACTGCAACCAAGCCGCTGATAGAATCAACCGTCTGTGCCGACATGACATTAAAACCAAACCAGCCCACTGTTAGCACCCAGGCACCCAATGCCAAAAACGGTATATTAGACGGCGCGAATGCGGCCATCTCACCTTTCTGGTTATAACGTCCTTTGCGGGCACCCAGCATAATCACCGCGCCAAACGCCAGCCAGCCGCCGACACCGTGCACAACGACAGATCCGGCAAAATCATGGAATTCAGCACCAAAAGTTTCACCCAACCAGGCTTGCACACCATAATTTCCATTCCAGGTAATGCCTTCAAAAAACGGATAAACCAGAGCCACAATGATTAAAGATGCAAACAGTTGCGGATAAAATCTAACACGTTCGGCAATGCCACCGGAAATAATCGCCGGAATCGCCGCGGCAAATGTCAGCAGGAAGAAAAATTTGACCAGCTCATAACCGTTATCAATCGAAAGCTGCTGCGCCCCGGAGAAAAAATCGACCCCATAAGCGACCGCAAATCCGACAAAGAAATATGCAATTGTCGATATGGCAAAATCGCAAATAATTTTTACCAGCGCATTAACCTGATTTTTATGCCTGACGGTTCCAACTTCAAGGAATGCAAAACCAGAGTGCATCGCAAGCACCATAATGGCGCCCAGCAGTATAAACAGGGTATTGCTACCCGATACAAGATTTTCCATCAATATTCCCCCTTTGCGGATTATTATTGAGATAAACCCCGAACGGCCCTGTCCGGCATTTTCCTGCAAAAACAGGCTTTTTCAAACCCAAATATTTCCGGCAACCGCGGATCAGCATTGATCAGGATTACCACCTATTTTTAAGCGCCCGTTAGTGTGCCCTAAATGACCCACGATGTAAAATAGTGCGCCAGTCGCACCAGGATAGAACAATGGAAAATACACGGAAAATGAAAGATACCACAGCCAAAACTGCGGCTGACATCAACGATTCAACTTGGCTTCAATCAGCTGTCTGCGTTCGCGTTTATTCGGCCGTTGCCGGGGAACCGGCATTGATAACAGCTGTGCTTTTCGCTGCTGCTGCCGTAACAGGCGGGCAGCTTTGCTTTGCTCGGTTTCTGTATAAAGCGCCTGAGCAAGTTTTGCCGACACACGCCGTTCAGCAAGCTGCTGAACAAGCACTGTGGTCTCCTCACTGCCTTTTCGGATACGCAGACAATCTCCCGGCTTAATCAACCTGCCGGGCTTGCTGCGCTCGCCATTGCAATGAACCTTACCACCACTGACTGCTGTTGCCGCCTGACTTCGGGTTTTAAAGAAACGTGCGGCCCATAGCCATTTATCCAGGCGAACAGCCGGCAAGCCGGTTTCAGACATGATGCAATAGCATTGCAGCCATGCTGAGACCACTCAAATAAGCACCCTCAACACGAGCGGCATAACACCAGTCCCCACAAGCACCTATTTTAAGGTTTTCGTCATACAGAAATGCTGAATTTAGCGGATTGACCGGCAGCGCATAACGCCAAAGCTTGGCATCCGAGTACTCCGGCAGCGGCAATACCGTATCACAGACCTGCTCCATATCACGCATTAACACATCCACAACTTCAACCGGGTCCATCTCCAGGTGAGAATCGGACCACTCCGGCGAACCGTGTAATACCCAGCATTCCGCATCGACTCTATCAGGCTTATTCACGTTGCTCGCAATCCAGGAAAGTTTCGGTGTAACAACAAACGCCGCATCAAAACCGAGCTGCAAAGATTCAGGATACGCCAGCATCGCAGACCAGCAGGGCGTCATATTGACTGCTGCTGCAGTATCTGCAAGGCCGGGCGTCGCGGCCAGCAAAGGCACCGCCTGAGGTGCCGGCACCGCAACAATGACTGCATCATAAACACCCAAACCATTACCGTCCTGATCAAATAAAACCCAACGATCCGACTGACGCTCAACACGCTCCACCCGGGTGTTATATTGCACATCACAGGCAGTAGCCATATCCTCTATACTACTGTGCATCAGGGGCCGCCCAACATAGCGGACAACCTGATCATCACGGGTTAAAGCATCACCGTTATTCAGATCGACGATCCACGCCGGCCACTCATCGACCAGCCACTCCTGTTGCCAACGATCAACCTGCTTTTGAAACGCGGAGCTGCGCACAGTGAAATACTGAGCCCCACATTCAAACCGGTATTGCCCGCGTACCCGCGCGGTCATTCGCCCACCGGCAGCTGCGGATTTCTCAAAGACTTTTACCTCAGGCACACTGCCCTTCAATGCTACCGCGCAACTGACACCGGCCATACCGGCACCAATAATCGCAGCCGAGGATATCGAGGACTTAGCACTCATGAGTCAAAACCGCTGGCTGGTATTGTTTGGGTAAAAAGTATAAGCAACCACGCGCAGGGAGAAACAGCAAAGCACGAAGCATCAAAGAGATGACAAAATCAGGTACACACATACTCAATCCATTTTAAAATTTAATTCGCAACCGGCACCACCTCTGCATAACCGGTGCGTTACACATAATCCCTGTGAATCTGCGGGCGAGCCCCAAATAACAGAAAGCTCACCCGCATTCGTTTGTTTTAAATCCGCGGCGAATAACGATTTAGTTCACCAACAGGCTGTTAACCTGCTTCACAAAACCCGCCGGATCTTCAAGCTGACCACCTTCAGCGAGCACTGCCTGATTGTACAGCAACTCGGACCATTGCTTAAAGCTGTCCTCATCCTGCTCCTGCTCAAGCTTTTTCACCAATGGATGCGCCGGATTGATTTCCAACACCGGCTTATGGCCGGGCACATCATGACCGGCCTGCTTCATTAGCCGCTGCATATGCATTGCCATATCAAACTCACTTAATACAATACATGCCGGAGAGTCAGTCAAGCGGGTCGATGCGCGGACATCTTCCACTTTATCGGTCAGCGCCTTTTTAATACGCTCGACAATATCTTTGGCTGCTTCTTTAACTTCCTCCGCCTGCTTTTTATCCTCTTCGCTGCCCAGCTCACCCAGATCCAGATCGCCTTTCGCAACAGAGGCAAATTTCTTACCACTGTACTCCGATAGATATTGCATCATCCATTCATCAACACGATCTGACATTAACAGCACTTCAACACCCTGTTTATTAAACACTTCCAGGTGCGGGCTGTTTTTCGCCGCCGCATAGCTGTCTGCGGTTACATAGTAAATTTTTTCCTGCCCATCTTTCATACGACTAATATAGTCATCAAGTGACACGGACTGCTCTGCAGATTCACCATGCGTTGACGCAAACCTGAAAAGCTTTGCAATCTGCTCACGATTGGCCATATCTTCGGCCGGCCCCTCTTTCATCACAGTACCGAATTCCTGCCAGAATTTTTTATAATCCTCCGGTTTGTCTTTCGCCATTGTTTCCAGCAGGCCCAAAACTTTTTTCACTGAGCCGGAACGAATACTGTCAATCAACTTATTGCTTTGCAAAATTTCACGGGATACATTCAGCGGCAGATCACTGGAGTCCACCAAACCACGCACAAAGCGCAAATACTTGGGCATCAGCTTTTCGCTGTCATCCATAATAAAAACACGCTTCACATACAGTTTGATGCCATGAGCATGATCGCGATCCATTAAATCGAACGGTGCCTGTGCGGGAATATACAGCAGATTAATATATTCCTGCTTACCTTCCACACGATTATGTGTCCAGGTCAATGGATCCTGAAAATCAGGCGCTACCGCTTTATAAAACTCTTTATATTCTTCATCACTGATGTCTTTTTTCGCCCGGGCCCATAACGCGGTTGTATTATTTACCTGCTCGTACTCAATCGGCGGCGGCTCATCGCCTTCCTTTTCTTCATCCTCACCACCACCTGTCGGCGGTTGCTCCTTTAGCATCATGATCGGCAGCGAGATATGATCAGAGTATTTTCGAATCACACTGCGTAAACGCCAGCCATCCAGAAATTCGTCCTCACCATCACGCAAATGTAAAATCACATCGGTACCACGCCGTTCACGTTCAACAGATTCCAATGTATATGTGCCGGCACCTTCGGACTGCCAGCGAACCGCCTCATCCGAACCGGCCCGGCGGGTAATCAGCGTGACGCTGTCCGCGACTATAAATGAAGAATAAAAACCGACCCCAAACTGCCCGATCAACTGCGTATCCTGAGCCTGATCACCGGTCAATGACTGCAAAAACTCCCGGGTGCCGGACTTGGCAATCGTGCCGATATTGGCAACCACCTCATCTTTACTCATCCCGATGCCGTTATCGGAAATCGTAATTGTACGAGCCTCTTTATCGTAGCTGATATCAATTTTCAGCTCTGCATCGCCCTGATAAAGGGACTCTTCCTTCAGCGCCTCGAAACGTAATTTATCGCAGGCATCGGACGCATTCGAAATCAGTTCACGTAAAAAGATTTCCTTGTTCGAATATAAAGAGTGAATCATCAGGTCAAGTAATTGTGAAACTTCGGCCTGAAATTCATGGGATTCTTGTTTAACGGCTGCTTCTGCGCTCATGATACTCCTCTCAGGTTATGCCATTGCCGCAGACAGTCAGGCCGCTGCAGCATAATTCCGGTGATTTTACCCAAATATAGATCCACCTATGCGGATTTCAAGGGTCCGCTATAATAACGATTTTTCAGGCCAACGGATATTATGCAAAACTTTATTAGTGTGGTAAGAAAGCTGCTGGATGCCCAACCGGACACGCTCAGACAGCGTTTTTCCCCGGACAAAGCCACAATATCGCCGGAAACTTTAAATGACGCATTTATGCAGGCACTGGCAGGCGATACTGATACGAAAAAACCGGCACTGGGATACCTGGAAAAAATCGCCGGCAATACAGGCCAGGACACGAAATTACGTCATGCTGCACAGTTTTACCTGGCCGGCTTAACAGAAATCAACCGGGAAATAGACGCAAAATCAGGTGTTTTGCCGGAGCTCAACAATGCTTTAAAACAGCCCGACCCGGCCGAAAAGCCCTGGGAACAGTTCTGGGCGGTATTTTTCCCGGAGGCCCTGGATACGATCAACGATAGCAAGGCCGCCGTTAAGTCTCTTAGAGAAAAGCGACGCATAGAAATCACGAATCCAAACCCCGATCCGATCGATAAGCCTATCGAGCAGATTTTATTTACCTCCAATGTATTGTTGACACTGCCACCGGCTGATGCGGATATCAACACGCTGGATCTGCCGCCCGAACTAAAACAAAAAATACACGCGATAGCCGATGAACCCCAGCGCTACTGGTATGATCACCCGATTCCAATCGGCATCACTCCGGAACAAAATGAAATCCTTTACGGACTGCGCAACCTGGATCAGGCGATCGAATTCGAACGGCAACGCGGCACGTTCACTGAAGGAGAACTGAGCTGCATCTTATCTGTATCGGTAACACACCAGGGCTTACAGGCAATCGCAAAAGATTATATCGAAGACCTGATGAACCGTCATGGCCGCTTAAAACATATAGCGCTTTATATTTTTACCGAAGAAGACACACAGAAACTGATTTACGAAACACTGGCTCCGGTAGCCAGGCACTATTTACACACCGAAGATGCAGAAAAATTATTAACGGTTTTTGGTGTAGATGGAGAATACGGTCGCCATTACAGTTTCCTGAAAGCGATCGCCGCACTTTGGCAACTGACTATCAACCCAAATATAAAAGCCACATTCAAAATCGATCTGGACCAGGTGTTCCCGCAAGAAAAACTTGTCGAGCAAACCGGCCACTCAGCCTTTGAACACTTTAAAAATCCTTACTGGGGCGCCGAGGGTACTGACTATCAGGGTAACCCGGTAACACTCAGCATGATTGCCGGCGCATTGGTTAATGAATCTGACATCCATCATTCATTATTTACGCCGGATGTAAAACTGACTGCATCACTACCTATATATGATGAGTGGGTCTTTCACAGTAAATTACCCCAGGCTATTTCCACCGAAGCGGAAATGATGACACGCGCCAATGACCTGCCTTCTGATACTGTATTGCAACGCGTACATGTCACCGGCGGCACTAACGGCATTCTGATCGACAGCCTCAAACATTATCGTCCATTTACACCATCATTTATCGGTCGTGCCGAAGACCAGGCTTATATATTATCAGTCATGCACCAATCACCACGCTTGGCTTATCTACATGCACCGGGCTTAATCATGCGACATGACAAAGAAGCGTTTGCACAGCAGGCAATAGAATCCGCCGCAATCGGCAAACTGATCGGCGACTATATTCGAATTCTGTACTTCTCCGCATATGCCGATACGCTGCCACAGGGCGCTGCGCATATCAAAGAAAACCTGCAGCCATTTACCGGCTGCTTTATATCAAATATTCCAAAAACTGTTGTTTGGCTGCGTTTCTGTCTGAAAGCCGCGCGATTTTTTAATGAAGAGCAAACCGGCAAAGGCCGGCAGTTTATTCTGGAAGGCGCACAACGATTATTATCTGCTTTGGCGTTTATTGATGAAGAAAAAAATCTGCTCGCCGATCAATACCAGTATGAACAACAGGGCTGGGAATTATTTTACAATAGTCTGGAACAACTCGGTAATGCATTGAACGCAGAAGACAGTTTCACTGAAAAAATCAAACAATCGGCAATGAACGTTTTTAAACAAACCTATATATCTGCGCAGGATTGATAACCATGCCTGTTCGTACGGTAAAACTTGAGCTCGAAGCAAAACTGCAGGCGACCAAAGGCGGTGGTATATTTTCCAAACCCAGCGGCAAACTGGAGCGTAAATCCTACGGAGACGGCACAGAGCGATTAAAAATTTCGCTAAGAAACCTGAAAGTACCCGATAACAGCGATGCAATCGTCAATGCCGACGGTCAAGAGATTGCAAAAATTTCCATAACCAACAAAAGCGGAAGACTCGATCAGGAATCACAGGACATATCATTTATGCCAACGCTGCAGCCGGGTCAAATCATCGAAGTTCGTGTTTGCGATAGGATATTTTTAAAAGGCACTCTACATAGCGACTAATTCACGATTTTTTAAACTTAACCGCGGTACCACTGACACTGACCATCATCATACCGCCCTGCTGACCGACCACTTCGTAGTCAATATCAATACCAACAATGCCATTAGCACCCAAGTTGAGCGCCTGCTCTTCCATTTCTTTAAATGCGATTTTCCGGGCTTTACCCATTTCCTTCTCATAAGCTCCGGAGCGCCCGCCCACAACATCCCGGATAGCACCGAAAATATCTTTAAAAATATTTGCGCCGAGAATTGCTTCACCCACCACCACTTCAAGATAATCCTGAATTTCTTTTCCATCTACTGAAGATGTTGTTGTTTTTAACATGTAGGTTCTCCTGTCATATCAGCTTACAACCTTATAGACCATATAAGCATTAATTCTCGACCGCATAATAATGCCCACGCCAGGTGCGCCTGACCTGATAAGCGTTCAAGCGCTGCTGCATAACCGGAATCTCCCACTCCAGGTCTTTCGTTTCTTTGATTGCCTGCTGTTGCAGTTCAACAGCTTTTTCAAAATCACCTGCTTCCGCGTGTGCTGCTGCTTTTGTTTCGAATACCCGAACCATATCAAGATAATCATCAGGTACTTGAGCCAATAGGCTCAATGCCTCTTCTGCATTGCGCATAGACTTATCATCGGCTGTTACCAGCTCCCATGCAAGCAATACATTGGCAAACAGGTAATTTGACAATGCGGCATTACGCAACCAGGTCAACGAAGACTTTTTTGCACTATCAGTTTTGCCAAAATAAATTAAATGCCGTGCTAACATCAGCTGCGCCTCAGGATGGCCGGCCAAGGCCGCGCGATGAATCCACTGATAACCTTCTACCCAATGATCCTTACAAGACTCTTTAGTCCTTATATTTATACCGATTCTGAGCTGCGCTTTGCGCAGCCCTTGTTCTGCAGCCTTCAGATACCACTTATCTGCGCTATCATAAGAAGGAAGATCCATATGTTTTAAATATTTTTTATACGATTGCAACATAGAAATCAGGTTTGCATACTGATATTGTGCGAGCGGGTCACCATCATGAGCCTTTCGATCAAGCCGCCTAATTTCTTTACGCACCCTCACATTGTCTATTGGCGATACTCCTGCACTGTAATAACCTTTAATCTGAAAAGAGATCTTCATATGGTAGTCATGCATAATTTTTCGTACACCATAAGTAGACGGCGGCTTATAACGCCAACGTTTAGCTGCATTAGCAGTTACTTTCGAAAACTTATCACCAGAATGCTCAACCACAACAATATCACGAGCATAGCCCTCAGGTGAAATCGTGAAACTTAATCGTGTTATACCCATAGCCCCTAGTCTTAATTCTTTTCTTGGGTATTTCGGCAACTCCTGTTTTATTGACTTTGGTGAAAGCAGGCAATAGTCTGCCTTTGACCATTCAGGAAAAATATTTTCTTTTATCGTATCCGGATCGTAATGTAACAACAGCTTATCAGCTGCCGCTCTGGCTTTTGATTTGTTATCAGCATCAAAACTATTTAATATTTTTTCTGCAAGCTCAGTACCTCGTGTAAAACCAGACTTCCCCGCAACAACTAACCATGCATATGCCTGCACTAAATCCTGCGCTACATATTCACCACGAAAATACATCACACCAAGATTAAACTGTGCCCTCGCATCGCCAATACCGGCCACTACCTGAAATGCGGAATAAGCATGCTCAAAGTCTTTGGCCTGATACAAGGCCATGGCTTTTTCAAAACCGGCTGTAGCGGAACCTGTATAGAAAACCAATACCGCAGCAAACGAATGGCACAAACGCCTTATCGAAATATTCAATGTGTAATCTCCCCATACTTTTCCGCCCTGCACAGCCACAGCTGTGATCCGTGACCATATCAGACGCTTTTTTTATACTGCCCACAGAGTGCAGGCTATTTTTTTAATGCCCTAAAACTAAATTTTTCTATTAAGCCCACGATCAGTATAGTTTTTGATTATTTTTTGTCAAGAAAACCTAAGATCGCACTGAAATACACAAATAAAGATATTATGAAGAGGCCTATATTACTTTAGCCAAAGTTCCTGCAGCTTGTATTTAATCATCGCCCGACGCCCCGGTTCCGGGGTCACTTTCATTAAACCCTGGTATAAGCGCCGGGCATCCTCAATCAAACCTGCCTCAGCCAGTGACTCCGCCGCGCGAAATCTGGCGGTCTGCCCCCAGGGGTCCATACCGATTGCATCCAGCAGGGTTGCCGAACGCAAATACAACCAGGCGGCTTTGGGAAATTGTTGCATCGCTTTATAGGAATCCGCCTGCCAAAACAACAACTCACGACGTAATTTCGGATTCACCGTTTGCCTTAACACGCTGTTGAACAGGCCGACGGCCTCCTGATGCTTGCCTACGGTCTGCAAATCAAAAATCACCTGTACCAGCCGGTCCCGGGTCGGTGCTTCCAGCTGTGAAATATCGGTCGTTAACGTATTCAGTATCGCAATGCCGTCAGCATGCCGGCCACCGAGAGTTAACACCCGCGCCCGGCGCAAACCCCACTCCGCGGCATCACTACCCTCGGGGGGTTGTTCCAAACCACTCATCAAGCGGGTTGCAAGCACAATATCGTTTACTGACAATGCATCATCAACCAACAGATAGCGCACCCGATTCGGAATATCCTGTGTATCCGCAAAACGCTCTGCATCCAAAAACAGTTTTCGCAATAGACGCACACCATCAGGAATTGCCTGAATCGTTGCAATAAATTCCTGATATGCATACCGGCGGCTACTGATCGTGCTGCCATCAAACATCACAATTGAATAAAATGCACGGGCCCGTTGCGGGCGCTGTTCACGCCATTTATCCGCCTCTTTCAACCAGCGTGTATCCTGACCGATCAGTAACTGCAGTTTGTTACCTTCTTCCATTGCGTAGCGCCGGTATGCATCCCATAATTCATCACCACGCATTTGAAATAACAGATCATCAGCCGGCAAAGCGTGTGACAACAACGCAGCCTGCTCCAATGCCCGCGTTAAACTCAAGCGGCCGGACAGTTGCGCAGCAGCCTCTGCACCGACTCGCCACAAACGCGCCTTGTCGACTAAACCGGTGCCTTCCTGAGCAGCTGTGTCCCGGGCTTCACCCAATATCGCCTCCGGTGGCCGATTACGACTGCGCAATTGCGCCAACAAGCGCAACGCCAGTAGTTCAGATTTCCCGGCATCTGCATCTTTTAACAGGCGATTTGCATCTTTATCCCGGCCAATCCGCAGGAATACCCGCGCCTGCAGCTTCTGCCATTCAAAACCTTTACTCCCGTAGTCCTGTTGGTAACGCAGCATCGCGCGCTTTGCATCCTGCAAATTATCGTCAACCAGATAACTTCGAATAACCAAACGCCGATATAAAGAGAACTCACCCTCGTTCAGGTTAGCAGGTGGTTGCCAGAGCAAGCGCCGCAAGACCTGACGTGCTTTGGCGCCCTGGCCAAGCTGTAGCTGTGCATTCGCAGCTTCCACCCGGGCCCAATGGCTAAACTCTGCAGGACTGTTGGCCGGAAGCCCGTTAAGCCGCTCAAGCAACCTGTCCCAAAGCTGCCAGTCACGCATAATTTCGATGCGCTGACGTTCGAAAAACAGCCAACCACTGATATTCTCCGCAGCATCGGGTTGAATATCATCGATCAGCCTGATCGCCAAACCCGGCGCACCGTCACGCGCAAGCTGGCCGATCGCACTTAGATCCTGACCAAATGCGTTGCCACATAAAAATAACAATAATAAGTAAAGGTGCTTTGGCGATCCTATCACGGCGGGATTTAGACTGGGTTTCGGTACGGTGAGGGTAGAGCTGACAGCAAAAAAACGCAAGCCACAGACACAAGAATCAGGGCCACATGGGAAATAGAGATGTTAAATAAGGAATAAGGACTTTAAACAGGCGGGCAGCCGGTTGAACTGCCCGCAACACTTCGCATTGTCGTCGCAATGCTACAGGGGGAACTGCAACCTGAAACAGAATATGTCCTGGTTCAGACCCTGTAGCGGCTTATTTCAGTTTTTCTTTAATACGTGCGGCTTTACCGGTTCTACCGCGTAAATAATACAGTTTGGCACGGCGCACTTTACCACGGCGCTTAACCTCGATTTTCGCGATGCTGGGGCTATGCGTTTGAAAAACCCGCTCCACCGCTTCGCCATGCGAAATTTTGCGAACGGTAAAAGCCGAATTAATACCGCGTTTGCGTATCGCAATCACCACGCCTTCAAAAGCCTGTAGACGCTCGCGGCTCCCTTCCTTTACCTTTACCTGCACAACGACAGTATCTCCGGGCGCAAACGCCGGAATATCGCCCCTGATTTGTTCTGCTTCCAATTCTTGAATGATATTACTCATTTTAATACACCTGTTTTAACTGTCGGTTTTATCCCGTTCGTTCAAATAATTTTGTAACAAAGCATTATCCTGATCACTCAGTGCCAATGCTTTAAACAAATCCGGCCGGCGCTCCCAGGTCCGTCCCAGTGCCTGCTGCCGGCGCCAGCGGGCGATTGCTGCATGATCCCCTTGCAGTAATACCTTGGGTATCGCCTGCTCACCAACCTGCTCAGGCCGGGTATAATGCGGGCAATCCAGCAGGCCCTCAGCAAACGAATCCTGCGTTGCGGACTCACTATGCCCCAGAGCACCCGGTAACAAACGTGTTACCGCGTCCATTACAACCATCGCGGCCAGCTCTCCACCGCTGAGAACATAGTCGCCAATGGACCATTCCTCATCGACATCGGCACTGATAAAACGTTCGTCAATGCCTTCATAGCGGCCGGCAATCAGAATCAATCCGGGCTCGCGACTAAATGCGTCAACCGCAGCCTGGGTTAACAAACGTCCCTGCGGCGACAAACAAATAACCTTGCTGCGGATATCAGTTTGCTCACGCACAGCACTCAGGCAACGGCGCAGCGGTTCAACTTTCATCACCATGCCGGGACCGCCTCCATAAGGGCGATCATCCACGGTGCGATGCCTGTCCGTCGTATAATCACGCGGATTCCAGTAGCGCACATCCAGCAAACCATGCTCTGCTGCTCTACCGGTTACACCGGATTCGGTCACAGCAGCCACCAGCTCCGGAAACAACGTGATAACGTCAAAACGCATCAGTCTTCGGGTTCCCAATCAACCCGCACAAGCCGCGCCTGCAAATCTACCGATAACACCACGCTGCCGACGGAAAATGGTATCAACTGCTCCCGGTCACCATCGCGAACCACCAGCACATCATTCGCACCGGTTTCAAATAAGTAATCGACCGTCCCCAGAGTCACATCATTCCGGTTAACAACCGTTAAACCCTCCAGGTCCCGCCAGTAGTACTCACCCTGGCTCAATTCGGGTAATTGTTCACGCGAAACCACGATATCGCTGCGCACAAATACCGCAGCAGCATCACGATCCTCAATTCCACTGAGCTTTGCAATAAACCCTTTTCCATGTGCCTGAACCACCTTCGGTTCAAGCAACTGCCATGCGGCCCCTGATGCCTGCAGGAGCCACGGGCTATAATTCGAAATACCGGTGGCCGGCTCGGTGTATGACTGCACTTTAATCCAGCCTTTCACGCCGAAAAGACCCGCCACCCGGCCGATAATGACTTTATCAGCCTGCTCTGCCACTTTTCGGGCTAAGCGTTCTCTTTTTGGTGTTTTTTCAGCAGGCTAGCCACCCGATCGGAGGGTTGGGCGCCCTGTGACAACCAGTAATCAATCCGGTCCTGTTTGACCGAGAGCGGGATCTCCCCGCCTTTTGCAAGCGGGTTAAAATAGCCGACACGTTCAATATAACGGCCGTCCCGGCGACTGCGGCTGTCCTTTACCAGCATATGGTAAAAGGGTCTTTTTTTGCTGCCACCTCGAGATAAGCGAATTGTGACCATATTTTCCTGTTTTTCTACACATTCATCCGGCACACACCGGATACGGGAAATAATAAGGGCCGCCTCTGCGTAGCAGGCGACCCACGGACCGGGAATTCTACTGGTTTTTACAAAAAAGTGAAGGTTCAGACGGTAAATTATCCGGAATTGGCCGGATCGGCTTCAACGCCGGGCCTGAAAAAACGCCCTTAGCAACTGACCGCACTCATCAGCCAGCACCCCACCGCTGATCTGCGGCCGGTGATTGGCCGGCGCCACCCTAAAATACTGAAAAGCACCCCCCAATGCACCCGATTTCGGGTCGGCCGCACCGTAAACCACCCGTGCGACCCGTGCATGCACGATTGCTGCAGTGCACATCGCACAGGGTTCCAGAGTGACATATAAGGTGGTATCCGTCAGACGGTAATTGCCCAGCGCCTGTCCGGCGGCACGCAATGCCAGCATCTCGGCATGCGCACTGGGATCATGCAGGCCGATTGGCCGGTTCCAGCTCCCGGCGATAATATCCTGGCCCTTAATGATCAATGCGCCAACCGGCACTTCACCTGCGGCGGAGGCCTGCCGGGCCAGCCCCAGCGCCTGTTGCATAAAATGACTATCCTGCGGGTGTTCCGGGCTATCGGGGAAACTCATCGGCGTGCTTTGCGATCCACTCCAGCGCGGCTTCCTCGCCGGTCAGTTCACGGCCTTCATTTATCAGTATGTCTTTTTTATAGCGCTCGATATAACAAAGCTGCTCGACCATTCGCAGTTTGAATTGCTCATTATCATCAGCAAACTGCACCCCGATTTCGTAATGATCATCCAGCTTGTCACACCAGATAACCGTACCCTCCGCGGCAAATGGCGGATCTTCGATCGGAATTTCGATTTGTACTTTGGCACCGGGCTGTAAAGCCGCCTGCGCGGAAAAGCATAAGCCACCTTCACTAATATCTTTCAATTGCTCGGCTTCCTGTTTAGCCAGATCGGTCAGGCTGTAACGAATCGGCACATCCGAGGGGTGGCGAATATACTGTCGCATAAAACCGGCCTATTCCCATTCAATGGTTGCGGGTGGCTTACCTGAAATATCATAAGTCACCCTTGATATACCCGTTACTTCATTAATAATCCGGCGTGATACCGTATCCAGTAACTCATACGGCAAATGCGCCCAGTGTGCGGTCATAAAATCCACCGTCTGCACCGCACGCAATGCGATTACATAATCATAACGCCGTCCGTCACCCATCACGCCGACCGACTTGACCGGCATAAACACCGCGAAAGCCTGGCTAACCTGGTCATACCAGTCATTCTTGCGCAACTCTTCGATAAAAATATGATCAGCCTGGCGCAGTACATCGGCATAATCTTTTTTCACCTCACCCAAAATCCGCACACCCAGCCCGGGCCCCGGAAACGGATGCCGATAAATCAGTTCATGCGCCAGACCCAGCTCAATGCCGATCCTGCGCACTTCATCTTTAAACAGCTCCCTAAGCGGTTCGAGTAATTGCAGATTCATATGCTCGGGCAAACCGCCAACATTATGGTGTGACTTAATCACATGCGCTTTACCGGTTTTGCCGCCGGCCGACTCGATCACATCCGGATAAATCGTGCCCTGCGCCAACCATTTAACATCTGTTAACTTATTCGCCTCTTCCTCGAACACTTCAACAAACAGGTTACCGATAATTTTACGTTTGTGTTCAGGATCATTCACGCCGGCCAGCGCCGTTAAAAAGCGCTCCTCGGCATCGACCCGAATCACTTTCACGCCCATATGCTTTGCAAACGTGCTCATCACCTGATCACCTTCGTTAAGGCGCAGCAGGCCGTTATCGACAAACACACAAATCAGCTGTTCGCCGATTGCTTTATGTAACATCGCGGCAACCACTGAAGAATCGACACCACCGGACAAACCGAGCAACACCTTATCATTACCGACTTTGGCACGAACGGCCTGAATACTGTTCTCAATAATATTTCCGGAAGTCCATAAAGCCTCACAACCGCAAATATCATGGACAAAGCGTTCGATAATCCGCTGCCCCTGCTTGGTATGCGTGACTTCCGGATGAAATTGCAAGCCGTAAAACAAACGCGTCTCATCGGCCATACCGGCCAGCGGCGCATTCTCGGTTCCGGCGATTAAACCAAACCCCGGCGGCAGTTCACTGACGCGGTCACCGTGACTCATCCATACATCCAGCAAACCATAACCTTCCGGGCTGGTATGATCTTCAATATCCCGCAATAAACGCGAATGCCCCCGTGCACGCACCTGCGCATAACCGAACTCACGATGCCCACTTGCCTCGACTTGTCCGCCAAGCTGTGCGGCCATCGTCTGCATGCCGTAACAAATACCCAGCACCGGCACGCCCAAATCAAATACACAAGCCGGTGCCCGGAACGTATCACTAACCGTCACCGATTCCGGCCCACCGGACAAAATCACACCGTTCGGCTGAAATGCACGGATATCAGATTCTTCCATATCAAAAGGATGCAACTCGCAATACACACCGGCCTCACGCACGCGGCGCGCGATTAATTGCGTGTATTGGGAGCCAAAATCAAGAATCAGAATCTTTTGTGAATGAATATCAGGACTCATATCAGCACTTTCGATTTACCGGACGCGCCAGTTTAGTCCCGATTGGAATTAATGCAAGAAGTTCTGCCAGATTCAAACTGAAATTAAGCTTGAATACGAAAAGACCGGAATATCAAACCCGGTTGCCGAAGTATTGTATCGGCTACGGCGCAACCGGGATGCCGCCCGGTACACCTATCGGCGCTCCGTTAACCGGCGCCCCTGTGGTCGGCGCGGTGGGGATAATCATAGTCTGTTGTATTGACTGCAGATAAGCCTGCGCATTATTGAGCTGCTGCTGACTCAGCTGCGGCAGGCCATCCCAGCGTTGGGCTCGGGCGTTAAATTCGGTGGCTTTTGCCCCCGCCGGTATTTTGATATTTGGGATAGTGATAAACGCCAGTTCGCCGCCGGATTTTTCGGTTACCGCCTGTAACTGCACGCCAGAGCCTGTGTTTCTGAGCATATACTGCGGAATGCTGTCAGTCTGCGTGTAGCTATTAGCCACGCTGCCTTGTTTACCCTTCAGTGAAATCATCAGAATTTCAGCCACATTTACATTAACCGTATTGGCAGCTTGTTGACTGGAACCTGCACCATTCAGGTTTGCGCTGACGATATTATTTTTTGTACTAACCGCGTTATCCTGGACAATCTGCGCAGCTGGATATTTTGATTGCAATGTGACTGTTTCAAAAGACTGTTTGGGCTGTGCCTTATTGGCCTGCACTCGCTGAAGCGTCTGTTGGGTTAATTGTTGTTGTGTTTGGGTGACCTCATTTAGATCAGTAGTTAAACGCCGGGCAATCGCGGCTTTTTGGTTGTGCATATTAATCGTGGCATCCTGTACTGCGGCTTGTTTTGATCGTGTTACGAGTAAATCAATCGTATTGGGATCAAGCTTCGCAAAAGTTTTAAACTTCATATCACCACGCGCACTAGGATGCAGAACATCAAAAATTTTGCGTAACGCTGAATCTTCCGATGATGGTTTGGCTTCCTCAACCGCTGGGTTGCCAACCACGATTGTGGACGGTTTTATTGTGGGCGCTACAGGCTTTTGATCAGGCTGTTGCAAAGTACCGGTTTCAGGTGAAGTCTTATCAAACGGTTTTGCATCTTGCGGTGATACATTAACTGTCTGATTAACCAGGCCAGAGCCTCTTTCGACCGGCTTTATACCGCTCGCACTGCGATTATAATCACCAACTCCTTTTGACTGATCCGTTGTGTCAAATAACTTTCCACCCTCTGTTCCTCCAGGCTTTTGTTGGTCAACCATCGAATCAGGATTTTCAGAAGCGCTTTGAACAAGGCTATCGGTGATTGGACCATCACCGGGGTTTGCTTGATTAACAGTCGTTTGACTGCTGCTGTTATCGGCTGCTAAGCTGTTTTCATCCTTATCTGCTTTGCCAGATATGTTATCGCTCGCCGCACTTATTGCCTTAGCCATCCCCATAATGATTTCCCGATTACGAACAGTGGCAGGATCATTCACGGGCTGGTCACCGATTGGATAACTGGAACCATCCGGAAGCCACTCAATCCAACGACCATGCTTAGGGTTTTCATTCCTAGGAGAAGGCTCAATCATCCCTATGATACCGGGCTTCCTATTCCACCATGATAAGTTTTTTTCTGGTATTAACCCCGGTTGATCAATAGTAGATTTTTGAGAGTACGCAACAACCGGAACATTAAGGCCTGCGGAAACTTTTTTTGCGGTGCCATTTATACCTGCATAACAACTAAACAACAGCACACAGCTCACCGACCCCTCCTGTACAAACGGTTTAAGCTGATCCACAATAGTATCAACTGATATTTCAGTCCCATTACCACCTGAATTGCTGGTCATACGAGCCTGGATTTTATCTCCATGCCCGCCAATGATAGCCTGTCCACGATCACCGTATATTATTCGGTCCTCTGCAACCTCACTGTAAAGTGACATTTTTATATCTGTCAAGTAACTAATCCATGGTGCACCACTGCTGGTATAACCGATATCGACAACCAAAGGATCTGCTGCGGTTTTATCAAGCAACACCTGGGAAGCCGGCACTGCTTCACGCCGATACTTCGCAACCTGCTGCTTATGATAGGCCGACGGATCTGCTTTTCTTAATGCATAATCCTGAACAGACATACCATGATCACGCTGAATAAATCCGTCAATAATACTCATCAGCTTACCCAGCTCTTCAGCTTCGGTAATATAATGAAGCCGGTCCTGCCTATAAGCAGGGTTCTTAATTACCATATCCCCACTTTTACCATATGTTGCCTGAACAGGCTTCGATTCGTTATCAAACTCTATATGGACACATTTTTGTTGGCCAGCAGTATTCTCACGTTTTAACACAAGCTGGCGTTGCTTTGGTTGAAATTCCAACACAATGCGGTTCTTTCTCTCTGATGAAAAATCTTGGATGATTTCTTTAAGCCCTTCACGACTTTTTAAAGTACTTGTTTGTTTCACCAACTCCAATAATACCTTCAGCTTTTCAGGCGTTACTGTCGACAAAGACTGATTAGTGCTGTCGGAGCCTGTATAATATTGATCGCCATACACCGCATGAACCGGATCACCATCTGGGCTCAGTTTAATATATAGCGAAGGGCTGGATGCATTGTCTGTTTTTAATTCAATCAGCGATCTATCTGGATCATGACTGACAGACACCGGCTCGGAACCCAGCACAAGATTTTTTTTTACTACAGTAACAATATTATTTTTTGTTTCCTGCTGATATAAATTCGGCCTTAGATTTTTTTGAATATAATCTTCAGGTAACCCTAGGTGCTCATGTTCCGCCATATAATGAGCGAGCAGCTTTTTTGCAGATTTCAACGCCGCCGGATTTTCAGCCTCTGTATCGCTGACATTAGAGCGCGCAAATACATCCATATTCACATAAGGCACATAAGCGGATATGACCTGTGTCGGCCTCAAGTCATGATCGTACTTAATGTAAATACCCTGCCGGCGAGAATGATTCTCTAATGCAACAATCGATTGATCCTGATGCGCCCTTAAAATCCATTGATAAGGGTTAGTAGAGATATCTTTTGCTACACTCGTATGTATTGATGGAGTCAATGGACCCGCTTTAGTATCTATTTCAGCTCCGGGCTGTTTTTGCACCGTTGAATTTGCAAGTTTTTTAGCCGCATAGCCTTCAACCGATGTACCCTGCTTTTGCGCATGTTCATTAAACAGCCGCCAAAGCGCTTGCAGCTCTTTCGGGTCATTTGTTAACTCTTTTTGCTCCAGCCATTCCGCCGGTTGCGGCTGATCCGCATCGTATTCGAATCGGCCATGTGTATAAACCGCCTGCACCGGTTGCATCTTTTCATCTAAAAAAATCTCGATACTCCCCGGCTGCGGAAAGCTTGCATCTGTAAGGGTGACCGAGTGATTCCCCTGATAAGGATCTAACCCTAACTCTATCATTGCCTCTTTGTGCCGAAATACGCTTTCCAGGTACTTAAGGGTTTCATCACCTAAAGAGATTTTTTTGGGTATTTCCGTTTGGCTATCCGATTGATCGCCTTTGGCCAGCAATAATCCACTCTGTTTTAGTAATGCACCAGACAGCTGCCGCCCTAATGCCGCATCAAAGCGCTGCTGTGTGGCTTCTGACGGAGCGGATGGGTTGTTTTGGGCGGTTATCAGCTGCTGTACAACCGGATTAATGGCGGTGGTTTCGATCTCTATCCCCTAATAAATACTGACCTTATGACATCAGAGGATAAAGCCCGCCCATAGTGCGGACAATTGAACCTTCGTTATAGATTTAACCGGTTTTTCACTCCGGCTATTACTTTGGTTAGTTATAACTTTTGGTCAAGCTTGCCAACACACTAAGTTAACTAAGGAATTGGCACTGCCGGCACACTCACACCCCCGGGCACGCTGACTGGCGCCCCTGTAGTCGGCGCGGCTGGGATAATCGTAGCCTGTTGTATTGACTGCAGATAAGCCTGTGCATCGTTGAGCTGCTGCTGACTCAACTGCGGCAGGCTATTCCAACTCTGGGCCTGGGTATTAAACTGAGTGGCTTTTGCTCCTGCCGGTATTTTGATATTTGGGATAGTGATAAACGCCAACTCACCACCAGGTTTCTCTATCACAGCCTGCAACTGCAATCCAGTTTGTGTGTTTCTGAGCATATACTGGGGGACGCTGTCTGTACTGATGAAACTATTGACCACACTGCCTTGTTTACCCTTCAAGGAAATCATCGGAATCTCGACCGCATTCATATTAACTGCATTCCCAGTTTGCTGATTGGAACCTGCACCATTCAGATTCGCACTGACGATATTATTTTGTGCATTAACTGGGTTATCCCGAATCATCTGTGCCGGCGGGGTATTTGACAATAGGGTAATCCGCTCCATGCTTGCCGGCTGTGTTTTCGGTTCTGGTGTTTTAGTAGTCGTTGGTGTTGTTTGCAGCTGTGTTAATTGTTTCTGCAGCTGACGGGCAATCTGAGCTTTTTCATTGTGCATCTCCAGCTCTGCATTTTGAACATCGATTTGTACCGAGCGGGTTTTGAGCAAATCAATGGTATTGGAGTGCAATTTTACAAACACCGAAAACTCACCACGCACTTCGGGGTGTAACTGATTATACGTTTCATAACGCGCATTGACTTCTGCTGCATTTAAACCGGAAGCCTGATACACATTTTCCGGTAGCACTGATTGAATATGATCCGGTAATGTATTGTAATCATCCGGTTTGGGTTCAACCGGATCGGTCTGCGTGATATCAATTGACGGCGGCTTGATTACAGGCGGGCTGTATTCAATTGATTGTGACGGCATACCGGTTTCCTGAGGTGATCCCGTGAACGGCCTGCTGTCTTTAACTGCACCGCTGATATTGGGCACCACACCGATCATACCCGGTTTTTTCTCCAGTGGTTTTATTCCACTGGCATTACGATCATATTCACCATTTTTCGCATTGTCTTTTGTACTAAACAGCTGCCGGTCTTCAGCTTTATG
>JANQRI010000040.1 GCA_028284675.1 Gammaproteobacteria bacterium | reverse complement strand
AACAGCTGCCGGTCTTCAGCTTTATGTTGACTCATCGGATCGCTTGCAGATTGCGAATCTGTATTCAGGCTATCGGTTATACCCTCTGCTGCTCCGGCAGTATCATTATCTGTACTGTGATCGACCTGACCACTTTCTGTAAACATCTCTTCCGACCATAAATCTTCCGGAACTTTACCGTTCAAAAGCATATGAAATTGTTCTGCCGTTATCCGTGCATCCGATAACATGGTATGGACCATACCTGGTGTCAAATCTTTTTTACCTCCGACCAAACCAACCACAACCTCTTTACCTTGAGAATTGATACGCTGATAAAAAATATGATCGCCTTTACCTCTGGGCTTTCCATCAGGTGTTTTTTGTTCTGTAAAACCGACTCTTTTAAGTGCGGTAATCGCTTTAGTGCTGCTCACTGCACCTAAAACTGCCAGCCCACCCACTTCAAAAAAATCGTCTGATGGCTCAGGCGTCTCATTTTCCTGATGGCGCTGCAAATGGTCATGCAACTTGTGAGACTGATCAAGCTCATCTAGCCCCAATTGCATAACCGCAGACTCAATATGTCGACGCTCTATACCCATTTCTTCCAGCAAATCTGGCGAATATTGGTTTAACAACCAGACCAATCGCTGCATCGCGACGGATTCAAAGCTCTTAACCCGCAAACCAACCTGCTGAGGCAGACTACCACTTTGCTTTTCCGACAAACGAAAACCATCAGCCAGGCCATGATGGTTATATTGTTCAAGCGCAGACACCAAACGCCATAGCCCAACCCCTTCAGTATATCCACCGGCAAACTGACGTAACAGTGCACTCCCATCCGGAGTGCCACGCAATGACGGGTTACTTAGAATTAACGCCAAAGTTTTTTCCACATCAGCGGTTTGTGCATCAGCAACCTGCTGTTCAGACATATTACTATTTCTCACCAAGCTCTGAACAACCTGACCTTCTGCTATTGCACGCCAGGCAGTAATAAAACGTCTAACATTGTTAACACTATTAATGCCGTCATTTTGTGCTTTACCAAGGCCCACCAAATCCTCTTCAGCAACCGCATGCTGCTCAAGCAGCTGCTGCATATCAGCCTCAGGATTAATCCAGAAAGCAATCAGCAGTTCACGCAAGTTTTCCGGCAAATTTTCATATTGCTCGATACTTTCCGGCATCTGCAATACTAAAGATAATGTATCTGTAGCATTCTTCGTTTGCTCTTTGCGAAGCAATTTCTGATCAGCCTGGGACAAAGCACTATTAGCCTGTTCTGAGATTGAATCAAAAGCAATGTACGTTTCTTTCGCCACATTAATTTGTTGAGCTATATTTTCAGCAAAGGAAACACGGTTTTTACTGAGCCGCTGCTCGATGAGTTTCGCCTGCTCAATATGCTCACCCGCCTTTGCTACTAAATCAACCGCTCTTTGAGGATTACCTGCCTGCATAACACGCTCGGCATCCTCCATTATTGTTTTTGCCTGAGCTATAGTTTCTGACAGTAGGTTGATATCAGCAGTAATTTTCGCCGCTGTAGCGTTTATCGCCCGTATGTCGGCCAGTGACTGCAACTCCTTTGTTATTCGATCAATTTCCGTTTCGGCATTTGTAACCAGTTCTTCGGCGTTATTCGTCTGGAGTTCCAGATAAGGTATCGATATTCCAGCAGGCAATTGTCCATCTAAAGTATCAGATATAGCCCTAATCACCTCCAGAGCCGCAGCAGCATTATCAGCAGCTTCCCGTGCCTGACCAAGAGTTTTCCGTACACCACTTAAATTGAAACTGCTGAGATTAGTTTCCCTGAAAATATCCAGCACCTGCTTTGCAGCGGGTAGTATACGAATGGTCAGATTTATTGCTTTTTCCGCTTCCTCCCGTATCACATTATTGGCTTTGCGACCCTGTTCAATTATGTTTTGCAATGTATCAGCTGCTTCCGGCTCAGCAACTTCCGGAAAATAACGACTGTTATTAACCCTATCCGGGTGGGTTTCGGCGAACCGGTCAACCAAATACTCTTCACCGGCCTGCTCGGCTTCCTCATCCGTAAACCCAATACCGGTTCCCTCAAAAGCAGTACCCCCTATCGCACGCAATAATTCTTTTTGTTTTTCGGTAATTCGGCCGAGGCCCTGCGTATACATTTTTGCCATCTCAGTCATGCCTTCCTCGAACGTCCAGCCAATGCCCTCCATAAACGATTTAACCACTTCAATATTCTGATCCCGCCATTCAATCTCAATTATGTCAAGCAAAATACTGCCGTATCTTTTCAACTCCTCCGGGTTGCGATAATTCAACCCCTCACCTTCTTCGGCTGTTACTTCTTCAAGCACTACAATTTCAAAGAGTTCCTTAACTGCATCAGGTACTTGCTTGAGCACTTGAACATCTACAAAATCACTCAATCTGTACGTAACCTTGAAACGTAGTTTAGTCCTAGCTTCGTTAAGCTTGATATCATAATGATGTATTCCCCACACCATTTGCTTCGGTGTCGTGTTATTCACAAATTTCGATAATGATCTTACGGCGCTGGAGTGCGGGCCCTGACCCAACTGACTGTAAATTCCGGGTAAACTATGCAGAAAGAACCGGAGGGTATCGGGATTTTTTCCAAAAGCTCTGCCCAATTGCACATGAATAATCTGAGCCGCATTTTGAAGCACCCGGTTTAGCTCGCTCCGCACCTGATGATCATGACCTTTGTAGTTGAGCAACCGCGCCACTTCTGTGACAGACTTTTTCGGGTTAGCCATCAAAACCGCAAGCGCATGTAATTTTTTCTTGCGAAGCTTATTCAATTGCCGTTGATCCAATATATTTTGTAAAGCTTTTAACTCTGTTTGGTATTCTGCTTCAATGGATTTTTTTCTATTTTGCGCCAGTATAAATGTGCCGGGACTATCCGGCAGATTTAGGGCAGGCTTGGCATTACCATCAGCGCCGGCATGATGAGTCGAAAGTGCCTGTAAAAATTCACGGTGTGCAGGTAACGGGCTCGTGCCGAAAGCCCGGTCTAAGACGGGTTTTTCTATCAGAGAGATGGATGAAATTGAGTCAGTGCCAGCCATTGGGTCGTGTAAATATTCGGTTTTATCCCAAAAATCAACGGCTTTAATAGTATCGCGTTAAGCTAAATGGTCTATAGCGCTTTGGTAGTAAGCAAAACCGGTTTTTAACATCCAAACGTAAAACCTATAACTTTCGTTATAGGTGACTTTGACAGCAACACCTAAGGACTGACTGGTAAACCTCCGGGCACATTTAAGGGTGCTCCGTTAACTGGTGCCCCTGTAGTCGGCGCGGCTGGGATAATCGTAGTCTGTTGTATTGACTGCAGATAAGCCTGCGCATTATTGAGCTGCTGCTGACTCAGCTGCGGCAGGCCATCCCAGCGCTGGGCCCGGATATTAAATTGAGTGGCTTTTGCTCCTGCCGGTATTTTGATATTCGGGATACTTATAAACGCCAGTTCGCCGTTTGGTTTTTCGATCACCGCATGTAGCTGCAATCCAGTTTGTGTGTTTCTGAGCATATACTGGGGGATGCTGTCCGCACTGATGAAACTGTTGACCACACTGCCTTGTTTACCTCTCAAGGAAATCATCGGTATCTCAGCTGCATTGGTATTGACTGTACCGGCAGCGTGTTGACGGCCACTCAGATTTGCACCAACGATATTATTTTGTGTGCTATTTAAGTTATTGCGAATTATGTATGCCGGCGGAGTATTTGGCGACAGAGTGATCCGCTCCATGCTCGCCGGCTGTGTTTTCGGTTCTGGTGTGTTAATAGCCGTTGGCGTTGTTTGTAGCTGTGTTAACTGTTGCTGCAGCTGACGGGCCGCCAAGGCTTTTTCATTATGCAGATTCAGCTCTGCATTCTGGACACCAACCTGTGCTGAACGGGTTCTGAGTAAATCAATGGTATTGGAGTGCAATTTTACAAACACCGAAAATTCACCACGCACTTCGGGGTGTAACTGATTATACATTTCATAACGCGCATTGACTTCTGCTGCATTTAAACCGGAAGCCTGATACACACTTTCCGGTAGCACTGATTGAATATGATCCGGTAATGTATTGTAATCACCTGGCGGTGATTCAACCGGATCGGTCTGCGTGATATCAATTGACGGCGGCTTGATTACAGGCGGGCTGTATTCGATTGATTGTGACGGCACACCGGTTTCCTGAGGTTGTTCTGTTAACGGTTTGCTGTCTTTGATTGCACCGCTGATATCAGGCACCACACCGATCATACCCGATTTTTTCTCCAGTGGTTTTATTCCACTGGCATTACGATCATATTCACCATTTTTCGCATTGTCTTTTGTACTAAACAGCTGCCGGTCTTCAGCTTTATG
>JANQRI010000001.1 GCA_028284675.1 Gammaproteobacteria bacterium | reverse complement strand
CAGAATACAGGTTATACGCAGATCCGTACCGGTGTGGAGCCCAAGAAACAAGGCCCAGGTTTGGTTAATCAAACAGTTGATATTACCGGCTCAGTGCAGACTGCAAAACCATTTGATCAAGCTTCACCTGAAACCGGTGCGCAGCAACGGCTGGGTGAAAAACCCGCAGCGCCGGAAATAAAACCGTCAACTATAGTCGTTGGAAACCAACCGGTTGAAACAGCACAACCACCGAAAGATCAAGCGTTACGCATAACCTTCGATGCACTGCATCCGGGTGTGCGCGGCGATATGACATTTGAAACTTTTGCGAAGTTGGATCCCAATACGATTGATTTGCTGGTGACACGCTCAAAGCAGGCAGCAGTACAGGATGCAACAATTGATATGCATAACCAAAAAGCCGAGATTGCCCGGCGTTTAACCGGTGATTTGGATGCAGTCACTCAGGCGCAACAACAGTTAACCGAGCAGACGCTTCAGCGAGTACAGGCTAACAGAACGCAAGCCAAACAATCTTTTGAAGTGGTATCGTTAAAATCAAAATATCCTGCAGCACAGATGATTCGGGATGGGTCAGGCGTAGCGGGACAGGTCCAAAATAATATTGTCAGCACCAATCTAAGTGGTGCAGGCTCTGTGCAACAGGCCGGTAATACCGTGAATGTGAATGCGGGCAACATACCGATGATTTCACTGCACGGAAAGCAGGGCAGTGTGGCCAACAGCTATACACAGACTGACAGCATTCCACAGTATTTGCTGAGGAACACTCAAGACGGTGTTCAATTACATGCGGTGATTGAAAAACCAAACGGTGAGCTGGCGTTTATGAAGGTGACTGGAATCAACATTCCGGTCAATACCGAACCAACACACTTCAGCACTGCGAGAAATAGCTGGATCAACCTGCCACAGTTAACCCCATCACAAATGAATGGAATTAACCGTTATATCCAAACCGCACAGCAAACCCAGGTTATTCCGACAGCACCCGCGGTCAATGGCGCTCCGGCGCCTGGGGGTGTAAGTGTGCCGAGCGTGCCGATGCCATAGCTTAGGGTGCTAATATACCCTCGGGCGGAGCAGTTAGACCTATCGCCGCAGTTTGGATTGTGATTGCCCGAAGATCCAGCTGATGCCAACACCCGCAGCGAAGTAATGATCGGTTTCAACCAATGGGCTGTTTTCAAATGCAGTGCCGCTCAGGTTGTCGTAACGCAGATAAGCGCCGTACCAGATATTGCCGGTTCTTTTGCTGATATTAATTTGAGTGGAAAGCCCGCTGTAACCCGGATCGGCTTCAAACGCCGGGCGTGTCGCGGTTGCAAAGCGCGGGGCAACGGTATAGTAAAAATCATGATAGTCCCGGTCGCCGATATAAATGCCGGTGCTGTAGCGCAAACGCCATTGTGTTCCAGACGCATTGCTGCGGTATGCGATGGTTGGGTTTAGCAGCCAGCCGATTTGCCTGAGTGATTCTTCGTTAAACGCAAACACCGCACGTGCGGGTAATCTAAATAACCAACCTTGTTTTAAGTCTGAACCGCTGAGGTTGATGTCGTAGGCCGGGCCGATTTCGAAGGTTGGGTCAAGTTCCGGCATGCCGTTGCGCAACGGGCTATCGTCACTGGTGCCGGTTAGTGAGGCGTTCAGACTGATGTTTAGTTCACGTTGATCGGAACTGAAAAATACACCGCGAACACCGCCGCGATCGGCTTTTAAAAAATCACCGCGATAAATCAAAAACGGAATCGGCAGCGCGCGTGACTGGTATTCGCGTGAGCCACGATAATTGGCCAGTGTCAGCCCGCCGAGACCCAAACCGATTTCCCATTTGGGTAATGGTTCTGATAATGCGGCATGGCTCAGCAATACGGATACCATGAAAAATATTTTTGTGATGCAGGATCGTATTACCATTGCAGTAGCCCTGTTTGTTCGGCGCGCCGGAGGTCGGTGGGATGATCGATATCCCAGAGTGTATCAAGTTCAATATGTTGTAATGTGGATTGTTTGATATTGCGTAAGGTTTGTCTATAAACCTCAGCGCTGCCCCAGGTGATATTTTTAAATAAAGTGGGTTCCATACGATTTGCGCCAATCAGTACATAGCCGCCGTCTTCAGCCGGAGTGATAACAGTTGTCGGTATGTTTGCCGGATTTAGTGCGGTTGTTGCAGCATCTAAATGTTGTGTGGTCAATGCAACACAATCAGTGCCGATAATGATTGCGAATTTTGCAGTTTGTAATGTTGCGCTTAAAGCATTTAGCATGCGTTGGCCGAGATCGTCACCGTGTTGATTATGTAAGGTGATCGGCATATTTCGTTTGCAGTTTAAAAAGTATGGGTGTTGTTGATCGGTGCACCACAGTTCAACCGGGCATAAGCGGCTGTTGATTGCGGTTTGCAGTGTTAGCTCAATCAAACGTTGTTGCAGTGCCGCGCATTGGTTCGCGGAGAGCTGCGTTTGCAGCCGGGTTTTAACCTGTCCGGGAACCGGTGCTTTGGCAAATACAAGAATACGGCCCTCTGGGTAACGCATTGTTTAACGGTAATAAAGATTTTTCAGGTGGTTCGGTTTTACGCCAAGAAAATACGCCAGACGTAAGCCCCACATTTTCACCACACTCTGCACAATGCCGTGTTGTTCCCAATAACGGCTGGAGCTGATGACTTTTTGTGGCAGGCATATCGGCCGGTGTTTTTTGCGTAAGGCCCGGCATAGTGCAATATCTTCCATCAGTTCAATATCCGGATAACCATCAATTGTTTCAAACAATTCGTGGCTTACAAAAATTGCCTGATCACCGGTTGCGATACCGGTTATGCGTGAACGCAGATTAATGCAGTATTCAATCACGCGGAACAACCATGCACTGCCGCTAAGCTGGATATCGAAGCGCCCCCATCTGTTTTCTTGCAGGGCATTGATAATCAGTTGATCTGCATGTTTGGGCAGTGTGGTATCCGCATGCAAAAACAGCAGAATATCGCCGGTCGCATTTTTTACGCCCTGGTTCATTTGCAGCGCACGGCCGGTCGGTGCATAAACTATAGAGTCAACATATGGTGTTGCTAATGTAGTTGTATTGTCTTTGCTGCCACCATCTGCCAGAATGACTTCATGACCGTTCTGTCGCAGTGTTTGTAGCGACAACAGAGTGGGCTCGATTACTTCTGCTTCGTTCAGGGCTGGAATGATGATGGAGATTTTTTGCATTTTTGAAAAGTTAGCTGCTAAGAACACGAAGGCCACAAAGGGAAAAATAATATAACTGTTCAGTGCCCTTTCTGATCATCAATCTTTTAATCCAATGCCCCGCCGCAGCTGCTGCCCTGTCCGGCGGTGCAGCCGTAACAATGATCGGCAATCGCGATGGGTGCACCCTGCAAATTGCGTTTAAGCAGTTCCCGTAAATGAACCGGTTTATCACCGCTGACCGGCATGTTTAGCATTTGATTAAAATCGCAATCATAAACATAACCCCGGTAGTCGATGCTGATCAGGCTGCGGCACATAACGCCGGCCAGATTATCCGGGCGATAAGCTTGTTTTAAAAGCTGCATATATTCTGCAAACTGACCTTTGGAAACCAGAGTGCTGCCGAAGCGGGCGATCGGCATATTCGTGATCGTAAACAGGTTGTTGAATTGAATATCATAGCGTGCTTTTAATTCACGCTTATAGTCTTCTTCAAGCTGAGTTTGTGACGGCGGCAGATACGGGCCGACCGGGTTATAGACCAGGTTCAACATCAGGTCGCTGTCTGGTGTGCCGTAACCAAGCTTGTTGAGTTTTTGCAGTGCACGCAAACTCGCCTGGAATACACCATCACCGCGCTGGGAGTCGACGTTATCCTCCAGATAACACGGCAGCGATGCAACGATTTCGACCCGGTGTTCGGCGAGAAAAGCGGCAGTATCCTCCTGACCGGGTTCTTCGAGCACGGTCAGATTGCAACGGTCCATCACTTTGGTATTCAGGCGTACCGCTTCCGTCACCAGATGGCGGAAATCAGGGTTCAGCTCCGGCGCGCCGCCGGTGATATCCAGAGTCGTGATATTGTTTTTGGCAATGTATTCCAGCACCAACTGGATGGTGTCAGCATCCATCGCCTCGGTGCGGTTCGGTCCGGCGTTCACATGGCAGTGAAAGCAGGCCTGATTGCATTTGTAGCCCAGGTTGATCTGCAGGGTATCCAGCTTTCCACGGCGGATTGACGGGAAATCAGTGGTTTCCAGCAACGGCATCATTGCGTGCATATAGGGCTCCTGTGGGTTGGTCGCATATTGTAATGGTTTACGCCGTCGATACGAAGTTGGATGGCGGATTTGCACTTAAATTTTTGTTTTTGCTGTTATTTTGGATAAATCCGTACCCTTAACGAAAGTGATAGAAAGCCGTCTGTCATGAGGCTGATGTATCACTTAAGTTCAATATCACACCACCCCGAGCGGCGTTAAAATTCGCTTGACTGTAATGATTATTCGACGAAATCAATGGAGGCAGTGATGGTTGCAAGCGCCGGTCCTTTAAACCCATATCCCCAGGATGCTGCGGTTTTGTCTATGCCGGCTGCGGCGACAAACCACAGTGCCCAGACGACGTTTCAGGGTGAAAATTTCGGCGCGCTGATCGCACAGGCCAATCGGGTGAGAGCGTCCGATGATGGTGATGCATTGCATTACTTGCGTCTGGTCGAGAATTATTATTACTCCGATGTTAATCGCGCATTACAGGCTGCCGGCTCGCAATCAACACTCAATCTGAATCCCGATAAAGTCGATGCTAATAATTTAAAAGAAAATATCGGCATATTGCACTCGGCTGCAGTTAAAGCCCGTAATGCGGGTAATGATGCAGTTGCTGATAAACTTGGTTCGACCAGGGATGTTCTGAAGGGTGTTCTGAAAGTACATAAGGTTAATCAGGACATTAAACAGTTGTCTGACAGCGTGAAAAAGCAACTTGGAAATAAAAATAGTATTAAGGTTACTTCTTATGTGAGTGATGAGCTTATAAGTCTATATAAAAACAATGTTGACTCAATTGAGATTGACCAGAGAAGTTTCGGATTAGCAAAAGCATCGAAGATTTCACAAGAGAGAGTTTCGGATATCAGTGAATTTATTGGTCGTCTTAAAGGTATTGGCTACAAAGATTCAATGGTAGAAAGTATCAGGCCTAAACTAACAGGTCTGGCGGTGACTGCTCAGCTGGCAGGTTGGTTAGAACATGATCTGGATAAAACTGCAGCGAGTTTCGAGGTTTTATTTAAACCGAAATAATTTTTGTTAATCTTTTGGTAGTTTACTTCTCCCAGGTGTCAATGCGAGTGGGCGCAAAAGATAGTGTTGCCTGGGTTTGTCGGTATGGGGCTTATATGATGGTTATCTTTATTTAATTGAATTACTGAATACAATAATGATCGCAAGCCCTGAATCTTTAATTTCCAATTTCCCGTATATCACCGTTTTGTCGGAACCGGCCGCGGCAACAAATCAAAATACTCAAACCCATCAGAGTGAAAATTTCAGCGGACTGATTGCACAGTCCATCCGGGTGCGTGCGCAGGATGACGGCGGTGCGCTGGATATTTTGAAGCGGCTTGATGCTTACGATGGTTTGATTGAGTCCGCATTGCGCCAAGCCGGTTCGACCGAGGGTTTTAATCCCGATATTAGTATAATTGATCCGGCGAATATCAATGCGAATATTACAAAACTGCAAAATGCGGCGAAGCAGGCAAGGCAAGATAATCAGCTTGATGTTGCCGATAAGCTTGCTTCAGTCAGTAATCTTTTAGAGCATATTCTAAAAATGGATGAAGCCAATAAGGAAGTAAAAAAATTTACGGATACTGTTAAAGCAGAAATTGCCAATAGAGGCAATTTTGAGCTTTTCAAGTCATATGGCGTGCCAAAAGCATTTGTGCGTGCGCTTATTAAGGTGATAGACGCCGTTAATATTGATCAGAGAACTTATGGTATCGCAAAAGCGGCGAAGGTAGATTATGAAAAACGTGTTGATCTGAATGACTTCAGCAGTCGTCTTGAAGAGCCGGGTTATAAAAATTCAGCCATAAGGCGGATAGAGCAAAAACTGGGGTCTTTGGTGCTGGCTGCACAACACGCAGGTGAAATGGAATATGATTTGCGACAGGCCACAAAACATTTTGAGTCTCTTTTTAACTCGTATTGATTGAATTTTTATTTTTCATAGGTAGCCATAACAAATCCCGCAGCCTGAGTTTGCCGGCATCCCGAAACTCGGTCAGGCCCAGTGGCATGCTTGTTTGACCGCCGTGCGGTTCAGCACAATAACTCTTAAATAAACGATCCCACCACGGCAGATTGAATCCAAAATTACTGTCAGTTTCTTTTATAACGGTTGAGTGGTGAATTCTGTGCATATCCGGTGTGATGATAAACCAACGTAAATAACGGTCTATGGTCGGTTTGATATAGATATTGCTGTGGTTAAACATTGCCGTGCTGTTTAATATAATTTCAAAAATCAATACGCCGACCGGCGACAGTCCGAATATGATAATAAAACCGGTTTTAATCAGCATTGATAAGATAATCTCAAGCGGATGGAAACGAACCCCGCTACTGATGTCCAGTTCCAGATCAGTATGATGGATACGATGCAGCCGCCATAGCCACGGTATTTTATGAAACAAGCGGTGTTGCCAGTAAATCAGTAAGTCGAGCAACAGCACGGTAATAATAATCAGCAGGACTGGGTTAAGCTCAATGCGGTTGAACAATCCCCAGTTTTTTTCACTGCTGTAGAGTGCGATACCAACCGCAGCCAACGGAAAGAGGGCGCGCAATAGCAATATATCGATCACCATTAGGCTGAAATTAATCCGCCAGCGCTGGGTTTTCGGCAGGGTGTTTTGGCGCCGGGGTTTGAGGATTTCCCAGGTGATTAATCCGCCGGCCAATAGCAGGAATATAACACCACGAACCAGTGGTTCATTTTCAATATTCATGATGCTTGGCTAAGGCGGGACGAATTGGTTTGCCGGTGCCTGCATTCGGTGGAGTGTGCATTGTTGGACTTATTTGTAAAAGCCATGATTTGATCTGACATTTATAAAAATGAGTCATAACTATTTCCTCAGTGTTTGCTTCTCGTTCCTTTTACGCAGCCGAGTATCGCAGTCTTTTGGCACAGGGCCCGCCAGGGGCGAGCCAGGGATGGCGAGCCCGGCATTCAGGTCAGGATGGCCTGTATGACGGACCGGCAAAAGACGAGAAACACAGGGTACCCGATTGCTGATCTTATAGATCAAGCAAGCGGGCAAGTAATGGGACAATGCTTTTGGGCACTTTTGGCGAAACAAAAGTGCCTCGCCGGCCGGGGCGAGTCCCGGCAAACATAAGTTAGAACCTATTATTTTGGTACCCCAAATATCATGTACGACCACATGGAAACTTATTTTAATAACGCAAGTTATAGCTTATTCAATGGTCAGCTCTGCGTAAAATACCCGCAATGCGTTTAATTGTTTTTGATATTCCCGCAGGTCGTCGGTAGATTCGCGTTCGAGTTTCTTTTGGTTAATGCGTTTAATAATCTCGTTTTCCAGAGAAACATACCATTCCGCTTCCCGTGCTTTGGCTTTTGCCGGGTCGGAGTAGTCTGCCCACATGTCTTTAAACATGTCGATGTCGCGCTCTTTCCAGATCGGGGCGGCCAGCAGTTCATCGGCCAGTCCTGCCAGCGTAGGCTGTTTTGCCGGTTTTTGGTCCAGCTTTATGCCGCCGCTGAATGCGATATAAGCCCCGCTGATCAGCACCAGCAGCACTACCGCAGCGGCGATCCACAGGCGTGGATTGAATTTTTTGCTGCTGCCTTCCATATAAGGCGAGTCGATTTTAATCATCGGCACTTCAATATCGGCCAGCTCTTCCGGCAGAGGCGGTATCGGTTTGTTAAAGTTCAGTGAGCTGAGCTGGGCGGTGCGCAGCCTGATATAAGCATCCCGGTCCAGGCGGCCGGTGGCATAGGCAATCGATAAAATGCGTAAGTTTGAGCCCTTGCCGGATTTTTTTTTCTCGCTGGCCATTCGATCAGTATATATGTTTTTGTTATAAACGCAGGTTAACGTCCGTTGTTACAGCCCCGGTTACTGTGGGGCATATGCTTCGATCACAACCACAGTCACATTGTCATTGGCGCCTTTGGATAATGCCATATCGATCAGTCCTTCGGAGGCTTTGAACGGTATTTTATCCAGTTGTTCGGCAATTTCATCCAGCACCACGTCTTTAAACAGCCCGTCGCTGCATAGAAGATATTTGTCGCCGGCTTTGACTTCGGAATAGTCGATATCGATATAGAGCTGATTATGTACACCGATTGCGCGGGTGATGATATTGGAAGACGGGTGATTGGATGCCTCTTCCGCGCTCATCACGTTTTTATCCACGCTCTCCTGTATAAAGCTGTGATCGTGAGATACCTGCTGCAGGTTTTTGTCACGATACTGGTAAATGCGGCTGTCCCCGGCCCATAAAAAATAAGCATACTGGCTTCTGGCATACATCATCGCAATCGTGCTGCCCATAATATTGCTTGGATTGCCGGAGAGGTCTGCGCGCAGTTTCTGGTTAACCTTGATCGCACGCTCTTCGAGATCGTCAATTGTCTGCGCAATGGTTCGTTTGGGTTCGAAGTCGTTGTAGGCTTCGACCACCGACTGACTGGCGACATCACCGCGCATATGTCCGCCCATGCCGTCCGCGACCAGCCACAAAGCGTGCTCCGGCAGCGCAAGATACGAATCCTCGTTATGCTTTCTAACGGTCCCAACTGTGGTCAGGCCACAGGAACGCCATTCCAATGGTGATGTGGCAGTCATAAATTCTTATTCGGCAGAAATCCGATTATCCGAAACATGCTATCCTACTAAAGTTTACCCGGGCCTGTTAAGCCTGTTTTTTTATTGCCGCTTAATGGTCAGTCGGGGCCAAAATCACAGTATCGATACTATAGCCAGCGATGGCGGGATACGCAAAGTTTTACGTAGAATTGCCAGGGTCTGTTCACACCAATTACATCCATCTGCAGGGCCTGAATAAGGGCCAATCAAGGCGCCGGGAGCGCGGTTTGGTCACTCCAAATAAGCAGCGGTCTATGGCGGTTGCGCCTAATTAATGTGAACAGGCTCCAAGGACTTGCTAAAATGCGTGTCTACCGGCAGAAACAGGGGTGTTTAAAAGCCGGTTTTTTTATAGCAGGGCAGGCGACACAAGCCAGGATTTGCGGGGGAAATAACTAAAAATGACAATCAGAACGCGATTCGCGCCTAGTCCGACCGGTTATTTGCACATAGGTGGTGCGCGCACCGCGCTGTTTTCCTGGCTGTATGCGCGGCGGCATGGCGGGCAATTTATACTGCGGATAGAAGACACGGACAGAGAACGGTCTACCGATGCGTCCGTACAGGCCATTTTGCAGGGTATGGCATGGCTCGGACTGGATGCTGATGAAGGGCCGTATTATCAAACACAGCGGTTTGATCGTTACCGGGAGGTGATTCAGCAGCTTCTGGAAGCGGGTCAGGCCTATTATTGCTATTGCTCAAAAGAGCGTCTCGAAAACCTCCGTGCCGAGCAAATGGCTGCAAAGCAGAAGCCCCGCTATGATGGCCATTGCCGAAACCTGACTTCGCCGCCTGCGGATGTTGCGCCGGTGATCCGGTTTCGCAACCCCGAAGTGGGTCAGGTGCTGATTGATGATCTGATCAAAGGCCAGGTGGCGGTCGACAATAAAGAGCTGGATGATTTGATCATTGCGCGCAGCGATGGTACACCGACCTACAATTTGACCGTCGTCGTTGATGACCTGGATATGCGGATTACCCATGTCATCCGTGGTGATGATCATCTGAACAATACGCCCCGGCAGATCAATATACTGAACGCGCTGGGGGCGGATTTGCCCCAATATGCGCATGTGCCGATGATACTCGGGGCGGACGGCAAGCGCCTGTCCAAGCGTCATGGTGCAGTCAGTGTGATGCAATACGAAGCCGAGGGCTATCTGCCAGAAGCCTTATTGAATTACCTGGTGCGGCTTGGTTGGTCACACGGTGACCAGGAAGTGTTTTCAAGGCCAGATATGATCGAGCTGTTTGACCTGGCCGATGTGAACAAAGCAGCTTCCACGTTTAATCAGGAAAAGCTGATCTGGCTGAATCAACACTATATAAAAACGTTGCCGGCCAAAAGCACCGCATCACGCCTTGGAAGCTATCTGAGCCGGGCCGGCATTATCACCAAAAACGGGCCCGCGCTGGAGCAGCTGGTCGAAGTGCAAAAAGAGCGGGTCAAAACACTGGAGGAAATGGCGCAGAGTAGTGGCTATTTTTACCAGGATTTTGCCAGTTATGATGAAAAAGCCGCGAAAAAGAACCTGAAAACCCCGGCGTTGGAGCCATTGGCAAAAATGCGTGAGAAACTGGCCGGGTTGACGGACTGGCAGGCTTCCCCGATTCATGGCCTGATTGAGGAAACCGCCGGGGAGTTGGAACTCAAAATGGGCAAAGTCGCACAGCCGCTGCGGGTTGCAGTGGTGGGCGGCGCAGTGTCTCCGCCGATCGATATCACGGTCGAACTGATCGGCCGTGAGCGGGTATTACACCGCATCGACCGGGCTTTGGACTACATCAAAGCCCAGGGTGAGCCGGCTGCGCCTTGACATTCCCGGGGGCATCTCGTAAATTGGCCCGCCTGTTTTACGGCGGGGCTATAGCTCAGCTGGGAGAGCGCTACAATGGCATTGTAGAGGTCGGCGGTTCGATCCCGCCTAGCTCCACCACTCAGAGGACAGAAAACAAAGGACTGAAAAGTAGGATAAAGTGCCGCGTTGCGGTTACGAAAGAATCCGCTGACAGCCCTTAGTCTTCCGGTTTCTGATACGTCCCCTTCGTCTAGTGGCCTAGGACTCCGCCCTTTCACGGCGGCAACAGGGGTTCGAACCCCCTAGGGGACGCCATATTGCTTCGAACCGCAGGGATAATCACCTAACCTTCTGATAGGAAAGGTGATTTCTGCGGTTCTAATTTCCTTTTCCTTGTTCGGTTCTCATGTTTTTTGGTTCTTGCTATTGGGGAAAGTGGTTTAACTTATTGAAAAATAGAATAATTTGAAGGTTCGATTCCGGTTAGGTGGGTAAAAGATTGGTAGTTGTAAGAATATGAGAGGTTGATTAGTTGGTAGATCATTAAGGCAATTTTGATCCCGTACAATCAACGACAAAGACTGATATGCGGAGTTTCGCTTCATGGTTGGATAGCTGTGCAATCAACTTATCTTCAAGATCCTTTTTAGATTTTGGGCGCGTTCCTTCTGGGGGAGGGGGAGTACCTTTTGGTCCAAACCAGAACACTAAATAAATGCCATACCCCTGTGCACCTGGATCACGGGTGTATTTCGGTATTAATTGATTATGAATCGCATGCCATAGGTCTGGGCTGTCGTTACATTTTACTTCTATCGGGACATTAAAACTAACCGACCTTTTATCGTAAGACACTCTAATATCGGCGCGTTTTTCATTCACATAATGCCCTTCTGGTTGAGCGCTAATTTCTAAAGGGGCAAGCCGTTTTTGAAGATCAGAAAGGAAAGCGTCACGACAATCATTTTCAGCTTTTCTGACGGGATGGTCATTTTCAATGCCTTTCCAATATTGTCGATAGTCGTTTGTAGAGCTATTATGAATTTGCTCAGCTAAGCTCTTAATATGATCCAGCGTTAATGCAGCCAGGTCAGCGGCATTAGCTGGAGCCGAATTATGAAATACTTCAGCTACTTGTTTAATGTTTGCGTGTGAGAAATCATATTCACGCTTGATAGTTAATTGATTGTACAAGGCTCCGCGGAGCTTGTGGTGCCATTCGGATATTGTGTCAGTTTCGAGTAAGTTTTCTAACTCTTTGGTTGCTTGATCAGTATGATTTGCTGCTAATTGATTAATTAACTTAGATAAATAACCGGGTACCCCGATCTCTTCAGAAGAAAATCCGGTGCCTTCGTGTTTGTGAGGTGGATGGTTTATGGCTAGTACTCTAATTAGCAATGCAATTGCCCATTCTGGCAAATTGTTTCCAGGGGACCATTGGTCACTTCTATAAGATAGAAATCCTGCCAGAGATTGTATACGTTGCTCCTTTCCTGAAATATATTTTATGATTTCGTCTTGGTAGTCGGATGGAGAAATGATAAAGCCTGCTCCAAGCCAATGAACTCGTTGGGAAACACTCATACTTTGAAGCTTGGACTTTTTATTGATGAGCTTTTTGAGTTGCTGGTGGTCGGCGTATCGCAGCGCTGCTTTGAGCAAATAATCGAGATACTCTAGTTGTCTGGAGGCGCAACGCGGTGGGAAGCTTTTCAATATCGGGATTGCAGCGTGGCTGGCGACATCTAAAAAATTTTCGTCGAATGCTAGAGCATATATCCCATTAATATGTTGCTTGCCGCTACGCAACGCAGCTGCTCCGTATTCAATTAATACTTCTGCGACAATATAAGACCGTGATAGCGCGATTTCTGTGTACCATTCGTTATCGTCACCCAGTCCATCTACTAAATGAAATGCAACCCCCTTTTTAAGTTGATCGTCCCGTAGACCAAGAATTTTTTTTCGATTATCTTGATAAAGCGCGTCTAGTCCAGCTCTGCAGGCATCAGAAATTACATAAGCTTGATGCTCATTAGTTGAAAGTTTAATGATATCTGATACATCAGGTAGGTCTCCTCTTTGTAGGCAGTTTTTGAGTCCCGTAATTACAGTTGCTACAGAATTCTCATCTCCTTTAAAGAAGTTTTCTAGGCGCTCTATAGGTGTTTCTCCTTTTGCATCAATAAAGCGCCCTAAATACATCCCGCCTAATTGGTGCATTAATCCAATTTGAGCAGTTCCTTTTAATACTTGATATTCTTGCTCCCTGAAATATTTAATCCATTCTTGCTTTTCTTTTCTGTCTTTGTCCTCTCTTTTCTTTTGTTCTTTTTGAAATTGTTCTTCTTCCGGGTCAATGGGTGGATATAGAAACTCATTTAACCATATTTCAAGCTTTGAATTGCCTTTGATAGATTCTCGCAAAATATCTATAGATTGCTGGTTAATGCCTTCCTCATTGCGATAAGAGCGAATTGCTTCAAAAAGAAAATATTTTGCTTCAGCCTCATTTCTTTTGAGTGCGGTTTTAGCTTTTTCTATACACCATTTATCGTAATTAGCAGGTTCTTTGGCGTAGTTAAGGATGCCTTTTGCTCGATACATGCATGCATTAAACCGGGAACTATCTGCACATTTTTCTGCATAAAATTCATAGAGAGCTTTTTGAATATTGGGATGATTTTCAAACCATGTCCGTATACGTTGAGCGTCCTTTTCACGGCTGAATGATACGAGACCATCTTTCGAGCCAATCTCTAGCCATTCTGCGAGTTTGTGGGTTGTTACCCGTTCTCCATGGGCCTCAATTCCACGAGCTAATAAACTGCTAACCATGGTTCGATAGATTGTTTCGTCAAGTAGATCTTCTGAAAAGGATTTGCTACATGTTACTAGTTCATCCAATAACTTGTAGATACTATCATCCGAAGAGAATGTTTCTGAAGGTAAGTCGTGGGCCCAAAACATATGGTAACGGCCTATGAAATTAGGTTGTTTCCTGCGATGCAAGTAGTTAAATATTTCTTTAGGCTCCATATCTCCAGGATACAATCCTCGTAACAATATCCCTAACAGCTCATCATTTGAGTCTGAAATAGTATTGTTGTTTATGCTGTAGGCGATTTCTTTTAAGTTTTGTAAATTGTTTTTATATTTACGAAATCGGAGCAGTATATCCAAAGCTTGCACTCGATTACGAGGCCAGTGCTCCGTGTTTTCTATAATTTTTATTAAATAATCAGATAAGGAAAGAAGCCTATTTCCATGCTCCATTGCATCTAATATACAGCTGATCAGTCTCTCTTGGGCATCACCTTTTTCTGGTGATGAGAGTATTTTCTGAAATGTGGGAACCATGTCTTCGGTGCCAAGGGCGCCAAATGGCCTGCTTGACCAGTTTTCACTGAATTTAAAGAACGGGTAACGTTCCGCTTCTTGTTTTATGCTATTAAGGATTTTAATCTTATCTTGCGTGCTAAATAATTTGACGTCACCATAAAGGACGACGCCCAAAGGATCTCTTTTAACTAATATTGAACGTTCTTGATGACATAAAGCGGCAAGCCAAGCAAATAGTCCTCGTAACTCAGTAACAACAACCCCATCTTTCCCTGTTATGAGGGTTAAGATACGCTCAATGGGTAGACCGTGTTCTACTATCCTTGTGTTTATATAATAAGCGCTGAGATATTCAGCAACTATTCTATGAAGTTGGTTAACTTTATTGCCACTAGTTGAAAATAGCTTTGATTTACTGACAGCATTAAGTAGATCTAGGTTGGCGTGATTAATATCGCCTAAATAGGGATAATCATCATCGGATGTTGATTGCGTACGAGAAAGTCCTTGTTTTCTTGCTATCAGTAATAAAGCATATATAAAACCGGCTGCTTCAAGTTGTGTTTCGATATTATAGTGGTGTTTGATTATCGCTTCAGTGTGTTCTATATTGTGTTCGTGTAATAGTTGGCGACAAGCAAGATCGAAAGTCTCTAGTTTAGTTTTGGGCCAGTTTGTACCGCCTTTTAATGCTGAAACTAATATATCCAGTATTTTCGGATTTTTGGCTAAGTCAAATATTCCTTGTAGTTCGGCTTTTGCTATAAACTCGGAAGGATTTTGTACTTCTTCACTATAGTTTTTAGTTAGGGTTTTTTTTATATCCTCTTTTGTTAGAGAGTCTAAATGTAGTACATGTATTCCATTTGGATAAATCTCTTCTAGAAGTTTTCTGTCGCTCGGAACAACCCAATCTGCTTCTCGACAAGATAAGCGAAAATTTGGGCGACCGAGTTTTTCTAGTTTTGCTCGTATGGCATCGAATGAGCTACGTGCATCACCGGAGCCGGCTCTAACTTCATCTAAGCCGTCGATAAATAGCGTATTATTATGCCACTCAGGTTTGTCTTCAAAAGCAATTAAATTCCTTGCGGTTTCATATTTGCAACCGGTTAGTTTTGCTTCATATTTGAATGATTCTGTTTTGCCCATGCCGGGATCACCCAGTAGCACGTATGCGGAATAATGGCGATATCGTTTACTATCAATAGGCAGAGAATGTAATGGATAGCCACGGTCGTCATATTCAGTACACGTTCTTGGTATGTATTCCATTTTAATCAAACCACGAAAGTGGCGGCACAGAGAGAAATGTTTCGAGAGATTCTCCCTTGTCACCGACTAATATTGTGCGATGTGGTTGGAATTTTTCTTTGAATATATCAAGTCCGCTTCTTGCGGTATCATTCAACCCGCTTTTTACTTCGATTGCTATTCGTTGATTACCACGTTCCATTATAAAGTCGACTTCATCGACACCTTCTCGCCAGTAGTAGAGCTTAATATCAGGAGTGCCCATATTAAAGAGATGAGCTCCGACTGCACTTTCCACTAATCGCCCCCAGAAAGTTCTATCGGCTCGGGCTTGTTCAAGTGTGTAACCTGATACCGCTGTCATTAAGCCTGTATTTAGAACATTTAGTTTAGGGACAGAAGCGCGACGGCGAACCTCTTGGTTTGCGAATTTTTGCAGTCCAACTAGTAGGCCTGCGTTAGCTAGATGGTTTAGGTAGTTTGCTAAAGTCGTTTCATTACCTGCATTATTTAATGTTCCTTTCATTTTTGTTAGTGCGAGCTCTTGCCCAGAGTAGTGGCAGCCAAGCTCGAATAATTGTTTGAATAATGCGGGTTTGTCCACGCGGGTCAACATAAAAATATCTTTTTCGATATTTGGTTCGATTAACGCTGATCTTACATAGTCAGCCCAACGTCTCTGGTCGTCAACATCCTGGATGGCTCCGGGGTATCCACCAAAGTAAATATATGACGGCAGGTCAAGATCAAAAGCTTCGTGCATTTCGAGAAATGACCAGTGAGATACCCGTATGAGCTCAAAACGACCAGCGAGACTTTCAGTCAGACCTTTTTGCATCAATAAGGGGGCGGAACCAAGTATAACGACATGGAGAGGGCATCTGGTCGCCCTATCTGCGTCCCACAATCCTTTGATGATTTCAGACCATTGCGGGATTTTCTGTATCTCATCGAGCACTAATATAAAACTCTTCTTAGAGGGCTCGCCAGTTTTACGGTTTTTTAACCTTTGTTTAGCAAATTTACGGGCTTCCTCCCATTGCTGTGTTAGCCATTCGGCTCCTTTTTTGCCAGCATCGTCGCCTGTTGATATAACTGTCTCTTGTGAAATCGCATAAGGTGTTTGTGTTGTGGGCTCGTCAATTGCTACATACTTGTATTCTTCGGGAGCGTAAATGCTTTTCAGGGCCTGAGTTACCAGGGTTGTTTTGCCCGTTTGCCTGGGCCCGGTTATCACAATCATGCGGTTAACCGGCTCTTTCAGCCGTGAGAGGAGGATTTGGGCTTGGTAGCGTTGATACATGATCAAGGATTTTACATCATTGAGTAATTTTACTCAATGATGTAAAATTAGTCTTTTGTGCTTAGGATTCTTGGTTTAACTATTTGTTTTTAAATGATTTTTTTGTAAGGCGGTGGAATGCCATGGGAACAATTTTTCTCGAAACAAATGCGCTTTGCCGTTTTTTGGACGAAGGGGTTAGTGGAGAGGAGGTTCGCGCGATTCTATCGGCCTATGGCTATCAGCCAGTAATTGGTTTGCATGTCATTTACGAACTGGCGCGAACGTATTTAGCTGGAGGCAAAGAGCTTGTTGCGAAGAGTTTGTTTGAAATAGTTAGAGATCTGGACCCTGATATCTCAGAAGAACCGAGGGTCTTGTTAATTAGAGAATGCGAGAAATTTCTATATGGTCGCAACGTAGATGGCTTTTTATCAGGGGCTAGGAAGGCTGAGACGAGACAGGAAATTATGAAATTTTCTGAGGGGGTTTTTGATGATGAGGCAAGAAACTTTATCACATCAAGGGATGAGCAGTTCAAACAAGATCACCCCGAAATTGGGGTCGAAAATATTAATGCATTTGTAAACGATCCTCCCAAGCAGAATTTAAGGAGTTTTGAAGATGTGGTTGAGTATTATAAAGGTGGGATTCCGGAATTAGTTACACAAATACTTGCCGGTAACATTTCAGCCCAGCAGGCGGCAAGGGTCGCTAATAACCTCAATGATTTCCCCATTTTACGATCAATCGTTATGGCTAATATATACCTGTTCTTTGTAGCTATTACACACAAAAATGTTCCAGCTAAAGACAAAGTTGATGATCATCGCCATGTTATTGAAGCTTCTTATTGCGACGCGTTTTTAACCGAAGAAAGTCAACTATTGTCGAACGTAAGGAAAATAAATCCGGATTTGGAGCCAATACAATGGTCCACCATTGGGAAAGTGGTGAGCCTGGAAAAATCAAATGAGTGATAAATGATCGCAAAAATATGGTTAATATCTTCTGACGTTAACCTTGAGGCGGCGAACGGGCTATATATTAGGTGTATCGCATGCTTTGGAACAATCGAATTTTGAATGAGGGAGTAATTTATGAGTATTTCAGCTGCTGCGAGTGGAAAAATAATTGTAGAGTTTTCGCCAAACGGTGTTAGCGGTCGTTCTGCGGCAAGTGGTTTTCTGATTGTATTCTCAACCAATTATAGCATGCCAGCATGGGCTGCTAACCCATCGTCTGGAATAGTGGATAATATAAAAGGCATTAGTAACAGCAGATATCCCGTTTGGTTTCAAATGTCGCATGCAAAAATCAGCTTATCTGAAGGAAAGCAATTTTTAGGTTTTGCATATTCTGAATGTATGAAAACATTTAAGCCAATTTCTCATGAAACGAATGGAGGGTTCTTAATCGAATTATTTTTATCTTCAGAGCAGATCGAATGTATTGAGAAAGCAAGAGCAGGTGGTGATGTTGTCTTTGATGTAAAAATCATTGGTGAATATTATGATGAATATAATCACTTAGCGACGACAGAATATCTCATTTTCAGAGTTAACCAAAAAGAATGGATGGATGCGCTTAAAATGTGTGGCTATGGAAACTATATTTTATATGAGATGCAAATGCCTGCAGAACTAAGCGATAATTTTAAGCCGGTTCTGGATATCTTTGAGCAAGCAAAAAAACAGTTATACTATGGCGAATATGATGTCGTTGTTGCCAAATGTCGGGAGTCGGTAGATCTTTTCTTACAGTTAGCTAATATGGAAGACAAGTTCGCAGAAGCAAAAGGATTGTACAGAGGTAATAAAGACCAGAGGGAAAGTATGACAAAAGCTCAACGAAGATTGGCTATTATCGAATCAATTCGTCATTTTTCACACGGTGCCCATCATCCAGATAATGGGGCTCGAATTTATTATTCTCGTAGCGATGCATTATCGATATTAGGAGCTACTGCGGGAGCTGTATCAGCTTTTACAGTTGATTTAATGCAAATGGAGACTAAGGAATAGCTGAGATAAATAAAATTTATACAGTCTGTGGCTTAAGTTTCCAAAGAATCAATTGAGATCGTCCGTAATTTATTAACTTAATGTCAGTTGTTGTCATATGGAGATGGGGGTGGAAGAAAACAATTCTTTAGATCAGTCACTAGAGGAGAATGGGGCATTCTCTCTGAAACTTAATCCTGATGATTATCGCCAGTATTTGGCTGAGTATAATATGACGAAAGAGCAGGAGAATGAATTTCTTGAAGCGTTATGGCGCATAACCAGTATATTGGTTGATAAAGAGCTGGGAATCGACAGCATCCACTTGATAGAGAGTTCTATGGTTACAGATATCAATAAAAAAGTAGAATAATCCTCAGTCCGGCAATCAACGGGATCAGAGAACTAATTCATTTTTTCGGCTGTTTACGAACTAATTTGAGGCTAGTTCTGGCTGAATAGCCCTTCAAATTGGTCTACGTAGGCTACGGCCTGATCGATACTGAATTCTTCCTCTGTGTAATCGAAAATCTCATCGATATCCTAATCGGCGACAGGTGACAGTTCATAGAGCATATCAATTTTAGGTATTAACCGGCTTTTTGCTGAGTTTTCGCGTCTATGATGTCCTTCACCGAGCGTTGGCCGGCTGGTCCACCCCAGCCCTTAGCAATTTCGGCACGGAGTTCCTCGATGATACTATGGTGATAAATTTCGTGTAGCCGCAGTGCATCGCGCACGACCTCGCTGGCATTTTGATAGTTACCCTCTTGGATTTGGCTAGCAATGTATTTTTCTTGTTTTTTGGTAAAGCTGATATTCATGCTATACACCTCCAAGATTTAATATGCGAAGCATGGGTTTTTGTCCATATTTAGCTATATCAAAACTCATAAAATTAACTAAATAAAGGGTTTTTATGTAATTTGATATAGCTAACTCAATAGTAGGCTAAACTAATCAAGGTTTGTCGATTTCGTAATATCTGGCCTTAAAAAATGGCACATATTGCTCCAGATACTCATTCCATGTGGCCAAGGTGTCAAGCAATTGGTTTGAAGTTTTTTGGTCTAGGGACGCCATCTTTAACCACGGTTTCTCGACTGGAATCCGATAGCGGATTTGGCAGTCGGGAGATTTGGGGTCTAGCACGATTTTGCCGATCATTCCGGCTAATAAACCTTTCAGTGCTTTCCGCTCTAAATATTTGATTTCATTATTTAGTTTCGCCAGAGCGTCGCTAATGTCTTTCTTGCTGACATTGGCGAGGGTCTGCGCGGCCAATAATGTCAGCTTGTTCCGTAAAGTGGGTTTTGATATACCACGATGCCGACAGATTAATACTGCATCTTGAGTTTCAAAATAGAGTTCAACTCACCCAATTTTTGTTTGCTCATAGGCACACATTTTAATGAAAGTATGTGTATGAATCACATAGGTTATCGATTACGTTCGGTCTTGCCGATTACGGCTTCTATTAACTTGATCACTCTAATGCTCTTGCGTTCCCGGGCAATATCCAAAGGTGTTCTTGACATACTTTCTTTGACATTTAGATCGGCATGATTTGCAAGCAACACTTCGGCGCTCCTGGCGCTGTCGTGATATGCAGCAACATGCAGCGGTGTCACACCATCGTCATCCATGATGTTTATTCCACTATGGTGATTCAATAACATTTTTACTATCTCAACATGGTCATGCGCCGCTGCCGCATGCAGTGCGGTCCAACCGCCATTATCTGCCGCATTGACGTTTGCACCGGCATTCAACAGCAGTTTTATAATCTCACGCTTGTCGCTTGAGGCCGCATAATGCAAAGCCGTGCTTCCATTTTTACGCTCATGAATATTGATATCAGCCTCCGCATTGATCAAATATCGAACCAGCTCAATATCGCCATGCACAACCGCCAGATGTAAAGCGGTGGCACCACCAAATACAGCTTGGTTGATATCAGACATGTCCGCAAAATTTTTCACTCTTTGCAAACGTTCGGTTGGTTGCGGCAGCCAGCCCAAACGCGGATCACCGAGGATAGCCCGCGCCAGCGGATGCAGTTTGCCTCCGGGAGATCTTAGCTGAGGCGATTTTACTTTTTGTTCCCATCCAATTCGTGCCCATATTCCCAATACAGGGTCGACCAGAAAACGGTGCTCGATAATCGCTCCGCGGGATTTAGCGCCACTTTCAAATTGAAGAATCAATGTGCTGTTTGAAATACGGTATTTTCCGCTCCGGTATTCACCCTGGTGCAGCAAAAATGTACCATCTTGTTTCAATGTTAATGCATCTTTGTTGTGCAAAAATACACCGGATAAGGTTTCCGGATTATATTGTTTATCGCCCTTCAGGATAGACTCACCACTGGTATCAATTATCACTCCACCAGTGAATTTAAGCGAAAAGGCGATATTCATATAATTAAACTGTGGGCCTATGCAATACTTTCCTATGGGTAGTACTGAGATAGCCGGCAACTCGCGAGGGGTCACAAGTTTTGCCAATGGATATTCATGTCGCCAGAAAGAAAAATCATAGTCAACTTTTTTTTCGATGTGTGTCAGAAAAGAAGCTATGGAATATAGCTTATACATTGCATGTAAAGAACCGAAGACCTCGGGAAACTCCTGTTTGAGAAGGTGAAACGATTTGCCGACATCGTCAGCGAAATCGGCATCCAGCTTTATACTATTGCTGCCCACCTCTATTATTAGTGGGTAACTGCCGATATAAAATTTAATATCACCATTCGGGTCTTCTATAGTACTGATTTTTTTAGCTTTTGGGTCCGCCGCAAAAAACAGATTATTGGCAAAGTTCGACTGAATGCCCGGATCGCATTTATCCGCTTTTTCCTGTATTCGCTGATAAATACTTTTGACAGAGGGAGTTGAGACTTTATTCAGCGCCAGCGACTTTAATAAATAGTCTGCCTGGATAATCACCTCAAAAAAGCTTGAATCCCGAATCTGTTCGGGAAAAACATTCACAACATGAGGTTTGGAGGGGTCTTCTGAATTGCTGGGGTCCAGACTCATCATGATACTTTCATATTTACCGACGCGGAACGCCTGCACAAACTGGTCCACGGTAATTGGTGGCCGGCCTTTGCCGCCGACCGTACCGATCAAAAAAAAATCTTGTTCGGCTTCATTCCAGTGCACACCTGTAATATCAGTCAGACCACCCAGCAAATACTCTTTAGAGTTTATATTGTAATATTGATGAACCTTGATTTTTGCTTCCAGATCACGCAACGACACGGTTTTGCTAATCAGTTTTTCCGGCTCTCCGGCTTTAAATCGGGGGCCTGCGGGCGGGGCATACCCCGGAGGATATTTGACGGCCCGGGGGCAAGCAGTCAGTACCAAAACCACGGCAACCGAAAAAATGAGCTTAGCACACTGCATAAGTAAAGAACCTGACCGCTTTCGCCTTAAAGTATTCATGTTTTACTCTTAATCTTTCCGTTTTTCCCTAATTTGTTGCGCCCTGTTACGCTCTTCACTGTTTTCCATTTTCACTCCCCGAAGCGTCTGTCCAGCAGTAGGATTACGGATAACCTGGTGAATTCGCGCACCGTGACTTCTATTGCCTACACTATCTTCGTTGTATAAATCATCCGCCAGACAATCAGATGAGTCATCACAATTATTGCGTCGATTTTCCCACTTCGGTTGCCCCAGGTTTTCCATTTGTTTTCTACGTGCTTCCGCTTTTCTCAGAGCCTCTCGGACCTCCATCCTCTGCCGGGTCTGGTTACGTCGCCAACGCTTTTGGTTCGATTTATTATGGGTCCTCACATGCAATAGTATTTTTTCTTTGACTTCGGATTGCATTAATATATATTTTTTTAATCGAGCCGGACCCGCGAGCATGGCATCGTAGAGCGGCACAAAAAAGTCCTCAAGCTCACCGATCAAAGCCCCGTGCTCTTTATGTCCGGACAGTAAATACATGGGACCCAGAAAAACCGGAAGCCCATATTCGTCTTTAATAGGCTGACCATCTTTATCCAGCGCAATATCAACTTTAAAGCCAGAAAAAACCGTCTCGACAATGCTGTCCATATCCGGCGAGGTAATCTCTATAGGCCCGTAAAACTCATTGGTTTCTTGGCCGTAAGGGCGCACGATAAGCACAGTTTCAGGCTTAAGCTGATCGGCAAATTCCAGAACCACTTTGTTTCGCTTTACCCAAGGCGGCTTCAAAGCTTCATGGGAAGCGCATTGACTGCAGATAAAGCCTCCCAGGCGAAACGAATGGTTTCCAGCATTATTAAGCTGAAGCAGTTTCGGGTACACTCCTCTAAAGCCTTCGTAGCCCAGGCTGGGCGCATAAACATCCAGCACGATTTTTTTACCTGCGTTTTTTTCCAAAACATCCAGGATATCGGCGTAAGCATGCTCGATTGCATCGGGAGTGTAGGCCTTCAAGCCCAAGCGCTTAACACTTCTTTGCGACTGAATTAATATGACCTGCTTTCCGGTTTTTTCTATTTTTTTCCTGGCAATTTCACATTGCTCGGCAGTCACCGGGCCTCCGCCACAAAACATCACGATAACTCTGACTTCTTCCTGACCGGCGTTACCTTCAACAACCGGTTGTTCGATATTTTTATTAACTCTGTCCTGGCGGGGTTTATTGATAATTGGTTTCAGTGTTTTTTTATCAAGCATATCGGATGCCGATCGGAGGACACTGGCCGGGTGTCCGCTAATCATCGTTATTTTTGCATCCAGGCTGCTAAATGAATTGGCCACATAGGCATCATGATTCAGGCTTTCAATTTCATCGCCATGGAAACCAATCAATTTCAGATCCTGATTACGGTAAAATTCGGTAATACTCAAGATTTTCCGGCCTTCAAAAATACGTTTTATCTGGGCGGACCTCCAGCCTTCGATTAATTCTTCGATAGTCTCATTGTCACGAACCATCCACCTCCAGATCGCGTCTTTATTCCATTTATAGAACACATCACCTAAGGAAACACCAAATTGCTGAACCGCCCAAACACACATTAGGTTAGGTCCGCAGGCCGTGAATCCTATAAGCGTCCAAACTGCCGTATTGGTCAGATTGAAAATATGTCTGAACACCTCTTCTTCACTAAAGCGTCCGGTTTTTCCGTCTTCGAGTGTTGTATGGGCTTTATAAAGCGCCATAGCGCTTTCCTTTAAAGGCTCGAAGAATATCGTATAGCGCATAAAATATTTTGCATTATTGTATTGGGCCAGAGTGTAATTACCTTTACCCGCGTCATACATATCGATGACCCGTTCACTGTGCACGGTTGCAATTTTTAGCAGTCCGACCAACAATTCTCCGACCGGATCGGCACTGACTTTACCGCTGCCCAGCATTTCGGCGGTTGCAAGAGAAATCTTAGCCAGACCGCCGCTTGCCTTGATCACCTTTGTGGTCGATTCGCCGATCTCGATTTTTTTCTCAATATCAAGATGCCGCAGTATGCTTAAAGACAGTTCTCCCAAAGACTGCAGAGTTTCCGACTGAACAAATACAAATTCCCCATCCCGGTGTTTTTCCACATCTTTTGCAATCACAGCGATTGTTGTATAAATATCATTGTAAAAATCAATATCGTCGTAATGTTTAGCCCATGAGTCCGGAACCTTTTTCTTGATGTCGAATAGCACATTCTTCATTTGCTCAGAAGCTTCTTTATTCACTTTCAGATAATCCAAAATCAGCTTCCGGTAATCCGAGGTCTGGGCGTCAAATAGGCTCAATAAGGTCGATAAAGAGATAAGCAGTTTCTTCGTGATTTCATACTCAACGCGAATACGCCGGGTTACGGTTTTTGTATATTCAGCGGTAAGCGCCTGATTTAAGGTGCGCAGCCCTTCAAAGACCCGCACTTGACCTTCGCCAATATATTCACTGACCTCATACCATTTTTGCTGAAATAAATCGGTTTTTTCAGCTTTGGGCCGTTTTTCTGCGGGCATTTCTTTGAGGTAGAAAACCCCGATTTGAGGGTGGCGGTCTTTTAAACTGCTGTTGCTGATTACCCTTGCGACTGTTCGAGTTTTTCTCTCGTACCTTACATTCGGGTTTTTGCCAAAATCAAAAAACAATCTGACCTTCGATTCAGAGGCATACTGTATTATATTTTCAGTATCCGCATAGTAAGCTGCATTGTCGAACAGGTCGATATTGTCTAAATACGGTTTTTTAGCCGAACTTAATTTGGAATAATTCTCTGCAAGTAATTGAATGCCGACATTGCGCATAATCGCCCGCGCTTTTACCGGCACATGCAACTCTTTTTCCACCTTAGTAAAACTTTTTCTTAAAGCAATATAAACATAGCGGCCAAATAATTTATTTAACCGTTGCCGGTTCGCATCATCGATATTGCCCGTTTCGACATTCTGTACTATCCGGACTTCAAATGTTGAAATGCCCTGCTTGTAACCATTTAATATTTTAGACACGAGTAATTTTTCGATAGACTGCTGCAGCTTATTGGCCCGCATGCCACCCCAGGCATTATCATCCGGCATGGGAATCAAAATCTGGGCTTCAGCCTTATACACATGGAAGGATTTATTTCTTGAGCGTTTGAAGTCGGCACCCAGTACAAGATCCTGGCTCCACTGGTTCAAACCCATATCGGAAATAATAATGCGGATAAACCCGCTTTTGGCTGCGGATGTGCACGGCAGGCACATTAAGCACACTAACAATATAAAGCCGGCTTTACCTAATTGCAGCTTTGAAATGAAGATCCCGCAACAACCGCGAAAATTGCCTGAAAAAAAGTTTTGCAACATGATTATCTTCTGCACTGTTACGGGATCTGAATTAAAGCCTGAAACTAAAAGCTATAAGTGAAACGGGCACCCATTGTGCTGGTTTCAGCCTCGAAGTCTTTCAAGCCGGTAATATAGAACTGCATGCCCAATTTCTCGGATGCGCCCTGGAATGATGCGATCAGACTGATATTATCAGAACCGTCGAAGCGTCCGCCGTCCGGAAGTATGGAGGGGTCGATGCTGTATTGCTGCAAAGCAAACTCGACCTTAGTGGATGCTTTTTGAGTTAAAAATCCGAACCCCAGGGTGACACTGTTGATATCGCCGGGCTCTACACCGTTTTTATTGTCTCTCGTGGTTACGCCTAAGCCCCCGATGCCATAGACACGATCATTGATAAACTTAGAAGCCCGCAACGATATACGACGGCCCTTCAGCCCATCACCTAATGAGGAAAACTCAGCGCTGTCATCATTCAGTGCCGCACTGATGATTATCTGCGGACGGCGCTTTTGCTCTTCAAGGATATAGGCGAGGCTTATTTCTGAATCACCCTGCCCGCTGTCCTGGTCCCTAAGACCCGGCAGCGTCTCAGAAACCGGCTGATCGACAAAGCCATAAACGGTGTAATAAGACAGCACCAGATTTCGGGTAATGCCAAATGACGCCTGCAATGAAGTGGTCACGATGTTTTCGGAAAACTCAAGATCCAGTGCCGCCAGATAATCGGCGAAATCACTGTTGCTGGGTTTAAACAGAGCCAAGCTGGCCAGATCACTTGAGGGAATTGAAAATCCGTAACCCAGGCCTACCGTTAAACCAAAGCGTTTAAATTTACGGGCTGTATTTTGGGAGCGCTCAGCGCTTTGTGAGTCGGAACGGCCTTCGGAAACATCATCAGCATTTGCCAAGACGGGGCTCAGCACTGACGAGGATAACAAGGCTAAAACGGGCAAGACTAACTTTTTTCTAGCAGGGTTCATTTTCTGCCTCCTGAGTTTTGCGATAACACCCGGGCCGAATATTCGGCATTAATACGCGCCACCCCCTATGGCGGATAAATACGCTATCAGCTACTGGCAGGCGGCTATTCGTTCTATGTGGTTTTGGGCTCCTTTGTTGATTAATAGGCTTAAGAGGAGCTTAGGTTTTGATTTTAAGATTGTCAAGACAATTTATTTATAATTGTCACTGACAATATTTTTAATTAAGAGCATACAATAATGATAATTATGTTTTTAAATAGATAGGTATTCATACTTTTTTTATAGGCAGGGCCTTTGCCAAATCGTAATTCAGCGTAACTGCACTGTTTTCGTTGCAAATTGACACTAACCGACAATTTTAGTGAGTAGTACAATCGTATTTTTTTATATTGTCTGTATAGTGTGGCCGTATGAGTGACCAAAAACCTAAAGAAGAGTCGGGGCACCCCCGTGCATCCGATTACGATTACGAAAAGCGGGTTGCTATGGCCTGCCAGTTACTTTGCGAAGGCAAAAATCCCACCCAGATAAAAGAAGTCATGGAAGAGCGGTTGGGGGTCAAACTGACCCGGGAAATGCCATACCGATATATCCAGCACGGCGCTCAGATGAACTGGCTGAAATATGAAAGCCCGCAGGACGGGGAGCTCGCTGAAAGAATCAAGGACCGCTATTTAAAACGCCTGGAGACTGTTGTGGTTCCGCGAACCGGTGAATTGATTCATACAGCCCATGCGGCTGCCAGCCAAATCATTGAGATTTTCAAAAAAATCAAAGTCGAGGAATCCAGGGACACTGTTCATCTGGGTGTTGCCGGCGGTTATACCACCGATGTGGTCTGTAAACAACTGGCGCATTTATATACACAAGGGATCAGAAATCTGCCAACCAAGCTCGTGCTACATTCCATTGCCAGCGGTTTCGATTCTGATACTGTACGCACCGATCCGAATGTACAGCTCTCTCATTTTGAAAATCAGGCTTTTCCGGAACACATCAGTATTAAATTCGTGACCCTGAATGCACCCGCCATTATCGATAGCAGTAACCGGCAAAACATAATGGCTCTGCAGCAGATCGTTGACGCAAAGGCAAGCTTACATAAACTGGATGTGCTGATCACATCGATTGGCGACCGCAATGACGAGCATAGCGCAGTGCGGCGATACTATGACAAAATCATACAGCAAAAAAATCAGGGTGATTCCGGACAGCAAGGTTCTGCAAACGACTTATTCACTGGCGCCAAAACAACCTGGAATATGCTGCAGGAACAGGATTATGTCGGCGATATTCTATGGCAGCCGATTTCCAGTACCGGAATAATCGATATTCAGACCTTGCCCGTTCACGGCTTGTCACTAATCAGCCTGCAGGAAATACCGGGCCTGATAAAAAACGGCACAAAAGTTATGGTTATCGCCGCCCCCTGCGCTAAATGTCACAAAATAAAAACCAATGTGGTAAAGGCACTATTAACCATGGACGAACAATTGCTTACGCATTTGATCATCGATAGAATTACCGCTGGCAAGATCGACTAAGTCGAATTAGAGTAAAGGCATTACAGGCAGGCACCTCCACAATGAGGAGGGGCATTATTGAGCAAAAACCAGCTTTATCAGCCTGTATTCGCTCTTATCGATAACCAGGTCTTTTTTTTGTCGTACCAGACTGATGCTCATAATGACCGGAGTAATTCGATAATGGCACAGTCACTGTATTTTCTTAGTGAGAGGTGCGAATCAGTAATATTGCAATCCATCTTGATCAGGCATTATGACCTTACAACAAGTACAGTCCTGTACAGCGTGCCTTGTCGCTTTAATATGGCACGGACAAGCATAGTGTCTTGTGGCCTCTTCATCCCAGGATCAATTGAAATGCGTTTGGTAAATGTATCCAACTGATCGTATCATTCCTCTCTTAGATTGGGCTCACCATTTTCGATACCAAAGCACAGTTCGCCATAGGTAATCGGGGAAATAGCCAAACCTTCGAATGGCAAAGTTTCTTGTAATCAGCTAATGTGTCGTAATGTGATATTGTCACATTATTGGGTATTGCAACAATGCACTTGGACCATGAAAAGAAAAGTAAAAAGCGAAACAGTTTTGGTGGAAGCGGCTGTGGTTACCGAGCAGTTGAATAAGCAGGCTATGCAGGCAGCATTCACTTGGAGTATTACGTTTCACAGATGCCAGAATAGAGGTCGGGCAGTGGTTCGCTAAACGATGCCAGAGGTAACGAATGGCTAGATTATTTATAGACAATTTAACTGTAATGGATTTTTCATTCCTCGATAGTAAGCGGGGGGTGGTTGGTGAATCATGGATTGTTGATATTGAACTGGCCGGCGAACTTGATGATCAGGGTATGGTGTTTGATTTTGGTCATGTCAAAAAGCAAATTAAACAGTTTATCGATGCCCAGGCCGATCATCGCTTGTTAGTGCCGGTTTCCTCGCCCGCGTGTCGTGCCAGCGTGAGTGACGACAGGTTATCGGTGGAGTTTCAGCTAAGTTCAGGCGCAATGATTTCCCATCAGTCCCCCCGTGATGCAGTGCTTTTAGTCGATACGGATGCTATCAATATCGCGCAAATTGCCAACGATTTGCAGGTTAAATTAAAAAGTATCCTGCCGGAAAATGTGCACGAAGTATTAATAAACCTGCGTGCTGAAAATATCAATGGCGCCTATTATCACTATACACATGGATTGCAAAAGCATTTGGGGCAGTGTCAACGTATTGCCCACGGTCATCGTTCGCGAATCGAAATCGAAATTAATGGTAAGCGCAGTCAACAACATGAAGAGCAATGGGCGGGTCGTTTAGCCGATATTTATATTGCCACTGAAAGCCATGTAATAGAAGAGTTTGAACTGAATGGCATTAAACACAGTCGTATAGCCTATGTTGCCGAGCAGGGAGATTTTTCCATTAGTTTGCCCAGTTCGCAGGTTTTAATAATTCCTTATGTCAGCACGGTTGAGAACATCGCAGTTTATTTAGCAGAGTCTATCGCAAAAGAAAATCCTGGACGTATTAAGGTTAAGGCTTTCGAGGGAATAGAAAAAGGAGCATTTGGCGAGGCTTGAGATAGCGTGTAAACCCGTTAGCTCGGTTGCTGAAATATAGGTAATATCTTGGTTCTAAATGATTTTGTAACAGCCTCTGCTATATCAAACAGATTTTTATGCGACGGAAGTGCGGGCTATTCTTCATATATTTCAACGTTGCTGGCGTGTATGGAGTAGCTCGACTGTGCAATATCGTTATGAATATTTTCGATCAGGAGTTTGCCGCTGATCCAAAATGGGTCGGCGATGGTGTCGGTTTTAAAACCTTTCTTATATTTAACATAGATAATTTGATTTGGCGGCGGTGGCGGCACGTGAATGCAGGCACCGAAGTAAGGCACCAGAAAAAATTCGGTGATTAACATATCATCGGTGAATTCGAGTGGTACGATAAAACCGGCAATCTTAATGTTTTTGTTTGCCATTTCCGGAACAGTTTTGGTGGAGCTGAATACCGGTGGCCGCTCAAAGGTCAGGTTACCGTCTTCGTCGAAGTCAGCGATAGGCACGTGATCGATAGGCGGTAACGCCGCCAATGCTTCCTGATCGGATTTTGGCATTAATTCCAGCCAGTCGGTTACACGTGCGGCTCCCGCGGTCGCTGAAGTTAGGATTGAAAATAATGCAAAAGCAAACAAGCATGTAATGAGGCGTTGTCGGGTTGGCATCACTCAGTACCTTGGGCAAAAAATCGGCAGCGTCTCTGAATTCCAGGGCTTTAGAATGTAACAATATTGCATTTTGAACGTGATATTATAACATAGCGACGGCGATAGGCACGGTGGCTTCCCGGGGCCATTTTAGTCTGAATTAAGGGGTATTACTAAATGAGAAATTTTTTAGTAGAAACAGGCACTTGTTAGATACAGCGGCAATATTTCTGCCAGCCGTGCTCAGTCAGTTAACTTAAATAAACAAAGTCAGATTATGAGAAAAAAGATTTCAGCAACACTGTTTTTTTTATTGTCTCTATGTATAAACCCAGTAGTATATTCCGGCGATAGCAGTAAAAAGCAGCACGGTGCTCATGTTCACGGCGAGGCGGTTTTAAATCTGGCGCTGGAAGGAAAGTCAGTGCTTGTAGAGCTGCAGACACCGGCGGCCAATATATTGGGTTTTGAGCATCAGCCTGCTACAGCGGAACAACGTAATGCCGTTGATCGTGCGGTACAAATGCTGGAAAAGCATGCGACTGTTTTTCAGTTTGATGCCGGAGCTTGTCGTCAAACGTCTTTGGAGATGGAGTCGCCGTTTACAGATGACGGTGAAGATCATCATGATGATGGGCATGCGCATAAACATGATCACTCGCATCACCATGATCACGCACATAAACATGATCATGACGCGCATCACCACGATAAAACTGATTCAGGGCATAAAGAATCAGAGCATCATAAAGAACACGACAGCCATAGCGAGTTTCATATAGTTTATCATCTCACTTGTGCCAAGCCGCAGGCGATCTCTGCTGTTGAAGTCACTGTGTTTAAACATTTTTCGGGATTTGAAACGGTGCGTGTGCAATGGGTTGGTGCAAGCGGCCAGGGCATGCAAAAAGCCTCGCAGTCACAAACACGGGTTTCATTAAAGCCTTAATTTTATCTGTTATATTAGCCAATTGTTTTTCGCTTCACTTGCTGATAGCTTATCAGCAGCTTGTTATCTTATAATAATGCTGCAATGAATGCTTCCATCAGTCTTGATCGCGTGCGTTTCCGCTGGCGGGGTTCGGCCCGTGATGTGATACATATTGAAAAATTTGCCGTTGATAAACATGAAAAACTGTTTATTAAAGGACCCAGCGGTTGTGGTAAAAGCACCTTGTTGAATTTAATTGCGGGTGTGTTCGAGCCAACTGCGGGCGATGTGCATATTTTAGGTAAATCAATTACTCGGCTTAGCCAGGCGCAACGCGATGTTTTTCGCGCCGACCATATTGGCTTTGTTTTTCAACAATTCAATTTATTGCCTTATCTGTCCCTAATCGATAATGTGCTGTTGCCCTGCCATTTTTCAAAGCGACGTAAGCAGCAGGCGTTGTCGGGTGGTCAGTCGCTGACGACCGCAGCCTCTGAATTATTGTCGCAACTGGGTATTGTGGGCGATGAGCTGAATAAAAACAGCGTTATGCAGCTCAGTGTCGGTCAGCAGCAACGGGTAGCCGTGGCACGGGCATTGATGGGTTCTCCGGAGATTGTGATTGCGGATGAACCGACTTCGGCCTTGGATGAAGATGCGCAAGCGGATTTTCTGAGGTTATTGTTTGAGCTGTGTGACAAGAACGGCTGCACTTTGTTGTTTGTCAGTCATAATCGTCAGCTGGAATCAATGTTTGATCGAGTGGTCAGTCTGCCTGAGTTAAATCGGGCAGGGCAGCCGTTGGTGTGATATGAAAATATTATTTTCATTGTCGATCAAAAGCCTGTGGAATCGTCGTGTCAGCGTTGGACTCACGGTGTTTTCGATTAGTATTAGTGTTTTGTTGCTGCTGGGTGTCGAAGAAATCCGCACCCAGACTCGGCAGAGTTTTACCCAAACGATTTCAGGAACAGATTTAATTGTCGGTGCGCGCAGCGGGCCGGTGCAGCTTCTGTTGTATTCGGTGTTTCACATCGGAGATGCGACTAATAATATTTCCTGGTCAAGTTATCAGCAAATTACCAAACACCCGTCGGTAGCCTGGGCAGTGCCTATTTCACTGGGTGACTCGCATCGTGGTTATCGGGTGATGGGCACCAGCAGCGATTATTTTCAGTATTATCGTTTTGCAGGTGATGGAAAGCTGGCTTTTCAATCAGGTAAGCCGTTTGCGGACCTGTATGATGCGGTTATAGGTGCAGAGGTGGCCGATGCTTTGCGCTATCAGCTGGAGGACAGCATCGTTCTGGCGCATGGCCTGGGCCGGGTTAGTTTTACTGAACATGATGACAAGCCGTTCCGCATCGCCGGTATTTTGGCCAGAACCGGTACCCCGGTAGATAAAACGGTATTGGTCAGCCTTGAAGCGATCGAAGCGATTCATATCGATTGGCAGCATGGCACAATGCCTTTGCCGGGGCAGCGCGTCAGCGCCGAGCAGGCCAGGCAGATGCAGCTGCAACCCAAAACCATTACTGCGTTTATGCTTGGGTTGAAGTCAAAGATTGCAACATTCCAACTGCAGCGCGCAATCAATGAATATGCATCAGAGTCCTTATCGGCGATCTTGCCGGGTGTTGCTTTACAACAGCTTTGGAGCATGCTGGGTGTGGTCGAAATCGCACTGCTGGCAGTATCGGCCTGCGTTGCGTTTGCAGGTTTACTGGGTTTGTCGAGCGCATTGCTCACATCGCTTAATGAGCGCCGTCGTGAAATGGCGATTTTGCGATCGGTCGGCGGCCGGCCCTGGCATATTTTCGGATTGTTAATCGCTGAATCAGCCATTATTGCATTGGCCGGTTGTGGTTTGGGTACTTTATGGCTGTATACAGGCGTCATATTACTGTCCCCGGTATTGCAAAGTACATGGGGCTTAACATTGACGGTCACGATACCGGGTTGGTTTGAATGCCTGGTGTTGGCGGCCATCGTATCAGCGGCGATGCTAATCGCTGCAATTCCAGCCTGGCTTGCATACCGGCAGGCGCTTAATGACGGCATGATGCCGCGTTTATGACCACTTAATACTAAGTATTTGTCAGTTTGGCGGTTACTGGGTGGTAGATAGGATGCCAAACAAAAGTTGAGTGCTTGCAGCCCCGTCATTCAGAAACCCGTTTTTTGGCCGCTATTAGCCTGAAGCACTGAACTTCTGCAAACACGGTATTGTCCTATTTACAGGCCGGTCAGCTCCGGTTACTTGCTTGGGTATTAGGGATGCGTATTATTTCGTTTATATTGATAGGCTGTCTGATGGTGTCCGGTGTGGCGAGCGCCAGTATGGCCTGTTGCCAGGTATCGCAAGACCCGGTTCACCAGGAAACAGCGGCAAACTCTCCCTGTCATACCCAGCAGGTTGGTGAAGATGATCACCAACACATCAGCGACACCGGTTATTGTGATTGTTCAGCCTGCTATCAGGCCAGTGGTATTTTAAATACTGAGCCACTGAATAACAGCTTTTCCTCATTGTTTTACTTTAGCTACCTGAGTGTTTTTTATCAGCTCGACCCCGACGGCATTTTTGACCCACCCAAATATATTTCCTGATATTGCACGCCGCCGGCGTGTTTAGCTGCAGCGTTTTACCGGCTGCATAAGGCTGATTGGTGTTAGGAGATACCCATGAAACGGTTATTGTTCATTACCTGTATGGTGATGTTAGTTGCGGGTCCCGTTTGGCCGCGCCCGGTGTCGTATCCGGGCGGAGTCACACTCATGCAAATGAATGATGCGGACAGAAATTCCATTCATCTGCATTATTCGCCGACCGCAAGGTTTTCAATTGGTTATAAAGGCGAGTTATGGCGGGACGAAGACTGGCAATTTCATGGCGCACAACTGAATTATCTCATTAAGCGCCGCAATCGATTTGCATCCCAGGCCAATCTGTATTTGAAGTCAGGCTTGGGTGTTGCTTACAGTGATTCCGATGCTTTGGAGGATGAAACCGAGGTTGCTGCGTTTACCGGGATTGCGGTGGATTGGGAAACCCGGCGCTGGTTTGCAGCATATGAAAACCGGGCGTATTACGCCGGGGATATCGAAAGCTTTATCGGCCAAAAAGCCAGAGTTGGCATAGCGCCTTATATTGGCGGCTATGGTCAGCTGCATACATGGTTTATTTTGCAGGCGGATCATAACTCTGAAAAAGATGATGGCGTGATAGTCACTCCATTGGTAAGGCTGTTTAAAAGCACGTATATGGCGGAGATTGGTGTGAATGAAGACAGCGACTTATTGTTAAACATGGTCGTGCGGTTTTAGGAGAGTGGTTATGAAAATATTTTTTTGTTCAGTATTGTTTATTGCTTTGCTGTGGAACGATTCAATATCAGCAGAGAACAAGAGCGATATGCACCAGCATAAAAGTCAGGAAACTGTTGCTGAGCTTGTCGACCCCAATATTAAAGGCAATGTTTGTGAAAACCGTGTTCTGGTGAAAGTTAACGGTTTGGTGTGTGATTTTTGCGCGCGTGCAGTGGAAAAAGTATTCGGTCGGCGTAAAGAAGTCGCCGGTATACAGGTTGATATGGATCAGGGTCAAATCAGTATTGTGTTGCACCCTGATAACGCTATCGATGACACAACGCTGGAAAAGCTTGTGACGGATTCCGGTTATAATATGGTATCAATTCAAAAGGGCTGTTGATCATGCCGGAAAATCAAAACAGCTATGGAGCGCGACAGACTGTATGGCCGGCGTTTGGTTTGTTTGCGTCACTTGGCACACTGGTCTGCTGTGCGTTGCCTGCATTGTTGGTGTCATTGGGTGCAGGTGCGGCATTGGCTGGACTTGTATCCACGGTGCCGTGGCTGATTACGTTATCGAAATACAAGGTTTGGACATTCGGTATTGCGGCGGCAATGATTTTATTTGCAGGGCTGATGCAATGGCGTTCCCGTAACCTGCCTTGCCCGGCCGATCCTTTACAGGCGGTTGCATGTATGTGCTTGCGGCGCTTTAGTCAATGGATTTTCTGGTTGTCTGTTGTCGTGTGGTGCACCGGTTTCTTTTTTGCTTTTATTGCGGTGCATGTTTTTAATTAGGCGTAAGCAGCCCAAAATTGATGGGGTTTGAGGTTAATTGGGCGGTTTTTGGGTTCGCTGGTTGAAAGCAGGTGTAGGTGCTCTATTCTTTGATATGTATAAAGCAACCGGCCATGCGCACAGCCTGATTTGTGTCGTTCCACTCAATGACTTTTCCGCGGCATAATACACTAACCATATAGCCGTTTTTATGTTTAATGCGTAATCTGGTGTCAATCGGTGCAGAGCCCTTAAAGCCAATATGTTCCTTAAACGCTGATACCAGTAAGGGCAGGTCTGCGGGGTGCACAATATCATGCCAGGCATTGACTCTTCTCATAAGCTCATTTTGTGTATAGCCAAACATGCGGCAGGCTTCATTGCTGATATATTCTGAGTTCTCTTTGATATTCCAATCCCAGTAGCCCAGCTGTGCGGCATCTATAACTGCATTTAAAATGAGTGATTTATTATTGAATTCTGATTCCGCGGCTTTACGGTCAATTGCGTTATATATCGTTCTATTCAGTATGTCAGATCCGATCTTGCCTTTGATGAGATAGTCTTGGGCGCCTTTTCTTAAAGCAGTCTGAATCAGGTACGGTGACTCATGACCGGTTGTAATCACAATGGGAATGTTTGGCGCTACAGCAGTAACCTGTTCAACTGTGCTGATGCCGGATGAGTCTTCGATTTCCAGGTCCAGCAGCACCACATCGAACTGTTTTTGATCAATCTCCTCGGTTGCTTTGGCTATTGACGGCACCGTAGACAGTTCAAAGGTATGGTTTTTGGCCATGCCGAGCATGCCTTTAATTAAAGTGGCATCAGTGCGGCTGTCCTCTACATGGAGTACTCTGATTAATGGTTTCATGCGTGCTATCGTGGTGCTTCTTTTTGCCGGGTTGTTCATATTGGCCTCTTGGCACTCGCATGCATGTTTTTAATGGCAATTGTTTATTCGGTAAAAGTCGTTATATATGTTTCGGTTAAATTAATATTGTTTTTGGTTTTTTCTTATTTGGGTTGTCTTCCCGTTATAGAAAGTACAACCGTAGCTTGCCGTTTCCGTATGAATCAATGCTCATATCGTAACCGGATTGTGCCGGCGATTTTTCAAGCATGCTGATTAACGGCGCAGGTATTTTCTCAGGTGAAATATGAACATCTTTGATTCTAATACCTGTTTGGGCACGCTCGTTAAACAGTGCGACACTGATATTGAATATTTCATATAGATTTTCTTTTAAGTTATTGCTTAATGCTCCTTCCTGTACGGCATCATTCGCTACATCGGCATTTATCATGGAAAGAGCTGCACTCGTATAAGCTGATAAAGGCAGGTCGAATAAACAGGCTGCCTGCATTTTGCCGTCATTGTCGACATAAATGGCTGCAGAGCAGCAGTCATTGGGGGTAATGTCGCCACCCTCTTTGATTTCTACATCTTTGCCGAGAATGATTTCAAAAGTTTCTGTTATTTTTTCTGTCGATGAGGCGCTAAATTTTGCCATGATCGTCCCCTTTTTTATTAATCACCCCAAAATCGATCCCAGTTCTTTTTCGAATTGTTCTGCGGTAAATGGTTTTCCGATAAGAAATTTTGCGCCTGCGTCTGATGCCATTTTGCGCATATCCGGGGTGATTTCAGTGGTAACAAAACCGAACGGCACACCGATATTTTCTTCACGCAATTTGGTTAAAAACTCAAACCCGTTCATTTCCGGCATATTCCAGTCGGAAATCACCAGGTCCGGGCGGTTTTTCATAACTGTTTCGAATGCTTCGGCGCCATCACCGGCTTCAACAACATCGTGATCGCCAAATCCGGCCATTCTTAAAGTACGTTTAACCAGCATGCGCATGGGTTTGCTATCATCAACAACTAATATATTCATATCAAAACACCTGTCTTCCCGGTTATAAAAACTGAGTGGGTTGCCGGTTTTATCCGGCGAAGCCTTTAAGGGCCTATGTGCCCGCAGATAAGCAATATAGCGGCCATTTATCGGGCTTATTTAGCAAATGTATGTTTCATAAGGGCCGGTAAAATACCGATTTGCCTACTGTTTCCTGCCGGAACGGAATTTCTGTCTCTCTGAAGATATCGGCGGCGCTTAGCATCAGGTAGCCGCCTTTATTCATAAACCGGTGGATTTTTTTGATAATGGATATTTTGGTTTCCGGTTTGAAATAAATAAGTGTGTTGCGCAATAAAACCAGATCAAATTTTGTAGTGAATGGCCATGAACCGACCAAGTTGGCGGTTTTGAACTGAATCATAGAACGAATCTCAGGTTTGAACTGATATTTCAATCCTTCTTTTTTCATATAGCGGTCACGCATAGCCTCGGGCATTCCGCGGCTGACTTCCATCGTGTTGTATATTCCTTCCCGTGCTTTTTCCAGGGCGGCATCATCGATGTCCGTGGCATTAAAGTTCAGTTCCCATTCGTTGAGTTGAAAGTATTGTCTTAATATTAACGCAATACTGTATGGTTCCTGTCCGGTTGAACAGCTGCATGACCAGATACTGAGCTTTTTGTCGTTTTTGTGTTGCTCAATAATTTGTGGCAGTACCCGTGTTTTTAAATCATCGAATGGGTGGCCGTCCCGGAAAAATAATGTTTCGTTAATTGTCATCGACTGAATGATTTTTCGATTTAGGTCCGGGTTGTTGCCATTATTTTTTAAACGCCATACCAGTTCTTTAACGGAGCCGATACCTTCTTCCCGGCAAACGTTATGCAGGTTGCGTGCAGCCAGATATTCTTTGCCTTTCTCCAGTGCTATGCCTGCATGAGATTCGACATACTCTGATATAAACTCAAATTCGAAAGCGTTAATTTCAGGGGTTGCCGCTGATTGGTTGTTCATGATTAGTTTCTCTCTAGACTGTTTTGCTGAGCGATATTGTTATGACTTGCCTGTCTGGCCATCCAGTAAGACAATTCTTCAAGGGAGCCGACCTGGTGTGCGTAACCTTTTTTGACAACATTGCCGGGCATAGACCAGCTGCTGCTGCTGCGTTCATCCTGGGCCAGCACGTAACCTCCGGCATCATTTATATTGCGACAGCCTTCGGTGCCGTCGAACCCGGTTCCTGTCAGGATAACGCCCAACACATGCCCACCGAAGCATTGCACGGCGGATTCAAATAATGGGTCAATAGCGGGTCTGCAGGAGTTAATAAGCGGTCCCTGGTTGAGATGAATGCTGATGTCAGGGCCGTTTGCTTTGATTTTCATATGGTAATCGCCGGGAGCAATCCAGATTTTACCGGGTTCTACCGAAGCGTTTTCATAGCCTTCTTCGACCTGAAGCTTGGTCTTTGAATTTAGCCGCTCCGCAAATTTTGAAGTAAATTTAGCCGGCATATGCAGTGTTGTAAGTATCGGTAATGGAAATGACTGGGGTAGCAAAGCCAGCAATGTGGTCAGCGCTTCGGGTCCACCCAATGATGCCCCGATCACAACAATCTGAGGCTGAAAATGCAGTTTTCGCAGTAGGTTTTTCTCTGATGTCGGCGGCAGGCTTCGAACTTCCGATTCTTTCTTGTGCGTGTTATCTGATGTCGGTGGCAGGTTGCGAACCTCCGGTTCTTTCTTGTATGGATTATTCGCGGCTGCGCCGTTTAAATTGAAAATCGCCCCGAGTTTGGGGGCCAGTTGTGTGCGAACGAATGCTTCACAGTTTTCCGTTAATTCAGCGTTGACTGGTTTGGTTAAATAATCTTTTGCGCCCAGGGCCAATGACTGCATCGTGTGGGATGCGCTTTGTTGAGAACGGCTGTTGAATACCAGTACCGGAATTTCAGGGTAGCATTCAGTAATGTTCTCCAGTATCTTCAGATTGCCTGTTTCGGAGTTTTCGATATCAAATATAATTGTATCGGGGTTATGTTGCTTAATCAGGTTAATGGTATCTCCATCGGTATTTGTTTTTCCACAAACTGTGAAGTCGGGTATTAGATCAAAAGCCTTTTGCAAAAAGCTTTGCATTGAGTCTGAGTTTTCAATGATAAGTACGCTCTTGTTCATTGTTGGTTACTCGGCTAGTGTATTATTTCTTTTTGGTTTTTGAGTTTGGTTATTTGTGATATTCTTTTGAACAAAGATTTGTGGTCAATGAGTAACAGTAAGTTTTTCTCAAGCTTGTAAGCGCCTTGAATTAAGCCTCTTACTTCGCTGGAAAGTGTTTCCGGCGGGTATTCAAAGTGCTGGTCTTCTATTTCAAGAATGTCATCAACCCTGTCGACCAGCAAATTAAGAAGCTCGTTGTTTTCTGTCCTGATAACGATATTTGCGGTTCGTTGGTTTTCTTTTTGTTTTTCCAAAGAGAGCAGTTCGTCCAGGTTAATCGCTGTGCTGATTCGTCCGCGTAAGTTCATAACGCCACTGATAACTCGTGGTGCCAACGGTACCGGAGTAATATTGTGGTTCCTGGATGTTTCCTGCACCCGCTCTGCTACCAGGCCGAGATATAGATTGTCCAAATAGAAAGTGCAGATCTGTTTAGACTGATTCATAGTGGCAAGCTCTCTCCGGGTGCGGCGGTTCTATTGGGTTCTTGTGAGTTGACGATGGATTCCGCCAACTCAAAAAAAGCATTGATATCAAAAAGTTCGGTTACCTGGCCTTGCGTAACAATGGTCCCGATTGCACCTTTTCGTGAAGTGACGCCTGTAATAGTGGCGTCGGCATTGACGATATCTATGATTTCTCCCACTTCGAGGCCGACATAGTGGCCGTTTACCTTGTAAATCAAAACGGGAAACAGCTGTTTGTCTTTGTGTTTGCTTGTATCGAGTTCTTCACGCGGGGTTTTGCGGCGCTCTTCCAGTGTCGCGCTTATGCTGATTAGAGGCATGATGCCGTTTCGGTATTGCACCAGTCGCTGGTGGCCGGCAAATTCGATTTCATTGACATGAAATTTTTTCAGGTGAATAACATCGTCAAGCAGTATTGCAACCCGTCCGCCAAACTCCGACTTTACAATAAGCATGGTTCGTTCATTTTCATTGTTGTGTATTTCAAGCTCATTGCCGTCTTTGTCTACCGCATGCTGCAGGCTTTCTGAAAGCACCCCTGCATGCTGAGCCAGGCCGGCTATATCGAGTATCAGTGCCACAGAGCCGTCACCTAAAATGGTTGCGCCGGCATACATGCTTAACGGTTTTAAGTACTCGGACAATGGTTTGACCACGATTTCCTGGTTGTCGAGTATTTCATCAACCACCAGGCCATAACGATTGTGATTGGCCTGTACAACGACGATTTGAACCGATTTTTCAGATGCTATTTTTTCCAGGTCAAGCTGTTCATTTAACAGCACCAGCGGAAGCAGATTGCCATGCAGGCGATATACGGGTGCGCCGTGGACCATTTCGATACAGTTTTTGCCCTGGTCGCCTTTCATGCGAATAAGCTTGTGTGCATTAACCTGGGGAATTGCAAAATTTTGTTCGCCGCTGCGGACCATTAGTGTCGGAATAATGGCCAGAGTGAGTGGCAGTTGAATAATAAAAGTGCTGCCCTGGCCGGGTTTATTGATGATGTTGACATAGCCGCCAATTTTTTCGATATTGGTTTTAACGACATCCATGCCGACACCGCGACCGGATATATTGGTGACTTTTTCAGCTGTCGAAAGCCCGGCCATGAAGATGAGCTGTGCGATCTCATTATCATTCATTGCTTTGGCCTGATCTTCGGTAATCAGTTTTTTCTCGAGCGCTTTATTCAGTATTTTATTGCTGTCTATGCCTGCGCCGTCGTCGGAAATTACGATAAAGACCTGACCGCCTTCATGATAGGCGCGAAGACTTAAAGTGCCCTCGGGATTTTTACCGGCGGCGGTGCGCTTTTCCGGTGTTTCTATGCCATGGTCAACCGAGTTTCTGACCATATGTGTCAAAGGGTCTTTGATAGCCTCAAGCAGGCTTTTATCGAGTTCGGTATCTTTACCGGACATATCAATGGTGACTTGTTTTTTTGCGCTTTTCGCAAGATCCCGAACAACGCGCGGTATTTTGTTCCAGACGGTGCTGATCGGTTGCATGCGGGTTTTCATGCAGGCCTGCTGTAATTCGGAAGTGATCAGATTTAGATTTTGGCAGGCCCCAAGAAGCATTCTATCCTGGAAATTTTTTGTATATTGGGTAATCTGGTTGCGCGCTAATACCAGTTCGCCAACCAGGTTTACCAGGTTGTCCAGCAGGTTGACATCAACCCGAATGTATTCAACAGGCGGTGTGGATGTGCCCGGTTTGCTGTCTATGGTTGCGGCAGTGGTGTTGCCGGCGTCGTTCTTGGATTCTTGTGGCGTGCTGCTTTTCTCTGGCGCGGGTGGTTCGGGTACTGCGTTTTCCCCCAGGCTGAGCAGGTTCAGGCGCTCAATGAGTTTCGCATGGTTTTTCTCTGCTTCGTCAGGCAGGTTGCCCAGATTATCGATGCTTGTTTTCAGAGAAGTGACTGATGCATTTAGGGTTTCTGCTATTGTTGCATTGTTGGTGATTTCTTCATCCCGCAACGCGGCTATTAAGTTTTCTACCGCTGAGGAAAGTTTTTCCAGAGGTTTTAACTCAATCCGGCTCGCGCAGGCATTAATGCCATGGATGGCCCGGAACAAGCCGGCATAATCAATGGCGTTGCTGTTAGCGGCTTGTGGTTTCAGTCGTTTTTCAAATTCCTGTAAATGCTCCAGACACTCAGCCTGAAAAACCCGTAGCGTTTCTGCGGCATGCGGGTCTTTGGGATCCAGTTGAAACGTTTTGGTATTGTCTTTACTGGTAGTTTTTGCTGTTTTCTTTTTTGACTTTTTCTTTGCGGGTTTAGGGGCGGTCGCTTCTTTAACTGTTTGCGTATCATCCGTGGGTTCAGGAGAAGCCTTTTCCGCAGGTGTTTCGGTATCAGCGGATGCTTCTTCGGTTACCGGCTCTTTGGTTTCAGCGGGCTGGGTGTTTTCAGTATTTTTGAATTCGACCAGCTTTTCGACGAGTGTGCTATGAGGGTCGTCACCGTCAGTGCCGGTGCTTTCGATGGTTTTGAGCATTTCTCGAACAGTATCCAGCATGGTGAGCAATGTGCTGGCCATCTCTGTATTAAGCATTAGCTTGCCGTCACGCAGCAAACCAAGAACATCTTCGCCTGCGTGTGTTACTTTCTCGAGCTTTTCAAATCCGAGAAATCCACAAGTGCCTTTGATGCTGTGAATAGTGCGAAAAATACTGCTAAGTATTTCGTGGTCAGTAGGGTTTTCTTCCAACGCAACAAATTCGTTGTCCAGTTGATCCAGGTTTTCCAGGCTTTCAGCGAGAAACTCCTGAATAATCTCCCGCATGTCATCCATGTCGTCCATGTCTTTTTATATTGGGTCTGAGTTTGATGAATTATGATTTACGCCCCTGCCGGGAGCGTACCCTAGCTAATAAAGTGTATCGGCTTTCCTTCAAAGAGGTTTAGTTTTAAAAACCTGTGTTCCAAAGGTTTTATGCGGGTTCTTGCCGGGGGTGTGTAAAGGCCTGCTTGGTTTGGCCGATGATACTGCCTATCTGGTTAAATATAGAATTGATATGCCTCAAATTATATCGGTTGGTTCCGGCAAAGGTGGTGTTGGAAAAAGTTTTGTCACCAGTAACCTGGGAGTGCTTTTGGCGCGCGCAGGTTATAGCGTCGTGATGGCTGATATGGATTTTGGCGGCGCGGATTTACACATTTTATTTGGGCGTTTTAAACCAAAGCATACGTTAACAGACTTTTTAAATCGTGATGTTGATGAGTTACAGGATGTGTTGTTGCCGATTGAAAGTTGCGAGGGCCTGAGTTTACTGGCCGGAACAGGCGAAACTCTGGCAACCGCGAACCCTGCGTATGCAACCAAGCAGCGCCTGGCCAGGCATTTGCGTAAGCTGGATGCGGATATTGTGATACTTGATATTGGGGCCGGCACCAATCTACATTGCCTGGATTTTTTTCTGATGGCGGATTTGCACCTTCTGGTTACCAATCCTGATCCGACCGCGGTTTTTGATGCTTACAAATTTATTAAGCTTGCGGCTATACGCAGAGTATTGTCGCAGTTTATGTCGCGCAGTGATATCGGTCGTCAGCTGGCAAAAAATGATTATCACAGTGTGGATGAAATTTTACAGGCGGCCGGTGAGAATAACCCTGAATCCAGGGAGCTGGCGGAAGCGGTGTTACGGGATTTTTATCCGATGCTGATCGTCAATCGCGTCGGTCAGGCGCGAGGGTCTTTCGATGCATTACAGTTGCGCACGGTTTTAAAACGTTATGTAGGAAGCGACCTGGAAATGTTGGGCGAAGTGCCGGAAGACGACAAGGTTGTTGCCTCTGTTCGCAGTTATTTGCCTGTCTGTTTCGATGGATCGGGTTCCAAAGCTGTGGGGGCGCTGCAAAAAATCGCCCGTGCTATTACTTCACGAATGCGTAAGAAAGCCGCGTAGAACGCGGCTTTCCAATAAGATTTCAGTTGTGCTGCCTTGTTTATGAGGCGTTACGAATACCCTGAATAAAATTACGTGATTCCTCGTCAAGGAACTGAGCCTGCTCATTTAGCATCTGTGAGGCGTTCAGTACTTCATTGGCGGCGGTATCAGCAGCTTCCGATGCTTTGGTGACGTCTTCTATATTGGCGCTGATCAACTGCACGCCATCTGCCGCAGACAGCATGTTCATTGATATTTCGTTGGTAACGGCAGATTGCTCCTCCACCGCGGTTGCAATACTGGAAGCGTACTCGTTTATATTGCTGATCGCTTCACGAATTGCCTGCATCACGTTGACCACTTCGGTCGAAATATGCTGGATATTGGTGATTTCCTTGGAGATGTCCTTGGTAGCCAGCGATGTCTGGTTGGCCAGATCTTTAACTTCATTCGCAACCACCGCAAAACCTTTACCGGCTTCGCCGGCGCGGGCAGACTCGATTGTTGCATTCAAAGCGAGCATATTGATTTTGTCAGTAATATCATTAATCAGCTCAGTGACTTCACCAATTGAATCCACTGCGTTTGATAGCACCTGTGCTGAGGAATCAGCTGCTTCGGCTCTTTGCACGGCATCATCAATCACCTGTTTGGATTTTGAAACCTGCTTGGCAATTTCCCGAATAGAGGCGGTCATTTCTTCTGTGGCGCCGGCTACTGTCTGCACATTAGATGATGTTTCACCGGATGTTGAGGCGACTTGAAGCGATTTTTGATTGGCATTCATAGTGGCCGAGCCCATTTTGTCGGATGATTTGTTTAGGCTGCTGGAGGTCTCAAAAACTTTCTTAATGGCATCTGATACGGTGCTTTCAAATGAGTCTGCCAGTTCATTCATAATTCTTTGGCGCTCCTGGTTCAAACGTTCCTGCTCGGCTCTTTCCTGCTCCTCCCGTTCTTTTGCCATCTGATTATTTTGTATTGCAGTCTGTTTAAAGGATTTCAGCGCGCGGGCCATATCACCGATTTCATCGCCTCTTTGTGCATGCGGTACTTCGAAGCCGGTATCGCCGGTTTCCAGTTTACCCATTAAACGAATAAGTTGATTGAGCGGCTTGGTGATGCGATTGCCGCCAAAGATACCCAGGCCGGTGACGATCGTGATCGAGATCAGCGTAAAAAGAATAGTAAAATTGCGAATAACGCTCAAAGGAGCCATGACTTCTTCGGCGGTTTCTTCTGTAAGAATCGCCCATTTTGTGCCCATAAACTCAAAAGGTGTATAGGCTGAAAACACCGGTACGCCCAGATAATTCTCGGTGGTAGTCATACCGGTTTCCCCTGCAAACGCTTTTTCAACAGCAGAGTTTGAAACGCTGGTTTTGAGTATCGTGGATTCCTCCGAAAAGCGGGAGTTCGTGCGCATCAGCTTATCTTCACCGACAACAAAGCTTTCAGCGGTTTCGCCCATGCCTTTAAGTGGTGCCATGTTTTCATTAAGGCGTTCTATCGGCATTTGAAATGTTAAAACACCCAATACTTCCCCGGCTGCATTTTTGATTGCTTTGGACATAAAGCTTGCAGGTGCATTATTGCTGGGTCCATAAGGTCTAAAGTCGAAGAAATGCATTTCGTTCGGGTTATTTATCGCTGCCCGAAAAGCATTGGCGAGGTCGCTGTCCCGCCACTGCCCGGTATTCATATTGGTTGCGTAATCCAGTTCTTTGAACACGCTATAAACCAAATCCCCATTTTTATTGGTCAGAAAGATATCATAATAGTCGCGGGATCTTAGGAAATGGCGGAACCAGGGGTGATGTTTTTTATGGACTGCGCTGTATCTTGAACCATCGCCGGCTGCATCCAGATTTTCTTTCTGGCCGGTTGGATGCGGGTTGTCCTGTATATATAATTTTTGGAGTTTTTGTACCGGATTATCACCGATTTGATTCCAGGCAGTCGAAAAGTCCGTCATAGCATATGTGACGCCTACATTGCTGCTCATGATATTCAGGTCTTCCTGAATTGAGCCCAAATACGCTTTTAATTCATGCTTGCGCGCCTCTATCAGTGAGGTCATTTTCAGCTCGACATCATGCACTAAAGTCTGTGTCGCTTGATAATAGCTGATAAAACCAACCGAAACGCCGGTCAGCAGTGCAGATAACATGATCATTAATGGTACTGTTTGTGAGACTTTTAGTTTAAACATCTTGGTTCCAGTCCTTTGTATCTGATAGGTTTTTTGTTCGCAGCATTAACGGCACAAAGTCAAACATCATCTGTCTGCGCTTATCTATCGGCAATTTTGAATGAAAATAAAGTAAAAAATGTACGCTTCGTTAAGGCTTCAGCCGGGTCTCTGAGGGGGGTATGACGAGTCTGGGCATTCGTCCATCATGACAATATAAGGTAGTGACGTCGTTCGGACTTGCATGCTTGACCGCAATGCGGTTTTCTAATTAGAAATCAATAATATATTGAATATGGGATGGGTTGGCGAGCTGAAAATGAAAAAACCCGGCCGGTGTTTAATCGGCCGGGTTTGGGTCTGCAGTTAAGCCAAGTTAGCTGATTGGTTGTGCAGCTTATTGCGAAAGCGCTTCTTTCAAAGTATTCATTCTGGTTTGTAAGGTTTCAGCCATGGTGTTGAATTTTTGGATGTTGTATTCCCAAAGCGTGTTTTCGGAGGGGTAACTGTTGTCTTTTCCAAGTTGTTCATATTCAGCTGAGGTTATGTACTTTGCTTCCCTGGCGGTTTCTAACACTTTGAGAACATCTGACAGCAGGTCCCGGTCGGCTTTTATGTTCTGGAGTTGTGTTGAGCTTTCAGGGTTGTCAGCAGCATGAAGTGTTTTATTATAACTGTCTCGGGCTCTATAGAAACTGCGTAGCACAGCGTTATAAGTGCTGTCATTAACGCCAAAGTTATCAGTTTGAAAATGCCATTTGGACATTAATGTTTTTATTGGCTGGCTGTGATCACTTAAAAGCTGTTCTGCTGCGTTGACCTTTTGATCCAGTTCGTTGACGGAAGTGTGTAATCGGTCTCGCGGGCTTCCTAGCTCAACTTCAACATCGATAATAGGAATTTTAAACTTGATACTTTGTGAAATCATATTATCGAAAACCCGGGTGGCCGGATCATCATTGGCTGCCGGATTGGTTTGTGCAGGTTGACCGCTGTTTGGCAAAACAGCCTGTGGAAATTCGGATGATATGGCCATTTTCAGCCTCCTGGAGCTTAACTGATTAGTATCTGGGGCCATTATATTGACTGCGGTAAAAAGTTATATACAGCTTAAGTATAAGGTGGGGCTGATTTCAGCCGGATGCTATAACTTTTGTAATATCCTGGCCGGTAACTGTTGATGCAGTGCTTTGACAGCACGGCCCGGTTTATTACGATGGTGTATTGCGCGGTTTGTTCTTGGACTTGTGTCGGGATTTATTTTGGGAGCCGCGTTTTTTTTTCGGTTTGCTTTTGCCGCGTGCGCGGCGCTCCTGCCAGTTCGATGCCGTTTTCTTACCGGAGCGTTTTTTGGAGGCGGTTTTCTTCGAGCCCGATTGCTTACCGCGCCCTTTGACCGGTTGTGCTTTTGCGGTCGGGTCGGGTTCAAAACCGTCGATGACTGTTTTGGGAATCTCGCGTTTGGTAAGTTGTTCGATATCTTTAAGCAGCTTCAGTTCGTCCACGCACACCAGTGACATGGCCTCACCTTCATTGCCGGCACGGCCCGTGCGGCCGATGCGGTGCACATAGTCTTCGGGTACATTGGGCAGTTCAAAGTTCACAACATGCGGCAGCTGATCGATATCAAGTCCACGTGCGGCGATATCGGTTGCAGTCAGCACACGCAATTTACCTGATTTGAAATCAGCCAGTGCGCGGGTCCGCGCGCCCTGGCTTTTATCGCCGTGAATGGCGGTGGTTTTGATGCCGTCGAGTGTCAGGTGTCTGGCAAGGCGGTCGGCGCCGTGTTTGGTGCGGGTGAAGACCAGCACCTGTTGCCAGTTATTTGAGCCGATCAGATAGGAAAGCAGTTCGCGCTTGCGGCTTTTGTCGACCGGGTGCACCACTTGTGAAATTTGTTCGGATGCAGGACTGCGCCGTTTAATTTCAATCAGCGTAGGCGAATTAAGTAAAGTATTTGCCAGCGCTTTGATATCGGCTGAAAAAGTTGCTGAGAACAGCAGCGTCTGTTTCTGTTCAGGTAATAGTGAGATGATTTTGCGGATATCGTGGATAAAACCCATATCAAGCATGCGGTCGGCTTCGTCGAGCACGAAAATATCAATTTTCGACAGATTGACGGTTTCCTGGCTGGTGTGATCAAGCAGCCTGCCCGGAGTGGCAATCAGGATATCAATGCCTTTTTGAAGTTTGCGAATTTGTGGATTGATTTTCACACCTCCGAAAATCACAGTGGATTTCAGGGGCAGGTATTTGCCATAAGTGTCGACACTCTCGGCTACCTGGGCGGCCAGCTCCCGGGTCGGAACGAGCACCAGTGCGCGGATTACACGACGGCCTTTTTGCGGTTTACCGGAAGACATTAGTCTGTGCAGCAGCGGCAGGGTGAAGCCAGCGGTTTTGCCGGTGCCTGTTTGTGCTCCACCCATAATATCGCGCCCTTCCAGAATGGGCGGGATTGCCTGACGTTGTATCGGTGTCGGGTTGCTGTAACCTTTTTCGGATACGGCGCGGTGCAGTTCGGCTCTCAAGCCGAGCGATTCAAATGACATTTAAATTATATTCTCCAGATCGGCCTACCCAAGATATGTTTTGCAGACATAATTCAGGACGGCCCAGGCGGATGCTTGCTTTGTTTGTTTCGGGGTGAACCGGGAAGGATTAACCGCGTAAATGAGAGTGCAGACCGTTATGCACCGTAATTGCAGCGGAGTATACCTGTAATATGCTTGTCGGTAGAGCGATATTCATGATTATTTTGAAATAAACGATGGTGGCATGCTTAGCATGCTGATGTCGAAAATTTTCTGACCGCGATCGAACCCATTTATGCACCCGTGCGTAGTACTGGCATTGAGCCGCAAAATCAGGAGGCCTTATGTCAATACAGATCCACCGGGCCATTCATGGTGTATTTTTCGCGATCATTGCCGCGGTCTTTAGTCCGCTGAGTTCCGCACATGACCGGCCTGGTCATGTTGCTGCACATAATCATGATGTTTGTGCATCGGTGCTGCAGGCTGCCGTCACGCAAAACAGCGACAGTCAGGGTGTTGTTAGTTTTCAGCATGCATCGCAGCCGGTCGCACCGCTTGAACGTTTGGGCTGGGAGTTTATTGCGCAGGCGCGTGATACGCGTGACCCTGCTTTTTATACATTGGCGCAGCAAACCGCAGAGTGCATTGAGTCAAAAGCACCCGGTGCGGCTGAAGCTTTATTATTGAAAGGGCATGCACTGCATAATCTACACCGGTTTAAAGAGGCTGAGGTGGTTGCACGCCGTCTGGTTAAGCAGCGTGGCCTATGGTTTGATCATGCATTGCTTGGCGATGTATTGATTGAGCGGGGTAATCTGGAGCAGGCAGTGACGGCCTATCAACAGCTGGCGGAGCAACGGCCCGGGCCGCAGGCATTCGCGCGTATTGCACAGTTACGCTGGTTGACCGGTGATCTGGAGGGTGCGATTGAAATGATGACCGCAGCAGCCCGCGCGACCAGTACACGGGCACCGGAAGCGGCGGCGTGGATGCATGTGCGTCTTGCGCAGTTATTGGTGCAGGCCGATGAGCTTCGAGCGGCGGAGGCGGCATTGGAATATGCTCAGTCTTTGCAACCCGAATATCCGCCGGCCTTATATACCCTGGGACGATTGCGGTTGGCACAACAGCAGGCGGCAGATGCGGTGATGCTATTGCAGCAGGCGGTGCAAAAGGAACCACTGCCTGAGTACCGATGGGCGTTATATGAAGCGCTATTGGAAAGTGATCAAAAAAATCTTGCCGCACAACAAAAAGCCAGCCTATTAAAACACGGTGAAGCGGAAGATCGCCGCAGTTTCGCATTGTTTTTAAGCAGTCATGATGAAGAATTGTTGAAAGCATTGGCGCTGGCGATACAGGAACTTGAGCAACGCGAAGATGCATTCACACTCGATGCGGTTGCCTGGGCATATAGTCGTACTGGCGATCATATAAAAGCTCAAAACTACAGCGCCCGCGCGCTCGCAACCGGCCTGCGTGATGCACGTGTGTTATTCCATGCTGGAACGATTGCCGCGCGTATCGGCAATGCCCAGTATGCATATGAATTATTGATTGAAGCACAGACTTTTCAACAGACTTTATTGCCGTCGGAACATCGGCGGCTTCGCAAAGAAATTGCCGCAGTACGGTCGCAACTTACCCGCACCGGTTTGATCGGGCCATAGGTCCGGTAGTAGTGAAAACTTTTTTATTTGGAGGACATTATGCAAATTAAACAACATAAAATACGTCACGGCATACTAGCGGTAACACTGCTGCTGGCCGGCGGTCCGTTACTGGCGTCCAGTCATATGGACGCGCCGTTAATCACCTTGGATGATGCGGCGAATACCACAGATGTATATGCATTTGTGACTGAAGATAATGGTGTTGAGTATCTGACCACCGCGCTATCAGTGTATCCGTTTGAAGAGCCTGGGATCGGCCCGAATAAATATAATTTTGATGACGATGTACTGTATGAAATTCATGTTGCAACCGGCAGTGATCTGCAAAAAGGCCGGTCGACTTTCAGTTATCAGTTTGAGTTTGATACACAGTTTAAAAACCGCGATACGATTCTGCAGTCTTATCTTGGTGTGATTAATGATGTTGATGATGCGGCGCAGAATCTGACCCAGACTTATAAAGTGCGTCGGGTTACGCATCGGCATGATAGTAAAAGCAAGAAGACCCGACTGCAATATGCCGGTCAGGTGCTGAAAGTGCCACCGAATAATCAGGGTGTCGCGACGCCGCTTTATAATATTGACAATAATGGCGAAAATCCGGCCCGGCCTGGTGTCAGCAATGAAGCGGATCTGGATGTTTACACCCGGCAGACCATTTACGATTTGAAAGGCGGGCACCGGGTTTTTGCCGGTCAGCGTGATGACGGTTTCTATGCGGACATTCAGGGGGTATTCGATCTGTTGCAACTGGAAAGTCCGTTGCTGGGTCTGGACAGCCCGAACAAACCGTTCGACAGTCAGGGCGGTTTCAATGTGCATACCATTGTATTGCAGATTCCACTGAAGCAGCTCGGTGGCAGCGATCAGATCGTTGGCGTGTATGCAACAACCAGCCGGCGCCTGGCGCGCGTGTTGAAGACCCAACGTGACAAAAATCTCGGGCCCTGGGTGCAGGTCGGCCGGCAGGGCAATCCATTGTTCAACGAGGGTTTTGTCGCGATTGCGGACAAAGATCGTTACAGCCGGACTTCGCCGGCGCAGGATGCACGTCTGTTTAGTCAGTATGCATTGCGACCGGAGCTGGCTGCGTTGCTGAACGCAATTCACGGTACCGCCGCTTTGACAGAAGACCGCACTGATATAGCCGGGATTTTTATTCCGGATATGATCAAAGTGGATTTGTCCACAGGCCCTGCGGCATTGGCCGGTGACCCTGATGACCCGGGTTTTAACCGCCTGAGTGTGTTTGGCGGTGATCTGTTGGTCAGCCGTATACAGGAGGGGTTTGGTGACGGTGCGATTCCCGGCGGCTGGCCGAACGGGCGGCGTTTCGGTGATGATGTACTGGACATTGCGGTTTGCGCTGCTCTGAGTGATCTGCGTGATCCGGCGAATTTGTCAATTGCCTGTGATGGCACCGTGGATGTTGATGCGGTTACCGCAAATGACATTACCTATAATAAGGTGATGCCCTATGCGGCAACTCCGCTGAATGGACGCAGTCATGGCCACCATTGACGGTGTTGGCAGGAGGCGGCTCGACTGCCTCCTGCAAATTTAATGCCTATCAAGCACATTATTGACGCATCGTTTTTTCTGAAAGATTCATTTTATTGACGGAATAGCCATTGATTTCCGAATAAAAGTAGACGTTTTTTTTCGGTTATAGTATAAATCCAGGGTGTTTTCGGTAAAAAAACCGTCTATACTTTTTGTGTGTTACATTCTATCTAGGTTTTTGTCAGAAGCTCTCTCCTGTTAATTTCCTTGGTTAGGTTTGTAAAACATTTTTATTTATTAATTTTTATGACGAGGTAATTATCATGGCTGCAGGAACCGTTAAATGGTTTAACGAATCCAAGGGCTTCGGCTTTATCACTCCCGATGACGGTGGCAAAGATGTTTTTGCACATTTTTCCGCCATTCAGGCTGACGGGTATCGAACTTTGACTGAAGGTCAAAAAGTGACTTATGATGTGGAAAACGGCCCCAAAGGCCCTCAGGCGACTAATATCAAGACGCCCGCATAAGTTACATATCAAGTGATATCGAAATAAACCCCGCTTATGCGGGGTTTATTCGTTATATTCCGGAAAAAATCGAAAATTTGCACTATGCTTGTGCACTTTACCCCTATGCGGGAAATATGTTAAAACCGGCCTGAATTTTTATTTGTTAATAAGTTGCTCCGCGTTTTTACAACGCTACTGTCTTATTGCTACATTTTGGATGGTGTGCCGGGCTTGACCTGATATCAATAATTTTGCCAATACCGCGCCGCCTGCCGGTGCAGGATACCCACAGAAGTACGTTACCTGAAATGAAATTTCTCAAGCGAAAACTATTAATAACACTGTTGGCATTGGTGTTGATTATTCCGGTACTGGCGTTAGCTGCACTGCCGCATCTTATAGCTTATGTCATTGAAGAGCAGTTGCTTAACTACGGATTTGTGGAAGCCCGGGTCGAGCATGTTGAGCTTAATCCTTTTTCGCGCAGATTGATGTTAAAGCAATTACGTGCAGTCAGCAGTGAGCATCGTAAATTGTTGCTGGAAGAGCTGGCGGTTGATTTTAGTGTAAATCTGCCGGAAAGAAAGATCACTCTGCACAGAGTGATATTATCAGCCCCGGTTGTGTCTATGCAGCAAAGCGCAGATGGGCATTACACAATAACTGCAGATCATAAAATGCCTGAAAATAATTCTGCAGCACAAATTGAGCCGGTGCACGATGAGCTCGCGGAAAAAAACATAGCTGAGCCGGAAGTGTGGCGCATTATTATTGATGTGCTTGAACTTCGGCAGGTGGAATTTTATGTCAGTGATCTTAACGCAGAGAACACACTGGACTTAAAATTCAATTTCGCACTTGAAAAACTGGTCTCGGATACTTCAGGGCTGGTGGAGCTTAAAAAGCTTATGGTGGATGGTTTGGTATTTAACGCAAATAGCCGTGCTGTGACGACCTTAAAACAGCTGGATATTAATGTGGTTAATATGAACAACGAAATGCTGAGCGTGGATGCGGTGGGTTTGCAGGGATTGTCTATAAATGTATTGCGTATGCCCGGTGGTGACCTCTTTTTACAGGATGTAATCAATGCGTTTAAACCTGAAACAGATTCGCAGCAGGTGGATACGGAGAATGTAAACCCGCTCCAATGGCGGCTGGGCGGTATCAGCTTAAGCGGCGAAAACACGGTGCATGTGGTTGATCAAAATATAAAGCCGTCATTGGATATGAATTTTGCAATAAATTCATTTCAGCTTGGTGCTGTGGACAGCACGCAGCCGCAAACACCCGTCAGCCTTGGTGTTGAAGCCGTTGCAAATAAATACAGCAGCCTGGTGATTGCCGGTGAGTTAAAGCCGCTGACGGCGGGGCCGGGTATGCGGCTTAATACCGAAATCAAGCAACTGGATATATCGCCGTATTCGGCTTATGTCAGTCAGGTCATCGGTTATAAAATCAAAACCGGTCAGCTGAACCTTTCAAGCGAATTGCAAATTGAAGACAAGCAACTTGGCAGTAAAAACGCATTACATATTAATAAGTTTTCAGTGGAGGTCGCGGACCCGGATAAGGCCAAAGTATTTGAGAAAGATATTAATATGTCTTTCGATTCGGCTTTATATTTTATTCGTGATAAAAACGATGATATCAAGCTTGATATCCCGATTAATGGTTCTATTGATGATCCCGACTTTGAGCTGGCTTCAGTGATCCGGGCGGCCAGCAGCAAAGCCTTGCGCGGTGCGACCATGACTTATTTGAAATTTACTTTGCAGCCCTGGGGTGCGTTGTTTATGTTGGGTGAAAAAATCGGAGAAAAAGCCGGGCAGATCCGGTTTGAGCCGGTTAAATTTAATTCGGGTGAGGCTTTGCTGACGGAGGAAATGCAGTCTTATATTGTAAAGCTCAGCGAGTTAATGAATAAAAAGAAGAAACTGCGTTTAAGTTTGTGTCCGGTAACGACCTCCAGTGATCGTGGTGTATTACTGGCTGCCGGTGTTCTCGCGGCTGATGCTGATAAACGGTTATCAACACTGGCCACCGAACGGGCACAGGCAGTCAAAGACTATTTTGTTGATGCGCACGGTATTGATCCCGAACGTTTGTTTATTTGTCCGGCTGATGAAGATCGCGAAAATGATCTGCCGCGCGTGATTATAGAGATGTAGTGCACTCTGTTTTGGTTGCCGGCAGGCCGAAACGAATATAGTCCACTTCCAGCCGGGTATCCAATGCGCCGGACCATGCATTGGTAATCAGACCCACTTGCAAGGTGTTACCAAAGTCAGAACGTCGGTGGTTGATGGTTTCTTCAGTCCACGTATCATTATCTGATTCGCGATGAAAATAATAGACTTTGTTTTTGATCCGGCATACAAGCAATTGCTGTTTAAAGTTTGCTTGTGGAAATAATTTTAATGAAGAAGAGGATTTGATGGTTGTTTTGATCTCACGGCCGTAACCGGAGGTTGCAGTAAGCTCGGGTTTGTCGTTCTGTGCGCCCATATTGTACATCACCCAGTTTTCAGAGCCGGTATTACTGCGTGGGTCGCGAACCATGATGCCGCCGGAATTGAACCCGGTTGATGGTGCGTTGTCGGGGTCAGTTGAAGAAACCACCTTAAGTTGTGCGCTTACCGCAAAATTACCTGAAACCGGTTTGTAAACAAAAGGCCCCTGGTGACTTTGATACCAGCCGTTCTTTGGTTCTTGTAATGGAATAATAACCAGTTTCCCGCTAGCAGTTGAGTTTATATCGATTGTTCCGGCTTTAGCGGGATTTAAAATTTGCCATTCGCTATTGCCTTCGCCGGTCAGAGAGTTGGTTTGATTAAACTCATCATTTAATTCCGGGCCGCTGACCGGGCCGGGGTGGCTTTCGGGCTCGTTTGAGCATGCGCTCAGTAATAAAGTGAGTGCGAATAAGATACTCAGGGGGCGTTGAGTCATCATGGTTTTGTCTTCGATTAATATTTAAAGGTTAACAGTCTGGGTTCGAGCCGGATATTTTAGAGGCGATTCATGATGATTCCAATAGTGCTGGGATAGCATGCAAGGCATGCAGCTAAAGTTGTGCCGGTTTTAGAGTCTCCGTTCAGCTGCGGTTCAGTCTGGCTGATCTATACTTAAATATTATAGCGACAGCGCTGATTTTTAGGAGGCAGACTGATGGCAATGGTAAGGCGGGCAGTGTTTTTGTTTTTCATTGTGCTGAGTGGTAGTGCGGTATCGGCACAAGATGAGATTAATGAGAAGTACCAGTTTGATGAGCTGAAGGAAGTCAAGCATTTCTCGTTACGGCATACCAACAGCTGGTATCCGGTCGACCGGCAGTCACTGATTGTGCGCAGCACTGCGTCGAAAGCATACTTGTTGATACTGGACCGTGAGTTGCGCAGTATGCGCTCAAGTTCGACGGTTCATATCTCGTCGGATGGGCCACGGGTTTTCGCAAAGTTTGACAGAATTAGGCCGCTCGGAATCGGCGTATTTGGTACCCCGGTCAGAATCATGAAAATTTATGAGCTGCGCGGCAAACAGCAGCGCGAGCAGGTGGTGCAGGCGATTCGTATGTGACTCACCGAAGATTCAGGCGGTGTTTATTGCCCCAGAATTTTTCTGAGGCCGGGGTCCAGCATTTCAATAATGGTTTCCATCATACTGTCACCGGAGTCGGATGCTTTTTTATCATGCCGGGTGTTTTCTTCATCCGATGAGCCGCCTCCGCGCGGTATTGGCCGCTCTGTTTGGTTTGACCCGGATTTGTTAACGGCGTCTTCGACGACGCCTTGTGCGCCGGTCACGCCATGATTCGTTGATCTCTCTATGAGGTCTATCGCGCCGCCGGGTTTGCTTTCATTCGCCTCTTTTTGAGCGCGTATGATAGTTTGAGCCAATTGGGTTGGCAGATCCGATTCCCTGATTGATGCTGCGATATCCTCCGCAATCGGGAACTCATTGCTGGTGGTTCCCCCGCTGCTGATTTCAAACATGGCCGCCCCTTGCGTTTTTATTGCTCTGTTACGTCCTCGTAACCCTACTAAAATAATTCGACAAATCCTATATAACAAAAGTTTAGGGTCAGAACATACCTTTAATTTCGCCTGATCTTTATATCAAGATGTATGTTAATACAGGTATTTCGAGGGGTATGTGCAGGTTTGCAACTGAAACCGGTGGGCAAAAGGCACCTCCGGCTTAGCCGGAGGTGCCTAATGGTTTATAAATTGGCTTCAACGACCTGTGGTTCGATCACAAATAGATCTTTAACGCGGGGATCAATCGTGACTTTAATCCAATGCTGCGGTGTATCGCCAAACGTTTGAAAGCGGACCAGGTTCGGAATAAATTCCTGTGGCTCATCGCCGCTTAGCGTATTGCCATCTGCATACCACGGTACAAGTTTCGGCCGATCGGTGAAATATACATGCGAATCTCCATGCGCGAGGACCACCGGTTTACCGTAAGCTTTGGTTAATGCAAAAAGTGTATCAAGAAACCGGTTGAATCCTGCCCGGTTTTCTTCGGTAAAATTAACATTAAACTGCGGGTTGGCATGAATCAGGATAAATACACCGCGCGCATGGCGTTTTTTCGCTGCCTTGAATGTTTTCTGCAGCCATGCAATTGAAGCTTCTTCGCGCTCCATAAATTCCTGCAGGCGATCCGGGCGCGGATTTTCGAAAGAATCCTCATTATCAATGCCGGACCAGGGGCGTAGGTTGTTGTTGCTGCCGACGACATGAATTGATGAGAAGATAACACCGGCACGCTTGAATAGTGTGTTCTCGACAAACTTCTCAAAGCCTTTGTCATCTCCCTGGGTCAAAACCCGCATTTGTCTGCCGCCGGTGGTGAAGCCGGGGTTTGGGTAAAACAGCGCACGCAGAAAATCCAGGCGTTCCAACGGGTTGTAGGCGCCGTTGCTGGTGCGATGGCAGTCCGTCCATTCATTATCGCCGGGTGTAAATATAAATGGCGTATTGAATTTTTGGTATTGGTCGAAACGCGCCTGCAAGCGCTCATCGGTACATTCCGCGCCGCCCGATTTTATATCACCGCCGTGCATTACAAATTTTATGCTCTTGTCGTGGTTAACTTCTTTAATCAGGTTGTCGAATTTACCGACATTTTCATCACCGTAAGGCGCGTCTGCAATAACTGCGAATGAAAACTTTTTTCCACCGTGGCGAAATTTATAAAAATCATCGGCATGACTGAGTGGTAATAAAGCCAGCGCGATTATTAAAGAAATGCTTGACATGATTTTCATAACTATCTCCTTATAGTTCTTGGTTTTTTAGTTTTGAGCTTTACTGCGTTGAGTCGTGTTCTGGCTCAGAAAAAATGCACAAAAGACTCTTATTTTGGTTAGAGTTTTTCGCAATGCTAGATTCCCGGAGTGACGGATTTGTGAAGTTACTGTGAAGTATTTTTTTGATAATTGTTATCTGGAATAATGAGCGCTCAATGAGCCTGTCCAGGATGCTTCAGTAAATTTCTTTCCTGACTGTATTCGGAGATTCCATTGGCTTATTGTCTGCAAGGCAAATCAGTGAGAGCTTGTATGCAGGGGGAAAGGCGCCACTAGGCTGAAATCTTTTATCTATACTGGAATGTCATTGGCCTCGGTATACAGTTTCGATCTGTATGGCCGATATTTTTAACGCGTATTTTCCCTGATTTGGTATTAGCCTATGCTTGCCCAGATGGAAATTGGTTTTCAGCAGGTTGTGATTTAGTTTTAGTGTTTGGACTGAATCTTAACTACAACCAATGTGTTACCCTGGAAGACTTATAATATAAACAAGTTCAATTAAATCAGGTGCTCAATGGTATATACTTTAGTAAAGCCTAGTCATAGTTTTTTCTACGTTAGATAAAGCAGTCGATGGACGGATCTGAATCTTCGGGTGGCCAAAATGAGTTTTAAGTGGGCGGATGATGTGCCGGCAAAGGTTGTTGCGACGGATTGCGATAAACAACCTATTCATGCTCCGGGTGCGATTCAGGATTGTGGTTTTCTGATCAGTGCGAATCTGAATGATTTGCAGATACTTCAGATCAGCACCAATATTTCGGACTATCTGGGTCAGGCAGCCGAGGATTTGCTGAATCGTCCGCTGGAAACTATTTTGCCGCGCAGGGTGATTGCCCGCCTCCTCAAATCAGCACGCCGTTCAGGGAGGTTGCCGTTGTTGGAAGGTGAGGCCTGGACAACGGAAAACACCCGGACCGGTAAAATTGATCATTATCAGCTGGTTGCGCATTTTAAACAGTCGCGCCTCATTATTGAGGGCACCCGGGATTCCACACATACCACTGAGGCGACAGTGCTGTATAACGAAATGGCGCAGCATATTGCATCACTGTCCAGTGCCGGCGATCTTGATACGGTATGCCGTGTTGCGGCTGAGCATTTGCAGGGAATGACAAGTTTTGACCGTGTGATGGTCTATCGTTTTGATGAGCACTGGCATGGTAAGGTGATTGCCGAAGTTGTCGAAACCGGTGTCGAGCAACGTTTTTTAGGTCTGCATTTCCCAAGCATTGATATTCCCGCACAGGCCCGTCAGCTTTATCTTGTTAATCGTACCCGTGGTTTTTACGATTGCAACAGCCGCCTTAACCCGTTAATACCGGAGCGTGATCCGTTAACCGCTGAGCCTCTGGACCTGAGTTTTAGTCACCTCAGGGCGGCGGCGCCGTCTCATATCGAATATCTAAGAAATATGGGTGTGCGGGCCTCTTTTTCTGTCAGCATTATTGTCGACAACAAGCTATGGGGTTTGATTGTCTGCCATCAGGAGCGGCAACCAAAATTTGTCAGTCTGGCAATTCGGCAAAACAGTGTGGTGGCTGCAAGTGTGCTGGCGGCCCAGGTGACGCGTTTAAGCAGTGCGCGTTATAACACGCTCGTGCAGCAGCTGCGCGCATTACTTGATGATATGTCTTATCGTATTCGTGATGAGCATATTGCGCTGATCGATGCGGTGACCGAGCATGAGCAGGCACTATGTGAATTGTTCGGGGCGCATAATCTGGTTATCTGTGTACGCGATAAAAAATATGCGAAGTTACCGCCGGTGTTTCGGGAACGTGAAATCAGTGTGTTAAAAAAACAGGCGCAAAATGGCATGCTGATGACTGATCGTGCCTCGGATCTGCCGGGTATGCCTGCAAATACAGCTTTGGCCGGTGTGTTGTTTATCTCTTTGAGTCCGAATATGCGGGATTATCTGCTGATACAGCGGAATGAGCAGGTCAGCACCAAGGAGTGGGGGGGTAACCCCAAGGATCATATTGTACACAAGGACGAACAGGGGCTCCATCCGCGGCAAAACTTTGAGAGCTGGCGGGAAAAAGTACGCGGTGCCTCTCTGCCATTTGCGCCGGAAGATTTGGATTTATTGCGTACACTGCGTCATGCGCTGGTTGAGTATTACGCATTGGAGGAAAAACATATTGCCAGTGAATTACTCCAGCATCAGGCGAATTTTGATGCGTTGACTCAGCTGGCCAATCGCCACAGTTTTGATATTGAGTTGCGTAAGATGTTTTTGAGGCAGGGGCTGCCGCCGGAGAGTTTTGCGCTGGCTTTTATCGATTTGGATAACTTTAAACATGTTAATGACACAATGGGGCATCCGGTTGGTGACTGCCTGCTGTGTGAAGTGGCCAATCGCTTTCAAAAGGTACTTGATCCGGGTGATTTTCTGGCGCGCCTTTCCGGTGATGAGTTTACCGCGATTCTTCGTACCGAAAAGAGTCTGCAAAACATTGCCGCGGTTGCGGAATCATTGTTAAGCGCTTTGGAGACGCCCTTTGAAATGGTCGGTGGCCGTTTTTATATAGGAGCCAGTATCGGTCTGGCAATTGCGATACAGGACGGAACGGATGCTGCTTCTTTAATGCGCAGTGCTGATCTTGCAATGTATCAGGCCAAACAGCTGGGCAAAAACCGGTATGCGTTTTTCTCACCTGCTTTAATTGACCAAATGGAAGTTCGCGTATCAATGCAGAACCAGTTGCGTGATGCGATCGACCGTGATGAGTTTGTTTATTATTTTCAGCCAATTGTAGACGCCCATAGCAAGCGTGTATTGGGTGCTGAAGCACTGGTGCGTTGGCAGCATCCTACACGCGGACTTCTGAAAGCCGACAGTTTTTATCAGGTTGCGGAAGAGCTGGATATTATGAGCCGTATTGATGAGCATGGTGCTTTATCGTTGTTGCATGTGATGCAGTCTTTTTTGGATCTTTGCCCGGATTTTCGCCTGTCGATCAATACCAGTGTTCGGGCTTTTTATGACGACTCTTTTCAAAGGCTGATCGAAAATCTGCAGCAGCAACATGCGCCGTTTTCATCCCTTAATTTTGAAATTACCGAGAGCGCGCTGCTTGAAAATACGGATAAAACGTTAAATATGCTGAATCGGGCTATTGAACTGGGCGCTAATATTTATATAGATGATTTTGGTACCGGTTACGGAAGCCTTAGCTACATTAATAAGTATCCAGTCAGTGGTTTGAAGATTGATCAAAGCTTTGTGCGGGGCATGATTGATGAAAAAAAATCAGCGGCTTTGGTTAAAGGTGTGGCAGCAATGGCTGAGGGCCTGGATCTTGAGGTTATTGCCGAAGGTGTTGAAACTGAAGCGCAGCAGCAGGCATTACTGGCTTTGGGGGTAAGCATGCAGCAGGGTTATTACTATGATGAGGCTATCGATTTTGTGAATTTTAAAAAGCAACTGACCGATCAGCGTGTGGCAGCTGAAAAAATTAAATCCGTTCGACGCTGAACTTTTCTTCTATCAAGTGCCATGAATTGAGCCAAAAATATTTTTACTTTGAAGCAGCTTTGTTTTATATGTTTAAGTCCGAATAAGTATTTCCCACCGGTTTTTACTTTTCTTTAATTGTATTTTCATTTATCCCTGATGGCGTTACCCCTTATTTAATTTATTCTCCTCTTCATTAGAATATAACGCGTTTAGTATTCTATGTTCCCAGGGTTATTACGTAGCATTCATTGCTATTATGAATAACGAATCAAAAAATTATCATCTTTATTTCATTGTTGCGTAATATCGATGTTTTAACATAAGTGCGGAATAGGGTTATCCACGTGTAGTTTCATTTACACGATTTAATTTGCTTGCTTAACAAAGGAAGAATTATGCAAATCAATATCAAATTTTCAGGTGCAGGTAGTTTGGTAACATCTGTGCTGTTTGCAGTATTGATGGTTTCCACTCCGGTCAATGCTGCAACGATTGTACAATGCGGTGCGGCACAGTGTTCGTCTTCATTCTCTATTTTTGTCGATGGTTCAACGGATGAAGTCGGTGGTGGTCAGATTTGGTATGACGCCGAGACGGGTGACATCTTGCTGGATGTAGAGAGTAATGTGCGCGGCGGCGGGTTTGTTAATCAGAATACCGGCGGTCTGATGTGGGATCTGGGGGACGGCAGCAATATTCAGGTTAACTCCGTTTTTGGTAATGCGGACCCGATTCTGGGTTTCAGCTTAGGTGCAACGACCGGCGCGGTTTCGCGAACATTTTCATTTGCATTTGATTTACCGATTGCAATTTCCGGGCCGATCGATTCAAGCTCCAGTGTTTCTTATTCTCTGACATCGTTGACCGATGCCGGTGCGCAGATAGCACCGCTGATCGGTGATAACGTGGTGATCGCACAGGATGTTGATACTGACATCGGCGGGTTGCCACCGCTTGATAAAGGTGTGAATGTCGGTGATGCGTTTTTCTTTGTTGGTGGACCGCAGACGCAGAACTCCCCGGTATATACCGCAAGCGACAGCATTACGGGCAGCCTTGATTATGATTTGATGTCAGTGGTTGTTGCTTTTTCACTGAGTGCAAACAGTGCGGTTGGTTTGTCCGGTTTCGTGCAGCAGGAAGAGGTTGTACCGGTGCCGGCAGCATTACCTTTACTGCTGAGCGGTTTGATCGGGCTTGGGTTTATATCCCGTCGCCGTAAAGTATAAAGATTCACTCCTCTTGCGATGTTATCGCTGAAAACGGCGGACTCCTCCCGGGGTCTGTCGTTTTTTTGTTTCTTTGCGATTATTGTTTAAGCTTGTAACCGGTTTTAAACATCCACCAGACCAGGGTCAGGCAAAACAACATAAATACCAGCGTCATACTGAGGCTGAGTGTGATGCTGACATCCGCGATGCCATAAAAGCTCCAGCGGAAGCCGCTGATTAAATAAACCACCGGGTTAAACAGCGTGATTTTTTGCCAGAGCGGTGGCAGCATCGAAATGGAATAGAAGCTGCCGCCGAGAAAGGTCAGCGGTGTAACAATCATCATTGGAATAATCTGCAGCTTCTCAAAACCGTCTGCCCAGATGCCGATCACAAATCCGAACAGGCTGAATGTCGTTGCGGTCAAAACCAGAAAAACGATCATCCAAAGCGGATGCACAATTTCATAATCAACGAAAAAACGTGCGGTGATCAGAATCAATATGCCGAGGATAATCGATTTGCTGGCCGCGGCACCGACATAACCGACGACAATTTCAAATGTGGAGACCGGTGCGGACAGGATTTCATAGATGGTTCCGGTGAATTTCGGGAAATAAATTCCAAAGGACGCATTTGAAATGCTCTCATTCAACAGCGACAGCATAATCAGGCCCGGGATAATAAACGCGCCGTAGCTGACCCCGTCAATATCGCCCATGCGCGAACCGATTGCTGCGCCGAACACGATAAAATACAGTGAGGTGGATAGTACAGGGGATGCGACGCTTTGCATCAGCGTGCGACCGGTGCGGGCCATTTCGAAAATATAAATCGCCCGGATTGCGCGTATGTTCATTTATTTTCCCTTACCAGGTTCACGAATATGTCTTCCAGTGAACTTTCGCTGGAATGCAGATCTTTGAAGTCGATACCATGTTCATTCAGCTTGCGTAATAAACCGGCGATACCGGTATGTTCATGCTGGGCATCGAAGGTATAAATCAGTTCATGGCCGTCGGCCGCGAGAGTCAGCGGATAATTTTGCAGGTCGTCCGGAATAGCCTGCAATGGTGCCTGCAGATGCAGCCGTAACTGTTTTTTGCCGAGCTTTTCCATCAGTGTGGTTTTATTGTCGACCAGAATAATTTCGCCTTTGCTGATTACGCCGATACGGTCGGCCATTTCCTCGGCTTCCTCGATATAATGGGTTGTCAAAATAATGGTCACACCGCTTTCTCGCAGTTGCCTGACCATTTCCCACATATCGCGGCGCAACTCGACATCGACACCGGCGGTCGGTTCATCCAGGAACAGGATTGCCGGTTCGTATGACAGCGCTTTCGCGATCATCAGCCGGCGCTTCATACCGCCGGACAATGCCATGATCTTGGTGTCTTTTTTATCCCATAGTGACAGATCCCGCAGTATTTTTTCGATATAAGCGGGATTGCGCGGTTTGTTGAACAGGCCGCGACTGAATTTCACGGTGCTCAATACGCTCTCAAACGTGTTGGTAAACAATTCCTGCGGCACCAGCCCGATTTTGCTGCGGGCCGCCCGGTAATCGTTGACAATATCATGTCCATCCGCGCGGACCATGCCGCTACTGGCTTTTACGATACCGCAGATAATGCTGATCAATGTGGTTTTGCCGGCACCGTTTGGACCCAGCAGTGCGAAAATTTCGCCGCGGCGGATTTCCAGATTAATATTTTTCAGCGCCTGAAAACCCGAGTCATAGGTTTTTGACAGGTTTTTGATTTCGATGATGGGTGACACGGAGAGCCCTTTAGTAATATTAAATGTAATAGCTTAGACCTAATCATACAGCATAAATAAAAGCATTTGATCTAATCTGACACTCAATCACGATTATGTCATTCCTGCGTAAGCAGGAATCCAGGTTCACCTGCCTTTAGTATGACGAATTAATTCGATCCCATAGATCTATCCATGATGAATTTTTTTCTTCGATTAATCGTATTTTCCAAGCACGCTTCCATTTTTCTTGCTGGAAACGATGTATACAGCCGCTTGTTTAGTCACCCTTGTTCTTTCTCATCAAATCTATTGAATAGCATACTGGATTCCTGCCTGCGCAGGAATGACTAGTGTATTATTGTTTCTTTGCTTTGTCTGACCACCACGGATGGTGGAAGTGCAGGTTTTGCAGGACGATTACAAGGCTGTAATCGTTACAGCGACTTATGGATACAAATTCGAGCAAAAACCTGCGAACGGCGCTCGTTTAATTTTGAGACAGGTCCTGGTTTAGTCAACCGGGAACCGGCCATACATTAAACTGAATTGGCCGGCTTGTCACTGTGCCATTTAGATAAGCGGCGTTCAGTTGCCGGCGGTTTACTGATTCGGCAAACCCTTTGTGGTCTCATCGCTAATCGCGTTATTTTTTATATACGTGTAATTGATTTCTTTCGCATTGCTAAAATCCGCGCCGATTAGATTGGTTTCCTGGAATATCGCATTCAAAAGTGTTGCTTCTTTAAAACCGGCATTTTGCAGGTCGGCCTGGCTTAAATTGGCGCCGCTGAGATTTGCCTTATAAAAATTGGTCGGAAGTGAGAGCTGCTGCGCGGCATGTGGGGAAAGTCGTTGTAATAGTTTGATTACTGGCTGTTGACGTAGTAACCAGCGGGGTTCTTGGGTGGAAACCTTTTCGAGGTTTGCGTTTTTCAGATTTGCCTGTGCGAAGCTGGTGCCGGCGATATTTGCCCCGGTCAGTATCGCATCCTGTAAAATCGCTCGATCTAAGGTTGCGTGGCTGAGATCGGCATTGCCGAGGTTCGCATTTTGCATATCGGCGCCGATCAAATCGGCAAATTTCAGGTTCGCCCCGCGAAAATCGACTTCCTGTAGATTTGCACCGCTGAATTCAGTACCTCGTAGATTTCTGGTTCTGAATTCGTGGCCTGTTAAATCGGTATGGCTAAGATCCGCTCTCTGCAGACGGGCACCACGCAGGTTTGTGTGTGTTAATCGCGCATTTATCAGCTTCGCGCTGGTCAGATTTGTCTGCCGGAGATCAGCGTCGTTTAATGTCGCACCGTTGAGGTTTGCTTTCGAGAGGTTTGCGCCGAAAAGCTTCGCACCAGTCAGGTTGCTGTATTTAAAAACTGCACCTGCCAGCTTTGTGTTTTCCAGTTTGGCTTTTTGCAGCTGAGTGGATGAAAACACTGCACCGGTGAGGATGCTGTTATTTAAATTTATCCGGTTCAGGATTGCGCCGGAAAAATTGGCTTTGTGTAAGTTCATATTGCTGAGGTCGAAGTCTGTCAGATCGACTCTGCTCAGGTCTGCGTTCTGCAGTTTGGCTCCCTTCAGGTTTGCGCCTTCCAGTGCTGCCTGACTGAGAATTGCACCCCGCAGGTCGGCGTTCTGCAGATTTGCATGCCGCAGATCGGCGTCTGACAAATCCGCATCGCGCAGATTTGCACCGCTTAAATCCGCAGCATATAGATCAGCGAATTGCAGTAGTGCGCCCCGCATGTCGGCGCCTTGAAATTTACCGCGGGCTAAAATCGCCGAGGTCAGCTTAATTTGATGCATACGCACGCCGGGGAGTTCAATGCCCGGCGATGACAGCCTTGGCGCATCATAGTTATCAAGATTAATTGCTTGTTCGCGTTCGAGTTGTTTACTGATGAAACGATCAAGTTTTTCCTCTGCAGTTGCAAACATAGCGCGCTGTGGCAGTGTTTGATTAAACAAGAATGTAGTTAACTCGTATATCAGCGTGGTTCTGGGAGTATTAGGGTAGGCTGCGGATACTTCCGCTAAAATGATATCTAATATGGTTTGAGGTTGGGCCGGTGGGAATAGTGAAAATCCGGCAACAAATGCATTCAGTTGCTGATCTTCAATAGCTCTATAATATTGCGGGGCTTCTGTTCGAATCCTTTCAAGTAATATGTTTTTTCTCAGATCCGGGCGGTTATCGCCGTTATCAGCTCCCGGATTTCCTTCCGGCGGATCACTGCCATCAGCAGCACTGGCTTTTATTGGGGTGTTATTGTTTTCAGCAGCGGGTTTGGGGGGTTGTACTGACTTGGCGGGTTGGATACCGATCACGCCGTTGTTTTTATTCTCTTCACTATCAGCAGGTGTCGGTTTGACACTGATGGCGGTTTGTTTTTTATCGCCGTAGGGTAATTCGGTTTTAACAGTAGAATCGTCATTCGCCACCGGTATTTCAACATCAGTGATCAGCGGTGTTGCAACCCGTCCGCCGGTTTGTTGCGGATCGGGTTTATCGAGGTTGATTGGGTCGACCTGGTTTTGGGCATAACGCTGCACAAGCTGTTGCGGCGTCAGGCCGATGTCAGTGTTATTTCGTAAGCCGTTTTGCAACAGCCAGCTGTAACCGCCTTTGAGCAGAAACTCACCCAGATTCTGCAACGGCCCGGCCAGGCCGGCCGGCACACGGCGGTAGGAGTTATCGGTCATCTTCACCGGCACACTCAGGCCGATCAGCCATGTCGTGTTGTTTTGTGCAGTGTGTTGTGATGCCGGAGAACGATCCGCCTGTGTCATTAAGGTCAGGGCCGGATACTGGTTTTTTAATACTGCTTCAATGTGTTGCAGC
>JANQRI010000021.1 GCA_028284675.1 Gammaproteobacteria bacterium | reverse complement strand
GGCTTACACTCTTTCCAAGGCATTTGGGCTCTCCCAAATGCGTTAATGTGTAAACCATGTCTCCGGTATAAAGTGTTACCTATGTGTCAGGAAGCACATGGGCTCTCCCAAATGCGTTAATGTGTAAACCATGTCTCCGGTATAAAGTGTTACCTATGTGTCAGGAAGCACAAAAAGGGGCCCAAAGGCCCCTTTTATAATTATCGATGAAGGAATTCGAACCCTCGATGTAAAATAGTTGGGTTCGACAAGCGGCGAAGCCGCGCAGCATCAATGTCACGAAGCGACATTGACCCCGTAGGGGTGAGCGCTTGCGCGAATAATCCCTCTCTCCGCCAATAAATAAAAAAGCAGGCCTTGCGCCTGCTTTTTTATTTATCCGTGAAGTGGATTTGAAGTGGAGCCTTTATGCTTAATTCAAAATATCGGACATATGATTTTCCTAATTTTGTTGAATTTTATCGATAATACTCCAGATCTGTCTTTTGGTTTTCAACCACGATTCAGTGATTCTGTATAGTTCAAATTTTCGGATTGGCTTTGCCAGAAAATCGTCAATACCTGATGCAAAGCATTTTTCTTTTGTTGAGTTCTGTACATCGGCTGTTATCGCAATGATGGGTATTCTTTGTTGTATGGTAGACCGGTTGTCATTTTCATGCTGGCGGATCTTTTTAGCTAGTTCAAAACCATCCATGCCTGGCATATGAATATCCATAAAAATAACATCATATTGTTCAAGATGCATTTGCAAAGCTTCATAGCCATTTTTGGCAGTATCGATTGTGATTTCTAGTTGTCCAAATAAAAGTAAAAATGTCTCTTGGTTTTGTGCATTATCTTCAATCAATAATATGTTACTACCTTTAAGCTCTTCGGTGGTTATTTTGGATGATGTGAATGAGTTTGCTTTTTTAATGTAGTCTATCATTAAGTGGCATTGAAACGTAGACCCCACACCTAATGTGCTTTGTACTTCTAATTTCCCATCCATTAGTGTAATCAGTTGCTGCACAATATTGAGTCCCAGGCCATAGCCTTCATATGTTCTATTTGTAAGATTCGGTTCACCGCGTTCAAATGCATCAAACATTAACTCTAATTGATCATCCGCAATGCCAATGCCTGTATCCTGTACCTCAAATATTATTGAGGCTTTAGCGTCATCGATTTTTTTGCATTTAACGTTTAGGGTTACTTTTCCTTGATTCGTGAATTTGATCGCATTTTGGATTAAATTATATAAAATTTGCTGTAGCCTTGTTGGATCGACGATCATAAGGTACTTTTGGATATCCAATTCTCCCAGATGATGATAATTCAACTCAAGATCTTTTTCTCTTGCTGCAGGTTTGGTGTTATCAATAATATTTTGAACGAGTTCTCCGATATCGCAGGGTTGTTTTTCAAGAGAAACCTTATCGAAACTGAGTTTAGAAAAATCAAGTAAGTCATCGATTAGCTTTAGTAAGTGTTCGGAAGATCTAAGAGCATTACGAACATAACGTTTTTGAACATCGTTAAGCTGTGTATCTTCCAAAATCTGAAGCAAACTCATCGAAACATTGAGAGGTGTTCGAATTTCATGGCTAATTAGCGCAATGAACTCTGATTTACTGTTATTGGCCGTTTCTGCTGCATAACGTGCTTCCTCAGCTTCTTTTTGGGCGATTTTTAGTTTTTGAATATATTTGTTTATTGATTTTTTTGATTGCTCTAAATTTTTAGTCATTGCATTTAGGTTGGAGGCAAGTTCACTAATTTCACCGCCCATGCTTTCTGTTTTAACATAAATATATTTTTTCTCGGTTATGTTTTTGACCGCATTGCTTATATATAACAGCGGTCTCGTAATTCGCCGACTCAATAGGTATCCAACTATCAGGCTTAAGCATAAAGCAACGCAGATAAGCAAAATCCCATTCAGCAACATTTGCTTTTGCTGTTGTTGTAACAAATGTCGGGATATAACTATTTCAACGGAACCAGCTTGTTGATTTTGAGGTGATGGCTGAGCTTGTGTTTCACGGCTTGTTATATGTATTTTATCATCTATATCAAGCGTTCCAATATCGGGTGATGACAGATAGATAGGCTTATTTATTACAAAAGTATTTTTGTCCTGAACGCATTGTGTTGTCTGCTGAAGTATAAGGTTATTGCGTTGATCAATGAGCTTTATATCGCAAAGTTCTTGTTGCTTGTTCAAAATTTGAGATATAACATTATTGATAGAGTCAAGGTCGCCGGACACCAGGCTATATTCACCGATGTATGCCAGTTGATTTGCCACACTTTGGGCTTTCTCTGTTAATGCCTGCTCGAGTGATTTTTGGTTTTGAAGTAAAAAATAAGGTGCTAACACCATGCATAGCATTGCAACAGGTATGGCTGCTATTGTGAGTGCAAGCCCCTTAACGCTATTAATTTTTGGATGTATCCAATCTATCTGATTCAACATATTGAGCTCCATCTAGAAAGCGTATATCATCCGTTGCCAGATCATTTTCTCTCACAGTAATATTAAGAGAATTAGCCACAGCGTTGTTAAATACTATGCCGAAATTTTTAGCATGATAAGGTTCGGGCAGGTTTTTGTGTAAATGATAGTAAAAGATGGCTACCGCAGTTTCTTTTGCCATATGGTCAATCGTATAGTAACTGGTACCCAGTGCGCCTGATTTTACGAAATTTTCTGAGAAGCCAATAATCGCCTGCTTGCGCCTATAACATGTCAGAATGATATATCTGAATGTTTTTGTGTTATAAATTACGTTATCTGGTATTGCTAATAGCACGTCAGCTGTAGAGATCGCGTTCAATGCTTTGGCAATACTTTCAGGCGACTCAATTTTATATGAAAGTAAAGATAGAGAGGTTTCGTTTAACGTTTTACGAACAGTATTAAAACTCTCCTTAGATTCTTCACTATACAACAACCCTATTGTAGCTTGTTGTGGATAAACTGATTTAATTAAGTCAAGTTGATGTTGCAGGGAAGGTTCAGCGTAGATTGCTGATGTTTGTTTAAATTTTTTTTGGCTTTCAGGGTGAGTTGCAAGTATTTTTTGAAATGCAATACTGGATGTTAAAACGGATATTATCGGTGCTGCATCAAGCCAATTAAGTAGTATGTTTAAGGTCTTGGGGCCTATAGCGATATATAAACAGTTTTCGTTATCGCAGGGCGGTTCTGTAAGCTCTGTTAATTTTAGGGTTGTAAATGAGTATGTATAGACCGCGCGGAAATTTTCAATATATGCTTCGGTGAGTGCGCTTGCTTCAGGTATGATAACGAAAACCTTCAGGTTATTTGCGTGGCTTTGGGAAGCAAATAATAAGGCTAACCATAGTAACGCAATTTTAGGCATTTTACGTGCACTATAAGTAGTCATCTCATCCGTCTGAACTAGCATAACGTGTTTAAACGGCAAAATAGCCAGTATTATGCTTGGGTTAATTTAAGTGGCCGTTTGCACACTTAAACTAATTTAGTGTAGAATAATGCATCCACTTGGTCAAGCATAAAGTTGGTTTTGAGATAATGCCAGTAAAATCATCTACACAGAGCTTTAAAGGCTTTTCCAGCAGATTCAACATGTTGTTGGACGATGCTAAGTATCCACATCTTGATTACGGCAGGGCCGGGCATTTAGCAAAGCAGTTTGGTGTTAGTAAATCAGGCGCAAGAAAATGGATTAGAGAGGATCAGCCACCGCGCCCCCAAACATTACAAACAATTATTGAAACGATTTACAAAAAAACGAAATCCAATACACTGCGTAATACCAGTAAGGTCATCGCTTGGTTACAATATGGTGACGCAATTAATGGCGGTGGCACTGATGAACTGCTGATGCAGGCAGATCATCTTTTATTAGGCCATATTTATTTGGAAGTTCACAAGCAAGCCCGTCGGCTTGGGATAGATTTGGAATCGTTACCTAAGAAAGTGCTGGATCATGTTTATAATACTGTGATTACGCAAACGTTAAAGCAGGATTTGAGCAAGCCTGATAAAGCATTGATCGTATCTTTGCTAGAGATAGTGAAATCAAAGTAACATAGACTTTAGTAAGTTTCAGAACCCAATGTCTAGGCTAAGTCCCAAAAAATAGCGTGTATCGTCATTAAATAGATCGACTTCATTAAAGCTGTCATCACTAGTATAATGCTGTATTTTTAGGCTGGTTTTTAGCCTAATGTATTCTGTTAATGGGTGATTGGAGTTTATTATAAGTTCCGATCGTTTATACCATTGGTTGAGTTTTCGTTCCGGCTGAACTCCGATATAAGTGAATGTGGCTTGCCATTGAGGGCTAAATGAGTAAGTTGCTAGCATAGAAATCGTTTCGCGAGCCGATAAGAAAATTTCTCGCTCAGTACTTGCATCAATGTCAAAGTGCGAGTATGCGAGCAAAATATCAATTTTACTATTGGGTTTATAGTGAATTTCAGTCTCTAACCCTTTAATATCCGTGGATTCGGAGTTGGATAAATCGAACTCAGAAATAATCAAACGTCGCGCTATTAAATCCCTTTGTTTTTCGTCAAAGAGCTTGAAATCCAAGCTGAGGCCATGTTGAGGTAGATTTGCATAGTAGCTGATTTCGTTTGCAATGATTCGTTCTGGCATAAGCACGGTGCTGGATGCTGCCTGAGCAGCAAAAAATGCGGAGCTTGATCCGTCTATAGGAACAGTTAAGTCTCGGATAAAATATTTCCAATTAGCTTTTTTTTCGAATAAGTCAGGCGTTCTAACCGCTTCCGAATGGATGAAGCGAAGCGTATGTTTCGAATTAAAGTGATAATTGAGCCCAAGTCTTGGTGAAAACTCAGTGTCCAAATCAGTTCCGTTTTCCCATATTGCGCCAGCATTGATCGTGATTTTGCCGCTAGGCTTGTACTCCAAATTAGTCAGCAAAAAAGAAGTTTCATCGGATGCTTCTCCGCCTAGATAAGTTTCACTGCGACCTTTTGAATTAGCAAAGCCTAAAGCAGAAACTATGCGTAAGCTATCTGAAAAGACATAAGTATTTTGCACCTCAAAATTGAGCCTTTCTTGATCGAAATCCTGATTGGCACGTCCGCAGGTATCTGATAAAGCAATGACGGGACCACCAAGGCTAATAATTCTAGCGATCAAATTGTTAATTGCTTCCTGCTCTTCGGGAGTTTGAGTGGGCGGAATCTGCCCCATTCTGATTGCTTCCTCTATATCATCAGGCTCTGATGTGATATCCGGACTCAGCCGAAACAATTCGGCGGCCTCTTCGGTGAGAAAGATCAAAGGAGCACATGCAATCCAGCTTTGTCGCTGTTCGATTGCAAAGTTTGATAGCTTAAATTTGAGTTGGCTTTTTGAATTGAGTTCAGAGGTTAATTGTGTTGAAAAAATACTTTGTCTTTTAGATATATCCGGTTTAGTTAATTCCTCTAAATTACGTGCCTCAGCTTCAATCTCGAATTCGCCTTTGTTTTCAATTAGGAAAAACTCAAGTTCGTTTTTCTCATCGATACTAGTAGAGGCTCTGATATTAAGTCGTTGAAAAAGAGTGTCATCACGACCGGTTCTTTTGTCGAATGTACTGAGATCGACCCCTTTATCTTTTTGCTCATCTAAGGTAATACGATAGTTTGTCGAGCCGAAGCCTCCACTATAGTTTAGCAGAATATCTTGAGTGGACAGGGGCCCTGCTAAATATTTGACATTAAGATTTTGTGTGCCGTCAGGGTGTTTGGTGATTATATTGATAACGCCGTTGAACGCATTGGCTCCATATGCCGGGGTGCTCGGGCTGCGTGTGATTTCAATGCGTTCAATGTCTTCAATTGATACTGGAAATGCTGACCAGTCAACTTCTGCAAGATCTGGCCTATATACCGGTATGCCATCGATTAAAGCCTGTAGGCGGCGTGGTCTGTTATCATTGCCGCTGTGATAAGCCACTTCAATATCATTACCCGTACTAGTATGGACTATCATTCCGGGTACAAAACGCAATGCATCAGTAATTTTGCGTGCCCCTATCGCAGCAATCATTTCACGGTTAATAACCGTCACGCTGGCCGGTGTATCAGCCAATGACTGCTCCAGTCGTGTCGGTGTCAGCACGATGGGTATTTCTTCGTATAACAAATCAGTGCTTTTAACCGTTAGTGGAAATAGCAATAGAAACTTTGCTGTAAGTACTGAAAAAATCAGTATTTGCTCGTGTTTTCGAATCAGCATGTGTCCCCTGTAATAATTTAAATGGTGCTCTTCTTTGTTGGCTATGGCCATTATTTTTGACAAATTGTGCCAGCTCTGTTGACAAATAAAAGTATTCACATTAATCTCCCTAGTGGTTATTAAAAGTAATCACTTTATGTTGATGATTTGCTGGGGTGGTTGAGGTTTGCAACAAGCTTGGGGTTGATGGGAGTGTGGCGTAAGAGCAGTACTATACAGAGCTGCAGATAAGGCCCAGCTGTCTGATGTAGCTCTTCACTATAAGTAAAGTAATGAATGTACCGGGTTAAAGTACCTTTTTAACTTTGTAGTTTTACAGAGTTAGCATAAATGGTTGATGTGATTATAACTAAGGCTATGAAAACAAAGAGCCCTCTACTCGAGAAATATATCGTAGATAGAGCGAAGGACTGCTTGAGTAAGTTAAAAAATCTATATTTCGATCAAACATATTTTTTAGAAGGTGCAAAAGAATATGAGATTAATCCAGAAAAGTGGGATGAATCTGAGCTTGATTTTGAAAACTACTTAAACGAGCTTTTAAATGACCTCGCGCAAGAGTTAAATAGGTATACACGATTTATGAACTTAAGTGATGAATTTGTTACGTTGGAAACCAAAAATAAATTACAGCTTATAGATTTAGAATTTAAACGACTGATTAAGACTGCTAATCATCGAAGCGAAAATAATTTCAAGAAGCATTAAATTTTTAAAGCGGCGTCTGGATGCTTTTGCATATATTTAAATAAAAATAGGAGTTTGCAATGAAGAAAAAAATTAAACAGATAAAGTTATTATGTGCTTCATCGTTATTATTAATTTCATCTATAACTAATGCGAGTACCGAAGCACAATCAAATTTAACAGTAGCCTCCGTAATACCTGGAGGAGGAGGTGTTTATATCGGTTTTAGTACTAGGCCCAGCGACTGTGGCGGAAATTATAAAAGTGCACACGCATTTTTAAGTAATAGTACAAAGAATTTTGAGCAACTTTTTGCATTGGTAGCGCAAGCCGAGTTGATCGGCAGTAAAGTGACAATTCAATATACGGATGCCGGGAATTGCACCAGTGCCGATACTCTGTTGAAAATACTAAATATTCAGTAGGGAGAATAAAAATGGCTGTCAACAAGAAAAAGTTTACGTTAGTTGGATTCTGTTTGTTAATAATAGGCACTACTTCAAATTTTGCGGGTGCAGTTAGCCTTACCGTGCCAACGACAAGCAATAATGGTGTTATTGACTTGAGTTGGTCTGGCAATACGAGGGAACGTATCTTAAAGGAGGATGGTATAGAGATATATCGTGGTTATAAAAACTCAACGACTATTATTAAGAATGAGCCGGGTTCGTACACATATCAGGTATATTCATGTACTTATGTTAGTTATGGTGGTTTTGGCTCGCATACTCGGTGCGGCTGGTCTGCAGAGAAAACAGTCAATGTTGTTTTTCCTGAGCCTCCGCCAGCAATAAGTGAAAGTATCACTGTAAGCGACATTAATGATTTTATTCAACAATCATTGGATTCCGGGGACGATCTGGGTCTTTTAATCGGTAATGAAATTCAACATAGGTTGGAGCAATATCAAATCAAAATTGATGAGGACGGCTTGATTTACAGGCATGATTTTGAGCCTCGGCAACTACGCGGCGGATGCTCTGCTAATGCCCGCCTCACAAATGGGCATGCTATTGTGCAGCTTAATCCCGAATCATCATTCAAGTTACAGGTTTCTGCATTGGCAGAGCCAATTGTGGCCTCTGTCAGGTTACTTGGTAACCTTGATGCTTATGGGAAAGTGAAATGGTCTCTGGGTTTTAAGTTTCTTGGAAAATGTATCAAGTACGATAAAGGAAAAGTCAGCGGTAATTTCAATGCGGATTTTGTAATGACAGCAGTATTGAGCGTTAATTTAAATCCGGAATTATCGAGTGATAATCCCAATGGTGACTATGTGGTAAGGTTGGATCCACAGGTTACATTAACAGGTGAAATAGAATCATTAACGAATGTTAACGCGAATTTTTCTATTAGCTCATCTGGTTTGACAGGTTTTCTGAATGTGTTGTCTGGCGGTATTCTGTTTAATGCTATAGAGGGTTATGTTGAGGATGCTGTTGAAAGTACTGTCGATACAGCGTTCGCGAATAATGAGTTCCAGAAAGCGCTGGCCAAAGAGCAGGCAAAATTAAGAGAGGATGTATGGGAGGCAATACCACCGGGCTCTACATATACTGTATCGGCCCAGAATGCTGAAATCGTTGATCAGATGTTGGGTTTTGTGCGTGATGTTGAATTAGACTTTCCGGTTGCAGAAGAATATCTCCGAGATCACAAGCGTGAAGTGCTCTATTCACTGTTAGTTGGTGATGTGGAAAATGTACGCGATACCTTGGGTACAGCAGCAGCATGTCAGGCTTTAGCAGATTTGGATGTCAGTAGAGATATGCCAACAGCGCCGAGGCCGTCTGATTATATATCGACCAGTATGGCAGATTTTTGTGCGGTTGCCGGTGATAAGGAAAAATTAGGAAATCCGGTATCCTGGGATAACAATGGTCAGATCAGCGAAAGACCTTGGACGTTAATGCCGTCAACAACTTTCGATATTAGCAGTGACGTTGCTTCAATCAGAAACAATCACCAACCTTATATGAAGCAGGTGCGATATAAGTCAGTTGATGCTATTGATAGTTATGAAAGAGTTAAAAAATGCGTCAGCGCAGGTCCGGCAGGTACTGTTTGCTGGTATGAAAATAAAACTATCTATAGAGGTGACGGTGAATGCAAACTCGAAATGCGCATCTATAAAAAAGATGCTGCCGCCACTAATCTGAAGCCATTGATGGCAATACATGGTGGCAGTTGGCGCTTTCGGGGGTTTGGTTTTTTTGGTATGGAAAGTATGATATCGCACTTTACCGAACGGGGATTTGTTGTGTTTGCGCCCTTCTTTCGTTTAACAGGCGAGACTGATGGTAATATTGAATGCAATGGCGCAACAGGTCAGCAGACAATCAGTGATATCAATGATGCTTTAAGCTGGGTTGAAAATAATAAATCACGTTTCGGTGCAAGTGGTAAAGTGCGTTTGTTCGGTCAGTCTTCCGGGGCACATTTGGCTGGCTGGTTGTCGGTTAATCATCCCGGTCTGATCCAGAAATCACTGTTGATGTATCCGCCGACTGATATGGCAGATTATATTGATCAGCTAGATGAGATTGTTGTTGATGAAGCCGGCATAGGAGCTTTAAAAGGCTTTTTGAGCGGTATACTGGATGAAGACGAAGATTTATTCAGTATATCTTTGGCAAATAGTTTTATATTGGAAAATAGCTTTCCTGGTATCGTTGCGGGTAACCCAAGCTTGTATCCTCCGATGTTTATGCTGCATGGAAATGCAGATATGTTGGTTCCTTCCAGGCAATCTGTTAGGTTATGTAATGCATTGAGCGGAAATCCAAGCAGTGGACCAGCGGTTGACGATGGCGGTAATCCGTCAGCGGGTCAGTATAAACGCACTTATGACTGTGATAGCCGAGGGAGTAAATTACATCTGTTCGCTGAGGCTGATCACATACTTGATCTTTGCCCGGTCGCTGGTTTTGTCTGCCAAGCTGGTAGTGGCAATAGTGCGGAAGCGGTAAAGGCGTCTCTGCAGGAAGCATGGGATTGGTTGGAAAACTAAGTCAGTTAAACGTTGAAAAAGCCCCGGCATGCCGGGGCTTTGCTTAATTTTATAAGTTACCTTTTAATGTATAACGCGGAATTGTAGTGGTCTAAAAACTTCGTACCTTGAGATAGGTGTTATTATTCATCTACAGAGAGGTAAAAGAGACCATGAGTCAAAGACATTTCAGTGCGGAATTTAAATTAGAATCAGCGAGCTTGGTGGTTGATCAAGGCTATACGGTACAAGAGGCGTGCCATGCAGTGGGAGTAGGCCCAACCGCGATGAGGCGCTGGGTAAACCAGCTCAAACAAGAGCGTCAAGGTGTGACTCCGGCTGGCAGTAAAGCGCTCACCCCGAACAACAAAAAATTCAGGAATTAGAAGCTAAAATAAAGCAAATAGAACGGGAAAAAGACATTCTAAAAAAGGCTACCGCGCTCTTAATGTCAGACACGCTGAGGTGATGCAACTCATGGACCGATTAAGTGCGCGTTATCAACAGCATGAACTTCTATCCGCATTCGATATTGCCCGAAGCACGTGGCAATAAAGTGCGTTCACTGATGAAAGAAGCGGGCTTGATGAGCACACAACGAAAACGGCATCGTTATCGTTTGGCGAATCAAGCTTCAGCCATCGCGCCTAATCATCTGAATCGGCAATTTAAAGTAGATCAGCCGAATAAAGTATGGTGCGGCGATGTGACCTATATCTGGTCTGGAAAACGATGGCTATATTGCGCTGTGGTGATGGATTTATGCAAGCGACGCGTGATTGGTTGGTCATCCTCAAATCGCCCGAATAGCCAACTAACCATAGACGCGCTGCGAATGGCTTATGAATCCAGAGGTCGCCCATAACATGTCATGTTCCACTCTGATCAAGGGTCTCATTACAGCAGTCTAGCCTTCCAACAACAGCTTTGGCGCTACCAGATTAGGCAAAGTATGAGTCGTAGGGGTAACTGTTGGGATAATGCGCCAATGGAACGTTTCTTCAGGAGCCTGAAAAATGAATGGATACCGCCTCTGGGATATTCCTATTTTGCGCAGGCACAGCAAGATGTTGCTCACTATATGTATTATTACAATTCAACCCAATATCTAGCCAAGTTTCGTATATTTAAGTATGGCATACTGCCATTCAAATTTCCGGGATTAATGCTTTTTCCTTATTGCTTTCTGCATTTTTGCGCCCCTATAGCTAGGCTGATATCAACTTTTTTAAACTAGCTCTCACTATCACGGCCACGACAAATTTTACGTTTCTTTCCAGGCGTAGTGAGTTACCTCTGTTTCAAACAATGACGGCGTAATGTTGTATTGACCATATCAAACCATCAAAAAGAAGGTGAATGTAAAGCATTAAGAAAATTGTCTTAAGATATATCATTGGGTCACTGTCTGGAAGCACCTCAATAGGAGTCGTGCTATCCCAGAGGCTCAACGAGTGATTTTCAGATTTCAGGGCTGGTATCCCAAGACCCACATATGCATAGTAAGCCATGAATAACATTGCAGAATCATCCATTTTGCAAGGAGATCATAACCGCTAAACCAGATGGACGATACCGGTAAAGGCAATAAATTTTATAATGATCGATGCAGTCAAGCAGACCTGCAGTAATTTATTGCCGCTTTACAAGTAATCTGGAACCCAATGAGTAATTGAAGCCCTCTTTAGATGGCCAACACAAAAACCACTTTCACTTAGTTGAGTGATATAGGGATACTATTTTTCATAGAAAAGCTGCTCTATAAAAAAACTCTGTCAGGCTAATCGCTATAGTTCACTCAATTGTCAATTTTCTGCAAAGTTAGTTCAGCGGCGGTTAACGTAATAAACTCATCAAGTCGTTCCCAAATATTCAATACAGACTGATTCATAATTTCATTCACGTGTGCCAAGGCATGCAGGTCTACCAATACCTGGTGGTTATGCATGTCTTTGAATGTTGCCAGCACGCTGGATAACGCATATAAAGTTTTGATGTCTTCATGGATAAGGTGCCGAATACGAACATAATGGCGTCATAATGATTCATTATTGTAAAAGACGAAAAAGAAAAACAATGCACCACGATATATTTGTCTCCAGCTATCTTTGAGCTAGTAAAACGAGCCGCGCATGATAATGACCGCTCATTTACCAAACAGGTTGAGAATATCTTAAAGGGTTGATTAAGCATAAATATATGGCTAATGAATAAGCAAGAGTTAAGAAATTAAGACCAGAGCTTATCAAGAATGGTTACAATTTTTTGTTCTTAACAACGCTACCATTATCTGCGATTTCAGTTGCTTAGCTTGTCCAGGCAAATAGTGGATCTATTTGCTGTTAAATTGCTTGTTATTCCAAGGGCCTAGAATTGGCTAAAATGGCTAGCCACAAGTGGTTCAGCGTTAGCACTACTCCGAACGATACCAAGTTTTGGTAGTTAGCAAGCTTACTGAAATGCAGTTTGAATCCAATAGCTAGTCAAGACAATCCATATTCACTAAAGCATATCTTTGTTACAAAGCAAGTCATTAGTTAATAAGAACTAGTTAATTAACCTAACTATCTTGAAGCCGGGGTATCTGAAGTGTTTCTGATTTAGAAATCACAGATAAGTTTGTTTTCTACGAGTTCTTTATAGTTTTCATAGTTAAGTAACCCCTGAAGTTTATTGGTTAAATCACCCTTATAGGTGGTGGCGTACGCTTGTCAATTGATTAGTCTAAATGTTTTTCGAAGGGTGAATACTGTGGTTTCGGTCGTAAGTGTCGGTATGGTTTACATAATTTCTTACAGCGCAATCTGTATGTTAAAAAATTCATATAAAAATTTAGAATTAGTATTGACACTAGGGAGAGTAAGCGTTGTAATACCTACAACAAAGCTGTTAGTCCTGGGAAGGCAAGTAAATACTGTGTAGGGAATTAAATGATATGAATAATCATAGATTAATGGCTTAACAATGGGCTAAACAAGATGAATAGTAAATTCTGTCGCTTTTAAGCGCTTAGTTGCGTTATTGAATAAGCTTACTTGTTTGCGTGTGGTTTCAAACCTCAGGGGGAAGTGTGCCTGAGTCAAAGCTAAAAGATATGAAAATAAAATCAGCTGGAAAGGAAGAATTTATGGTCTAGATGGTTCCTTATGCATGATTCTATCGATGTTTATCACATAATTTAGGAGATGCCTGTATGACAAAGCAATTAATGATTTATGGAAAAGTGGCACCAGTCAATAAGAAAAAACACGCTAATTTATCGGTAAAGACAGGTGTGAGCTATAGTTTTGCAAGTGATGTAAACTCAGTGCCACTAATGGCAGTTGAGTTTCCCAATGCAGCCTCAGAATACCCAATAGTTTTCGCTGGAAAAGATGACAATATAATGCCTGTAGCTATTTTAGGTATTCAAGAGCAGCAAAATCTTTACTTGGCAGAAAATGGCGCTATGGATGCCAAATATATACCGGCTTTTTTGCGTCGTTACCCGTTTATATTTTCGAGTGCTGATGATGGAGGAAATTTTGTTTTATGCATTGATGAATCATTTGAAGGATGTAATGAAAAAGGAATAGGCGAGAACTTGTTTGATGCTCAAGGCGAGCAAACTCAGTACTTGAAAAGCATGTTGAACTTTCTGAAAGAGTTTCAGGTTCACTTCAAACGCACTCAGATTTTTTGTAAAAAACTCAAAGAGCTCGATTTGCTTGAATCAGTAGGCGCGCAATTTAAACCGCTGAGCGGTGAACGAAAGACATTGACCGGTTTTATGGCAATAAATCGTGCAAAGTTGCAGTCACTTAGCGGAGAGCAATATCAGCAATTAGCTAAAACCGGTGAACTCGAATTGGCTTATGTGCATTTGCAATCATTGCACAATTTTTCATCTTTGCTGGATCGTGTTGGTGTTGATAAGTCACCGGAAACAACCGTAAAAGCTGCAGAAGAAAAACCTGCTGCAAAAAGCAAATCAAAAACTGATGATAGATTAAAAGTAAAAGATAAAGAAAAAAGCACTGAAGTCAATTAAACAGTGCAGGAGTATTGTTGGAATATGCGTCATGGAATCATTGATAAATGTAGACGCTTAAAATATCAGGGCCATGTGGTCATAAGTGGGGTTGATGTAGATGCTGTGATCCGGTTAATTCGGTTTTCAGTGTTGAATACTATGGCCACCATGCCCTCCTGTGGTTGTTTTTGCATGACTATTACCTCGTATTTTATTTGGAAGAATATAGGCTTTCGTATGCTAGTAAGGTGATTCTAAATATTTCAGCACACAAAAACGTAAAGTGTGCATAATTATCATGGGTGGAAATCGAAAATGGCACTTCCATTACTGAAACGACAAAATTCAATTGTATCTTGGAACAAATTCAAGCAAAAAGCTAAAAAACGGGCTAAAAAGCTACGCAATTGGACTGTTCCAATAAATTCATCATTAACCCCTTTAACAAAAGCGCTTCGGAAAATTAATCAGGATCGATTCCAGTTTGAAGGAATTGAGCCACGGATTTTAATGTCCGCTGATCCGCTAAGCTATGCGATTCAGCCAGATACCCAGGATTTAACTTTGCGCCTATTCGATAATACCGGTACGGATGTCGTTCAAATTATCGACAATAGCCGACAGGATAGCCCGGTAATCACCGAAAGAGACTTGGTGGATGTCAGTGAGATTTTTATTGTTGGTTCTGCGAATGATGACACGATTACCATTGATGAAAACCTGTTAGCGCTAGAAGATAGTCTTTTAATCAGTTTTGACGGTGGTCAGGGCAATGACACACTGGCGATAACTGGAACTAATAATGATTGGCGCATTGATGGTGAAAATACCGGTGATCTAAATGACCAAATATATTTTATCAATGTCGAAAATCTAAGTAATGTCGGGGATAGTGATCCGTACGATCTCGCTGATGTTAACTCTGCCAGTCTCAATGAAGGTTTGACATTACACCAAGGAGATATTCTATCTGGTAGCGGTATTTTCGATGGCGCTATTAATAACAGCGGCACGGTCGCCCCTGGAAACTCTCCCGACATTCTAAATGTTGAGAGTTTTGCTCAAACAGCAGATGGCATTCTCGAAATTGAAATTGATGGCCCCGAACCTGGAGTCGGCGGTTACGATCAATTGAACGTTGCTAATCTGGCGCAACTGGACGGCACCTTGCAGGTTGTTTTGGATCCTATTTTTGCAAGTACGCTAACTGTAGGTCAAACATTCACGGTTATGACCTTTGATTCAGTGCAGGGTAATTTTGCTAATTATGAAAATTTGTCGATCATTGGCGACCGGATCTTTAGGCCTTTATTGGGCTCAAACAGCCTGGTGTTGGAAGTGGTTGAGAGTACGATGCCGACTAATGAGGTTGCTGAGCTGTTTGTGCAAAATGACATTGCTATTAGTGGAGCGACCATAATCACTCATGGTTTTCAGCCGTTTGATTTTCAGGGTGATTCTTTATTAGGTGTAGCTGAAGGAATTTATAATTTTATCGAAAGTGGTGGCAGCTCTATAGCATCTAATGCTTGGTTATTAGATTACGATGTACCGATTTTAGACGGAGCAGTTGGCACTTTTGATTTAAGAGATTCAGTATTACCTAGTTTTGTTGAATTTGGGCAATCAGGTGAGCTGATTTTGTTGTTCGATTGGGCGGAATATGCGAATGAGGCATCAACTGGCTGGACTGAGGCGGCTGCTGATTATTTATTTTCTATGATGGAGCAGCTAGGTATCATCGACCCTGCCCAGGGTGATCAGAATCAAATTCCTTTACATTTAGTGGCGCATAGTTTTGGCAGTGCTTTAACTTCAGAGCTTTATGAGCGCTTAGTGACTTATGATATTGATGTGGATCATGTAACTTATATTGATCCTCATGATTTTGATCAATTTGATGTGCCCGTAGATGAGGAGAAACAGCAATTTAATTTGAATAACCCCGATGGTTATGGTGCTTCTGTCTGGAGTGAAGATACCTTTGTGGATGTGTATTATGAAACCCGCGGGCTTGGTGGAGGGTTTTATGGAGATATTGGTGTTGATGATGATAATGATATTTTCACTGATGTTCCTTTGGGGCGACCAATCCCGGGTGCTTATAATGTTCTTCTAGATAGTGAACTACCCGGCATTGTAGGGGGTGTTAATCCTTATGGTGATTCATTCTTGGATACGGATAGTGATCACAGTTATGCATGGAATGGCTACTATCTGGGCTCAATTTTTGAGCAGGTGCATGGGAATACCACTTTTACAGAAGATATTAACAATGATGGCATCCTGAATTTGGGTGAAGACCTTGATGGAAATAATGAGATAACCACTTTGTTAATGCCTTCCGATTTTACTAATCAGACAAATTATTTTGCAGGAACCGGGTTTGCTTTTAGTCGATTGGCTGGCGGAGAGTCTCTTAGGCCTCCAGAAGATAATTTTTTCGCTAATGATCAAAGCCATGAAGCGCCAGCTGTCGCTGATAATCCGGCAGCACCAAATCCGCTCACACCAGCTGCCTACTGGGATGCTGATAATAATATACCAAATACTGCTGGCATTGAGGAATTAGGCTTAACTCAACAAGAGTTTGCATCGATAGTCTGGCAACCGGAATGGGATCGTTTCGATATTGTTAATGGAGATTTCGAAAATCCAGGAGCGAATATAGGCCTATTCGAATTTGATCTTATGCCAGGATGGTCTTCGTTCGATGGTGGTGGAGGTGGTGAAATAGGTGAAGAAGCAAATGGAAATCGTTTTTTGGAGTTGAATTTTGGAGATAGTTCAAGAACACATAATGATTTATATATTCCTCTGGAAGCAGAGTATTTAACCTTTGACTTTTGGGTATCTGATGATAGCTCTGATGATGTTTTTCAGGTGTGGCTTGATGATGATCTATTGTTTGATGATAGCAGTATTATATCTGCGGATAGTGATGTTTTTTCTTTGGACTCAGTTGATAGCGGTTTTGCATCGGTTGCTTTATCGATTGATGAAGATTGGCGCAATGAAAGTCATTCCCTTACATTTGCAATAATTGATAGTGGTTTATTTGATGCGGTAGATTCAGAAGTTCGGATTGATAATATTGGATTTGGAACTGGTTTTGATGGCTTTAATTCGCTGATCACTTTTGAAACAGGTGATATTTTAGGGTCTTCTTTTGTGGGAGGTGAAATCCAAGGGAGCAATGATAATCATTTCTATAGTTTGAATGCTGATCATAACACAGCTATTTATTATGATTTTAGTGTTGATGAAAATGCCGGATTATTGGCATTTGATATTTCGGTTGAAAATTCTAGTTTAGACGATAGTTTAAGAGTTTGGCTTGATGATAACCTGGTTGAAGCGGAAAGAGGGCTTTTGGATTCGAATACCAGTGGCTTTGTCTCTTATTTTGTGGAAATTGATGAGAGCCTACGTGGTGAAAATTACAATTTAACTTTAGAGCTTTTTGATCCTTTTGGTGTTGATTCAGAAATTCGTCTTGATAATTTCTATTTGGGTTATGAATTTGATGGTTTTACAGGCGATATAACAACTTTAGATTTTCAGGAAATTTATGGCGATAGTACTTTTCAGGCTCTGGATGAGTTTCAATTTGAAGGTGCGGGCGAAGTATTTTTATCAAATGAGTTGGGGGATGACCCATTTATTTCCACCGGCCAGGCATATTTCGCTCCGGTCATAGGCGAAAATGTTAATGATGCCAATACATTTATTCCGGGTTTTCAGGGATCAATCAATAGTTTTCTTGAAGTGGATGAAGTTACCCGTTGGTTTAGTGTAGATATTGAGGATGGATATACGGCTTTTACTTTGGGCGATTCTGTCGGTGCTAATGGTGAAAATAATGCTTTGGATGTATTGAATGTACAACAAAGGTTGGCTTACTTAAATTTCAGGGGTGAGAAAGTAAGAGTTAATGATGACCCTGCAACGCCAGAGGTAGAACTTCCTCAGAGTGGAGAGTCACCTGAAATTACCGTCATGCCATTTGATTTGGTTACTGATCCAGCACAAAGGGCCGAGCAAGAGAGAGTGTTTTTTGATGCTCTGGAATTATTTAGCGCAGTAGTCCGGGAAGACGGCGCAGGCAGGCCTAGAAACGGCGAAATCATTGTACCCGGGGGTTATGATAACACTTGGTTAAATGCTCGTAATGCACCACGTTGGGTCGATACAACGGGTGAAACCTATTTGGATAATAGCAATATTAATTTTGAAACTTGGGCCAGCGACTGGAGTGTACGTATCCTGGAGGAGGCTATCCGCAACGAAGCGAGTATTTCCCCACATATTACCTCGTTAACAGAGTATCCAGATATAGATTGGAATGGGGCGGCGGCTGGAGGCCCGCATTCCGAACACAAAGCTGGACATGATATAGACGTTGGGTTTAGTGGAAACTTTCCCACAAGTTCTGGAGTAGTCTTTGCTGATCCGGACAATATGACTTTGGAGGAAATGTTAACGGCGCTGACGCCCAGGGAGCGGCAAGTATTCAATCAGATTAATGCATTTTATCAAGCCGCAGGCGATCAATTTTCTGAAGTTCTTGTTGGAGGAACTGGTAACCAAGACAGTTACCCACGTTTGAGACAGGTGCTAGATAGAGCCGGGATAGAAAACAGGCCGGCGGGAGGTCATGATGATCATATTCATATTAGCCTGAGGCCGCCGCTTCAAGATATAGACTACCGGTTTGATGTTTTTACGGGCGATATCCTCAAGGTTGATTTAGGCAGGGTAAGCAATGGCAACTCTTTTGCTCCCAATTTGGGAAGCGTCAATACGCCGCTGATTGTTCCGGGGGGGACGGTTTTCTACTCCGATGCGGTAGACAGAACCTCGTTTGCAACGACGGGCGTGCTTTATTTCGTGCCTGATGTAGATTTTGTTTTCAATCGTTCGCCTGGGGAAGTGGAATTTACCGTATTGATTGATGACCAAGAACAAAACATCAGTTTTTCGATTAATGCAGGTGCCAGTGAATTTAAATTAAGTAATAGTGTAGGTGAAGGCGGGCAAAATAATGTACTTGATGTGTACCGAGTTCAACAACGCTTAGCTTTCTTGGGTTATCCTGGAGAAAATGGATTGCCTCTTGAGGCCAATGGCCAAATGGATTCGCATACGGTTTTTGCGATTAGACTTTTCCAAGTGGCAATTAATGGCACGGTCGATGGTCGAGTAGATGTAGATGGTACATCTCACTCATGGCTTAACAATGAAAATGCTCCCATATATTTGGATGCGTCCGAAATTCCCGAAGCAGAGGTAATGTTGGCTGATGGTTCGGCGATAGTTTTGCGCGATAGTGTTGCAAGCCTGAATTCATTTGGTGATGCCATTAACGGGTTGGGGGCACTGAATGATTTTGGCAGCCTGGTGGGCTTGGCCGGTGACAACCCGGTAAGTTTTAACGGATTTTTTCATGCCTCTCCGGGGCCGGACATTGGTGACTTTTTTCGTTTTGGCGATGCGGTCGGTGGCTACCTTGATTACCTGGACACGCTCGATGAAGAGCCGACTTATTGGGGTTTATCTCAAAGTCTGGAGAATTATCTGGAGGGTTTATGGGCCGGTGTGGCGGCTGATTTGCAGCTGGAACTGGAAATCGATGTGGAAGGTGGTCTTTCGGAAGATCAAAATCAAAGCCTGTTCACAATTAATCTTGATATTGCCAAACTATCCTCCTATGAGTTGGATCTATCCGGATTGGGCGAGAGTTTTGGGCTGAATCTGTCAGAGCAGATCGATATTGAGTTGGCGGTAACCCTTGATGCCGAGTTGGGCTTTGGCATTGATCTAACAGCTTTCAATCAGAACCCGGATGCAAATCCTCTATCAATTGAAAATGTTTTTATAGATGTTGATCATATAGACGTAGTAGCCGAGCTTAATGTTGATGAGCTCTATGCAGGCATAGATTTAGGCATTTTGTCCGTGGATCTCGATGAAGCTTCATTGGCCTTGTCGTTAGGTGCGTCACTGCAGGTTGATGACTTGACGCCGGAAGATGGTTTCTTAACGGTCAGCGATATTCAGAATAATAATTTTACTACCAGCGTGGAGTCGATTGGCTCCTTGGATGTGATCCTGCCTATTTCGTCTTCTTTATCGATTGGTGAGTCGACCTTGTTTGCGGAAGCCGCAATCCGGATCCAAGATGAAAATCTGTTTGATGACACGGATTTTCAGATCACCGGTCAGGGCAGTATTAATCTCGATACGTTGGCCATCGGTGATGTAATCGCTGCCGAAGATATCACTTTGGACTTTACTTCAGGCAGCAGCATACTCAATTTTGGCGCACGCTCAGTAAATTTAGACGTCGGTGGTGTGCTGTTGGCTAATATTGCAGATTCGAATAGTGATGGTATTGCTTTATCGGGTACGTACGATCTATCGACGAATGCATTTAGTTTGTCGGCGGATCAATTGGATCTGGCCATCAGCGATGCGATCACAGCAACAGCTTCGGATATTTCGATTGCTTACGATGCGAATGGGCCGGCAGACCAAGAGTTGTTTGGTTTAGGTAGCCTCGCGTTGACTATCATTCCCTTGGATAATCGTACTTTTGAGTTTGAAGGCGTTGCCATGGATGTGGGTGGTCAGACGGTAACGCGTGTTTTGAGCATACGTGATAATGGTTTTTCTTTAGGTGGATTGCCTGAGTTTTTATCTACCGATGTAACAATAGGCTCTTCGTTGCTAATTAGCGATTTAACTGTTGGTATCAGTACAATCGAATACACTGAAGGTGAAGAGCTTTCAGGGAGTATAAATATTTCCTCTGCATCTGCTACTTTGGATGTGGGAACTGTATTAAGTTCATCGGTAATGGATATTAATTCTGATGGTATTGCATTATCAGGAAGTTATAATCTTGGAAATGGTGATTTTAACCTAAGAGCTGAACAGCTAGACTTGACTGTTGGCAGTGTGTTTTCCGCAACTGCATTGGGCGCGACTATTTCCTACAATGCAAATCGCTCTGAAGATCAGGAGCTGCTCGGTTTGAGCAGTCTGGCCTTGACTATCATTCCTCTTAATAATAGAACCTTTGAGTTTGAAGGGGTTACGACTGATATTAATGGTCAATCGGTTACTCGGGCACTCAGTATTCGCGATAATGGGTTTTTTCTGGGCGGTTTGCCTGATGTTTTTGCTACTGATGTGACGATAGGCTCTTTCTTAACAGTAGATGACATAACGGTTGGTATTGGCACTATTGATTATACTGAAGGCGAAGCACTCGAAGGGACTATCAATATATCGTCTGCCACAGCTGAAATAAATTTTGGTGCTGTGTTGGCGTCTACAATTGTCAATTTCCAGGGCAGCTATGATATATCAACCGATGCTTTCAGTTTTAATACAGATGAATGGGACATCGTAATTGCCAATGTTTTTGTTGCCACGGCAACAGGGGTATCTTTTAACTATGTGCCCAATGCTCCCCGCGGACAGGAGTTATTTGGAGTAGAAAACCTTATTGTAGAATTTACACCATTTGATGTGGGCTTGGATATTACCGGTACCGAAGTTAATGTTGGTGGTCGGGAGGCTACTCGTGCTTTAAGTGTCAGGGATGATGGTTTTTTTCTTGCTGGCTTAACTGCTTATAATGATGATCAGGTTTCGTTTGGCTCAATATTTACCCTCGCTAATCCTGAACTGTCATTTACCAATATTGATTTCACTGAAGGTGAGGGCCTGATTGCGGGTTTGGATTTTACAGCCACTTCAGCATCTCTCGATATTTTTGGTGTTTCTTCTATTGCATTTACTGATTCGGCTGTTGACTCAGATCTATTTGCTGTCAACGCCAGCTATGATTTTGATTCCAGGCAGTTTGAGATGGTTTTGGATCAAGCTTCCCTAAATGTGTTTGATGTATTTACTGCAACCTCTGATGGTATTTTGATTACTTATGATCCGTCATTGGAAGACAGTCAAAGAATTGCTGTTATTCAAAATCTTGATATCAATATTGCGGATATCGTAGATCCGGCGCCATTGGAAGTTTTGCAAATATTTAATGATAGAATTGTTGCAATCCAGGGAGGGGAAAGTTTTAATTTCGAGAATTCACAGGACATAGAAGATTTCCTTATTGCTTATTTGTTTCCAGAATTCGCTGGTGATGATGTTGCTACTTTAGTCCAGCTCGATCAAGATACTCTTTTGTTAAGAAGCTCGGCAACTTTTGATGACATAACGATTGATTTGACTGATCCTGAGCTTACTGATGTCATCATTAATCTGGGGGCAGGAGTTGATACATTAACGATCGACGGTAATATTAGCCTTGATGATAGAGCCATATTTTTAACAGCAGACCGCATTATTGCTGATAGCGATTCGTCAATAATAAGTTCCGGGGATATTAATCTCAGCGGTGTGGCCCGTCTTGATATTAGTCAACGAGATATCACTCAAATTCTCAGCGATTTCTTTACGATTAATTTAGGTAATCCTGATAACCTGGTAAGTCTTAATTACGAGACTATGGAGCAAATTATTCTGGGGCAGGCTATTGCTTCGGTCGGTGTGGCAGGCGCAACGCTTAGGGGAAATAATATTAATCTCAGTGCCACGTCGACAGTCACAGGTGACTCAGAGTTTTTTCTGCCCGTAGACCCCGAAAGCTTACCTTCTAATATCAGGCTTCAGTTTGAAGGGTTTGTTGTGGCGCTGGCGAATGTAAATGCCAATGCTGAAGTCAATACCAACGGTGCGAGTATTGAGGCAATCGGTGATTTGGATGTGATTGCAACATCCAGTGTCGATGTCACGGCAGTGGCGAAAGCGCAGGTGGATGATGAAGAAACCGAAGAAACTGAGCCGTCTAATGATGATACCGGCCTGAATGCTACTTTAGCGTTTTCTGCAATCAACAGCGATGCGATAGCGAGTATTGATGGCGCCGCGAATTTAAGCGTTGGCGGCGATTTGAATGTTATTGCAAATAATGTGGTGATAGTGTCAACCACAGCGGACGGTAAACCGGAAGAATCCACCGAGGCGTCAGGTGGCAGTGTTGCGTTCGTTAATATCGATGTGCAAACACAAGCTTCGATCGGAGAGGGTGTTGTCATTATTGAATCACCCGATTCAATCACAGTTGATGCCAGTACAGCATTAACAGTGGATACCAAGTCTATTGCAACTTCGGGAGGCGCTACCGGCAACGGTGGTACGGCCGGGTCGGGTGGAACCACCACAAGCGATTCAGATTCATCATCCGAGTCAGCTGATGCGACTAATGAGCAAGGCGGCAGCACGGCTGAAGGGGATTTGCAGGTTGCTGCGGCATTGGCACTTAATATCGTCGACGCTGACACTATAGCCCGAATTGATACAACCAATCCATTGACTACAACAGGGTTATTGACTGTTTCGGCGCAGGAGATTTTGGCGGTCAGTGCGGATGGAAACGGTTCAACAGTAAATGCCGATGCCAGTGGCGTCGGTGTAGGGGTTGCGATTAATACCGGTGATATTGTCACCACTGCATTGATCAATGGCCAGACGCGTTCCAATGGCGTTGTGGTCAGTGCACAAACACAGACAGCAAATAACAAAAAGGCCTTTATGGCTGAGTCCACTTCCGGTGCCGGGGCGAACAATGTAGGCGTGGCCGGCTCTTTCGCGAGAAATAATGCGTCGGTAACGACAGAAGCGATGATTTCGAGTGACGGGGTTGTCGATGCAGGTGGTGGCAATGTTTCCATTGATGCACAGAACATGGTGTCGATAGAAACCAATGCTAAAGCGTCCGTTGAGGGCGGCGGATCGGTAGGAATAGGAGCATCAGTTGCATTAAGTTTTGCTGATTTAGTTGCCCGTGCACAGCTAGTGGATAATGCGATTTTAAGCAATGTCAACGACTTAATAGTAACCACGAACTCCATACGGGAGGTGATTACATTCTCAGAGGCCGGAGCGATTGATACCAGCCCCAACGCTTTGGCAATCACGCCTGCTTTGTCATTATCGAAAGTGGATCATACTGCCGAAGCGATTGTTAGTCAGGGCAGTGCTTTGCAGTTATCCGGTGACTTGACAGTCGAAGCCACGCATAACGCTAATGTAGTAGTGACAGCCGATTCAGAAGCGATTGGCACTGATACCGTGGTTGGTGCAACACTGGCATTTAATATTGATGATGATGATACCAGTGCATTGCTGAATAGAGATGCGACGGTTGAAGGTGATGTAACAGTCACCGCAATGTCAGAAATTGTGAGTGCGGTTGAAGCGATAGCCGGAGTTTTGGGTGCGTCTCTGGATACAGGTGGTGGAGGTGCCAGCGGTGATACCAGCAATTTAATTAACTTTGATGTCAATGATATCAGTTATGTCGGTTATATCCGTTTAGCACTTCGGGTATTGGACTTTTTTGGTGTCGATGAGCTGGATGGTTTGCGCGAAGTGGGTGACAAGATAAATGGTTTTGTCGATTCCGTAAATGAAGTCGGTGCAACGATCAATGAAATTCGCAATGGAATCAATACCATTACCAGCTTGTTTAATGGCGATATAGAATTGCAAAACGCCGATCTGGTGGTCGGAGCTGCGATTGGTGTCAATCAGCAATCCTCCAATGCCAGAGCTCAAATTGGTTCAGGCATAACCTTGGTCAGTAATGGTCGCTTACGTGTTGGCAGCCTAAGCCAAGTTGATATGAATAATGAGGCTTTGGGGCTTGCGGTGTTAGGTGAAAGTGCGATAAGCGCTGGTGCCGGCATCAATATTGCTCGCTTGGAAAACACGGCATCCATCGGTGAAGGTGCAAACGTTACTGCGGCAGGCATTACGGTCGAAGCAATCACTCCGCTTGATGAGCGCAATGATTTTGTCGTGCGCTCAGCATCCGGGTCAGGTGCGGATGATAATAACGGTGTGGCTGGAACAGTTGCAATCAATGATATTGAAAGCAATAGCGAGGCCTCGATTGGTGATAACGTAAATCTGGTTTCAACCGCTGATCTGAATGTGCAGTCAGGTAATCAGCTTGCAGTAGAAAATCTGGCCGGTGCGGGTGCTGTGAGCTTCGATGGTTCAGGGGTTGGTGGCTCGATCGCATATAACAATATTAATTACGATACCCTGGCGGTTTTTGGCAGTGGTGTGCAGGCGGATGTCACCGGAGCGATTGCTTTGCTTGCTGACGCTGTGCTGACACCTGTCGATAGAGCGACGAGTGTGGCGGTCGGCGGCTCTGTTGGAGAATCTTCCGGGATTGCCGGTTCATTGACAATTAATATCATTGATGAAAATACCCGTGCAGCTTTAGGAGAATCAAACCAAATTAATCAAACTATCGGCAGCATTGATGCAGCCCAGGCAGTGCAGGTTTCGGCGACCAGTCAAATGGAAGTTGACAGCATTGCCGGTGCATTCGGGATTGGGTTTGAAGCAACCGGTGTTGGTGCGGGTGTCGATGTCGGTAACTTTACACGCTCGGTCGAGGCCGGAATCGGATCGCTGACCACTATTAATGCTGGTGGTAATGTGACGGTTGAAAGTGATAAAAGCTCCGAAGTAAATTCGATTTCAGTTGCATTTGCATTTGGTGAAACTGCTGGTGTTGCCGGTGGTACAACAGTTTATAACCTGAATGAAGAAAGTATTGCGCATCTGGATAGCAACGCCAGCGTTAATTCTGTAGGCAATGTGAATGTAATCGCTAATAGCGATATGGCCTTAGAAACAGTGGCTGGATTGGTCGGTGTTTCCAGCACTGCTGGAGTTGGTGCCGGGCTTGCGATCAATAATATAGAAGACAGTGTGATTGCATCTATCGATGGCACAGTGAATGCTGGTGGTGCCTTGGGTTTGAATGCGAGAGGTGTTGGCATAATCGAAGCGCTGTCGATCGGCGGTGGTGGCGCTGAATCCTTTGCGCTGGGTGGTGCAACATCGGTTAACAGTATTAATAATACTTACGATGCTCATATTGGTAGTTCGGGAAATGTTACAGCCGGAGGTCGAATTGGCCTACTGGCTGAAGATGCCACGACCATAAACACAATCGCAGGTGGTATTGGCGGAGCGGGTACAGCTGGCATAGGCGCAGCCAATGCGATCAATGATATCGAAAATAATGTTGTGGCTTATATTGATAATGCGACAGTGACCTCGACGGCCAATAACATTGAGTTAACTTCCCGGTCTGTCGCTGTGGACAATTTCGATGAAAATGGAAATCCAGAGCCAAAAATTAAATCGTTCGCGTTGGGTGGTGCGGGAGCCGGCGCATTTGCATTGGGCGGCTCAATATCACTAAACGAAATAAATAATAATATCGATGCGCATATCGTTAACGGTTCTGCCATTCAAGCTAATGGCACAGTTCAGTTAGAGGCAATCGACGATAGCAGAATTGACGCATTGGCTGGCGGAGTTGCGGGTGCCAGTACAGCGGCGATAGGCGCTGCTATCGCCACTAATGATATTAGTAATACAACTACCGTATATATCGATAGTTCAACCATTATTGCGGATAACAATAACGTTGATTTAAGAGCGATTTCCGCAGCAGAGATTGAGAGTATAACGGTGGGTGGTGCCGGCGCTGGGGCTTTTGCTTTGGGTGGCTCGGTCTCTTTAAATGAAATTGATAATACCGCAGATGCACGTATTGTAAGTGGTTCCGAAGTTACAGCGAATGGATCCATACTTTTAGCAGCCAGTGACGAAAGCACTATTGACGCATTGGCTGGTGGGGTGGCCGGTGCCGGTGGGGCGGCTATTGGCGCCGCTTTGTCAACCAACGATATTGGCAATATGGTTACTGCATATGCTGATGACTCCGGTCTTACCGTAGAGGGCGGCGGTTTAACCATTACTGCAAATTCAAACGCCGATTTACAAACATTGTCTGTCGGTGGTGCCGGCGCTGGGGCTTTTGCTTTGGGTGGCTCGGTGTCTTTAAATGAAATTGATAATACGGCAGATGCACACATTGCGAGTGGTTCCGAAGTTACAGTGAATGGATCCATACTTTTAGCAGCCAGTGACGAAAGCACTATTGACGCATTAGCTGGCGGAGTGGCCGGCGCCGGTGGGGCGGCTATTGGTGCCGCTTTGTCAACCAACGATATTGGCAATATGGTTACTGCATATGCTGATGACTCCGGTCTTACCGTAGAGGGCGGCAGTTTAACCATTACTGCGAATTCAAACGCCGATTTACAAACATTGTCTGTCGGTGGTGCGGGAGCAGCGGTTTTTGCTCTAGGTGGCTCGGTGTCACTAAACGAGATCGAAAATACTATCGATAGCCATCTCTCTAACGGTACCGTTGACGCTGATAATGCGGTAGTTAGTTTGCAGGCTTTGGATAATTCAATCATTGATGCTTTTAGTGGTGGGGGTGCTGGCGCGGCAGGTGTTGCGGTCGGTGTCGGAATTGCGACCAACAGCATTGGCAATACTGTGACATCCACTGTTGATAGCATAACTTCTATGGATGCAGCTTCGCTATTGGTTTTAGCGCAAGAAAATTCAATAATCGATGCGATTAGTTTCGGCGGCGGCGGTGCGATTGTCGGTGTTGGTGGTGCAGCAGCTTATTTGGATATTAATAATCAGATTTATGCTGGTATCAATGCATCTAATAACCTGATTGTAAGCGGTAACGTAATAGTTAATGCGTTATCAACTACAACCATTGAAACAGATACAGTCGGTGGTGCCGGCGGGTTTGTCGGAGTTGCCGGGAGTGTCGCAGTTCACCAGCTTGAATCCGATGTACAGGCCTCAATCGTGGGTTCAACCATCGAAGCAGGTGGTAGCGTTGTGGTTTTTGCAGAAACTGATAATCAAATTAGTTTGCACGCAGGGGCCGGAGCCGGAGGGTTTGTCGGTGCATCAGGAACCGTAACGGTTAACACGTTTGAGAATACGACGCTGGCATATATTGATAGCTCCTTTGTACAAGCTCAGGGCGATGGTGCAGGAGTAGAAGTTAAGCGTTGGGATGCGGATACAGGTATAGAGTCGTTTGAGAATCTCAACGGTTTGGCTGTAATAGCCAATACTATCGAGCGACCAGTTGGCGATGACCCTATGTTCCTTGTGTTAAACGGTGCGGGAGGCTTTGTAGGGGTTGGTGGTATGGCGTCATCTACTGAAGTTGCCGACACTACAGAAGCATTTATTGCGGGCTCGACGATTAATAGTAACGATAGTTTTGGCGGTGATGTTATTGTTCGGGCACATTCAGATCTCTTTTTGGATGTGTTAGTCGGCGCTGAGCCTGGGATATTAACTATGGGCGGTGTAGGCGGTTTTGTCGGTGTTGGAGCCGCTGCCGATCGAACTCAAATCAGCAGTGCAACAAGAGCTTATATTCGTGATAATCAGAGTTCATCAACTGGCTCCATCATCTATGGGCAGGATATCGAAGTCAGTTCTATCTCGCGTGAGACTGTCGACATGTTTCTGGTCAATAATGTCGGTGGAGTATTTACGTTTGCCGGTACGGTTTCTGATTTAAATATCGATGCAGATAACGAAGCCTATATCAGAGAGTCTGATCTTTACGCGTTAGGTGACCTGTCTCTGGTTTCTAACGATAAAACACTGGTTGATACGACGGTCGGTGCTACTAATGGCCTTATTGGCGGTGTAGTTAATATTGCACCTACTTTTGCGGTCAATACTATCGAAAACTCTACTTTAACCAATGTAGTGGGAAGTAATCTCAATGCTGTGGGTGCAATGACAATCAGTGCCGATAGTATGGAGTCTCTAGATGTATTTGCCGGAACCAGCCAGATCGGAGTTTTTACACTGGCCGGTACAGTGGTAATCAATAATATTGAAACCAGCACCGAAGCTATTGTGGAGAATGGTTCCCGGGTTTCAACAATCAATCAAGACGAACGTTTTCAAGCGGATGGTGAATTTTCCCCTGATGCATCACAAACTGTCACTATTAGCGCCGATGATCATGCCGCACTTGTGGGAGAAAGTGGTGCTTTAGCTGCCGGTGGGTTTGGCATGGGTGCAACCGTTGATGTGGGCAAGATCCGCAATCGGGTTGTTGCGGCTGTGGGAGCACAGACCCAAATTGCCGCTGAAGGTGATGTGGATATCCTTGCTGATAGTAATAGGCAGCTGGATTCCTCAGTGATTGCATTTGCAGGTGGTCTGGCCGGCTTGTCCGGCGCTGTGTCAATGCAGAGTTTAGGCGCGCCTGCGAATGGGAGAGCTAATAATGAATTTAATCGTGGCAGCGGTGGTGAGACTTTAAGAGGCCAGACCAACTCGGCATTTTCTACACCGGATGTTAGTGGTGCAATTGACTATAGTACTTCTGATGGCACGGTATCCACCATTGCTCAAGAGGCCGGCCAGTCAGCCAATGCTATAGGCGGAACCACGGTAGAAAGTGCCACCGGCGCACTCACAAGTAATGATCCTATAACAGCGGCATTCATTGATGATGCCGGATCTGAAGCAACGGGTGCATCCATTGTTTCTGGTGGTGCGATCACGGTTGAAGCAAATAATCTTTATCACGTTGAGCAGGCTACCGGAAGTGTTGCGCTCGGGGCGGTTGCGGTAGGTGCCGGAATTAGTGAAGTTAATATTTATAACACGGTTGAAGCCTATTTAGGCAACTATGGTCAGCTTGAGGCGGCTGGTAACTTGACTGTTTCTGCAACAGACCGAGATAGCGCTGGAACAAGCGTTGTCGATACCACTGCCGGGGCGGCAGGCCTTATAGAAGTTGATGTTAATTTATCGAGTGTCGATTTTGATAGTGAAACTACAGCAAGATTGAGGAATAACAGTGTTATCAGAGATGCTGATAATGTTGTTATTGAAGCCACGCAACAAAGCGATTTGGATGTGGATGGGCGGGGCTACGGTTTTGCAGGTCTTGCTGCAGCCGGTGTGCTTAATGTAGGGGCTGATATTGACACTATGGTAAATGCCAGTGTGGGTGACGGCGTTGTTATTGGTAATACAAATGATGAGGTAGGTAATCTGTCAGTATTGGCCTCAAGTGAAAATACCGCCGATAGTGACGCTTTTGCCGGAAGAGCTGGATTTCTAGTAGGAATTAACGGTACTGCTGCAGATGCAGATGTAACGGCAAACACAGTGGCTGAAGTTGGCGATGCTGACATCATGCTGTCTGGAGATCTGACTGTAAACTCAGATGTTACACGTGCTGCGAGTGCCGAAGTAGATGCACTAGGTATTTCGTTTGGATTTAGCTTTAATAATAGTGACCCAACAGCTGAAGTAAACGGGCGTACCGAAGCTATTTTACGTGCTAACGTCAGCGATGGTGAAAGTGGAAATGGAGCGGCTTCGGTACTCGTGACTGCGGTGGATAACAGTAGCTCAGATGCGGCTTTGGATTCCAGAAACGGAGGTGCAGTTTCAATTAGTCGTTCTGATGTGAGTGCGACCACGAGCCCATTTGTATCTACTACTGTCGGCGGGACTGTTATAGCCGGTGACAATATCACCGTCCAATCTTTTTCAGTGACTGATGCTGATGCGGTTTCCAGGAGCCGTTCTCTTGGTTTGGTCGATGTGGGTAATTTGGATGCTGATGCCACTGCATTTCCAACAGTTACATCAACGATTGACGACAATGCTGTCATTCAAGCCGGCGGAACGCTGACCATCAATGCAGCCCATGATACAGAACCGCCGATCTTTGCCGACGGTACTTTCGATGCTGCAGCAAATGTTGATCTTGCCAATAATCAGATTAGCTTTGCTAATAATCACGGTCTGCTTACCGGTGATACAGTTACCTATGATCAGAATGGCGCAGCAACGGCCGTAGGCGGTTTGGTTGATGAGCGTGACTACGGGGTTATATCTGTCGGTGATAATATTTTGCAGCTTGGTGTCGGCTTGAATTCTTTTGAAATAGATGGCGAAACACCTTTGATCGATATAGAACAGGATGTTATCCGCTTCACTAGTCCGCACAATCTAGAGGACGGTGACCAGGTTGTTTATTCGAGAGATGAGGGTTCTGCTGTTATTGGTGGCCTGGTTAATGGCAGGAATTATATTGTTAACTTTATAGATGACACAACAATTAAACTGATAGATCCTACAGTTACGGTTGTGGAAAATGAATTCAATGGCACGGAAATCAGCGGTAATATTGTTACTCTAACCGACCATGGTTTTAGCGACGGCCAGGCGGTGACCTACCGGGCACCGCAAGCAACCGAATTTGTTGCTTCGGCTGTGGATGCCGATGCTGATAACGATACCATTGTTGTTGATGCAGATCATGGTTTTGTCTCCGGTGATGAGGTCATTTATTCCACTGATAATATTGAAATTGGTGGTCTGATTAATGGGGAGCGTTATTTTGTGATCGTTGACCCGGAAACACCGGATCAGATTCAATTGGCTGCAAGTTTTGAAGAAGCCGTTGGTGTCGAAGGTGACGATACCGTTGACCCTCCGATAGCGGCTGTCCCGATAACACCTTTGTCGCTTAGTCAACCCCTAGATGCGGATGGCAATGATACACATTTTCTGCGCAGGGTTTCTGATCAGAGCATTGGCGGCCTGAGCGATGGCGTGACTTATTACATCGATCTGATCGATGCTGATAACTTCAGTCTGCGTGATAGTGATAATCAGCTGATTGCATTGGATCCGACTGACAGTATTTCAGGTGCGGTTTTAACAGGTGTTAGTACTCTTAGTAATGAAGGCATTGATTTCACCAGTACGGGTACTGGAAGTCACCGACTGATTATCGATCTTATCAGCAACGGTAGCGGCACCCAGGTTCTGGATGGTGTAGGTGAGGCTTTGGCTTTTGCTAGTGCTCCATCCGGAGATGGTATTGTGACTGCGTCTGCCAGTGGTTCCAGTGGTGGTCTGATCCGGGTCAATACAGCAGATACCGATGCACAGTCACTGGTTTTTGTTAGAACGAGTGTTGGAGATCGTGCTGAGCTCAGTGCCCGAGATATCGACGTTGATGTGACTTCAATTGGTAATGTTTCTGCAAATTCCTCTAATCGTGGTGGAGGGCTCGTTTCTCTCGGAGATGCTAATGCTTCAATCCGTGCTGATACGACCGGTAATCTATTAATCGGAAATAATGTTTCATTGAATGCCGAGCGCACTATTGATTTGAATACTGAGACTGATGGTAATGTAACAGTTCAGGCTAAGAGCAGGGGTGCTGGATTTTTTGATCGAAGTGATGCTGATGTTGATGCATTCGTCGATTATTCTGCAACGATAGATATTGGTAATGATTCACTTATTCGCGCTACAGACGATGCTCATATCAGTGCGAATAGTGGTCTCGATGTTAATGCAAATACTGATGGTAATTCCAGAGGTTTATTCTCCGATTCTGATACAAGAAGTGATATTTTTATTGGCTCCAGCGGTGCGCCTTCTCCGACTCGAGTTGATATTGGCAGTCGAACCCAAGTGCAGGCCGATAACGTAGTATTGCAAGCGCAAGCGGCAGATATGGAAATTGAAGCCAGTGCCAAAGCAGAATCCAAAGGGGTAAGCTCTGATGGCCGTGCAAATGCAGATGTTATTATGTATGACGCTCTACAAGTAAATATCGGATCCAATGCATCGGTTTTTGGGGAGACGGTAACGATCACGGCCAGTCATTCTGATATCGATTTGGAATCCCGCACCAGAGCCAAAGCGAGGGGGCTTAGTGCTGATGCCGATGCTACATCGAGGATCGATTATATCAGCAGCAATAATGTTACTGTTGCCGATGGCGCTAATATCTCCGCACGAGATCTGTTGGTGGAATCAACTCAGGATGTCAATGCATCCAGGCAGGCAAGTGCCAGTGCCAGGGGTCTTAGAAGTGACGATAATACCAACACCCGGGGCAGTACTCAGGCAGGTCGTGAGATTCAGTGGGATGGTGACGTTACTTTCTTGGCTGCCCCTACGCCGGAATTGTTAATCGACAGCAACGGTGAAGTGATTGTAGCCGATAATGTCACAGTTAATGGCGGCATGGGTGCAGGGTCCACAATTGCTGGTGATACCATTACTGTTGATGAAATTGCCAATAACGATATTGGGACTGCCAGATTCATCGCATTAGGTGGCACGATCAGCGGTTCAGGTGGGATCTTTAGTAGTGGTTCAACATTTGCCCGTGCCGAGATTACCAATCAATCGGATAGGGATTTGATTGTTAATGACATCGTATTAGCCAACGGTAACCTGCAACCGGACGTTTCACTTGCGGCCGATAGTGTAAGCCTGGAATTTGGTGTGGCTAGTTTGGCGCCGGCCGGTGATATTGAGGTGATAATTTCGAACCAGGGAGCCGGTGATGTTCGTATTGACGGTCTTATAGATAATCCTATTGGTCTACTTCGGATCGAGAACACCGGTGGTGATATTCTCAGCGACGACGGCATTAATGATATCTTGCGAGCGAATGCGGTTGAATTGGCCGCTGCCAGTTTAGGTTCCAATGCGCGACGACTCAATATTGAACTGGTTCGCAGTAGTGGCCGCAATACCGGGCTCAGCGCAGAGGTGGACGGTGATGTTTGGCTTGACCTCACCGGCCGGCTGCGTGATACGAATAGTACGAATGCTCAGTTCAATGGTGATGATATTGTGGCATCGGGTGATGTTGATATTTTGCTGCAAAGTTCATTGCAGGAATTTGAGTCTATCGGGACAGCTGCGGGATTAAATGTCTCAGTGAATGGTGGTCCGAATATAACGTATTTTGAGCGCTTTCGTCCGGATACCGAAACCGGTCCGGCATCGCTGGACTTTCGCTTGTTTGCCGATACCAGCCAGGCAGATACCGTTGATAGTGGTTTTGATTTCGAATTAATCAGTGCTGAAAATATCACTGTTGTTGCTGCTAATCGTAATATTGACGATCCACGTATTGATCTAACTGCCAATACTGACCATTCAAATAATGGCCAGATCGATGTATTAACCAATGGCGATATCCAACTTACTGAGGTTGATGGTGATTTTATTCTCAATGATATTGAATCACGCATCGGTGACATTGATATAACCACAGTGGATGGTGATATCGAGATTCGATTAATCCAGGCCTTGGCAGGTGATATCAGTTTGACTGCTAACGGTATTGATGCAGATGGGGCGATCTTCGAGATCATTGACGGTGACGATGGTGCGACGCCATTTTTAATTGGTAACAGTATCACGCTCAATGCAATGGCAGGGATTGGTAGTGCCTCCGACTTCCTTGAAGTCAATTCATCCAATCAAACCTTGGGCGATGTCTTTGCATTAGCGAATGAGAGTATCTTCCTGACCGAAACAACCGGCGATCTGATTTTGGACGGTGTTGCGTCGAATCGGGCGGATGTATCTTTGTTAACGCAAGCCGGGTCTATTTTCGATACGGTAGTAGAAGTAGGACAAGATGATCTGGCTGATATTCAGGCCCGGGATATTGATTTGATCGTTAACGGTGGTGGGGTTGGTGATATTAATAATGATGTTGAGATTTACGGTGCCGGCAGCAATAAGCAGAACAATTCTCTCCAAATCAGTACTGCTGAGCCGGAAGACGGACGTCTTTATGCAGTGGTTGATGAAAGCATTTACCTCAAAGAGATCAATGCCAGTCTCGATGTAATGGAAGTGGTATCAAATAATGGCGATATTCGCTTAAGTGTTCTTGATACCCAGGGCATTATTGCCGGTAGTTTATCTGTTCCGTTGCCGGAGGATTTTAATCTGCTGGCCGGTAATGGTCAGACCTTAACGGGCGAAACGGTCAATGGAGGCACAGTCTCAGCATTGAATGGTTCGGTTCTTATTGATGCCGGTGACGATGTCAATATTCCATTGAGCACTTTAATCCAAGCTGGTACCAGCGTGACGGTTAGAGGTGACTTTGACGGAGTATTGGGTGATGAACGTGATCTTAATATTGGTACGACTATTACTATTGAAGGCGATCTTCAGGCCCCGACGGTCGAAATCACGGGTGGCGCTGACATTGATTTTATCCAGCTGATTGGAACGGCAGGTATTAATGCCGGTGGCAGTACTGTGTTACAGGGCAACCTCTCTGATGATCGTATATTTATTCAGGGCACACAGACTGAACTCACCTTGCAAGGCAACAGCGGTGCGGATCGCTATTATTTGTCCAGCAACGCGGCGAAAGATTTGTTTATGGCGAACGGTTTTTTCGACGATGATAACGTTGAGCCGTTCGATCTGTTGACCGGTACACTCGATACCATCGCCGCAACAATTACTATCAATGTTGAGGAGGGCGGTAATGGCGGCACACGCGATGTGGTCTATGCGAGCTCGGCGGGTAGCACAACATCAGTCAATGGTACTCTAAACTACGACGTTAACTCAGATATCAACACGCTTACCGGTTTTGATATGGCTGGACAAATTGATGTGTCGGTCCTCGATGGTGAAACCGGGTTTTTATGGGTAGGTCTGGGAAATGAAGCCGATCAGTTCCGTGTTAATGGGCTCGGCGATAAATTAGTGGCTGAAATTTTTGGCCGTGGCGGTGACGATGTACTTGATGTGCGTAATGCTGAAAACTCGTTAGCCGATATCAGTGGTATCGTTGCGTTTCATGGCGGTGCCGGCGACGATACGCTGGATGTATATGGTGATGCTACTGCACCGGTCAATCCGTTTACAGGAGTTGATCCAGACCAGTTGACCGCAATCGGAATTACCGGTTTGGGCATGGGTAGCAATCCTTTGTTTAGTACTCATGAGCGTTTTGGTGCGGGTTTTGATCCTGATCTCGGCAGCAACTACCCGGGTGCGATTTACTATGCTGCAAGAACAGCAGTGAATGGCGTTGATAGTTTTGAGAGTGATGTTGAAGCGGTCAATGTTAGACTCGGTGATGGCGATGATACTTTTCAAGTAGACAGTGTGTATGACTTTGGCCAGACCAATGTTTTTGGCGGAGAGGGTGATGATATACTCACAGTCGGCTCTACAGGCACTGGTTTACAACCTGGGTCCGCTGGTCGTGTGGACTTTGTTAATGCAAATGTGCAGCTCGATGGTGAGGGCGGTAACAACACGATCATTGTCGATGATTCCGGAGATGAAAATGCTAACACCGGCACTTACCAGGGCAATTCGGTCAGTGGTTTGGATATGTCAGGTTCGATCAGCTTCGCCAATGCTTCAACTATCGAGATTCAGCTTGGTGCACAGGATGATACCTTCTATGTGCCCGCGACCAGCGCCGATTTGACCGTAACTTTAAGAACCGGAGGTGGTTTCGACGATGTGTATGTTGGTACCACGGCTGGTAACGAGACTGAGGGTGATCTCGATGGTATTGCCGGTCAGTTTATTATTGACGGTCAAGGTCCCGAAGCGGGTGATCGTTTGTTTATCAATGATCAGAGCACCGATACATCGCAGACTTATTCAGTTAGCAATGCAATCACCGACAGCAGGACGCTTGTGAGTGGTATTGAATGGCCAATTGATACAACCACCGTTAACCGTACGGGCACGGCCGATATCCTTTATCAAAGCATGGAGGTTGTAGTGCTGAATGCCGGTTCGGCTGATGACACCATCGACATTGAAGGCACTCATCGCAATCAGAGCGTGACTGGTGGTTTGGCGTCCAGCTTCGCGGTTAATGCCGGTGATGGTGCTGATATCATTAATCTCGGTGAGCCGGTTGCTGGTGGCGGTCGTACACTCGATAACTTTGCGATAGACCTTGATGACCCAACCCCCGAAAGTGTTAAAGGCATACCGGTATTGATCAACGGTCAGGAAGGTGACGACGAGGTTCATTTTTTTGATGACGCAAGTACTTTGAATGCGAATCTGGGGTTTGCGCAAAATAGTTTTGCAACGCTTTTTCCCGCGATTGATTTAGGTGATGATGCGGATGGGGATGGAGTCTCGGACACATTTTTGGCGCTTTATACCGAAATCTTTGGTGAAGATCCGAGAGGTAATTATGGGACAGTTGTATTGTCACATGAGGATCCACTCACAGAAGAGGAAATCGAAACACCACTCAATGTTAACGCCCGTGCGGCAGAGAGAATCAGTGTCACATTGGGAAGCGGTGATGATGTGGTCCAGTTGTTTGGCGGTCAATATAGCCAGGACATCACCGTCTATGCCGGTGAAGGTGAAGATACTTTCAATGTTGAGAATGATGTCGATCTACAGAGTAACCAGGCGGTATTGAATGGTGAGGAAGGTGATGACATTTTGTTTGCAGATTTTGAGTTTGGTGTGCCAGCCGGCGACAATAACGTAGTTTTTAATGGTGGCACGCATGGCAGTGATGGCGACAGATTCCGGGTTGCCGGTGATGGTGAAACAACAGGAGGCTCATATACGCCAAGCAGCACAGAAGCGCGGGCGGGTACCTTTAACTTGGCTAACAGTCAATTTGATATTACCGGTGTTGAGCCGGTCGTAATCCACGGCTTGCCGGATTTTCAAGTTATTACACCGGATGATGCGGCGGATCTTGTCGTCGAGACAATCGCTATCGAGGACTTGGACCTGTCTTCATTGTCTTTGCAACTGGTTACTATCGATGGTGTCGTCAGCTGGACTCAGGAGACTAAATTAGAGATATCTGAGGCCCTGGAACCACAGTATATTGGCGCCGCAGTAAGTATTAATGAAATAACGGGTAGGCCTGAAGTTGAGGCCAACGCGATGGCTATTGATGGCGATACAATGGTGCTGGGTGCTCAGCTTAATGGTGCTGATTATGGCGCTGTCTTTGTTTATCGTTGGATTGGCAGTGCCTGGGTTGAGCAGGCCAAGCTCTACCCGGAAGATCGTGCGAATGGTGGCGGTCAGGGCTTTGGTTATTCTGTCGCCATTGATGGCGGTCGTTTGGTTGTCGGTGCGCCGGAAGATAATGGCTTAGGCAGTAATGCAGGTGCAGTTTATGTGTTTGAACGTAGCGGCGGTAACTGGGAGCAAGTAGCAAAACTTACAGCTGCTGATGCTGCAGCCGGTGATGCTTTTGGTATTTCTGTTGCTATAGATGACAACACCATTGTTGTTGGTGCTCCAGGTGTTGATACAAATAATAACGACGCGGCTTATATTTTCGAGCGTAGGGGTGCTAATTGGATTCAAATAGAACGCCTGTCTACCCCTGATTCTGATTTTGGCCGGGCTGTTGCGATAGCGGATAATCACATTGCGATCGGTGCGCCCGATCACCTGGGTAGAGGCAGTGCCTTTGTCTATCAAGGGTTTGGTTCAAACTGGTTTTTTCGTACCACGCTCACAGCTTCTGAACCCGATAGCCAAGATGGTGGTGAAGCGTTTGGTTACAGTTTGGCAATGGACGCCGGTCGGATCGTCGTTGGTGCGCCACTATGGGATGGCCTGGATATCAATCGTGATTTTGCAGGAGATCGCCCTGATCAGGGCCGTGTTTTTGTCTTTGATGGTGTTGGTAATCAATGGAACCGGATCGCACGCTTGACCGCCGATGGTGGTCTGCCCGAGGCGGATGCCGACGATGAAGGCAGAGCAGGTGATCGCTTCGGCCTGGCGGTTGCGATTAACGGAAACTATGTGGCGGTTGGTGCACCGGGTTACGATGGCAGGCCGAACCCCGGCGTTGATGGCGCAACCGATGCAGGTGCAGCCTATATGTTCTATGAATTGCCCGATCAGGGTTCCGGCAACGGTCCTACCTGGACCCGTTCGACCGGTTCGAGTGGTTCTGGGCGGTTGATGAGCGATCGGCCTGCCGGTAGTGATCCTGACGCACCGTTAGCCGATAACTTTGGTGCGGGTATAGCGCTTTCTGGTCCGCAGGTTCTGGGAGGTATAGTTCTTTCTGGTCCGCGGGTTGTGGTTGGTATGCCGGGCTTTAATGATACCGATGACAGCAGTGGAACTACCCAAATCATTCGTGCCGATATCGGTGCTTTCCTTACATATACTACTGATAATGTAATTCCGGATGCTACAAACGAAAACTTGCGTGCAGAAATCTTGCTTGGTGATATAGACGGTTTTGGTGAATTTACCCATTATGATTCCACCACTCGTACGTTGTTTGTCGCGGCAGAGCAATCGGATACGGTATTAAGCTTTGTGAACGAAGGGCTCTATTGGCGCTCATCGAACACTTTTACCGGCGGCGATGGTTTCGGTGCCGATATTGATTCTGATGGCACCCGTTTGGTGATTGGTGCACCAGGCGAGAATCGGGTATATATTTACAACCGCTTGGGTGATGGTTGGTCAAATTTTCGCACAACCCTTTTTGGAACCTCATATGGCAACGGCCACTTCGGTTCATCGGTCGCGATTGATGGATCAACTCTGGTTGTTGGTGCTGAAGAGGCGGAATTGGAGTATTACTCAATTAATCAAAGGGATCCAAACCATAGAGTGGATCTTGGAGATACCGGGGTTGTCCATACCTTTCGATTAACTGCTTCCAATCGCTGGACTTATGATCAGTTGTTAATGCCGAACCGACTGAATTTACTAGGTACAGAGTTTGATTTGCCTGAAGTTACTTCCTACCTCGATGAGCCGGAAGGTTGGAACCAAGTGGAATTAAATATAAACGGTAATTGGGTATCTTATGGAATCGGTCGTCATACACCTATTCAAAATGAAGGCAGAGAAATAAGGCTTGCTCCTGGTATGGGAGTCATACTTTTTGATAGGCGTGGCGATAGTAGAGGTGGCGAGTTTATATCTAATGACACTAATCGACAAGTAACAAGGCTTATCCCTTCCTGGATGAATGTGGACGATATGATTGTTGGCACAATTTGGGATACAGAGCTTAATGTACGTTTGAATTCCACGGTCGAACTTTTTACAGATACGTTGGTACGAGTTGTTGACACTGGTGTTGTAGGAAGAATTACCATAAGAACGGACATAGAACCCACATGGCAGGAATATATCCCATGGGTTCAGCACACGCCTAATATAGATAGAACCATGTTTCAGGATCAATTTGTTTATGAGAGGGTAAGGGTTTCCCCAAATACTATTGCAGTACTTAGTGAGTTCGGAGCAAACGTTACATCTTCAAATACTTCTGATTTTACTGCGACTTTCTCTCTTGCTGGCCCTGACCTTGCTTTTATCCGGAATGCTCATGTGGTCACAACTCTAGGATCCAATCCTCTTAATGATATATTGCGAGAAGAATACTCTTTACTGCAAGGCTCTAGATGGGGTGCTGAGGTTGATATCGTCGGTGACCAGGTCTTTGTTGGAGCGCCGGGTGAATCTGCAGTTGCAGTTTACGATTTGAATAGCCCGTCGTATTCACCCTGGCGAGTCAATGTTAGAGATTCCAATGGTCTTATTGATATTCGGAATGAAAGGCCTTTGCGACCCATTTTTCTCGATGATGAAGGTAATAGACTTTTGGGTGAGACTGAGAGTTCATTAGGGCATGTAGTTGAAGCCTATAGCTCCAGCAGATTTTATAGTGGTGCAGAAGGGAGAGTTTCTGCTGGTATCAGCATTCCCCCTGGTATTCCATTGACTATAAATGTCGATGATGTGGGTGTTGCTCATGCTTACACGCGTTCCGGTAATAACTGGAATGAAAGTGGGACCATTACATCACAAAATATTCAACCAGGAGGAGATTTTGCAGAGCAGGATGCGATTACCATAGCCGGTGATCGTATGCTGATTGGCGCCCCGGGTGAGGGTGGTAATACCGGTGCAGCCTATCTTTATGATGCTTCTTCAGGTAATTATCTGAACCTAACACTACAACCCTACCGGTTAAGTTCATCGGATAACCCGAATGATCCATTTGATAATGAAATGGTGAACGACGACATAAATAATCGCCGGTTTGGAGTGGGTAGTTCCATAATTAGCGAAGGGCATTACCTGATCGGCTCCGATCCAACTGACCCTGACTTGGATCAAAATCTATACAACTTCCGCCAGCGCGGTCCTGAATGGACAATGGTTGGCGATGTTATTACGCCAGCTGCATTGGAAACTGCCAAACTGGGAGCCAGTATCGCGATTGATGGTGATACCGCGGTAGTAGGTGCGCGTGATTTTGATAATCGCGGTGCAGCCTTCGTTTATACCCAGAATGAGAGCAATCAGTGGCAACTTCAGGCAACCCTGCAGGCCGATGGTATTGCACTTGGTAGTGAATTTGGCAGCAGTGTGGCTATCAGTGGTGACACAGTGGTGATTGGTGCAGAGGGGATTGACAGTGCTTATGTGTTTCAGCGCGTCGGAGAATCCTGGCGTCAACAGGTCGAGTTAACAAGCACAGATGATGGCTTTGGTAGCGCAGTGGATATCGATGTAGATACTTTAGTAATTAGTGCCAGTAATTCTAATCGGGCCTTTATTTATGAGTTAGATGGTAGTGATTGGGTGATTGCAGAGGGCGGAGAGTTAAGTGGTAGCGGTGCTTTTGGTACTTCGGTCGCTGTGGATGGTGATACAGTGGCGATTGGTGCGAGTGATTTTAATGATCGTGGTGCAGTTTTTGTGTATGTTGACAGCGATTCCGGCTGGCAGAGTCAGGCGACTCTAATGACGGGTAGTAGTAACGGTGATGATTTTGGCCGGTCTGTTGACATCAGCGGTGATACCTTGATTACCGGTGCTCCAGGTGAATCTGACTCCAGGGGTGCGGCTTATATCTTTACTCGTGACGGTACTGTTTGGTCTGAAGCTGAAAGGCTTGAACTCGTAACTGGTGAAGCTGGCGATAATTACGGCCACGCAGTTGCTATTGACGGTGAACGTGCCATTGTCGGTGCCTTTGGCCGTGATCGTGATGGTGCTGATGAGGGAGAAGCGTTTGCCTATGGTTTCAGGTTTGGCGAATGGCGCCTCGAGACCGCTGTTGATCCATTGTTTGGTGCCGATACCTTGGCTGGTGATCAGCTCGGCTATGCTGTGGCCTTAAGCGGCGATACTGCGATGCTCGGAGCACCGCAACTTGGTGGGCGTCCCGATATTTTAGTCGGTGATGAGTTGCTTTTGCTATCAGAAACTGTTGCAGAGGATATCCTCTCTGATTTGGAAAATCGGAATTTAAGCGATCTTCCCATTCTTATACGTTATAACGATGACACTGTAAGGCTGTTGTGGAGTAATGGTCAGGAATGGCAACTATCGGAAGAAATCACTTTTGATCAATTGCCACAATCAATTCAAGATGCCTGGCCCGATGGAATAGTGAATTTCGAAGACAGTGCCGGTGGGCGGTTCTTTTTGTCATCATTGATTGACACCGACGGTGCCGGTTATGTCTATTTTCGTGAAGTATCTCCACCCACTATCGTCACAACAGTCGTACGCGATGAGCTTATCCTGGCCGGCGCGCAGGCTAATGTGCTAACGGGCATGGTTGGCGGTGAGGAGCTTGCACGTATTAATTTCTTCGACATTCCAGATGTTGAGGTTCGCACCGGTTCTGCCGATGATAGCGTGACAATTGGAGAAGCAGGCTTAACCGCACTTGGTCTGCAGAATTTTGAGATCAATACCGGTGAGGGCGAGGATACGATCACTATTTTATCCGATAACTTAACACCGCCAGGGCTGGATGGTTTTACTGAATTTGGAGACTTTGGTGATGCTCAGGTGGGTGATGAAATTCCACAGGGCGCGGATTTTGGTTATCAGCAAGTCGAAGGCGCGTTTGTTATCGATGGTGGTGATGACAATGATCGACTTGTGGTCAATGCTGACGCAGACTGGAGGCTTAACGTTGATCGTATAATTGCCAACGATTTGGATGAGTTGTTGGTTGGCAATATAGAGGACGCGTCGATCAACGGTGGTGCCACTGGCAATACGATTGAACTGGAAGCTTGGGCTGGCAGTGTCAGCGTCAATGGTCTTGGTGGTTCCGACCAGATTACCGTTAATATGGGTTCTGTTAGCAGTGTGAATGTGGCAGATACCGGTACCGACACTGGTGATCAGCTGACTGTGTTGGGCAGTGATACAGACGATCGATTGCTTGTCGATAATACACAAATTTCTCTTGATGCGAATACGCTTACTTATACTGGTATTGAAGTTTTACGCGTGTCGGGCCGTGGGGGCGACGACGAAATTGCATTGCTGGATTCGTCTGCAGACGAGGTTTATTTGGATGGTGCACTCGGCTCTGATAGATTCGGGATTTCTGAAGGGCTCAGTGATCCGGCTGTTGAAATCAGTGATACCGGTATGGCAGGTATTGACATTGATACTTTGGTTTTGCCTCCCGGTATCTTTGGTACTGTTGACGAAGTTTTTTCAGTAGGCGGTAAGAATGTACTCTTTGATGAAACTATCGAAGCGTTCGAAGCCGGTGCTATCATCGATCCAATCCGGGTTATTGAAGGTACCAGCGGCTCTGATGAATATGTGCTTGATGGTGCCACTTTGATAATTAACGGCACCGTACTTGATCTGAGTAGCGTGACCGAGTTGACGGTTGTCGGCGGAGATGGTGATGATACGTTTACTGTGATTGATGCACCGGGTACATTAACCCTGTTAACGTTTATTGGTGGTGACGGTGACGACCTGATTATAGGGCCAAACAGTGAAAGTATTTGGAATATCAGCGGCCAGGATGTCGGCAGTGTTGCGGGTAATATAGCTTTTACTTTCTCCGGTATAGAAAGTTTGACGGGTGGTACGGCGACCGATGTATTCCGTTTCGAAGTAGGCGGCAATATTGCTGGTGATTTGACTGACCTTGGTGATGGTGCTTTAGACTATAGTGCTTTAACCAATGCGGTTACGGTTGATCTCGGTAACAATATGGCCACTGCTGTTGGTGGTTTGATATCAGGTGTTACGAGCTTTATTGGCTCTAACCAAACCGACACCTTTATAGGGCCTAATCAGGATAACGATTGGCAAATAACCGGTCCTGCTTCCGGTACAGTTGGTGGTGTTAGTTTCGACAGCTTCGAGAACCTTGTAGGTGGCGAAGGCAATGATGATTTCACTATTGCTGATGGTGTTACTCCGGTTGGAACAATCGACGGTGGTGCTGGTGGAAGCAATCTTAGTCTTGTCGGTAGTGGTGCTGCTGAGACGGTTATTATTCAATCGGGTCAAGTCAATATTGGCGGCTCCATTATTCAGTTTGCAGATATTGATAGCTTGGATGTCGCCACAGGTGGTGGTGAAGATGCGATTATTGTTGATACAGCCGGTAATTTTCCCGCCATTCTTAATATCGATAGTGGTACCAGTGATGATGTAATTGAAATTAATTTAGTGGCTGATGCAGATGTCATTATTAATCTTGATGGTAACGATGGGAATAGCGATAGTGTCACAATCAACGCTACTGCGGATAATGATGTGATTGCTGTCAATGACCTGACAGTCACTGCTAATGAAGTCACGCTAAACCTTGCCGGTATTGAAGACCTGACGGTTGCTGGTGGTGCCGGTAATGACCAACTGAGCTACACAGGGAACGCGTTTAGTGGGGATCTTCAATTTCTAGGTGAAGTCGGTGACGACCAGTTCACAATCGATTATCCCGTTACGAGCAACTCGTTAATTATTGATGGTGGTTCAGCCGGCGTCGATACACTTGATGTCAATACTACCGATAGCGACGATAACCTTGTGCTTGACTTGAATCAGTTACAGATTGCTGGCCAGACTACACTTGATTATGCAGGTTTAGAGAGTCTTGAAATCAATACCGCCGGTGGTGCTGATACCTTTACTGTTAATAACACCCATGCCGGTAATACGGAAATTGTAACTGGTGCCGATGATGATCAGCTGTTAATTGTCAATAGCAACGGTGCGCTTGATGTTCGGACCGGGACTGGTAGTGATCAAATTGATTTACAGGGCATTGGGGGTGTCACCATTATTGAATTAGGTGAAGATAATGACATCATCAATATCTCTTCCGATACATCAGCTAATCTTGGTACTCTCGATAATATCAATGCTCCGTTATCTATTTTTGCCGGAGAAGGTAACGATGACCGGCTTATTCTAAGCGATGCCGGGGATCTTACCGGTCGTGCTGGCGCTCTCAGCAGCAGCAATATTAGCGGACTTGGTATGTCTGGAGGTCTTTTCTACGCTGACTTTGAAACCCTGACGATGGTATTAGGTAGCAGTAATGATGAGCTTGATATTATCGACACTCATCAAGGTATTACGACATTATTTTCCAGCGAGGGTAACGATGTAGTAAATATCTTTGCAGTTGGTGGCCAGACAACGGTTGATGCAGGTGCTGGTACCGATACGATTAATGTAGGTAACCTGGCACCGTCTATAGAAGGCACGGTTAACAGGATAGATACCTTACTGACAGTGGATGGCGGGGCAGACAGTGATCTGCTGATTGTAGACGATTCCGGAGATGATTTGGCGAATAATGGCCAGCTTACAAGTACACAGATAACCGGTCTGGGGATGGCTGAAGGCATAAGTTATGCTGCGATAGAAACACTGGATATTTTGTTGGGTTCAGGTAGCGATACCTTTATCATCGACAGCACCCACTCCGGTAGCACTACTCTAAGTACGGCAGCCGGTGAAGATGTAGTTGACGTGCAGTCAAATGCCGGCAGTACAGTTATCAACACCGGGGATGACATCGATACGGCTAATATTCAGACTATTGATGCAGTCACCACGATCAACGCAGGTGCTGCAGACGATATCATTAACGTCGGTAGCTTGACGCCAGGCGCTGGCGGCACTGTAAACGAAATCAATGCGTTGGTAACCATTAATGGTGAAGACGGTAGCGATACGCTGAATGTAGATGATACTGGGGATACGGTCTCCAATAGCGGTGTTTTAACCAGCAATACACTGACGGGTTTGGGTATGAGCGACGGCCTTGTGTACGACATGCTCGAAGCACTTAACATTGGGTTGGGCTCTGGTGGGGATGATTTCATCATCGAGAGCACTCACCTCGGCACAACAACTATCGATACCAATGCGGGTGCCGATGGTGTGAGTGTGTTGGCGACAGCAGGTGTGACTATTGTCAATACCAATGAGGGCGATGATACGATCAATGTACAAAGTATTGGGGCGACTACCTCTGTGAATGCCGGCGTTGGCAGTGACATGATCAACGTTGGCAGTCTGGTACCAGCGATGGGCGGCACGGTCAACCAGATTGATGCATTGTTAAACATTGATGGGGGTGCCGACAGTGATACGCTGAATGTGGATGACTCGGGCGATACGTTAGCCAATATGGGTATTCTTACCCAGACTCAGCTTACCGGTTTGGGCATGGAGCTTGGTATCAATTACATCGGTCTGGAGACTCTGAACCTCGATTTGGGTAGTGCAGGTGATATATTCAATGTGCGCGGCACCAGTGCCGTGACTAATCTTAATACCCGTGCCGGCGACGACCGCATCTATATCTCTTCCGATGCGAATGTTGATCAGACAAGCAGTGCGACCACGGACTTCTTAACGGGAACCTTGGATAATATTAATGGCATTTTAAATATCAACGCCGATACTGGCCGTCACTTGTTAATGGTGAGTGATGAGGCGGCAACTTCAGGTGATGGAACGCAAACTTCACCGGTCAATATTACTGCCTCTGCTATCGAAGGGTTGGCACCGTCGCTGATTACTTATCAGACAGATTTGACCAATGGCAATTTTGCCGATGGTATTACTATTTGGACAGGTTCAGGCAACGAAGTGATAGCGGTTACAGGCACTCACCGCCGAACCTATGATCCGAGCTTGCGAACTACTACTACACTTAATACCGGTTCGGGTGATGATGCAGTGACAGTCGATTTGGCTGAAGGAACCGACGGGTTTTTTGTGCTGAATACGCAGTCAGGAAACGACACGGTGGATGCTTCAGGTTCTACCTTGCCATTGATCCTGTTTGGAGGCCAGGGTAATGATGATATTTCAGGTGGGCTAGGTGATGACATCATTTTTGGCGATCGCGGCCGTGTATCTTACTTTGATGGTGCAGCTGAAGTTGCGGTTTTTGGTAATGGAGGGCCGGGTGATCGAACTGACGGGGTGAACCGACCGGCAACTTTGATAGTTACAGTTGATCCAGCCATTGGCGGTACAGATACCATAGACGGAAATTTTGGTAATGACGTTATCATGGGTGGCGAAGCCAGCGATCTGATTCAGGGCAATAATGGAGCAGATATCCTGTTCGGTGATTTCGGGTTGTTAGCACTTCACCAGGGTATGGTGCATCGAGCTGAAGCGACTGCGGCCACACCGGGCATGGGTGGTGCTGACTCGATTATCGGTGACCTCGGTGATGATGTGATTTTTGGCGGAGTTGCTGGCGATGATATCCAGGGTAATGACGGCGTGGATGTGATCCTTGGTGATCACGGTGTAGTGGATTGGGTCATTGATGATGCTGATGCAGCTGATATTGATCGCATTGAAACAACCGATCCGAGCGAGGGAGGCGCTGATACGATTTCCGGCGATGCCGGCGCTGATATCATATTGGGTGGCACCGATGCCGATGTGATATCTGGTAACGATGGTGTAGATATCCTGTTTGGCGATTTTGGGTCGCTCACTCTCAATCTGGGTATGGTGCAGCGCGCTGAGACGATTAGCCCGGCCGTTGGTGGTGCTGATTCCATTACCGGTGATCTCGGTGACGATGTGATCTTCGGCGGAGCCAATGCCGATACCATTAACGATAACAGCGGAGTCAATGTGATCTTGGGTGATCACGGTATTGTGGACTGGATTATTGTTGATGGTATTGCGACTGACATCGATCGAGTTGAAAGCACGGATCCAACTGAAGGTGGTGCCGATACGATTACGGGTGGCACGAATACAGACATTGTTTTGGGAGGCGCGGGTGCAGATGCGATCACCGGTAACGGTGATGCGGATATACTATTCGGTGATTTCGGGTTGCTGACTCTCAATATGGGTATGATCGAACGTGCTGAGAGTATTGATCCAGGTTTCGGCGATGGGGACATTATCAACGGTAATCAGGGCGACGATGTTATCTTTGGTGGAGCGGGTAGCGATACTATTGATGGTGGCGAAGGCTTGAATGTGGTGTTTGCTGATAATGGATTGGTAGATTGGGTTATTAATGATGGTGATGCTTCGGATATAGACCTGATAGAGGCTATAGATCTGAATGAAGGCGGCGACGATACGATTATCGGCTCTATCGGCGATGATATTTTATTCGGCGGTGCCGGTGCTGATGTAATTTCCGGTAATGATGGAGAAGATATACTCTTCGGTGATTTCGGCTCATTGACCCTTGATCAGGGAATGGTGCAAAGTGCGCAAACCATTGCTTCGAACGTTGGCGGTGCTGATATTATTATGGGCGATGAAGGCAATGATGTGATTTTCGGTGGTGCTGATGCTGATACCATTAATGGCAACGACGGTGCAGATGTAGTTCTGGGTGATTTCGGTATTGTGGATTGGGCTATTGATGATGGTGCGAGCGATATTGATCGAATTGAAACTATAGATTCAGGCGAGGGCGGTGCTGATGTCATCGCGGGTAATGCGGGCAAAGATATTATTTTGGGTGGTGCTGAAGCGGATATGATTGCCGGCGATACTGACTCGGATATATTGTTTGGTGATTTTGGGTTGCTGGCACTCAACATGGGTGTAGTGCAACGGGCCGAAACTATTACACCAATCTATGGTGATTCAGATACTATCAGTGGTGGTCTAGGTGACGATGTAGTTTTCGGTGGTGCAGCAGGTGATTATATCGAAGGTAACGAGGGTGTAGATGTAGTTCTTGGGGATCATGGATTTGTGAATTGGCTGACAAATGGTGTCAATGATACGTATATCGAACGGATTCAAACTACATCTTCATATAGTGATGGCAACGATATAATTTCAACTGGTGCCAGTAACGATTTTGTTTTGGGTGGCACAGGTAGTGATGAGATTCACAGCGGCGCTAACGACGACGTGGTGTTGGGAGATAACGGTGTTATCAGTTTCTTTGCTCAGCAAGGTGATTCAAATAAAGTAGCTCAAATAGTTTCCATAGATCCATATGAAGGCGGTAACGATATCATTTACGCCGGTGCTGGAAGAGATTTTGTAATCGGTGGCAGCGGTAACGACTTACTGTCTGGCGGTGAAGGGCACGATACCATATTGGGTGATCATGGTTTGTTTGATGGCTCATTACCAGCCAATCACAATGTAGTTTCACTGTTTAAAACTTCAAATACAGGCGGGCATGATTCAATCTACGGAGATGCTGGCGATGACTTCATTCTGGGTCAGCAAGGTGATGACACAATCTACGGTGGAGCTGGGCAAGACGATATCATCGGTGGCCATAACGTAATGGGTGGGTCTGATGGAAGCGATACTATCTATGGTGGTTCTGATGCCGATGTAGTGTTGGGTGATAACGGTGTAATCACACGCACATTGATTGATGAGGCGACACATACCTGGCTCACTTATCCAGACCCATTTGCCGATGTGATCCGTGATGTGCAGCGCTTTGACGATATGGACGGTGTGCAAGGCGATGACGTAATCTTTGGTGGCGAAGGCGCTGACATTCTACATGGTCAACGTGGCGATGATGATATTGATGGTGGTGCAGGGGATGATGAATTATTCGGTGAGCTGGGCAGTGACACACTGACAGGTAACGCGGGTAACGACATTTTAATTGCAGATGTTGGCTACATATTCCGTGCCTATAACGAAGACGGCACGCCAAGGCTGAATGCCAACGGCAGCTGGCATAAAGATGTTTTTCTTGAAGAAGTCGGCAGTATTATCGATGTGATCGACATCGATACCAGCTTGTACGAGATCGATCCTGAACTGGCGGAAAAGATTCTAACTGCTGATCAGGTAATATTGACCGGTGCTTACGATGCCTATGGCAATAGAGTATTGAATACAGATAACTATGCCTGGGATACCAACCTGGTATTGGTGGATTTAGTGGAGTCTTATGACGACGTCGTAAGCGGCGGGGACGGTGATGATATCATTTTTGGCCAGCGCGGAGGAGACGACCTATACGGTGATGGCGGCAACGATGTTATTTTTGCCGATGGTGTGACCAATATTTCACATTTCAATACCGATATCCCGCATGTATATAACGGTACCCGTTTATTAAGCGGCGGTTCTGATGCAATAAATCCAATTCAACTGGTCGATGCAGGGTCGGTGATTATATCGCCGGTAACATTACAGCCGGAAGACTTGCGTGCGGATGCACCGTTGGATTTACCGATTGAACTGCTATCGGCATTACCGAGCGCTGTTGCTGATATGATTGAAGATATGGCCGCGGGCGATCTGAACCGGGCTGACGGTACTTTGCTCAGAAGCTTTGCGACCTACGTGCCGGATATTGTGCATCATATAGATGTGTTAGCAGGCAACGATTATATTGACGGTGGTTCGGGTGATGACTGGATCGTCGGTGATGATGCGGTGTTTTATTCGCCTGTGTTAACCGATTTCAAAGAAATCAACAATGCGGCTCGGGATGTTAGGCAAGGACTTTATGAAGCACTGCATACGCTAAACCACCTGGCAATAGACTTTCATCAATTAGAGCATCAACGCGGTGATTTTGTTGAGGGTTACAATCATATCCGTGATATTCACATTGGTGAAGATGAGATTATCGGGGGTGCAGGTGATGATGTCATTATTGGTGATAGCTTACAGGTGGTTGGCTCAATTATCAGTGGTTTGCCGGTGGCGAAAAACCAATTGGTTGAGCAGGCTTTAGAGATTCATGATTATCTGCGCGATTTTGAACATCTACTGATTGATTTTAACTTTGCGCTGGAACAGGCGCACGAGCAAGTATTGGATGACCTAATAACTATAGCTCTCGAAGATATCTCATGGAAAGATTTATATAAGTATAAATATAAGAATAAATATCGACCGGATCCCGATTACCATAATTTATTCATTGGCAATGATGTGATTGATGCCGGTAAAGGTGATGATCTGGTGGTTGGTGACCATGCGGTGTGGGTGGTTCAGCCGGTCACCAAAGAAGGTCTGGATATTGATGAAAAAGCTATTTTTGGTAAAAAAGCGTATAAAGATGCCCAGCGCGCGCTGAAGTATCAGGAACGCGAGCGCCGATATGAGCTTAAAGATCATATTTATTCAAATCATTATGAGTATCATCATTGGGGTTATGATTATGACGATGATCATTATTACTATGATTATGGCCATCGTCACGGTTACGGCAAAAATCATCGCGATGATGAGCGTGGCTACCGTTACGACAATAAACACTACCATGACGATTATATACGTGAAAAGGGTTTGAACTTGATTGATTGGGATCATGCCTATGATCTCACTATCGGTAATGACAAAATCTATGGTGATAAAGGAGAAGACCTCATTATTGGTGATTCAGCGGTGTTAGCCTCGCCGGTGATACTGGAGAAGCCCGTGGGTAAAAAAGGTTTGAAGAAACTTTCCAAAGATGTTCGTAATTTGTTACACGATATTGAACATTACTTGGAGGGTAACAAACAGTATCATTGGGGTTACGAATACTATCGAGGCGATCTTGATGCGCAACACCGCGGTGGCTTCCGAAATGATCGCATAATTGTAGCGGGCAATGACGAATTACATGGCGGGTCTGGCGATGATCTCATTATCGGCGACAGTGAAGCGTTGGTTGTGAGCTTCTCATTAAAAATACCGGGCGTTCATATTAGCTTCAAAGATACTGATAAATTTAATGTCAGGCTGAACGATATACGTGATCATCAGGGATATGACGATGATGATCGATATGATAACTGGCATCACTATGGTCATCATAAACACTATGGTTACAAAGATTATTCTTATTATGCTTACGATAAGCTTAATAACGATATTATTTTTGGTGATGAAGGGAATGATACCCTGTATGGCCATCAGGGAAATGACAAAATCTATGGTGGCAAAGGTAATGATGATTTGCGGGGTGGTTCCGGTAAAGACTTACTGCATGGCGGGGATGGGTATGACCATAAACGCTTCTCCGGACCGGACCGACTGGACAGGCATGATCGTCAGCAAGCTCAGGCCTTATTGTTTAATGGTTTGAAACCTCACTTGGCGCAATACATGACCGATGCAGGCCTGGATGCGGTTGCGGGCCGTAAGCAAGGCACATTCGATGTGCTAACCGGTGATTTTGTATTACCGCCGGCGTTTGCTGATGCTGTTGCTGAGAAGAGTTACCGAATCAAACATGGTGTTGAAGTGGATGCTCCTTTCCATAAGGTAAATAAAGAGATAATCGATCGTTGGACAAGTGAAGCGCTACACGCATTGAAAAAATCCCAGGAAGATGCGCTGGAAGACGCATTAGAAGACTCAGAGGGTTGGCAAGTCATGAAAAAGTCGGACAAGGGTTCGAAGCACGAGACTGATCGATTCGACCGTTCTAAGTTAGGGTCCATTATCAAGAAAATGACCTCTAAGCGTTTTACCCGCTGGTCAGATTTTGATTAATAGCTCAGAGAAGAGCCAATTAGAATCGGAAGCCCTATGGACTCAAGTGCAGTAACCGAATTATCAGAAAGCGCACCGAAAAATAATGCGTGGGATCAGTTGTCTGATACGGGCGATCCGGAGTTTTTTCAAAACTGGTTAAGTTTGCAGTGTAATCTTATCGTTGGCAGTAAAGCAGCAATATTGGCACTTCGCAAAGAGGAGGAAGATTCATTTGAACCTGTCGCTGTTTGGCCTGAAGTAAATCCGGATCTGGAGGCTGTTTCGGAGCTTATCGATCAGGTAATAGAGCAGGAAACGGGTTTGATTACTTTGTTGAAGCCGGCTCTGGGTAACCGTCGTTCCTTATATGGTGTGGCTTACCCCGTCATTTATCAGGAAAAGATCCTGGCAATCATTGCGGTTACTGTTATGGTGGATGGCAAACAGGCCTTGCAACAAGTCATGAAACAGCTGCAGTGGGGGTGTGCATGGGTTGAGTTATCCTATAGTCGCCGGGAGTATAGTCAACGCCAATCTATTCATTCACGCTTAACAGCCGGGGTGGATTTATTGGCTAAAGTGCTGGCTGAGCAAACTTTCGACGCCGCGGCTATGCGCTTGGTTAGTGAGATGGCCATAGCTCAACAATCTGAATTGGTCAGCCTGGGATTTGTGAGGGGTGATACGATTCGAATTTCCCATTTATCAAACAGTGCGCAATTTGGAAAAAAAATGAATTTATTGCGGCGTATAGAAGCTGCCATGAATGAATCAACCGATCAACGGAAGACAGTGATAGTTCCGGTACCGATAGAGTCCGAGCCGGGAATTATTGCGCTGGCTCATAACAATTTAGCCGAACAGCAACAGAAAAAAGCCTTGTTGACGTTGCCTTTATATATAAATGCCAGGTCTATAGGGACAATCAGTTTTCAACGTGATGCTGATACTCCTTTTTCTATTGAAGATGCACAATACTGTGAAAGTATTGCCGCGCTTGCGGTAGCAGCTTTAGAAGAAAAACGACTTAATGAACGTTCTTTGGTAATAAAAATATTTGAGTCAGCCAAACAGCAGGCCGCGCGGATATTTGGGCCTGGTTATTTAGGGCGAAAAGTTACACTTGGGTCGTTGTTGCTATTGATCATATTTTTTAGCACCGCTACGAGTCAGTATCGCTTGTCTGCTGATGCTACTTTAAAACCTATGCTGCAGCGCGTTGTGGTTGCACCGTATGATGGGTTTATTCAGGAAGCACCGGTACGTGCAGGAGACCAGATTGCAAAAAGTGAGCTTCTGGTCAGTCTTGATGACGGTGATATGCAATTGGAAAAGCTCAAATGGTTAAGCCAAAAAACCAAATTAACACAACAATTTCAGGAAGAAACAGCGTCCTATAATCGCGCTAACATAAAAATCATTCAAGCTCAGCTGGCACAGGCAACCGCACAGTTGCAACTGGTTGAGAGTCAGTTATTGCGAGCGAGACAATTAGCCCCATTTGATGGTCTGGTAGTCAGTGGCGATTTGAGTCAACAGCTAGGTGGAGCTGTTAAACAGGGAGAAGTGCTGTTCGAAGTTTCTCCAGTAAATGAATATCGTATTTATTTGCAGGTTAAGGAAAGTAGAATTGCAGACGTTAAGCTGGGGCAAGAAGGTAAACTATATTTGTCAGCACTGCCGGAAGACTCTTTTTCTTTTGTGGTCGATAAAATAACACCGCTCACGGTATCAAAAGATGGTGCTACTTATTTTACGATAGAAGCGAATATATTGGAACGCTCGGACCAATTTCAACCGGGTATGGAAGGTATCGGTAAGATTGATGTTGATCAACGAAAACTCTGGTCAATATGGACTCGTGAGATTGCTGAGCGGCTACGTTTGTTGATGTGGTCTTGGTGGGGTTAAGCCATGACGTCTCCTTTTTTTAGCCGTACCTGGTATTTGGTTGCTGATCTGAAACCTCGGCTGCGTAGTCATGCTGATATTCATCGGCATACTTATAGAGGTGATGTTTGGTATGTTTTGCAAGACCATGCTACCGGTCAATTCCATCGTTTTACACCCGGCGCTTATCAAATTATCGGAATGATGGATGGCCAGCGGCCGCTGCAAGATATTTGGGAGGCGGCATGCCATCAGCTGGGTGATGATATGCCTACACAGGATGAGATAATAATTCTGGTATCCAAGTTATTTCGTGCGAATGTCCTGCATTCAGATGTAATGCCTGATGTTGAACAACTATCTCAGCAACGTCAAACACTTAGCCGGCGTAAAATATTGCAGCAATTAAAATCTCCTTTAGGGATACGTATACCATTACTGGATCCCGAAAAATTTCTGCAAAATTCTATGCAAGTCAGCACTATCCTATTTAACAGGGCAGCTGCTGCGGTTTGGATAGCCGTGGTTTGTTTAGGGCTAGTGTTGGCAGGTGTCCACTGGGGTGCGTTACTCAATAATCTAAATGACCGGATACTGTCTCTGGAAAATATCTTATTGATCGGTTTGGTTTACCCTTTTGTGAAAGTGCTGCATGAACTTGGGCATGCTTATGCGGTAAAGCGCTGGGGTGGAGAAGTGCATGAAATGGGTATTATGTTACTGGTATTTTTCCCGGTACCCTATGTAGATGCTTCGGCGGCTTCAGCATTTCGCAGCAAATATCAGCGAATGCTGGTAGGCGGTGCCGGTATATTAGTTGAAGCATTTATCGCTGCAGTTGCAATGATTATATGGGTATTGGCAGAACCCGGTGTAGTACGTGCAGTAGCTTTCAATACGATGTTTATTTCAGGGGTTTCAACTTTATTGTTTAATGGTAATCCATTATTAAGATTCGATGCATATTATGTGTTAGCAGACTATTTGGAAATTCCCAATCTTGCTAATCGTAGCAATCAGACTATTGCATACTTAATTAAAAGATTCGCTTTCCGTATCGATGATCTTACATCCCCTTTTGGTTCGTACCGGGAAGCAGCCTGGATGGTAATTTATTCAATATCGGCATTTATCTATCGAATATTTATTATGTTGGTGATTTCTTTGTTTATTGCCAGCAAATACTATGTGGTCGGTGTTTTGTTGGCTGTCTGGTCGATTTATATGACGCTTTTGGCGCCTTTAATAAAGACTATTAGTAAACCTTTTACTGACCGACAGTTACAGCAAAACCAAGGACGGGTATTTTCCGCAAGTATAAGTGCGGTATTAATTATTGCTTTATTGGTGGCGATTATTCCTTTTCCATACGCAACTAAGGCTGAAGGAATATTATGGGTGCCGGAGCAATCGTTTATTCGCGCTGGTGCAAGTGGAATTGCTACTAAGTTAACCGCTGAACCAGGTAGTTTTGTTAATAAAGGTGATAAGCTACTGGAGATGCATGAACCTGGCTTAGTGGCGCGAGCCCGTGTTTTGGCAGCTCAAGTGGAGGAAGCTAAATCACGATACCAGTCCACTTTAATGGACCGGGTTGAGTCCACAATTAATCTGGAGGTCGTACGTTTCCGCGAACAAGAGTATCGTCGGGCGGTAGAGCGTCAGGAAGGTTTACAGATCAGCAGCCAGTTGCCTGGTATTTTTGTGGTTCCCGAATCGATGAATTTACCAGGTAAGTTTATTCGTCAAGGCGAGATGCTTGGTTATGTTGTTGATTTTGAAAAAATGCCTGGATTAGTATTAATAGCTGAAGATTCTATTGATAAAGTCCAACATAATAGTAACTCGATTGAGGTTCGTCTTGTATCTGACAGAAACACCTCTTATCCTGCATCTATTCTTCGTATTCTCCCTGCCAGCAGTCATGAGCTCCCCAGTGATGTTTTGAGTACCGAAGGAGGTGGGTCAATTGCATTGGACCCTAAGCAAGGGAATAATTTATTGAGCTTTACTAAGCATTTTCAACTTGTGCTGGATATTCCAACTGCTCCAAAGAACCGAATTAATGAGCGCATTTATGTGCTATTTGAGCATGACCCGGAACCTTTGGTAATGCGTTGGTATCGTGGTGTGCGTCGAGTATTTCTGAGGCAGTTGAATGTATAGCTTGCCTGAACAACGCCCTGCCAATTGTATACAAAGGCCCGAGAGAAAAATTCAAAAAAGAAGTATTTTGGAGCGCTTATGGCATAGTTGTAGTGGTTTATTCTGGCAGTTTACCGGAACCAGGTTCATTGCTTATCGTCGCTATTTACCATTAATTCGGCAAAGATCAACAGAATTAGCAAAGTGGAGTGATGCTGAGATAGCAAATGAAACCGCTAAGTTAAGACATGAGCTTATCCGTCATGGACTAACTACTGAAATATTACCAAAAGTATTTGCTTTGGTTCGGGAGGTTACCGGGCGAAATTTGGGCATGTACCACTTTGATTCACAGCTATTAGGTGGGCTTGCACTATTTTTTGGCAATATTGCTGAAATGCAAACAGGTGAGGGTAAAACATTAACTGCAATCCTTCCTGCAGCAGCAGTTGGATTGGCAGGCATTCCAGTGCATGTCGTTACGGTTAACGACTACCTAGCAAAACGTGATATGGAGCTAATGCGGCCAGTATATCAAGCTCTTAAGCTTAGTGTTGGTCATATCATTCATGGCATGAGCTTCGACGAGCGGCGACACGCATATGCTTGTGACGTTGTTTATTGTACTAATAAAGAGTTAGTGTTTGATTACTTGAAAGATCAATTAGTGTTGAAACAGCGCCAAAGTTCGATGCATGTCTATGGTGAAATTCTCAAAGGAAATACTTTTATATCATCTGGTTTGATGCAACGAGGGCTGCACTATGCCATTGTTGACGAAGCAGATAGTGTTTTGTTGGATGAGGCTCGTACGCCGTTGATTATTTCTGGTGAAACGATGGCTAATGACGATCAGGATAAGGTTTATCGTCAAGCGATGAAGTTGGCTGAAACTCTGCAACTGGATAAGCATTATAATATCAATAAAGAGCATCGATTGATAAAAATCACCTCCACAGGCGATGAATTTATTAAGAAATATTGCAGTGGTTTTGGCCCTTTTTGGGCTGGGAGAGCAAGGCGCCTTGAACTGGCTCAACAGGCTTTATCCGCAAAATATTTATTTGAGCGGGATAAGCATTATCTGGTTCGAGACGGCAAGGTTCAAATTATTGATGAGCATACTGGTCGTGTGATGGAAGATCGCAGCTGGGAACGGGGGTTGCATCAGCTTATTGAAATCAAAGAGGACTGTGATTTAACTCACCCTCGTGAAACGCTGGCGAGCATCAGCTATCAACGTTTTTTCCGCATGTACCATCGCCTCTGCGGTATGACGGGAACAGCTTCAGAGGTCGCAGGTGAACTGTGGTCAATATACGGGCTATCAGTAGTTCGCATTCCCACACATTGCCTAAGCCGCCGTATCAATTTTACTAATCGTTTATTCAAAACGAAGTCCGAAAAGTGGCAGGCCGTAATTGATCGTATATTGGAATTACATGAAAAAGGAAGGCCAGTACTAATAGGTACATGTTCAGTCGCAGCTTCTGAAGCGCTAAGTGAAAGTTTGGATCAATATAAACTTAACCACAACGTATTAAATGCGAAACAGGATCAGCATGAGGCTGAAATTGTGGCTACTGCAGGTATTGCAGGGCAGATAACCATAGCTACGAGTATGGCTGGAAGGGGAACAGATATCAAGTTAACAAAAGAAGCTGAGGCAAGTGGTGGTTTACATGTTGTTCTTACTGAACTTCATGACGCATCACGTATTGATCGGCAGCTACAAGGGCGCTGTGCGCGTATGGGTGACCCGGGAAGCTTCGAAGCCATGATGTCTTTGGAAGATTCCCTGTTAGTAAATAAGCCTATTAGTCCGCTTCTTCAATTTTTTTTGAATCATAGATTGATGCAAGCAAATAAAATGAAAAATATTAGGTGTTTAATAGGGGTTTGGTTACTAAAGGCGACACAGCGAAAATTGCAGAAAAATTATGCGAGAAGTCGCCGCGAGCTGTTAAAACAAGATTATAAAAAATCTGAGCTTTTATCATTTACGGCATTAAGAGTATAGAGAAAATGAAAAAAAACACCAAAAAGTCTTTAAGAATTATATTCATCTTTGATTTTTTAGATGGGTTGTCAGGTATCTCAAAAAAACTATGCTTATTTGTTATATTTTGGTTTACTGCATTGCCAACTTGGGGCAATGATTTGAATGATGCGCAACTAAGCTGTTTGCTAGAGCCCAGTAATAGAGTAAAGATCAGCAGTCAAGTTGCTGGAATAGTTAAAGAAATTAAAGCCAATCGAGGGGATAGAGTCAAAAAAGGGCAGTTGTTGTTAATGTTGGAAGATGGTGTGGCACGCACAACATTAGATATGGCAAAAGCCAAACTTGAATATGCCAGCACTCAATTGGATCGAAATGAAGAAATAGTGCTGAAAGGCTATATGTCAGATGCTCAGCATCACGAATTCATAGTAAATAAAGAACTGGCGCGGTTGGCTGTTAAAGAAGCTGAAGAACTACTAAAACAGCAGGCGATTTACAGTCCGATTACGGGTGTAGTCGTTAAACGTAATGTTTCGGTAGGAGAATATGTGGGTATTGACCCACTGTTTGAGATAGTGAGCCTTGACCCGCTTTATGCTGAGGTTGTACTTCGAGCAAAGGAATATGGCGCTATCGATACAGGTATGAAGACATTTCTGCAGTTAGTCGCACAACCTGATACACGGTATAGCGGCAAGATAACAATAGTTGATCCAATAATTGATGCAGCAAGTGGTACCTTTGGAGTCAGAGTTGAAATGCCAAACCCAGGAGAAAAAGTGCCGGCGGGAGTCAATTGTCAAGTTCAATTCGCTCACGATTCAGTTAATGGAAGTAGTTTAACAAAACAGACAGTCCGGCACTGAATATTTGTTTAATAAATATCATCAGGATAGTATAAAGGAAGCTTTGATGGTGGTAGCAAAATCTCCAAATTTATCGATAGGTTCGAATTTGATAAAGGAAATGTATTTTCCTACGCATATTTATTATCAGAATTTGCCCGGCGGAAAACAGGTTAACAAGTACACCCTGTCTTAAATAAAAATGGGAAATTATAGAGTCCTATATAGTATTTTCAACTAGTCATGAGATTCATCGCTTTATTTTTTGTGGTCTTGGCTTTCAATGATGCCTTAGCGCAATCGTCGGGATTGGCCGTTAATATTAATTTGGCCTCCTATCATTATGAGCGGAAGGACCAAAATGAAAACAATATGGGTTTCGGTCTAGAGCACAGTTGTGTTAAAAATATGTACTGTTCAATGGGTTTTTTTGAGAATAGTTATAGAGATAATGTAGTATATTTAGGAGTTGGTAAGAAATGGGGAGCTTTGGGTTTGGAAGCAGGTATAATGAATTATGATGAGTATCCAGTTTATATTTTACCTTATGCACAGTTGGGTTGGTTTAAGATAGGTGCTACTCACAGAATGCTCACATTTCAATATAAATTCGATTTGTAGAATCAGATATGTAGACAAATATTGTATAAATGTTGTGATTTATTTACAGAAGATCATTATTCACTTCATTTTTGGCATGCTATGATGCTAACTAATTCATTTTAATAGTATATTTTTATCGGTTTTTTGCTTTAGTCAAAATCATACTCTGTAAGACTCGAATATATCTCTTAGCAACTGCTTTATTACGTTTCTTGTGTTGTTCTGTCATCTACCTCCATTGTAACGGTTCTGTAATATACAAATTTCCGGTTTTATTAAAAGAAAGCAGGCTAGAAATACACTGCCAGTTTACTGCTGGGTCGTCTAAAAAGACTATTGATGTTGCGTATATTGATGGTTATAGTGCCTGTTAATAATAAAGGGCGAATTAATATATAAAAAATGGCAAAGTATTATTACTAATAGTTTGATACTGCCTGTTCAAAATATGCAAAAAAATCTTATTGAACCAGGTTGTTCCGATAAACGCCTATTGGGAAAGGGTTGGCCTGTTTATCACAGTATTGCGGCTGATGGCGATCTCTTAGGTCAAGTATATGCTATGCGTTATCAAAGTTATTACGCACAAGGCTATATTGCAAAAAACAGTACAGAAAGTTTTATTGATGAGTATGATGAATTCCCAAACAGCACTTCATTTCTGATTTATAGTGGCAGTAAAGCATTAGGTTCAATTCGTACGAGTGTTTTTGATCCTCAGGTAAGGTTAAGCGTTCCGACAATGGAAGTATTTTATACTGAGATCGGTGCTCATCTGGGTTTTAACTCGCCATTTGTTGAAGCAAATAAATTTGTGGTTAATCCTGGTTTTCAACAACGTGGAGGTGTAAGAGCGCGATTTCATATTTTTAGGAATATTGTTGAGAAAGCTATCGAATCAGGTTCTGAAAGTATTATTACTGCAGTAAGGCCTGAGCATGTAAAATTTTATGATTTGCTGTATTTTTATCCCATATCTAAAATAAAAAACTATCCGCATTTGTCATTCAAAACTATTCTTTTAGTTTGTGAAGATATTGAATTGCTGAAAAAGAAAATATGGAAAAAAACAGGAAATTAGAGTTCATAAAATAAATAAAATTTAGATAGACGAATTTTCATGTGATGGCTCTTTGATTTTAATGATTTTATATAAATACATAATATGGGTTAATCATAAAGGTTGGGGCTAATGAAAGAATACATGGTGGTGTCAAATTACTATGATTTTGATGAGGACAATATCAGGCAGATAGAGTTAATGTTTAAAGTTGCTATGAAAAAAAGCAAATCATTTAATCGGCCTGAAAATTGGGTAAGAGAGATGCTGTTGAATGGTGCTGCTATCGCGATAAAATCTATGAGTGGCGAAATTCTGTCTTCAATGTTTTTATTGCCGGTTGCTGAGCCAGATTCGAAAACCGCTACAGTGCAGGCTGCTATTTGGCGCTCTCGGGAAGCGGCTGTTGCAAACTGGAAAAGATTAATTTCAATTGCCGGGAAAAACTTTGATAAAGTCTACTGTGCTATGCACAAAAGTGATGACATCGCAAATTTTTTAATAATGGGTCAAAAGGGTACTAGAAAAATTTCGGGGTGTCTCGCTCCAAAAAGTGTTAAAGAAGCGTTATCATTTAATGATAAAAAACACTTTCTCTATATTTGGGAACTTTCTCCAAAACAACATAATGATATTTCTGCAAAAGGTAAAATATTTGTTGATTAGAATGATTTAATTAAGCAATGTGTGATCAAAAATAGCATTACTTTACGCTTATTACTGCTAACTGCAGTTTTTACTCAAATCTTTTATAGATTTCAATAGCGGCTAAAACTGCACTTACCAGTTCTTCTTCTTTAAAAGGTTTGTGTAAAATATTATCGAAGCCTGACCGAAAGCATTTTTCAGTGGCTTCCTCTGTAACATCAGCTGTTAATGCGATTAAAGTAGTTCTTTGCACTTTTTTTTGTGAGTTGGTTTCGTGGTTCCGTATTTTTTCTGCAAGTTCAAAACCATCCATGCCTGGCATATGTAAGTCGATGAGAACTGCCGGGTATTTGCGTGTGCGAAATAATGTGAATCCTTCAGTGGCATTATCACATGCATCGACCTTGATTTTTTTTGGTTCCAGCATATTTTCAACCACAGCCTGAATAGTTAAATCATCTTCTACATGTAGAATAGTTTCATTGGAAGTTTTAGTGGTATTAATCACCTTTTGAGCAGTGCTTTTTTCGGTAGGGCGTTGAAAACTAAAAGGCAGATCGACTGTGAATATAGAGCCTCTCTGTGGTCTGCTTTCCACTTCGATTGTGCCTTTCATAAGATCAATAATCCGTTTGGTAATATGTAAGCCCAGACCAACACCCTGGTATTGGCGACTGGTTGATTTATCGATTTGTTCAAAAGGCTTAAAAATATTTTCTAATTGTTCTTTTGGAATCCCTATACCGGTATCCTGAATTTCAATGTTAACCTTGAGCTTGGAATCTTCAATGCGGTTAAGCTTTGTATAAACATAAACGCTGCCATTTTGTGTGAATTTGATCGCGTTACCGACAAGGTTATCAAATATTGTCTGAAAATGAATCTGGTCTGTATAGATTTCGATATCGTCAAGCCCATCATCCTGTTCAATATGGTAGGAGAGTACAGTATTATTACTCTGGGCTTTTTCGGTGTGCCATTTAATAATGCTTTTTATTTCTGTCTCTATATTGAAATAGGTTTCAACGAATTTAACTCTGTTAAGCTCTATTTGCTCAAATTGAAGTATTTCATCAATGCGCCTGCATAGTTTATTGGCTTGGATATCAATAATATCCAGTAATTTTTTGGCATGATCATTATCGTTTATACGCTTTAGTGTCGGTAAAAATCCGATAATCGCTGTTAATGGGTGGCGAAGTTCATGGCTCATGCTGGCAAGAAATTCAGATTTGGCACGGTTGGCATCAGTAGCTGCTTTTTGCGCTTTTGACAGTTTTTCGATTTCAGACAAGCGGCGATCCCGGGTTTTTTCTAAATAGTGAGCTAATCTGTTAATGTTATTGGCCAGTTTTCCTAATTCGTCTCCACTGTTCAGGTTAACCCGATCGCTATATTGACCTTTGCGTAAATTGGAAACAGTTTTTATTACTTTGTTAATCGGTCGGGAAACAGAGGAGCCAAGCATACGGGCGCAGACATAACCTATAAAAACAGCCATTATAGTCAAGCAAACATATACTGCGATAATTTTATTGCGTTGTATAATTGCATCAGCTTTGGATATATGCAGTTCTATGTATCCAATAGTGGTTTTTTGTGTATTATTGATCGTTGTAGAATCATCATCAAAGCTAATTTCATCTTCAAGGTCATATGTGTTTATCGGATAAATTGTCAGTTCTACCGGAGATAAAAATTTAAGAGGCGTATGATGGTGTTGGTTTTCAGATTTTGAAATTGGGCCGAAGAAAATTTCTCCATCCTCATCTATTATTCTAATGCTTTGCAGTTCTTCTATATCGAGCATCATTTGACTGACCATTTCATTAAGGTAAGTTTTATCACCATAAGAAAGTGCATGCTGTGATATATTAACAATATGCTGTGAGAGCCTGGTACCAGACTCATAAAGGTTTGAATTTATTGCGTTGATACGCTCATATAAAAAATATGGAAATATAATCGTAATGGCTATAAGCATCGGTATAACGACTGCCAGCATTACGCGTTTTTCAAAATTAATGTTTTTAAATATTTTCATTATTTAGCCCTGCAAGAATGCTTTTGTAAATTGCAAGAATAGTTTTTTGAGATCTCAATCTGAACCCAAAAAGGTTTGCGACACGTTGATTTGTTTCTACGTTAGTATATTTAAGGTATGAAGTTTGCTGGTGGTGTTTGTTGTTTTCTATTTTATCGAGTAGCTCGGTCGTTTGTTTGGCAATGTCTTTAATTTCTGAAAATGCAGTCGCCAGGACACCAATTTTAACAAGTTGTCGTGAGTAGCCGATGACTGGTAAACGCCTGCCGCGAAATTTTTGGCGAATAATGCCTCTCCAGGTCTCTTCGTTATAGATGCTGGCATCCGGTAAAGCCAGTATTATGTCAGTCTTAAAGTTTTTGTGTAATTTAAAAAAGTTTTGATAGACTGATTTATCCGGTTCAAAATTCTTAATGATAGGTGGGGGCATGTCCATTTGCCTTGCAATTGATTCCAATTCCTGGCGCATAAAATTTGTTTTATCGCTGAGTAATATGCCGACATGAGTGCGCCTGCCGAATATTGTATAAATTAAACTCAGCTGCTGCCTGGGGGAGGGGTCAGAGAAAATGACCCGAACAGAGTCGGGTATATTACCGAATCGTATTTTTATTTGCTCATAAGCAATGCGGGAAACAAAAACTGCGATGATAGGGTTGGTAAGCTCGTTCTCAAGTAAAGTTACCAGAGCTTTGGAGCCAGAAGCAATAAACACCGCGGGTTCAGGCGGTATGAAGCCCTCAGAAACATCGATCAGGTGTACTTCGCGGTCTGGAAGTAGTTGGGAGATTGTGGATGATAGATTTTTGGTGCGTTCTTCCGCTTGTGAGGCTGCTATATATATAGGTGCGCCCGACTGCGCATAAGCAGGTTGCCAGCTGACGCAAAACCATATCATGGCGAGTAAAGCATGGTGTATTTGGGTTTTTAGTAGGTTTTTTTTCACCGGTTGTCCCTCTTAGAGTTTTTAGCCCATCCGGATATTTGCGCTCACCCCAATATTTTACATTTTTTGCACATTTTATGTTGATTTTTTGATATGCAGAATGTATATTATTTCATAATTAATTGTTCATTTAAACTAATAATATGTCTATATTAGATAAGCCTCAAGAAATTATAAATACCAGCGGTCACTCTGAGCGATTCAATCAATTTCTTAGTCATTTGGAGGGCGTGCCTGAGAAGCCATCTGCGCGCGTATTATGGCTGGCATCGCTATTTGATACGCACCGGAATACACCGCGCGGGTGGATTTACGAGAATAAGGTTCCACATAAGTTGGATGAAATTATCGGGCTATTAGTATCCAAATATGCTGACTCCAAAATGGACACAGAAAGCTGGGTTGCATGGATCAAGTGGGGAGGCAAAGAGCCGCAGCCGGTTCTTGCAAAGACCCCTTCCTTTACAAAGTCAATAGATCATGATTTCAGGCGGGATATGTATCTGGTGGTTGACAGGTTATCTGCTGAAAAAGGTCTTCACATTGAAGATCTACCCAAGATAAAGCGTAATCAGCTATACGATTTAATTATTATGCACTCGAATGCGGAAGGCAGTCGGGAAATCAATAAGGCTTTTGTTGAAGCGTTGTTGGATTTATTGATTTGAAATAATACAAAAAACGTGTAAGGCCTGATAGTAAAGGCATCCGCGTAAAGCCTGAGGGTTTTTTCAGTCTAAGTGGTCGATTGATTTATGTGTCATTCAAAATGCTAAGAAACTATATTGCCTAGGAGGTGTTTATGGTTATGCATGCTGACGCAAGGAATGCTTTCAGGGAGTTATGTCTTATCAGAAGTACACTGATAGATATATTAAAAACAGTATACCCGAAAAATACTTGTAATGTGGTTTTGAAAAAAAAAGCCACTGAGTATGTGCGTTGTGAATTTGAAAATATTATCCGGTACAACAGCAAGTATAATAAAGTTTTTACTTTATATGGAAAACTGAAGGCTCTTTCCGAAAAAGATCTTGCGAAAATCAGGCTGCATTGTCTTTTCTATAGTAGCGGTGAGCTCGTAAACTACATAGCTGGTAAAAGAATTGGGAAAAATACTTTGTTTTATGAGGAAGCAGTGCTGTATGCACAGGAAAAGCTGTATGCAAATAATTTTAGAAGAATCCGATATTATGACAAAAATAAGGGCGCATCTTATAAAACATATATTTGGAATGTGATAAAAAATTTACTTACTGATTTTTTGATCAAAAAAAATAAAGAGACTGAAAGAGAAATTTCGTATGAAGATATCGATTACGTCGCATTTTCGGAGAAAGCGGATCTTTTCTTGGGTAGCGATGAAGGGGTATGTATTGATAAAGCGAGACTGTTGAGTATGGTTAAAAATATAACTTTGGGTAAGCAGTATTCTGTGGAATATCAGCCCAGTGAAAATATTCTTGAAAAAGTATCCACTGGAATCGGTTTAACTGAAAAAGACCGTGTTTTTTTAAATGCTTTATGTGAACATGAGTTAAATATTAACAAGGTTCGAAAGTTTCCTGATCTTAATATGGGGCAGAGTGAAGCCTATCGGTTATATCATGATATTATTAAGCGTTTACGTCATGGGTATAAGAGTGCCGGTGTTTATGATGATGTGAAAAGTGTTTTGGAGGTGAGTTAATTCAATATCACTTATTTATAAATATTTATTAAGCCAAAAAATATAAAATTGGAAGCTCATAGTTGCTAGTAAATCACCAAGTGTAATAAAAGCATAGTCGCATTCACTAATAAGTGATTGACTAAAACTCTTAAATAGCTTTCAGTGATAAATTACTGAAACTTTGGAATGGATTTATGTAATTTTGCTACCGATATGGAGATTAGTTAAGTGGTTGGAATACTATTAACGTCACGATATTTGTTTTAATTTTTTCTTTGCATCAAAGTCTTGCGCTCAAGTTCAATATCTTGCAGCTCCGTTTGTGCGGCTTCTGACAGATTGATACTGTTGTCGTGCAAAACTTTTGTATACTCCATGAGTTCTTTGGACAAATCATTACGATATTCGGCAATTGTTTTCTCAAACTCCTCGCGTGAACCTTCTCTTGGCTCAATAATATTATATTGTATCATCTCTTCATAAATAGCCTCATTATTTAAAAAGGTTTTTTGGAGATTTTTAATACAATCTCTTGCTGCGTTAACTATAATGGTTTCTCGCCCGGCACCATATTTTTTTAGTCTGTTCATTTCTTCCTCGGTAGTGATGTGTTGTCTTATAGGTATATACGATTTGTTAATATATTTTTTTAGGTAATTAATAAGTTTCTTATCATAAGTAATATTCGAAAAATAATTGATAAATTACTGTGTCTGGACTTTTCGGTTTTAAGGTCTTTATGATAAAGATGCTTATATGTTTTCATGTTCGGTTTTGTTGAGTAATTTTTGATTGAGTGTTTTGGAATTATCGTACCATGTATTGGCATTTAGCCAGATTTCTTCGACTTTAGTTCCCTTGACTAAAGCTGCCCAGCTACCATAGTGCCATAAGACACCATTGGCTAGAGAGTATTTTTTAGTATGTGTGGAACTGTATTTTCGTAGTGTGGATTTTGTAATAGGTTTATCGCTGGTATTTTTGACTACAGCTATTGCAATATAGTCATCGAGCGCAAAAATAGTTTGATCTTTAGAGTAGAAAACTGTTTCACCCAGTATTTCTTTGCGCTGAAGGTTATTCTTTTTTAACTCGATTTTTTTCACAGGTGCATGTAATAAGTCACGGCCTAAATCTATTGATGGCTTTATAGGTGGTAATGGTGTCAACGAAGTGTCTTGTTGCGGGCAATCAAAAGAGAATTTTGCAGCTCGATTCGATCTTCGCTCTATACATAGTGTACTTAGGATTATATTGGGCAAAGTTTTCTGTTCTTTATTGACTTTTTTCCAGTACTGAGTGGCTAATTTGTTTTTTTTCTTTGTTTGGTGATCGGATAAGAGCCTTGCTAAATTATAATTTACCGCGGTAGGCGAGTTTTTTAGTTGTGGCATTTTATCAATTAAGTCAGTTAAGGAACGGTCGTAGCTTGTTTGGGCTGATTTGTCAAAAAAAAGTATTACGGCCCGTAGTGTTTCGAGCTCTACATTTTGTTGCAGTTGATACGCGATTTCTGCAGCTTCCAGTGCTTTTTTAATATGATATTCATGTCGATGAGATTCAAATGCCATATAAAAATTTGCCACGGCAAGATTGATATAAGCAGGTGTATATTGTGAGTCTTTTATAATACTTTTATTTAAGTTGCGAATGGCATCGCCGAGTAAATTTTGGATTTCAGGGTTTCGCCGCCGATTAAAATGTTTTTCTGATGACGGAACCATTCCTCTAACATTGATTGATAGTCTTAGCTCTGATAGTAGGGTATTGGTATCGGCCACAGTCGGTAACCAATAATAATAGGCATGGTTGGCTTCCATTAATTTTATGGCTTTTTGTAAATAACAAAATGCCAGATTGTTGAATACTTCGCGGCTGGGAAACTGCCGTTGGAATTCAGTTAAAAATTTTATTGCTTGGTCGTAATGGCCAAAGTGGGCAAGTCGGACCCCAAAATTAAAGTAAGTGATTGATTCGAGTTTTTCTGCTAAACGGGATCTTAATACCTTGGCTCGGGTTTTGGGTTGAGGGTAGTTAGTGCTGCTTCTGTTACCGGTTTTTTCTGACCAAAAACTGAAAAAGTCGCTGCTCTCGGAAGTGTTGTCTATGATGAGGTTGACAGGGTAACCGGCCAAAGCAGCATATAAAAACCCGAAATCATCTGCGCGGATTTCTTTTATTTTTCGATCGGCGGCATTATTGCTGGTAATTTCACTCAGATTGCCACCAGTTGTGGTGGTTAATGCCTTGCTTATTTCATGGTCCCAAAAATCATCTGTGGCCAGGTGTGCAAGCTCATGGCCGAATACAAACGCGAGGCGGGCCTGGGCATGCTTGAGATTTACTCCTTGATAAATTATATCAAGTGCTTTTTCTGAGATAACAATATGACCGTCTTTCAATACAAATATAGAGGCTTTTTGTGTGTCCTTAATAATGGCTAATTTGGGCCAGTATTTGTCATTTTTATCTGCAACTGCTTTTACTTTGTTAAATACGTTGAGAACTTCGGGTTTAGAGTTGGGATTGATCAGTCCATATGCTTGTTTGTAGAATTTTAAGCTGGCTTTGGGACTCGATTTATCGGCTTGTGCCGGCAAGGCTAATATACTCATTATAAAAAGCAGGCTTAATATCACTAATGGGTTGGTGATTAATTTGTTAGATATTCTGTAATTTGTGTATTTATCCATATTGACTCTATACCCTGTAGACTCGCAATTATTATTAATTGAGTGGTTTAAGATTATTTCATTGGGTTTCAGACTTAAGGGCAAGCCTTTGCCTTGCAATACTTAATTCTTTATTAAGATTTGCATATAGCCGTGCTGGATTGGAAGATTCTTTTTTTAATTCACTTATTAATATAGTCAAAGTATTTAGATGTTTTAACACAAACTCCTGATTTATTTTTTTAGATTTGAATTTATTTTTTAGCGAATTAATAATATTAATTTGAGAATCCCAGAATGTAATTGGCATAGGTTCTTGTTTTTGTACTGTGGCCCAGAGCAGCATATTTAATAGACCCAAATGTGTATATTCAGGCCATGCTTTTGCTTCAGGTTTCAGCTTTTCTATTGTTATTTGCTTTATTTCTGGTAGGGGCTGCTGAGATGTGATATGTGTTTTTCCAATAATGAGTCCGGCTGCAAATGCCTGATTCGGGGCAGCGTTATTTTCTACGGGTGCAAAACCAAAAGTATTATCAGGTGTTTCCCAAGGTAATGTTAAATCGGTCGAATTCAGCTCATGTGTTGATAATATAAATGCCGCATAATTTTGATTAATTTCTTTGCTGATATCTGTTTCGACAGGAAAATAAATCAATAGTATTACTACACATATTGCAGTTACCGAAAATGCATACCGAAAGCCGCGAGATATGAAAATATTTGTTGATACTGAGTTGGAGGTGTCCAGTTGATGCCGTTTATTTATTAATGGTATCGATTTTAAAGTGTTGCTGAATATGTTAGTGATTTTGCTAGTAAGTGCAGGTTTTTTTCTGCATTCAACCCAAGCTGTGTACTCAGCGGGGTTACTGTTAAGGTAGGCGAATACTCGCTCATTAGCTTCTGGCGTCAACTTATTAGCGTAGAAATCTAACATTTCCTGGTCGGACGGGCGCTTAATTGGGATGGCGTGTTTTCGTGTATTGATAGCCATTAATGCCATTATTCGTTGCTTGATATTTAAGTTATTGATTTTATTGTTTTTTTTCATGGTCTTTTGAGATGGCAAGGGTGCTCTATGGCTTATACGATTTAAAAATTTGTTATTTTTTAAAATATTTTTTGAAATACCGGTCGGCAATTACAAAGTCGCCGTCGAAGTTCATCAATTTTGCACAGTATTTTTTGGGGCTTAGTATGCATTTGGATATCTCATCAATATGGTTATAGGCTATTGACACCAGGGAATTGACAGGTACGAAATAGCTTTGAAAACGTTTTGTTAGTTTTGTATAAGACTCTTTAATAATACCTTCTGCAACTGTGCCGTTTGATCGTTTGGCGTGGCAGGAGGTAAAGGGCTGGTCGGTTTTTTTTAGATAAAGAATCTGGTCGACACCGATTTTTACAGGTGTGATTCCAAAAAATATCTCCAAGATTTCCGGCTTTTGCGAAAGAATATCACGTAGCTCATCCAATATGCCGCTCTTTCGCATGGCGGTCGTTATTCGTTCAATAAGTTCATTATGAAGTTGATAGGCTTGAGTAACACTGAGATTAATACCTGGTAGTTGTCTGACCTGGTTGATATTGAGATCATCATGATATAGCGCTCTTAAAAATGCAATTTCACGTTGAGTTAGCTGTAATGCATTACTGAGCCTGTAGCGCATATTACCGGTTGCATTGCCTTCAGATGACTCGGTTTTGGTTTGAAGAATTCCATTGACTATTATTGTAAGTTTTTCCTGATCCAATAGTTTTGCAGGGTCAGTCTGGGGCAAGCTGATGTCAGCATCATCAGTATTGTTTTGATCATACAACGAAGGGTAATCTTGCTCAGAAATATCTTCGAATTCAGTCTTGGCTCGTAGGAAATCGATAATGCGGCAATTAATATAGTGGTTAATGTATGTCTTAAATGATGCTCCTCGGGTGCTATCATAGCGCTTTATCCATTTAAAATTATCAGCCTGTAGTTTTTTATCAATATAGGCCAGTGCCTTTTCCTGTAAGAGGGTGTTCTGAGTTATTTTTTTTGCAACGATTATCGGGGCAAGCATCATTGTCGCAAAATAAGAGCAATGGGTTTCCAATGACTGAAAATCTGTATGCGTCATTTTATTGAAACATTGCTCAAAGCGTTTCGGCCCGGAAGGAATGTCGTAGTGGTCACAAAAAGCATTCATCTGGTGACGTATGCAATCTGCAGCAATATGTTCGCGGATGGACTGTTGGTCGTCACCTTTATAAACACTTTCCAGTATATGTGTTAGCCGTTTAAATATAGTTTCTAATTTTGTGGCTGTCATCAGGTTTTGTATTAATCCAGTTTGTTAAATCAGTCTTACTTACAACCAGTTACCAATCAGTAAAAAGGAGGCCCAGAAAGCGGGGGTTCCCAGTGAGGTGCAATGAACCATCGATATTTACACTCGCATTACCACCAAATAAAATTCCGGCCGGGTTCATCAAATACAGGTTGGTGTCTGCACTGAGTGCGCCATTAATGTTGGAAGGGTCTCCGCCGGTTACACGGCTGAATATATTGTTTATGGAGGCATCGGCAGCAAAATGCGCACTTTCTCCAGCATCAATATTGAACTGGCTGAAGCTGTGAAAAAGGTTTGCACCGGCTTGTTGACCGAGGTCCGCTGTAATTTGATAGTCAGGTCCGGTCAAATTTAGGACAGGGCCCAGACTGCCATCCGTCAAAATTTCTGAGACAGCGAATTTCGAGGCCAATGCCATACTGAGGCACGCCCAACGCCACCGTGACAGGCAAGTATCCATCTGATTTTTTTAATATTAGTAATGTTAAATCAACGCAATCTGTATATTCAGATTGTCGGTTCAGGCAAAACGATGCTATTAATCGTCATTACCTGTAAATAGCCCACACTTTCGAACCTTATGGATGCTTTCCACGGTTTTGCCGCCCTGAGCTGCAAACTGAAAGTGTTATATGTAAAGTATGCTACGATATTCTGTTTAGGGCAAGTGATCACCATTTTGAGTATTGCTTGGCAAACTGCATGCCCGGCTTTAGAAAATATCCGTAAGTCATTGAAAAAAAAGATTTATTTTGGTTTTCTGGCTTTGTTGCAGCCAGGCATATTGAGTTAAAAAGTTTTAGTTGCCAAAATGTTATGTCGAAATAGTTTTGAAATATTTACCAAACGATGTAATGGGTTGCAGTACCTATATATTTAGCTGATAGCGTTTTGTTGCTTTGACCATTGTGACCTGATTAATTTTATATTGGGTCAACTGATTTATCGTAGGTGTTAAGGGATACTGAATTCGGCGATTTAGTGCCAAAAGAATTTTAGTTTATAGGTGTAGTGATATTAGAAAAGCAGAGAGTAGAGCGAAATATTTTATGTGAGATTTTCTAAAAGAAGAGCGTGTTATTTAATTATACCGATTATGCAAATAATACTGGAACACATACTCGTTAATTACATTCACACCTATGACAACTCATCCATGTTAGATAACACGCTCCAAATCGAACTCCATTAGCCCAGCACCTATAACCAAAATTTTTAGTGAAAAATTCAGGTGAGGAGATGTTATCTACTATGTTGTTATTTTTCTATAGCCTTATTTGGCTAGTTATAAATGACTAATTTTGTAAAGTTTTTCCGGAATGACAGCAAATATAATATTGTCTCTCTTATGTGATTTTTGCCTGCTCATAAAGGTTATGCATCATGAGCTATTTTGAAGAGTTCGCTATGGTTACTCATCATTTTGCTTGCTAAATAAAGTATAAGGAGTCAAAAAATAAATGGCTGCTTTTTTATAATTACTTATTTTTTTAAGGTTTTATCATCAAGCCCATTGATTTAAGATGCCATCTAGTAATATTACTTAATAAAAAAGAACTAATATCAGGAAGTGTATATAATGAAAAAAATAATTGGAAAAGCCTCGCGTATTCTTGTTATCAGCTCAATGCTTTGTCTGTCAAATGCAGTACTCTCCAAAGAGTTAAAATTCGTTACAGTTGATGTTGCTCCCTGGGCTTCATATGATTCTGAGCAGGAAAAAGTCATAGGTTTTTTTGCAGATGTAATTAAAGAATTAGAGCAACGTACAAAGCATAATATTGAAATTACTTTGGCACCATTTGCACGTATTGACCGTGAGTTTGAATCCGGGCGCCAGGATTGCACTATTTTGGTGACTAGCGATAAACGGTCACTTTTAGTGGATCAGGGAGCTACGGTTTTTTATCATAAAATAGGTGTGATTGCTAAAAAAGGTATTTCTTTGAATGTTTATGAGGATTTACATTCTTTAAGAATATCGGTTGTTAGAGGTCTTGTAAATTTCCATCCGGATTTTGATGACGATGAAAATATAAAGAAAGAATATGATACAGACTATGTAATGGGGCTTCGGAAACTATCCCGTGGCAGAATCGACGGAATTGCCGGAGCAATAGAAACTATAATGTATTTGGCCAGAGAAAACGGCTTAACTGATTACCTCGGTGATCGATTGCCACTGCTTTCCATTCCTGTAGCACTGCAGTGTTCCAAGCAATCAAAAAATATTCATCTAATGCGGGGTTTATCAAAAGCTATAGAAGAAATGCATAAAGACGGTACGCTAGGTAGTATTCAGAAAAAATACTATTATTAAATGTATATAAAAAATAAATTGTTAATTATTTTTAATTGATATGAATCGATTTGATATATTTAATACTATTTCACGTAAAGGAGTTGGCCGCAGATTACTGTATTTGGTTATATTGTTTAGTTCATTGATAACTTTAATTGCTACTGTGGTGCAACTCTACCTGGAATATGATCGGGATATTGGCTCGATTGAAAAACAAATGCAGGAGATAGAAAAAAGTTATTTAGAAACTATAAGTGCAAGTCTATGGAATATGGATATAACTCAACTTAAATTGCAAATTGAGGGCATTATGCATTTGCCTGATATGCAGGCGGTTGAAATTCGTGAAACTGACTCTGGGGTTTCTGATTTGCTTGTGCTTTCAAGTGGTGAAAAGAAAGAAAATCCGAAGATGTCTCGTGAATTAAATATTATTCACTATGATAATCAAAATTCTTTTGCTATAGGAACGCTTTATGTGGAAGCAACAGCTGATAACATTTATAAGCGTCTTCTGGAAAAAAGTGTGATTATTCTTATTAGTCAGGGGATAAAGACATTTCTTGTATCTATCTTCATACTCTATGTGTTTCACTGGGTTGTAACGCGACACCTGATATCAATTTCAAATCATGTAAAAAAATTTGATGTGTATGGTGTGTTGCCTAACTTAAAACTTCAGCGTAAAAACACGGAAGAAGATGAACTCGATGAAGCCGTGCAAGCGATTAATGATCTGAATATAAGGCTCAAGAAAGCTTACCAGGAACTGGAAAATGTGAATTTAAAACTTGAAAAGCGAGTGCTTGAACGAACCGCGCAACTGGAGGCTGCGAATAAAGAGCTTGATGCGTTTTGCTATTCTGTCTCTCACCATTTGCGGGTGCCTTTGCAGTGGACGAAAGTTCCTTGTAATGTGTTAGTCGAAGAGTATAAAGCTGTCCTGCAGGAACGGGGAATACGCCTGGTAAATCAGGCGATATCCGGGCTGGATGAATTGAATGAGCTTATCGAAAATTACCTGCGTTTGTCCAGAATTACTGCTGCTGAACTGATAATAGAGGAAATAAATATCTCGGCCCTGGCTGATCAGGTTATTTCACGTATTAAGGAGGATGATATAAAGCGTCAATTAACTGTTGAAGTGCAATCTGATCTTCATGTGGAAGGGGATTACAGGTTAATAGAGATTTTGTTGTTTAACTTGATACATAATGCCTGGAAATATACAAAATACGAAAAAGAACCCAAAATAAAATTTGGGTCTAAAGCACTGTCAAAAAAGACGGTTTTCTTTATAAGCGATAATGGTGTTGGGTTTAATAGTAAAGATGCCAGGCATTTGTTTACCCCTTTTAAAAGATTTCATACAAAAGAAGAGTTTGAGGGAATTGGCATTGGGCTTGCTTCCGTTAAACGCATTGTTGCGCGGCATGGTGGAAAAGTTTGGGCTGAAGCACAAGTTGACCAGGGAGCAACAATATATTTCACATTTTCTCAGTCGGGTATTAATAGTGAGAATAGGCTTTAGTTTAAAAAATCAAATTTTTGAAAAGTATTTGAGATGTTGAAATGAATATTTTAATAGTTGACGATCATGAGCTATTTCGAAATGGGTTATGTTTGTTATTGGAAAAACAAATTAAGGGTGTATTTGTTTATCATGCTGACAGTTGTCAGGTGGCGGTAAATATTTTAAATAGGAAAGGCATCGAATTTGATTATATATTTCTCGATATGGGGCTTCCTGATACTGAGGGTTATAGTGGAGTGATTGAAATTCAAAATGCTGCGCCAGATGCTTTAATTGTTATTGTTTCAGGTTATGATCAGTATGAATTAACTGACCCATTGCCTGGTTTGCCATCGGTACGAGGATTTATAAAGAAAACTACAAGCAATTCGGAAATAGAAATCGCTTTAAAACAGATTATGGAGAGCGATAAATATTTTTACTCTTGTTCTTCGAATCCTTCAGACAGAGCTCTTGATTTAACAGGTAAACAGCTGCAAATACTGAGTTTGGTATGCCGTGGATTTTCAAATCAAAAAATTTCGATTCATTTGGGTATCGCTGAAAATACCGTAAAAAATCATGTGGCTACGATATTGAAGATTTTGAGTGCTGATAACCGCAATGAGGCGTGTTTTATTGCCCGAAAGCTGCGTATCATTTAAAAGCCCTGTCACGAATTAAGCCGTTTTGGCAGGTATATCGATGGTAAATGGAAGGTTTTGTATAATTATCTGGAAAAATTTTTCTCTCCAGCCCTGGTATTCCCAGGCATTTTAAAATTTTAATAGTTTCGTTTATATGGCTTATTAAGCTTAAACGAAATCGCGCATAATTTTCTCATTCTTCATAAAAACTAAAAATTAGATTTTTTGTTTCGTATAAACATCGAGACAAAATTATATTTGGTTGGTGAAGAGTCTATGAATCAAAAGATCCTTCTTGTCGTAAGTGACAAGTTTTCTCAGTTTGCGAATATTGAAGATGTCGTTACTTTTTCTGAGTTGCTGGAAGAAATAAGAAAAGAGAGTAGTGAGCTTTTTTCAGGAGAGAGCTATGTATTATTTCCTGGTCAAGGTATCAGTGATGCCGATATTGAGAAAATTATTCAAATAGTAACTGAATCAATATATTCAAAAAAAATTGATTTAAGCCTGTGGCTGAGTCGGCCCAAGCGAGCTGATCGTGCAAAATCACATAAAGTTTATCCTGAAAATACATTGATTTCTCAACCAGAAAGGTTGTCCGAAAATGAATTTAAACTTGAGCTGCTTGTTGATGAAAACTGTGAGCTTCTTGGCGATCATCAAACGGGTCAGCATTTGCAGGCTATGTTGCTGTTAGAGGCTGCCAGGCAGTCTTTTATTGCTGTAACTGAAACATATTTTGCATCTAATGATGGAACAAAACGTTATTTTATCTTTAATGACATAGAAGCTCGTTATAATAGTTTTGCGTTTCCACTTGCAGCAAATATTAATTATGTTGTTCGTGAAAATGATCTAATAAAATCAGAGCGGCCACGTTTTGTAGTTGATATTTCAATAAATCAGTATGGGGTTAATGCTGCAGAGTTTAAATTAGATATCACATCATTTAAAGATAAAGTGATAACTAAAAAAGAAGCTATGTTGGCTGACAAAATAGTACATAAATGCATTATGGAGCTTTCTGATCAGTTTTCTGATTTTAGTAAAGCTGCCAATGATGAAAATATTAATGATTGAGTTTAAATATTAAATCAAATAATAATTTATTTAAAATGATAAAGAGTATGAAAAAATATGCTTTCTTTGATGTAGATGACACATTGGTATCTATAAAAACAGTTTTTAGCTTCCAGAATTACTGGTACAAAAATAATCCACATGATTCTAGATATGCTGATTTTGAAAAAGAAATGTGTTATTTAAAATTAATAAATGCTTCATGGGAATGGGCCAATAAACGTTATTATTCATATTTTTCCGGTCGATCTGTTAATAAGGTCGAGCATTATGCTGATCAATGGTTTGAATATGTCAGTAACAAAAATAAAAATCTCTTCCATAAAAATACTGTTAATGAGCTATATCGTCATCAATCTCAAGGTGTGGAGGCTGTATTTGTATCTGGCTCATTTTCGGAGTTGTTGAGACCTATTGCAAAGCATTTGTGTGTTAAACATATTTTGGCAATAAAGCTGGAAAAGATTGGTGGTCGGTATACAGGAAATATTCTTCCACCGCAAACGATAGGTTCAGGAAAAGCTGAAGCGATTTTGGGATTTTTGAAGAAAAAAAATGCTTCAGCTGGGCTTTGCTATGGTTATGCAGATGATATATCTGATTTGCAAATGTTAAATGCAGTTGGTTTTCCAGTAGTGGTTAGCGGTGGTCGTGGTTTAACAGAATATGCAAATAAAGTAGGGTGGAAAATATTACAGCCTTTTTAGTTGATTGGGCGTTGAAGATGTTGTCTCCATGAGATTATCTGTTGAAAACACTATAAATAGTGGTTTTTCATTGCTCATATCCAGGTTGTTCCTGTTTGTGGCTAAAATAATTTGCTGAAAATTTGAATTTTTTTGAAAAAAATATGACAGAAAATCGTATATGTTTATATGCGTTAAATACAATAAGGTGCCGGGCTGGCATTAAAATGTGAAGGCTAACTATAAAATCGTAGTTAATAAAGGTTAATGGGTGATGAGCTTGTGGCATAAGGATATGCCTCCTTTTTAGTTTGGTTTTTTTAATATTCTCTGATTATGTTTTGAGTCGTTGCTGTTTCTATTGTTTTCTTCCAGTTCCTTTCATCTCGCACGAAGTTTTCTAAGAGCTACTCTAGTTTTTCTAGAGTTTTCCATAAAATATTTTTTCTAAATCGTATAAATATTTAAGTGCAATTTATTAAGCTCACTAAATATTTATCTTTTAGATTTTTAACTTTATTAAATAGTTGTGAAAAATAAAAACCTTTTAAGTTAAGGAGTTTTAATAGTGGCGATTAATCTACTTAATTTATTTTCATGACGAATTTATGAAGTTTTGTAAGGAGTTAAAATAATGAAAATAAAGGGCGAGTATTATAGTTGGTCGATGATATTTTCACATGCTGTTATGTATGTAATAGCAATTTATGCGTTAATGTTTTTTTCCTGGGAGAATGTATTAGCTCTTATTGTTAGTCATATCATCGTTACAGGGTTTGGTATAGTAATTGGTTACCATAGAATGTTGTCTCATTCCCAAATTATCGCGCCGGCTTGGTTGCGCAATATTTTGAGTTTGTTAGGGGCGATGGCATTCCAAGGTGGGCCTTTGACCTGGGTGGATCATCACAGGGCTCATCATGCTTATGAAAATAATTACGGTGACCCGCATTCTGCCAGTAGAGGTTTGTTTTGGAGCTATTATGGTTGGCATTTGGTGAAAAACCCTAATGGTTATGAGAAAAAGTACAATAATGTGCCTGACTTAAAAAGAATAAGGTTTCTTGTTTTTCTCGAAAAGTACCACATTGTAATCAATATAGGGTTGATTTTGTTTTTAGGGCTGCTTCTGGGTATGGATACGGCATTATGGGCTACAGTAGTACGTGCGGTTTTTTGCTGGCATACGGTTGCGTTTATTATGACGTCCATTACACATTTAAATAAAAATAAAACCGGTGACTATTCTGCAAGAAATATTCCATGGTTGGGTTTGATCACCTTTGGAGAAAGCCTGCATGAAAATCATCACGCTAATCCAATGAGCGCAAATTTTAGTACCAAAATAACTGAATTTGATCCGGGATATTGGGGGATTAAGGTTTTGGAGTTGTGTGGTTGGATTACATTAAAAGAGAGGCGAAAGAAAAATTTGGGAAGAGGCCTGTATAAAATAGGCCCATATAATTTTCAGTAAGTTTTTAATAATTCCGGCTCAGGTGTTTTATTTTGAAGGTGTGATTATGATTTATGTCATTGACCTCAGAAAGCCTGGGCCGGGTTTTTTATGGTTTGCATGTGCTGCTTTTTAAAGTCAGGAGTACATGTATTAAGTTGGTGGTTCACCATTTAGACTCCAGTCGTATTTCAGGAATTTTATTTTTACAGTTTCATTTTTGAGTTTTGTGGCTAAGTTCGGGTCGTTGATATATGGCGCAATGTATTTTTGTATCGAGCCGGAATGGTTTTCAAAGTCTTTTGCAAACCAGTCGAATATTTTGGATAGTCTTGCAAGGTTTTTTTCGTTGTCGAATCGATTTTTGTTGGGGTTATTTAGGAAGTCCCGGGTATTTTTGTCAAATTGCTCATCGAGTTTTTCTGCTGTATAAGCTTCTGAAAGCAGTTTTGGGCAGGAAGCTGATGCGCAGACTATCGCAAAATGGAAGCGCGGGTCATTGAATGATGCAATGATTTCTTTTTCAATAGTATCCAGTGTCAATGCTTTTCCACCGACTTCGTATTCGGCTGATCTGAAAAATTTGCGACGGCCAAAAAAAGTACTGGGAGACAGGCCATCAATAATGCCTTTGATCGACAGGGCATTGTATGCATTGATCCAGAATGCGAGCTTTTCCCGGTCGGTGTTTAGCTTGTCAGGGTTAATTTGACGTAAATATTCTATATAAACCGGGAATCCAGGGTCTTTCTGAATGCCTGCATAGTTGACATGACCGTCATTGACATGTGTTTGCAGGGTTTTATCGAATAGTTTTTCCGGATTATCATTGTTTTCTGGTTGTGCATATGCTTTTAACAACAAAGCATTGGTCCAAAAAATTATGATTAATAGTCTTTTGATATGATTCATGGTTTTAAATATAAAGGTGTATTGTATTTATAAGCTTTTTAACCAACCGCCGACCGCCTGTAGCGGTTGTTGCCGATTTTTAGGGCTCACCCAGGCAATCAGTGCATATTGAGGTGCTTTGTGGTTAGTTGCCGGTAGCTCTGTGTTTGTGGTGTATTTGTCATCTTGCTTTTTTAATGGAGTTTTTTTCATCGAGAGTACGACAAAATCGTGTTCGAGTTTGCGGTTTCTGTTTTCACCGGCTTTGACGGATGTAGTCAGATCGAAACCCAATATAGCAATATTTAGGTCCAGTGCCGTGTCGAAATGTACAGACGGTTTAAAGTCGGCTTTAATGTTTTGTTGATTGAGGTCTAATTGCAGAGTGCCGGTTTGTTTGCCTTCAGGAAACCCTGCATTTCGTCTGACATACCATTCCGCACCATTATATACAAAGCCGGGTGTGTAAACGGTTCTAACCGCACCGGTTCGGGCATAGTGTTTTTGCCGGCGGCTGTAATCTTTTGATGCAAAGCGATCTTTCCAGCCGATGTAATCCCAGTAGTCCACATGGAATGCCATTGGTATAAATTCTTTCCAGAGCCTAGGGTGGTTTTTTAAACCATTGAGCCATTTTTCAGCTGGTGGGCAACTGCTACAGCCTTCAGAGGTATACAGTTCGAGTAGCCCAATCTGCTGGTCTGAGCTTTGCAATGATAACGTGTCTGCATAAGCAGGTATTCCTATCAATAATAATAAGAACACATACTGGCGGGTTTTTTGCTGTGATTTTATATGTTGCATGATTTAACTCTGGCTTTGTTATCAGTTGATACGCCGATTCGGCTGAAATGGATGCTTCAACAGCGCTAGTATATATTGGTGTCGATGGGTATCTATACAAAATCTATCTATGTTTACCGGTCTTTTAAGCGCGAGAATCGTCCCGACACGTCCGTGCCGGAGGGGCAGTATTCTCCATAATAAGCCAAAAAATAAACGAATTTGTCTTTTCGCTCAGGCAAAAAAGGAGAAAACAATGGATAAAGACTACCGGTTAAACCTCGTTCCCAGCCCTGTTGACCCGACTATCAGGGGTAGGTTTTTTTAATAAATTTTTTTGTGTCCTGCAGAATGGTGCTCAGTTTTTCGTCTGAAAACCTACTTAGGTTTTTATATGCAAATAACAAGCGGCGGTTATTACAAAGTAGATTGCGGTGTTTATACAAAAAGCTCCAGTATAAATAATTAAATGGGCAGGCTTGTTCGCCGGTCTTTTGATTCACTTTGTAGTGACAATTGCTACAGAAATCTGACATTTTGTTGATGTACGCACCACTGGCGGCATAGGGTTTGGTGCCGACAACTCCGCCGTCTGCAAATATTGCCATGCCGATGGTATTGGGCATTTCAACCCACTCGTAAGCATCAGCGTATACTGCCAGATACCATTCATGCAGTGCCTGCGGTGAAACACCAAGCAACATTGCAAAGTTGCCGGTAATCATTAGTCTCTGGATATGGTGTGAGTAGGCTTGCTCCTGTGTCTGCTTTACGACCTGGCGTATGCAGTTCATATCGGTATTTGCGCCCCAGTATGCATTTGGCAGCGGTCGCTTTGCATCGAAGAAATTTGATTTTGCATATTCAGGCATTTTTAACCAGTAAATACTACGTATATACTCCCGCCACCCCAGGATTTGCCGGATAAAACCTTCTGCAGCATTGAGTGGTACTTTGCCTTTGCGATAGCCTTCTTCGACAGCTTTACAAACTTCACGTGCATCAAGTAAACCGGCATTCAGATAATGTGATATCACACTATGATATAAAAAGTTTTGATCTGACAGCATAGCATCCTGGTAGTCACCAAAGTAAGGCAATGCATGCTGAATAAAATGCTTAAAGGCTTTTTTTGCATCTGCGGTGGTCACTGCAAACCAAAAAGGCTCCGGGTCTCCGAAATGGTCGGCAAACCGCTTTTTAACCAGCCGAATAATCTGCTCTGTGATCGTATCAGGTTTAAATTGTTTAGGTGTTGGAAAATTTGCTGATGCCTGAGCGGTTTTACGGTTTTCTTTATCGTAATTCCATTGGCCGCCGGCCGGTTTGTTATTGTTCATTAATAAACCGGTCTTTTTTCGCATCTGCCGGTAGAAGTTTTCCATCAGCAACTGTTTTTTGCCCGCAGCCCAGGTTTCAAAATATTTGCGGCTGATGAAAAAGCGGTTGTCATCTTTGATCTCGATGGGAATGCCGGTTTGTTTTTCCCAGCTCTGTATCATTTTCAATACTCTGTATTCACCGGGCTCGGTGACAATGATTTTGTCAAAGTGACGTTTTTCCAGAAAGTACGCTAATGTTTCAGTGAAGCCGCCACGGCTGCGGATGCTTTCAAGTTTGATGTATTCTACCCGGTAGTCTTTGCACTTGAGTTGTTCAGCAAAGTGACGCATTGCCGATAAAATAAAAATAATCTTTTTGGGGTGATGTTTGACATACTGCGCTTCGTCAATGACTTCCATCATCAGGATCGTGTCCTGGGTTTTATCAATTGCATCCAATGCGCTGATTGTGTCGGATAATTGGTCTCCTAAAATTATTCTGAGTGTTTTCATTGCGATCTGATGTTAACAGGTTAAGGGGCATATCCTGCGATAAATTACGTGTTGGGTAAAGCCCGGTTTGCCGGATATATTGTTTGCATGCTAGTCTCCGGTTCAATTTATTTCGGTCCTATACTGTATGCCTGATAAAAGTCCTGTAATTTATTGTTTTCGACATGACCTGCGCTTAACAGATAACCCTGCATTATCAGCAGCGGCCAAAAGCGGGCGGCCATTATTGCTTTGTTTTGTGCTCGATCAGGTAACACCGGGTCAGTGGAACTATGGCGGGGCAGGTCAATGGTGGTTGCATCAAAGCCTGGGTGTGTTGCAGGATAATTTAAAGGCGGCCGGGGGACGGTTGGTCTTACGTAAAGGTGTATGGGCCGAACAGTTGCTGGCTTTAGCGGATGAGGTGGAAGCAGGGGCAGTTTATTGGTCGCGTATGTATGAACCGTATGCTGCTAAAGCTGAACAGTTTTTACACGGACAGCTTGCTGACAAAGGGATTGAGGTACGCCGCTTTGGTGGTTATTTGTTATTTGAGCCTGAAGAGGTACGGACGCAGCAGGATGAACCTTATAAAGTTTTTACACCATTCTGGAAAGCTTGTCTGCAAAGGCCGGAACCCAGGTCGCCTGGGGGAAAACCGAGAAAATTCGATTTTTATAAAGGTCGCTTAAAGTCTGACTCTTTAAAAGACTGGGCGCTATTGCCAACAAAACCGGATTGGGCCGGTGGCTTTAGAGAATCATGGAAACCCGGTGAAAAAGGCGCAGCGGCACAATTAGGTAAATTTATCGATGCGGCATTAATCGATTATAAAGAAGACCGTGATATTCCGGCATTGCCCGGTACATCAAAGCTATCCCCGCATTTGCATTTTGGTGAGATTTCACCGCGCCAGATTTGGCATCGTATTCAGGCTGTACTTGCCGGTAACAGCCGTTTGCAAAAGGGTGCGGAGTCTTATTTGCGTGAGCTGGGCTGGCGTGAGTTTTGTTATCATTTATTGCATCACTGGCCCGATTTACCGGAGCAACCTTTCAGACAGCAATTCAAGGCTTTTCCCTGGCGTAAGGATTCGAAAGCATTACGGGCCTGGCAACAGGGTCAGACCGGTTACCCGCTGATTGATGCGGGCATGCGCCAGTTGTGGCATACCGGCTGGATGCATAATAGAGTGCGGATGATTGTTGCATCATTATTGGTTAAAAACTTATTGGTGCCGTGGCAGCATGGAGAGGCGTGGTTTTGGGATACGCTGGTTGATGCGGATCTTGCGAATAATGCGGCCGGCTGGCAGTGGGTGGCCGGCAGTGGTGCGGATGCAGCGCCGTATTTTCGTATTTTCAATCCGGTTACACAGTCAGAGAAATTCGACCCTGATGGTACTTATATAAAGTGTTGGGTGCCGGAGCTGGCTAAATTACCGGCGCGCTATATTCATGCGCCCTGGGACGCGCCGGAGTCCGAGCTTATGGCCGCTGGTGTTCGTTTGGGGAAAGACTATCCATTACCGATTGTTGATCACAAAGCGACACGTCAACGAGCCCTGGATGCTTATGCTAAAATTAAAAATTAATTTTCAATCGATTCATGCTCTGTCTGTGGATTTCCTGAGCAGCATCGATCCCCGGATACCCAACGGCAGGTGATGACTGCCAGGCCGGCGCCGCATATCGGCGCTGCGATATAGAGCCATAAAGTTTCTATATTACCTGAGATTAATCCCGGGCCGAGTGAGCGTGCCGGGTTCATCGATGCGCCGGAGGCCGGGCCGGCAAACATGGCTTCCAGACCAACGACCGCACCGATGACTATTCCAGCGACGAGGCCTTTTTCTTTGGCGCCTTGAGATACGCGCAAAATTGTCGTCATTAACCACCAGGTCAGCAACAGCTCGAGTATAAATACCTGCCAGATACCGATATTCGGCAGGGTTGCGCCAAGTGTTTGATGATCGGGGAAAAGTATTTTTATTGTCAGTGATCCGGTTATTGCACCAACACTCTGAGCCAATATATAGGGTAAGACATGTTGCGCCGGAAAGCGTTTTGCCAACCAAAATGCAATCGTGACAGCGGGGTTAATGTGTGCACCGGAAATATCGCCATAGGTGTATATCACAGCCAACACGATTAAGCCGAATGTGATTGCGATACCCGCATGCGAAATCGCGCCTCCGCTAAGGTCATTCATCACGATTGCGCCGGTACCGGCAAATACCAGCATAAAGGTACCCAGGCCTTCGGCTAAATATAAGTTAAAGGCACCTCTAAAAATGGTCTTTTTGTCCGCTGTTGCGGACGTACTCGAATGCTCATGTACTGCTTGTACACTGCGCTTCTGCGTGCGTCCGTGCTTACCCAGCAAATCCGAATTTTTAGAAGTACCCTTAATGTTTTTCTGCATCAGATGATAATCTGTATGACTAAAGCGTTAACATTTCCCATTTTTTTTGATTGAAACCGCGCATATTTCCGGGTTACCGGCACAACAATCTTCAGTTAAATACACCAGCAGCTCACGCATGTGATTAAAGTTGGCCTGATAGATCAGAAGGCGCCCCTGGCGCTGACACTCGGCCAATCCGCAATTTTTTAAAGCACTTAGATGAAATGACAATGTTGCACTTGGGATTTCAAGCTGTTCGCGGATTTTACCGACACTCAGACCTGAGTGTCCGGCCTGGACAAGCGCACGAAAAATCACAAGACGTGTTTCTTGTGCGAGCGCGGCAAGTGATTTGGCGGCTTCTATTGTTTCCATATTTCTAAATATATCGAAATATAGTGTTGAGTCAAGCAATCAATACTTTTTAAGGTCAGGGAATAAAACCTGGCAGCAATTAACCACCTTATTAGTGGCCAATAAGCTAGATACTGATGATTGTGTGGAAGTTTGTCCGGGAGGGGTAAAAGGGTGAGCACTGAGTAGCTTGTCGGTTAGAACAAGCACTCAGCGCTGCACGTCTTTATATACTGTAAAAACTTTCAGTCAATGAATTTAGGCGAAAGAAGGTTTACTGCTCTCTTCCTTTTCTTTCTCTGCAGCTACTTCTTCAGGTGATTGAAAAGCACCTTCCAGAACTTGGCTGCCAAATGAGCTAACACCTGAGCTCATTTGATGAGCGAGAGACTCTGCCATGACCTGTAGTTCAGTGATATCTGAAGTTAACCCTTCAAGATTGGGTAAGCTTGCAGATGCACTTTCAGCTCCAGTATCACTGTTGCTGGGCAATATGCTGTTTGCGAAAGACAGCAGTTGCTGGATAAATGTCTGAACCGCCTGCTCGTCTCCATCACCCTGTTGTAGGTGTTGCTCGAGCTGCTCCTGCATGCGGTCGGACCGGTTTTCGGTCACTGCCTCATTGTTTTCCAGTAGACGTGCGCCTTCTTCCATTTGTTCCATTGGGTCAGCGCTCATCGCTTTATTGCCTTTACCTTCTTCTATGTTATCTCTTTTATCCTTTCTGAAAACGCTTTCTTCCTCATCGCGGTCGCTTCCTCTACGTCGCTCTTTTTTCTCCGACTTGTCTGATTCATCTGAGGAGTCAACCTTGTGACTTACTTCTGAACCGTCAGATTTATCCTGTTTGTCCGACTTGTCATTGGAGTTATTATTTCCATTGCCTGACGTATTCGCGCTGTTCGAGTCATCAGCGCTGCTTTGAACCGCTGTGGTTGGCTCGTTAAGCGTTCCAATGTTGTCATTCGCCTCGGCATTAGCACTTGAAGTCGCCGCACTATTAGAGCTTGAGCTCATTCCTTCATTGAATGCTTGAACTGCTCCAGTGTCTACAGCAGGATGTACGGTATCTTGAATTGTTTCCGCAACATTCACTACACTATTTGCATTATCTATGTTCATTGTTTTAATTTCCTAACCGACGCTTACTCTTTAGTTATTATTGTTATCGAGACATTTTCATGTCCCTAATTTCAATACCTCAAGCTTGCGCTTGATATGATTTGGCATAGCTACACCGCTCAAACAAAAAGCGATGAAAACTATTCATGGATTGATTGAAATACTTTTTCCGGTAGAAGAAAAAGCTCTTTAAGATTCCACTTGAGTAATATAATACCAAGGGCAGTGAAGACATCCTATATCTCTGATGCCGTATCACTTTTTTCGCATTTTTTTATTACTTTTATTGGAGGCGGGTATTACTTTTGGTGGCAATGGCCTATTACTTATGGAGTATTACTATGAAAAGCGGGCTTGTTTAATTCTTTTATTTCGACCGCATCCAAATATCCTAAAAGATTTCAATAAGTTGTGCAACTTTTATCTTTTTTTGATCAGGCAGGTAAGGCTGATCAGACCTCATTGATAAGCTGATACTTATAATGTTTCTAATTCAGCACCATTGCGAGTGTACGCTCATAATGAAGCTGAATTTCTTCTCCGGCTTCAGCCAATAGCGCTTCAGGTGGGATTTCCAGAGTGCTCTTAAACCAGGCCGGGTCTATCCACTCAGGTTCCGGGTGTTCAAACTTTTTCTGAGCATGTTGATGGGAAAGGTGCAATATCGCGGCATCTTTCCGATAATTGCCATTTAGTTGGTCTGGTGATAAGTAATGCTCGATAGGCGTGGTGACAGACTCGGGAATCTCCCATTTTCTTAAAAGCGTTGCGCTGACTTCAGCATGATTGAAACCCAGCACGGATTTCTCGACTGTGTGAAGTAATTGTTCAGGATTATTTTTATGTGCCGTGAGAATTTTGTCGGCCATCTCAGGCACGGAGCGGTATATCACCAATTGTCCTGTGCGGCGCAATAGGCTGGCTGTAAAAAGGGTGGCTTTATCTTTTCCGGTGCGCCGGGCAATGATTTTGGCGCTGATTGCAGCAAAAATATTCTCACTCCAGAAATCTTCCATATTAATACGATGATTATCAGTCTCAAATGCAGCGATAATCTCACTGGAAATAACCAGAGCGGTTAAATCATTTTCTCCAATCAGAACGACGGCTTCTTCGATGCTATCAACAGAGTTGCGGTTATAGTATGCGCTGTTGGCGATTTTCAGCACGCGTGCTGAAAGACTGGCGTCTGTTTGCAGTTTAGCGGCGAAATCAGCAGCAGATTCGATCCCTGATGCAATGCTTTGCTGTAATTTGGTAACAACGTCTATTGAGGCAGGCAGCTTGGCTCCCTCAATCAGTTCAGACAAATTCATTGGTTGTCCTTGATGATCCTATTTATCTCCTCTTGAACAGTTGTCGGCAAAACTAAATAATTCTTGATTAGGAAGGTCAGGCGTTCCACCAAATCCGAGAGCTCTTTCGGGTGCCTGAGAATATCGAGGTTATTGGATGCAACCTCCGCGATTGCATACAAAATCGATGCATGTGTATCGAGTCGCATAGCTATAAGGTCAAGGTACTTGGTGGCATGCACGCCGCCAGGTAGTCCGCGCTCGAACCGTGAAAGGTTAGCGGGCTCCAATCCGACGGCATTGCCGAGTTGATTGACGCCGACACCCCTTGCGATTCGTAGTGCGCGAACAACTTGTCCTATGAGCGATGGTGTCCCTACTGCTTGGTACGGGTTATTTATCGACATAAGTTTTCAGGCAGCCGATGCTACATGCAAGCCAGCTGGGTGTGAATTGTATATTTTACAAATCTAGCATATTCGTATGCTTACTTTTATTAACCAAAAGGTATAGGTCAGTCCAGTGACTGTTTGAATACGAGATATGCTTAATGAATCGTATATATGTAGATCAAGTATGTAGATGATAGAGTTGGATTAAATCCATTTTGAAAACGAGTCTAAGAGCGCGTGACAAGTATAATCTCGCGCAAACGGCTCTCGATTTGATTTCGTGTGACAAAATCCACTTCAGGATTTTTCAGTGCCTGCTTAAGTTGAAAAATAGCCGCATTGTAATTGCCTGAATTAAAATAATACTCAGCAAGCACCTGATTGGAATCAATTTCGTTGCCGCTGTTCCTATGCAGCTCGGCCAGCAGCTTGTAAACCTCAAGGGTGGGTGCCGGGTTTTTGCGTAAGTACAGTTTTAACAGGTCGCGGCCTTCCTGTGGTTTTTGCATTTCATTGAGGTTTTCTGCGTAATAGTAATTAACCGGAAAGTTGTCCGGGTAAATCGTCAGCATCCGGTTCAGTATTTTTGCCGATTTTTTTTGATTGCCTGAGCTATATAGATTGCGTGCATATGCGAGCTGGTAAGCAATATTTTCTTCGTCGGAAGCCGTCAGCCTACGTAATATTCCGGTTGCTTTGGAGTGATTGCCACTGGCTTCCAGGGCCTGGCTGTATGCATAATCAAAGATTATGTCGCTTTCTTTTCTCTTTTCCTGTTCGATTTCGAGTTTTTCGACCAGCTTCCTAGGGTCTTTACTTACCAGAGCTTCCAGTCTCGCCTTAATCAGGTGGTAATGAATAGAGCTTTCATGTGTTTGTCTGGAGAGTTTGTCAATTCGTGCCTGCGCTTCAGAAATACGGATATTGTCCAGTGGGTGGGTCAGCAGGTAGTCAAACTGTTCCGGGACACGGCCGAAACGCTGCCGTTGCAGGCTTCTGAAAAAATCCGCCATCCCGTTTGGGTCATAACCCGATTGATAAAGGATTTGCAGACCGATCCGGTCGGCCTCAATTTCATTATTTCGTGTGAAGTTCAGAAACTGCTGTTGCTGGGCGGCTATACCCGCATAGATCAGCGCTGAGCCGGCGTCCGGTGATCCGCCGCCTGCGGCCAGTAAGATGCCTGCCAGTACCGCACCCAGCGTTGGTGCCTGTTTAGAGCTGAGATCGGCAATTCGACGGGCGATATGCCGCTGAGAAACATGGGCGATCTCATGGGCTACGACGCCGGCCAGCTCGCTTTCGTTATTGGACGCTAAAATTAGCCCGGCATTGATGCCGATAACGCCTCCCGGCACCGCGAATGCGTTGATATTCGGGTCATCAACGACAAAAAAAGTAAAACTGTGTTCATCCGTGCCCAATGAGCCTGCCAGCAGGTCTCCCAAATGCTGAATATAGTCACTGATTTCAGGGTCTTCCAATACCGCACCGCTACGATAGATATTTCTTAAGAAATCTTCACCGATCTTGATTTCCTGGGCAGGTGATAAATAACGGTCAGCAGGGTCCCCAATGGTCGGTAGCTGTTCCTGTCGGTCTATCGCCTGTTGCTGGGCATGGCTGCCGGTGAATAGCGCAAACAAGCCGAGTACTAACAGGCTTATTACAAGGTAAGTCCGGTATTTAAGAGGTTTTATAAATTCGGATCGGGCCGGCATGAAGTCCACTTGTGTTGCCAGGTCGGTATAGTCTAGACCAGATAAGGGTGTCTAAGTTTCGTTGATTATAGGGTTTGTTGACATAATTTAACAATCTGAGGGTAAGGTTCAGTGTTGAGTGGTTCTGTAGGAAAACATAATTTAAGTTATTGAAATATATGATTTTTTAAAAATCTCCAGGTTCATAAAATATGACTTTCCGGTTTTTCCAGGAAGATGCTCATATTAAGAGGCCGGGTAGGCTCATGTCGTTGCCGGCCGCGTGGTGTGAAATATTACTTTTACAGAGTCAGCCGCTGACAGTGCTGTTATACCGCAATACAAAAAATTATTCTTATTTTTCTTGACCTTAGCGCATTTAGCCAGTAGTTTTTTGCGCTGGCGGGCATGGCTCTCTTAATATAGTGTGCCTGGGTGTTTCCAATGGCGGACAATGCAATGTGTCTGGCGGCAGAAACACCAAGGACATCTGACGAAGATTACATCAGTTTTGCTTCCGTTATTGTCTTATACTGTCCGGAGTGAATAACTCCTGTTAATTAATTATTTAATTTAGAGGTTTAGTAGTGAACCTATCTGGTGGAGAAATCCTGATTCAATGCCTGAAAGAAGAGGGTGTTGACTACGTTTTCGGTTATCCCGGTGGAGCCGTATTACATATTTATGATGCGTTTTTCCGGCAGCAGCATGTGCGCCATGTGTTGGTTAGGCATGAGCAGGGTGCGACACATGCGGCTGATGGCTATGCCCGTGCGACCGGAAAACCCGGTGTCGTGCTGGTAACGTCCGGCCCGGGGGTTACCAATGCGGTTACCGGTATTGCAACTGCGCATATGGACTCAGTGCCGATGGTCATTATCAGCGGTCAGGTGCCGAGTGCGGTGATCGGCAGCGATGCATTTCAGGAGGTTGATGCAACCGGCATCACCAGGCCTTGTGTTAAGCATAATATTCTGGTGAAAAATGTTGAGGATATAGCGGTAGCGGTTAAAAAAGCTTTTTTTCTGGCGACCACCGGCCGCCCGGGCCCGGTACTGATCGACATTACCAAAGATGCGACTGATCCGAATATAAAAATTCCATTTGAATATCCGGATTCCATAGAGCTGCGTTCTTATAAGCCGGCCGAGCAGGGGCACACCGGGCAGATCCGTAAAGCGGTCGAGATGCTGGTGAATGCCAAGCGACCAATGATTTATTCCGGCGGCGGCGTTATTTTGGGCAATGCCGCTGAAGAGTTGACCACACTGACCCGGGCGTTGGGGTATCCGATTACCAATACACTGATGGGGCTCGGAGCTTATCCTGCTACCGATAAGCAGTTTATCGGTATGTTGGGCATGCATGGGACTTATGAAGCCAATATGGCGATGCACGAGTGTGATGTCCTGTTTGCGGTGGGAGCACGCTTTGATGACCGGGTGACAGGCAAGCTGGAGGACTTTTGTCCGTTTGCGAAGATCATACATATTGATATAGACCCCTCGTCGATATCAAAAACCGTAAAAGTTGATATACCGATTGTCGGGCAGGTTAAACCGGTGCTTACAGAGATGCTTGATGTTTTGAAGAAAATCAAGCGTAAACCGGATGCGAAAGCACTGCAGAGCTGGTGGCAACAGATTCAGGAGTGGAAAAAACTCGATTGCCTGCACTATGACCGGGACAGCGACATCATTAAGCCGCAATCGGTGGTTGAGACGCTTTATAAGGTTACCAAAGGCGATGCGTTTGTAACTTCCGATGTCGGTCAGCATCAAATGTGGGCCGCTCAATTTTATAAATTCGATAAACCGTATCGCTGGATTAACTCAGGCGGTTTGGGGACGATGGGGTTTGGCCTGCCTGCGGCAATGGGTGCGCAACTGGCTCACCCGGATGCCCCGGTGGCCTGCATAACCGGCGAGGCGAGCATACAAATGTGTATTCAGGAGCTGTCGACCTGTTTGCAATACCGCTTACCGATCAAGATAATCAATCTGAACAATCGTTATATGGGTATGGTCCGGCAGTGGCAGGAGTTTTTTTACGAAGGGCGTTATGCAATGTCCTATATGGATGCATTGCCTGATTTTGTGAAGCTTGCCGAAAGCTACGGGCATGTCGGAATAAAAGTCGAACAACCCGGTGATGTTGAGAAGGCGTTGACAGATGCGTTTAAAATGAAAGACAGGCTCGTATTTTTGGATTTTCTAACCGACCCGACTGAGAATGTGTATCCGATGATCGCCAGCGGTAAAGGTCATCATGAGATGCATCTGGCACAGGAGGAGCGGGAGCTTGCTTGATAAAACCAGAGATCGCGTACCGGCAGGCCGTTTTGATGAGGCATTGGGGCCTTCAAATGAGAGCACTAAATCGATGAGACATATAATTTCTTTGTTGGTGGAAAATGAGTCCGGGGCGTTATCGCGCATTGCGAATATGTTTTCCGCACGGGGTTATAACATTGAAGCGCTTAGTGTCGCGCCAACCGATGACGACACGGTATCACGTATGACGGTTGTGACCAGCGGAACCGATGAAATCATCGAGCAGATTATCAAGCAACTGAATAAATTAGTGGATGTAATTAAACTCATTGATTTAACCGAGTCTACACATATCGAGCGTGAGTTAATGCTGGTTAAAGTCAATATTCGCGAAAACGAAGTAACCGAATTGATGCAGTTGATCGATGTTTTTCGCGGACATGTCATCGATGTTACCGATAATGTTTATACCGCAGAATTAACCGGCGATGCTGAAAAATTAAAAGCATTTCTGCATAACCTGGAACCGTTTGATTTGGCTGAAGTGGTACGTTCGGGTCCTTTGGGGATTGCCCGCGGGGATCGTGCACTGCGTATCTAGGTTTTTCAAAGCATTGCAAATTACACGCTATCGCGTGATTGTTTCATTTGACTATCTTTAAAGAGTACTGCAAAGGAGCACTATATAGACCATGAATATTTATTACGATAAAGACGCCGATCTAGCATTGATTCGCAATATGCAGGTGGCCGTTATCGGTTACGGTTCTCAAGGGCATGCACATGCCAATAATTTAAAAGAGTCCGGTGTTAATGTTACCGTCGGGCTGCGTTCAGGCTCGGCATCAGAAGCGAAAGCAAAATCTGCCGGGCTGGCAGTAAAGCCGGTTGCACAGGCGGTTGAGGGTGCGGATCTGGTTATGTTGTTGGCACCGGATGAGCATCAGGCAAAGCTCTATAAAGAAGTGATAGAACCTAATATTAAAAAAGGCGGTGTGCTTGCGTTTGCACACGGCTTTAATATCCATTTCGGCCAGATCGAACCCCGGTCCGACCTGGATGTAATCATGATAGCGCCAAAGGGTCCCGGACACCTTGTGCGGTCAACTTATAAAGAAGGCGGTGGTGTGCCGACTTTGATTGCGGTATACCAGGATGCATCAGGCAAGGCTAAAAATATCGCACTCTCCTATGCGTCGGCAAATGGCGGTGGGCGTGCCGGTGTAATTGAAACTAATTTTCGCGAAGAAACCGAAACCGATCTTTTCGGAGAGCAGGCGGTACTTTGCGGCGGTGCGAGCGCATTGGTCATGGCGGGTTTTGAGACCCTGGTTGAAGCCGGATACGCGCCAGAAATGGCTTATTTTGAATGTCTGCATGAGCTTAAATTGATCGTTGATTTAATGTATGAAGGCGGCATTGCAAACATGCGTTATTCAATTTCCAATACAGCCGAGTATGGTGATTTAACACGTGGGCCGCGGATTGTGACCGAACAAACCAAGGCAGAGATGTCCAAAATTTTAAAAGAAATTCAGACCGGCGAGTTCGCGCGTGAATACATTATGGAAAACCAGGCCGGTAATCCAACCTTTAAAGCCAAGCGCCGTCTCGGGCGTGAACATGCGATTGAAGCGGTTGGTGAGCGCCTCAGATCGATGATGCCGTGGATTCATAAAGACAAGAAAGTCGATAAATCGGTTAATTAATACAAATTGACGCAGGAAACAGTTTGTTGAAAATGGCGGGCCGGGTTATTGGTACCGGCCGGCTGAACCTGGAGACATAAATGCCTGATCGGGAAAATCACCGGCGCGGCCGAGGTATTTATTTACTGCCGAACCTTTTCACAATGGCGGCTTTGTTTGCCGGCTTTTACGCGATTGTGGCTGCGATCCAGACACGCTATGAAACGGCGGCAATAGCGATCTTCATTGCGATGGTGCTGGATAATCTGGATGGGCGGGTCGCGAGGCTGACCAATACCCAGAGTGATTTCGGCGCTCAGTTTGACAGCCTTTCAGATATGATTTGTTTCGGGTTGGCGCCGGCGCTGGTGATGTACGAATGGGCGCTGTTTTCAATGCGGGAACTGGGCTGGCACTGGTCGAAGCTGGGCTGGCTGGCGGCATTTATCTATGTTGCGGCCGCCGCGTTACGCTTGGCACGTTTTAATACCCAAATTGGTTTATCGGACAAACGTTTTTTTCAGGGGTTGCCCAGTCCACCGGCAGCAGCGATTTTGGTCGGTTTTGTCTGGGTGGGTACTGATTTGGGTTATCAGGGTAGCGAGCTGGTGTTTCCCGCGCTTATCGTAACGGTCTTATGTGGTGTGCTGATGGTCAGCCGCTTTTCATACTATAGCTTCAAAGAGCTTGGGGGGCGTAACAGAATTCCTTTTACTGCGACATTGCTGGTGGTATTGGTATTTGTATTTATATCGTTTGACCCTGCCAAAGTCTTATTTACCTTTTTCTTTATTTATATGCTGTCCGGTCCGGGAACCACGTTGATGCGTAAGTTTAGAAAATTTCGCTTGCAGCAACGCCGCTCGCGTTCCCAGAGTGTTAAAGATCTCTGATCATAGTGTACTTATGAACGCAGACAGGAACCAATACCTGAGCGCAATGGGAGTTGAGCAATGGGTATTGCGCCGGCAGGCTGAACCATCGGAAGCAACTCTTGCAACACCGTCACCCGAAACAGCTGAAGTCAACGCGCCTGATAACACACCCGGTTTGGATTGGCCTGCATTGCAGCAACGTGTTGCCGGTTGCACTTTGTGTCAGCTCAGTGCGAGCCGCAAGCAAACGGTGTTTGGGGTGGGTGATCATAATGCCGATTGGTTAATTATCGGTGAAGCGCCGGGTGCCGATGAGGATGCGCAGGGAGAGCCGTTTGTCGGACGGGCAGGTAAATTGTTGAATGCGATGCTTGAGGGCGTCGGATTAAAACGTGAGCAGGTTTATATTGCCAATATTCTTAAATGCCGGCCGCCCAATAACAGAGACCCGCGTCCGGAAGAGGTTCAGCATTGCAAACAGTATTTAACGCGACAGATAGAACTGCTCAAACCCAAAGTCATTCTTGCAGTGGGGCGAATTGCTGCACAAAATTTACTGCAGACCGAGGAGGCAATCGGCCGCTTACGTGGTAAAGCGCACCGCCTGCAACATTTTGATATTCCTGTGATTGCGACCTATCACCCTGCTTATCTGTTGCGTAAACCAACAGAAAAACGCAAAGCCTGGGAAGATTTAAAATTGGCCCGCACGACGCTAAACAGAAGTTAGTATTATGGTTGCCGCGTTAAAACCCGGTTTTACGGTCAGACAGATGCAGGAAGCTGATGTATCCGATGTGATTGTAATAGAGTGCGGCTCCTATTCATTTCCATGGACTGAAGGAATTTTTAAAGATTGTTTAAGGGTCGGGTACCGCTGCCTGGTGCTGGAGCTTAACGGTGTTTTGGCGGGCTACGCGATTCTGGCGATAGCTGCTCAGGAGTGCCATATTCTGAATTTTTGTATTGCCCGTGAACACAGAGGCTGTGGTATGGGCCGGGCCTTTATGGAATATCTGCTTGAAGAGATTATGTCAGCAAACGTGAAAGTTGCACACCTTGAAGTCCGCCCGTCCAATATAATCGCGAACAACCTTTATATTTCTCTCGGTTTTGAGCAGATTGGTATCAGAAAGTCTTATTACCCCACAGTTGATGGCCGCGAAGACGCGTTGATACTGGCGTTGACGTTTCAGCAGCCCGGTACGCGGTGATCGGTATGAACGAGCAGGGTCTGAATGTGAGCGTCGCTGATACGTGATCTTTAACAATAAAAATAAAACAACAAGGGCTTTGCGGGTTTGGAAAATTCTGTGTAAGTCAATAAAAGCCGAATCTGTATAAACAACTGTTAGGCATCAAGGAGATCACAGCATTGGAATCAAATTTAAGGCTAACCAGAGAGCACGCTTTTGTTCTATCAGAAATAGATATTAAGAATATTTGGGGGACGCTTGAGCAGTACTTTGGAGCAGTCTCCGCCAATGTTGAGTTCACGGATAACATAGAAAGAAAAGCTGAATCAATAGAGCAACTATTAGCATTTGAGAATTCAAAAAAACGTTCAATCAGGCGAGTTGAATTTAGTTCAAGGTCTGAGAATGGAGAAAATCGAAGCAAAGTCACTTTTGAAAACTATGAGCATCGCCCCGTTCTGATTACCGCATCTGGTATTGACGATGTCATAACGCGCTTCAGTGACTCTTGCGAAGAAATTATAGATGGGCTTAAGCCTTGGTATTCCCGATTATGTAAACTAGATTTTTTCTACATAATCGGAGGCATTGCTTTTATAGGGTTTATGTTACTCCGAATCATGGTTCCCGATTCACCTAAAGAAGCCCCTACAGAGCTTTCGAGAGCCATAGAAATACTATCAATCTTAAGTGCTATTTTTGCTGCGTTATGGTTTGCAATCTGGGGGCTGAATAAAATAAGGGCAAAGTGCTTTCCTATTGCTACCTTTGCCATAGGACAGGGGAAAGAAAGACATAGGGTTATAGAGAATATCCGCTGGGGTGTTGTAGTAGCATTTGCAGTTTCCTTTTCTGCGTCAGCCGTATTTGGGTTGCTTGCGTAAATGCCTAACAAAACGTGCAAGCAAGGGCACTTCGTGCCGGGACGAGCAAACAGCGTGCGCCCCTTCACTCAGCGTTAGCCGACATATCAATGAGTAAATGAATGAAAAAATTTCAAGTATTTGTTAGTTCTACATACAAAGACTTAATACCTGAAAGGCAAGAAATTATGCATGCCCTTCTGGAGCTAGATTGCATCCCTGCAGGCATGGAACTTTTTCCTGCGGCAGATGAAGATCAATGGTCTCTTATAAAAGGAGTGATAGACGACTGCGACTACTATGTAGTTGTAATTGGTGGTCGCTATGGCAGCGTTGGGCCAGATGGAATCAGCTATACCGAAATGGAGTATAAATATGCAATTGAGTCAGGCAAGCCGGTCATTGCTTTTTTACATAAAGATCCGGAACAGCTTCCTGCAAAGTTCACGGAAAAGTCAGAAGAAGGAAAACAAAAACTAGACAATTTCCGAAATTTAGCGCAGAAAAAGATGTGTAAATTTTGGGAAGGCGCTCCAGATTTAGGCTCTGTTGTAAGCCGCAGCCTAATAATGCTACAGAAAAAACATCCAGGTATAGGATGGGTTAAAGGCGACCAAGTACCTGACAAAGACGCAAATACTGAAATTCTTGCGCTCCGAAGAGAAATTGAGGAATTAGAAGCAGAGGTTGCGAAATCAAAAACGGAAGCTCCGAAAGGCACTGAAAATTTGGCACAGGGTGATGATAAATTTGATATCGAATGTACCTTTGATAGTTGGCATCCTGAGGAGAGGCAAGGTTACAAATGGGAATGGACTATTTCAGTATCGTGGAATGAAATTTTTTTTGAGTTATCACCAACAATGATGCATGAGGCGAATACAAATCAATTGTGGAGCAGATTTATAAGCCTGATAGAAAAAGAACTTTCAAATACAGTACCAAAAAGTAGAAAGTTCAAAGGTCACAGCAACATAAGCGAAGTTGATACTGATAGAACCGCATTTGAAACCGTAATTATACAATTAAGTGCTTTAGGTTTGATGGTGCAGAGCACCAGAAATCGAAGCGTGAAGGATCGTGGCACTTATTGGACGCTCACCCCATATGGGGCAGGTGTAATGAATCGACTACGCGCGATAACGAAAGATGTCGGCTAACAAACGCATGCAGTCGGACTTTTTTGCCGGCTGCGCCGTCAAAAAAGCCGCTGATGCGAGGCGTTGTGTGCTGGACTCATGGTTTCACCACTTGTTTTCAAGTTATTATATTGATCTACCATCGCGAAACTGAAAGCTAAAATGAGAACGGCGCTGTTTACAGTATTGGCTCTTTTAGCTTTTGCAGGTAACTCGATTCTATGTCGGTTGGCACTGGGTGAAAATGCTATTGATGCCGCCAGTTTTACGTGGATTCGATTATTGTCAGGTATTTTGGTTTTAATCGTAATTTTAAAAATAGTGAGTCCTGTTGATGCCGCTGCATCAAAGGGAAGCTGGACCGCCTCTTTTATGTTATTTCTCTATGCAATCTGTTTTTCTTTCGCTTATATATCCTTAGACACCGGTATGGGGGCTTTAATACTGTTTGCTGCGGTACAAATTACGATAATTTTGGCTGGATTGCTTTTGGGGAATAGGCTTCATTTTATTGAATGGCTGGGTACTGCAGTTGCATTTTCAGGGTTTATATTTTTAGTAATGCCGGGTTTAACTGCGCCTCCGCTTGTTGGGTTTGTGCTGATGTCTTTGGCAGGGGGCGCATGGGGTTTCTACACGCTGGCAGGTAAAGATTCGACAAATCCATTAAGTGATACGACTTATAATTTTATTCGTACTTTACCTTTCGTAATGATTATCATGCTTTTTAATGTCAGAGATGGCAGTTATTCCACTGAAGGTGTTCTGTTGGCGATTGTATCGGGTGGAATAGCGTCTGGTGTTGGTTACACGATATGGTATATGGCACTTGGTGGTCTTTCAGCTGTCCAGGCTGCCGTTGTGCAGTTGTTTGTGCCCGTCATTGCCTCGTTTGGTGGTGTTTTGTTTGCAAATGAAGTCATATCAATAAGACTCATGTTTTCTTCCGTTTTGATACTGGGCGGCATATTAACAGTTATTATGAGTAAGCACTTTTATGGTCTTCGGGTGCCTAAAACATAATAATTTAATTAACTTAGCAACGCGTTTGGCCATTTCTGCATCGCAATTCTCAATGATATGATTGCTATAAGTTTCTTTTAAGCGCAATACATCGCGTCTATTCTCACGGGTATTTTGATAATCGTCTTTTTTAATTTGTAATGAGATCTGTTTTGCTGCAGGGTGTGATATTCATGCTGCATATTTTGATAAATAGCGATAGAATTGGCGCGCCTGAGTAATTGCCTTGAAAGTGTCACTTGATCATGCTCTTTAGGTCTAAGAGCTTATCGGGGGCGATTATAGAAAGATAAAATGTGGTATTGGTCTACTCTAACCCTATCTAATGGCTTTTACTTTAGGCTGTATACTGTGGTTAGGCTGAGAAAATAACTGAAAGTACTGAGTTAAATTAAGGTTTTGAAGCGTGATTGATAGCAAAATTGCAGATGAAATCAATAAAAGACGCACGTTTGCCATCATTTCGCATCCTGATGCGGGTAAAACAACGTTAACTGAAAAGCTGCTATTGTATGGCGGTGCGATACAGCTGGCCGGAACAGTTAAAGGTCGTAAAGCTGCACGCCATGCGACTTCCGACTGGATGGAGCTGGAAAAGCAACGGGGCATATCCGTAACGTCCTCAGTGATGCAGTTTCCATATAAAGACAGAATTATTAACCTGCTGGATACGCCCGGGCACGCGGATTTTTCTGAAGATACGTATCGTACTTTGACTGCGGTGGACTCGGCATTAATGGTGATTGATAGCGCCAAAGGTGTTGAGGAACGTACGATCAAGCTGATGGATGTGTGCCGCTTGCGTGATACGCCGATCTTTACATTCGTTAACAAACTGGATCGCAGTGGCCGTGATCCGATTGAATTGTTGGATGAGGTTGAAGATGTTTTAAAAATTGCCTGTGCGCCGGTGACCTGGCCGATCGGCATGGGGCAGGATTTTAAAGGTGTATATCATCTTTATAACGATCAGATTTACCTTTTTAGTGCCCATCATCGTGGCAAGATTATGGAGGGTGAAACCATATCCGGGCTGGACAACCCCAAGCTGGAAGAACTGCTGGGGCCTCAGGCACAGGAACTCCGCGATGAAATTGATCTGGTAAAAGGTGCGAGTCATGAGTTTTCTTTGGAAGCCTATCGTGCCGGTAAGCTGACGCCGGTTTATTTCGGTTCGGCAATTAACAATTTTGGTATTACCGAGTTATTAAATGATTTTGTTGACTATGCACCACAACCTTCCGACCGGGATGCGGGTGACCGCCGGATTGCTCCGGATGAAGAACGTTTTAGCGGGTTCGTATTTAAGATTCAGGCAAACATGGACCCGAATCACCATGACCGGGTTGCATTTCTGCGCATTTGTTCCGGCATATACCGCAAGAGCCTGAAGGTTCGCCAGGTCCGTACCGGTAAAGACATTAAGCTAAACAGTGCATTGACGTTTCTTGCATCTGACCGTGAGCATGTTGAAGAGGCTTATGCCGGTGATATTATCGGTATTCATAATCATGGCAATATTCGTATCGGTGATACATTTAGTGCCGGGGAGGCGTTGCGTTTTACCGGAATTCCGAACTTTGCACCGGAACTGTTCAGGCGTGCGGTTTTAAAAGATCCATTGCGCGTGAAAGCATTGCAAAAGGGGTTGATGCAATTATCCGAAGAGGGAGCCACACAGTTTTTCCGGCCGCTGTTGGGTAATGATCTGATATTGGGTGCGGTGGGAATTCTGCAGTTTGATGTTGTTGCCTATCGCTTACAACGTGAATACGGTGTTGAATGTACTTTTGAACCGGTCAATGTGCATACCGCCCGCTGGGTGGACTGTGATGATGATAAGCGTTTGAGTGAATTTAAAAACAAACTGGGTGCCAATTTGGCACTCGATCATGCAGATGAGCTGGTGTATATCGCACCGACACGCGTGAATTTACAAATGACCGCAGAGCGATGGCCCGAAATTGTTTTTCAGGCCACTCGTGAGCAATGATAGTATTAAGTTTCTTTGTATAAATTGTGAAAATTCACATTTAATCTTGCGTTATTAAAATAAGTTTCTATGTGGCCGTAAATAATATTCGAAGTTTCTAATAATAGGTTTTAAATTATGTTTGCCGGGACTCGCCCCGGCAGGCGAGGCACTTTTGTTTCGCCAAAAGTGCCCACGACTACATGGATGTAGGAGGTAGAGCAATGCATGGAGCAATTGCCGAAAAGCATTCTTCCTTTTCTTGTTATTAATTAACTTCGTGCTTCCCGTGCCGCTGCTAGTTCAGTGCTATTGCAGTCACAACGATGGAGCTTTTCCCTGTGTTTCTCGTCTTTTGCCGGTCCGTCATACAGGTCATCCTGACCTGAATGCCGGGCTCGCCATCCTTGGCTCGCCCCTAGCGGGACCTGTGCCAAAAGACTGCGATACTCGGCTGCGTAAAAGGGACGAGAAATAAACACTGTAGGCAAAGTTATGACTCATTTTTATGAACGTCAGATCAAATCACGATTTTTACATTATAAATACTATTCCGTTCAGGCTCTTAAATCTTTACCCAAGCAGAAGTATACTCATTACCCCGATGACGACTCATCAGCAGCACTTTCCTGATTATCCTCTGCAGCGGCTTCTTCTTCCTGCAATGAAATCGTGACATTGGCTTTTTCCCGTAAGCCGGCGATCAGCTCTTTTAGCCGGTTGTTGATAACCATGCGTTCCAGTTGCGAGCGCAGTGCATTTATTTCCGGCAGCTGCGTATCACGTATATCTTCAAGCAAAATCACATGCCAGCCAAACTGTGTTTCAACCGGCTCCTCGGTATATTTTCCTTTCTCAAGTGCCTGCAGCGCTTTTGAAAACTCCGGTACAAAGCTGTTTGGGTTGGCCCAGCCCAGGTCGCCGCCACGCGGGCCGGATGGTCCGGTTGATTTTTGTTTGGCAAGTTCGGCAAAGTCGGTATTTTTTTTCAGTGCCTCAATGTTTGCCAGTGCATCTTCTTTACTGACGGATAAAATATGGCGAGCTTTGTATTCCTGCTTAGGAAATGCGGCAACCTGCTCCTGATAGGTTTTTTGCACATCATCCTCGGTTACCGGTTGGGTCTGTAACAGATTTCTGATGTATGCAGATGCCAATACATTGGTTGCCTGACGATTGATTTCAGTGGCTATCTCGGTTTTTTTATGAAGGCCGTCTGCGACCGCGGTTTGGCGAAGTAACTCCAGCCCGATGATTTCATCCAGAACGGCTTCTTTTGTAACTGACTGTCCCGCATCGAGCCGTGTTTTAACTATTAAATCGAGCTCAGTGTCGGTGATGGAAACGCCGTTAATTTTAGCGACAGTGTTTCCAGTTGTTTGCATAGGGCGGCCTACAGGCGTGCTTTGATTGCAGGCTGTTAGCAGCAGTACAGCGCCGAGCGTGGATATGAGCAAGGGATGATGTATTGACATACGATTTCCTTCTTAAAGTTAGGATTGCTGTTCGGAAAGGTATTCCGCAGAAGTTAATGATTTGATACTTAACGCATGAATTTCAGTTTGCATTTCATCATTAAGTGCCTTGTACACCATCCGGTGTCGTTGAATCATGCTCTTGTCCTTGAACTGATCGGATACAATCACAATAGCGAAATGACCACCGCCGCCTCGTGCGCCCGGGTGACCCGCATGTAATGCGCTTTGGTCCTCAATATGCAGGTGTTCGGGAGCCAGTGTATCTTCCAGGCGTTTTCGTATCATTTCGACGCGCGAACTCATCAGAATACCCGCTTAAACGGTTTTACAACAGACTGCGCATAAACTCCGGCTGCCATAAACGGATCGGCATCCGCCCAGCGTTGCGCATCATCGAGTGAATCAAACTCTGCAACGATCAGGCTGCCACTGAATCCATGAGGGCCAGGCTCATTACTGTCTATTGCCGGCAGCGGGCCGGCAAGGATTAGTTTCCCGGTATCACGAAGTGCCTGCAGCCTTTCCAAATGTGCGGCGCGTGCTGACTTACGCTTTTCCAGGCTGTCATCAACATCTTTACTGATAATTACATAAAGCATTTGTCTGTTTTGCCTATTCTTTTTCCAGTTGTTCGGGCATGTAGCGTGACAGATAAAGAGAAATTCCGAACATAAATACAAATGTCAGTATCAGGCTGCCGAAAACTTTAAAATTCACCCAGGACTTTTCCGCTTCACTGGCGCTTTGGCAGTGTTGAATAGCGTTAGCGGGAAAGCCGGTATCACAAACCAGTTCTGTAATCTGCGCTTCGGTGATGCCGGGGTGTGCTAACCGTAACGCACTCTCGGCATTGAAGTACTCATACGCGTACCAAAGGTTGATGATGCCGAGCAGTACAAAAAACACGGCAAGCATCAGGTCGGCCCGTTTGAAAATACGGGTTGGAATATCAATTTGGTTATTCGTGAGAGAAAGCAGGCCCTGAAAAGCGGAGCCTTTTGACAGCAATAGCGATATGAGTAATCCGGCGGCAAACAGCCAGTAGAGTATTGTTGGTTTCCACATCACAAATGCCCGATCCTGTAATGCAATCGTCAGCCCCCCAAAGACCACAAGCAGGCCGGCAGAGATCAGATGCATCTTCTCGAAGCGGCGGTTTTGCAGCCAAAAAACACCGATTTGTATCAGTGATGCGATGATGGCGATACCGGTCGCTATAAATATTCCGTACGCTTTAAATGTTACGAAAAACAGCAGTAGCGGGAAAAAATCGTATAACAGCTTTTTCATCTTGGGCCCGTATTAAAGCAGCGTATCATATCGCTTTAAGGTCGCTAATGCCAAGCCAATCAGGGGTTGGCCCTGGCTGTCCGAGCCTGATATTCTCCCGCCGCGATGAGCCGTTATTTGGAAATCCATGCTACTCACCCACAGCTTCGCCTGATCAGGCAGGCGGCAGAAGTGCTGCATGCCGGTGGTGTGATTGTCTATCCGACCGATTCAGGCTATGCGCTGGGTTGTCATATTGGGGATAAAGAATCTCTTGACCGAATACGCCGTATTCGTCAGGTGGATAAAAACCATAACTTTACGTTGATTTGCCGTGATCTGAGTGAAATTGCGGTTTATTCAAAGGTGAGTAACAGCCACTATCGTATCCTCAAGGCGCATACACCGGGGGCTTATACCTTTATTTTGAAAGCCACCCGGGAGGTGCCGAAGCGCTTGCAACACCCTAAGCGCAGAACTATCGGTATTCGCGTGCCGGATCATCCGGTCACACGTGAGACTCTCGATGTGCTGGATCAGCCGCTGATGAGCACCTCTTTAATTTTGCCGGGCCAGGATGCGCCGCTGGCTGATCCTGCTGAGATCCGGGAATTGCTGGGGCATCAAGTGGATATGGTGATCGACAGCGGGCTTTGTGCGCCATTGCCTACGACGGTGGTGGATTTGACTGCCGATTATCCGGCGTTGATTCGTGTCGGAGGGGGTGATATTAGCTGGATAAACCCATAAAATGCACTGCCGGACCTGTTATGGTCGTCATTCTTATGCGGACACTGTAACACCAGGTTTTTAGGTATATAAGTATTTGAAAAATAATATAAAAATAGATTATTTTATTATCCCCCAAGGGAGCTTTTGCGGAGCCGTGTTAAAAACGAGTGCTGTGAGTGCGGCTTGGGGAGAAAGGAGTTCGTTTGACCCCGCAAGCTAAACAGAATGAGCGCGTACTCTCAGGTATGCGTCCGACCGGTATGTTGCACCTGGGGCATTACCACGGTGTTTTGAAAAACTGGCTGGAACTGCAGCATAGCTATGAATGTTTCTTTTTTGTCGCAGACTGGCATGCACTAACCACCAATTACGAAGAACCGCAGGATATCTCGGCGAATACACTGGATATGGTGATTGACTGGTTGTCAGTCGGTATCGTACCCGGTGCATCGCATTTATTCGTACAGTCACGCGTGCATGAGCATGCCGAGTTACATTTATTGTTGTCCATGGTTACTCCGCTCAGCTGGTTGGAGCGAATACCCAGCTACAAGGATCAGCAGCAGGTTTTGAAAGGCAAGGATCTGGCAACCTACGGGTTTTTGGGCTACCCGTTGTTGCAAAGTGCCGATATACTGATTTACCGGGCCGGTCTGGTACCGGTCGGTGAAGACCAGGTTGCGCATGTGGAGTTGACCCGTGAAGTTGCACGGCGCTTTAATCATTTATATGGCACTGAACCGGATTTTGCCGCAAAAGCAGAAAAAGCGATTGCCAAAATGGGTAACAAGAATGCCAAGTTGTATCGCCAGTTGCGTAAGCAATATACCGAGCAAGGCGACCAGGAGGCTTTGGAGGTTGCCAAAGCATTACTGGAAGGTCAGCAAAATATCTCCATCGGTGATAAAGAGCGGCTGTTCGGTTACTTAGAGGGAGGAGGCAAAATTATTTTGCGTGAGCCTGAAGCTTTGTTAACAAAACAGGCGAAAGTTATCGGTCTAGACGGCCAAAAAATGTCCAAATCGTATAACAATACTATTGCACTGCGCGAACCGCCCGAATCGATTGAGAAAAAAATACGTACAATGCCGACTGATCCGGCGCGCGTGCGTAAAAAAGACCCGGGTGACCCGGAGAAATGCCCGGTCTGGAGTTTTCATCAGGTTTATTCCGATCAGTCTGTAAAAGATTGGGTGGTTGAAGGCTGCAAAACCGCTGGAATCGGTTGCCTGGAATGTAAGCGTCCGGTTATTGAAGCAGTGCAACAGGAGCTGGCACCGGTTCGTGAGCGGGCAGAGGAATATACTGAGGATATCTCAACGGTAGAAAGCATCATCAATGAAGGTTGTGAGGCCGCCCGTGAAGTGGCGCGTGATACATTGGATGATGTACGTAAAGCAATGAGGTTCATTAAATAATGACAGATCAAAACCCTGAAACTGCAACGACTACGCAGCAACAGGAGGAAATGCCATTTGTATTAGTTCAGGGGGAGCCACTGACCGCTGTGCCGAAAGATCTATACATTCCGCCTGATGCGCTGGAAGTGATTCTGGAGGCTTTCTCGGGGCCGCTGGATATGCTCTTGTACCTGATAAAACGGCAAAACCTCGATATTCTGGATATCCCGATCGCCGATATTACCCGTCAGTATATGGACTATATCGATATGATGCAGGTGTTAAAGCTTGAGTTGGCCGGTGAATATCTGGTGATGGCGGCGATGCTCGCAGAGATAAAGTCACGCATGTTATTGCCGCGCCCACAGGATATGGAAGATGAAGATGATCCGCGTGCTGAGCTGGTGCGGCGCTTGCAGGAGTATGAGCGGTTCAAGAATGCAGCGGAAAAAATAGACGAATTGCCACGTATGGAGCGTGATACGCATTATGTGGCGGCCGATCCGCCGGTATTAGAGCGAAAACAAACATTTCCGGATGTTGATCTGCAGGAACTTCTGATGGTATTCAAAGATGTGTTGCGCCGTGCGGAGATGTTGTCGCATCACCATATTCAGCGTGAACCACTTTCGGTGCGGGAGCGTATGAGTATCGTACTGTCCAACTTGCAGACATCCCGTGAATTTATCGAATTCGGCAGTTTGTTTAATGCCAAAGAAGGGCGTATCGGCGTGGTGGTGACTTTTTTGGCAATACTGGAGCTGGTAAAAGAATCACTGATCGATATCGTACAGTCAGAGCCATTTGCACCCATTTATATAAAGTCGGTTGATGCCAACGCAGAAGCCGAGACCGAAAATTCCGATAAGCCTGAACCTATCGAACCTGCAGAGGACCACTAGTGGATACGCAGAAAATAAAGAACATTATTGAAGCGGCATTACTGGCGGCAGCCAAGCCGTTAAATATTAATCAGATCAGCGATATCTTTGAGGTCGATGACCATGAGCGGCCCGGTCGCGATCAAATTCGTCAGGCCCTGGAGCAATTACAGCAGGAGTATGAAGGCCGCGGTATCGAGCTGCTGAATGTTGCCAGTGGGTATAGAGTGCAGGTGCGCCAGGAGAATGAACCCTGGATTCGTCGTCTCTGGCAGGAGAAGCCGCCGCGTTATTCACGAGCTTTGTTGGAAACGCTGGCCATCATTGCTTACCGTCAACCGGTTACGCGCGGTGAGATTGAAGAAATTCGGGGTGTTAGTGTCAGCACAAATATTACGCGTACTTTGCAGGAGCGTAATTGGGTGCGCATTGTCGGGCACCGTGATGTGCCGGGAAAACCCGCAATGTTTGGTACGACGAAAGAGTTTCTGGACTATTTCAATCTAAAAAGCCTGGATGAAATGCCGTCGCTTGCGGAGTTGCCGGATCTTGACAGTATTCATCCGGAGCTGGATCTGGGAGAGAACGAAAAAACCAAAGCGGAGTCTGCAGAGCAAGAGGAGCAGGCTGAGTTATCCGATGAATCGGCTCCTGAGCTGGATAATGTTGTCAGTCTGGAAAAAATACAGTCTGAAAAGTCTGAACAGTTACATTAGCAGCGTATTGTTTTGATTGGCAGATTTATTTTACCCGGGGTAAAAGCATCGCCAGATTACAGGGCGCTGTACGATGATCAAGTTGCGCTTTAATCAGTTCTTCCCAGGCGGTTTTGCAGGCATTGTTTGAGCCGGGCAGGCAGAAAATAAAAGTTCCATTGGCGATACCTGCCAGGCAACGGGATTGAAGGCTAGAAGTCTGGATCTGTTCGTATGATATTGACCTGAACAGTTCACCAAACCCTTCAATTTCTTTATCCATGAGTGGCCGGATTGCTTCCGGAGTACCATCTTCCGCAGTAAGCCCGGTGCCACCGGTAGTAATAACTGCATGAATATCGGCTGCCGCAATCCAGTTGGAGACAGCGGCTCTAACCTGATAAATATTATCGTTCACAATTTTTTTATCTGCCAGTGTGTGTCCCGCGCGGGTCAGTGCGTCGGCCAACAGTTGCCCCGACGTATCGGTCTCTTCCGTACGGGTATCGGAAACAGTCAGTACCGCGATATTCAATGCTATGAAGCTGCGCTTTTCCATACGATGTCGATTTAACCTTTCAAATAAACTCAGAGTTTTCTGAATACAGACCCACCACCGACCAGCCGTTTTTGCCAGTAGTCTGCATCCAGTTGATCAATACTGACACTTCTGTTCTTGCCGGGCGCATGCACGAAGCGGCCGTCGCCAATGTAGATTCCAACATGTGAAACAAAAGAGCCATCGATTCTGAAAAATACCAGATCCCCGGGCTGCATGCGCGAAATATAGACCGGTGCAGAGAATTTATATTGTGCATAGCTGTTTCTTGGAATGTTCAAACCGCTTTTTTTGAAGCTGTATTGAACTAGGCCGCTGCAGTCAAAGCCGGCAGGTGTCGAACCGCCATAACGATACGGTTTGCCCTGCATGCTCAGTGCCACCGCAACCACCTGAGAACGTAACCGGGTGTCCTCGAGCGGCGGCTTTGCCGCGCAGCCAAATGTAAGCAAAATCATCGCATAACATGCTGGTTCTAAAACAGTTTGAAAAAATTTACGATACATATAAAAACAGCAGGCATTGATCCGGGTAACAACAGACGTTATTGTCGCGTTATGGAACAGCGTTTGCAAAAATTTATGGCTGAATGTGGAATTGGGTCACGTCGCAGTTGTGAAGGCCTGATAGAGGCTGGGCGTGTGCGGGTAAACGGCAAAACAGCAACCTTGGGTATGAAGGTCAGTCCAAATGATCAGGTGATGGTCAATGGACGGCTGGTAAAATCAAAGTCATCAGCCAGCCGGGTTTTACTTTATTATAAGCCGGAAGGGGAAGTAACCACGCGAGACGACCCCGAAGGGCGTCCGACGGTTTTTCGTAACTTGCCCCGTCTGTCCACCGGGCGGTGGATTGCGGTCGGGCGTCTCGATATTAATACCAGCGGATTGTTATTGTTTACCAATGACGGTGAGCTCGCAAACCGGTTAATGCATCCGTCATTTGAAGTAGAGCGTGAGTATGCAGTCAGGGTTCTCGGTAAAGTTACGGATGCACTCAGGCAGCGGTTGTTAGATGGGGTAAAACTTGATGACGGTGTTGCCGCTTTTACAAAAATAGAGGAGGCGGGTGGTGATGGTGCGAACCGCTGGTTTCATGTGGTGCTTAAAAGAGGTCGCAACCGGGAAGTCAGAAGGTTATGGGAGTCGCAGGGTGTTAAAGTGAGCCGCCTGATACGAATCCGCTATGCAAATATAAAGCTGCCCTCAAATCTGCGTAAAGGCAATATAGAAGAACTGGGTCAGCCGGCATTGCAAAAACTATATGATTTAACCCGTTTGCACCGGTAGCAGGCAATTACATTAAGCTAAAAAAAGTAACTAAAGTCTATTTGTAAAAACCGGTCCTGTCTTAGTGCGGATACCGGGTCACCTGTTGCGATATTGGTTGCACCGCGTAATTCAATACCGAGTGTATAGGCATTGCCAATTCGGCGGCTGGCTTCCACAAAATATGAATTTGACTGATTATCCAAATCGGTCAGCACTGCGACCAGAATTTCGGTGGACTGCACATCATTCAGTGCGATTCTGGCACCGATTGCAAGGTCGTCGTTTAAAGGCTGACTGTCACGCTCATCATACAGATACTCGGTCACCATTCCGATATCGGCACTGCTGCCGAATACCCCGACAAAGGTATATTCAAAGCCTGCTGCCGCCGCCGCAAAGCTTTCGCTTTGCCCGGAACGTTGAATGGCTTCGAGTTTTAACAGCCAGGCCTCCAGAGTGGCCTGCACATCAACTCCGGTCTGATCGATCAGCTCATATAGCGGCAGTAATACCGGTTGCTGGGGGTTGCTGAAATCGGGGATAAAGCGTGGCTCACGGCTTGTACCGGAGAAATGTGAGACTCCGATATCCCAGATACCGATACTGTTTGACCAGCGGACCGCGTAGTCGATATGTTTGTTCTCATCGCTTGACTCATACAGTGCGCGATCGGTATCGATAATGAATGGAGTGAATCGCGGGCGGCCGTCTTCACCCGGGAATGTTCTTTCGCGAAACCCGGGTAATATAAAAAAATCAATAACACCCCAGTCTTGAATCAGGCTGAACTGAGCCATCAACTGGCCGAGTTTGTCTTCACCATCAATGTTCTCGACACTGTCGGTTTGATTGATAATATCAACCAGGTGAATGGTTTCGGTAACGCCCCAAAATATTTTGTTGATGCCCAGTGTCAGTTCCCAGTCCCGGGCAATTTTCTGCCAGTACAGCTCCCTGATATCCACATGACTGCGTTCACTGTCAGTTTGATCAATGCGGGCAAATGAGGTAAACACGATATTATCGCGGGAATCCGGAAACTGGTAAAAAAACTCCGGTTCTGCGGATAGTGATATATTATTATTGCTTTGCCGCGCTGAAGCGGCTTCGCCGCTAAAATGCCGTCCCTCAAGCGTGATGTTACCGGACCAGTCGGCCGTGCATGTGCTTGCGATAAAAAAAAATATCAGACCGGCCGGTGCAGTAAGCCGCAGTTTTATCATGGTAATGTGTTTATCGAATTCGTTTCAGCGCGCTTTGATCGAAGTCTCTTTCGGTCAGGTCAGTGCGGAACTGGAAGTTATCCCATCTTAGCGTGGTGCTTTTTCCGGTTTGATGATTGACCATGTTCATGGTGTGTGCCCGCCAGTACTGATCCAGATATTTTTTGTAATTATTAAATTTCAGTGTTTTTAGCAAAGCGTTTTTACGGTCATAGAAGTCTATTTTCTGTGCTCTGAATTCTGCTTTATCTATCCATGTGACCTGCCGGGTATATCCTGAAAATTTGTATTGCGGGTAACGCTCAACGATATAGCAGTCCAGACCGTTATAAACTTCATCACTTATATATTTGTAAGCGTATTTTCCAATTTCCTGTGAGCCAATATCTTCGAATGCAAATTCGCTGCCCATAAAAGGGCCTGACTTGTTTTTTGAATTGATGCGTTTGACACGTTTTAACGCGGGCAGATACAGCCATTGATCGTCGGGTTTCAGTCCGTGGCTGTAGGTAAGAGATACAGTACCTTTGACATCCGCAGGTTCATCAAAAATCGACATGCTTTTGTCGCCGTCGCCGGGTACTTCGAGTGTTTTATTGCGAATCTGCCGCACACTTTCTTCGCCTTTCCTGTTGCGTAACACCATCGTCATGTTTGCGGTGGAGTTGCCGAACCCGGTATCACGGCGATCACTTTCAGCGGCGATTTTTAAACCGGCTTCCTCTGGGGTTAAACCGTCAAGCTGTAGTGCGTATACCGGATTCAGGCTGGTGCTAAGCAGCAACCCGGTCAGCAGGGGAAGAAAGGGTTTTTTTCGCATCTTCGGATTCCTCGATTTTCATTAATAACGGCGGTAGCAGCAGGAAGTCTATTATCAGTGCTATCGCGATTGTAATGGCGGTCAGTAGTCCCATCCCGGAGTTCAGCCTGAAGGATGACAGCGACAGCACCAGAAAGCCTGCCATTAACACAATAGTGGTGATAATCAATGCAACTCCCACACTGGAGAATGCATAGCGCACCGCATCCGGCGCATTCAGGTTTTGTTCTCTACGTGCCCGTAAATATTTACTTAAAAAGTGTACGGTGTCATCTACAACAATCCCGAGCGTCATGCCGGTAACGACTGACAGTGCAAGGCCGACCTCTCCAACCAATAGACCCCATAACCCAAATGATACAACTGCAGGCAATAGGTTGGGCAGCAGACTTAACAGACCGTATTTCCAGGATTTTAAAGCGACAATTAATAGTAAAGAGATGACAACCAGTGCCAGTGTTGTACCGATTAACATGCTTTGGATATTACGTTGCCCGATATGTGCAAACATAATGCTCGGGCTTGCCCCCGGTGAATAAATATTGGGTGTGTTTTGTTTCAGCCATTCAGCGGCTCTTTCCTCCAGCTCCAGAATCTCATTGGAGCTTAAGGTTTTGATGGATACAGACAACCGGGTTGCGGATTTATCAATATTGATCTGATTATTCAGGTCCAGCCCGTATGGCAGGGACATTTCATAAAGAAGCAGGTATTGCGCGGCTAGCATTTTATCTTTCGGCAGACTATACATCGCCGGGTCGTCACCGTGCATATTTTTGTTAAGGCGCTTCATAATGTCAGTGTATGTATTGACATGTAAAACTTCGGGCTGTTGATAAAGCCAGTCTACAAAGGCCTGAACATCATGCTGGAATGCCGGGTCGCTAATCGCATTGGTCGTGTCGCCGCCCAGTGAGTAATCGATAAAATACATGCCGGTCAGGTTTTCGGTTACATAATCGGTGTCTGTGCGGAATTTAATGCTCTCATCAAAATATTGCACAAATAAATCGTTCAACTCGTTTTTAGGAATAAATGCAGCGGTGATTACGACTAATGCGCTCATCGTCCAAAGCAGCGGCCGGCGTTTTTCAATCACGAATTCCGCGAGCTTGGGCATGTAACTTTGACTTTGTTCTTGCTCGGTCGCGACATTGACCGGCAATATCGACATCATCGCGGGTAGAAAAGTAACTGCCAGAATAAAAGCATATACAACGCCGATAGCGGTAATATTGCCCAAATCATTAAACGGCGGTGCATCGCTGAAGTTTAAACTTAAAAACCCGATTGCTGTTGTCACTGAAGTCAAAAATATCGGGTGAAAGTTGATTCGCATACTTTCTACCAGAGCGTCTTGTTTGGAAATACCCTGACGCATGCTGTGTAAAAAGCTCACCAGGATATGCACGCAGTCAGCAACTGCCAGGGTTAAAATCATCGTCGGTGCCGAGGCGGAAGGGGGTGTCAGTTGAATACCCAGCCAGCCGGCGGTTCCCATTGCGCAAATAATTGACCCTGAGATAATCATCAGTGTCACGATTGTGCTGGCCAATGAGCGTAAAAAAATCAGCAGTCCGAACAACACGGCTGCAAAGGCTATAGGGATCAGGGTGTTGAAATCGTGATAAGTGGCTTCCGGGAATGCGTTATTCATCATAATAACGCCGGTTAAATAAAAGTTGATATTTGGGTAGCGGCTTTCCAGCTCCTGAATAATTTCCCGGGCGGGCTGAACCACCGACGGCGCTTCCTCAGTTGGGTTTATTCCCGGCAGTTGGACCGTGACATTCACGCCGGTCACATGCCCTTGCGGCGAGATCAGGCGGTTTACCAGCAGGGGTTCGTTGGTTGCGATAGATTTTATTTTTTCAATCTCTTCGGCGGACAGTGTGTCCGGGGATTCAATCAGGTCTGCAACGGTCAGATCATCATTATCGGCGTAGGTGTGCTGATAATTGCTGATTGAGTCGACCCGGATAGAATATGGCAATTGCCATGCCTGCTCGGTCAGGTCAATTACGGCCTGTAGTGTTTCCGGAGTGAAGACATTCCCATCTTTGGGCTCCAGCATATACAAAAGGTTGTCGTTTTTTGTATAGGTGTCCTGAAGATTTTCAAATGCCCTCAGTTCCGGGTTATCTTCACTAAAAAAGACACGGTAATCATTTTTGAATGATAAAAATTGTCCGCCGCTCCCAAGCCCGCAAACCATTAGAATAGTCAGGGCGATAATAAAAAATCTCCATTTGATTATCCATCGGGCATATGTTTCGATCATATTTTGAACCTTAGTTTTGGCACTTCTGCTCAGGTGCCTGTGAGTTTAATGTGTAGCATCTTGAGTTGTTCTATTTCTTCGGGAAACAGCTCTTCGTGGATTCGCCGGTAAGTACTTGAGTAATCCCATTCGCTGCTCAATGGTTTCCAGCCAAAACCGTCTAATGCATAGCGGCATGGCAACCTAATAGTTTCATCGGGGTTATGAATATTCATCTGCGCCAGGGGGTAGTCCATAATTTGTAGCATGGAAGAGCCGAATGCAATGGCCCAGAACCCAAATACCATTTCGGGGACCGGTATCTGCAGCTGTAAATCACCGGCCTGGATAGCTTCTTCAACAATATTACAAATGGCTTCGAAGCAACGGTTTTCGTAGTTGCGCAATTGTTTCAGGTTGGCCTCCGGAATTTTACCGCGTATAGACGTGTTTTTTATTATCAGGAGGTTATTAAATGCGCGTGTGTAAAGCCGCGCAAGTATCTGGTGGGCGGCGAGTGCCGCGACCATTTTTTCACGGGGAGAGGCACTAAAGTTGTGCACGCGCTCAAGCATTTCAAGTTGGGTTTGCATCGTGCGCGCACTCAGCGCACATACAATTTCTTCTTTGCAGGTAAAATGCTGATAAATAGTGCCTTTCGAGTATTCGGTCGCTTCGGCGATTCGGTCCATGTTTAAACCAAGGTAGCCGTCCGATTCGAGCAGTTCTGCGGCGATATTTAAAATAAGCTGCTCTCGATCTTTAAGGGTGCGCTGTTTGCGTGTGGACAGTTGCATGGGCCGCTATTAAACACATACTCCAAAGAAATGACAAGCCGTCAAAAAATGACGGTATGTATAAGCACTTATCTTTGTTGCCGATAGACCAGAAAAATCCGGCGGCGCATGCCTTTGCCATCTGTTGTTATATGTCAGCTGGAAAGTCAGGCCCATTGAGCAGCCAATATCTCGATTAAGTATCGATTTCAATCATCAAATCTGTACGTAAGGCGTATTTTTATGCACTATCGCCGCATCGTTATAAAAAGCTTTTGAATGAAACCGTTAAATATTAATAACTGGGCGTATGCATATGGTGGTCCTGAGGTAAAAGGGCTGATTCGTGCGACTGCCGATGACTTTATTGTGGATGAACAGCTGGTCCGTATGCCTGAAGGTACAGGTGAACATGTTTATCTATTTATTGAGAAACGGCACCAGAATACTCAGTGGTTAGTGCGACGGCTTGCGGAGCTGGCTGGGGTAAAACAATTCGCGGTGGGGTATGCGGGGCTCAAAGACCGGCATGCATTGACCCGCCAATGGTTTAGCGTACATCTGCCCGGCGCTTCTGAGCCGGACTGGCAGGACCTGGAAGACCGGCAAACCAAGGTTTTACAGGTTTCCCGGCACCGTAAAAAGCTTAAGCCCGGTCACTTAAGGGCTAATTTTTTTAATATTGTTGTTAAGGGTTTGCAGGGTGCTGATGACGCGCTAATGCAGCACTGTGCCCGCATTCAAAAAGAAGGGGTGCCGAATTACTTTGGTGAGCAGCGTTTTGGCATTGACGGGCATAATATTGGGCAGGCATTTGCGATGTTCAATGGTGACATAAAGCCTAAACGTTCGCTGCGCGCTATTTATCTTTCTGCAGCGCGTTCACTGCTGTTTAATAAGGTCCTGGATTTCAGGTTACAGCAGGGTTCCTGGCAAAATGTTTTGGAGGGCGACGTTCTGATGTTGGCCGGGTGTCGCAGTGTTTTTTCATCGACAGGGGAAGACAGCGCCGCTTTGCAAAAAAGGGTAGAGAATAAAGAGCTGCGCATCACCGGCCCGCTTTACGGCGAAGGTGAGTCCCTGGCGCAATCGACCACGATGATGTTAGAAGCTGAGGTCATGGATGAGTTTTCTGCACTTACAGCAGGCCTTAAGCGGTGTCGTTTACAGACGGGTCGCAGAGCCTTATCTGTTTTGCCAAAGCAGCTGGAGTGGAGCATGGATGCTGATGTATTGAAAATTTCATTTGAGTTGCCGGCCGGAAGTTATGCAACCAGTTTACTGAGAGAAATTGTGAATTATGAATCGGTCGCTCATTGATAGGCTAAGCTGTTTTTTTCTGTTGTGGTGTCTGTTAAGTCATGGTGTGGCGCTGTCTGGAGAAAAATACGAACCTGTAACTTTAATGTACTTATATGAGTCCGGTGATTATAAAGGTGCATTGGAGTATGCACGGCAGTTCAACAATTTAGAGCGGCATGCCGATTTTTATTATTACTATGGATTGGCTGCATCTCGTGCAGGCCAGCCGAATGAGGCAGTGAGCGCTTTAGAGCACTTGTTGATGCTGGAGCCCGATAACCATGTAATAAAAGCCGAACTGGCAGATACTTATCGCCTGTCCGGCCAGCACGATAAAAGCCGTGCGATAAGAGAAGAGTTGAATATTAAGCATGCAAAGCCGGGAAAAAAACATATTAATTCCGGTAATACGCAAGGCGCACCGTTTGCTTTTTTTGAAACAGGCTTGGGTGTTGATGATAACGCCAATAATAACCCCAGGGTTGACAGTTTATTGGCCAGGGCGATTATTGACAGTGTTGCTGTCGCCGGTCAGCGTGATAATTATTGGCGTTTGCAGGGCGGTATCGGCTGGCGGCAACCGCTTTCGGCTGACAATCAATTGTCCTTGTCACTGGAAAGCGGAGGGCAGTATTACCAGGATTTCAGTGAGTTCGACTTTGCCTATCACGATATCGAAGCGCGATTTGAGCGTGATACCGGGGCGTATTATGCGGGTCTGGGATTTAATATCGAGCGCCTTTCAATTGATTCAGAAAATTATCGTGATATATGGGCATTCGATTTTGACTGGCGTTCCCGTTTAGTCAGCAAAGCTGATTGGTTGCTTAATATACAATATGCCGATCAGGCATATGCACAAGAGTCATTTCGGGATGCAGCGCTGTTACAGGTAGAGCTCGGTGTTTATGCATTGCTTGGTTCCGATATCCGCCCGGTGGATATCCGGTTTGCGCTGTTGGGCGGTCATGAGGAAGCTGATAGCTCAAGCGTGCTGGCCGATCTGTTGGTTGCCAGAGATTTTAACGGTGTTGAGCTGGAGGTGAATATATCGCCTGGTCAGCGTTTCGATGCCGGCATAATGATTATGCAACTGCATAGCGATTATGATGGTGCCGGTTTCACAAATTTACGCATTGATCGCGAAGACGATTATCAGGTTATCGATGTTATGTTGCGGTATCAGATAAATGCGCATTGGAGTGCAGAGTTCACCTGGTTTCACGGGGATAATGATACAGTTACACGTGCGGCGCGGTTTTTTAGGCAGGTCTTTGGCCGTGAACTGGCACAAAGCTTTTCGCAGTCGGTGTTTGGGTTAAATTTTCGTTATGACTGGGGCAGTTAGCCTTTTAGAAGCACATACAAAGCACCCGTACCCCCATCAATCGGCCTGGACGTTGTATACGCAAGCACATCATCAAGCTGGGTCAACCAGTTTGCAACCATTGGCTTTAGAACCGGGCCTTTGTTAGAGGAGCGCCGGCCTTTGCCGTGGATAATACGGACACATTTTTTTTGTGCCTGCCGGCAGGCATTTAGGAATTCAACCAGTGCGCGCCTGGCTTGAGGTATCGTCATTCCGTGCAGATCCAATTCGGCACCGATGCTGTATTGGCCGCGTTTAAGTTTGCGCATCACACTGTGTTGAACGCCGGGCCGGCGGAAACTGATTTCATCGCCGAGGTCCAGTTGCATCGGGTCATAATGATCGGAGAGCATTTCATCAATGACCTGGGCATCGTCTATCTGTGATTGTTTCGGAATGGGGCGCGGCAATGGTTTAGATGACTCTATACGGTCATTGTCCAGGCGCTTGATATCACCGACGGTTTCACGGAACAGCTCGCTGTCAGGGTTATTTATTTTGTTCCTGGCCATGATGATTCTGGTTTTCTGATACGTTATTAACCTGCTTGCAGGACAGATATTTTGGGAGCTGTTTGTAAAGCGCCGGCCTTTTTCTGCATCTATCGTTGGATATTTCTCTTAAATACAGACAGATTTTTGCCTGATAAGTTTATTTTGACCACTTTCACTGGAACTGGAGAACACTATTTCAGGTTTGCCAAGCAGTGTAAACTGTTTTAGGTAAACACGATTTATGGGGTTGCCATCGCAGGGTGATAGATACGCTTGCAAAATAAGCCGTGTTGTTTATGCTTCCGGGCTTTCACCAGGTACGATCAGCTATGCGAATTGTAATAAGTAATGACGACGGTTACCGTGCTGCGGGAATAGTGGCGCTGGCTGAGGCAATGCGTGAGCTTGCCGACGAAATTATCGTAGTAGCACCCGAACGTGACCGAAGTGCGGCCAGCAGTTCGCTGACTGTACGTGATCCTCTCAGGGTGTTTACCGCTGATAACGGTTATTTGTATGTGAACGGCACGCCTTCCGACTGTGTACACCTGGCTTTGACCGGCTTGCTTGATTATGAGCCGGATATGGTGATCTCAGGGATTAACGCGGGCGCAAATCTCGGCGACGATGTTATTTATTCGGGCACGGTCGCTGCCGCGATGGAAGGGCGTTTTTTGGGGTATCCTGCGGTCGCAGTATCGATTAACTCGATGAATGCGGAGCATTATGCAACCGCGGCCCGGGTTGCGCAGCGCCTGGTCAACCGCATACAGAACCGGTCTTTGCCGGCAGACAGTATTCTGAATGTGAATGTGCCGGATGTGCCCTGGGAGCGACTTGCCGGATGGGAGGTGACCCGCCTGGGAAACCGGCATAAATCTGAGAAAGTGATTCAGGGGTGCGATCCCCGGGGCGAGCCTATATACTGGGTAGGGCCTGCGGGGGCAGAGCAGGATAGTGGGCCTGGTACTGATTTTCATGCGATAAATAATAACCGTGTGTCAATAACACCGTTACAAATTGATTTAACCCGTTATGAACATCTGGAATCTTTAGCGCGTTGGATACAGGAGTGAATACACATTTAAGCCGGGAAGACCTGTTGGGTATCGGCATGACCTCGCAACGGAGGCGTGATCAGCTGATCGAAAAGCTGCGATCCGCTGGGGTTTGCGATGATGAAGTATTGCAGGTGATCCGCAATATGCCCCGGCATTTATTCGTCGATGAAGCAATGTCAAATCGGGCCTATGAGAATTGTGCATTGCCGATTGGTTATGGTCAGACGATTTCACAGCCATTGATTGTTGCGCGTATGACCCAGGCATTGCTTGGCAGTGACCCGGCCAGACGGCCGAAAAAGCTGCTGGAAGTCGGCACCGGTTCCGGTTACCAGGCCGCGATATTGTCACTATTGGTTGATGAAGTGTACAGTGTGGAGCGCATTTATGAGCTTTATACACGTACACGAGGGCTTTGCCGGCGTCTGCAATTTTCCAATATTCATTTAAAGCATGCAGATGGTGGCTGGGGCTGGCCCGAGCATGCACCATTTGATGCAATCATTGTGACCGCAGCGCCTGAGGAGGTTCCGCAAGAACTTTTATCCCAGCTTAAACCTGGGGGGCGTATGGTGATTCCGGTAGGCCGTATGGATAATGTGCAGCGCCTGATGCTAATAGAGCGTACCCAAAGTGGCTATGAAGCCGAAGAGCTGGAAGCCGTGTCTTTTGTGCCGTTTCTCAGTGGGCGTGTTAACCAATGAAGCTGTTCGGCCCGCTTTATGACAAGGTAATACACTGGTCCAGGCACAAATATGCACCCCGGTATCTGGCAGCGGTCAGCTTTATGGAGTCATCTTTTTTTCCGATTCCGGTGGTTTTTATGTTGGCGCCGATGGTGGCTGCGAAACCCGATAGTGGTTTAAAGCTGGCGCTTATCGCAACAATCAGCTCGGTAATGGGCGGATTATTGGGCTATGGTTGCGGAATCTTTTTGATTGAGGCAGTGCGGCCTTTAATCACGGATTTTGGTTATCAGGACAGTTATGAGCTGGCCAGAAGCTGGTTTGAAAAATGGGGTTTCTGGGCATTATTTTTGGCAGGTATTTCGCCGATACCGTATAAAGTTTTCACCATTGCCGCCGGAAGTCTGTCAATGGGCCTGTTGCCTTTTATTGTTGCATCATTTATTGGCCGGGCCGGACAGTTTTTTCTCGCCGCCGGTTTGATTATGTTACTTGGTCCGAAATTTGAGCCGCTGGCACGTCGCTATGTCGAGTGGATAGGTTGGGCTGTAGTGGTATTGGCAGTCGTGGCCTACTTTTGGGTTAAATAAACCGTGGATGTAGACAGCGGTACACGGCGGGTCTCGTTGCGGCTGCTTGTTTTTATTGTGATCTATTCGCTTTTGATGAGCGCTTGTAGCAGTGATCGGTGGCGGCTTGGTTCACAGGGCTATACCGTCAGAAAAAATGAAACATTATTTGCAATTGCCTGGCGGTATAAGTTGGATTACAAAGAGTTGGCGCGTTGGAACAATATTTCATCGCCTTACACGATATATCCCGGTCAGCAGCTGTTTTTAGTGGAACCCGATGGCCTGCAGTCAAATAACAAGCCGCAGGCAAGCCCGGCTCAGGCGAGCCGCAATACAACAAAACCATCTCTCAAGGCGCGTGATACGGGTAAACGGCCGGTACTGGCGAAAACCACTCCGAAGCAGTGGCGCTGGCCCGCAGACGGTAAAATTGTCGCCCGCTTTCGGGGCAGTAACAGTACCTCCACAGGAATCGATATTGCCGGTAAGTTTGGTCAACCGGTCAAGGCAACCGCGGCAGGAAAAGTGGTTTACAGTGGCAGCGGCCTTAAAGGCTATGGAAACCTGCTGATCATCAAGCATAGCGATGAGTATCTAAGCGCATACGGACATAACAGTGAATTACTGGTTCGAGAGGGTGACGCTGTCATATCCGGGCAGAAAATCGCAAAAATGGGCTTTTCCGAGTCGCGCTTGGCCCGACTGCATTTTGAAATTCGCCGGCAGGGCGCGCCAGTAGATCCGCTGAAGCACTTGCCGAAGCGTTAGCGATCGAGCTATGCTGGGAGTATCTTTTAGGAGCGCCGGCTAGTCGAGGTTTCGGATGCAAAAAGACGGCAACGGTACATTGGGTAAAAGTATCGAGGATTCGGATCTTAATGCCGTTAGCTATGCGGATCTCACACTCGATATTGATGCCGATGTGGCACAGGGTAGTAAACCGGACAGTTTTGCCCCGGGTGACCTGTCCGGGAAGGAAATCGATGCAACCCGCCTGTATCTGAAAGAAATAGAGTATTCTTCATTACTTACACCCGCTGAAGAAATCAAATATGGTCGCCTGACCCGGCAAGGGGACGCTGCGGCCCGCCGGAAAATGATAGAGTCGAATTTACGCCTGGTTGTAAAGATATCACGACGTTATATGAACCGTGGTCTGGCGTTGCTGGATTTGATCGAGGAAGGCAATCTTGGGCTGATTCGCGCGGTTGAAAAATTCGATCCGGAAAAAGGTTTTCGCTTTTCGACTTATGCAACCTGGTGGATAAGGCAAACGATAGAGCGCGGATTAATGAATCAGGCAAGAACCATACGTCTGCCGATCCATATTATTAAAGAGCTGAATATCTATCTCAGGGCTGCCCGCCAGTTACAGCAAACCCTGGAGCGTGAACCGACGCCTGAGGAAGTTGCCGACCGGCTGGATAAGCCGATTGGTGAGGTTAAGCGTATGTTCGGTTTGAATGAACGGGTCACTTCCGTTGATGTACCGATCAGTAAAGACAGCGAAAGCCCCTTGCTGGATGTAATTCCTGATGAGCAGAATCCGCAACCGCTGGACCTGATTCAGGCCGATGAGGTCAATGAGCATATTGATGAGTGGTTACAGGAGCTTGATGAGAAGCAGCGGGCAGTTGTACTCAGACGCTTTGGCTTGCATGGTTATGAGCGCTGTACACTGGAGGAGGTAGGCCATGAGCTGGGTGTTACCCGTGAGCGTGCGCGACAAATTCAGATGGAAGCCCTGAAGAGATTGCGGCGTATTCTTGAGAGCCGCGGTTTTTATTCTGATATCCTGCTTCAGTAATTCTGTATAAATGCGGCTGTGACCCGCCGGCTTTCACCTGCAAGCACATTAAACGTGCGGCAGGCAGCCGCAGTATTCATCACTTCCAGCCCGATGCGCAATTGTGCGAACTCAGCGTTCAAAGTATAGGGTGGGAATATCAGTTCTGAGCCGGTACCGAGCAGCAATACTTCGGGGTTTCCCTGTAGCGCTGTGGCAAAATCCTCAAGCTTCAGCAGTTGGACCGCGGGTGGGCTCCATACAGAGGGTGGGTCGTTTGGCGTGACGATCAGGCTCTCGCGATATAGTTGTCCTGCGATTAATACGCCTTCCGCAGAGTAATTTTGAATCAAAAAACGGTGATCTGCGGTTTCCAGGTTAAATTTCATATACAAGGCTCGCTGGTGTATGCCCACCCGGCAGTAGTGCACTCAGGCCGGATTATTTGACACTCTGCTACTCATTAAGTAGGTTAACGCGTTTTTACGCTGCCCGGACCTATAACCAAGTGAAAACTGATTTCCCAAGAATAAACCGTTTACCTCCATATGTCTTTAACATCGTCAACGAGCTAAAGGCGCAGGCACGCGCGCGCGGTGAGGATATTATCGATTTCGGCATGGGAAATCCGGATCAGGCAACCCCGCGGCATATTGTCGATAAGCTTGTAGAAGCGGCAAAGCGTGATGATACACACCGCTATTCTCTGTCCCGGGGGATACCCCGTTTGCGACGGGCAGTTGCCCATTGGTATGAGTCGCGGTTTGGAGTGGATCTGGACCCTGAAACAGAGTCGATTGTTACGATCGGCTCCAAAGAGGGGTTGGCACATCTGGCGTTGGCCACGGTCGGTCCGGGAGATGCGGTTTTGGTGCCGAATCCCGCGTATCCAATTCACCCTTACAGCATTGTGATAGCCGGTGCGGATGTGCGCCATGTACCGTTACGCCCGGATGTTGATTTTTTTGCAGAACTGGAAAAAGCGATCAAGGACTCTTTTCCGAAACCGAAGATGCTTATCCTGAATTTTCCGGGTAATCCGACGACTCAATGTGTGGAGCTCGATTTTTTTGAACGGGTTGTGGCCATTGCCCGTGACCATGAAATCTGGGTGGTCCACGATCTGGCTTATGCCGAAATTGTATTTGACGGTTATAAAGCGCCGTCTATTTTGCAGGTGCCCGGAGCCAAAGAGGTTGCCGTTGAGTTCTATTCCTTATCGAAGACTTACAGTATGCCCGGCTGGCGGGTTGGGTTTATGAGCGGCAATCGTGAATTGGTTGCTGCATTGGCGAGAATTAAATCCTATCTTGACTATGGGATGTTCACACCGATACAGGTCGCGGCGATTCTGGCATTGGAAGGTGACCAGTCCTGTGTGGCTGAAATATGTGATCGCTACAAAGAGCGCCGTGATGTGTTATGCGAGGGATTGAATTCGATCGGCTGGGAAGTTGAGAAACCCAAAGCAACCATGTTTGTATGGGCGCCGGTGCCTGAGCAGTATAAAGAACTTGGCTCACTGAACTTTGCCAAGAAGTTATTACAGGATGCGAAAGTTGCGGTGTCCCCCGGGATTGGTTTTGGTGAATATGGCGATGACCATGTGCGTTTTAGCCTGATAGAAAATAAACACCGCACCCGTCAGGCAGTGCGCGGGATTCGCGATATGATCAGAAATGACAGCGGCGGCTAATGCATGGAAACGTTGAACAAGCTATGTGAGGAAAGCAGTTGCAACCGGTAAAAATAGGTATATTAGGGTTGGGCACAGTTGGCACCGGCACCTGCGAGGTGTTGCATACTAATGCGCGCGAAATAAGTCGCAGGGCAGGCAGAGATATAATCATCAGCCATGCGGCAACACGCACGCTAAGTAATGTGAAATTGTCAAACCCCGGGTTCAAGATTTCCGATAACGCACAGGCAGTGGTTGATGACCCGGAAATATCCGTGGTGATTGAGCTGATCGGGGGTGATCAGCCTGCATTGGATTTGGTGCTGAGTGCGATAGCGAACGGTAAACATGTTGTTACCGCAAATAAAGCGTTAATTGCGCTGCACGGTAACGAAATCTTTCAGGCGGCGCAGCAGCAAGGTGTGATGGTTGCGTTTGAAGCCGCAGTCGCGGGCGGTATTCCGATTATCAAAGCGATTCGCGAAGGGCTTGCCGCCAACCATATTAAATCCATTGTGGGCATTATCAATGGAACCGGCAATTATATTATGACTCAAATGCGTGATCTGGGCGCACCGTTTAAAGAGGTGCTCGCGGATGCACAGGCTTTGGGCTATGCCGAGGCTGATCCCACGTTTGACGTTGAGGGCGTTGATGCGGCGCATAAACTGACGATTCTGGCATCAATCGCTTTCGGTATACCGTTACAGTTTGATAGGGTATACACCGAAGGGATCTCTGCCATTACACGCGAGGATATTGGTTTTGCGGAAGAGCTGGGTTACCGGATCAAGCATTTGGGAATAGCGCGGCACTCTGCTGATGGGATTGAGCTGAGAGTGCATCCGGTGTTGATTCCACAGCGCAGCTTAATAGCGAACGTGAATGGCGTTATGAATGCAGTACTGGTTGATGCCGATGCCGTTGGTCAAACAATGTATTACGGGGCGGGCGCCGGCGCATTGCCGACCGCATCCGCAGTGGTTGCCGACCTGGTTGATGTCGTGCGTTCATTGACCGCAGACCCGGAAAACCGGGTTCCGCACCTGGCTTTCCAGGCCAATGCATTGAGTGATTTACCCGTTATGCCAATCGAACAGATTGAAACGGCATATTATCTGCGCATGCTGGCTGATGATAAACCCGGTGTTATGAGCCAGGTAACGGGTATTTTGGGTACTGCCGGAATCAGCATTGAAGCGGTGTTGCAAAAAGAACCGGCTGCAAACCAAACACAAATCCCGGTGATTATGCTGACGCACACAGTGAAAGAAACACAGATGAACAAAGCGATTGAAGAAATTGAGGCGTTGCCAGGTATTAGCGGCAACGTTACACGTATACGAGTCGAGACTTTGGATCATGACTGATAATACAGATACTGCGGCTGGGAAATTTCGTCCGCGTTATACCGGTCTCATTGAGCGTTACCGGAATTATTTGCCGATCGCAGACAATGCCCGGGTGATCAGTTTGGGTGAAGGTAATACGCCATTAATAAAACTTAACAATATTCCTCGCGTCCACGGGCTGGATGTTGACTGGTATGTAAAATACGAAGGGCTCAATCCTACCGCGTCATTTAAAGACCGGGGGATGACTGTTGCGGTGACACAAGCCGTTGATGAAGGCAGCCAGGCGATTATTTGTGCATCCACCGGAAATACCTCAGCATCAGCGGCCGCTTATGCGGCACGTGCGGGTATTCGGGCGTTTGTACTTATACCCGATGGTAAAATTGCGATGGGCAAATTGGCTCAGGCAATGATGCATGGTGCAATTGTGATTCAAATCAAAGGTAACTTTGATAAAGGTCTGGCATTGGTCAGAGAAGTGGCAGATGAGGTTCCGGTAAAAATTGTTAACTCAATTAACCCGTACCGCTTACAGGGTCAGAAAACCATTGCATTTGAAATTGTCGAGGAACTGGGTAGAGCTCCGGATTATCATTGTCTGCCGGTCGGTAATGCCGGGAATATCACCGCACACTGGATTGGCTACTCAGAATATGCCGGAGTGACCGATGCAACTGCGGCTTGCACCCATTGTGATGGTCAATGTCCATATGCAGATAAAGCACTCATTAGTCAGCGACCGAAAATGCTCGGATATCAGGCCAGTGGCGCCGCACCGTTTATTCGCGGTGCGATGGTCGACAGCCCTGAAACCGTTGCAACCGCAATTCGTATCGGCCATCCGCAGTCTTGGGATTATGCCTGGAGTGCCAGCCGGGAATCCGGAGGGTGGTTCGACGAATTTTCCGATGAAGAGATTTTAAAAACACAGCTGATGCTTGCAGAGCAGGAAGGTATTTTTTGCGAACCGGCATCTGCGGTATCGGTTGCCGGGGCACTGCGTGATTTACAGAATGGTAAAATACCTGCCGGCAGTACTATCGTGTGCACCCTCACGGGTCATGGTTTGAAAGATCCCGATACTGCTATTCGGCAGAGTAGTGCCGATGTGGTGACTGTTGAAGCTGAATTGTCACAAGTTAAGCAGGCGATTACCAAAAGCCTGTAAAGGAACAGCATTAAAATGCATGTCGTTATTATTCTATTGCTGGGGATTTCTGTATGCCTGCTATTAAGCCGCTTTGTTTTTAGCAGTGAGCAACTGAAACCACTTAGGCGAATGTGTTACGGTTTTGCGGCAGTGCTGTCAGCCATGCTGTTGTACATTCTTTTTCTGGCTATCGTGCTGGGGAACTCGCTTTAAAGACAATACGCTGATTTCATGGGGCCGAAGTATTATTTAATAAGCGACTGATTTTAAAGGCTCTACGACGCACCACTGGTCCAATAAAGACATGAATTGCCGGCGTGGAATAGTAACCATGCCCATCGAGCGTAAATGCTCATTCGGTAACTGGCAATCGATTAAAGCAATTTCGGGTTGTCTGGCAATTTCCACCATTGCGATTTTGGACGCATTCGGCACTTGGCTGAACATGGACTCGCCATAAAACACTTTGCCCAGTTGCATACCATAAATGCCGCCGACAAGCCGGTCGCCCTGCCAGCACTCAACCGAACGCGCGTAGCCCAGTTCGTGCATGCGTATGTAAGCATTCATCATCTCATCGGTAATCCAGGTTTCATTCGTATGGCGGCGTGGTGCCGCACAGCCGGCGATAATTTCATTGAAGGCTTGATTATGCGTCACATTAAAAACATCTTTACGAATGACTTTATTCAGGCTGCGTGAAATATGAATATCATCCGGGAAAATCACCGCGCGCATTGTCGGCGACCACCATAAAATCGGTTCATCCTCGCTATACCACGGAAATATTCCCTGCCGGTAAGCTAACAGTAGCCGCTCCACACTCAGGTTACCGCCTGCGGCAAGCAGGCCGTCCGGGTCGGTTAATGCAGCTTCAACATCCGGGAAGGGTGCCAGATTATCATCAGTGGGCAGCCAGGTAATCATATTTCAAATTGTGCGGAACGGTGACATATCATCGAGCTTGGGGCGATGTTGACGCAATGCGGTTTGCTCATGTTGCAGGAATCCTGCAATGGCAGTTCGAAAAGCACCATCACCGATCCAGTGTGTTGACCAGGTTTCAACAGGTAAAAAACCGCGGGTGATTTTATGTTCGCCCTGTGCACCCGGTTCAAAGTATTGTAATTGCTGATCAATGCAGTATTCAATGCCTTTGTAAAAGCAGACTTCAAAATGCAGGCTGTTGAATTCCTGAGTACAACCCCAGTAACGCCCGTATAATGTGTCATCACTTCGGAAATTAATGGCGCCGGCAATACAGTCGCCGTGGTGCTCGGCCAGTACCACGACCATATTTTGGCCCATTGTGTTAGCCATCGTTTTGAAAAAGTCCAAAGTCAAAGCCGGGTAATTACCTTTCTTTAAAAAAGTCGACTGATAAAAGCCGTATACAGTCTCGCATAACGCTTCGCTCATATCATGTCCATGTAAAACACGGGTGCTGATACCGGCATCCGTAACATGCTCACGCTCACGCCGGGTTTTTTTTCGGTTTCGAGAGCGGAAAAAAGACAAATAATGGTCAAAGCTTTCATAGTTTTGGTTACACCAATGATATTGATAGTTTAGACGCTTAAGCAAGCCCTCTGTTTCAAAAAAAGTTTTATCTGTATTCGATACAAACAGCCAGTGTGCGCTGGAAAGCTTATGTTCTTCGACAAAGTCCAAAGTGCTTTTAATTAATAGCCTGGAAATTTTTCGTTGATCAGTATTGTGAGCGAGTAACAGGCGAGGGCCGGTGACAGGCGTAAATGGTATGGAGGAAACCAGCTTTGGGTAATAGTCCATGCCCCGGTTTTCATAAGCCGCGGCCCAGGACCAGTCAAATACAAACTCGCCAAAAGAGTTATGCTTCAAATAGGCCGGCATCGCGCCGAGTAGATGGCCGGTTTCATCCTTAACCAAAAAGTATTGAGGCAGCCAGCCTACATGTTTGCCGACACAATTATAAATTTCCAGTCCATGAAGGAACTCATGGCGCAGAAAAGGGTTGGAGTCGGGCAGTAGAGCATTCCACTCACCGGGGTCGACATCAGCCAATGTGTTTAGCGTGACAGTTTGCACGGTCGGCAGCGTTTCCAATAAATAAATAAGAGATGAGTGCATAACAGTTTGGCATGCCACCCAAAAAACCACCACTCCCTTTAAAAGGGTCTGACCCCTTTTAAAGGGGTGGGAGGTTGGGTAGAATGCAGGTTATGCCAAGAAAGCCGCGTTTTTTCCTGCCGGAGGTGCCGGTACATATCGTGCAGCGCGGCCATAATCGTGAGCCGGTGTTTGCGGATCAGGCGGATTTTGAGTGTTATTTGAATTGCTTGGGTGATGCCGCGTTTAGGCACGGTGTTGCGGTGCATGCGTATGTCCTGATGACCAACCATGTGCATTTTCTGGTCACGCCGGATACGGAACACAGTATTGCCGCGATGTTGCAAATGGTCGGCCGGCATTTCGGGCCTTATCTGCGCCGGCATTATGGGGGCAGTGGCAGTATCTGGAGCGGGCGTTATAAAGCCAGCCTGGTGCAGAGTGAGCGCTATCTGCTGCTGTGTATGCGTTATATTGAACTGAATCCGGTACGTGCCGGCATGGTGAGTTTACCAGGGCATTACCGGTGGAGCAGTTATCGCGCGAATGCCCAGGGGCAGGAAAACGTTTTGTTGACACCACAGCAGGAGTATCTTGCGTTGGCGCAAACAGGCGAAGCGCGTCAAGAGGCGTATAAAGCGCTGTTTAAAGGCCATAATAATAACAGCAGCGATTTGGGTTTGATCAGAGCCACATCGCAGACCGGTACTCCGTTAGGGAATGATTTTTTCAAGCGTCATATTGAAAAGAAACTGGGTTGTAAACTGGGTTATACAAGCCCGGGAAGGCCTAAAAAAAAGAATACGGTAACACCTGTCTGAGAATAATCCGGAGAAGTTCAAATTTTTTCCGTCCATGATTTTTTACACACTTTTATTCAGTGTAAACATAATGACGGTTACAGATGTGTGAACAGTTTTCGCATAAGGCCATTGCAGCATTTCTATTCAATCTAAAACGAAAGTAATAGGTTGAAACTGATTAAATATCTAAAAAAGCGTGAAAATGCTAACCGAAGTTGTATTGTCAAGCCCTGCCAAGCTCTCCATCATTAGCCCCATGAACGGGGTCAATATCCACTTTTAGCAGGGGTGGAGTTTGTAAAACGCGGGGGAATGTATTTTATCCTCTTGCCCGTTTTGTTTCACGGAAACGAAGCTAAGTTCACAGCGATGTGATGCGTTTTCATACACAGATGGTCAGCCAGCAGGAGAGAAAAATGAGTTCACCGATTTCATCAACAACGCCGAATACGTTGCCGATTGAAATGACTTCAAATCCCGTCTCTGAAGACGCAGGTACCAAGAAGGTACAGGAAATATTCCGAATCGCTCAAGTTCAACAAACCCAGGCCCCGGGTAGTTCAGGTTCTGATATCACTTTGAACCCAAATGTATATGTACATGTTAACCCGCAGGGCGGAGCCGGCGAAAAGTTATCTGCATATATGAACTTCCCGGATACAACTGATTGGGGTGGACAGCTGATTGCATTGGATGGGCTCGCACGCGGTGTGGTTAAAAATGAGCCTGACACCCAAGCTTTTATTTTATCTCAAATGATAACGGATCCGCGTTTTCATGGAGCTTTTGCTGAACCGGTTGAGGATATGGCCGGTGTTACCGTGATGCGTGAACCAGTATTGCCCGGTTATGCAACTTATATCGATAAAACCGACACGATGACAGCGCAGCAACTGCTGCAGTTATTGCCGGCGGATGATTCGCGTTATGATGATTTGCGCGAAAGATTGGCAAATAGCAACCCTCAGGAGCGAATATTTGTGCACTACGAGTTGTTGCAACAGATGGGGCAACGATTTAATGATCGTTTAATTGAAGAGAAAGTATATCCGGCCAGAATGCAACTGCATTATTGGGACTCATTGCTCTTAACAATGTATATGCTGAAAGATGCCGGCGAGCGGGGTTTGCAGGATAAACCGGTGGTTTCGGTTAATGATTGGAGTTCCGGTGCGGTAAAAGTGTTGTCCTTCCTGGGTAAAATTGAGAAAAGAGTGAAGGATGGTGAACTCACATCAGAGCAAGCCATTCGACAGGCTGTTAATAAAGCTATCACCGATACCCTTGGGGATAAATTTAACAATTATCCACGACGTTTGCTGGTAGAAACTGTCGCACGTTTGCGAAATATGAATATTGGTGGTGAGATTAAAGATAACCCGATAGTAGATTTATTTATTCAGAGTAGTAATAAAGGCATAGACGGTAAACCTCAATATGACATATTGAAACGAGCGGGCCGGGAAATATTCGGCACTGACGGTAGTTTTGCACCTCAAGTATCGGGAGCTGAAGCACTCACCGGAGAAAGCAACGAAGCGATAAAAATAATTCCAGGTGTTAATAAAGAGGTTTTTAACACCCAGCCGACGGCAACCATTGCAAGAAATTTGCCTGTTGTGAAAGAAATGTTGCAGGCAACGATGCAAAAACATATTGCCCCTGAGTTGCAAAATGCGAATGTGATCATTCAGGCTGCGCGAGCTGTGCCGGTTAAGAATGCGCCGGGTCTGGCCGAGGCGTATGTGATGGGTTTACAGGATTCTGTTTTACAACCTGAGATTGCAAACGGTAAAGTTGTAAAAGACCCAAGCGGTAACCCTAATATGGTTCAAGGCGGGCCGGTATTTAATAATGAAATTTTATTACTGGTGATACCGGATCAGACTCCCAGTATTTTAAAAGCATTTCAGTCGTCTACTTCATTAAGCCCGGAAGAGTCCGCATGGATTCAAAAAAACGCAATTGACGGTAATGAAGATGATTTAAATGCGCAGTGGGCTGCAATGAAGCTTGAGCTTAGAATTATGCCGGGCAGTAATGCTGAAAGCGCATTAGACACACTGGTTTCACGCGAGCAAGATATAAATCAGCGATACACTGCTGCGATGACATATTTGGATCGTAATGTATACGGTAATGAAGCGGGCAACGCGATTACCCAGTGGGGTAATATGCTTGAACAGATGGGTGTTACCGCAGATAATGAAAATGATATTACTTTAAACAGCTTATATGAGTCCCATTTACGGGCGCCAGGGCGTATTGCCGCAATTCCGGCCAATAATCAGCACCATATGGCGACGCTTTATCATCTCCTGGGGCAAAAAACACAAAAGATCCTTTTTGTGGCACCACAACTGTTTGAAGATTTTGGGTTTACATCGCAAGAGTTTAATGCTGCCACCTCTAGGCCTTCTGCGTTCACGGTGCTACCGGGTTCCAAGTTTTCCGGTGGTATGGCACTTATTGATGGTGTGCACCCTCAGCAGTTCACTGTGTCGCCGGGTGCAGGTGCAGTAGCTGATCTTAATCAGAAATCCGATGTGCAATTGGTGACTCCCCAGAAACCATTAAGCAACATTACATCGTCAGCAAGCGGAGGAGTCGGCACGTTAACACAGAATGCCGGATCAACCCTTGAAGTATATGTGCCGCCGGGACAGGCTGACCCTGATAATGCGACGCTTATATTTGATCCATCAAAACCCGAGGAGATATTAAGCGCTTTGGTGCAAACAAAAGCCAATTACGCCGGAATTCAAGGACATCAGCAAAAAATCGTTGGTTCTTTGAGTTGGGATACGGTTTCTCAAAAGTATTCCAACGCTGCACAAGGCGTGCTGGATGCTTCGGGTGGGCAACATGAGCCACTGAACATTGCTGATATAAGCCATGTTTTGAATATTGTTGAAAGCCCGGAAGCACAGCAGCAGGTTGCACAAATCGCAACGAATGTTGCGCTCGAAACAGCGATGGACCCGGAGGGTTCAATCATGCAGGCATTGCGTGAACAACAGCAACAAGCACAAGTCAGCACGCAAGCCAGTCAGACTGATAGACCACAACAATCAGAACAACCGCAGCAACAGCCGGTAAGGGATGTGTCTGCGGAGCGGGCGCTGCAGGATAAGCAACAAGCCGGTCAGGCGGAAGCACAGATAAAGTATGGCGGATCGGTTTCACAGGTTGGTCAGCAGCCACAGGCCGGGCCGCAGCAGAGCATGGCTGCTGTTCGGCAGAGCAGTAATGAGAGGGTTGAAAACATTATTGGCAGTTGGCCGCAAAGCACTGACCCTGATGCAGGCGGGCGAACCTTATATCAACTGGCGCACAAGATTTATGCGGATGTTGTGATACCGGCCTATCTGGAGTTGGGTGGTAATCCCAATAGCTTCTATAGTTCATACATGGAGAGAGCTGTCGGCATAGTGACTGCCGCTATCGCCGAAAGTGAGTCTGCGGCTAATCTGCGGGTTACAGAGCCTTATTGGGAATCCGGAGAAACGTTACGGAACAGTCTTATTAGCGAGTTAAATAATATCAATGATACGATCCGCAATCAGGATGCATACAGCACCGAGATGGATTCTATTCGGCAAAGTATGCTGACAAGGATTCCTGAGTGGCAGAATATTGATAATGCGACGGTTGTATTCGATCTCGATCATACATTAGCGTCACGCCAGCCGGGTGAACTGACCGATATGACCAATCTTGATCTCAATGTGGTCAATCAATCGGGGATCGTCGCTGCGAGTCAGCAGCAGGCGCGTAATATTGCGGAAAACGGCCATGCGGTGATCAAACCTATTTGGGAAATGCTGCAGACAGCCAACGATCTGATGGATGCGGGCATTAAGGTTGCTGTGATTACCCGCCGGTTGGATTGGCAGTCTGCGGAAACCGGGCAGCAGTTGCAAAACTATGGTTTAACCGATAATCCGAACTTTGTCGGTTTCCAGGTAACGCCGGCTGAGAGTTCGCCGGAAGCAGCCGAAGCGAAGGTTTTAGCACGGGAAAATTTAGAGCAGATGGGATTCAAGATTGTTGCGACTGTCGGTGATTCACCGGCGGACTTGACCGGTGATGTGACCAAAGACTATGCGGTGCCCCGCGCATGGGAGCCGCTGCAAGTCGTTTCTAACAATATCTCGCACCACGTCGCTAATGCCGAGGATAATATCGTCGGGTTTTCTGACGTTTTACAGGTTTCACCCGATATAACCCGGGCTGATGGGTTTCTACAAACACCCTGGCGGGCTTTGTTAACGCAAAAGCCGGAAGGTCCAGCCTATGATGCTGCGGTGTCATGGACAGAAACTGATCCGGATTTTCTGACTGAGCGGGCCAGGATGTTAATACACAGCGTTCAGGATTTAAAAAGTTTCCCGGCAACACCATCACCGGCACCGTCTACCCAGCAGGGTGTGATACCGGGTTCGGCAGGTGAAGAGGGCGCATCCCGTGGAGTCAGAGTGGATGTGTTGGCGGGTCAACCTGGAGAAGTGCTGACACTGCAAGAAGCAGGTGCTTTGTCTGCAAGAGCGATTAGCCAGTTAGAGCAATACGGGCCTGAGCGCTTGCCGCAGGTGATTATAAATATGGAGTCCGGAGGCAGTCCGTATCCACAGATATCGGTGACATTAAAGCAGGTAATTGAGGGAGCGGAACAGTTAATTGGTATCCCAAATAGAGGCGGTATTCGTTCGCAGGAAGCATTAACGCAATATATTGATAATATTATTTCGAAAGTCGATACCGTGACTTATCAGGGTAAACAAGTTGATCCGCAAACATTGCGCGACGCATTATTGGATCCTGAAGGCAGCTTAAGCAAACGTGTTACCCAATATGAGTCTCAGGCTCAAAAAGCGGCAGCCGGCAGTTCTGGTGATACACAGGCTGCTAATTCAACTGCGGAATCATCACCACAAGCATCGGCTGATCAACCGGCTGCTAATGGTGGAACAGACTCGGACAGCTCCGGTCCGGTGACCGACAGCATGCAATTCGGCAGCCCGTTTACCGTGACTGAAAATCAGGGTTTTGCGAAAAAAGTCGCAGACCAGATTATGCCGGATGGCACCAGCTTTGAAGATACACAGCAGCATCCCGGATACACGAGAATCGCTAACCCTGATTTCACAAAAGAAAGTGACGGTTTCTTCCCGGGTACGATCTATATATCACCCGAATTACTGCAGCCTGAGCGTTTACAGCAACAAACACCGGTAGAGGTCGCGCCGGGTGAAGTACCGAGTGCAACTAAACCTGAGACGACACAGAGTCCGCTTGATCGGCTGATTGAGAATACCCCGGGTGTGGTGCCTGCAACCACCCCGCAGCCTGAAGGTCCGGATGCAACACCGACAATAACCGGTAACCCGACGACTACAGATACACCTCCAGCACCGAGTTACCCGCTGGAAATTACGTTCCTTGATCCACTCACAGAGCAGCAGCTGATGGATACGGTGAAAACCAATGCTTACAACCGATTACCGCCGAGTTTTCAGGCTGAAATTACTCAACAGGAATTTGTAGCTCTGGATCTCCATAAAATGGATACCGGTATGCTGGTTGCAGATATACAAGCGTATATGAATTTGCATCCGGATGTGAAAATGGATGGAGCCAAACGAAGGTTCAGTCTGGCGGTTTATTTGACTTACCCGCCTGAGATGAAAGCACAATTGCAGGGTTGGTCGGCAAATGCGATTGCTACAGACGCTAAGGTTGAAAGCTACAATCAAATAGCCAAAGTCAATGCAGACTTAGCGAAACAGATAGAGCAGAACATTGAGCAAACCAAAGCCGATACAACCGCAATTTTGGCAAGTACAGAGAAAACACGTCAACAGATCGGTACTACTGTTGCAACCATAGAGCGCACACAGGCTGACAGGCAAAGTTTGCTTGACCAGGTAAACAGTCTGCCGAAACCGACAATACCAGGTATTGCGGGCGATGCGAACAGCCAGGTGACTGCGGTTCAGAATAATGCTGTGACATTTAGTACTCACGCCGGTACCCGGTTAACCACTGAAACGCCACCGCCAGGATTTATCTCTCTGGATCAGGCCACCGGTAAAGCGTTAAATAACTACCCGGGTGCAACCAGTATACCGCCATATCTGTTCGCGAAAGACAGTAATGGCAATACCGCATTGCATGTCGTCCTAAAGGAGAAGAATGCAGTGATCCTGCATCCGGTGCCGACTAACCTGATCCCGGTATCCAAGGATGCGGCTGTTAGCAGTTTTAATGATGGTTGGAAAAATATACCGGCGCTGAATGCTCATCAGCAACATGTTCTTTTCTCAACATACGGTGTGAAACCGCTTAACACGGGTACTGTGACCGGTTCGAACGGCACGTCGGAAGTGAAATCGGTTGATATAATCATCCCTCCGCCTCCTCAGCCAGTAGGTCCTGGAGTGCCAAGTGGAGTTGGTGTGCCCGGCGGTGCTCCTGTACCGGTAGCGCCTTAGCCGCTTAGTGTTTTACCCGGCTGATTTAAAAACGGTGTGTTGCAAAACGCACCGTTTTTTTATGGCTGTATGACGTTGTGTTTTCATCTTCAGTTAAAGGCTAACGTCCTTAGCCCGATACCGGTACAATAGGCTTGGTATGCTTTGCCTGCATTAGAGGCTGCTCAGATATGTTTGATTTATCGGCAAAACGTCGCGGATTTGTCCGGCCGGCACCGGTTGCGTCAGGCAATTCGCAGAAAGCAGAATTCACGGGTCGCAATCAACCGGCGCCATTGGCACGGGTGCTTGGTAATCAGGCCTTAGCCGGTTTGGCTGTTAGCAGTTCAAATGACCGGTATGAACATGCGGCGGAGCAGAATGCCACACAGGTGATGCGCGGTCAGTCCGCAAACCCAGGCGGCCATATGACCGGCTCCGGTCCCAATACTGCAATCAGCGGCGGCAGGCCGATGCCGGTTGCGTTAAGAGATTATTTTGAGCCGCGTTTTGGTCAGCGCTTTCATAACGTCCGGATACATGACGGCCCGGCTGCGGCCGATACTGCCGGACATTTAAATGCCCGGGCGTTTACCGCCGGCAATCATCTGTTTTTTAATCGCGGTGAATACCAGCCACAATCAGCAGCCGGTAAGCGTCTGCTTGCGCATGAGTTGTCGCATGTGGTGCAACAGCGGGCGGATTCCCGGCCACGCATTCAACGCCAGGCGATACCCGGTGCCGCCGGACAGCAGTCCCAGGGTTCACCGTATACGTTTATCGGTTGTACCGATGATGAGTACCGGATTCTGGATCACACCATTCGCCAGTCTTATCTGATGGTCCGGCATGCCGGTCATGTGTTGTTGAATTATATTTATACCGGCGGCACCGATGTGCCGGATCGTGAACGGTCGGTTGATTTTATTGGGTTGCGCGCCAGACTGTTACAGGACTTTGCCGCCCGAAACCTTTCGCAGGCCGGTGAGATTCGGGAAAACTATATGCTAATGCTTCACAAAATGCGCGGTGGACTGACCATCGAGTGCCATCATGATCCGGCGCGTAATCAGGTGGCCGAAGCAGAAACACCCGGCAATAAGATCTGGGTCGGGCCGAGGTTTTTTACTCAGTTTGACGATGAGCTGCACAGCCGTCCGCGGGTGTTTATTCATGAGTTGGCACATAATGTGGGTCTTGGTCATGAATTTACCGGAGTGGCCTATGATGCTGCGACCGGGCGTGAACAGCCGGGTGAGTTTGCGCATCATGCGGACAGTTATGCCACACTGGCATACCGTATTTTTACCGGGAATTTCTGGGCGCGGTTGGGCCGTAATTCGGATATTTGAAGCCAGCTTTGGTGAGTTGGCGAGCTAAAATTCAGGTTCGATCTTGCCGCCGCTACGCAGTCTTTCCAGATCAACATCCAGTTCGGTTTTCGGCGGTTTGACGATATTACGTTTCGGAGTGTGCAGAAATTCGTCATCTTCGGCAAGACTGAGCCTGTCCAGCGCATTGATGTCGATCACGGCCGGATTGACGGTGCCGACATTCGGGTTTTTGTATTCGACTTCGGGACTCAGTGCCGGAAGTACCGGTGCATCGGCAAACTCCGCATTATCCACTGTTTCCATGGGGTCTTCCTGTTCGTCGACAACCGGCTTCAGATCGCAGTAGATGCCGAGTTTTTCCAGTGCAACCTGCATGTTTCGGGCTTTGCTGAAGTCTGCAGACTGATGCAGGATTGCCTGGTGGCCGGTAAAGTGAACCCCGACAAATTCCAGCGGGATTTCAAGAATATCCGCGACATCATCGGCGATCAGAATGAATTTTGCCCGGTCTTCGAGATCCCCGTTGAAAATTAACTGAAACTCGGTTGTTTGTTTCTGTTCGGTCATTTTTGCAATCGTATATTCCTGCCAGCAATATAGACATCGGCTAAATTAACCAGGAGTTGACCAAAACCTATCTCAAAATTACTGCGCTTGCTGATATTTCGTTAAAAGCTCGTTCAAAATGCTCATTTATTTTATATAAACTCCGCTTTTTCACTCACTTTTGCCTAATCTCACCGGCGCTCGTTTAATTTTGAGATAGGTTTTACTTATTAACTATCCTGGCTTTGAGCCTGCATCATTTGATGCTTCTAAATCGGAAATTTCTGATTTTGTGATGCATTCCTCAATCTTTATGGGATATTAGAGCAACTTTCAGACCAGTTGTTCAAATTAGTCACAGTTTAAAGTGAGTTACTGGTATGACCATGCATGATCTGCGAAGTATAGCATAATTGTGTTTAAATTTAAGCGTTAAATATTTGAAAAGTAATGATTTAAGGGTTAAAGTATGGCGCTTAAATGCAATCTTTCAAGGTCAGAACGGATCGGGGAGGTCAGTAGAATGAATCCATCGCTTTTTGATGTACACGGGGATCAGGTGGTCGAGGTGCTGGGTATGATCGTGCTGCTGGCGATTGTGCTGGAACGCGCACTGTCACTTGTATATGAATCACGGTTTTACGTTGAGCATTTTCAGAAAAAAGGTTACAAGGAAATACTCGCATTTTTGGTATCAGTCAGCGTTGCGTATTACTATAAGTTTGATGCGCTGGCGGTTTTTTTCGGCCATGAAGCGCAAAGTTATGTGGGTTATCTGATCACCGGGGCAGTGATTGCCGGCGGTAGTAAGGGGTCTATCAAGTTATTTCGTGATTTTTTTGGTTGGAAAAGCAGCGTGCAAAAAGAAGTCGAGGCACAGCGACAGGCAAAGTCGGGAAGCGCCTGAACAGGCCGGATTATTCGTCTTCACCCTTGGTCAGGTTCTGGATAAAGCGGTCAAACACATTCGGCGGGTTGATGCGCTCCATCAGGTAGCAAAAGCAGTCCTGCTGAATCACCCGTTCGTCGGTGGTCAGCATTGACGGCATGATCGGGCGGGTAATGCGCAGAATACCGTTTTCGATTTTAAAATAATTTTCATAGACATCTTTATCCTGTTCGTTCATCACAATAAACGGCGGCTTTTCCAGTTGCGCACAATCGCCTAATGGTGTGCCTGGTGTCAGTTCACGGAAATTCATATACTCAAGCTCGTGACTGAAATGTATATCCGCCCGATCTTCATCAAAGCTGAATTTTACCCGGGGTTGCATTTTTACCTGGGCAACTGTGTGAAACAGATCGATATCGGTTGGGCTGATACTGTCGTTTGATAGTTCTTTCAGGTTTAAGCAGACACCGATAAATTTTTCCGCGCGTTCGATACCGCTGCGATCTCCGACCTTGCCGCATTCAACCGTAACTGCCGGGCAGAGTTTTGCCAGTGCCTGGGACTGTACCCCACGTGGTCTTATAAAATAGACCACGGTTCTTGAAAACAGCAATGCAAGCCGTAGAAACCGGTTGTCAAGCCTGTTGACACAGGCATATTGTGGATTCAGGCCGGTATTGTTGTGCAGATCGATGCTTAACAGTAACGGTTGTTTTTCCAGAAAACTATATAAGTTCGCGAGCAGGCGGGTCTCTGCGCAGTCTTCGAGGGTTGTCCCGGGCCAGGCTCTATTGTAGTCGGCCTGGCCGCTGAGCAGCCGCAGGTTATAGCGGGCAGCCTCGACATTGCCGATAAATAAAAACACTGTTCGCGGTAGCGGTTTGTTTTGATAAGTCCGCAGCAACTGCTGTATTGCAAGCAGCCCGGAGTTTTCATTGCCGTGTAACAGCACCGATATAAAAATGCCTTCGGCCTGCTGGCCTTTCAATGTAATCAGTGTTGGGCCTTTCAGCATTGCATACAGTTCCCGGGCATCGGCCTGTAAAAAACCGTCGGGCAGCTCATCGAGCATTTGTAATTCCGGGTCTTTAAGTTTTTTCGGCAGTGCCGGCAACTCCCAGGTATGTACCGGTTCGTTTCGATATTGCTGCGCCAGATAAGTTTCGGTTAACAGCCGCATATCCCGGCCGGTACGCTGTACGAACGCGACCTGCCAGGCAGCACCGTTTTGTTCATTGGTGGTACGTTCCTCAATAATGTTTAAAAAGTAATCCAGATCCTGTGAGTCTATTTTCAGGTCCTGCAGTCCTTCCCGGGCCATTGGCAGCAGAGTGTTGAGTATAAGTTTTTTAATGGATAATGTTTTGTCGTTGGACCACTTAACACGTGCATCCAGGCCAAGTCTTACAGCTTTATAAAAGTTATCTTTGGCTGTCGTAAAACTGATGTCATTTTCAGGTGCATTATTCTGCCTGGCCAGACTGTGTGTCAGGCCGTAATAAAATGCGGCGTTGGCCAGCATATCGACCAGCGTTGGGCCGGCCGGCATCACGCGGTGTTCGATACGGATATGTGGACGGTTGTTTGCATCGAAACCGACCAGCGGGCGGTTCCAGCGCCAGATAGTGCCGTTATGCAGGTGTACATGCCGCAGCTCTTCGGGAGCTTCGTCGAGTGATATCGGTAACAGTACCGGGAAGTGTTTTAAATTTTCTTCAAATACTTCGAGTGCTGAAGTATGGAGATAATTAGAACCGAAACTGACACGCTTAAGCGGGCCTTGTGCCGCGTCTGCATAACCGCCGACTTCAACGGCCTGCTCAAACAACGGTACCCGCGTTTCCGCACATAAATGTTTACCAAAAAGAAACGGTGAGTTGGCGGACACCGCGACTGTAGCCGCGGATGCGAGCAAGGATGCATTATAGTAACGTGGAGCGTAGGTTGCCGGCACCTGGAAATGTACCTGGAAAGAGGTTGCAGCCGACTCAAGCATAACGCTTTGTTGCTCAATACGCAGGTGTTCATGTCCGGCGATATCCACTTTTAACGGTCGGCCTTTGCGTTGTAAAAGAATCTGTTCGTTTAGCGCGGTGAAGCGGTTATAGCCGGAGATGTGTTCTAGCGTCAGATCATGTGGTTGCAATGTTGGCAGGATACCGAACAGGCCGAATTCGATATCCATATGGCGGGCCAGTTCGATACAGTTTAGCCAACTGGATTTGAGTTCTTCATGCATCGCCGACAGGCAGCCATTACGGAGTGCAGCCGGTATGTTATTTAGTTCCAGATTGAATAATGCCAGTTCGGGTGACAGTAATGGGTTGTTTGCCAGCGCGAGAAACCGGTCGTTAACCGGTGCCGGACTAAAGTCTTTGTTAATCAGCCAGGCTTCAAGCTCTATGCCGCAGTTGAGTTGTTCCTCATCAAGACGATGTTTCGCAAACCAGTCGGCAAGCAACGCGGTTTCCTGTTTGAGCTTGATATCGAACTGTTCGAAATTAGCACTGCTGAAATGCGTTTTGTCGATTTCCTCGCCCATAGTCTCTATCTTAAACTGTGCTCTTGCTTAGACGTTGATCCAGCGCCTGCAGGCGTTCCGGTGTGCCAATATCCTCCCAGATGCCCTGATAATGTTGACCGTAAACCTGGCCGGCCTGTATCGCATTCAATAACACTGGGAGTAGAGGACGGCGTTCCGGTTGATAGCCGCTAAACAGCGCCGGGTCATACAGGCCTATACCGCTATAGGTGAGTTTATGGTCGCCTGTGGCGTGGATTCTGCCTTCATTCAATGTGAAATCACCGTCGGTATGATGTTTTGGGTTATCCACCATCACCAGGTGCACCAGGCCTTTGGGTTTTTCAGGCAAAAGCCGGAGTGGAAAGTCGGTCCATATATCCGCGTTTATTACCAGAAAAGGCCGTCCGCCGAGCAGCGGCAGGGCTTTAATAATGCCGCCGGCGGTTTCCAGTGGTTGCTCGCCTTCATCGCTGTAATGAATATCAATTCCATAACGACGGCCATCACCCAGCGCTTCACGGATTTGTGTGCCACGGTAGCCGAGGTTGATAACGCACTCCTGTATGCCGGCATTTGATAATGTCTGTAAGTGGTATTCAATCAGGCTTTTTCCGCCCACGCTCAGCAATGGTTTTGGTATTTGGTCGGTTAATGGCCGCATTCGTTTACCGTGGCCAGCGGCTAATAGCATGGCTTTCATATTGTCAGCCTGTCTTGTATTGCGAGCTTCTGCATCAGACGGTTGAAACCGGCATGTTCAGGATACCGGGCGGATACATCCAGCAGATAAGTCAATGTTCTTGGAATGTCTTTCAGGTAACCTGGTTTGTTATCACGATGATTTAGGCGTGCGAAAATCCCGATGGCTTTCATATGCCGCTGCATGCCCATCCAGTCAAACCAGCGTTCAAACTGGTGGGGATCATTGCCGGCCAGCTTATGGTCGCGTAAACGTGTATAGTAGTTTGTTGTCCAGCTGCGGACCTGTTCATGCGGCCAGCTGACGTAGCAGTCTTTGAGCAGAGATACCAGATCGTATGTTATCGGGCCGCTCAGTGCGTCCTGAAAATCAAGTATTCCGGGGTTATGGTTGTCGGTCATCATCAGGTTACGTGAGTGATAGTCGCGATGTACAAAGGCCCGGGGTTGTTCCAAAGCTGAACCTATAAGCTGTTTAAATGTATCGGCTATTGTATTTTCGGCTTGAGAGTCGAGTTGCAGGTTCAAATGTTTTTTCAGAAACCAGTCTGTAAAAAGTGACATTTCCGCGTTTAGCAACTCCATATTGTAATCCGGTAATTGGGCATGAGGCACTTTTGTCTGCATGATTAATAAGGCGTTGAGCGCATCGGCATAAAGCGAGTCGGCTGATTGGCTATTCAGTTTGTCCAGATAGGGTGTGTTGCCCAAATCACCCAATAGCAGAAAACCCTGTGAGAGGTCCTGCTCATGCACTTGTGGGACATTCAGTTCATGGCTGGCCAATAGCTGTGCGATGTTAATAAATGGCTCACAGTCTTCGTGTTCCGGCGGCGCATCCATCACAACCCGGCTTCCGTTATTGGATCTGACTCTAAAGTAGCGCCGGAAACTGGCGTCTTCAGAGGCCGGTTCAATCGTGAAGTCTGTGGTTTTCAGTACGCCGGCAAGCCAGCTTTTTAGTTTGCCCAGTCGGTGATCGTGGTTTTCCATAGTATTGCGTGGCAAATAGTTTGAAATTTTCTGTGGATATTGGCTTTGATGTGAACCATTTTATAAATATTGTAACAAGCGGCGGCAACCGGTTTGTCACATGCTATAATGCCCGCGGTATTTTCGCCAGTTCCAGGGAGCTTAATTGTATGTTATCTCGACGACAAATATTCGCTGTGCTCGTGTTAATGTGTACGGCGCTAACCACCAATGCACGGGGATTCGATATCAGCCTGAGTGAAGATGCGGCGCAATTGGTTTATCTGTTTAGCAGTGATTCGCAAATCGGTATCGGTGGTGCGGATATGGGCGCCGGGGTGTTTGTCAATGAAAATGATGACGTGTTATTAAGTTTTAATATTCTGGTCGTTGGTAATTCAGTCGGTAGAAACCGGGCGTTACAGTTCGGTGCGGGCCTGAAACTGTATGCGGGTGAGCTGGATATCCAGGGTGATGACAGTGTATCCGCGCTCGCTATTGGCGGTAAGATCAGTTATGTATTTCCGGCGAGTACGCCGATGGCGATCTCACTTGAAGGTTTTGTCGCGCCGGAGATCACATCGTTCAGTGATAATGAAGATTTTACCGAGCTGAATATACGTTTCGAGATCGAGGTGGCGCCGACCGCCCGTTTCTATGTGGGCTACCGGAATATGGAGACGGAACTGGAAAACACCCGCACTGATATTGAATTGGATGATTCGGGCCACATCGGTGTACGGTTTTCGTTTTAGGCGTATTATTTTTTGAATATAAAGGCGATGATTTTATCATCGCCTTTTTTGTTTTGGAGCAGGTGTTATGACGAACATAGAACGTTTGTTATTTATCATGGCTGCATTAAGAGATCCTGAATCAGGTTGCCCATGGGATATAAAACAAAATTTCAACAGCATTGTGTCATACACGATTGAGGAAGCTTATGAGGTTGCGGATGCTATCGGCCGTGAAGACTATCAGGATTTGAAAGATGAGCTGGGCGATTTATTGTTGCAGGTGGTTTTTCATGCGCAAATGGCTAAAGAACAGGATTTGTTTGAGTTTAATGATGTGGTTGCAGCGATTAATGACAAAATGCTGCGACGGCACCCGCATGTTTTCAGTAAAGAAGCAGGTGTTGATACACATCAGGCGGAGACTGATCGGGTTGCTTCGGTAAAAAAGTTTTGGGAAGAGCAAAAAGCCAAAGAGCGAGTCGATAAAAATAATGCCGGCGTGTTGGATGGTGTTGCACTGGCATTACCGGCGCTTAAACGTGCGCAGAAACTGCAAAAGCGTGCTGCACGTGTCGGTTTTGACTGGCCGGACATAAGCGGTGTGTTGGCTAAAATACGTGAGGAACTTGATGAGTTAGAAGAAGCACTGCAAAATGCTGCGCAGGATGAGATTGCAGAAGAGTTAGGGGATTTTTTGTTTGCATGTGTGAATATGTCCAGGCACTTTGGAATAGATGCCGAGGACAGCCTGCGTAATGCGAATGGAAAATTTGAAACCCGTTTTAAAGCGATTGAAAAAATTTTAAAAGAGCAGGATAGACAGCTTCAGGATTGCGACGTGGTCGAGCTAAATGCTTTATGGAATCAGGTAAAGTCTGTATGATAAAAACTTTGTGTATGCTAAGGATTGAAATGAGTTGTATCAATCCTAAGATATGTTCCAGATTGTTTCTATAAAAATCCTGACAAATTGAACTTTAGAAATATTCGATATCGCCGTTAAATTAAATATCTTTAAGCCAGTGACTTTAAATCGCAAGCAAAAATATATTATGCAAACGCCGATTGTAATCGACATAGAAGCATCCGGTTTTGGCAAAGGCAGCTATCCGATCGAAGTCGGTGTTGCGCTTCAAAGCGGTAAAACTTTTTGCACATTGGTTAAGCCTGAACAGGGTTGGACTCACTGGGACAATGAAGCAGAACGCTGCCACGGCCTGAGCCGGGAATTATTACTTAAATGCGGTCGCCCCGTTGAGGATGTTGCAACGGCATTGAATGAGTTATTGGCGGATAAGACTGTCTATACAGATGCATGGTCTCATGACGGCAGCTGGCTGGATTTATTATTTGACAGTGCCGGTCAAGCGCGGATGTTTCGTTTGGAAACATTGCGGGCACTGATCTCTGATGAACAGCTGAATTATTGGCAGGCAACCAAAACTGAGGTGGTTGACAGTTCGCATCTGCGAAGGCACCGTGCCAGCGCTGATGCACTGATTCTACAATCCACCTTCCAACGCTCCCTCCTAAAAGCTCTACGGCTTGCATAGCGGCATATTTCGGGGTATCCGGCCGCAGTACCGAAAAGCAGGTAGTACACACGGCTGGCATCCATGCTTCAAAATAGAGTAATATGGCTTAAAACTCGCACGGAGGAGATCTTATGGATATTCGACGTTCAACAGTGGCGGGCAGTTTTTATCCACATGATCCGGCGGAATTACATGATCAGGTCAGTCGCCTGCTCATGGAAAACAGGCACGAAGGACCGTCGCCGAAAGTCTTGATTGTGCCGCATGCCGGGTATGTGTATTCCGGTCCCACTGCGGCCAGTGCCTACAGCTTGTTACAGGAGTGTGCTGACCGTATTCGGCATGTGGTGCTACTGGGGCCTTCACATCAGGTCGCCTTCGAGGGTTTGGCATTGTCATCTGCGGAGACTTTTGAGACGCCTTTGGGCGCGGTGCCGGTCGATGCAGGGCTTTCAGAGCAGGCCCTTGAACTGGATCAGGTCGAGGTTTTGGATAAGGCTCATACATTGGAACACAGCCTGGAGGTTCATCTCCCATTTCTGCAGGTGATGCTCAATCAATTTACAATTGTGCCATTGGTTGTTGGAAATGCGGAACCTGATGAGGTTGCAGAAGTTTTGGACAGCTTATGGGGCGGGGAAGAAACATTGATCGTGATCAGCTCGGATCTAAGCCATTACCGGCCGTATGCTGAAGCGCAGTCTATCGATGCACAGACTAGTACCGCGATTGAAAATCTTGAATCTGATCTGGATGGTGAGCAGGCTTGCGGTTGTGCGGCAATTAACGGTTTAATGGTGACTGCCAAACGGCGTGATATGGAAGTTTCATTAATTGATTTATGTAATTCCGGCGATACCGCCGGGTCGAAGCAGAAAGTAGTGGGTTATGGTGCATACGGGCTACAATGATTTAACAAATGAAGAGCGCGGGGTTTTGCTTGAGCTGGCAGAAGACACGATTTCCTGCGGTTTAAACGGCGTACGTTATCCGGATTTTTCAGATAGAGACCATCCACCGCGGTTACAGCAACCCGGAGCCAGTTTTGTGACGCTATACAGTGAAGGCCAGCTGCGTGGTTGTATCGGCAACCTGAAAGCGAGCCGGATTTTAATCGAGGATGTAGCACATAATGCCTACGCCGCGGCTTTTGAAGATCCACGTTTCCCACCGCTTAGCTGGAATGAGTTTTTGGATATTAAAATCGAAGTGTCTGTGTTGTCACCGCTGGAGAACATGGAGTTTGATAGCGAACCGAATCTGCTGGAACAGCTACGCCCGGGTGTTGACGGTTTACTGTTGGAAGTCGGTACGTACCGGGCAACTTTTTTGCCGAAAGTATGGAATAGCTTGCCCGGTAAAGAAGAGTTTTTGGGCCAATTAAAATGCAAAGCCGGGCTTGCCAGTGATTTTTGGGCCAATACCATGCGTTGCTCCCGGTATACGACCCAGTCTTTTTCGGTCGACGAGCTCAAGGAATAACGGGGCTTATTCAGCATCAGCTTGCTGGAGCCGTAGTTGATCGATCGCCTGTTTTGTTATGGAACCCTGTGCGTGCCGGAAATACGGCGATTAGTGCTGGGTCGTGATGTGAGTGCAGTGCACGCGATCTTACCCGGTTTCAGATCTGCGTTGTTGCATGGGGAGGTTTACCCGGGTGTTTTACCGGCCCGACAGGCGAGCACCACAGGGCTGCTGTGCAGAGGTTTACAAGCAAAAGATCTCAAAGCGTTGGATCGGTATGAAGGGGCGGAATATCGGCGCGAAGCACGTAAAGTCATTACGTGTGATCAGAGGCCTGTGCAGGCCTGGGTTTATGTGTTGGCTGCCGGATTTGAAGCACGCCTTTCCAGGCAACATTGGGATGCGCGTCAGTTTAAATCCCGGCATTTATATTTAGCCTCGTAACGCTGTGTAATCTTTAATTACAGCGCTGCTCCAAGAATTATCCCCTGGCTTTTAAGTTGTTCCATAATCTGCAAACCGCCCTGGATCACAGTTTCCGGTTTCGGGTGCTGCATTTCCTGTGCGATGGATTCCAGTGCGGCCCGGCCGGTTAAGTCCGGGTCTTGTTCGAGCAGGCTGATCAGGCGTGCAGCCACCGGGTTCACGGTGACAAAGCGCACTTTATCAGTACGGTCTCTAAATACAATGATATGAGTCGGCTCGGCTGGTGGTTCGCCTGGCTGATAGTCCGGGCCAAGCTGATGTACCGGCCATTGGTAGCTGAGCAGCCAGGCCAGCGGGGATACCACCGGATGACCTTCGAGCAGGTCGCCGTTTGGATTTACCGAGCTTAGTTCGATAGCGTTGTTGGATACTGTTAGCGCCAATTCCACCCATTCATAATGCGCCAGCTCCAGCAGAAACGGCGGGTCTGCCGCGACCTGCCGGTGTTCATTTTGCAAGTATTTCAGGAATTCTTCAGAAATCTCAAGAAAGTACGGTGTACTGCTTTGGTGATGAACCATAAAGTTGCGCACCATTTTTTCCCAGTCAGTATCATTATATAGCTTGCGCAGTACCGGGAATCCGCTGGCAATAAAGCCTTCGATATTGCGATAAAACAGCCCGCGATAGATGTCCATGCGGCGCTCTTCAATACCGGCCGGTGTCGGCTGGTGTTCGGGGTCGCGGATATTGGCGGCAAATTCATACTGTTTTTGGATAAAAGCCGGCTTGCTCATTGGTTTTTCAGGCTCCGGTTAATCAGTGGCGCCATCGTTGGAGCCTGGATAAAGAGTGTAAATAATACTACGCCGTATGCAATGGATTGGATCGTAAACCAGGATTCTATATCGGTCGGCAGTGATAATGCGAGCGCCAATGTTACCGCGCCACGCAAGCCGCCCCAGACCATGATATTTTGCTCGGCCAGCGTAAGCCGCTGTATTCGGGGAGTCAATGTAAACAATGACAGCAGCCCGTAGACGGCAATTGCCCGAACTAACAGTATTGCGCCGATACCAATCAGCATCGCAAGCCAGCGGGAACTGAACATCAGCCAGGTGATTGTCATACCGCTCATTAAAAAGATCAGTGCATTGGTGATATAAGCGTTGAATTCCCATAGGTTGTTTACAAAGTACTGCCCGTCATTGCGACGGTGGACTTCGCCCAGTAACAGGCCTGCTGCGAGCAACGCGACAATGCCGGATATATGCAGCAGATGCTCGGCTATGTAATAAGTGATGATCGCTGTAACCACTGACAGCGTGGCCCGGCACAGATGGTTTCTTAAAAGTGTATACAGAGGTGCCAGTAATGCGCCGCATAGCAGGCCGATAAGCAGGCCGCCGAGGAATGTATATAGAAAGGTAATGATTGCAGAGCCGATACCGGGAGATTCGCCCGGCGTCAATATGATATTAATTAACAGCATATACAATACCACTGCGGTTGCATCGTTAAACAGGCTTTCACCTTCGAGCAGCGCGGTCAGTCTTTCGGGAGCCCCGAGCCGTTTAAACATGGCAACCACCGCAACCGGGTCGGTTGCCGACAGTAATGTGCCTGCCAGCAGTGCGGCGATCCAGGGGAAGCCCTCCGGGTGACCGACGCCGAAGTACAGCAATGTACCGCTCAGCAAGGCAGCCAGTAACATTACCGGTACGGCCAGAAATAATACCGGTGCAATATTTTTCAGCAGCACTTTGGCATTCATGTTGAACGCCGACTCGAATACCAGCACCGGCACCAGCACATGAAGTATCAAGTGACTGAAGCTCTGCCAGCGCAGGCCGGTATCAAAACCAAGCGCGACGATCAGCTCTGCGCTTAAAAAACCGATTAATACCAACAGTGTGCTGAAAGGCAGGCGCAAACGTTCTGCCCATGGTTCAACCAGGACTGCCAACAGCAGCATCCCGCATATCAAAACCGGGACATCAAGGGTCATAAGATGTCCATTGCCAGCATGACCGGTTTTGGCTTACTTCCTGAATTTTTTCGCGATCCAGTAGTCCATGCTCAGATAACGGCCGCCGCCAAGAAAGAATAGTGCAAGTAACATTACAAAATAAGTGGCTGCCCATTCAATGCCGTTATTTGAAGCCACGAGGCTGCCATGCTCGGTAAGCCAGTCGTAATTGCCATGTTCGCGAAGAATGGATTTTGCCCGGCTTAAGCGTTCAAGCGCGGCATCGGCATTTGCGGATGCAAACGGGCTCATTGGGTCATGTACTGCCTGCCAACCTTTAGGCCAGTGAACTGTCAGTGCAGCGACCAGCATCGTAATCATCAGTGGAATGGAAATCCAGCGGGTACCCAAACCAAAGAACAGCAATACCGCGCCTCCGACCTCTGACGCAGTAGCTAAAAAAGCCATTAACTCCGGAGCGGGCAGACCAAGTCCCCATTCTTTGTTACCGAACCATTCCGCAGTGCTGTCGAAAGCATTCATCTTATTGCGGCCGGCGGCCCAGAATACCGGGACAAGATAAAGCCTGAGTAATAACGGCCCGAGAAAATCGATACATTTTATTTTATCGAGCAGATCCTGAGCTTTATTGGTAAGTTCGATGAGCGCGTTCATATTTTTTCCTTATTGTCGGATTATAATTTAGGTTTTTCGAATACCGGGTCAGGCAGCACGGTTTGCTGAATTTTCATCCGAGGCATCCGGGTAAAGTTCATTCAATGGAATGGATTGACCCGTGTAAGTTACCCGGCGGGCGTGGTAGCGGCGCAGTTGCCGCGGCTCTTTGACACCGCAGGAATGCGCAATCAGACCGACGCCGTAATTCATATTCTTTACATAGTTTGCAGCGCGCACCGCTTTGAGTTTTGGGTTTAAACCCTGCTGCAGTTTTTTATTATGGGTGGTGATACCGGTGGGGCAGGTGTTCTTATTACACTGCAGGGCCTGGATACAGCCGATTGCAAACATAAAACCCCTGGCGGATACCACAAAGTCGGCGCCCATACAAAGTGCCCACGCAACGCCACCGGGGTTAATCATTTTGCCCGAGGCAATAACTTTTACCCGCTCTTTAAGCCCCCGTTGGGTGAGCATATCAACAACCAGCGGCAGGCTTTCACGAATCGGCAGGCCAACGTAGTCCATTAAACTTTGAGGTGCGGCGCCGGTACCACCATCGGCACTGTCTATCGTAATAAAATCAGGTGCGCTTTCTATACCCCGTTGCAGGGCTGCATCAAAGGTGTTTTCCAGCCAGCCATATGCACCAACCACGGTTTTAAACCCGCAGGGCAAGCCGGTCACTTTGCGTATCCGTTCTATCATATCGAGCAGATCTTCAACTGAGTTGATATCCGGATGGCGGTTTGGGCTGACTGAGTCATGACCCGGCGGGATGCCGCGGATTTTTGAGATTTCCTCAGTAATTTTTTCACCGGGCAGCAAGCCGCCTTTGCCGGGTTTCGCACCCTGGCTTAATTTAATCTCGATCATTTTAACTTGCGGATGGGCGGCGATTTCACGCAGTTTGTCATCGCTGAGATTGGCATGCGTGTCGCGCACACCGTATTTGGCTGTGCCGATTTGAAATACAAGATCGGCGCCTCCTTCCAGATGATAGGGTGACAAGCCGCCTTCACCGGTATTCATCCAGCAGCCGGCCATCCGTGCGCCGTTGGATAAAGCCAGAACCGCAGGTTTGGATATTGCGCCATAGCTCATTCCGGATATATTAAAAATAGAGTCTGTCGTATACGGTTTTTCACAGTGAGGACCGATTGTGCAGGATGATGTCGGCACTGCATCTTCCTGCAATGTTGGAAACGGGCAGTTTACGAAAAGAATAGAACCTGCGCTGTACAGGTCATAGGTAGAACCAAAAGCCGTGGTGTTATCCAGGTTTTTTGCAGCACGGTATACCCAGGAACGTTCGGCACGGTTAAACGGTAATTCTTCCCGGTCCATTGCGAAGAAATACTGTCTGAAAAATTCACCGAGGTGCTCGAACAGATAACGAAACCGGCCGATTACCGGGTAATTATGCAGAATGGTTTTCTGGGTTTGGGTTTTGTCGACAATGTAAAGAATAATGATTGTCAGCACACCCAGGCCGATGGCAAAAATAAAAAGCGCTGCCATCCATTCGAGTATTAAAAACAGGAGGTTTGTTGCTTCAGGGTTCACAGCAGGCTCCTTAGTTAGTGTTTATTTGAACCTGTTTCAAAACGATGCACAACACCGGTCTTGAAGTCGTTTTTTTGTCCGGTGGCTACCGACGGTAATGCTTAAGCCAGTTTTTCAGTATTTTCTCCGGCTGCTGCATCCTGCAGATGGTGGATCTTATCAACTTCTGACAGCAGTGTTGCGGTTTCCGGAAAATTAAAGTCTCTCTCCAGCAGAGTTGGGAATACGCCAAAAGCCTGGTAGGCTTTTTCCAGCAGATTCCAAACCGGATCGATAACCTCGGCGCCATGGGTATCTACAATCAGGTCTTCAGCTTCGTTATAGTGTCCGGCAACATGTGCATAAGCTATGCGCTCAGCCGGTAAAGACAGTAAAAAGTTTTCCGCATCGTAACGGTGATTGATGGAGTTGACGTAGATATTGTTGATATCCAACAGCAGATCGCAATCGGCTTCATTAAGAACTGCATTAATGAACTCGATTTCCTCGATCTCTTTTCCCGGAGCCGCATAGTAAGAGACGTTTTCAATTGCAATACGGCGCTCAAGTATGTCTTGTACGCGCCTGATTCTCTCTGCGACGTATTTGACGGCTTCTTCAGTGAATGGAATCGGCATTAAGTCGTAAAGATGACTGTCATCAGAGCAGTAGCTTAAATGCTCGCTGTAACAGCGTACATTATGCTCATCTAAGAATGCTTTAATGTCACGAACCAGCTGCTCATCCAGCGGGGCCGGACTGCCAATGGATAAAGACAGGCCGTGACAAACAAAAGGGTATTTTTCGGTAAAGCCGCGCAACTGGGTAGCGTATGCACCGCCTACACCAATCCAGTTTTCCGGTGCGACTTCCATAAAGTCGATATTGTCAGGGTAGGGGTCGGACAGCGGGCCTGTGAGGGCCCGCCGTAATCCGAGTCCTGCGCCATGAACAGAATAGGATTTAACGTTCATACGCGTATGAAGCTAAGTAAGAGGCTTACTTCTTATCGCCGCCGCACTTACCTTCGCCGCATTTGCCTTCCTTGCCTTTTTCGCCGCCGCATTTGCCTTCGCCGCATTTACCTTCCTTGCCTTTTTCGCCGCCGCATTTGCCTTCACCGCACTTGCCTTCGCCACATTTGCCTTCTTTATGGTCACCGGCTGTCATGTAGCCGCTGATTTCAGAAATCGCAAATGGGTTTTCGTCCGCTTTAACAACCGGGCTGGCCGCCAGAGTAGCTACCAGAGTGACGCCTAATGCAGAAGCGATGGGTTTTAATTTAGACTTATCAGCCATTTATTTTTCCTCCAGAGAAAAAACTATAGATTTAAATTACAGCTACTCGAGCCAGTTTACATCAACCTATACGAGCGGAAAGTTGAATTAGATGTGTGTTTCTTGGATTATTGTCCCGGCTTATTTTAGGTTGTTGTCGCCCTGGCCAAAATAGCAAGCGCGTATTCTGCCCGTTATTGCACCATGATGCACCTCTCGGTGAACACTTATTTCGGGGATTTGGATCAATTCAGGTGTTCGGTGCGGATTCCGGCTCTGTTTTGTGACGGTATTCACACAGATCCTCAATAATGCAGGAGCCGCAGCGTGGCTTGCGAGCGATACAGGTATAGCGGCCATGCAAAATCAACCAGTGGTGTGCATCTTTTTTGAAGGCATCTGGGACTCGTTTCAGCAGGTTTTTCTCGACTTCGACAACATTTTTACCCGGCGCCAGACCGGTTCGGTTCGAGACCCTAAAGATATGAGTGTCGACGGCAATGGTCGGGTGACCGAACGCAGTATTCAGAACGACATTCGCGGTTTTCCGGCCAACACCCGGTAGTGCCTCCAGCGCTTCCCGCTCAGCCGGAACTTCTCCTGTATGTATTTCCAGCAGTATGCGGCAGGTTTTGATAATGTTTTTGGCTTTACTGTTATATAAACCGATAGTTTTTATGTATTTTTTTAATCCTGCTTCTTTAATGGAGAGGATTTTTTCAGGCGTGTTCGCAATTGGGAATAGTTTCGCGGTTGCCTTATTGACGCTCACATCCGTGGCTTGTGCAGATAAAATCACTGCGATTAACAATTCAAAAGGGTTATTATAATTAAGTTCTGTGGTGGGCTCCGGGTTTGCATTACGCAGCCGCTCAAAGACTTGTGTGCGTTTTTTAATGTTCACTTGAAAGTTTTTTTGCCGAATTTAGTGAAGAGTGGTCTATCGGTTCAGCTTATTTGGTTTGCTGTGTTGCGTTTAGTTTTGCGTACACACGTTTCAGTGTTGCCTGAATAGTTGCTTCCCTGCTTTTATCGTCAGTGTTATGCAGGCGGTCTTTGGCGCTATTTTTATTCTGTTCCTCACGTGCAAGTCTTGCCTGGCGAAATTCGAAACGTTGCCTGGCAATATCAGCTTTTTGCGGTTTGCGATCTGCCTCACGTTTTAACGCCGCTGCATCCAGGGTTTGCATTTCAATACAGTCTACCGGGCAAGGCTCAATGCAAAGCCGGCAGCCTGTACATTCATCACTGATGACCGTATGCATCTGTTTGGCGGCACCTAAAATGGCATCTACCGGGCAGGCCCGAATGCAGAGTGTGCAGCCGATGCAGACTTTTTCATCAATGACGGCGATTGCCGGAGCTGTTTCAGTGCCATACTCCGGGTTTAGCGGTTTGCTGGGTCGGGCAAGCAGTTTGGCCAGTGCCTTAATCGTGTTGATGCCGCCTGGTGGACATTGGTTGATATCCGCTTTGTTGTCATAAATCGCCTGAGCATAAGGTTTACAGCCCGGGTAACCGCATTGGCGGCACTGGGTTTGCGGTAACAACGCATCGATTTGTGTAGTCGTTGCTTTATTTTCGGTTGTACTGTGATGCGCAGATGTCATTTGACCCGCATGCCGGGTTGTGCGCCGCTGTCAGGGGAAAGGATGAAAAGTTCTTTATCGCCTGGCCCGGCGGCCAGTACCATGCCTTCTGAAACGCCAAACTTCATTTTGCGTGGTGCCAGATTTGCAACAGCCACGGTTAAGCGGCCTTCCAGTGAAGCCGGGTCATACGCGGTTTTTATGCCGGTAAATACATTACGTGTTTCATCGCCCAGATCAAGCGTCAATTGCAACAGTTTGTCAGCGCCTTCAACCTGTTCGGCTTTTAGGATTTTTGCAATGCGCAAATCGATTTTCATGAAGTCATCAATACCGATAGTTGCTTCAATTGGGTTGTTGGTCGCAGGCTTGTCGGTAGTTTTTGTGCTCACGTTCAGGCTTTCTTTTGAGTCTTCAATCATCGCGTTAACTTTTTCCTGCTCAATGCGTGTTAATAACGGCTTAAATTTATTGATTTGATGGTTCAATAATGGTGTATCTTTTGATTCCCAGCTGAGCTGGCTTATATTCAAAAAGTTTTCGGATGCAGTCGCAATACCAGGCAGTATTGGTTTGAGGTACAGAATGAGCAGGCGGAACAGGTTTAACCCTTGTGTGCAAATTTCCTGTACGCGGGTATTTTGTCCGGTTTCCTTGGCGACTACCCAGGGTTGTTGCTCATTTATATACTGGTTGGCCAGGTCTGCGAGTGCCATGATTTCACGAACTGCGTGACTAAACCGGCGTGCTTCGAAATGTGAGGCGATTGGGTCTGCGGCAGTCACAAATTGCCGGTAAAGGTTCGGTTCAGCGAGATGATCGGCTAATGTGCCGCCGGACAGTTTGTGAATAAAGCCGGCACAACGGCTTGCAATATTAACCACTTTACCGACTAAATCACTGTTGACCCGCGCCACAAAGTCTTCCAGGTTTAAATCGATATCTTCCACCCCTGAGCCAAGTTTTGCAGCGATATAATAACGGTAATATTCCGGGTTAAGGTGTTTGAGATAAGTTGCCGCGGTTACAAAAGTCCCACGGGATTTTGACATTTTCTGGCCGTTGACAGTCAGAAAGCCATGGCAGAAAACCCCGGTGGGTTTGCGGAAGCCGGCGCCTTCCAGCATTGCCGGCCAGAACAGCGTATGGAAGTACGCGATGTCCTTGCCAATAAAGTGGTATAACTCTGTATCACTGTCGGCATCCCAGTATGCATTAAAATCAAGGTGATTATTTTTCTGATTACAATAGTGTTTAAAACTTGCCATATAGCCAACCGGCGCATCCAGCCAGACATATAGATACTTGCCCGGATAATCCGGAATTTCAAAGCCAAAATAAGGTGCATCACGGGAAATATCCCAGTTTTGCAGCCCGGCTTCAAACCAGTCAGCCAGTTTGTTTGCGATTTCCGGCTGGACATGTTTTGCGGTCCATTCGCGCAGCATGCTTTCAAAGTCCTGCAGTTTAAAAAACAGGTGTTCCGACTCCCGTTTCACCGGAGCGCTGCCGGAGACAACCGATACCGCATTTTTTAAATCTGTTGGCGCATAGGTTGCGCCGCATACTTCACAGGAATCACCGTATTGATCGGCGGCACCGCAATTTGGACACTCGCCTTTGATAAAGCGGTCAGGAAGAAACATTTCCGCTTTCGGGTCATAGGCCTGCTCGATAGTGCGCCGAATGATGTGGCCTTTTTCGTTGAGCTGCCGGTAAATATAGGTTGCCAGCTCCCGGTTTTCTTCGGAGTGAGTTGAGTGATAGTTATCAAATGCGACCTGAAAGCCGGCAAAATCCTGCTGGTGTTCTTGTTTGAACTGTTCGATCAGTGCTTCCGCGGCTATATTTTCTGCCCGTGCTTTCAGCATAATTGGAGTGCCGTGAGCATCATCGGCGCAGATGTAAATGCATTCGTGCCCCATCAGCTTTTGAAAGCGAACCCAGATATCGGTTTGGATGTACTCTACAAGATGGCCCAAATGAATGGGCCCGTTTGCATAAGGCAGGGCGCTGGTAACCAGAATTTTTCGTATATTGTCTGACATAGGCTGATTGGCCTGAGTGTTGCTTGGAAATGACCAAGAAAAAACGCTGTAAGCTAGCAGTTCTTTAAAAATTCTTCCAGGGTTTTTTCCAGGGCTGTCGTGGAAAAAGTGATAGCAGTTTTGCTGTATGGCTGGGGTTTGGCGGCTAAAGGGGTGAAAAAGAAGCCCATCCCTGGGCTAAGGGTATTGCAGGTACGCGCAAATTTGATAGTTGTTAGACGCTATGCGAGTCGGTCACAAGGCAAGCCTTATTTGTCTTCCTTTTTTACATAAGCGTCAAACTCGGAAAAACTCAATTTATTGTCTTCGTTGACATCGAGTTGGGCAAAAATATCGGCTGACAAACCGTCAATCGTTTTAGCTTCTTCCTGGCTGATATATCCGTCCTGGTCGGTGTCGGCACTGATAAAAGAGACCGCATGGGCCGAATTAAAGCCGGCTGCAAAAAGAATCGCCGGTAGCCATATTGCTCTCATAATAGATTCTCCTGTCATTGAATGTTTTTAAGAACTTTGTGCTATGCAGCCTTAATGGCAAATCGTGTGCCAGATATTTTTTATTATAGTAATCAGTAACTTGAGCTATCTGCTATTGGTTTTGACAGGTGATCCGTTGCTATCAGGCGACAGCAAAATGCCTCAAACCGCTAAACCCTATGTTTTGCACGCAAATTGTGTGTCGTTGTTTGGTGACAGCTGGATTTATAGCTTGAAAAGCTCGGGCTTCAGGTCATGGCGATCGAGTAACCGGTAAAATTCAGTGCGGTTGCGTTTGGCAAGTTTTGCAGCCTGGCTGACATTGCCGCCGGTAATTTTCATTAATTGCGCCAGGTAGTCGCGTTCGAACTGCTGTCTGGCTTCTGCAAACGACGGTATTTCTATGGGCTGGGCTTTAAGTGCCTGTTGCACCTGAGTGGCGGAGATAATCGGGGTCGCTGTCAATGTAAGCAGTTGTTCGGTGATATGGTAAAGCTGGCGTATATTGCCCGGCCATTGAGTATTGATCATCAGCTCCAGTGCGTCAGTTGAAAAACCGGTTATCTGCTTGCGGTATTTTGTATTGAGTATTTGCAGAAAATGTTTGATCAGTAATGGAATATCCTCCCGGCGTTCGCGCAGTGGCGGTAACATCAGGGAAATCACATTGAGTCTGTAGTACAGGTCTTCACGAAACCGGCCGACCTGCATTTGTTGTTCAAGGTCCTGGTGGGTGGCTGAGATAATGCGAACATCAATTGGAATATCTTCGGTAGCGCCCAGCGGGCGAACCGTACGCTCCTGCAGCACCCGTAGTAGTTTAACCTGCAACGCAGGCGGCATATCACCGATTTCATCCAGCAATAGGGTTCCCTGGTCAGCTGCCTGAAACAAGCCTTCGTGTGAATGGGTTGCGCCGGTAAAAGCGCCTCTACGGTGGCCGAACAATTCGGATTCCAACAGAGTATCGGGAATGGTTCCACAATTAAACGCAACAAAGGGTTGTTTAGCCCGCGGGCTGGCCTCGTGTATCGCTCTGGCCAGCAGTTCTTTACCCGTGCCGCTTTCACCATGAATAAATACGCTAACATCGCTGGCGGCGATCATCCTGGCCTGACTCAGCAGCTCAAGCATTCGTTGGCTGCGGGTGATAATCTGTTCGTGCCAGTTTTTCTCCTGTGAAACGGTATCATGCGTGTCGCCGGAAAGCTGCACCGCCTTTTCAATTTGTTGAATGAGTATATGGCTATCGTAGGGCTTGGTGAGAAAACTAAAGACGCCGTTTTTGGTGGCCTCAACCGCCTGCTCAATGGAGCCATGCGCGGTCAAAATGATAACGGGTAAGGTTGGAAACTCGTTTTGCACGGCCTTGAACAGAGCCAGGCCGTCCATGTCCTGCATTCGTAAATCAGTAATCAGAATATGCGGCCGGTACACTTTAAGCGTAGCCAATGCTTTAGGGCCGCTCTCGACTGCTTTGACATTGAATCCGGCCGATGTCAGACGGATTGACAATAACCGTAAAAGGCCGGGATCATTATCAACCAATAAAATAGATTTATTCGAATTCATCGTTTTGCATGGCTGGCCCGGATTCGGTGGTTTCGCGTTCCTGAATACTTTTTTCGATGGCTTTTAAGCCGTCTATTTGATCACGCATAGCGTTTATTTCCTGTTGCAGCGATTGGCCCCGGCGTTCGTAAGTATCTTTTTGGCTTATTTGAATTGCCAGAATATTGATCAGCGGCCGCAGCTCAGCGTTGTGCAGGGGATTTTTGTGCAGGCAGGGTTCTAAAACGTTGTCGGCTTTTTCATCGGCATGAAAGTCAATGGCCGGGTGAGTCAACAGCATTGCAGTGATAAGCCGAATGTCAGAGCAGCGTGCATTTTCCAGCAGGTTTTTGGAGCTGTCGTAATAGTGCTGTGCGGTTGCCGGTGGCAGCTGCAGCATTGATTCATAATAAGTAAGCGCGCTGGCCAGTGAAAAAGCCGGGGTGCCCAGCCATGGAGACGGCTGTTCGGGAGGGGTATTCTGTATAGTTGTACTGTGTGGTGTTGTGCAGCTACTGGTTATAACCATCAGTAAAACGATTAGCGGCAGGGTATAGGTTTTCATTGTGCAACCGTATTATCGGCCTGTAGCGGAAGCTGAACCTGGATATGAGCACCTTCACTGCCTGTGTCGATAACCCTGATTGTGCCGGCATGTGCATTTACATATTCTTTGGTGATCGAAAGACCAAGGCCGGATCCTTCAACCGCACTGTCTGCCGGTTTGCTGATCTGCTGAAATGGTTCGAAGACCCTAAGGCTGTCTTCAGGTGCAATGCCGCAGCCCTGATCCGCGACACTGATGACCGCATGCTGATTTTGCTTAAACAGTTTGATCGTAATATTGGTTTGTCTGGGACTGAATTTGACCGCATTGGACAGCAGATTATCCATTACAGTGAATAATCTTTCGGGATCGGCATCCAGCTTTATAGGGTGTAAATCCGTATGAACATTGATTGATTTCGACAAAAGTGCAGGCTTATGGCTATCGATTGCGGCATTTATTATTTTCTTTAAACTAACGCCCGGTTGTTTGTTGGTTTGTACATCATCATTTTTGAGGCTGAAGTTCAGAAGGTTTTCAATCAGGCTTTGCAGTTTTATCGTATTACTGCGCAAAATACGCACAATCTCGCTTTGCTGTGCATTCAGCGGCCCTGCCAGGTTTTCGCCCAGCAATTCACCGACTTCCCGAATGGCGGTTAGCGGTGTTTTTAATTCATGTGAAATGTGTTGCAGGAACCGGGTTTTTTGTTGTTCCAGTTCCGATAGCCGATGACTCAGCCAGTTCAGGCGGTGCCCCAGGTCCCGCAGGTCGCGCGGTCCGGAAATTGCGATATCAGCGTTGAGCTTGCCGCTACCCAATTGCCGTATAGCCAGCTCCAGTTGCCGAATAGGTTTGGAAATTAGAAAAGAAAATATGCCGACAAAAGCCAATGTTAACGGAACCAGCCCCACTGCGGCGCGGAATAGTGTATTCTGGGCTTCTCCGGCCGTTTGTTTTAACAGCTTGAGTTCGTGGTCAATCAGTTGGTTGCTGTTATATTGCACGGTGTCGGATAAATCGGTAAGCGCACTAAAACGTGATGTAATGTTTGCGACATTAGTTTCTGTGCTGATGTCAATAAACAGCGCATTTTCCGCGGTAATTAATTGGGAAATATGTGCTTGATCTGATGGATTCAGCGGCAGTTTGAACAGTTGCCCGGCGGTTGCCTGGAATTTTTCATGATTGCGCTGATAGGCTTCCATTAAGGCGGTATCTTTTAAAATCAGGTGCTGCCGGGCGATGCGTTCCATTGTAATCAGCAGTTGGCCGAGTGTTTGTGTGCTTTGCACAGCCAGCACTCCCTGGTAGAGAGTATGTTTGCTTTGTTCTGCCATACGGTCAACACTGATAGCCGCATAGCCCAGTGATAAAATCAGTGGCAGTGCAACCGCACCGAAGCCGTATAGTATTAATTGCAGGGTCGATCTGGGTGGGTACAGCATCATTTAGCAGGTTCTAAGTACTATTGCGCAACGCATTTGATGCTATTATGCCGCACTGCAAAAATGAGTAATCGGGATCAGTTCACAAGCCCCGGTATTTTGAAAAAGGTAAAGTGATGGCGTTGATTGATAAAGCGCAGGTGGAACAGTGCCTGCAGAACTATGTAGACCCTTATTTGGGTCAGAATTTATTACAGGCGGGTACGGTGCGTGATATCGCAGTATATGGAGATACCGTGCGCCTTGATATTGAAGTGGGTTTTCCGTCCTTGGGATATCAACCGGAATTGCAGACTGCGCTGGAGCAGCAGATAGGCAGTTTGCCGGGTGTAAAAAAAGTGGATGTTAGTGTGACGGCCAAAATTATTCCACATGCTGCTCAGAAAGGTGTAAATCGTCTGCAGGGTGTCAAGAATACGATTGCAGTGGCTTCAGGTAAGGGCGGGGTTGGTAAATCGACGACATCAGCTAATCTGGCACTCGCGCTGCAGGCGGAGGGCGCCACAGTGGGCTTGCTGGATGCGGATATTTATGGCCCGAGTCAGACCCGCATGTTGGGCATGGGGGGGCGGCCTGAGAGCTCGGATGGCAAACGTTTGACGCCCATGAAGCCGCATGGTTTACAGGCGATGTCGATTGGTTTGCTGGTGGACGAAGAAACACCGATGATCTGGCGTGGGCCAATGGCCACGCAGGCTTTACAGCAGTTATTATCAGACACCGAGTGGCAGGATCTTGATTACCTTATTATAGACCTACCGCCCGGGACCGGTGATATTCAGCTGACGCTGTCACAACACATTCCGGTCAGTGGTGCAGTGATCGTGACGACACCGCAGGATATCGCGTTACTGGATGCGCGCAAGGGATTGAAAATGTTTGATAAGGTGAATGTGCCGGTGCTCGGAATTATCGAAAACATGAGTCTGCACATCTGCAGTCAATGCGGGCATACTGAGCCGATATTCGGTGAGGGTGGTGGTGCGAAAATGGCGGCTGATTATCAGGTTGATCTGCTGGGGGCATTGCCGTTGGACATTCGTATTCGCGAGCAGGCCGATGGCGGTATACCCACCGTGATTGCTGATCCGGACGGTGAGGTGGCCGGCATTTATCGAAAAATCGCGCGTAAAATGACAGCTAAGCTATCGTTGCAGGGCAAAGATTACAGTACTGCGTTCCCTAAAATAGTCGTTAAAAATGATTAAGACCCATGTGCTTTGTGAAACCGCAAAGCGATAGTAAAATTGTGCTTCCAAATAATATAACGAAACAAATATGAGTATTAAGTCCGATAAATGGATCCGTCGTATGGCGGAGCAGCAACAGCTGATCGAACCGTTTGAAGCGGGGCAGGTTCGGCAGAACGGTGATGGCAAGGCCGTGTCTTTCGGCACTTCAAGCTACGGTTATGATGTGCGTTGTGCTGATGAATTCAAGGTGTTTACCAATATTAATTCGTCAATCGTTGACCCCAAGCAATTCGATGCCAACAGTTTTGTCGACTTTAAATCTGATGTTTGCATTATACCGCCGAATTCATTTGCCCTGGCGCGTACGGTAGAGTATTTCCGTATTCCGCGTAATGTTCTGACAATTTGTCTGGGTAAATCGACCTATGCGCGTTGCGGCATTATTGTAAATGTGACACCGTTGGAACCGGAATGGGAAGGGCATGTGACACTGGAATTCTCAAATACAACGCCGCTGCCTGCAAAAATATATGCCAATGAGGGCGTGGCTCAAATGTTATTCTTCGAATCGGATGAAGTCTGTGAAACCTCTTATAAAGATCGAGGCGGCAAATATCAGGGGCAGCAGGGTGTCACTTTACCGAAGACCTGAATCGGTGTCGGCTGGGTGGTGTGAGTTGAAAATCAGGATGCGGAGCGCATCAGCTGCATATTGCCAATAACCGTGGTTAGCGCTTTGTCGAAAAGATTATTGTCCTGAATAATTTTAGAGCGCTCGCAGTCAAGTTCGTCGAGGAAACCGCGCATATCTTTGATTTCGGACTGCTCACCTGAGGGATCAATAAATACCAGTTGTTCCGAGTCGTTCAGAATTGATGCCAGCTTCATGCGGCGTGGATCATGATCGCGGCCCAGGTACAGTTCACACCAAATACCGACTTTTATGATGTCGGGCAGCTCGGTCGGTTCCGGTTGATCGGCAGGCGTTGTGGCTTCGTCGGGCTCGATTTCGAGGGGGTTGTTGGTGTCGTCTTCATCCAGGCTGGGGAAGCTGTTTTCCTGAAGCTCCTGGTATTTTTCAGCATTTTGCTCGTAAATGGACTCCAGCCCTTCCAATAAATCGGTGTCACCGCTTTTTTGCAGTATTGCACCGAGCACTTCTTTGGTTTGTTGCAGCAGCGCTTTGCTGTGATCTACGATAATACCCAGTTGATACACCGACTCGCGCGGCTGTACGCTTTCAATCAACTGCCGGAATGTCGTTGTGGCTTTTTGCCACTCGCCGCTATCGGCGCCTTCGCGGCTATAGATCTTGAGCAGCAGCGGGGCAAAGCCTTTTAGTACCAGTGTATGGAGTTCTTTTGGAAGTTTTTTGCCTTTTAAAAAGTGGCGCAGTTTATTAACTATGATGCCTTTTAAATGCAGTAACTTTGCCTGAGTTTCAGCTTTGTTACGTGTGTTACTTTCAAGCTGCTCGGTATTTTTCTCCAGCTGCTCAACGGCTTGTCTCAGTTTTTGTAACGTATCGGCAAAAATACTCAGATCCGTTTCAAAGTTATCCAGTATGGCTTGTGTGGTGTCCTGAACAACTGCCAGCAGCGGGCTGTCTGCATCATCGATTTTTATACCCAATTGGGCCAGATCATTTAACAGCAACCGTGCCGGGTGTGCGCTTTCTTTAAGCAGAGTGATATCAAGCAATGCGACTTTGATATAGGGAATTTGCAGCCGCCCGACCTGTACTTTTACCGGGTCAGCCAGATCGGGATCTTCGAGAATGCTGACGAACATATTATTGACCAGTTCGATAACATTGCTTTCCGGACCGGACAGGTTTTTCGACCATTCCTTTATTTTGTCGGAAACGGTTTGGTTTACCTGCTGGCTGATTGCCGAGGAGTCTGTCAGGGCAGATTCCGCAAGTTCCAGGGTATTCAGATTTTGCAGGCTGGAGAGCAGCTTAATCAGCTCTCCGGACTCGACCGTAGCCTGCGATGAAACCGCGGTGGTGGAGGCAACGCCATGCTTGCCTGATAAAAATGTATACAGTGAGCGTGACAGGTCGGAGTCGTCAAACAGGGCTTCGTTAATTGCACTGGCGGCTATCGGCGCGAGATTGGCCGCAGCTAACGGAGAGTTCGAGTTGTCCGCCGCACCGCCGGCTGAGGGCTGGGAAGCAGCAAGTGCGGATTTGGCTCTTTGTGCCCGGCTTTCGCGGTATTGGTAAATGATTTTGAAATTTTCAGAAGCCGGGTTTTCACTCTCGGCAATAATGCCATGGTCCTGCAGAGTTGCCAGAATACCATCATAGATATTACTCAGCTCGATATCTGCAATATCGGCAAATGCCGCATACACTAACCTTTTATGATCCATCTCCAGCTCGCCATTATTCAGCTGCTCGCGCAGAATCAGTGCCAGCTTTTTGGGAGTGACCGCATCGGGCTCCGGCTCGAAGTCCATCTGTTTCGTGACTCTGACAAAGCCGCGTTTAATGGCTTTAAGATGTTGCTCGTAATGCTCCTGTACTTTGCCGGTAAGCTCCCCAATGACGATCATTTCATCCAGGGTGTCTTCATCGACCAGTGAAAGGCTCAGGGTGTTGTTTTGTGTTTCGGCAAAATTTTTATCACCAGCCAGGGTTTCTTTGTATTCCTTGACGAATTTCGGCAGGATTTGTTTGGCATGTTTTATTAAAAACTCATGAGTTTTGCCGGCGCACTCGATTTCTTCGGTTTCCAGGTCGAGGTTTGATTTGGTCTGAACACAAAGCTTTTCGGCATGTGTGAGTGCATGCGCAATCATGTGCGAAAAGTGCTCAACACTGAACGCTTTGATTTCCTCGAATACTTGATGGCTTTTTTTACTGTCTGTCATTTTCAGGGTCGTCCCGGCGTTGCCCCGGGCCTATTCTAACGCAAAATTCATCTTTATTAATCCGGCAATTAACATAGGTCGTCCTGACCTATTTAATTGTCGCCCCTTAAAAACCAGTCGAAATTATGTGAAATTTCTTGTTTTTAAGGGGCTTACGCGAGCCTACCGACTCGCGGCGGTGCATCTATGCACCGCTATTAACCCGGCATATTTGAATGCCGGGTTAATAGCCCATTATCTTAAACTAATTTGCCGCCAACCATGTTCTTCGGCGTGTTTTTTTAGCAGTTCATCCGGATCGACCGCGACCGGCTCATCGACCATGCTCAGTAGCGGGATATCATTATGAGAATCAGAATAAAAGCAGGTTTTCTCCACCTCAAAGCTTTGCTGCTGTAACCATTCTTGATAGCGCAAAGGTTTGCCGTCCTGAAAACAAGGTGTGCCGGAAACCTTGCCGGTATAGCGCTCTGACTGAATTTCCGGCTCGGTTGCCAGCAAATGCGGGATATTAAAACGCTCGGCAATCGGTTCCGTTACAAACCGGTTGGTGGCGGTGATGATCAGTAGTGTATCTTTTTGTTCCCGGTGTTTTTCGACCAGCTCCACGGCTTTAGGCAGAATCATCGGTTCAATGTATTCCTGTACGAACTCGGTTCTCCAACGGAGCAGGTCTTCTAATGAGTTCTCGGCTAACGGCTGCAGGGAAAATGCCAGAAACTCATAAATATCCAGTGTGCCGGCCTGATATTGTGCGTAAAATTTTTGGTTGCTTGAACGGTACTGCTCGCCATCAACGATATTTCTGTCAGCCAGAAAGCTGCCCCAGCTATAGTCACTGTCTCCGCCGAGCAGGGTATTATCAAGATCGAATATTGCAAGATTCATCGATTTTACTCTGAGTTTGCCCCGGGTGGGTGATTATGAAAAAATGGGGTATTGTATACAGTATGCTGGTAGCCGCAAGTAGTTGATTATGAAGGGTATGTGTATTTTTGATCTTGCGTCGTCAGCTGATGTAGGTGATTTGCCGGGCCGGCTGTAGGTATTACTCAGCTTCGGCAATAACCGGCCCGCGATAGCTGTACCGCTCAGAGGAGCTTTTTAAAATTACATGGAGTGTTTGTGAGGCGAGAGCCAAGCCGCAGCAGGAATTGCCGGCGATGTGTACTGACTTGCCACTGAATTAATTTTTCTGCCAAGCAACAGTTATGCTGGAATTTTTGCGTCGAATAGTACAAGAGGTCAGTGCAGCACCCAATTTAAACGCTGCGTTGCAGGTATTGGTGCACAGGGTATGTGAGGCGCTTAATGTTACGGTTTGCTCGGTTTATTTAACCACGCAGTCCGCCGACAATGAAGATGAGCTGGTCCTGCTTGCAACACAGGGTTTAAAGGCCGAGGCCATTGGAAAAGTGCATATGCATTTTAACGAAGGTTTGGTCGGGTTTGTCGCGCAACGTGAAGAACCGATTAATCTTGATAATGCACCCAATCATCCACGTTATAAATTTTTCTCCGAGGCGGGTGAGGAAAAGCTGAAATCATTTCTGGGTGTGCCCATTATCAACTATGGTAAGTTGCTGGGTGTGCTGGTCGTGCAGCAGCGCGAGCAGCGGCGTTTCAATGATGACCATGTTGCATTTCTAATTACCCTGGCTGCCCAGCTGGCCGGAGCCATTACCCAGGCAGGTGCCACTGAAGACATATACAAACTGATAAGAGGGGAAAAGCCCAGCAAGCAGTATATGGAGGGTTTACCCGGATCACCCGGGGTGGTGATTGGCCAGGTTGTTGTTGCGTACTCTCCGGCGGATCTGGATGCGGTTCCGGATCGAACGGTTAACGATATTCCCGCAGAAATTCAGCGCTTTGAAAAAGCGGTGAATGCAGTGAGTGATGAGATGTCTGTTGTTAATCGTTCACTCGAATCGGTCGTTCCGGCTGAAGAGCGGGCTTTGTTCGATGCGTTTGCGATGATGCTGGAAGGCGGCTCTTTAATTGACGACACCATCATTCGGATAAAAACCGGTAATTGGGCGCCTGCAGCACTGCGTGACACCATATTTGAGCACGCACGGATATTTGAGGATATGCAGGATGCTTATCTACGTGATCGTGCTGAGGATATTCGCGACCTGGGGCGCCGGGTCGTATCCAAGTTGCTGTATAAATCCGATGAAATACCAGCCGATCAATATCCGGAAAAAACGGTACTGGTCGGTGAAGCGGTATCTGCCGCACAACTGGCAGGCGTGCCGCCTGAAAAACTGGTTGGCGTGGTATCCGTACACGGTTCGGGTTCTTCGCATACCGCAATTTTAGCCAGAGCGATGCAGATTCCGGCGGTGATGGGGGTGTCCGATTTGCCGGTTGGGCGTATCGACGGGCAGGAGATCGTCATAGATGGGTATGGCGGCCGTGTGTATGTGCATCCCGACAAGACGCTGCGTAAAGAGCTGGTGCGTCTGGTTGAAGAGGAAAAGCAGGTTACCGCTGACTTGAATGAGTTAATCGAATTGCCGGCAGTGACCAAAGATGATTTCAGGATGGCGCTGTTTGCAAACACCGGTTTGCAGTCTGATATTAATCCCAGCCTGCTCAAACAAGCGGATGGTATCGGTTTGTATCGAACCGAAGTGCCGTTTCAAATGCGTGAACAGTTTCCCGGTGAAGATGAGCAGGAACAAATTTACCGTGAAGCACTGGAAGCGTTTGCACCGAGACCGGTGGTGCTGAGAACCCTGGATATCGGCGGCGATAAAATGCTGAATTATTTTCCAGTGAAAGAGGAAAACCCCTTTTTGGGATGGCGGGGCATTCGTATTTCACTTGATCATCCCGATATTTTCATCACGCAGATTCGTGCGATGCTGAAAGCAAACCGCGGTTTGGATAATTTACAGATTTTGCTGCCGATGGTTAGCGGCATGTCGGAGCTACGTCAGGCAATGTCATTAGTGCAGCGTGCGCACAGTGAATTGCTTGAAGAGGGCTGTAAAGTCATGTTGCCGCCGATTGGGTTGATGATCGAGGTCCCGGCTGCGGTTTATATGATTGGCCCGTTTGCAAAACATGTGGATTTTCTATCGATTGGCAGCAACGATCTGACACAGTATCTGCTGGCGGTAGACCGAAACAATGAACGTGTCGGCAAGCTGTATGATGCGTTGCACCCGTCGGTATTAAGTGCGATTCTGCATGTTATCCAGGGTGCACATATCCATAACAAACCGGTGAGTATTTGCGGTGAGCTGGCCGGAAACCCTCTGGGGGCGCTGGTGTTGATGGGTATGGGTATGCAAAGCCTGAGCATGAGTGCCGGCAGTATTCTGAGGGTTAAAAAAGTTATCCGTAATTTCACCCGCGAGCAGGCGATTGATGTGATGTCCAGGGCGTTGACAATGGAAGACGGCTCTATGGTGCGTGAGATGGTGATTGAAGAGCTGGATAAGGCCGGGCTGGGTGGTTTGATCAGGGCAGGTAAATAAAAGGTTTCAGCACGATGGTCTGATAATAAAGTAAAACTTTAGGTTTGTATTTTATATTATTGATTTTTAAGAAAAAATAATGCGAAAATTAAGGCAGTAAAACATAAGTCAGCGGCTTAAAGCGGTTTTAAAACGGCCAGCAGTATGATTCCGATCATCAGCACCACCGGGACTTCGTTGAACCAGCGGTACCACACATGTGAATGTGTATTACGGTCATGTTTAAAATCCAGCAATAGTTTGCCGCACCAGATATGGTAAAGCAGCAAGATACCTATGAGCAGCAGTTTCCAGTGTAGCCACTGCGTATGGCCAAAAGCCGCCCAGGCGTAACTATGCAGCATCCAAAACCCGAACAGCAGGGTCAGCACAGCGCCCGGAGTGGTAATGCCCCAGAAAAGTTTGCGCTCCATCAGTTTGAAACGGTCGATACTGATCTGATCATCAGCCATCGCATGGTAAACAAACAAACGGGGAAGATAAAACAGCCCGGCAAGCCAGGTCACCATAAATACTAAATGAAACGCTTTCAGCCAGAGCATATGTATGCCTTTTTAGATTTTTATAATAAATAGGTTATCATTCATCCGGGTTTTCTGTCACTGTATGGTATCAGGCATGTTGTACCGGTGATTCGTGATGTGTATCTCGTATTTGTCACCTTAAGCCTTTCCAGTCCATGCAACACCTTTTATCATTAGCGTTTTTGGAACAGGTCCTGGGTTAACAATGATTAATGTTGGTATTGTCGGCGGTACCGGTTACACCGGAGCGGAGTTAATCCGTATTCTGGCCGGTCACTCTGAAGTCAAAATCAGCGCGATTACATCACGCGGCATGACCGGAACCCCGGTCGCTGAATATTATCCTCACTTGCGAGGGCTGGTTGACCTGCAGTTCACTGATCCTGCTGATCAGCATTTTCCGGATTGTGATATTGTATTTTTCGCAACACCGAATGGAACTGCGATGAAGCTGGTGCCCGGTCTGCTTGATCGGGGGCTGCGAATTATAGATTTGGCGGCTGATTTCAGGCTTAAAGACGCTGAGCAGTGGCGCCGCTATTATGATATGCCTCATGAGTGCCCGCAGTTATTGGCCGAGGCGGTATACGGTTTGCCGGAAATTAATCGAACGCAGATCAAAACGGCTCGCCTGGTAGCTAATCCGGGCTGTTATCCCACTGCAGTGAGCCTGGGGTTTCTGCCGTTGCTGGCGCATAACGCGGTTGATCCGGGCAGTCTGATCGCCGATGCGAAATCCGGGATCAGCGGTGCGGGCCGGCAGGCCAATGCGGCTAATCTTTTTGGTGAAGTGGCCGAGGACTTCTGTGCATACGGTGTTTCCGGGCACCGGCATTTACCGGAAATCAGGCAGACGTTGCAGATTGCTTCCGGCGGGAGTGCCGACCTGGTCTTTGTGCCGCACCGGGTACCGATGGTGCGTGGTATCCATGCGACGCTGTATGCGCGACTGGTTGATAGTAAACTGGATGTTCAGGCTTTGTTTGAAGATTACTATCGAAACGAAATATTTGTGGATGTATTGCCGGCCGGTTCGCACCCGTCGACCGGTAGTGTGCGGGGAGCCAATTACTGCAGGCTTGCGGTGCATGTGCCGCAACACAGCGGAACGGTAGTCGTGTTGGCAGTTGAGGATAATTTGGTTAAAGGCGCGGCAGGACAGGCTGTGCAGAATATGAATATCATGTTCGATATGGAGGAGTCGTTGGGATTACAACAAGCCGCAATATGGCCGTGAGGTTGAAAACTTGTTTAAGAAAGCCAGATCGAGTCAGTACCTTGTAAAGGCGCATAATCCGCGTAAGGCAATGCTCTACCGCGGAGTGGTTGTGCTGGCAATGCTGATATCCTGTTGGGCCGGATTTGAATACGGTCGTAATCGTGCCGGTTACGACCAGTCTGCCGCTGAAGCTAAAATTGAAGCGCTGACAAAGCAAACCGGTATTTTGAATGCACGTATCGATGAGCTGACGCTGGAGAATGCGCAACTGGCCAGTGACAGCGCGATTGATGCCACTGCAAACCAGCAGGTCAGCCAAAAGCTGCGAAAGCTTAATGAGGAAATGCTGGAATTAAAAGAGGAGCTGGTTTTCTATAGAAGCCTTCTATCTCCGGCGGAACTGGAGCCCGGTTTGCAGATTTTGGGAATTCAAATGGCCCGCAGTCCTGGAAATAACACGTTTGATTACAAAATCGTGCTGACCCAGCGCCGCAACCGTGATCGTTATGCAAGCGGGCAGGTGGATTTGCAGCTCAGCGGGGTGCGTTCTGGCAAGCAGGCCCGGTTGGCTTCCGATCAAATGATTGAAAACAGTAAAAAGTCACTAAAGTTTAAGTTTAAAAATTTTCAACGCCTGGAAGGCAGCTTGTCTTTACCGGCTGATTTCGAACCCGAGAATGTGCTTGTTAGCGTGGTGCCGAAAGACCGTCGGTTAAAGCAGGTGGAACGTAGCTATGAATGGAACTCTATCGTAACCGGAGGTTAACATGTGGGGCAGTAACTCGAATAAGCTCAAGACCGCAAAAGTTGAAACCATAATTGGTAAAAATACCGAATTAAGCGGTGATATTAATTTTCAAGGCGGATTGCATATTGACGGCAAGGTCAAAGGCAATGTGCTCGCGGAGGATGACTCCGAATCCATTTTGATTTTGAGCCAGGAAGGCGTTATTGAAGGTGAAGTGCGTGTGCCGAATGTACTGATCAACGGCCAGGTCAGCGGTGACGTGCATGCCAGTGACCGCGTTGAGCTGGCTAACCACGCGCGGATTGAAGGGAATGTTTATTATAATTTGCTGGAAATGGAGATGGGTGCTGCGATTAACGGCAATCTGGTGCATCAGTCCAGGCAGGAAAAACGCTTGTTGGAATATCAGAAAAAGGCTGATACTCCTGAAAATAGCGGCAAATAACAGATCACTTGATAATACTTGACTAAAACACTCGGAAAAGAATACACTGGCTGAATCGAAATCCAGGCGTTCGCCTGAGTATGTGACTGGAGTATTAAATGACGACCGAAACCCAAACAGCCGATGTTTTCGATGATATGCCGCCGCCGCTTGAGTTCACCAGTAATGCGGCAAGCAAAGTCAAAAGCCTGATTGAGGAAGAAAACAACCCCAATCTGAAATTGCGTGTATTTATTACCGGGGGTGGCTGTTCCGGTTTTCAATATGGCTTTACATTTGATGAAAATATCAATGACGGTGACTCAAAGGTCGAGAGGGAAGGTGTGACTTTGTTGATTGACCCGATGAGTGTGCAGTATTTAACGGGTGCAGAAATCGACTATACCGAGGGTGTTGAAGGCGCCCAGTTTGTTATCCGCAATCCCAATGCGAGCACGACCTGTGGTTGTGGGTCCTCTTTCTCCGTCTGAGATAGCTCCGGCGTTTTTTCTATTTGGAGTAGATTCCGCCCAGCACTACTGATTTACTTGCACCGGTAACCGAAGGCAGGTTGCTGGGCTTTCCTTCCAGTCTGCGTTTGGCCAGCCAGGCAAATGCAGCCGCTTCGACATAATCCGGGTTAATGCCCAATGCGGCAGTTGTTTCGAATTTACAATTGGGCAACAGTTTGCCCATCTCTTCCATTAACGTGGCATTATGTGCGCCGCCGCCACAAGCAAATACATGTTCTGTTGCCGGCGCATACGCACTAATCGCATCGCAAATACTGTGCGCACTGAATGTATTAAGTGTTGCCAAAATGGATTCAGGGTTTGCGTCCCGGAAGTCGGTCAGGAAAGGCTCCAACCATGTTAGGTTAAAGTATTCCCGGCCGGTGCTTTTCGGCGGAGCTTGTTTGAAATACGAGTCCTTGAGAAGCACTGCAAGTAACCCGGGGATAGTATCGGCGCCGGCGGCTATAGCCCCGTTTTTATCATAGGGTTTGCCAAAGTGTTTGTTGCACCATTGGTCCATGAGTATGTTTGATGGCCCGGTATCAAAGCCGGTTACCGTCGCGTTGTTGTTCGGCAGGACGGTGATGTTTGCAATACCTCCCAGATTCAGGATAACCCGGTTTTCATGGTCTGACCGGAATACCCCCGCATGAAATGCCGGGACTAATGGCGCAGCATGTCCACCTGCTGCAATATCGCGTCGGCGAAAATCAGCAACTGTCGTAATCCCGGTCTGTTCGGCGATAATATTGGGATCACCGATCTGCATTGTATACGGTGGATGGTTTAGCTCGGGGTCTGGTGGGCAATGCCGGACAGTTTGGCCGTGGCAGCCGATCGCGGCGATATCACTTGCCGGAATGCCGGCCTTTTGAAGTGCAGCGGTTGCCGTGTTGGCAAAGAACATTCCCAGTTTATGATCGAGCACGTTAAGCGGGTCGATTCCGGTGTTGGATTGCGGGTCGCCCGCGGTTTCAAGCTCGGCTTTAAGTCTGGCAGGGTAGGCCTGGTGGTAGCCGTGGACATTTGCGACTGAGTCACCATTGAATTCCACAACAGCTGCGTCGGCACCATCCATACTGGTTCCGGATATCAAGCCAAGATAGAAACTTTTGCTCATGTTTTTCCCTGTGTGCCGGGAGCAGCGTTTTTAAAGTGTATTCGCCTGGTCGGAATAAGCCAGTTCCATGCGATTGATTGTGTCGAGTTGAGCGAGCTGTGGCTGTATTTTTGCCAGAAAATCCTGTTTGTACTGAGGCTTAATTGGGTCAACACTGGGGTGTTTGACCGTCAGCGGGTTACGGTGCACGCCGTCGATTCGAAACTCAAAATGCAGATGCGGGCCGGTGGCCAGTCCGGATTTGCCGACATAGCCGATAACCTGCCCCTGTTTTACTTTGCGCCCGACCTGGGTACTTTTGGCATAAGCAGACATATGCGCGTAAAGTGTGCTGTAACGTTGCCCATGTTGAAGAATAATGGTTTTACCATAGCCGCCTTTGGTTTTGCGCCAGCTGACTTTGCCGTCGCCGACCGCTTTGATCGGAGTGCCGGTGCGGGCCGCATAATCAACGCCTTTGTGAGCGCGGATTTTGTTTAGAATCGGGTGTCTTCTGTTCGGGTTAAAATGCGAGGATATACGGCTGAAATCGACCGGATTACGCATAAAGGTTTTACGCAGGCTGCTACCGTCAGGAGTATAATAGTCTGTCTTACCGTCCGGCCCGGTGTATTTGATCGCACGGTACACGGTGCCCTGATTCACGAATTCGGCCGCGGAAATTGCACCATCTCTGATTTTTTCCCCGTCCAGATAGTGTTGCTCATAAACAACAGTAAAACGGTCACCCCGGCGTACTTCAAGAGAAAAGTCGATGTCCCAGGCGAAAATACTGGCGAGTTCAATCGCGATTTTGTCAGTTAATCCAGCGCTTTGTGCTGCCCGGAATAAGGAGTCTTTAATAACACCGGATGCATGTGCAGTATGAACCTCAATCGAGCGCTCGATAGTCTGTGCTTTAAATTCCGAAACGCCGTTTGCCTGTTCGCCAACCCGGGTAACCACCAGCCGCTTTGTTTGGTGCATATCGTATTCAAGTCCGGCCAGATTGCCGTCCGGCAGTACTTTCAGGCGAATTTTATCGTTTGGGTAGAGCCGCTTTAAGGATGCTACCGGCTTTCCAAGTTGCATGAGTGCGTGCACTTCACTGGCCTTGACGCCCGCACGTGAGCAGATGATGGCAAAATTGTAACCGGGTTTAACAATATGTGTTTGCCACTGTGGCTCATTCGGGTCCGGCTCTTCCGCAATATCCAGGGTAGGTTGTGGAAGGGCCGGTAGAGCAAGCGCCGTGTTTTCAACAGGGGCAGGGTATTCACTGGCGGTCGTTTCGGGGCGGTCCTGTTTAGGCAGGCTGAGTTCAAAGATCTCAGTATCGCTTTCCGGTACAGATGCACTGGTGTCCTTTTCAGCTATTGCCGGCGGTTTGCTGTCTGAGGCTTCGGATTTCTCAGTTTCCACCAGCAGCAGTGCCAGTCCGGCACAAATCAAAAAAAGTAATACACCGTGCCAATGCCAGTGAGAAGTTTTTACCTCTTTCTTTTCTTTCAGCAAAATGTTTTTATAGTCATGCATCAGAAAATATTTGTAATTCTATGATTTATATAGGTTTGCGAAGCGCAACATAGCTATATTTTGTGTTCACGTCAAATACTTTCTGGAATCATTGCAAAAATGCTTTTTAAGGCTTTTTTACGCAGCATAATTTCGTAAATTATGCTGTTTGCTTTATTATTCGGCGCATCAAAATGAGCGAGCAAATGACACAGATACTAAATACTATCGGCCGCGGTGTGGAAGAAATTCTGCTTAAGGAAGATTTGCTGCGCAAATTGGAGCGTGGTCAGCCGTTGCGCGTAAAAGCCGGGTTTGACCCGACTGCACCTGATCTGCATCTCGGACATACAGTACTGATCAATAAAATGCGACAGTTTCAGGATTTGGGGCATGAGGTCCTGTTTCTGATCGGTGATTTTACCGGAATGATTGGTGACCCTACCGGTAAAAACGTGACCCGCGCACCGTTGAGCAAAGAAGAGGTTGCCGAAAATGCGAAAACATACCGGGAGCAGATATTTAAAATACTCGACCCGGACAAAACCCAGGTGATGTTCAATTCGGACTGGATGGCACAGATGGATGCAGCTGCGTTAATCCAGTTGGCCGCTAAGCATACGGTTGCGCGGATGCTGGAGCGGGACGATTTTCAGAAACGTTATAGCGGTGGCCGGCCAATTGCGATCCATGAATTTCTCTATCCGTTGATTCAGGGTTATGACTCGGTGGCGATGCGTGCTGATGTTGAGCTTGGCGGCACCGATCAGAAGTTTAATTTGCTGGTTGGCCGCGATTTGCAAAAAGTTTATGGGCAGGAACCGCAAGTCGTGTTGACCATGCCGATTTTGGAAGGATTGGACGGCGTGCAAAAAATGTCTAAATCCCTCGACAACTATATCGGTATAAATGAGGCCCCAAATGAAATGTTTGGAAAAATAATGTCAATTTCTGATGATTTGATGTGGCGTTATTTTGAGTTGTTGAGCTTTAAGCCGCTGGATGAGATCAATACATATAAACAGCAGATTGAAGCTGGTACAAATCCGCGGGATATAAAATTCGAATTGGGTATTGAAATTGTCGCGCGCTTTCATGATCAGGCAGCTGCTGTGGCGGCGAAGAATGAATTTATTGCACGTTTTCAAAAAGGCGCAATGCCTGAAGATATAGAACAGGTTACCGTACAATCGACCGACGGGGTGATTCCGATCGGTCATTTGTTAAAGCAAGCCGGTTTGGTGGCAAGCACTTCGGATGCATTCCGTATGGTAAAGCAAGGTGCGGTTAAAATTGATGGTGAACGTATTGAGGATAAAAGTATGCAGATTGCGGCTGGCACTGAACATGTTTATCAGGTCGGTAAACGACGATTTGCTAAAGTGATTGTGAAATAAACAGGCTTATAGGTGTATGGATCAGATAGTTATAAAGTCACGGTTTTGTGGTCCATCCAATTCGGGGAATGGCGGTTATACCTGTGGGTTGCTCGGTGGCTATATTGGCAAGGCTGCTGAAGTAACATTATGGCAGCCGCCGCCGCTGGATACGCCGTTAACAGTTGAGCGCAACGAAGATCAGACGGTAAGCCTTTGGTACCACGGTAATGCAAAGCAGCTGGTTGGTGAAGCTGCCCCGGCTAAGCTGGATCTTGATATACCAACGGCACCCACCTATACAGAGGCGGAGTTGGCTGTGAAGCAATATGCGGGTTTTCAACGGCATCCGTTTCCCGACTGCTTTGTATGCGGAACAAACCGTAAGCACGGTGACGGGTTATGCATCTTTGCCGGCCCGGTTGACGGGCGTTCCATGGTTGCCGCACCCTGGATACCCGATGCATCGCTTGCTGATAGTTCTGGCGATATTAAGCCTGAGTTTCTCTGGGCCGCGCTGGATTGCCCCGGTGCTTTTGCAACGCTGGCATGGGCAGAAGGAGTGCGTCCGGCATTATTGGGTCGTTTCACCGCTGAAGTCATTGGAAGTATAAAGCAAGGTGAGCGCTGCATCGTTATCGGTTGGCCGTTAAGCAGGGAAGGGCGAAAACATTTCACCGCAACGGCATTGTTCAGAGAGTCCGGGGAGCGTATTGCGGCCGCAAAAGCCATTTGGATAGAGCCGAAATCCTGATCATCATTCAGCCCGGATTTTTGTGTATATAGTTTCGGGGGAACTCTAATTTGCCAGTTATTTTTTACAGAGTAATTCTAGGCTTGATCTTCCTGAACATATTTATAAAATTCTCCAAGCAAAGTGTATCTCAGTTATTAAAACTACCGTCATCCATACTTGACCCATAGCCAATATCAGTTAACGACATGGCATCAAAGTCAACATTGCCTCCATAGTAACTGTGCCCTAATTCATCACGCAATGTTACATATTGATCTAGCGAGCTTTCCTTCAATGTAGAAAGCCCTATTAATAAATCATTAGCTGGTGTTCGGGTTACTGAACAGCAACTGAAAGACTATAAGGCCGAGGCTAAAAAAGAAAAAATGACCTTTTCCCAGTGGGTCAGGAAAGTCTTGGATAAAGCCGTGAAGAAATCTTAGCAAAAATCGTCATCATCACTTTGCCGTCACTGAATAGTTGGGGTCAATTTTAATAATTTTCGTTTTTGAATCAAAGACTTCTGTTGCAGGTTCCCCCCTGTCACTACCCAACCAGCGACAGAGGGCGCAACTTGATAGTGTTGCGAAAAGCAGTAGTCACAGGTCAGGGTGAGCAATGACTATATCAGGTTCTTCTTGAGCTAAGTCTTGAATGAAATCTTGAAGGTGTACATGATCCCATTGATTTTTATTTGAGGATTCAATTTCATCAGCAGATTTCAGTAAAAAATTTGCTAACTCTCTTAGTCTTTTCGGTTTAGCTTGAAAACTAATTTCTTTCATCTCAAGCATTTCTTCGTTATCACCTTTCTCATAACCATATACTTTCATAAAACACCTCAAATTCTACAGTCTTCGGGCTCAGGAAAACCACATGTATGAACATCATAAGGGTTTTCTCTACAATATTCTTCAAGAACAGCTCCAGGGAGACTGAGTGGCAAGATTAATTGAAACCCTCTACGCTTTAGAAAATCGATTAATTTCTTATTTTTAGGAATCTTATTAGGGTCAGTACCATGACTCCCTGTCTCATCTTTATTTATGACAATTTCAGGTTTTCCTTTAGGTTTAATATGGGCATGCTCTTGCTGTCCAGGAACATGCGGTTTATCTATTCGTACAGATGCATTTGTACCTGGAACCTTCTTATTAATGCCACTCAACCCATTAGGGTCAATCCAATTTATTGGATTAGCAAACACATACAGATATGTGCAATTAAAGGGTCTGGCCCCTTAATTTCCTTAATTTTTCTTCCAGATAAGCGATTTTGCCAACAAAAACAGTTTGGGCAACCAAACGAACCACTGAAAATAACCTATAACAATCATAGCTAACCACGTCGCAAACAAACTAATCTGCTGCGCGAGTATACCTGTTGATTCTAAACCTATTGCGGATAATAACTTCGATAAAGCACCAACTATAAAAGCCGCAACATAGCCTAATGGAAAAGTTAAAACCAACATCTTTAAATGAAATAGCACACTAACCTCACTGTTGCTCCATACCTCAGAGTGGAGCAAATAAGATAGTAGTGCATAGCAGCACAGTAATAACCATGTAATTAAAAGGAACCAGTAATAGGGTTTATGTCTTTTTATGATTTTTTTCATTGCTCACCTTGAGCAGCGCATTGTTGTCTACATGTGGTAACGATATTTTGGGAATACTCTTGGCAATCAGTACCTAGTGGACCAACAGCATAATTAGGTCTACCTTGTGCCCATTGTTCAAGAACGCATTGCTCAAAGCAGCGATCTTCATCATCGTCAATATCTTCACATTGCGAGTTTTGCTCGTTATCCCTATCAGGGCGCGACGGAACTCCCTGTGTGGGCCAGAATGGTCCATCAGGGTCATTTTCTGGATTATTCTGGCTGTCACACCTAACAGTACCATCTTCTAACGTAACGCAAATAAATTGATGATTGAATACTGGTGGGCCTGCACCATTATCGCCACTAAAGTCTCCTAAAGGGCGTTGGCAATACGAAGCTCTTAAGCCTAAAGGATCAATTCTAGTAATTGGATTACCGCCTACATAGGCATAGGTATTAATTCCTCCATCCAACCCAATCGGATCAGAAGTGATGTATCGTCCTATCGTCGGATCATAGTAACGGAAATAGTTATAGTGCAATCCGGTTTCCTGATCAAAATACTGTCCCGGGAATCTGATGTTTTGTGTGACGAAGTTGCCATCGTTATCTGGATCTTCATTGACCGTCGCC
>JANQRI010000016.1 GCA_028284675.1 Gammaproteobacteria bacterium | reverse complement strand
ATTACAGTCATAGCGCAAAAGCATGGGTGAATCTGCCGCAGCTAAGCGCATCAGAGCTCAACTTCATTAATAGCCAAATCCAAACCGCACAGCAAACCCAGATCATTCCGACAGCGCCCACCGTCGGTAGCCCAACGGCACCAGCAGGAGTGCCTGGGGGTGTGAGTGTACCAGCAGTGCCAATTCCGTAGCTGGCTTAGGCTGCCAATTACCCCTAACCGAAAGTAATAGGTTTGCTGAAAAATCGGTTAAATCTATAACGAAGGTTTAATTGCTCACTTCTTGAACAGGCATTACCCTCAAATGCTGTAATACGACTATCTAGCAGGGGAATCGCCATCGAAATCATACCAGCCAACTGGATAGGCACTGCCGCGCAGAGCCCGGCGGGGGTGGGTTCGCCTGCCCCGGCAACCGGTTTATTCCGGCAAACAGTTGAGTTATATGCGCAAATACCGCCGCCTGAGTCTGATGCTCAAGATTGGGAAAAGGCAACTGAGATTCTTGATGGTGAAGAGGAGTATGTGAAAGAAGGTGAGTTAACCGATGAGGGCAAGCAGGCAATTTTGTTGCAGCAGAAACAGTTGCAACATGATTATGATATTAAAATTCCAGTAGAGTTAGCCGCTCAGAAAGTTTTATTGGATTTTATTGGGGCTCCGTCACAGAGCAGTGATCGCAGTATGGAAGAACTTGATAGCGCATTGCGAGTGCATAGAAAGTATCAGTATGCGCTAAATAAGTTAAGGCAATCACACCCGGATGCAGAGCAAATTTTTTCTTTGCAGCACCAACTACAATCATTGCTAAATCGTTTGGGGTTAAGCAGAGAGGTGCTTGATGCGGTTGAGTACGGTGATAATGGGGTGACAGTGGGTGATCTTAGCGCCGGGATGAATGACCCGGTTGAGAGGCTAAAGTTTTTAAATAGTATCGCATTAAAGCTGAGTGAGCGACAGCAGCCAGAGGCAGAGGCTCAGGTAAGCTCAAGACAAAGCAGGTTGAATGAATTAAGGGCAGCCATCAGCCCGGAGCAGGCATCGTACTGGCAGGTGCAGCTGCAGCCCACAGGTGTTGATCTCGAAAAAATCATAAGTGAATTGGAAGAGCCATCAATGGAAACATTGATTGCTGCTATACAGGATGTTCTCGCTCAGTATGCCGAGAAGCAGGAACAGGATGCTGGAGAAGTGCAGGCTTTTTTGACAGCTTTGCCGCCGGCTGAGCGTGATAATCTGGAAGCAACATTATCTAATATTAATCTTGAATTAGAGAGTTTTTTGTTGCGACATTTGGCGTTTGGGAAGGAGCTTAATCTCATTTCGGTCAAGGAAGCGGTTGCTGTTTTGCCGTCTGTGCTGCCGGAAGTAATCGATACGCCTGGAAGATTATTTAGGGGAGAGCAATATGCAATTGTCAATACGGATGACTCGGTAAATAAGTTGATTGCAGTGCTCAATGAAAACATTGCATCTTCTGCACTTAATGTGCGTTTTCAAAATGAGCATGGGCAAAATATTGCCGGGTTTCAGGTTTATTGGCATGGGCCCGTATCGGGGTCGCTCTTCCTGGATCTTGATCATAATACGATGTCGGCGGTGGAGCAGCCTATTGGTTTAGGTCAAAACGGTTATTTGCCTGAAGTTATCAGGCAGGAAGACGGTACTCAAACCACTATTCCGGCATTATTGCGTAGCCGGGATATCGTAACCGGAGAAAAGCAGATATCCAGTATTTTGATTTCGACAGGCGGAGCAACATTTTATGATTTGCCTTCTAACGAGTATGTAACCAGTCTGATCAATCAAATAAAACAGGCTAATAATATCAAAGAGTTTTATGCTGTTCATCCGGAACCTTTGACGTTGGCAGAGAAACGTTCGGCAGGGGTAAATGAAAATTACCAGCAGTTGTTAAGAAAAACATATGCGCAGGATATCAGTCGCATAGGTCAGGAAATCGGTAGTGCTGTATCTTTAGAAGAGCTTGAAATTGTTAAAGGTAACTTGGTAAAGCAGTATAGCGATAACGGGATTTTGAAAGATAATTGGCAAGGTTATCCTCTTGGTTTGCAATTACAAATAGAAAAACATATACGCTCAGCATATCAGCAACAAGCGCGTGAGCTTGTGTTGTCGGGGGTGTCAATAGATAAGCCGCTGGAAGGTATAGATTTGTCTCATATAGATTTGGCACAACGCAAATTCTCGGGTGTGCGTTTTATTAATATACAGTTACGCTATACGAATCTTCAGGGTGGCAATCTGAGTAATATGGAGATGAGTGGTACATCACCCAGTATGGAAGGTGCTGATTTAAGAGGCGCAAACCTTTCGGGCGCAACTCTGCATCATATACCGATGCAGGGTGCTCAACTTCAGGGTGCAAATTTGCAGGGCTCTGAGTTGATGGGCTTAGAAGTGTTAAATGCGGATTTCTCGGGTGCTGATTTTTCCGGAGCATCTGTAAAGTATATGAATTTTAGAAATGCTCGTATAGATGACATTGTTCACGATCAGAATACTAACTGGTTTGATGTGGTGCTTACTTATGAGCAGGCACAGTCACTGGGTTTACGTATTGATATCTCCGAAAATTACAAAGAACATCAGGCATCTGATTTATTGTTGATGGTTTCCGGAAATTCTAATAATTTGCAATTAAAACGTATTACAGTTGGCAGTAAGCCAAAAATTAATCCTATGAGCCTACATGGCCGGTCTGAATATGTGAATAAATCATTAAGAAATATGGATTTTAGTAACCAGGATTTTTCCGCCTATGATTTTACACGCTTTCGTTTGGACCATTCAGTGTTTGAGCATGGGGAGTTTCGGCAGACCAAATTTAGATTGGCAGGCCTGGATGGAAGTAATTTTAATCAGGCTGACTTGCGTTCAGCAGTATTTGATAACGCTCAACTCAGGCAGAGCAGCATGCAGAAAGCGCGTTTGGATTGGGCATCATTAAAATCTGCTCATATATCAGGTGGAGATCTGCGGGATGCTCAGTTAGTTAATGCTGATTTATCGGGAGCAGATTTGGCTGGTGCTAATTTAGCCAGAGCAAATTTACAAGACGCCGATTTACGTGGCGCTGATATGTATTCGGCTGATGCTTCTTATGCTAATTTTTTTGGAGCTGATTTAAGAGGTGTTGATTTACGGAAAACCAATATAACAGGTGTGCGGCATAATGACACCACGAAGTGGGCAGGTGCAAAGCTTACAGAGGAGCAGCGCCTGCAGTTAGGTGTTGGTGAGGAAAAGTTGCAGGCTTTGGAGTTGTTTGATGCTGAAGGCAATGATACGACTCAGTCAACAGGTCAGGCTCAGGAGGGTTCTCCTTCTAATAACTCAGATAGCCGGCCTGTGAGCGATAGCTTTGTTCAAAACTCTTTTGAAAATGCCGATACGGTTACTGGTCAACATCAACCAGAAACACAAAAGCTATTCAGCACCGAAGACCGGCAAAAGCCTAATCAGGGCTATACCCAGATTCATACTGGGGTAGAGCATAAAAAACAAGGCCCAGGCCTAATCAATCAAACGGTTGATATTCGCGGTTCAGTCCAGGAAGCAAAGTCGTTTGATGCAACTGCTCCTGAAACGGGTGTTTTACAGCAGCCTGATCAAAAACCTGCAGTGCCGAAAATAAAACCGCCCACGGTCGTGGTTGGAGATCAACCGGCTGAAGAAACCAAACCATTACCGGAAGATCCGGCGTTACGCAAAATCTTCGATGCGCTGCACCCCGGTGTGCGTGGTGATATGACGTTTGAAGTGTTTGCTAAGTTGGATCCCAATACAATTACTCTGTTGGTTTCGCGATCAAAACAAGTTGCAGTGCAGGATGCAACGATTGAAATGCATAATCGAAAAGCCCAAATCGCACAGGGTTTGACCACTGATCTGGATGCAGTGACTCAAGCGCAAAAACAGTTAACCCAACAGACACTTCAGCAAATAGAAGCTAAAAAAGCACAGCCAACACAATCTGTTGAAACAGTATCATTGCAGTCAAGATATCCGGCTGCACAGATGATTAGTGATGGAGCGGGAACGGCGCAGCAGATTCAGAAAATCAAGAACAACGTTGTGAATACTGAATTGAATGGCGCACATCAAAAACCATTGGCTGCCAATACGGTGAATGTCAATGCAGCTGAAATCCCGATGATATCATTGAAAGGCAAGCAAGGAGCTGTAGCGAGTAGTTACACACAGGCTGGTAGTATCCCGCAGTACCTGCTCAGAAACACAGAGTCCGGTGTGCAGTTACATGCCGTGATTGAAAAATCCAATAACGAGCTTGCGTTTGTAAAGGTGACGGGAGTTAATATTCCTTCTAGTGCTAAACCGACACAGTTCAGCAGCGCTACAAATACCTGGATCAATCTGCCGCAGTTAACTCAATCTGAAATACAATCGATTAACAGCTACATCCAAACCGCACAACAAACCCAGATTATCCCGGTAGCACCCACTGTCAGCGGTCCAACGGTACCAGCAGGAGTGCCCGGGGGTGTAAGTGTACCGGTGCCATAGTTGTAAAAGCCAGAGTTTGAAAAATCAATTTTAAAAATAAATTTAAATTATAGTGGCTTAAGTTTGATCACATATTATCAAAAAGTGTTTGACTCAATTACAATTATGTCATTCCTGTGTAGGCAGGAATCTAGCACATTGCAAATTACATAACGACAGATGCAGCGATGGTTTTATTTGTAAAAACAATTAAAGGACGCGTACATACATAAAAAAACCACTCGTCATTCCTGCGCAGGCAGGAATCTAGCATGTCAGGAATTATATAAAAAATGTGTAGTAACAGTTTTACATAAAAAATCAAACAATGAATGCGTGGATAGAAGACATGATTAGCGAGTCCAATTAACCAATCATTTTCTAAAATAACAAAACATGGATTCCTGCCTGCGCAGGAATGACAGGGTTATGCTTGAGTGTCAAACCTGGACTCCTGCCTGCGCAGGAATGACAGGGTTATGCTTGAGTGTCAGACCTGGATTCCTGCCTGCGCAGGAATGACGAGTGTGTCATCGTTTCTTCATTCACTATCGCCTTGTCTGATCAGCATGGATGGTGGAAATGCAGGTTTTGCATAGGCAAAACTTGTGAGTGGGATCGTTTAATATTGAAATAGGTTCTAAGAACGATGCATGCAGTCGCTTGTTTAGTTGCGCTTGTTCTTTTTCATGAAATTTATTGAAGAGCACCCTGGATTCCTGTCTGCGCAGGAATGACATGGTTGTGATGGTGGGGTGCCTGGGAAATACGATGCATCGAAGAAAAATCCATCAAAGATAAATCTATGGTATCAATTTAATTTATCATCTTGAAGACAGGGAGTCTGGATTCCTGCCTGCGCAGGAATGACATAGTTGTGATGGTGGGGTGCCTGGGAAATACGATGCATCGAAGAAAAGATCCATCATAGATTGATCTATGGGATTAAGTTAATCCGTTATTTTGAGAGTGGGTGAACCTGGGTCCCTGCCTACGCAGGAATGACATAGTTATGACTGAGTGCTGGATTGAAGCCACTAAACGTAAGCAGATTAAAGTTTTTTTATTTATCCAAACTTAATTGGCTTCGGCTCAGATCTTATGCAATGGCTGCAGTGTTGCACGGTCATCGTTGGATGTGGATGCATCGGTTTTTTTGAAATTCTGAAATGCTGCCCATAATGCATGTCCATTCCAGTCTTTGCCAGGCTCGCGATAGAGTGCTGTATTGAGTGCAGTGACTTGTTCGCCGAGTTCTCCACCGGCCTGTTCGGCAACTGCACCGATGCTGCGTGGTGGGTTATCAGGCCAGTAAGCAGCGGCCCAGTCGAGCAACGCGGTTTTGGTGGCTTGTTTGTCATTGTTTTCACACGCAGTTTTTAATTTTTTTTCCAGTGAGTGTATCGCGGTTTGCTCCTGTACGGGTGTTTTCGTTGTTGCCGGTTGCGGTGTTTTGCGACCGCGTAACCACCAGGCCACTAATGTTAAAATCCAGGCAATTGCAATCGCCAGTGTCACCCATGGCCAGATTTGTTGCTGGCTTGCCGGTGTCGCTGTGGTTGGAGCGTTGTCAGATATGTTTTCATCAACCTGTGGTTCGGTTGCCGGAGTGCTTTGTGGTGCCGGAGCTGTAGGCGCGGTGCCGGTTGCAGCGCCTGTAACCGTGATTTCACGGGCCGGCAGACGCGCAATTTCCTGTTGATTGGTTTGGATGTTCCACCACGGAATTTCAATTGCGGGTAAGGTGAATTTACCCGGCTGTGTCGGTATTAATGCGATTTTCTCGGAGCGGATACCAAGGATGGTATCCGTTAGTTTTTTGTCCTGTAAAATCGGTTTGTCCGGGTATTGTTTGAAACCGCCGGCGGATTCGTTATGCAATTGTGGCAACAGTGTTGCGGCCAGTCCGTTGGCTGATACGGTTAATGTCCGTGTCACCGGTTCGCCGACTTTAAATACGGGCGGATTAGGCGCCCATTCTTCGGTTAGTTTAAGTTCCTGTGCAGGTAGCCATTGTTGACCGGTAAACGTGTTGGGTATTGGTAATACGTCTATCGTGATGGGTTTGGACATCACGCGCACCGGATTGTTGTTTTGGCGTTTGCCTAGCGGTGAGCCAAACAGGCCGCTGCCGAACGGGTCAAACAGGCTGCCGGTACGGCCGCGTGGTTTGCCGTCGAACCGCACCGGTTCAATGGTTAATTTGCCGGGTGATTGCGGATAGATCGTATAGCGTCTTTCGACCACATTATAACGCCGGTTGTTTAATGAGGTTTCATAATTGGCATCTTCACCGAAACGTTCAATGATTGCATTGGGGTCGCTGAGTTTGGGGATACTGAGGTTGCCGCTGCTGATATTGCGTCCGAGGTACAATCGCACCACCAGCGATATTTGTGACTGCACATGCGCTTTTTTCGGTGTTGCGTCGACTTTGACGATAAAGTCCTGGCCGTTTGTTGCTGCGCCACCGGGTTTGCTTTTTGTATTGCCGCTGTTGCTTTTGCGTTTTACCGATCCGCCGACATTGATTTGCAATTCCGGACTCTGGTCTTTGCCGAAATTGATTGCCGGAATTGTTAATGTGCCGCTACGCCTCGGGAACAGTTTTAAGGTCCAGACTTTTTTGCGGCTGACTTCGCCGTTAATAATATTCACACTGCTGCTTTGTGTTGAGTTAACAATTTCGAATGACTGCTGTAGCACACTGAAGTCCGGGTCACCGCTGACACTGCCGGTTGCTTCATAAGTCAGGGTAAATGAATCGTTAATGCCGATTGCAGCACGGTCAGTGCTGGCGGCAATATTCGCTGCGAGGACGGTATTGCAGCAAAGACATAATAATAGTAATGCGATTATTTTTTGTTTCATGGCTACCAGGGCTGCTCTTCTTCGGGTTGTGCCTGTTGTCGGTATTGATATAAAAATTTACGTCGCAGTAAACCACCGGGGTCGTCCGGAATCCGCTGCAACCACTGTTCTTTGAGTTGTTGTTCAGCATCGGCCTGCTGTGGTTGAGTGTCTTGTGGTTCGGGCGTTTCTGTTTCAGCTGTTTGTGGTTGTTCGGGCGGCTGCTCAGGTGATTGCTCGGGATTATTCTCAGGCTGTTGGTTCTCTGCGGTATCCGGGTTGCCGGTATCGTTCTGATTGTTTTCCTGCTCAGGCTGCGCCGGAGGCGTATCACCATTCTTGGATTGGTTTTGCGGATTTTCGGCGTTGTTTGGGTCGGCTTGCTGTTGATCCGATGTTTGCTCCGGGTTTGCCTGTTGCTGCTGCATCAGTAAATCGCGATTGTGTTTTGCATCTTCATGATCGGGCTGCTGTGAAAGCGTCTGCTCGTAGGCTTCGATAGCCTCCGGTATTCGGCCGAGTTTTGCCAGGGCATTGCCTTTATTATATAAAGCATCCGGCGTATCGATATTCTCCAGTGCAGAGAGGGTGTTTTCATATTGGCCGGCGCGATAATGTGCCGCCGCGCGCCATTCGGGATCATTAAAAAGTTCGGAGGCCTTTTCAGCTTCGCCGGCGGCGAGTGCATCGGCACCGCGTTGATTGCTGTTGCGCCACAGGCTGTCCCATTCGAATGCATATGAGGTTTGTGGCAATGGCAGCAATACGATAAACGCAAACACCAGGATACCGCGCCGGAAACCAAGTGGTGCCAGTAATAACAGCGGCAGTAATAACCACGGACCTTCATCCCGCCAGGTATCGGTTTCAATTTCGGTTTTCTCAGCATTCAGGTTTAATGGGTCTTCAATAGTTTCGTTCAGCAGTGCATTGATATCGCTATCATCAATGCTAAGTCGGCGGTATTTGCCAAAGCGTTTCAGTTCCTGTTCGCTCAGCTTTGGAATTACGATTGAACCGTTGTTGCTTTTCAAAAAACCGCCATTACCCAGCGGAATTGGTGCGCCGTCGGTAGTGCCGATGCCGAGTATCAGCAGCTGATGGCCGGCTGCGGTTAATTTGTCGGCTGCGGTTTGGGTTGCGTTGGTATCGATACCGTCGGTGATCAGCAACACCTTGCCGTCACGGGTGTTTGCCTGCTTAAATATTTCCAGTGCTTTTTCAATCGCCAGATCCGGGCGGCTGCCCTGTGCGGGCATCAGGTCAGTTGTTAACGTCGGAATATGTGCGTTGATCGTATCGGTGTCATCGGTCAGTGGAGTAACCGTGTATGTCTGTGCGGCAAAAACCAGCAAAGCGGTTTGACCTTCTTCTCGCTGTTGTAAAACATCGGTGATTTTATGGTGTGCGCGACGCAGACGTGATGGTTTTACATCCTGACTGTCCATTGAACGCGACAGGTCGAGTAATATTACCAGTGCCGATTGGGCTTTAAATACCGGTTGCGGCAGTCGTTCCCAACTCGGCCCGGCCAGCGCAACAATGCTAAGCAGGCCGGCAATGCCAAGCAGGCTTAACGGCCAGCGCCGTTGCCGGCGATTATTGCCGATAATCATATAAGGTTGCAGTTGCGGGTCGATAATTTTATCCCAGTCACCGGCCGCGGCACGGCGGTAGTAATATACTGTGAGCAGCAGCACCAACGGCAGCAATGCCCAGAACCATTCGGGTCTTATGAAGTGAAATTCTGCCATTTAAAAATATTTTTTCCTGACTTGTATCAATAATAATAAACCGGTCAGGCAAAACGCGAATGCCAGCGGCCAGTAAAATAATGCTTTAGTCGGCCGGAAGCTTTTGGTCTCGCGTTCGGCCGGTTCCAGTTCATCCAGTAATGTGTAGATCTGTTCAAGTTCGGCGGTATCATGTGCACGAAAATAACGGCCGCCGGTGGTTTCGGCTACCCCTTGCAGCGTGGCTTCGTCCAGATCCGCAGATGGATTGCTGCGCCGCATCAGGCCGAAAAACGAGCGTTTTACAATTTCATCGGCGCCGATACCGATCGTGTAGATTTTGAGGCCGGAATTTGCTGCCAGTTCCGCGGCTTTTAGTGGCTGAATTTCACCGGCGGTATTTGCACCGTCGGTCATTAATATCAGTACGCGCTGGTTTTGGTTATTTTTTTTCAGGCGTTTGATCGCAAGGCCGATGGCATCACCGATTGCGGTGCGTTCACCGGCCAGGCCGATCGCAGATTCCAATAATAAAGTGTTCACCGTTGCCCGGTCGAAAGTCAGCGGCGTTTGAACATACGCTTTGTCGCCAAACAGGATCAGGCCGATGCGGTCACCGGTACGGCGTTCAATAAAACGGCTGGCAACCATTTTGACTGCGGTCAGCCGGTCGACCGCGCGCTTGTTTATTACAAAATCCTGTTCCTGCATACTGCCGGACAGGTCCACCGCCAGCATCAGGTCACGGCCACTGACCGGTAGCTCTATCGGTTTGCCGACCCACTGCGGTCTGGCCGCGGCAGCCAGTAATAATAACCAGACCAGCCATGCAATCAGCATCAACCATCTGCGGTTTTGTGTTTGACGATGGGTGCTTGTTTGCTGTTCAAAATCATCGAGGAACGGCACACGCAGCGCGGCCTGGCTTGCGGGTGTCACGGGCTTTAACAGGCGGCGTGCCAGCCAGGGTGCCGGTAATAGAAGGAATATCCAAAGCCACAGAAATTCAATCATGTGGCGCCCTCAATATGTGTGGGGTTGCGTGCGGGCAGAGTATGCAGCCATTGCCTGCATAGGTTTAACAACGAGTCTGCATCAAATTCGGGGTTTGCCTGATAAGGTGCGCTTAACAGTGCCTGTCCGGCGTCATCATTGAAAAGGCTTGCCGGTTTTTTCCAGTGTTTATCGAGAAACTCCAACCAGGGTTTGCCGGTCAATGCGGCAGTATCGATGCGTGGGTAACGGCTGATGCAAACACGTCTGAGCAGCGTGGACAGTTCCCGGGCAACCCGCCCTTTATCCTGATGGGATTGAAACGCGGTTTCTATTTGTGCAAGTTCCTCCAGCGCGAGTCTTTGCAGGCGCTTTTGTTTGCGCCGTTTCAATAAATGCCACGCTATATACGCCAATAGCAAACACGAAACAGCCAGCAACCACCATCCCGGTGCCGGCGGCCACCAGGGCACCGTATCGGGCAGATGAATATCGCGTAATGCAGGTTGTTGAGCTGTGGTATTCATTTGCGTTTAAGTCCAAGCCCGATTTGCAGACGGTCAACTACATTATCGGTTGTTGCCAGCGGCAGATAAAACATCCGGTAACGCCTGCAGAGATTTTGCAGGTGGTTTTCGCGGTCATGATAGCGTTGCTGATAATTTTGCTGCATCACCGGGTCAGCGGTATTGAGCTGTAGTTCCCGCAAACCATTGCTGAGCCGGTATTGCCCAGCGGGTGGCAATGCCTGTTCCAACGGGTCGCTGGTATGAATCAGCACGACATCGTTGTGTCGTGCAATATGGCTCAGGTGTTCTTCGGCGCGCCGGTCGATATCACGAAAATCGCTCAGCAGAAAAACCAGGCTGCCCGGGCGGCTGACGTTATGCAGTCTGGCCAGTGCTTCATGCGTGCTTTGTGACGCAGTGCTTTGCTGGTCCTGCTCCCAACCGGGGTGTTCACACAAAGTTTTAATCAATCGCAATACGCCGACCCGGCCGCTTTGCGGTTTTAGTTCCTGGTGACTGTCTGCTGAGAAAATCAGTCCACCCAGCCGGTCGCCATGCGCGGCAGCGCTCCAGCCGAGTAATGCCGCCGCCCGGGCTGCGATAACCGCTTTAAACGCGCCGCGGGTTGCGAAAAACATGGATTGTCGCAAATCGACCCAGAGCAAGACCGGTCTTTCGCGCTCTTCTCTGAACAGTTTTGTATGGGCTTTGCCGGTGCGGGCGGTGACTTTCCAGTCAAGACTGCGGATATCATCGCCGGCCTGATAGGGGCGGGTTTCAACAAACTCCATGCCGCGGCCTTTAAATGGCGACATATACGCACCGCTTTGCAGGGCGCGGATGTTAACCGCTTTCAGTGGCAATTGTTCGGCAGCGCGTGCAAGCCCGACAAGCCCGGGGATACTGACCCGGACCGCTTCATCCTGATTTGTCGGGGCTTTGGCAGACACCGTTGATTATGGGACCGCAATGCGTGCAATAAGCTCTTGAATAATGCGGTTTGACGTGATGCCTTCCGCCTGTGCTTCGTAGTTCAGTAAAATCCGGTGACGCAATACATCGTAGGCCATCGCCTGTACGTCTTCCGGCCCGACATAATCGCGGTTATTGAGCCAGGCATGTGCTCTGGCGCAGCGGTCTAATGAGATCGTACCGCGTGGGCTCGCACCGTATTCGATCCAGCGGGCGAGATCGTCACCGTATTTTTCCGGTTGTCGGGTTGCCAGCACGATTTGCAGCAGATATTGCTCTATATTTTCGGCCATATGAATGTTCAACGCTTCCTGTCGGGCGGCGAACAGCATCTGTTGGCTGATTTTGGGAGGTGTTAATGTTGAGTGGCTTTCGGTTGCTTCGGCACGTACCAGTTGCAGGATTTTTTGCTCGGCGGCCGGTTCCGGGTAATCAACCGTAACATGCATCAAAAAGCGGTCAAGCTGTGCCTCGGGTAATGGATAGGTGCCTTCCTGCTCGATAGGGTTCTGAGTGGCCATTACCAGAAACAGCTCCGGCAATGGGTAGGTAACTGAGCCAACCGTAATCTGCCGTTCAGCCATCGCCTCCAGCAATGCCGACTGGACCTTGGCCGGGGCGCGGTTGATCTCGTCGGCCAGCACCATATTGTGGAACAGCGGCCCCTGCTGAAACTTGAAAGAGCCGTCCTGCGGACGGTAAATTTCGGTGCCGGTCAGGTCGGCCGGCAGCAGATCCGGGGTAAACTGGATTCGCTGAAAATCCCCTTCGATACCTTCGCTGAGTACCTTGATGGCGCGGGTTTTTGCCAGTCCGGGCGCACCCTCGACCAGTAAATGGCCGTCGGCCAGCAAGGCAATCAGAAGACGCTGCACCAGCGCCTGCTGGCCGATCACATTGCGGCTGACATAGCTGCTCAGTGCCTGTAATTGTTTTTTTACGGTCATAGTCATAACGTTATTTTGCGGCAACATTGTAAGGATATATGGGGAGGCAGATCAAATTTGCAAGTGCTGGAATCTGTCTGATAATTCTCTGAATGTGTATAATTCGCGCTTTGCCTGATTTTTGCGAATATGTCCGCAGCACTTTATATAAAGAATCTGACAAAAGTATACCCCAACGGGGTGCATGCCCTGAAAGGTGTCAGCCTGGCGGTGGAGCAGGGTGATTTTTTTGCGCTGCTCGGGCCCAATGGTGCCGGGAAGTCCACCACGATCGGCATTATTACCTCACTGGTTCGCAAAACCGGCGGTACAGTTCGGGTATTCGACAGGGATATTGATACCGAGTTCAGCCGGGCGAAACAATATGTTGGGCTGGTTCCGCAGGAATTCAATTTTAACGTGTTTGAAAAGCCGATTGATATTGTGTTGAATCAGGCCGGTTATTATGGAATACCCCGGAAATCCGCCTATCAGCGCGCTGAACGCTATTTAAAGCAACTTGATCTTTGGTCCAAATGCCATGAACCGGCACGGAATTTATCCGGAGGCATGAAACGCCGGCTGTTGATTGCGCGGGCATTGGTGCATGCGCCTAAATTACTGATTCTTGATGAGCCCACTGCCGGTGTGGATATCGAATTACGCCGGGGTATGTGGGAGTTTATGAAGGAGATCAATGCACAGGGTACGACGATTATTCTGACCACTCACTACCTGGAGGAAGCTGAAAGCCTGTGCCGCAATATTGCGATTATTGATCACGGTGAGCTTATTGAAAACACCAGCATGCGTGAGTTGCTGAGCACATTGAATGTGGAGACTTTTGTATTGGATCTGGAAAAACCGCTGACGGCATTGCCGGAGTTGCCCGACTATCGCTTGCGTATGATTAACTCAACCACGCTGGAGGTGGATATCTGCCGCGGTCAGATTATTAACGAGGTCTTCGGACAGCTATCCCGGTTTGATATCCGGGTTGTCAGCCTGCGTAATAAAGCTAATCGCCTGGAAGAACTGTTTGTGCGGTTGGTTAACAATGGCGAGCATAAAACCAATATGGCGGCTTCATGAGCTACAGTCGATACGTTTCGTTCAAAACCATAGTGCGCCGTGAAATTGTGCGCTTTACCCGGATCTGGACGCAGACAATATTGCCGCCGATGATCACCACTTCACTTTATTTTTTAATCTTCGGTACACTGATTGGTTCCCGAATCGGTACGGTTGGCGGGTTTAGTTATATGGAATACATTGTGCCGGGCTTGATTATGATGTCGATCATCACCAACTCATACGCAAATGTGGTTGGTTCGTTTTTTGGGTCGAAGTTTCAGCGCAATATTGAAGAGATGCTGGTTTCGCCGACACCGAACTATATTATAGTGCTTGGGTTTGCGGTTGGTGGTGTCGCCCGTGGCCTGTGTGTCGGTGTTGCGGTGACACTGGTGTCTTTATGTTTTACCGATCTGCATATTCAGCATTATTTTATTGTATTCAGTATCGGTATATTGACTGCGATGCTGTTTTCGCTGGCCGGGCTGATTAATGCGGTGTTTGCAAACAGCTTTGACGATATCAATTTGATTCCGACATTCGTATTGACACCGTTGACTTATTTGGGTGGCGTATTTTATTCCATAGCAATGTTGCCGGCTTTTTGGCAACAGGCTTCACTTGCGAATCCGATACTCTATATGGTCAACGGTTTTCGTTACGGTGTGTTGGGCGTTTCAGATATCAGCCTTATTTGGTCGTACGTGGTCATCATGGTATTGACTACGATACTATTCGTCATCAGCCTGTTTTTATTGGATAAAGGCTCAGGGCTAAGAGCATAAAAAAGTTTTCGATTGCAGTTTAATTCAAGGTTAAAAAATATATGAAAAAATATGATGTGTACGGCCTCGGCAATGCGCTGGTGGATCTGGAATATGAAGTCAGTCCTGAACGTCTTGCGGAGCTGGAGATTGAGAAAGGCGTGATGACTCTGGTTGATGAGGCGCAACAGGCCAAAGTGGTCGAGGCGTTGGGTGCGCATGAATGTAACCGCGGCAGCGGCGGATCAGCAGCGAATACGATTATTGCGGTCAGCCAGTTTGGCGGTAAAGCATTTTACTCCTGTCGTGTTGCGGATGATGAGATGGGGCACTTCTATGTCGATGATCTGATCCATGGCGGTGTTACCACCAATATTCACCCGGCACGCATGGGGCAGGGTGTGACCGGCAAATGTCTGGTATTTGTCACACCGGATGCAGACCGTACAATGAATACCTATTTGGGCGTGTCGGCGGATTTTTCCAAAAACGAGGTTGACGAGGCGGCAATAGAAGATGCCGCTTATGTTTATATAGAAGGATATCTGGTGACCGGTGACGGCACCAAAGCCGCGGCCATTCATGCGCATAAGGTTGCAACGCAATGCGACACTAAAATTGCGCTGTCGTTGTCAGACCCGAATATGGTCAAATTTTTCAAAGCCGGCTTACTGGAAATGATTGACGACGGTGTTGATTTGTTGTTTGCAAACGAAGATGAAGTTCTGGGTATGGCTGAAGCGGATAATCTTGATGCGGCAATTGATTATTTGAAAAGCATTGCAAAGGAATGCGTGATTACCCGTGGTGCGAAAGGTGCATTAATATTTGATCAGAGCGGAGTAATCGAAATAGCCCCGGTTCCGGTTAAGGCTATTGATACGGTCGGTGCCGGAGATATGTTTGCCGGTGCTTATCTGTACGGTATTACCAATGGTATGAGCAGGCAACAGGCTGGTGATCTGGCCGCATTGTCGGCCGCGAAACTGGTATCCAGTTTTGGTCCGCGCCTGAAGCTGGAGCAGACGCAAACCTTATTAAAAGAATTCTCTTCTGAACGTCTTTCTTAAAAGATTAAAGGAATACGGCATAATTTTATGAAGCTGGTATACGAAGCGCCCAATATAGTTGAGGCCCAGATAGTTAAAGATCTGTTAATACAGGCAGGCTTAAATGCAAGAGTGGATGGCGAGTATCTGCAGGGCGGTATCGGGGAGTTGCCGGCTGTTTCCATGGTGCGTGTTTTGGTTGCAGACTCGGATTTTACGGAAGCTCAGGATGTTATTCGGGATTGGGATCAGAATCGCACTTCAGATTCTATAGGTGAATAAGCCAGTGATGCCGGGTTTACCGGTCACTAAATACATAAAAATCTTTTTCTTTTTGGACGCATTGATTTTTACCAGCTGAATCGGGTTGGTGTATATTAGTTTACTCTCGGTGCATCAGCTCTTTCACGCAATCTTCACGTATAAATATTTTTCTTCACGGGTTTTTCACGTGTTGTTGACGATCTATTCACCGAAACATAATTAAAATTTCTCCTGTCGATCGTTTTGGTCAAAAATATTCTGGAGAAATTGAAAATGTTATCAAAAAATTTATCGGTAAGTGATAAGTATAAAAAATATTTATCAAAAAGTTTTTATATGATGTCTCTGGTTTTGGGTGTGAGTTTAATAAGTGCATGTTCCGATTCAGACAGCAATACGAGCTCTACAGGGAATACAGTTGATCCCAGGCTGAGAGTGATCCATGCATCCCCGGATGCTCCGGCAGTCAATGTTTACGCAGCCATAGGGCTTGATCCTGCAAATCGTCCGGCACCGGTGATCTCTGCTCTTGATTATGCCCAAAGTTCGGGCGCTTTAAGTGTTCCTGCCGGGAGCTATGATATTATTGTTGAGGGAATTATTCCTGGCGGTAATGCGGATGTTATAACGGTTAGTAGTTTCGCACTTTCAAATACAGCTGAAGTGACTGTGTTTGCAGTAGAGCCTGTAAGTGCAATTGAACCTTTGGTAGTGAATAATTCTGCATCAACGCCGTCAAGCAGCGGGGTTGCTCTGGCAGTTGTGCATGCATCCCCTGATGCACCTGCGGTAGACGTGTATGTAACTGCGCCGGGTGCGGATATCAGCAGCATTGACCCGACATTAAGTTTTAGTTTTAAAGAAAGTGTGGATGCTGGGGTTGTGCCGGTTGGTCAATATCAGATTCGCGTTACACTGGCAGGTACCAAAACAGTTGTATTTGATTCCGGAACGGTTGATCTGAGTGGTTTTGGCGCACAAAAACTAATGATTGCTGCTTTAAGTAATACCTCTTCGGTTGCTTTGGCAACATCTCCGATAAAATTACTGGTGGCAACAGATACCGCTCAGCTGACCTTGTTTGATACTGCAACAAGCACCGGTGCCCGGGTCACTCATGTATCGCCTGATGCGGGTAGTGTCGCCGGTGGCCCGGTTGAAGTATTTGCAAGCAGCTCTGTTTTGCCGACAAGCCCGACAGAACTAATTGATGCGTTCAGCTATACGGATATTGTGCCTAACGGTACAGGTGATTATGTTGCAGTGCCTGCCGGGGACTATATTTTTGATGTGGCGCCCAATACCGATACTATTGGTGACAGCGTATTTACATCGCCTGCGTTAACACTTGCTGCCGGTGAAGAGTATTCGGTTTTTGCCGTAGGCCGGGTGGCTATGACGCCTGCATTCAGTTTATTGGCAACGCTTGATACTAATCGCTCAGTTGCGACTGAAGCAAGAGTGAAAGTTGTGCATGCCGCGCCGGCGGCTGGTATTGTTGATGTATTCGTGACACCCGCGGGTGCTTTTACCCCAGCAGAAGTTGAGGCGGGTATGGCCGGTGCGCCATTATTGGATGATTTTGCCTTTAGTGAAATCAGCGATTATGTTGCAGTTAGCCCGGGAAGTTATGATATCCGTGTTTTGGCTGGTGGCATGACAGCCATTAATGTTGAGGGTTTTGCGTTAACTGCCGGTTTGGTGGCTTCAGTGGTTGCCCGGGGTCCTATCGAGCCTGCGGGTGCTCCGGCAGATTTTAATGTGATCGTTTTGACGAATTAAAATTTGCTGTTTGTTTTGTATTTTAGAAAGGCCTGCATCTGCAGGCCTTTTTTTTGTTATATGGTCTTATATTTAGAGCTTTGGGTTGTAATAAAAAACTCTATGCTACTGTAGTTTGATATTGTAAAAATCAAATACACTTTGATGCGAATACCGAGGACATAAAGATCAGATTCAATGGGGGGTCTGGGTAATAGGGCCTTGATTGAAAAGTCGCTTGATTTATCAGTGGCCTTTGCCGAATCACTTTAAAAAGTTTAGATATTTTTGCAAAGGTTTGCACTGCGCAGTCTCGGCTGCGCGGCCGAGTGACTTTCTTTCAAAAGAAAGTCACCAAAGAAACTTGTCCAGATGATGCGCGCTTACACAGCGCTTTGCGCTGTGTGCGTTACCTTGGTCTGTTGAGTTTGTAACGGGTCGTGCCCACAGGCCGTCCTGGCCTGACGGCACTAAAACCAACCTCCTGTTGGTTTTACCCTACAAACACAACAGATCCAAGCGCATCATATGGACGATTTCCCTTCGTTATGCTTAATTTCTGAACCTGATTTACTGTGATAACTAGATGCTTCAAAAAAGCTGTAAACAGTGTTGCTTATGATTTCATGTGGCAATTAGTGGCTTTTATACTGAAACCGTTGCTTCGTCCGCTTCCTGTTGCTGGTGTTTCCACAGTTCTGCATACAGTCCGTTGCGTGTAAGCAGTTCCTGGTGGGCGCCTTGCTCTTCAATATGGCCATTGTTCAGTACGATAATATTATCTGCATCGACAATCGTTGATAAGCGGTGTGCTATCGCAACCGTGGTGCGGTTTTCAGCGACTTCATTCAGTGCGGCGATAATTGCTTTTTCTGCATTTGAATCCAGTGACGAGGTTGCTTCATCGAAAATCATAATGCAGGGGTTTTTCAATAGTGTGCGGGCAATGGCTACGCGTTGTTTTTCACCGCCTGAAAGTTTTAAGCCGCGCTCACCGACCAATGTGTCGAAACCTTCGGGCAGCTGTTTGATAAATTCATCCAGGTGCGCTAGCTGGGTTACCTGCTGAATGGTGTTATTATCGGCATCCGGTTTGCCGTATTGTATATTGTAGTGAAGTGTGTCGTTAAACAGTACGGTATCCTGCGGCACGATCCCGATTGCATTGCGCAGACTTGCCTGGGTGATATCGCGGATATCCTGTCCGTTAATGGTGATGTTTCCGTTGTTGATATCATAAAAACGAAATAATAAACGCGCGATCGTTGATTTACCGGCGCCGCTGGGGCCCACGATTGCGGTCTTTGTGCCCGCCGGTACCTCGAAGCTGATATTCTGAAGAATAGGGCGCGCAGGGTTGTATGCAAAGCTGACGTTTTCGAAACGAATACCGCCGCCATCGGGTTTTAGTGGAGTGGCTCCGGGCTTATCAGTGATCTGTGGTGTTTGTTTCAGTAACCCGAGCATTTTTTCGATATTGGTTAATGCATTTTTAATCTCTCGATATACAAAGCCGAGAAAGTTAAGCGGGATAAAAAGCTGGATCATATAGGCATTGACCAATACCAGGTCGCCGAGTGTCATATGTCCCGCTGCAACCTGTTTTGCGGCCAGCATCATCATTGCCATGATTGAGCAGGCGATGATAAATCCCTGTCCGGAATTTAATGCGGCCAAAGACAGGCGGTTTTTTAGCCTCGCGGTTTCCCAATGTGCCAGGTTCCGGTCGTATTGCTCTGCCTCATAACGTTCGTTCGCGAAATATTTAACCGTTTCAAAGTTCAACAGACTGTCAATCGCACGCGTATTGGATCTATTGTCCATTTCGTTCATTTCACGCACAAAGCGGGTGCGCCATTCGGTAACCAGCACGGAGAACAGAATATATATCATCACCGCCGCGCAGGTGATGATTGCGAACCATGCGCTGTACTTAAACAGCAGGATTGCCGCAACCATACCGATTTCCAATAGGGTCGGAATAATATTGAATAGCATAAACCGGAGCAGGAAGCTGATGCCGGTAGTGCCGCGTTCAATATCACGGGACAACCCGCCGGTGCGGCGTGACAGGTGGAAATCGAGTTCAAGCCGGTGTAAGTGCTGAAATACGTCGAGCCCGACCCGGCGCATCGCTCGTTCGGTGACGCGTGCAAATACGGCATCGCGTAACTCGCCGAACAGTACTGTGCCGAAGCGCAATGCACCATAAGCGAACAGCAATGCAAACGGCACGGATAGTACCTGGGCTTTGGCACTGTCCAGATCGTCAACTATGAATTTCAGAATTATCGGTATGGTCACATTGGCCAGTTTTGCGAATATCAGAAACAGCATAGCTGCCGCGACACGGGATTTATATTCAAGCAGGTATGGAATCAGGCCGGTCAGGGTTTTCCAGTCGCCGGACCAGTCGGCACTGGTGTAGTTTTTTGCATGTCTCATAATACGGCCGGGTTTGAAAGGTTGGCGCAATCCTAACAAACCACTGGAGTTTACGAAAGAGAACAGGTTTGCATAAGCTTAGTCGAGAGTATTGAATGCGATATCGACCGCAACATCGCCTTGCATGTATACATTTATCTGGATCGCGTTTTTTGTTATATAAAGATCCTCTAAATACAGGTGTTTGATTGAGCCGCGGGTCTGTGCATAGTCGTTAAGCGGTTTGTTCAGTTGCTGATTTATAATGATTTTGTTTGCTGATATTTTTTCCGCGAGCGGGAATACCAGGTCTCGTTCAATTTCTTCGATAACATAGGTATTGTCAGCCAGCCATGAGGCCGCACTGACTAAAAGGTCATTGGTCTTTACGTCAAAATGGAAGTCTCTAAAATACAGGACCTGTTTTTCCAGCACCGGTCTGCCTGAGAGGTATATCCGGCTTTGGACATTATAAAAGCGTTTTGGCAGATCAGCATCCAGGTCGACTGCAATCACGATGTTACCGCCGTTGCCGTAGATATTCAGATCCTTAATTTGTGCGGTTGTACCGTTATCCAGCTCGATTATTTTGTTTTTGCTCTTTTCCAGTACAGTTTCCGTCAGTGTTGCAAACTCCAGTGCGACCGGCAAATTGATTGTAAAGCCGCGTTCTTCGGGGAGTGTTTTGGATAATACAGGTATCGGAGCCACTTTGAGGGTTGTGGGTTTTTTGCCTATAACGGTTTTTAGTGCCGTACGCAGTGCAAAATCAAAATGGATATAACCCGGCGGCATATTAATATCTGCAATGTGTATTGATTCAATTGCAGCCAGCAGCCAGATTGGCGGGTTATCGTTTATCGCGGCCGGCGCGTGTAAATCGGCCCAACCCTGATTGATTTTTTCTTTAATATTTAAGCTTTGGTTTAGTGAGCTGTTGATATCATCGGTTATTTTACGCAGTTGTTTTTGAATTGATTTGCCGACAATGGTGCTGATTCTGATTTTAAACGGGCCCAGATTGATATAAGGTTTTTTATCCCATTTAAAATCGGCGGTAACCTCTGATTGGTATTGCCAGTCCTCGGTAATGTCCAGTTTAAGTTTGAAAAGTACGGTGAACTCTCCTTCGGTTGATTTGCTTTTTATAAAGTCCTGTTCTGAAGGGTCCGGTTTTTGGGCCGATTTGCTTTTTTTGTGCGCCGGTCTGGCGCTGTTTCGTGGTTTGAAAAACTCTGCTTCAAAACGGATTGGGATCGCTGCATCTAAAGTATTGTCTTTGGTGCTTAAGCGGATTTTATCGCGTTTGATAATGTTCAGGTTTGCGCGTGTGTCTTCGTCGACTTCTTCGTTTCTGCCGGTGTACAGAATATCCGGTAGACGGGCGTTGGCGTAATCTTCCAGTGCTTTAAGCGGAATGCGTATCGGTACTGAGACACTGGATTTTTTAGGGGAAGGTTTTGCGCTAAACGGCAGGGCATCCGGGGCTTCCGGAATTATTTTGCCGGGCTTGTTAAAGTAAATAACCGTTACTAATACAATCGCTGTCAGAAATAATATGCCGGCGATACTTAACAGAATTTTCGAGGGCAGTTTCATCGCTATGGCCGGCGGTGGGATTTAGGTTTCTTCACTTAGGTATTGCGAGAGTGTTTCTTCAGCTTTTTGTTTGCCGAGTTCGATCAGTTCCTCGGCGCGATAGAATTCGTAGGTTGAGCTGATGTCTTTAGGAATTTCTATAATCACGTCCGGCGAATATGCGGCCAGCTTGAGACGGGCTATGGTATTCTGCATTGTATCGAATGAGCGCAGTACAATATCGAAAACACCCATATTGCCTTTCTTTTTGGGCGTCAGGGTTTTCTGCAATTCATCAATAAACTGGGTGATGCGTTTTCGGTATGGCGTTTCCGTAAGCGCTTTTTCGGATTTCGGTTTCTCGAACAGTTTCGGTGTGGAGTCCGGTGTGGCATGCAGTGTGACTGCGATTGTCAGGTCTGTATCGTTTTGAAATGTCGGTGCGATCGGCACCGGGTTGACCAGGCCGCCATCGACCAGCTTGCGGCCTTTGTATTCATAAGGTGTAAATAAGGTGGGTACTGCCATTGATGCCCGGATAGCATCGAACAGCGGGCCTTCATTCAGCCAACACTCTTTGCCATTTTCGATATCGGTGGCGACTGCGGTAAAGGCGATCGGCAGGTCTTCGATATTGTGTTCGCCAATCAGCTCCTGCAGGGCTTTGATAATGCGTTCGCCTTTGAATAGTCCGGGGCCGCCATATGACAAATCGAGATAACGGATAACATCCGTTTTATTCAGTTCACGAACCCAGGCGGTATATGTATCCAGCTTGCCGGCTGCATAAAAACCGCCTATCAAAGCACCCATTGAACAGCCGGCGATAGCTTCAATTTTGAAGCCGTTTTCTTCAAGCCAGTCAATAATGCCAATGTGTGTGAGGCCGCGTGCGCCGCCGCTGCCGAGCACCAGTGAGACCGTGGGAGTGTGTTTTTCTGTCAAGATTCGTTAATCCGTCTTTATGCAGGCTTCCGATATGCTAGTTTCCGGCACTTTGGCAAAATACGCAATATGCGAATACGCGCTTGAGTTTGGCTGGATTTTACTTAATAAGCTTGTTTTTGCATATTTGCACGGCATAAAATACCCCGTAACAGGTATTGCGATGCAGCCCGGTTCAATGTTTTGCGTTATCGACCGATGTACATAAGGTGTATCAAATCAATTCTAATCTCTGGATAGCGAAATAAACCTGTAATATGGATGAACCGCTTCACAATCTCCAGCCCGTTGCCTCTCTAAACGCTGAGAATCTTCAGCTTTTGGCCAGTAAGCTGAAATCAGATGAGTTGGTGCCTGGCACTCATATTCGTGCTGCGGATGAGCACAGAAGCCTGATTTATGTTGTCAGGGGCTCGGTGGAAATTCTGCAAAATGAGGAAGTGAAAGAAACGATTAAAGCGGATACCCGAAGGGCACAATATCCGATATTTCTGAATCATGCGAACGAAGCGATCGCGAAAATCAGAACCATGAGCAAGGTGATCCGGCTGGAAAAAGAGCTGTATAACGTGCTGAAGCAACAGCAGCAGGACTCCAGTGTTGAGATCAGTGATGTGCAGCTTAACGAGGAAGAGAGTGAAATATTTAATGCCATTTACCAGAATTTGATCAGTAACAAGCTGGTGATTGCATCATTATCGGGCAGGGTTGAGCAGCTTAGGAATGCTTTAAGCAGGCCTGATCTTGATGTGCAGGAAATGGTTCGATTGATACAGTCAGATCCGGTTATTGCCGCAAAGCTGATACGTACGGTGAGTGAACCTGAATACCGGGCTCAGTATGCGTTTGACAGTATACAATATGCCGTTGAAAGCCTGGGTGTTGAAAAAGTGCGGGAGTTGGTCGACGATATTATTGGTGAGCAGGACTTTGAGTTTAAGTTTCACTATTACAAGGAAAAGATGCGACGCCTGTATAAACACAGCATTTACATGTCTTTAATCAGTTCTGTGATTGCCAAAACAGCAACAAAAATTGATCCTCATAAAGCACTGTTCGCCAGCCTGGTTCACGATATCGGTGTTGTGCCGATCCTGACATATCTGGATGAGCACAATTACGCGAAACTGACCGATGAGAGCCTTGGCAGGCTGATCATGAATTTGAGAAGCACACTCGGTGAGTTGATTCTGCAGCGCTGGGGTTATGATGAAGAGCTTGTTACGGCTGCCGCCGAGGCTAAAAACTGGAATCGTGAGTTAAACGATACGGTCGATTGTTGTGATATTCTGGTTAATGCCCAAATTTTATCCCGCTATGCTTCCTGCTATAGTATCCCTTTGCCGCGGCGTGAAGATGTCAGCAGTTGCGTAAAGCTTAAGTCACTGGATGGTGAATCCGTTTTGACTGAAGCAAAAAATGCAATCAAAACAATGAAAAGCCTGATGGAACCCACGCCCAGATACCGGTAGAATATCAGTCACTACACTTTGAAAGTGATTTTTCTGTATTTTCTTCCAGGGCTTATTCATGAAAAAAAATTTCCTTGTTCTATATACCATGGTTTTTTGGCTCGCAGCCTGTCAGAGTATTGAAGTCAGCACCCATTATGATCCGGCACTGAATTTGTCTACGGCAAAAACCTATGCCTGGTTAAACAACGGGCGACTCTATGTCGGATATAAACCAATCGATGCGAAAGCAGCCGATCGTTATTTTCGTGCCGCGGTTGATGCGCAGATGTCAGCCCGGGGGTTTAGCAAAGCACCCGGTATCGACAAGGCTGATTTACTGGTTAACTATCATGCCGCGATTACCAGTAAAATCGATGTGGAGGAAACTTTTAAATATGATCAGGCGGGCGATGGCGGTTCGAGTATTTCCGGAGTTGGAAATGCCTGGCCTGTCGCGGAACAACCCAAAGTGCGTGAATATGATGAGGGGTCTTTGATTGTTGATATTCTCGACCCGTCAAATCGCAATGTGCTCTGGCGCGGTGAGGCCAGAGCAATTATTGATTATGATGCGAGTGAGAAAAAACGCGAGCGCCGGGTGCGCCGGGCGGTTAAGTCTATGTTTGATGATTTTCCGGTTAAATGAACCAGAGATTTTTGGGTTTGCGAATCAGGGTTTTTGGGGTATGTTCAACTCAAAATTAAACGGGTTTTTTTCAGAAACGATTGTTTTCAGTTCTTGACGAGCCTCATTGATCATCTTTTCGTTTTTGTACAATAGGCCGCTATCAAGCTTATGCAAAACTGCAGTTAGTTTCTCGCTTTTATCCTGAAGTGTTTTTATAGCCTGTGCAGTTTTCGGAATATCGGTTTCGCTGACTTTGCCTTCGTCTATTTCTGTTTGCAGTAGTTCAGCGGCCAGCCGAAACTGGATGGTCTGCAATGAAAGTAATGCAGAGTAAGTGAGTACTTTTTCTACATCGTTGTTGGCCCGGTCGATAAGTGCGACATAATTATTAGCCTGAGTGAATGCCCGAAATTCTTCCGGCGAAACTTTATCGTCATTATTGCTGTCGATTGCCGGTTCCAGTTCATCCGGAGTAATGATCGCTACATTCGAGCTGGTGTTATACTCTTCTAATGTCTTAAATGATGCGGTATTTGATCCCGGGAGCGGGTAAACCGGAGTAGTAACGCTGGCGATGCTGGTCATAGGGTCTGCCTCAGTTGAATTTCCCAGGTATAATGCCGTATTTCGGGGTTTGCTGATATACAGCCGTGGTCATAGCTATTTGGGGTTTGTGCTGTGAGATGCAGGCTTTCTATAACGAAAGTTATAGAGGGTCTATCCGCCGAGCTTGAGTTTCCGGGTATCGGCCTTTTTATCGCGCCGTGGAAGCTGCTTGCGCAACAGCCGGATGGTGTTCTCAGCGGTGAGCCGGTATGAAGTCAGTTTGCCGCCGTAAATGGCAATCAGGCGCGGTTTGCGCTGATGATCGCGTATATATAAGGTCTCGCGGCTGCGTTTGAAGACATTTGTGCCGGTTTTGGGCAGCACTCTGAGTCCGGCAAAACTGTCTGACAGCATATCCCGGGTCGCCGGACCGGATGGATAAAAATTTGGAAAATAATAATTAAAGATCGCCAGCAGGTAATTGATTTCGGTATCACTGGCTTGCACATCGGCCGGGTTGTCACCGTGAAATACTTGTTCGGTGGTGCCTACCATCAACTGGTTTTTCCACGGCATCACAAATACCGCGCGGCCGTCCGGTGCCTGCAGGTAATAAATTTTTCCATCAATGTTTCCCGGCAGCAGAATGTGGGTACCCTGCACAAGCTCAATTTCAGGAGACTCCGGCACCGGCGTGATTTTTTTCATTACATGATTAACCCATGGCCCGGCGGCATTGACTAAAGCATTGGTTTGTACGGTTTCGCTTGTATTGCTGCCGGTATTGGTATACGTAACGGTATAATCTTCATTGGAATTTGTTGCGGCGGTGAATTCAGCGCTAAACTGTGTTTCTGCGCCGAGTGTTCGCGCTGATTCTAGTACCGCCTGTGTTAAAGCGGCATCATCTGTTTGTGCATCGGCATATTGGAATACTGCGAGCAGATCTTCATGTTTCAAGCCATTGAGGGTTTGCCAGTCTGTTTTGGGTATGGTTTTAAAAACGGTGTCTTTTTTTAAGCCGCCCAGTAATGCATAAATACCGAGCCCGGTTCGGATCAACGCACTGCCGCGCCGGCTGTCGCGGTAGACCGGTATATGAAACGGCCGCAGCCTGACCAGGTCAGGAGCATTTTTCAGTAATAAGGCGCGTTCCCGCAGACATTCATACACCAGTTTTATTTCACCGGTTTCCAGGTAACGCAGCCCGCCATGAATCAATTTGGATGAGCGTCCCGAGGTGCCTTGCGCGGGCTCCGGATATTGCTCCAGCAATAGCGCCCGGTAACCGTTTGCGGCAGCGGCCTGTAATACGCCGGCACCATGAATGCCGCCGCCGATCACGACGATATCGTATTTTTCGGTCATTGCTTTTCCTGAACTTTCAATAGCACGCCAATATCATCGGTCTCAACGTAGTTGGCGCCTTTATGATAATACTCCATCGCGGTTTGTATATCGTCGGCAGTGTAGACCATCCATTGCCAGTCACCCTGCCAAAGTTTTTTTACTGTGGTGGGGATTTTCTGGATATCGCATACCAGAAAATCCGGGCTTAGTGTTTTTGCATCGGTGTTGACTTCGTCTGTATATGCTTTGAGAACCCATGCAGTTTTTTTAAATCCAAGCTTGCGGGCGCAGCTTAGCGCATCTGCGTCAAATGAGGTGATAATACAGTTTTCTGCAACCGGTTGTATTGCATCAATGACCGCTTTGACAGTGTTTTCGGTACCATGTGCGGTCAGGCTTTCGTGTTTGATTTCAACAAATATTTCGGTATCGCGGTGGTTCATCAGCGTTTCAGAGGCTTCGGCGAGGCTGCTTATCGGTACATTTTCGAAGCGTGACTGAAAACGTTCTGTTTCGGCCGCACGCAGTTCACGCAGTGCTGAAAATGGTTGGTCCATAATACGGCCAGAGTGGCCGGTTACGCGCTCCAGGGTTTCGTCATGGAATAACACCGGCACTGCATCGGCACTCAATTGGATATCGAACTCTATGGCTTTGGCGCCTGCTTTGATCGCCGCTTCGATGCCGGTCAGTGTGTTTTCAGGATAGCGTTGCGGGTAACCGCGATGCCCGACAAGAATAGGCTTGTTATTGATCATATGGTTGTTTGAGTGTTGAGTTCGGCTATGCATTTACAAAAATGCCGGTAACGATTTTTTAAACCGGGATTTTTTGAGGGCATAAATATTTTTTCTACCGAGGGTTCAAATAGTTTTAATTTCCCGGTCATATAGGCGGCACCCAGCACGGTGGCCTCCTGCTGAGTGACACGAATCACGCTGATATCGGCAAGACTGGAAAGTTTCTCACATAGGCCGTCAAGCTTTACAAGTCCGCCGCTGACAAAGCAACGGTTGATCGCAGTATTGAGCGTTTTTTGAATCAGTGTGAGATTATAAGCCAGCATAAAAACAATACTTTCTATGATCGCGACCACCGCAGTTGCAGGATTTTTTTCAGTACAAATATCATCATCGTCAGTAAAACGCGGTTCAATTCCACTTTGCCACCACGGAGACCCCAGGCCGCCGATAGTGTTTAGAAAAACAGGCGGATCATTTATTTCAGATAGCCATTGTGGCAATTGCCGGTCCAGGTCTTTGATTTTCCACTGTTGGGTCGCCCATTGCAATGCGGATGCCGCACCATTAACAGTCGCTTCCATAAGGTAGTCGATATGTGCGTTACTGCTGTTGGCAATGCTGGTCAGCAGCATTGGGTGCTGTATCATTTTCGGATTGGGTGCGAGTATAAAGGCCCCGGTCCCCAGGTTGATTGTGACACTGTCGGCCGGGAGCCGGCCGATACCCAGAAAGGCGGCACTTTGATCCCCGCAAACGGCTTGTAATGGAATATTGGTATCCTTTAGTCTGCCATAAGCATGCATGGTTGGTTTGCAATCGGGCAGTGTGTTTTCCGGCAGATCGAATAAGCGGCACAGTTCCGTATCCCAACAGCGCTGTTTTATATTCCAGAGCTGGGTTCGTGCGGCATTGCTTTCGTCGATCAGGAAAGGTTGCTGGTCAAGCAGTTGATGTAAAACATATGTTACCAGTGGGCCGTACAGTGTCGTATCATGATTGTCTGTTGTTTGAAGGTGTTCACGCAGCCAATGCAGTTTGCCGGCGCCATAATGTGCAGATAAGACCAGGCCGCTGCGATGACTGATATCATCTGCGTATTTGCGCAGTGCTTTCAGGCGGTTTTTTGTACGGGTGTCCTGCCAGCTTAATGCCGGGCAGAGCGGTTTGCCGGTGGTTTGATCCCAGGCGACCACAGTGGAGCGCTGTATTGCCAGTGCGGCGGCGATAATATCTGAGCTTTGTTGGGTTGTTTTGGTGATAAGGTGCTGTGCATGCTGCAATAAAACCTGGGCATCCTGTTCAACACGGTTTTCATCAAGGCGCTTAAGTTGCAGTGATTGGCGTGCCTGAAACAGACAGTGAGCATTTTGATCTAACAGCATGACCCGTACGCTGTATGTACCGATATCAATGACGAGAATGCTGGAGCCTGACATGGGCTCTTGTGGCCTGTTTGCTTATTTAATCTCACAAATCGGCGAAGCTTCGCCTTTATCGTCGACCGACTCCATTCTTACCGGAAATTGCCATAAGCGTTTAATATGTTTCATGACTTCCTCGGTACTTTCACCCAGCGGCCGGCGATTGTATTGAGTATGCCTCAGTGTAAGTGAGCGGTCTCCTCTTAGATCAACGTTATAGACCTGTATATTGGGTTCATTACTGCCCAGATTATATTGGTCTACCAGGGCCTGACGAAGATACTGGTAACCTTTATGGTTATGAATGGCGGTAATTTCCAGTTCTTCGCGTTTGTCATCATCCAGCACGGCGAATAATTTCAGTTCGCGAATAAGTTTTGGTGATAAAAACTGCGCGATAAAACTTTCGTCTTTAAAGTTACGCATCGCGAAATCCATGGTCTCAATCCAGTTGCTGCCGGCAATGTCTTTGAACCATTCGCGATCTTCATCAGTGGGGTTCTCGCAAATTCTGCGAATATCCTGCATCATTGCAAAGCCCAGCGCATAAGGATTTATGCCGGAATAGTATTTACTGTGAAAAGGGGGTTGGGCAATTACATTGGTATGTGACTGCAGAAATTCGATAATAAATCCATCGTTCACCAGCCCTTCATCATACAGCGTGTTAAGAATCGTATAGTGCCAGAAACAGGCCCAGCCTTCGTTCATAACCTGGGTTTGGCGTTGCGGATAAAAATACTGTGAAATTTTACGCACGATCCGCACAATCTCCCGTTGCCAGGGTTCCAGTAAAGGCGCATTTTTTTCAATAAAATACAACAGGTTTTCCTGGGGTTCTTCAGGGAAATGTTTTTCTTTCTGTTCGGCTTTTTTGGTTTGTTGCACGGGTAGTGTGCGCCACAGATCATTAACCTGCAGCTGCAGGTATTCCTCGCGTTCTTTCTGGCGTTCGATTTCTTTATGTGCGGAAAGTTTTGGAGGACGTTTATACCGGTCGATGCCATAATTCATCAGCGCGTGGCAGGAGTCCAGTATTAACTCGACTTCTTCCATGCCGAAGCGCCGTTCACACTCGGCGATATAATTTTTTGCAAACAGCAGGTAGTCAATAATTGCGTCTGGACTGGTCCAGGTTTTAAATAAATAATTGTTTTTGAAAAAAGAATTGTGTCCGTAAGCGGCATGAGCGATGACCAGTGCCTGCATGGCCATCGTGTTTTCTTCCATCAGATATACAATGCACGGGTTGGAGTTAATCACAATTTCATAGGCCAGCCCCATATGACCGCGGCGGTAATGATGTTCGACATTCAGGAATTTTTTGCCATAGGTCCAGTGGTTATAACCTACCGGCATGCCGACTGATGAGTAAGCGTCCATCATCTGTTCTGCGGTAATAACCTCAATTTGATTCGGGTAGGTATCCAGGTGAAAGCTTTCCGCGACTCGCTTAATTTCGTTATCATAAGTATCAAGCAGCTCGAAGTTCCAGTCCGAGCATTCGGAAATGTATTTACTCATTTTGCAGGCTGCCGTTTTTTAAATAGTTCCCGAAAGACCGGATAGATATCAGCCAGGCCCTTGATGCGTTGCATTGCAAAGTTTTTTGATAATGACTTGACTGTTGTGTATTCTCGCCATAGTTTTTTGTCTTCGAGTTCACTGATTTCAATATATGCAAAGTACTGCACCATCGGTAATATTTTTTCCATCAGCAGGCTGCGGCAGGTTGTTGAGTCATCATCCCAGTTATCGCCATCGGATGCCTGTGCTGCGTAAATGTTCCACTCACTGGTCGGGAAGCGTGCCTCAATGGTTTTATAGGCCAGTTCCAGTGCGCTGGATACAACAGTACCGCCACTTTCCCGGGAATAAAAAAACTCTTCTTCGTCTACTTCTTTAGCAGTAGTGTGGTGGCGAATAAAAACCACTTGAATGTGTTCGTAGTTCCGGGTTAAAAAAAGATAAAGCAAAATAAAAAAACGTTTGGCTATATCTTTGCGCTCCTGATTCATTGAGCCGGAGACGTCCATCAGGCAAAACATTACGGCTTGAGTAATTGGTTTGGGTTGTTTGATGCGGTTGTTGTAGCGCAGGTCAAATTCATCAATAAATGGAATACGGGCGATGCGCTTTTTTAACTCCTTGATCTCTTCTTCCAGTGCGCGAATTCTTGTCCGATGTAAAGCCTCATCGTCACTCTGTAGTGCCTGCAGCTGTTCCAGTTCTGCTTCGGCTTCACGCATGCGCCTTTCATGAGGGGATCGCAATGCAATTCGCCTGGCCAGTGCGCCTCGCAGTGAACGCAAAACATTGATGTTTGTAGGGACTCCGTCGACTGTATAGCCGGCACGCACGAGTTTATAGTCATTGATTTTGGCCAGCTGTGTTTTTATCAGATCGGGTAATTCGAGATCTTCGAAAAAAAACTCAAGAAACTCTTCTCTGGAGAGTTGAAATACAAAATCATCCATATGCTCGCCGGAGTTTCCGGCGTTGCTACCGCCTTGTTTGCCCGCCGTTTTAGGTCTTGGAAAGGTGTCACCGACAATAAATTCCTGATTGCCGGGCTGGACAATTTCACGGCGGCCGCCATGGCCGTGTTGAAAGCTGGGTTCTGATATGTCTTTAGTGGGGATATTGACCGTTTCACCTTTGTCAATATCGGTTATGCTGCGCTCAGTAACCGCATCGGTTACCGCTTCTTTGATCTGGCCGCGGAAACGTTTGATAAAGCGCTGGCGATTAACTGCGCTTTTGTTTTTGCCGTTTAGCCGCCTGTCGATTATCTGCGTCATAGAGTGATTTTATTGTTTTACATTTGCCGTAGCCTGCTTCTATTTATCGCTGCCGGGTATTATGAAGCTTTGCGTACGCGCAAGTACCATTCGGACAGCAGGCGAACCTGTTTCTCTGTATAGCCTTTATCCATCATGCGCATAACAAAGTCCTGGTGTTTTTTCTTGTCTTCGGCCGATGCTTTGGCATTAAACGAGATAACCGGTAGAAGATCCTCTGTACTGGAGAACATTTTCTTCTCTATGACTTCACGGAGCTTCTCGTAACTGGTCCAATTCGGGTTTTTGCCGCCGTTTTTTGCTTTTGCGCGGAGCACGAAATTGACGATTTCGTTACGAAAATCTTTAGGGTTGCTGATACTGGCCGGTTTCTCGATTTTTTCCAGCTCTTCATTCAGTGCTGACCTGTCGAATATCTCACCGGTATCCGGATCGCGGTATTCCTCATCCTGTATCCAGAAGTCAGCATAGGTTACATACCGGTCGAAAATGTTTTGACCGTATTCGGAATATGATTCCAAATAAGCTGTCTGGATTTCTTTGCCGATAAACTCGGCATAATTTTTTGCGAGCACACCTTTTATATAGGAAATATAACGGTCCCGTAGTTCTTGTGGAAACTGTTCTTTTTCGACCTGCTGCTCCAATACATATAACAGATGCACCGGGTTGGCCGCGATTTCGGTGTGGTCGTGATTGAATACTTTGGAGAGTATTTTGAAAGCGAAGCGGGTGGATAAACCGTTCATGCCTTCGTCAACCCCGGCATAATCACGGTATTCCTGGTAAGACTTGGCTTTTGGGTCCACATCTTTAAGGTTTTCGCCGTCATAAATCCGCATTTTGGATTCGATGCCTGAGTTTTCAGGTTCTTTTAGTCGCGACAGTACCGAAAACTCTGCCATCATTTTTAAGGTGTCGGGCGCACAAGGGGCTTTGGCCAGGGAGCTGTTCTGCAGTAACTTGTCGTAAATTTTGATTTCTTCGGATACGCGTAAACAATAAGGCACGGTGACAATATTGATGCGGTCAAGAAACGCTTCGTTGTTCCGGTTGTTTTTAAAAGCCAGCCACTCGGATTCGTTTGAATGTGCAAGAATTACCCCGTCAAACGGAATAGCCGACAGACCTTCGGTGCCCATGTAATTGCCTTCCTGGGTCGCGGTCAGCAATGGGTGCAATACTTTTATCGGTGCTTTAAACATTTCAACGAACTCAAGCAGCCCCTGGTTGGCTTTGCAAAGTCCGCCTGAGAATGAATAGGCATCGGGGTCGTTTTGGGAGAAGCGTTCCAACATGCGGATATCGACTTTACCGGTAAGTGAAGAAATATCCTGGTTGTTTTCATCACCCGGTTCGGTTTTGGCAATAGCGACCTGCTCAAGTACTGAAGGTTTTAGTTTGACCACTTTGAATTTTGTAATATCACCATTGTATTCATGCAATCTTTTGATTGCCCACGGAGACATGATGCCGCTTAGATATCTTTGCGGTATGTTGTAGTCATCTTCCAGAATGCCGGCATCTTCGGCGAGCGAAAACAGGCTGAGGGGGGACTCATTGATCGGGGAGCCTTTAATGGCATAAATGGGGTGCTCCTGCATCAGGCGTTTTAACTGTTCAGCCAAAGATGATTTACCGCCACCCACCGGGCCGAGCAGATAGAGTATTTGTTTTTTCTCTTCAAGCCCCTGTGCGGCATGACGAAAGTAAGAGACGATATTTTCTATGGTCTCTTCCATTCCATAAAAGTCTTTGAAAGCCGGATAAATTTTTATGACTTTGTTTGAGAAAATTCTGCTTAAGCGTTGGTCGTGACGGGTGTCAACCATTTTTGGTTCGCCGATTGACATCAACATGCGTTCAGCGGCGCTTGCGTATGCACTTGTATCTGTTTTGCAAAGCTCCAGATATTCCTGTAAAGAGTATTCTTCCTCTTTAGCGTCTTCGTAGCGAGCCTGGAAGTGGCTAAAAATCGTCATTGTTATGTCCCCTTGTGGCCAGATGTGATTTCAGTTTTACACTCGCAACAGGTCTTGAGTTACTGTCTGTCCTTTATGTCTACTCTTGTGAGTGAATGCCTATCCTTATCTAACGAAATGCAATCTGCATGCCAATCGGTAAATTAGATAAATGAAATATTGCCGGTCGCCTTCTAACCGGTTAACGACTATACAAATTATATCGTTTCTTTCTCTGATATTCTGAAGCTTGGTTATAGTTGGTTTGACAGCATTATCTGCGGAAATATCCAAATAGATACGTGTCGACGGTAATTTGACTGTTTTGTATCGATTATTCTGTTAAGCGGGTAGGAAAACTGGAATAACTCCAATACAGCGTTGTTTTTTATCTGTATTAAAATTGCGAAATGCTTGAATATTGACGGTTTTTTGACCGTTATACTTTGTCCAGTAATTGCTCAATGTGGTGAATCTGATTTTTCTATGCGGCTAACGTAATTGAGCGGGCGAGTGCTTTTTATCAACAGATTGCGTGCCTGCCAGGCCTGTTCTTCGGATAAAGCCTCATTAAAGTGCACGGTTTTACCGGTTTGCCAGCCGAGCAATACGCCATCACGAAACAGCAGGCGGTTGGAAGGAATTGCCGCAATCCGCTGTCCCGGCAATATTGTGCCGGTCAGATTCAGCGGGTCGACTGCCGAGATTACTGTCAATAAGCCCGGCTGATCGTTATCGCGTTGTTTGCGCAGTAGGCCAACTGCTTCAGGTAATGCGAATTGTTCACCTCCGCAACCATCAATAAACCGTCCTCCACGAATCTGGCCCTGAGCTTCGAGGCGCCGCAATACATATAAAAGTTCCCGCCAGGGCGGTAACAGATTTTCTCGAATTAACAGTTTTCTGAAGATTACACCGTAACGTAGTAACAGGGTTTTAGCGATATGCTCGAGTGTTTCATAAGGCTGGCTGAGCCAGCGATATTCATTTTGCGATTCAGCCGGTTTGGTTCGGGTTTGCCGTAACAAGTTCCAGCGCCCGGCATTATCCATCATATCAGTGCGTAACGATGGCCGGGTTCTGCGGCTATGCCGGCGATTGTTACGTTTGCCCGCCGGGGTAATCAATGCGCGCAGGCCGGCAAATGTGTCCGCATTCACCAGACCCTGTGCGGCAAGTTCAGCCAGGGCTTTTTCAACCTGTGTGCGCAGCAGCCTGGTTTCCTGCACCAGATCGATAAAAAAAGAAGCTCCCAGTTTTTCCAATGCATTGAGCGTTTGCTGAGCTGCAGATGATAGTTGTATCGCATCATGCCGGTCTTCAATTAATGTCAGCCAAAGTTGGCGGTGGTTGCGTGCGAGCAGTGTAACCGGAGTGTTTCGAAACGGTGCGGCGTTTTTTTGTGTGCCTTGCGGAAAGTGTATCCAGATATAGCGTCCGCTGGTGCAGAGTTTATCGACACTCTCGGCAGAGTACATTGCCAGTCGGGCCGGTAGAATATCAGTCTCCCACGCGGATGCGGCAATATTAAATCCTTCCAGCTTCTGAAGTGTATTAATCAGTGCATTCTCACCTGCAGGCCGGTCGGGAGTTATGTTATGCCATTCAAACAGGAAACGCATAAAAGCGGTCAGTGAGACCGGTTTGATTTCATCGCGCAGGTTGCGTTGTGTGTAACGGTGAATACGGGCCAGTAATCCACGTTCACACCACTCCAGTGGTCCGTCAGGCGCTGAAAAATATCCCTGCATGATTGAGCCTTGCTGCTCCAGTGTGTGCAGTGCCGCCTGGGTTTCTGCCAGAGTGAGCCCAAGAGTATTTGCGAGTGTTGTTTCTTTAGTGGGTCCCAGACATTCCAGCCGGCCTCTGAGTATCTCCACCAAAGCCTCTTCCCGGCTCCAGTTTCTTTTCGCGGCGGAGCCGGCCGCCTGGATAAGTGGGTGCAGCTGAGCGTCGGGAAACAATGCCAGCCACAATGGAAGTTTTTCCGCACAGACCCAAAATTCATGATCTGCATCGACTGCGATACAGGTTGCGCGTGCCTGTTGTGTGAGTACTGTGATATGCGGCTCGGTATCTGTTGCGACTTCGGCTTTAGTCAGAAATCCCAGCAGCATCAATGCATCATGTAATTCATCAGGGTTGCTGAAATTTGGCCAGGCTTCATCACGCACTTTTGTGATTGCGCTGGGGTCCAGCGTGGCCAGTTTTGCCGCATCTGCAGGGTTAGTGAAGTTGCGTGCAGCCACTGCCTGGGTGCGGCGTTCCTCTGCCGGTGCATCATCCAGGAATGCATATGGACGGGCGGTTAGAATTTCCTGTGCCAGTGGTGACGGGCCGCCAAGGTCACAGCTAATGATTTTGATTTCGCCTTTTTCGGTTTGCTGTAAGATCTTTTCAAGGCCTTCGATGTCCATCGCATCGGTCATACAGTCGGCAATTGTCTGATTGACCAATGGGTGGTCGGGTATTTCACGGGCTCCAACGATATTGTCCTGACAGGCAAGCTGGTCGGGAAACACGACCGAAATCAGGTCCTCAGCATCCATGCGTTGAAATTGTGCCGGTACACGCCTGCCGTTACGGTTGCGCTTGATCGCCAGCGCGATACTTGCAGCCCAGCGCCAGCGCGTCATAAACAATGGCACCGGGAGCATCGCTTGTGTGACAACTTCACGCACGTTTTCAGACTTTACATAGTTTTTTACTTCATCAAGCGGGAAGCTGTGGGTGGCTCCCAGGGAAATGACAATGCTGTCTTCCAGCGCAGCAGCCTGTAATTCGAAGTTAAACTTGCGGCAAAATCGTTTACGTAAAGCCAGGCCCCAGGCACGATTGATTCGGGATCCATAGGGCGAGTGGATAACAATATGTTGATCACCGGCTTCATCGAAAAAGCGTTCGAAGACGATCAGTTGCTGGGTTGGAATTATTTGCAGCGCCGCTTTTGTCGCCGCAAAGTATTCCGCCAGCTGGACCGCCGCCTGACCGGCGATGCCAATCTCATTCACCAGCCACTCTGCGGTTTTATCTGTGCCGTTTTGTTCGAGTTGCCGGTTGATTTCTTCGCGCAGGCGCGATACTGCATGGCTCAGTTCATTGCTGCGACCCGGTGCTTCACCGAACCAGAATGGGATATTCGGCGGTTGTCCGTATGCATCTTCAACTCGCACGATCCCGCGTTCAACACGCAATATTCGATAAGAAGTGTTGCCTAGCTGAAAAATATCGCCGGGCAGACTTTCAAATGCGAAGTCTTCATTGAGCGTACCGATAAATTCGCCCTGTGGTTCCAGTATGACATCATAGTCGAACTGGTCCGGAATGGCGCCTGCGTTTGTAACCGCAGTTAAAGCCGCGCCTTTTCGTGCGCGCAGTAATTTGTTTACAGCATCACGGTAAAGATATGCACTGCGGCGTCCGCGGCGGGTTGAGAAGCCCTCGGCCAGCATTGTCAGCAATTCATCAAAGCGCTCATAAGTCAGTTCGTGGTACGGATAAGCTTGTCGAATTTGTTGGTACAGATCTTCCTCATGCCATTCCCGTCCAGATACCTCGGCAATGATCTGTTGTGCCAGCACATCCAGCGGCATGTCCGGTAATGTAAGCGTATCAAGTTCCTGTCGGCGTACAGCATCCAGCAATGCGGCGCATTCGGCGAGGTCATCGCGGGTGGTTGGGAATAAACGGCCTTTGGGCAGGCCGGTAACTGCATGCCCGGAGCGGCCGACGCGTTGTAAAAAGGCTGAAATTGAACGCGGTGAACCGATCTGGCAGACCAGATCGATATCACCGATATCGATACCGAGTTCCAGTGATGATGTTGCGACCATTGCTTTAAGCTCACCGTGTTTCAGGCGTTGTTCGGCCTGCAAGCGGTGTTCACGCGCCAGGCTGCCATGGTGTGCAGTAACATTATTTTCACCGATGCGTTCGGCCAGATAACGTGCGGCACGCTCGGCCAGTCTGCGGTTGTTTACAAATATCAGGGTTGTGCGGTGTTCTGTAATGAGTTCTGCCAGACGGTCGTATACTTCCTGCCACACTTCTGTGGCCATAACCGCCGCCAGCGGTGAGCCGGGGACGGTTATCGCAAGATCACGTTTGCGTACGGATCCGCTATCGACAATTGTGCATGGCTCATTACGGTTACCGACCAGAAATCGGGCAACCGTTTCTATCGGTTTTTGTGTCGCTGACAGGCCGATTCGAATCAGCGGGCGGTCTGCCAGACTCCCATGATGTTGTTCCACCAGTGCCTGCAGGCGCTCCAGTGACAGGCTCAGATGTGCGCCGCGCTTGTTACCGGCCAGTGCATGAATCTCATCGACAATCACTGTGCGCACGGTTTTTAGCATTTGCCGGCCACCATTGCTGGTTAGCAGTATAAACAGTGACTCCGGGGTGGTGACCAGTATATGCGGGGGTTGTTTCCGCATTTTTAGCCGCTCTGCCGCCGGCGTATCGCCGGTGCGCACCACTGCACGGATATCAACACTGGGCAGCTGCAGGTGATTTAATTCGTCCGCAATAGCCTGTAATGGCAGTTGCAGGTTTTTTTGAATGTCGTTAGACAGTGCTTTTAGCGGGGATATGTACAGCACATACGTTTCGTCCTGCAGCTTCTGCTGTAAGCCTGCTTGTACAAGCTCATCGATTGCAGTCATAAATGCGGCAAGCGTTTTCCCGCTGCCGGTCGGGGCGGCGATCAGGGTATGCCGATGTTGCCTGATTGCGGGCCAGGCTCTCTGCTGAGCCGGTGTTGGTTCCCTGAAAGTGGCTTTGAACCAGTTGTTTATTGCAGGATGAAATAGTTCGAGCATGATCTGCTTATTTTAGCCGATTATTTAAATGTGTTGATACTGCTGTTTGTCGGGCCGGGCGGTATCCATGTTACACTTATTTGCTTCAGGTAACGGGTGAATGTTTTTATGGAACTGATTATTTTTGTATCGATTATCGCGCTTTTACTGCTGATACTATCTGCGGTGTTGATTAAACGGGGCAAACGCTGGATGATGGGCGGGCGCATTATAAAAACATTTATTGCCGAAAATCCCACCGAGCCGCGCAAACAAAAATCTAGATTGAAAGTGCATGTGGTGGAAACACGTTTGCCTAAAGCGGCATATGTCGGGCTTGAATTACGCCAGCCAAGTGGTTTCGGTATGCGATTGATTCCGATTACACTGAGTGTCGATGAAGCCGAGGAGTTATCCGGGATGCTGCGTCAGGCAATTGATCACTATCAGTCTGAGGAAACCAATTCCTGATCGATTTTGCTGTTGATCAGTGCGCCATATTCAGCCAGATCTTCCAGAATGGTCATTTTCTGTTCACCAAGCCCGGGTTCACCGCCGAGTGTTTCCAGTTTGGCTTCAAATTCTGCCGGTGTGATGCCGGCATTCGGGTTATGCAACCGTTCAGTGCGCAGTTCTTCCCAGTGGCTCAGTTCGGTGGGACTCAGTGTTTCCGGCCAGTTTCGGGCGCGGTAACGGAAAAACAGTTCGGGCAGCCGCTTGTCTTCGAAAATCATATTCAGTGTGCCCAGTTTTTCCGGTGCGGTGTTTCTGATGGCCTCAATTTTGCTGCGGTCACCGTCACTGAAAAAGCCACCATATAGATTTTGCTCGGGGTCATCGATGGGGTCGAAAAAGCTTTCTTTGAAAACGGTTTGAATTTTATCTTCCAATCCTTCCGCTTGTTTAAGCTGTAGCAGGTGTTTATCAATGGCCGGCATATCGAGTTGCAGGCGCTCGGTTGCTTTAGCGGTTAATGTGTTTTTAGGCGCCAGTGCCGGGCATTTGTTGATATGTATTGTTTTCAAATGTATCCGGTCCTGACCGTCGGGCAGTTGCTCGGTTTTGGTAAACAGGCGTTGCCTGATTTCGGCCGGGCTGATTGACAGCAGTTCATCCGGTGGATAGCGTAAATCGTAGACAATGATTCCATTTTTATTGACCGGGTGCGGAGCAACTGGAGTGACCAGTGTTGTGCAGCCATACTCGGCCGGAAACTTTGAAGAAGTGTGTATTATCGGCTCATGGTTATGTGCGCTGATAAATTTAAGTACTTCATGTTTTTTTCTTAGTTCAAAACAATAATCGAACAGTCGGGGTTGTTGTGTTTTTATCAGCTTTGCCAGCGCAATTGTGGCATGTACATCGGAGAGCGCATCATGTGCATGTGTATGGCTGATACCGTTCGCCTCACTTATGTCTTCGAGCCGAAAGCTTGGATTACCATCATCACGATATGGCCACTCTATACCTTCCGGTCTTAACGCGTAGCATAATCTAAGCATATCGATAATGTCCCAGCGGGAATTGCCATGTTGCCATTCGCGCGCATAGGGATCAAAAAAGTTTCTATAAAGTGTGTAACGTGTGACTTCATCGTCAAAACGCAGGCTGTTGTAGCCCACACCACAGGTACCGGGTGCTGCAAGTTCATGATGTATTTTTTGGATAAACCCGGCTTCGTTGGTTCCTTTCTCCAGTGCAAGTTGTGGTGTGATACCGGTCAGCAGACATGCTTCGGGCTCGGGAAGTGCGTCATTACCGGGTTTGCAATAGATAACCAATGGTTCGCCGATTGGATTAAAGGATTGATCAGTGCGCAGGCCCGCAAACTGAGCCGGCCGGTCGACAGCGGGGTTGGCACCAAAGGTTTCGTAATCATGCCAATAGAACGTGGTTTCAGTCATGCAGAAAGTTTGCGGTTTTGGTACAGGAATACAGGTATGATATCAGTTTTGTTAAAATAATGGTGTTTTGTTTTGTGTGCAAAGGGCGGTTAATAGAAAATGCAGCGTATTGTTCCGGTATTGAAAGTAATTGATATTGATCAAAGCAAATTATTTTATCTCGATAACCTGGGGTTTAAATTGGACTGGCAGTGGCAGGATGATAAAACCACCGAGGCTTTTTTTCTGCAGATCAGTTGTGATGATGTGCGCCTGTATTTAAGCAATTCCGATGAGTACCCAGGCTCGGGCTGTGTTTACTGGTATGTGCCGGACGTGGATGCGGTGTATGCGGGTTTGCTGAATAAAGGGTTGGCTGTTGATGCGCTACCGCATAATAAGGCCTGGGGAAACCGGGAGATGCAGGTTAGTGACCCTGATGGCAACAGGTTGCGTATATGTACATCCATTTAGCTTTGATTATGTATTGCTAATAGTGATTATGAGTGACACTCTGGCCGGTCTGCTTACTTACGGGCAGACAATTCTTATCGGCCGGAGGCATTATTCGTTACGGAGCGCTTTTGGAGCCTGCCATGCGTGAAATGCTGGCAGGCAATGAAATACTGATACGGTTTACAAAAGCCGGCTTAGTCAACAAATGTATTGCCGATTCGATTGCCTATCTGTAATTGCCCTTGAAACCCCGGGGTGTTCAATGTGCCTATGGCAATGCTGTGCCGTATTACCGCAGGAAATTTTTTACCGCCGATAACCCGGCCAACTAATGTGCTTTGATAAGGGCCGTGAGTGGATGTGTGAATGTCCACTTGAGAGACACAGGCAGCGATCGATGCACTTCGAAGTTCGGCATCGGAACCTATTTCAGCAACAGCCAGGTAACCTGCTACGCCACCGTTATAGCCTGTAGCTGAGTTGGTTCTGACTGAGCCTGACACATCACAGCTCTTTAAATCAGAGCCTTCCAAGGTGCCGGCGATGCCGCCGATATGGCTGCCGTTATCTGATATCAGATCCAGCTCTACAACAATATTTGTCAGTTGAGAAGGGCGGTCAATTATATTGGTGCCTCTGACGAAAGAGGGCGATACTGTTCCGGCAATACCTCCGGAATAGCTCTGACTGTTGATTTTGGATTTTACCCGGATATTTTTCAAAGTCACGCCTGATGCATTGCCAATTAATGTGGCTGTGTAATTACCGCCGACTATTTCGGCATCGCTGATTTGCAGATTTTTGATGATCGCATTCCGGGCGGAGCGAAATAGTGCAGCCTGGCTGTCGGCATTTATCGTCAGGTTATGAATGGTGGCATCCTGGCCGTCTAATGTGCCCTGAAAGTCAGGTATTGGAATAAAGATAAAATCTTTACAATCGATATCTTTAACAATCACATAGTCCTTGTCATTGTTTTTAGCGATATCCTGGAGTTCCTGACAGTTGGAAATCTGCGACACTATTCCCCATGCCGGCTGCATACTTGCGAATAGACCCAGTATGCCAATGCTGATTAGTGTGATTTGCTTAACCATTTGTGCAAGCCCCCGTACTGAATTGCTGCTGAAATTGGTTTTCGAGCGCAAAATCCTAACAACTCCGGCATAATGATTCTATTATGCATAAGGGATATCACTTAGGTAATATAACTTTATTACTTGTGCTTTAGTAAAATTGGAAACAATCCAGCCTGTCACCCGGTGAGTGTTATTTTGGTGCAAAATTCTGAGTGATCAGTGTTGTGCTGAAATAAAGACGAGAAAGGAGCGCAATGGTTTTTGGATATATGCAGCGATACAGTTTGATATATACAACACTCGGTTGTCTATTATCTGTGATGATATCCAGTGTCGCCGTGAGCGTGAAATGCCGATACAACCCATATACATAATGGTGTTGCTATAGGCTAAGCAGGCTTTTTATCGATTCAAATATTTTGCATGATCAGTTTGTGATCCGGACATCAGAAGACAGGCTTACAAAAGCCTGTCAAATTCTGCTGTGTTAAAAACCTAGACGCTGTAACACAGGTGTTTAAAAGCTGTGCTACAGCGGCAATGATTTTTCGCTATTCAGTATTGTTTTGATTTGCGGTTTTTCGCACTCAGCACCAGTGATGCGAGACCGATAAGAAGCAGCAATAGTGTCGGTGCTTCCGGTACCGGCGCGCTGATGACCCGTGCCAACACATTATCGATTGAAACGTTGCCTTCGATTTGCTGACCGCTTGAAAACAAAGAGAATCCGCCGATGCCGTTTCCGGATGTCACACCATAATTCATGTGAAATCCCAGATTAAAAGTGGGGTTGACGATACTGCTGAATATAACGTTCATACTTGTGTCGAATATATTGACTGTCAAACCGTCGATAAAAGATGCAAGGCCAAAGTCAATGGTGGTTATATTACTTGCAAATCCAGGATTGAACACAATCTCAACAACATCGTTGTGACGGCTGCCGTCACCATCGTCAAGCCATAAACCGAAAGGGTTATTGCCGCGGCCTTGTCCTGTGCCGAGAAAATTGGTCAAATTGGAGTTTGTTCCCAACCAGCCGGATTCCCATGCAGGGAATGGTTCATCAAAGTTTTCGGTCAGCAGCATAGCGTGGGAGCTTTGTGCGCCGAAAAATGATAACGACAGGAACATTAAGCTGTTAAACAGAATTTTCATAAAAGGCCTCGAGAGAATCGCGTGATTTAAATAGTTATAATGTTGAAAATAGCAATCCCTGTGCCAATAAATTAATCTTTAATAATCAACTGGTTATGGTTTTTTTGGGAGACGTAATTAGCGGGCTTGTCGGTATTTCGGAGTTTTTCTGGGGAGACTGACGAATAAGTAACAGTACTTACTTTAGGGAGTAGCAGTTAAAGACATTCCAGTCAGTTTAGTATCATTATGGTTTCGCTTCGGTTTTATCATTGTGTCAGTGAATAACAAGGTTGGGTTTATATATGAAATATCTACATACTATGGTGCGTGTCTCTGATCTGGATGCCTCATTGAATTTTTACTGTAATGGCCTGGGTTTGCATAAGGTTCGTGAGCGCGACAGTGAAAAAGGGCGTTATACGTTGGTGTTTCTTGCAGCTGAAGGAGACGAAGCTGCGCAGATTGAGCTTACTTATAACTGGGACCCGGAAGAGTATTCCGGCGGACGTAATTTTGGTCATATTGCATATCAGGTTGACGATATTTATGAAGTGTGTGAGCGCTTGATGCGCATCGGAGTTGTCATTAACCGGCCTCCACGTGATGGTCGTATGGCATTTGTGCGTTCACCGGATAATATCTCAATCGAATTGCTACAGCGCGATGAGCCTTTGCCGGTCAAGGAGCCGTGGGTCAGCATGGAGAATACCGGAACGTGGTGACGGGTTTGTTGGATCAGCAGGGTTTATAAAAGTATTTATATTGTAATGCATGCTTTTCTTGACAGTCTGTTGTTGCGTATAGAAAAAGCCGGTAACCGTTTACCGGACCCTGCAACTTTGTTTGTGATTTTGATCGGGTTGGTAGTTATATTTGCCTGGCTGGCCGCGGCAACCGGGCTTAGTGTGATTCACCCCGGCACGCAGGCGGAAATTAGAGCGGTCAATTTGCTGACTTCCGACCAGCTTCGCCGCGTGTTGGTCGAAATGCCTCAGACTTTTGCAGGATTTCCGCCGCTGGGGTTGGTGCTGGTCGTTATGCTTGGAATCGGCATAGCGGATAAAACGGGTTTAATTTTCTCAGTGCTAAAACTCTTTATTAATAAAGTGCCTGCGTGGTCGCTAAGTGCCGCGCTGGTTTTTGCCGGCATTATGTCCAGTCTGGCAGCGGATGCCGGTTATGTATTTTTATTGCCCGTCGGTGCAGTTTTATTTTTAGGCGCCGGGCGCCATCCGCTGGCCGGTTTGGCAGCAGCTTTCGCCGGAGTATCTGCGGGTTTTAGTGCCAATTTATTGTTGACCGCGCTTGATCCGTTGCTGGCAGGTTTGAGTGAGTCTGCAGCCCAAATTGTTGACCCTGATTACACCGTGCTGGTCACTGCGAATTATTATTTGATGGTTGTGTTGGTCCCGTTCTTCACACTGGTGGGTGCGATCCTTACGGATAAGTTTATAGAGCCCAGACTGGGCGCATATCAATGCGCTCAGCAGAATGATCATCCGGTATCTGCGGTTATCAACACACAGGAACGTAAAGCGTTGTATGCAGCGCTCATAGTGACCGTTATTTATCTGCTTGTAGTTGCTATGCTGGTATTGCCTGAAAATGCGCCGTTACGTGATTCAGCAGGCGGTTACAAACCGTTTTATCAAAGTTTAATTGCTCTGATGTTTTTCTTTTTTTTATTGCCCGGTTTGTGCTTTGGTATTTTTAATAAAAAAATTTCAAGTGATCGGGATGCGGTTAAAATGGCCGCTGACAGTATGGCGGATATGGGGCACTATATTGTGCTCGCGTTTCTCGCTGCGCACTTTATTGCATTATTCAAATGGTCAAACCTGGGGCTGATTGTTGCGGTCAGTGGGGCGGAATTATTGCACTCTGCCGGTTTTACCGGCTTACCTTTATTAGTCGCTTTTATTCTGGTGGCCGCAAGCGTTAACCTGTTTGTCGGCAGCGCGTCAGCAAAGTGGGCGGTTATGGCCCCTGTGTTTGTACCGATGCTGATGTTATTAGGCTATTCGCCGGAACTGACCCAGGCGGCTTATCGTATAGGTGATTCGGTAACCAATGTATTAACACCACTATTGCCATATTTCCCATTGGTGATTGTTTTTGCAAAAAAATACATGCCTGATTTCGGTATTGGATCACTGGTAGCGATGATGCTGCCTTATTCAGCGGGCTTTGGGATAGTGTCGGTATTGATATTAATTATATGGGTTGTTAGCGGTGCTCCATTAGGGCCGGATGTGCCGCTCTATTATCAACGCTAAATAAAACCAATCTTAAAATTTTGGTTTTAAATGCTTACTTATCGTTTCCACCCCAGTATTTTGATAAAAACTGGTCACGGCCGCAGTTAAAGCGATAAAATTTGTAGCGCAGTGGGTTTTTCAAATAGTAATCCTGGTGGTATTCTTCGGCCGGATAAAAAGTGCCGGCCATGGTTATTTCGGCGACTATTGGTTTATCAAAAGGCCCGTTTGCCTGAAGTTCTTGTTTGGATGAGTTTGCAAGCTTTTGCTGGCTTTCATTGTGATAAAAAATTCCAGGGCGGTACTGAGGCCCCCGGTCACAAAATTGCCCCTTGGTAGTTGTAGGGTCAATATTGCGCCAGAATACATCCAGTAACTTCGCATAGCTGATTTTTTCGGGGTTAAAAACAATTTGCACAGCTTCAGTATGCCCGGTGGTGCCGGCTGTTACTTGTTGATAGCTGGGGTTTTTTACATGCCCGCCGATATAGCCCGAGGTGGTTGATATAACACCATTTAATTTGTCGAATGGTGGCTCCATGCACCAGAAACAACCGCCGGCAAATGTGGCGATAGCCGTGGAAGTATTATCATCGGCGGCATTGACCGTGTTGATGAAAATGCTGACAGCGAGCACAAGCGTTTTGCTGATTGTTTTTATCACGTCTATATTCCGTTTTCTTTCAACAATGCTTGTTATTTACGTTCTCAGTGGTGGAACGGATTCGTTTTCAGGAACAAAAATCAGGGCCAGGCCGTTATTGCAATAGCGTAGCCCGGAAGGCGGAGGGCCGTCATTGAAGACATGCCCCTGGTGCCCCCCGCAGCGTGCACAATGGTATTCGGTGCGGGGTAGTATCAGTTTAAAATCACGTTTTGTGCCTATATGCTTCTGTTCGAGTGGTTGCCAGAAGCTGGGCCAACCGGTTCCGCTGTCATATTTGCTGGCAGAGGAAAACAGGGGTAGATGACAGGCGGCGCAAATATAGGTGCCTTCGCGTTTTTCCTTGTTCAGTGCACTGCTCCAGGGTCTTTCGGTGCCCTCTTCAAACAAAATTTTATAACGCTCCGGAGGCAGGATGTTTCGCCATTCTTTATGGTTTTTGTGTAAGATTTGGAAGTCCGGGGCTGATGTATTTTCTTCGGCCAGTATTCGCAAAGGCTGTAACAGTGGCACTGAGGAGGCCAGTAACATATTTTGAATAAAATGGCGTCTTTTCATTGGTATGGTTCCGTTTGCTGAGTTTATTGGAGTGTTAGCGGAATCCTGAGTTCCCAAATAAGGAAAATGATTATGAAAATAATAAATACAATCATTGTAGCGACAGTTTCATGGGTTTGCTTAACTGCCTGCACACCCGTAACCCGCCAACCCGATTATTTTTCAAGTGGAGAACTTTCGGCATGGAAAGCGCATACCTTCGCGAAGCCGACTATATATAAGCTGGTCACTTTGAAAGGTGAAACTGTATTGGAGGCAAGTAGTGTAAATGCGGCATCTGCATTATATCAACCGGTGCAAATAGACTTACATAATACGCCTTATGTGAATTGGAAGTGGAAAATTTCAGATGCCCTCGGAGAAATCAATGAACTTAAAAAAACCGGAGATGATTTTGCTGCCCGTATTTATATTGTTTTATCTCCGAAGCTTTTCCATTTGAAACCACGTTCTTTAAATTATGTCTGGTCAAGCAATCAGCCAATCGGTACCAGCTGGCGTAGCCCTTATTCTAAAGATGTTGTGATGCTCGCTGTGCAAAGCGGAAACCAAAGAGCCGGTGGATGGATTGTCGAAAAGCGTAATGTCAGGGACGATCTATTACACTATTTCGGGGAAGGTATTCGCTATATAGAAGGTATTGCAGTAATGACGGATACTGATAATTCGGGGCTCTCGGTGGTGACGCATTACGGGGATATCTACTTTTCCAAAAACTAATCCATTTTTTCAGGCACCCGGTTTGGCGGGTGCCAAATTATCTTTAAAACATGATGGCTGGGTGCCTGGTTCAGCCTGGCTGTTTAATTCGTATTGACCCTGGGTTCAGTGAAATCGTATGTAGATTCCACTGGTTCGGGGAATGCTTACACGTTATCATTTAAATTGTCTGATGGGTGGTTGGTGCTCGATTTTTTGTATGGAGTGCGTATGGGAGTAAGCGGTGAGTTGATTTGTTGGCGTTGTGGCACAAGACTTGCTGACGTGATTTTTCCGGTTTCACGGCGAGAGGAGTGTTCTGCCTGTGGTGCCGAGCTGCATGTATGCCGCCAGTGTGCGTTTTATGATTCTCGCGTTTCCAGTGGTTGTACTGAAGAGATGGCGGAAGAGGTTAGGGATAAAGAGAAAGCTAATTTTTGTGATTATTATAAACCCGGACAGACATATCGACCCGAATCCCACTCAGCAGTTCAGGCATCCAAAGCCCGGCTTGCTGAATTGTTTGGCGACGCTGCTCCGGAAACCGATCAGAGTAAAGGCGGCGATGATTTTTTAAGCACTGCCAGTTCAGCACGGCAGAAGCTTGATGAATTGTTTGAGCCGGCAAAAAATGAAGAGGCTGATAAAAAATAAGTTGATGCGTTTATCTGCCGGCGCTATGTGGCGGTGGCGATAGCTGACATAAGTTTAACGGAATATTAAAAATGCCCGTAAACCGGGCTTCGGGCATGAATGTGTAATAATAAGAAAAACAAGGTAGGGAAATGGACAAAGCATGGTTGCGTCAGTATCCGGATTATGTGCCTCATGAAATTAACCCGGAAGTTTTTGAGTCAGTCGTAGAGATATTTGAGAAAAGCGCATTGAAGTTTGCTGACAAGCCTGCGTTTTATCACTCTGGTACTGAATTATCATATAAAGCGCTGGATAGCCTGTCACGCAATATGGCGGCATATTTGCAACAAGTGCTTTCATTAAAACCCGGTGACCGTTTGGCTATCATGTTACCGAATTTGCTTCAGTTTCCGGTGGTTTTGTTTGCCGCGATGCGGGCGGGTTTGGTTGTGGTGACTATAAATCCGCAGTATACCGCGCGGGAACTGGAGTATCAGCTTAAAGACGCTGATGTAAAAGCATTGGTGATTTTGTCTGATGCGTTGCCGGTTTATTTGCAGGTAAACTGCAGAGTTTCTGTTGATTACATTATTGTCAGCATGCCCGATGATTTGGCTGCGGAAAAACTACAGCCTGCAAAGTCATTGCCATCCCTGGAAAATGCGAATGCTTTAAGATCAGTTTTTAATGAAGGAGAGCGGCTTGAGTTTAATCCGCCATCTGTTTCTCGTAATGATATCGTTTTTTTGCAATATACAGGCGGTACTTCGGGTATTTCCAAAGGTGCTGTACTCACGCATGGCAATATCGTTGCTAACCTTGAGCAGCTTTACAGTTTTCTTCGGCCTGCATATGTTGAAGGGGAAAACATAATTATATCGGCGTTGCCGCTGTATCACATATTTGGATTGACAGTAAATTGTCTTAACTGTGTTAAGGTCGGGGGCTTGAATGTTTTGATCAGCAACCCCAGGGATATGCCGGCTCTTGTGACTGAGCTTAAGCAGTGGAAGTTTACTGATATAACGGGTGTTAATACACTTTACAATGGATTGTTAAACACTCCAGGCTTTAGTGAGCTGGATTTTTCTGCCTTAAGGCTCAGCGTAGGGGGCGGTATGCCAATCCTGGAGAGTATCGCCGCCAGGTGGCATGAAGTGACTGGTTGTGTATTGTTACAGGGTTATGGTTTATCGGAAACCTCGCCCGCTATTTCAGTAGATCCGTATGAAACCCAATCATTTAGCGGTAATGTGGGTTTGCCGCTTCCATCCACAGATATTTCGATTCGCGATGAATTCGGTGAGCAGCTTCCGGCCGGTGAGGCCGGTGAGCTGTGTATTAAAGGCCCGCAAGTGATGTCGGATTATTGGCAGCAGCCGGAAGCTACTCGTGAAGCAATGACGGAAGACGGCTATTTCAAAACAGGTGATATAGCGGTGATAGATGCAAATGGCTATATTCATATCGTCGATCGTAAAAAAGATATTATTATTGTATCCGGGTTTAATGTGTATCCTAACGAGGTAGAGCTTGTTGCAAGCAATTGTCCGGGTATTTTTGAGTGCGCCTGTGTGGGTGTGCCGGATGAGCGGTGTGGAGAAGCGGTAAAATTATTTGTGGTTAAGGATCCGGATAGCCATATAGATAAAAACCAGATTATTGCTTTTTGTCAGACGGGCTTGACCCGCTATAAAATTCCAAAATATGTTGAGTTTGTCGACAACATACCCAAGTCTGCAGTCGGTAAAGTCTTGCGGCGGCTGCTGCGTGATGTTTGAAATGCAGTAATCTGGTTTTAATAGCTAATATTCAGAACCTGATACTGTTTTGTGCCTGCAGGCGTTGTGATTTTGACTTGATCGCCAATACTTTTTTTTAACAATGCGGATGCAAGAGGTGATTGAATACTGATGTGTTTGGATTGATGGGAAATTTCGTCAGTGCCCACAATACGGAATACTTCCTGGGTATCATTTTCGTTTTTCAATGTGACGGTTGCGCCGAAAAAAACTTTGCTTTTATCACCAGGCAGGTTTCGAATAACCTGAAGATCGGGTAAGCGTTTTTGCAGATAGCGTATACGCCTGTCTATTTGGCGGAGTTCTTTTTTACGGTAAATATACTCTGCGTTTTCCGAGCGGTCACCTTCCGCTGCGGCAGCTGCCAGGTGTTCGGTTACGGTACGCCTGTGTTTCCAGAGTCCGGAGAGCTCGTCCTGTAATATCTGATAACCTTCTTCTGTGATATAAGGCGGTATTTTCTCGGGCATTGCCTGTGCCTAATAATAAACGAATGGTAGCCGGTCTGGGTTACCTTGGATTTTGATCAGGCTTTTTTCTTTTTCGGCATGTAAAGGTCGGTGATCGTGCCTTCTGCTATTTCGGCGGCAAAGTTAACGGTTTCGGATAAAGTCGGATGTGGGTGAATGGTTAAACCGATATCTTCGGCATCTGCACCCATTTCCAGAGCAAGTACTGTTTCTGCGATTAACTCACCGGCATTGGGTCCGACAATACCTGCACCGAGAATGCGGTTGGTGTTTTTGTCGAACAGCAACTTGGTTATGCCTTCGCTACGGCCCAAACTGAGTGAGCGGCCGCTGGCAGCCCATGGGAATGCAGCTTTCTCATAGTCTATGTTTTGTTTTTTGGCCTCGGTTTCAGTTAAACCCATCCACGCGACTTCCGGATCAGTGTATGCTACTGAAGGAATCGTGCGTGCATCAAAAAAAGTTTTCATGCCGGCGATGACCTCTGCGGCAACTTTTCCTTCATGTGTGGCTTTATGTGCCAGCATTGGCTGGCCGACAATATCGCCGATTGCAAATATATTCGATACATTGGTGCGTTGCTGATTATCAACTGGAATAAAACCACGCTCATCAATTTGTATACCGGCGTTTTCAGCGCCTATGTTTTTACCGTTGGGAACACGCCCAACTGCAACAAGCACGCGGTCAAATGTATCCGGTGCCGGAGCAGAGTCACCTTCGAAGAATACTTTAAGGCCTTTTTTCTGAGCTTCTATTTTTGCGACTTTTGTTTTGAGAAAAATATTCTCATAACGCGGTTTAATAATTTTCTCCAGTGGTTTAACCAGATCCCGGTCACAGCCGGGAATCAAGCCATCCATTAATTCGACAATAGTGATTTTTGTGCCCAGCGCATGATAGACCATTGCCATTTCCAGACCGATAATACCGCCGCCAATCACCAGCATGCGTTTGGGAATTTCTTCCAGCATTAATGCGCCGGTGGAGTCCATTAAGCGCGGGTCATCGTTTGGAAAAGCCGGTATCTTGGTGGGCTGTGATCCTGCTGCTATGATTGCATGCTCAAATTGAATGGTTTTTTGGCCGTCGCCGGTGTTCACTTCAATCTGATTGCCTGAAATGAATTTACCGGTGCCAGTAACGGTAGTGACTTTACGTTGTTTGGCCATGCCGGCCAGTCCACCGGTTAGTTTGCCGACCACATCGTTTTTCCAGCCTGCCAGTTTTTTCAGCTCGATTTCCGGTTGACCAAACTTGATGCCATGTTTGGCCATTTCCGCGGCTTCGTTGATAATCAGTGCGGAGTGCAGCAGGGCTTTTGATGGTATGCAACCGACATTCAGGCAGACACCGCCCAGGCTGGGATAACGCTCAATTAACACAACTTTCTTACCAAGGTCAGCAGCGCGGAATGCAGCGGTATAGCCGCCCGGGCCGGAGCCGAGTACTACGACTTCGGTTGTGAGGTCGCTGTCCGTTACCGTAGCGGGTGTTTTCGCAGCCGGTTCGGGCTTATCGGTTTTTTGGGCTGCCTCTGGTTTTACAGCCGCTGAAGTTTCAAGTGTCAGGATGGGCGAACCTTTGGAAACTTTATCACCGGTTTTGACCATCAGCTCGCCGACTTTACCGGCCGCGGGAGACGGAATTTCCATAGTGGCTTTGTCGGTCTCCAGGGTAATTAAAGAATCTTCGGCCTGAACCTCATCGCCGGTGTTTACCAGCACTTCGACGACGTCCACATCCGGAAAATCGCCGATATCCGGTACTTCGACGGTTATTTTTTCAGTCATTTGTCAGCCTCTTTTTACAGCAGTAAGCGCCTTACATCTGCCAGCACCTGACCTAAATAGGTCGTGAATCTGGCCGCTGCAACACCATCAATTACTCGGTGGTCATAGGATAAAGACAGTGGAAGCATAAGTCGTGGCACAAACTCATTGTTTTGATACACCGGTTTCATGGATGATCGCGATACTCCCAAAATGGCAACCTCAGGTTGGTTAACAATCGGCGTAAATGCAGTTCCGCCAATTCCGCCAAGACTGGAAATAGTAAAGCAGGCGCCCTGCATTTCAGTCGGCTTGATTTGTTTTTTTCGGGCGCGCCCGGCGATATCGACCACCGCTTCAGCGAGCTCGACAATATTTTTTGAGTCCACGTCTTTAATGACCGGTACAATCAAGCCGTCAGGTGTATCAACTGCGACGCCGATATGGTAATAACTTTTCAGGATCAGGTTCTCACCGGTCTTATCCAGTGAGGCATTAAACCTTGGAAACTCTTTCAATGCTGCGGCAACCGCTTTCAATAAGAATGCGATCATCGTGATCTTGATACCTTTTTCTTTGTACTCGGCGGATAACTGCTTGCGAAAAGCTTCAAGGTCAGTGATATCTGCTTCATCAAATTGGGTTACATGTGGAATATAGAACCAGCTGCGGTGTAGATATTTACCGGTCAGCTTGTTGATCTTGGTAAGTGGTTGTGTTTCGGTATCGCCGAACGCACTGAAGTCTACATCGGGTAACTCGGCAACCTGTAGTGTGCCGCCAGTCCCGGCCGGTTGACCTGAGGTCAAAATCTGTTTAACGTAGTTTTGTACATCTTCTTTGGTGATACGTCCTTTTGCGGCACTGCCGTTGATCTGACTGAGGTCGGCACCCAGTTCACGGGCAAACTTGCGAACCGATGGACTCGCATGCGCTTTACCGAATTTGCTTTCATCAACCGGCGGCATTGTCAGTGGGGCAGGGCTGCGATGAATCTGTGGTTCGGACGGAGTACTGGAAACAGGAGCAGTTGAAGCCGGTTTGGCTGCAGGTGTTTCTGTAGCGCTGCTTTGAGGTTCTGTCGTAGCAGCAACCGAAGTGGTTTCCAGAATTAGAATTGGTACACCTTGAGAAACAGTGTCGCCGGCTTTCACCAGTACTTCTTTAACCACGCCTGCCTCGGGTGCCGGGATGTCCATCGAGGCTTTATCTGATTCGAGGGTGATCAATGCATCTTCCGCTGCGACTGTATCACCCGCAGAAACCAATACATCGATAACCGGTATGCTGTCAAAATCCCCAATATCGGGTACCAGAATTTGTTTATTTGCAGTATCAGTTGCCGCTTGTGTGGCCGCCGCAGGTTCGGGGCTTGCTGTATCGGTTGCGGTTTCGTCTTCGGTGCTGTTATCTGCTGCGGCTGCCGGTTTATCCGTGTCGCTAACAGCGGCGGTTTCCAGTGTTAAAATAACACCGCCTTCAGCAATGCTGTCTCCGACTTTGACTTTAACCTCTTTAATGGTTCCGGCTTCCGGTGCCGGTATCTCCATAGAGGCTTTGTCAGATTCCAGGGTGATCAACGAGTCTTCGGCCTGGATCACATCGCCGGGTGCTACCAGTACTTCGATGACTTCCACCGCATCAAAGCCGCCGATATCGGGAACAGTAATTTCTTTTAAGTTTGCCATGATCGTTTTCGGTTTTTCAGACTAAACGGTGATCGGATTAGGTTTTTTCGGGTCAAGCTTGTATTTTTTTATGGCCTCGGAAACTTTACCGGCTTCGATTTCGCCGGTATCGGCCAATGCTTTCAAAGTGGCAACCACTATATAATAACAATTGACCTCAAAAAACTCCCGCAGCTTAACGCGGGTGTCGCTACGACCAAATCCGTCAGTGCCCAGCACAGTATAATGGCGGTCCATAAACGGCCTAATCTGCTCGGCATAAGTACGGATATAGTCGGTTGCGGCGATTGCGGGTCCTTTACGCTTGGCCATGCATTCGGCTACATAGCTCTGCCGGGGTTTGGCTTCGGGATGTAACATATTGTAACGCTGTGCATCGACGCCGTCGCGCTGCAACTCGTTAAAGCTGGTCACACTCCATATATCGCTGGCAACGTTGAAGTCTTTTTGAAGCAACTCCGCAGCGGCCAGCACTTCACGAAGTATTGTACCGCTGCCAAGTAATTGCACCCGCAGCTTATTCTTTTTGTTACCTTCCTGCAGCAGATACATACCTTTGATAATGCCTTCTTCCACGCCTTCGGGCATTGCCGGCATTAGGTAGTTTTCATTCATCGCGGTGATGTAATAAAACACATTTTCCTGTTTTTCAAACATGCGTTTCATGCCGTGATGGATAATAACCGCCATTTCATAAGCGTATGTGGGATCATAAGCAACACAGTTTGGAATAGTCGACGCATAGATCAGGCCATGGCCATCCTGGTGTTGCAGTCCTTCACCCGCGAGGGTGGTGCGGCCTGCGGTGGCACCCATCATGAAGCCGCGGGCCTGAATATCACCGGCAAGCCAGCAAAGGTCACCGACCCGTTGAAAACCAAACATTGAATAGAAGATATAAAACGGAATCATATTGATACCGAGTGTGCTGTATGCGGTGCCGGCTGCTATAAATGAGCACATGGAGCCGGCTTCGTTGATCCCTTCCTCCAGTATTTGTCCGGATTTGGCTTCTTTATAATACATCACCTGATCTTTATCGACCGGCTCATACAGCTGACCTACGGACGCATAGATACCCAGTTGCCTGAACATGCCTTCCATGCCGAAGGTTCTGGCTTCGTCTGGAATGATCGGTACGATATGCTTGCCGATATTTTTATCACGGGTCAGCACAGTCAGAATTCGCACATAGCTCATCGTGGTCGACATCTCCCGGTCGCCACTCCCATCCAGTACGGCTTTAAATGCTGAAAGCTCAGGAATTTTCAGAGCATCGGCGTTTTCACGGCGTTGCGGCAGATAGCCGCCAAGTGCTTCACGACGTTTATGAAGATATTGAATTTCCGGGCTGTCTTCGGCGGGTTTGTAATAATTGGCCTGCTCAACATCCTCATCTGAAATCGGCAGGTTAAAGCGGTCACGGAAGTACTTAAGTGTATCGACATCCAGTTTCTTTTGCTGGTGGGTTGGGTTTTGTGCCTCAGCTGCACGCCCAAGGCCATAGCCTTTGACGGTTTTGGCCAGAATAACGACCGGTTTGTCTTTGGTTTTTACTGTTCTTGCGTATGCCGCATACACTTTATGTGGATCATGTCCGCCGCGATTCAGCCGCCAGATATCGTCATCGGACATATTCGATACCATTTCCTTGATCTTCGGGTCTTTACCGAAGAAGTGTTCGCGTGTGTATGCGCCGTCTTTGGCTTTGTAGTTCTGATATTCGCCGTCGACCGTTTCCTCCATAATTTTTTGCAGCCGGCCTTCATGATCTTTCGCGATCAGCGGGTCCCAGTAACTGCCCCATATCACTTTTATCACTTCCCAACCGGCGCCACGGAAAACCGCTTCCAGTTCCTGAATGATTTTAAAGTTACCGCGTACCGGGCCGTCGAGGCGTTGCAGGTTACAGTTAACTACAAATACCAGGTTGTCGAGTTTTTCCCGGGATGCCAGCGAGATTGCGCCCAGGGTTTCCGGTTCATCGACTTCACCGTCGCCGACAAAGCACCAGACTTTCATTTTCGATGTATCTGCGAGCCCGCGGTTTTGCATGTATTTCAGGAAGCGTGCCTGGTAAATACTGCCGATCGGGCCAAGCCCCATTGAAACGGTCGGAAACTGCCAGTATTCCGGCATTAACCATGGATGCGGGTAAGAGGTTAAACCGTTACCGCTGGTGTCCTGGCGAAAATTATCCAGCTGCTCTTCGTCCAGGCGACCTTCCAGATAGCTACGGGCATAGATGCCCGGAGAGGCATGCCCCTGAAAATAGATCAGATCACCCGGGTGATCTTTAGTCGGAGCGTGCCAGAAGTGATGAAAGCCGATGTCATATAATGTTGCGGAGGAGGCAAATGATGAAATATGGCCGCCGAGTTCACTGCTTTTACGGTTCGCGCGTACAACCATCGCCATCGCATTCCAGCGTATATAAGAGCGTATTTTCCATTCAAGGTCCGGGTCTCCCGGAGTGCGCTCTTCGAGGTGCGGCGGAATGGTATTCAAATAAGCGGTATTCGCTGAAAACGGCAGATAGACGCCTGAGCGGCGTGCTTTTTCAACCATGACCTCCAGCAGATAATAAGCGCGCTCGATGCTTTCGGTTTCCATTACCGATTCCAGCGCATCCAGCCACTCCTGGGTTTCCTGGGGGTCAATATCGATATTCTGGTCCGTCATAATGCTCCTCGCAGCTTGTTTTTTCGGCGGCTATTTCCTGGTATCAGCATAAAAATAACCAGCCATGGTTAATTCGTGATCGCAGTTGAATACTTTTTTAGCCGGCCGATTAACGTTTATCCGGAGTATCCGGTGTTAGCGGGTGGCTGTTTTGATATAGCGTCTGGCAGGATTTTGAATTTAGCCCGGCCAAAAAAGCGCTGTATTATAAAATTAAATAATCTATATTAGAAGCGTTAATAAAGCCGCGTTTAGTCCTTTTTTTCGCATATTAGTGCATATTTAGGGGATTTTGTTCGCATTTGAGGGTTGCGTGTATGCTTCGCAGGCGGTGGTGGTGACCATATGCTGGAAAACCTATAACCGGCGTTATAGGTTTTAATGATAGATACTGCCACTTTTCTACAGCTTAAGCTCTATTTATTCGTTGCTTGTCTGGTATTAAAGTAAGCACATCCAAAATTAACGGTTTTATTAAAGGTCCAGCAATGATTGATGCAGTCTCGACAACGCCCAACCCTGAGGTTGAAGGCAACAAAACAACAATAGAGCCAGATGGCACTCAATTCGCACAACTTGTCGAAGCGAATACATCTGCGGCAAGCAGTACCGGATCAGGCGCAGTGCCAACCAGCTTGGTACCACTAAGCCTTGAGTTGGCCCAGCAAGCCGTGGCTGACAGATTGCAGAATATTGAAAAAGCTGAGGCTAAAGTAAAGCTGGCAGAGCAGAAATTCCAGGCAGGTCTTGGTTCAAAAGTGAAGGTCTTCGAAGCTAAAGCGGAGTTGGTGCAGGCACAAATCGAACATCAGAAGGCGTTGGTGATTGAAAGTAATGCCGCTTATCATTCACAGCTGGCAAGCGGTGATTCCGGTGCAGATCAAGCGAGCCTTGCAAGACAAAATGCCGAGCTTACTTTGGGGGCCTATACTGAAATAAAGAAATTGACCCAGGAAGGTAAGAAGTTGGCCAGTGATGGGGTTCTGTTAAACACTGCTCATTTAAGGGCGTATGAATCCTGGGTATCAAAAGCAACGCAGGACGGTAGAATTAACGTGCCTGACGCAATCTTATCTGCGCCTACCGATCACGCACACCTTAAGGCGCTGAATAAAAATTTCCATGAAGATTCAGTCACTGCCGAAAAGGTTATTGCAACGGCTACGACCGTGTTAAATAACATGCAGCCGGTGTTGAAATAAGCTTCAGTCATTTTTCATTTCCAGGCTAGCGCCCGCATACAAATCCTGTAAAATCCGCGTCGTAGTTATTAACCCGGTATTTATATAAGGGGTTAATAATAGTGGCGCAGGGATGCGCCGGCGCCAACCATCAGGTTGGCGTGAGCCCTGAAAATATCAGAAAATCCACGGATTTGCGCCAGTATTTTCAGGGCGATGAACAAATATATTGGGATTATATATTTGTTCGCAATATTAATAGTGGAGCGGATAATCAATGTCTTCAATTAAAAAAGTGGTTTTGGCTTATTCCGGCGGCCTGGATACTTCGGTGATCCTGAAATGGCTGCAGGATGTGTACGGTTGTGAGGTCGTTACGTTTACCGCGGATATCGGCCAGGGCGAAGAGGTCGAACCGGCCCGGGCGAAAGCCGAAGCGTTGGGAATTTCCGAGATTTATATCGAGGATTTGCGCGAAACCTTCGTACGCGATTATGTTTTCCCGATGTTCCGGGCGAATACGATTTATGAAGGTGAATATCTGCTGGGCACTTCAATCGCGCGGCCATTGATTGCAAAGCGCCTGGTTGAAATCGCAAACGAAACCGGTGCCGATGCGATTTCGCATGGTGCGACCGGCAAGGGCAATGATCAGGTGCGCTTTGAACTCGGAGCTTATGCATTAAAACCCGGTGTTAAAGTGATTGCACCGTGGCGAGAATGGGATTTGAACTCCAGAGAAAAACTGCTGGCTTATGCCGAACAGCATGGTATTGCTGTCGAACAGAAGCGCGGCAAGGCTTCACCTTATTCGATGGATGCGAACTTACTGCATATTTCCTATGAAGGCGGTCCGTTGGAAGACCCGTGGACCGAACCTGAAGAAGCAATGTGGCGTTGGTCGGTTTCACCTGAGCAGGCACCGGACAAACCGGAATATATTGAGCTGACATTTGCCGGCGGTGATCCGATTGCAATTAATGATAAAACATTATCACCGGCGGACCTGCTGGCCGAACTCAATCGCTTGGGTGGTGCGCAGGGTATCGGCAGGCTGGATATTGTCGAAAACCGTTATGTCGGTATGAAATCCCGCGGTTGCTATGAAACGCCGGGCGGCACTATTTTGTTGAGTGCGCACCGGGCGATTGAATCACTCACGTTGGATAGAGAGGTTGCCCATCTAAAAGATGAGTTAATGCCGCGTTACGCCGAGTTGATTTACAACGGTTATTGGTGGAGCCCTGAACGTTCCGCGTTGCAGGAGTTGATTGATTCCACCCAGAAGAATGTTAATGGTGTTGTGCGATTAAAGCTTTATAAAGGTAGGGTTTCGGTGGTTGGGCGCCGGTCGGATACCGACAGTCTGTTTGATGAGAGTATCGCAACCTTTGAGGA
>JANQRI010000051.1 GCA_028284675.1 Gammaproteobacteria bacterium | reverse complement strand
ACAAACGTATGCATACGATTTAAACAGCAACATCGAGCAAATCATCTGGCCACAAAATCCCGCAGCAAACCAGGTCCTCAGCTATGATGAACTGGACCGCCTGATCCAGGCTGATCAAGGCGGCGGAAACAACGTGCTCAATTATGCGTATGACTTCACCGGCAACCGCCAGAGTAAAACCGAAAACGGCCAAACCGACACCTACAGCTACATCCCAAACACACACCGGTTGGAGAGCATCAGCGGCGCTCAGCCACAAAACTACAGTTATGATTTGGCCGGCAATCCAACAAGCCGCAACAGCGATACATTGATTTATAATCAAGCCGGGCGTCTCGCGCGCATCGAAACCGCCAACCACACCATCGAGTATCGGTATAATGCCGAAGGCCAGCGTACCCTCAAGCATATCACTGAGACCAGTGTTCAACCGAACACAGAAACAGTGACCGTTTATATTTATGATCTTCAAGGTTTGCTGATTGCTGAACTGGATGAACAGGGGAACACCCTAACAGAATATGCCTACCTCAACGGTCAGCCGTTAGTACAGATTCAATCCCCCAGCATCGATGCCGGCAGTGTGCTGACACTCCAGGGCCAAAGCTTCAGCGGTGAAACCGTCAGTGCAACCATCGACCTGAACACCCAAAGCCTGACCGCGATCCAACACAGCCAGACTATACAGCATAGCTTCACCGCGCTGGACGTCAGCCAATGGGATATCTTCTACTGGGCCGGCCGGGAATACCGCACCCACCGATGGCAACAGGCCAATACCGACGGCGGCATCACTGCGTACAGCGCGAACCTGATTCTCCAAAACGGCCAATTAATAGAAGGCCAGCTCGGTTACAGTGACACTGCGGCCGAACAACACTACACCACCGTAAGCCACGAGCCCAACACCGATGCCGTCCAGGCCATCGACTACGTCACCCAAACCCCGGCTAACTGGCAGCTGGATCAACACACCCAGGGTTTGACCATCACCGTCAACAACCAAAGCAGCCAATACACGCCGGGATATTGGCATACCCAGGGCGACTCCGTGTGGTTCGCCGACCCCGACAGCAGCCGCTGGACCGTACGTGGTTATTACCATCCGGGCAGCAACAGTAGCTATCTCGATACCCGGGCACGGGCGCCGGAGACCGCGTTATACACATTAAGCCCGAACAACGGCGTGTACTATTACCACAATGATCACCTCGGCACCCCGCAAAAACTCACCGACCAAAACCAAACGATTGTCTGGGAGGCGACTTACACTCCATTCGGTCAAGCGACAGTGAATGAAGATCCGAATAACGATGGCAACCTCGTCACCCAAAACATACGATTTCCGGGGCAGTATTTTGATCAGGAAACTGGGCTGCATTACAACTGGTTCAGGTATTATGATCCTTTGATTGGTCGTTATATTACAAGTGATCCGATTGGATTGTTGGGTGGACTGAATACTTACGCTTATGTTGGCAATAATCCAGTCAATTTAATCGACCCATTTGGATTATTAGCAATTAACCCGGTTACAGTTAAGATAATAGAAGGAGCCGTCAATACAATTGGTGGACTAACGGTTCTAAACGCCGGACTTAACACGCATGCTGTAGATAAAAACTCTCCGATGGATGGTAATGTTATTCCTTTTCCAAACACCAACCGCACTCCTCCAGGGCAGTGCGGACCAGAGGATGAAAATCCTGAAGATCCGTGTGAGCGGGCTAGAAAACAGTTGCAAAATAACCGGGACATTTTTATGCAATATGTTGCAACAATAAAGGATGCAGGGTTTCGTGCAAAACAAATGCGGAGTTTTGCGAAACATTTTAATCCAATAGTGAATTCACACAATTCAGCTTGTCCTAAGCATCGTGTTTTACCAATCTCCATTGGCCCAAGTGCCACATTTTGAGTCTTTTAATGAAGAATGAGTTGCACAAATATACTATAAAAACTCCTGAAAACTATTGCGGGGAAATAGCAGGTAAATTAACTTCATTAGGTGTGATGCTTAAAGCTATCAATATGAAAAATGGCATAGTGGTTATGGATGTAGAATCAGAGACAGACATTATTTGTGGATTTAAATCGTGGTTATCGGGCTTAACAAATAGCAAGGCAACGATAGAGAGAAACTAAGGAGTCGGACTAAAGCTACCCTAGATTAACAGACACTCAGAAAGGGATAATTCAACCTCTTGATTTCTTATGATAACGTCACATCAATCACTCCTGATGTCTCTTGCAAATTCAAAGTGCAGAAGGAATTGTACGTGGGCCAATTTTTAGTGCAATTCAACATTTAAGCCATGTTTGGGGTTATTAGTGCCTAGAAAAAAGTCGGAATTTCAAAAAGCTGCGGGAAAGCTTATTTCGGTTATTTAAAAAGAATGGGGAGACGAATTAGGTAATTCAAATGCAGAGTTTTCTGAAAATGTCATACATGCTGTCCATCTGAATTGCCTGAATGGGAGCGTATTGCGAACATGATAATACCAAGTATATAGAGGTCGAAATGTTGCCAAGATCAATCCAAGAGCTGGAAGAATATACTGAACTTACAGAGAAGCAAAAAAGCGCTTTTCAAAACAGGCTTTACTACATTGAAGAAATCGCTGAAAAAATAGAAAAGTGGCTGATTAATGATAAAGGAGAAAGCCTATCTTATTTTTTGGAAGATTTAGAGTTGGATATAAGTGTTAATTGTGTTTTTTCGTGTAATGGTAACAATCAGAACGAAATAGTCTCTAGCTGGGTCATTCATGCCACATGGATTGAAGAAGAAAATTTGTCCAGAATAAAGAGTTTTATTGGTTTGCAAGCTATGGCGTTTATTAACAGAGATGGTCCAAAAATTTCAGATTCATCGCAACAATCTGTTGAGTGGCTTAAGTTGCTTTCTGCTGCTATAAAAACTGAGTTAGCTGGTTTTTATTCATCTAGAGAAGTAGATGCTGCTCTAGCTCATTATTATTGTATAGACATAATAATCGCAAAATCTTTGTCAGTTTTTTATATATTAAAGCTTTTGTGATTTTAGTTAACGGATTACCCCTCTTTTCTTAATAAAGCTAATAAAGGGGCCTGGCCTCTTAAATTGTTACTGAACGAGCAGACGGCCAGCTTGGTCGATGATGTAAAGCTATTTAATTTTAGCTTCTTTATAGGCGACGTGTTTGCGTGCAACCGGATCGAATTTTTTGAATTCGAGTTTGTCGGGAGTGTTGCGCTTGTTTTTGTCGGTGGTGTAGTAGTGCCCGGTGCCTGCAGAGGAGACCAGTTTGATTTTTTCGCGACCGCTTTTTGCCATTTAAATCACCTATACCTGTTCGCCGCGTGCGCGGACTTTTTCAAGCACTTTGTCGATGCCCAGTTTGTCGATTATGCGCATGCCTTTGCCCGATACTCGCAGCCGTACCCAGCGGTTTTCGCTTTCGACCCAGAATTTGTGGGTGTGCAGATTCGGCAGAAACCGGCGCTTGGTTTTGTTATGCGCGTGGGAGACGTTATTACCCGACATGGGGCGTTTCCCGGTGACCTGGCAGATTCGTGACATTGCGTTGAGTCCTGACTGTTTTACTTATTTTCGAGCCCGCGGATGCTACCGAAAATCGGGGTATTTTGCAAGCCGGACCGGGCTGGCGCAGCCGCCGAGCTTGGGGTATTGTGGGCCGTTTTGGGGCTGCAGGCGGCGGGCTTAATGGACAAAATTTATATCGAAGATCTGCAAATTGATACTGTGATCGGTATTTATGACTGGGAGCGGCAGATTCGCCAGGTGATCAGCCTGGATATTGAAATGAGTGCGGATATCCATGTTGCGGCCGCAACCGACCGGGTCGAGGATACGGTCAATTATAAGAGTGTCGCAAAGCGCTTGATTGATTATGTGCGCCACAGCCGGTTTGAGCTGATCGAAACACTGATTGAACGGGTTGCCGGCATTATTCTGTATGAATATGACGTTGCCGAGGTTCGGGTGCGGCTGAGTAAACCGGGTGCGGTGCGGTATTCACGGAATGTGGGTATTGAAATCGCGCGCAAACGGGTTGAAAGCGATTTTGAGGATATTTATCTGAGCATCGGCAGTAATATTGATCCGCTGCAGAATATACCGTCCGCATTGGCGATGCTGAAAAATGAGTTTGCCGCGATTGATGTGTCGCCGGCATACCGGAATCCGGCAGTTGGTTTCGACGGCGACGATTTTGTGAACTTGGCGGTCGCGGCCCGTACCGCGATGCCGCTGGATGCGGTTTTGGCGATTCTAAATGGTATTGAAGCGATGCATCGCAGGGATCGCAGCCAGCCCAGGTTTTCCTCTCGCACACTGGACCTGGATTTACTAATGTATGGGCAGTCGGTAATCGAGCGCAGTGATTTGCAGCTGCCGCGTGAGGATATTCTGAAATTTGCGTTTGTATTGGGGCCGTTGGCCGAGTTGGCTCCTGATTTACATCACCCGGTGGAAAGCCGTGCGGTTAAGGATTTATGGCGTGATTTTCAGGGCGAGCGGCAACTGGAGCCGATTGATATGTCTGTACCGGAGCCGCCCTAGTTTCTTGATAAGTATCAGATATTCAGATTGCGGCCGCCGTCGACCGGGATAACCTGCCCGGTGATATACGGTGCATCGTTGATTAGAAAGTTAACCGTTCGGGCGATATCGTCGGGCTCCCCCGGTCGCTGTAACGCGACGCGCTGCAAGATTGAATCCTTGGTACTTGCCGGCATGTCCTGCTCCGGCCAGAGTATCGCGCCCGGTGCGACCGCGTTGACCCGCACCGACGGTGCAAGCTCCCGGGCCAGTGATTTGGTTAATGCGACCAGGCCGGCCTTTGCCACCGAGTAAACAACATGTTTGCGCATTGGCCGTTCGGCATGGATGTCCACTATGTTGACGATACAGCCCTTTGTGGCCTGCAGATGCGGCGCTGCATATTGAGACAGAAATAACGGAGCTTTCAGATTGGTGCCGACCAGGTTTTCCCAGTCGGATTCTTTGATTTCATCCACCGGTGTCGGGTAGAAGCTCGAGGCATTGTTGATTAATGCATCCAGGCGCTGCCAGCGTTGTGCGGCGGATGCAATCAGTGCGGGTAATTGCGCACTATCGAGTAAGTTCATTTTTTCAAGGTGTGCCGAGTCGGCGCGCGCGGCATTCAGTTCATCCGCCAGTTGCGCGGCTTCATTATCTGCGCTGCTGTAATGGATGATGATATTGTAGCCGTTGCGATGTAACATCCGCGCGATGGCTGCGCCGATACGACGTGCGGCACCGGTTATCAGTGCGACCGGGGGCGGGTTGTTTTTATTGATGGTCACTGGGTACGATAATTCAGATAAGTGTTCTGTTAGATGATGTTTTTGAATTTGTTGCCGGAAACCGGCACAGGCTAAACTGTATACCAATATGTTAGTCCGAACCAGCATCGATCGTTTGCCGGCGCCGCCGGATGCCGCATTTGCTTACAGTCTGGAACTGCAGGCATGGATACGGGACAGGATTTTGGCATCCGGTCCGCAGCCTTTTGAGCAGTTTATGCAATGGGCTTTGTATCACCCGGAATACGGCTATTATATGAACGGCCTGCCGAAATTCGGCAGCGACGGGGATTTTGTGACCGCACCGGAAGTGTCCGGATTATTTTCCCATTGTGTTGGGGCACAGTGCGGGGAAGTGCTTGGCAATATATCCGGCGGCGCTATTCTTGAGGTTGGCGCGGGTCGCGGCACGATGGCGGCGGATATATTGCAGTTTCTCAGTGAATCCCGGCAGTTACCGGATATCTACTATATCTTGGAGCTGAGTACGGAGCTGCAGCAGCGCCAGCGGCAAACGCTGGCACAGCGAATACCGGAATATCTGCCGCGGGTGCGGTGGTTGCGGTCGCTAGAGGGTTTTTCATTTTCCGGTATGGTGCTCGCGAATGAAGTGATGGATGCGATGCCGGTTATCCGTTTTCGGGTTGAAAGCACCGGATTGAGTGAGGCTTATGTCGGCTGGGATGAATCAGCAGACCGGTTTTGTTGGGAGTACCGCGCTGCTTCAAAAGCTGTGCATCAGGCGGTCGAGCATATTCAGCATTTATTAAATCAGGCATTGCCGGTCGGCTATGTTTCCGAGTTGAATATGAATCTTCAACCGTGGTTTGCCGCGATAAATGCCTGCCTGCAAACAGGAGTGATGCTGGCGATTGATTATGGTTACCCGCGTTCGGAGTACTATTTGCCGGAGCGCATGGACGGTACTTTGCATTGCCACTATCAACAGCATGCACATGCCGATCCGTTTTGTTATCCGGGCCTGCAGGATATTACCGCGCATGTTGATTTTACCGCTGCGGCTGAAGCGGCGACCGACGCCGGTTTCGAGCTGGCCGGTTTTACACAGCAGGCGGAGTTTTTGTTGAGCTGCGGGCTGGACCGTATGGTTGCAGCGCGTCAGGATAATGCCGGGATGCAGGAGCGTTTGGATCTGGCGCAGCAAATGAAAACCCTGGTATTACCGGCGGAGATGGGCGAGCGATTTCAGGTACTGACGCTGACAAAAATGTATAATCACCCGCTTTTGGGTTTCAGCGACTCTCGCGATATGCGTCACCGTTTGTAACGTGTTTGGCTAAAAGGGTAATTTGTGGATTTATTGCAAATCATTGTGTTGGCTCTGCTGCAGGGCCTGACCGAATTTTTGCCGATTTCTAGTTCTGCGCATTTGATTCTGGTGCCGGTCATGACCGATTGGCAGGATCAGGGCTTGAGTTTCGATATTGCGGTACATGTCGGCACATTGCTGGCGGTAGTTTGGTATTTTAGAAAAGAACTGCTGCGAATGACGGCCGCATGGTGGCTTGCACTGCGTAACGGCCGGCAGACAGACGACAGCCGTTTGGCCTGGGCGGTTATTTGGGGTACCGTGCCGGTTGGTCTGGCCGGCTTGTTCGGTAAGCCTTTCATCGAAACGTATTTGCGTTCGCCGCTGGTGATTGCGGCCGCAACCGTGTTGTTTGGTTTATTGCTGTGGTTGGCGTATGCAAAGGGTATGCGGCGGCGCGATGAGTACAGCCTCGGCTGGCAGGATGTATTGATTATCGGTGCTGCGCAAATGTTGGCATTGATTCCGGGCACATCACGATCAGGTATTACGATCACTGCCGGGTTGATGCGCGGTTTGACCGGGGCCGCATCCGCGCGGTTTTCGTTTTTATTGTCGATCCCGGTGATTGCATTGGCCGGATTGTTACAGGCAAAAGACCTGTTGGTGACTCCGGATGCGCTTGACTGGCACAGCCTGGTGTTCGGCACGCTGATCTCGGCGTTGAGTGCGTATGTTTGTATTCACGCATTTCTACGCTTTTTGGATCGTGTTGGTATGCTGCCTTTTGTTGTGTACCGGTTGATACTGGGTGCTATTCTGTTTATTGTTTTTATTTGAATGCAAAAAAATAATCTATGAGTCAGATATTTGAAATAGATCCCCGCCTGAACAAGACGCCTTTCTGGTTGACTATCGGGTGTTGCATACTGGCAACGATTTTTTATTTTTCATTTACATCGAAAAGTTTTGTGCCGTCTCCAGGTCATGCCGACAAGCTGTATCACGGCTTTGCATATGCGGTGCTGATGGGTTGGTGGTTGCAGCTTTACACAAACCGGCGGATGCGTTTGGGACTGGTGCTGTTGTTTATCGCGATGGGAGCCTGTATTGAGTTGATGCAGAGTTTTCATCCAATGCGTTATTTTGATCTTAAGGATATGCTGGCAAACGCGATTGGCGTGTTAATAGCCTGGGTGTTGGGGTTTATGGGTTTTGATCAGATATTATACCGGTTTGAACGTCGTTTCTGGCCGGGTTAGTTTGCAGCGTTCTGCAAACCGTTGTCTCAGTGTATAAAAATTTTTTTACCGCAGTTTTGACCAGCGGTAAGGGCGTTTTATTTTACTGATTGCCGCCTGCCGATGCTTGCTCAGCTCAGCAGCCAGTGCCGGTCCGCTTAAATTGGTTTTGGTTAGATCTTTTGCAGTGATGGCCATAGCCTGTTTCGACGCGTTATACAGATATTCCCGCTGTGGATGCGGCCAGTCGGGTTGTCCGGTTTTGGCACGTGTCACCGCTTCAGCGGCGAGCAGATATTTTTCAAAACGTTCAGGTCGTCTAAAGGCATCGACTGCCTGCAGGCCCTCGAGAATATCCGGTGGGGGTAACTGTGTGCTTTTTTCAAAAAAATGCTGGTATTTGCCGGTAAGCAATGCAAGTTCCTGATAACTTTTTGGTGCACGCAATTGTTCGCAAATGGCGGATATTGAATTTTCCGATGCGCAGCCAAGCCATGCAGCAAACCTGATTTCAGCATCTTTGCTCAGACTGCATGCCTGTATCAGCGCTTGTTGAGCCAATGCGGCCTGCTCGGGATGTATTTGAGGAAACAGCCTTTCAAGTGCGCCGCACTGTTGTAAAGCATCAAAAAAATTTTCCGCCCGGGTTTCATTAAGAGCTTTTTGCAATTCCTGCCACACACGTTCCGGAACCAGGTTGTCGATTTCGCCGTTTTTAACCATAGTGGTCATTAGACTGCCTGTCTCAGGTGCGATCGTAAACCCCAGATCGGCAAAACGGGCAAGAAATCGTGCAAGTCGCAGCAGGCGGACCGGGTCTTCGACAAACGCATCGGATACATGTCTGAGAATCCGCTTGTTGAGATCAGCCTGGCCGCCAAACGGGTCGATCAGATTACCGTCCTCGTCTTCGGCTATTGCGTTGACGGTCAGGTCGCGGCGTTTTAAGTCTTCCTCCAGCGTAATGCTTCCGGAAAAATCCACATCAAACCCTTTATACCCCGGGCCGGTTTTCCGCTCGGTTCGTGCCAATGCATATTCTTCTTTGGTGTCGGGATGCAGAAATACCGGAAAGTCCTGGCCGACCCGGCGATAGCCCAGAGCGGTCAGTTCATCGGGTGTGGCACCGACCACGACCCAATCATGTTCTTTTACCGGCAGTCCCAGAAGTTTATCGCGGACCGCGCCTCCGACAAGATATGTTTTCATTGATACGGCTGGAATAATGATATCTGTGGCCGTTATGATAGCGCTAATGAACGGATTATTGAATCAATGCATGCGTAGCAAATACCGGGTTTGTGTGGTGTTATGCATGATTTTGTTGCTGCCGGCCTGCAGTTCGATTTCATATTATGCGCATGTGATCGACGGACATTTCAGTATGATGCGCAAACGGGAGTCGCTGGTTGATTTACTCGCAGATGAGTCTACCGATGCACAGCTGAAATCGACGCTTGTGTTTGTACAGAAAGTGCGGGACTTCGCGTCTGCGGAGCTGGGCTTGCCTGAAAATAACAGTTATCGCAGCTATGCTGACTTAGGCAGGCCTTATGTGACCTGGAATGTGGTTGCAACCCCGCCATTTTCATTGCAGCCGGAACGCTGGTGTTTTCCAGTGGCGGGTTGCGTCAGTTATCGAGGTTTTTTTGAGCCGCAGCGGGCTGATAAATTTGCCGGGCCGCTACGCGATGCCGGTAAGGATGTGTATGTTTATGGTGTTGGTGCATACTCCACGTTAGGCTGGTTTGATGATCCGGTATTAAATACGATGCTGACACGCGGCCGGTTACAGCTGGCGGCGCTGATTTTTCATGAGCTTGCGCATCAGAAGCTCTATGTAAAAAACGATTCCGGTTTTAATGAGTCATTTGCAACTGCGGTACAGCAGTTGGGAATAGAGCGGTGGCTCAGCCGGCATGGTAATGCACAGGAATTGACGTTATATCGTCGCCGGCAATATCATCGTCAATTGTTTTTGGGTTTGGTCCAGTCAGCTTCGGATGAGCTGGAACTGCTTTATGAAAGTGATTTACCGGATGATCGGAAAAAACACCGAAAAGAAAAAGTTTTTTTAAGCTTGCAACAAACCTACCGTGAACTTGCCCGGCAGGACCCTGGTTTTAAAGGGTATGCCCGATGGTTTAGCGAAGACTTAAACAATGCCAAACTGGCCGGTATTGCGACTTATTATCATGGCGTACCTTTTTTTCGCCGCTTGTTTGTGCAGCAGGGCGGTGATTTTGCCGGTTTTTACCGGGAGGTTGATGTATTGGCAAAGCTGCCTGCTGCAGAGCGCGCGGCTTTGTTTTGAGTGTTTAGCGACTGGCTTTTTTACGGAACTGGTTGTATCTATTGCGTTGTGTATTGCCTGCCAGATAAGTGGGCACAATGGTTTCCACTGCGGTTTTTGCGGTTATGTTGTTCTTGCCATCAGGTCTGCAAATGCTGTCGATTTTTAATGAATCATAGTTATCCAGGGAAAAGGGTTTGCCGGGTACAAAATATTCCATCAACAGCGCCTGAAAAAAAGCAGCGGCTTTGGGTATGCCGATAATATGGCGGCGTAGATTTTGAATTTTTGCGGTGTACTCGACCAGTTCTTTTAGGGTATAGATTTTCGGCCCGCATATATCAAAACGTTTACCGAAAGTTTCCGGGTTGTCGAGTGCGGTGGTAAATTGCTCAACGATATCACCGACGTAAACAGGCGCAAATCGCGCGCCCGCACAGGCCAGTGGAAAAAAATAGGGTGTGAATTTCAGTAATCCGGCAAAGCGATTAAAAAAACTATCGCCCGGTCCGAAGATCACCGACGGGCGAAAACTGGTGACATTAACCTCTCTGTGAAAGGTATGCAGATAATCCTCCGCTTCCCCTTTGGTGCGCAAATAGTAACTCGTGCCTCGCGCAGCATCGGCATGCAGCGCGCTCATATGCAGTAATCGAGAAACGCCGGCTTGCCGGCACGCGTCGATGACTTTGCGGGTCAGCTCGACATGCGCTTTGCGAAACCCGGCGCCTGAGTGGCCACGTTCATTCAGTATGCCAATCAGGTTTATAACCGCATCGCAGTCTTCAAACTGCTGTTCAAGCACTGTTTGATCGTGTACATCGGCTTCAATGGTTTCAATCAACGGCAATACCAGTAGCTCCCGGTGTTTTTCACGATGGCGGGTAAGCACTTTGGTCTGGATGTTAAGTTCGTTCAGACGGGCTGCCAGGTGCTGGCCGACAAAACCTGAGCCGCCCAGAATACAGATCCGTTGTATGCTCATAAAAGTCCCTCTGCAGCCGTTCGATTAACCGCCGGTCATCGACATGAAACGTAAAACCTGTTGTGGTTTTTCATTAAACTCATGTCGTTCCGGTTTAAAGTGAATAGCATTTGCGATTGCATTAAGCAGGTCAGTGTCAGAGGCGCCGTTTCTGAGCATATGGCCCAACGGTATGGCATTATTCTGGCCGAGACAGGGGTACAGAGTGCCGTCTGCAGTGAGCCTGATGCGGTTGCAGTCCGCACAAAAATGTTCGGACATCGGTGTGATAAAACCAACTCTTGCGCCTGTATCACCGACACGCATGTAATGTGCCGGTCCCGGGTCATGGTGATGCCCGGACGGGACTTCCGGTATCAGCGAAAATCGCCGGGCCAGGCGGGCTTTAATTGTCTGCAGACTGATATAGTGTTTTGAGCTCAGCCTGCCGGTATCGCCTATCGGCATAATTTCTATAAAACGTAATGTGAAGCCATGGTGTATGCAAAATGCCAGTATGTCTTCGGCCTCATCATCATTGATTCCGGCCATCAGGACCATATTGATTTTGATTGGTGCAAAACCAGCGGCTTTGGCGGCCTGCAAGCCGGCCAGCACTTTTTCGAGTTTGCCCTGGCTGATAGACCGAAAACGTTCAGGGTCCAGTGAATCCAGACTGATATTGACGCGTTTGATACCGGCATTTCTAAGTGGTTCGGCGAGTTTTGTCAGGCGCACGGCATTGGTGCTGATGGCAAGGTCTTTCAATTCCGGAAGCTGTACGAGTCGCTCTGCGAGCAGTGGCAGATTTTTCCGTAGCAGTGGTTCACCGCCGGTAAGTCTGATGCTGTCGACGCCCAATTGCGTGAACAACTTTATGACTCGGTGAATTTCATCGAAGTTCAGCCAGTCATCGGGTTCAACAAAATCTTTAAAGCCTTTGGGCAGGCAATAGCCGCAACGCAAATCACACTGATCGGTCACCGATAGCCGTAGGTAGCGGATGCGGCGTTGAAACTGGTCAATCAGAACACTCATATGTTAGGGCCTGTTCCTGTCGCGGCTGGCGGCTTTTGACCGCATGGTTGTCTGTTACACTTGATAAAAATCCCGATACCATTTGACGAAGTTGCTGATACCTTCGCGGATCGGTGTATCCGGTTTGTATCCTACATCAGTGCTGAGTGCATCTACATCGGCAAAAGTATCCGGTACATCCCCGGGTTGCAACGGCAGCATATTCATTTCGGCTTTTTTGCCAGTAAACTCTTCAATTGCCTGAATATAATCAAGCAATTCCACGGGCTGGTTGTTGCCGATGTTATAGAGCCTGTAAGGTGCCTTGCTGGTGGCGGGGTCGGGTTTGTCTCCCGACCAGTCGGGGTTAGGTGCGGCTATTTGGTCCAGCGTGCGGGTGACTCCTTCAACGATATCATCGATATAAGTGAAGTCGCGGCTGTGTTTGCCAAAATTGAATACGTCGATTGGTTTGCCGGCGAGAATGTTTTTTGTAAATAAAAACAATGACATGTCTGGTCTTCCCCACGGGCCGTAAACCGTGAAAAAGCGTAACCCGGTAGTTGGAAGCCCGTACAGATGGCTGTAGGTGTGTGCCATAAGCTCGTTGGCTTTTTTGGTTGCCGCATACAGGCTGACCGGGTGATCAATATTATCATGCACGGAAAACGGCAGCTTTGTATTGGCGCCATAGACCGAGCTGCTGGATGCATAGACCAGATTTTCTACCTTAATGTCTTTACAGGACTCCAGGATATTCACAAAGCCGGTGATATTGCTGTCAATATACGCGTATGGATTTTCCAATGAATACCGAACCCCCGCCTGGGCCGCTAAATTGACAACACGTTGCGGTGACTGCTTTTTGAAGATGTCCCGGATACTGTCCCGGTCCTCCAATGAGCAGCGAAAATGCTGATAGCCCTCAAAAGCTTCGTTACGTGCCAGCCTTGCTTCTTTAAGGCTGACATCGTAATAGCTGTTGAGATTATCGACGCCGATAACCTCATCGCCGCGCTCGAGCAGTTTGATGCTTAAGGCCGATCCGATAAAACCGGCTGAACCTGTGACAAGTATTTTCATTGGCAGTCAGATTGTTTGAGTGTCAGGGGCCAGGCAGAAACTAGAGTCGGGCGTCCACCGCATCTGCAGGCAAAATGTATTTTACATCAAAAATCACATTTTGCGGTTTGCCGAAGCTGCGAATTTTCTCCGTTCCCATTTCTCTGAACTGTTTATGTGCAACCGCGATAATAATGGCGTCATATTTCCCCTGTTTGGGTTCTTCAATCAGGCTGATGCCATATTGGCTTTTGGCCTCCTCGCTGCTGGCCCAGGGGTCGTAGACATCCACCTCGGCATGGTAGCGCCGCAGTTCGCTGGCAATATCGATGACTTTCGTATTACGGATGTCGGGGCAGTTCTCTTTGAAGGTCAGGCCCAGAATCAGGACTTTCGCACCCACGACATGAATTTTGTTTTGGGTTAACAGCTTGATAATGTTCTCCGCCACATAAACGCCCATGTCGTCATTAATGCGCCGGCCGGCCAGAATAACTTCCGGGTGGTAGCCTAATTCCTGAGCTTTATGGGTCAGATAGTATGGGTCCACGCCAATACAGTGGCCGCCGACCAGACCCGGGCGGAATGGCAGGAAGTTCCATTTGGTGCCGGCCGCTTTCAGGACTTCCTCGGTATCGACGCCGATTAGCTTGAAAATCACCGCTAATTCGTTAACCAGCGCGATATTCAGGTCCCGTTGAGTGTTTTCAATCACTTTTGCCGCTTCAGCGGTTTTAATGCTGGGTGCCTTATGTGTGCCGGCGGTGATTATTTTCGCGTACAGCTGATCGACAAAATCGGCGATTTCCGGGGTGGAACCGGAGGTTACCTTAATGATATCGGCGACCGAATGCTGTTTATCGCCCGGGTTGATGCGCTCTGGACTGTATCCAGCATAAAAATCTTTGTTAAAAATCAGCCCAGACTCTTGCTCTAGGATCGGAATACATATATCTTCCGTTGCGCCGGGGAAAACGGTGGATTCGTATATTACGATATCTCCCGGGTTCAGATTCTGACCCACCGTTTTACTGGCGGCTTTTAACGGATCTAAATCCGGCTGTTTATGGCGATCTATCGGTGTTGGCACCGTCACGATAAGCACATTTGAGTGCTTCAGGTCTGCGGCTTCTGAGGAAAAGGTCAGGTGGGGGCAATTTGCCAGCTCGGCGGTTGTGATCTCCAGTGTATTGTCGATCCCTTCCTGCAGTTCCCGTACCCGTTGTCGGTTGATGTCGAAACCGAGGGTCGGCATTTGTTTGCCAAACTCAACAGCCAGTGGCAGGCCGACGTATCCGAGGCCTATCACGGCTAGTTTAATATTGTCGTCGAGGTTATGCATGGCGCGCCTCGTTTAATTCTGTATGGTTTTGCTGCATATGAATTTTTAATGAAAGTATTGAAATTACGAAGTTACCCCTAAGTATTAATCGGGGTTTAACAATGCAGCGGTATCCTACTTCCCGATTGCTCTACCTGCAAGCTGCGCTATTATTTTATAAGGAATATCCGTTTCAGGAATGAAGGTTTTTCCGGATATCTGTGCGGGTTCATCCTAATTGGGGATGGAGCGAGGGTGGTCGGAGTGGTAAAAAATACACCTGCCCGGATGTGTTCCGGGGATTATGTTGGGAAGTCGTCATTGCGTTGTTTGGCTTTCGTCGAAATACGTTGGAAAGTTATTAAGTTTGTAAATTTTACAATACCATAAATAAAAATGATTTTAAAAAACAATAAGTTAAAGCTTTTTACAGAGTATTGCCAGCAGTGGCATGGTTTCTGCAATCCTTCGGCACAGGCTTCATTACATTAGCTACAGGGGTTAAGAAAAAGCCGGAGTCATATCCCGGATCGCCAATCAGAAAAACGATGGGCATTTTTAAAAACTTTGAGATGTTGGCTAAGTACTGAAAACGGGTTGTTTGAATTACTGACCAATAATGACGTTGAATAACTAGGTTTTGGAGTCGCGAAATGAGTGTTCGCCTATTTAATCACTACTTTAATATACCTTTTCTATTACTGGGGCTTGGGGAGGCGCTGATTTTTGTGCTGGCCGTATACTTCGGTGCCCTGTTTTGCAGTACCAGCGAATTTTGCGGTATGAGCCTTGCCAGCGGTAATGTGTTGCTGGAGGCATTTGTGTTTTCAGTCATTATGTTGCTGAGTATGCTGGCCATGGGCCTCTATCAGGTGCGCATTGAAGGTTACAGCTATGTGATGGTCAGAATTATCATGGGGTTTCTGATCGGTGGTGTGGGTTTAACCGTCATCGCGACCGCATTCTCGCTGTTCAAGGTGGATATGGTGTCCACATCCGTGATTATTGTGCTGTCTTTCGTCGCGGTTTCGGTCATTCGATTTGTATTTTTAAGCACAGTAGACACAGGTTTTCTAAAAAGGCGTGTTCTTGTATACGGTGCCGGACAGAAAGCGGACAGCATATTAAACCGATTTCAAAATAAAATAGACCAGCGTGGATTTTCAGTGGTCGGTTTTGTGCATACAGAGGGTGATCCTGATGCCAGTGTGAACAAGCGGGTTCTGCATCTTGATAAGCCGCTGTGTGAGTTTGCCCGTGAGTTGGAAGTGGATGAAATTGTCGATGCGGTGGATGATCGTCGCAACAAGCTTCCGTTGCGCGAGCTGCTGGATTGTAAAGTTGCCGGTATCAACGTGGTTAACTTGTTAACACTGTTTGAGCGGGAGTCCGGATATGTCAATGTTAAACTGCTGGACCCAAGTTGGATCATTTTCTCTGATGGATTCAAGCAGACTACTGTTAAATATGTTTTTAAACGTGCACTGGATATCATTGTCAGCCTGAGCCTGATTATGCTGGTGTGGCCGATCATGTTGGTTGCGTCACTGGCGATCTGGCTGGAAAGCGGTATGCGTGGACCTATCCTGTACTCCCAGGAGCGTGTCGGTGAGAAAGGCAGGGTTTTTAAAATTTATAAGTTTCGCAGCATGCGTACCGATGCTGAAAAAGACGGTAAAGCGGTCTGGGCCAGTAAGAATGATTCACGGGTAACCGCTGTTGGTAAATTTATTCGCCAGACACGAATTGATGAACTGCCCCAGATTTTTAACGTGCTGAAAGGTGATATGAGTTTCGTCGGTCCGCGTCCAGAGCGTCCTGAGTTTGACAACCTGCTGAAAGAGAAAATTGCTTTCTATGAACAGCGCAGTCAGATTAAGCCGGGCATTACCGGGTGGGCGCAACTTTGCTACCCATATGGGGCTTCGGATAAGGATGCATTGGAGAAGCTTCAGTATGATTTGTACTACGTCAAAAACCAAAGCGTTTTTCTTGATCTGATTATTATCTTCAGAACACTTGAGGTCATCTTGTTCGGCAAGGGGGCGCGTTAAGCGCGTCCTTCGAGCCGGTTGCAGCGTTTTTTATGCGGCCGGCCTGCGGTGTAAGAGCTCCGGGTTGTTGTTTTGCCAGCTTGTCTCACCGTTTTCCCGTGGTTGTATTAGTGTTAACAGGATATGGAACACTCAATCGCCGGTATGATCGATAATTTATTCTCAATTGATGTGGGTGTAGCCGGCTATCTGATAGCCGGCACGGTTTATTTTGTTTTTGGTGTGCTGTTGTTGACTGGTTGGAAGGCTCGTCACAGCGGAGCGTATCTTGTTTCTGCGGTGCTTATCAGTGTCTTCTGGTCCTTTTGCCTGGCAGCTGTGGCGATAAAGACATATGATTTTCCTTTTAGTACTTACTATTTACTGGAGTGCTTTAAAGTAAGTGCCTGGTTGTTGGTTTTAATGGCGTTACTTAATGCTTTTGCAAAAAATACACCGATCCCCCGCATGTCTTTGGGGGCTGTAGCTTCATTAATAGTGTGCGTCAGCTCTCTTCTAATATTTGCAGTGTTGTTTCTGGGTGATAGAAGTCCGGTTGATGAGCCGGCCGGATTGTTGCCGCTGACATCATTGTTGGGTTTATCGTTATTTGGATTTGTGCTGGTGGAACAGGTATATCGTAACACGCCGGATGTAAAGCGCTGGTCAGTTAAGTTTCTTTGCGTGGGTCTGGGTGCTATGTTCGCCTATGATATTTTTCTTTATTCGAATGCTGTGCTGTTCAGGCAGCTGGATATGGAGTACTGGAAAGCGCGTGGTTTTATTAACGCATTAGTGGTTCCGTTGATGGCGGTATCCGTTGCGCGCAGCCCTCAGTTGGCGCTGAATATTTTTGTGTCACGACATGTTGTTTTTTATACGACTGCTTTGACCGGTGTTGGTTTGTATTTATTGGCAATGGCGGTCGGCGGTTATTACATGCGGGCTTACGGCGGTACCTGGGGTGGCCTGATGCAGACCATTTTTTTGTTCGGCGCGGGTTTATTACTGGTATTGATTATGCTCTCGTCAAAAGCGCGGGCCCGGCTTAGGGTTTTTATCGTCAAACATTTTTTTAGCAATAAATATGATTATCGTATTGAGTGGCTTAAGCTGATTAATACGTTGTCAAAGCCTTCGGACCAGTTCGATCTGCAGCAAAGGGCGATAATATGCCTGGCGCAAATTATTTCAGCCCGGGGTGGCTGCCTTTGGTTGCTGAATAATTCAGGCAGTTACGAGTTGCAGGCGCGCTGGAATATGAAAAGCCCCGGCCATGCGAGTGAAAACGCGGCCGGCGAGTTTGCCCGGTTTTTCCAGGATAAGCACTGGGTAGTGGATCTTCATGAATCGTTGCCGGCCGGGTTTTCGAAGCCGGGTTGGCTGCAAAGCCTGAAGGATGCATGGTTGGTTGTGCCGTTGTCTCATGAAAAAAACTTATTCGGGTTTATTGTTTTGGAGTCTCATGAATCGGTTACCCAGCATCTTACCTGGGAGGATACGGATCTTTTGAAAACAGTTGGCCGGCAAATTACCAGCTATCTGGCCTTGGAAAAAGCCGCTGAAGAGTTAGCTGAGTCAAAGCAGTTCGATGCTTATAACAAGCTTGCGACCTTTGTTATTCATGACCTAAAGAACCTGGTTTCGCAGCTGTCGCTTGTGACGCAAAATGCGGTGCAACATATGCACAATCCTTTGTTTATCAAGGATACCGTGCTTACCATAGACAACTGCGTAAATAAAATGAATAAATTATTGCTGCAGATCAGGGCTGATGGTAACAGCATGCCGAAATCTGAGCAGATAAATTTTATTGAGTTTATAAAAAGTGTGATTGCCGAGTGTTCAAATAAAGCCCCGGTGCCGGAGTTGGATATTCGTAATGAGGCGCTTTGGCTGAGTGCCGACCGTGTGCGGCTTGCAATGGCAGTCAGGCACCTGATCAGCAATGCTCAGGATGCGGTGGATGGTAATGGCGGCATGGTTCGTATCAATGTTGAGCGTGCTGATAACTTATGCCGGTTGGAGGTCAGTGATGACGGTTGCGGTATGTCGGAGGATTTTATTCGTAACCGCTTATTTCGTCCGTTCGAAACCACCAAAGCCGGAAAAGGGATGGGTGTCGGTGCTTATGAAGTGAAAGAATACATCCAGTCTATCGGTGGAAGTATAGAGGTTGTCAGTGAAATCAATAAAGGCACTACGTTTACGATTTTGTTGCCGTTGTGCAGTGAATCTGAAAATTCTGTTTATAAACCGAGTGTAATAGAGGTGGCTAATGGCTAGTAACGATCGCAAGCTGCTTATAGTGGAAGATGATGAAGGCCTGCAAAAACAATTGCGTTGGAGTTTCGGCGAGTATGAGGTTATGTTGGCCGGTGATAGGAGTGCTGCAGTTAAATTGGCCCGAGATCATCAGCCGGCAGTGGTAACACTTGATCTGGGGTTGCCTCCTGAGCCGGATGATATCACCGAGGGTATGGAAACGCTGCGGGCAATACTGGAGATAGCGCCATATGCAAAAGTTATTATGGTTACCGGTCAGGATGAGCGTGAGCATGCGCTATCGGCTATCAATATGGGGGCCTATGATTTTTATGCAAAGCCTATTGATATTGATGCATTGAAATTAATTGTTAACCGGGCGTTTCATGTGTATGAGCTTGAACGCGAGAATCGCGAGCTGGCTGAGAGAAAAGCGAATGCGCCGTTGGCCGGTATTGTCGCGAGCAGTCAGAAAATGCTGGCGGTGTGCCGGGCGATAGAAAAAGTTGCACCAGCTGATGTGTCGGTGTTGCTGCAGGGTGAGAGTGGTACCGGCAAAGAATTGCTCGCAAAAGCCTTGCATGAGTTAAGCTCCCGGGGAGAGCATAAATTCGTTGCGATTAATTGTGCGGCTATTCCGGAACCTTTATTGGAAAGTGAATTGTTCGGTTATGAGAAAGGTGCGTTCACCGGTGCTGCGCAAAGAACGACAGGTAAAATTGAGCGTGCTCGCAACGGTACTTTGTTTCTCGATGAAATTGGTGATCTTCCAATGTCTTTGCAGGCTAAGTTGCTGCGCTTTCTTCAGGAGAAAACCATTGAAAGGCTGGGTGGTCAGCAGGAGATTGAGGTCGATGTGCGTATTGTCGCGGCGACTCACCGGAACTTAAGAGAGCTTATTGAAGATGGCAGATTCCGGGAGGATTTATATTATCGCTTGTCGCAAATGGTTATTGAAGTGCCTGCATTACGGGAGCGCCCCGGTGATGCAGTTGCGATTGCCCGTATTCTGTTTAAAAAGTATGCTGAAGAGCTTGGTAAGCCGAAGCTTAAATTAAATAACGCTGCACTCACAGCGATCGGCAGTTACAGTTGGCCTGGTAATATTCGCGAGCTTGAGAATAAGTTAAAGCAGGCTGTTGTAATGTGTGAGAAAAAAATAGTTGGGCCCGAAGAGCTTGGGTTTTCCGACTCGCTGCCGGGTAGCGAAGCGTTTTCCCTGGCTCACCTCAGAGGGGAGGCTGAGAGGCAGGCGATAGAGCAGGCACTTGATGTCAATCAGGGAAATATATCGAAAGCGGCAAGAATGCTGAAAGTCAGTCGTCCAACACTTTATGATCTGATGAGCAAGTATAATTATCGATGTTAATAGAGGGGCAGGTATCAAATCGAAGTATCCACCCCGGTTATTTCGCTCTAGGCCTTATCGTAGTTGCGGTTTTTTTGCTGGCATATCAGCAAACGGTGGTTGGCTTGTTTGGAGTTTGGGTGCAGGACGGCAACCCGACCTATTCGCATGGCCCGTTGTTATTGATCACCTGTTTGGTGCTGTTATATAAAAGAATGCAAAATGCGCAGCTAAGTTTTCAGCTTAGCGGTAATTACCTCCCTTTAATAACGTTAGCCTGCCTGAGCTTTCTATGGTTTATTGCGGCATTGGGACAGATACAAATTGTTCAGTATCTTTGTCTGGTATTCATGGTTTTGAATGTCTATTTTGTGTTGTTTGGGTTCCCCACATGGCGTGTATTCTCTGTGCCTGTATTATTATTGCTGTTTGCATTGCCTTTTTGGGAAGTGTTTTTTGGAATTTTGCAGGGGCTAACCGTTATCGGTGTTGAGTTTCTGTTGCGTTGCTCGGGTATACCGGTGGTTGTGGAGGGTATATTTATCCAGGTGCCTGCCGGGGTTTTTGAAGTTGAGGAAGGTTGCAGTGGCCTGGGTCAGTTTATTGTTGCGGCTGCAATAGGTGTGATTTTTTCTGATATGCAGCGCCTGGGCTTGAAAAAAGGGGTGGCGGTAACACTCGCTGCAGCAGCGGTCGCGCTTGGCAGTAATATTCTCCGGGTCTATATCGTTGTGATGGCCGGGCAATTTACCAATATGCAGCATTGGCTTGTAAAAGACCATTACACCCTGGGCTGGGTATTGTTTGGTATTCTGTTTTTTGCTTTTTTATATTTGCTTGGCCGCTTTGTTATTACCGAACAGCCTCATGCAGGAGAAGTGTTATCAGGGCAAAACACCAAATACCCGGTTGGCGTTAATCGCGAAAACAACAAAGCAAAATTATCAATCGCAATAGCCGGATTTTTGTGTGCGGCACTGAGTGGTCCGGTTTTGTTGTCATACTATGATAAAGCAGTTGCGGCTGAGGAAGTTAATTTTCCCGGGTTGCCCTCAACAGTTAATGACTGGCATGCAGCCGGTTCTGATGCTGTGCAGTGGTCTGCCGCCTTGTCGGGCTACGATGCAGTAGAGCGCAACAACTATCGCCGACATGAACATATGGTTGTTAATCTGCAGATATATGACTATATTAGCCAGCAGCAGGGCAAAGAAGCGGTTGGTCATCAAAATAATATTTATAACCGTACCGATATGAGCTTGCAGCACTTCGGGGTTGTACCTGTTGAGAACAACCTGGGTGCTGTTACTGATATGCGTGAGCTGGTATTGGGTGACCGGTCGGGTCAGGAGCGTTTGGTATGGTATTGGTATCAGGCTGCCGGCCGGGGTACAAGCAATACGTTTATTATCAAATTGCTTGGAATATGGGGCAGGCTAATACATAAGCCGGTGGTTTCAGTTGTCGTGATTGATATGAAAATTGACGATTCATTGCAACAGACGCGTCATGCCATGCGTGGTTTTACCGAAGACCTGCTGCGCAGTGGTTATTTAAGCAGCAGATCGCATTGATTGAAGCGTTTGATTCGGAGCAGCAGGTATGCAACATATAAAAGCGCAAACTATTTTCAAACTGGCCTTGTTTCTGTTTGTCGGTTTTTGCCTGACCGCGTGCGATTTTTTTGTTTCCACGGAGCAGCGCTATGAAAAGGCACAGAGCCTGTTTGCCGAGCAAAACTATCAGACCGCAGCGATTGAACTGAAAAAAATACTGCAAAAACAGCCGGACAATCATAATGCAAGGGTGTTGCTGGGAAAAACGCAGCTTTGGCTTGGGCAGGCAAAAGCGGCGGAGCAGCATTTTGAGAAAGCGCTGAAGGGTGGTATTTCAAAAGAAGTGCTGGCGATACCGTTGGCAAAAGCTTATTTGGCCAACGGTAAGTTTATTCCATTATTGGATTCGCTGCCGGTGGAAATCTTAAAAGATAGTGCTGATCGGGCAATGTTACTGAGTTTGCGTGGCAAAGCCTTGTTTGGTTTGGAGGAGTACCAGGATGCCCGCACGGAGTTTAATCGGGCATTGGCGCTGGTTAATGGTCATCATGAGTCAAGATTGGGCTTGGCAAGAGTCGCGCTTGCAAAAGGCTCAAAAAAAGAAGCGGGTAGTTTGATTAACGCGGTGTTGGCCGATGCTCCGGATCATAATGAAGCGCTGTTGATGAAAGCACAGTTTAAAATGTTATCCGGCGATTATGAGCAGGCAGAAGCTGCATTTGCACAGCTGTTGAAAAATGACAGCCGGAAGTTTCTGCCCACAGAAGAGTTTCTGGTTCGGGCGGGTTTGGCTGAATCGCAATATCGCCAGGGTAAGCTTGAGCAGATGCGTGAAAGTGTAGAGCAGTTGGTTGTTAAATACCCCAGGCACCCTACACCCAAATATATGCAGGCCCTGGTGTCGTATGCTTCAGGTGAGTACTCTGAGACCGTAAACCATTTGCAGATTTTGCAAAATATTGCACCCAATTATCCGGCCGTTGATTTTTTGATGGGGGCTTCCAGCTATGCGCTGGATAACCTTGAGCAGGCAAACTTATATTTATCACGTGCGGTGCAGGCAGAACCTTCAAACAAGCAGGCACAAAAATTATTGGCGATCACTTTCATGCGTCTGAATCAACCGGATAAAGCGACCGGCTTGTTGCAGAGTATGCTCCAGCAGGGCGATACCGGCACAGACGGCGAATTGTTATTTATGCTTGGCAAAGCCTCAATGCAGGCCGGCGAAACCGATTTGGGCCTGAGTTACATAGAGCAGGGTGTCAGGCAGGGCAAATCAGAGGTTGCGGCCCGGCTGGAGCTGGCAGCGGCGTATATTGCATCCGGTAAGCTCGATATGGGAATCGGTGTGCTGGAGCAATTGCCGGAAAGTAAGGAGCATGATTACCGTAAGGATATGTTGCTGGTTCTGGCGGCAATGAAGCGAAAGGACCTCACGGATGCGTTAACGTTGACCGAAAAACTGCTCAAGAAGTATCCGGATAATTTCGCCATGTTGTCATTGGCCGGTAGCGTCAGCATGCTGGCCGGACAACTTGCTGAAGCGCAGAAATATTATCAGGCTGCACTTAAGCTTGATCCGCAGAATACCGGGGCGATGATCAATTTGGGACGGTTGAAATTGTTACAGCGTAATTTGCCGGCAGCATCTGAGCAGTTTCAGCAGGTACTAAAACTGCAGCCTGAAAACCAAACGGCATTGCTTATGCTGGCCGCGATTGCGATGGATACGAACCGGCCCAAAGATGCTGAGCGTCAATTTCGCCAGGCGGTTGAAGTTAATGCTAACGCGGTGCAGCCCTGGGTGTCACTGATTAAATTTTATTTGTCGCAGCGCCAATATCCGCAGGCAGAAAATGCGGCAGCCGAGGCGCTGCAGAAATTTCCGCAGAATGAGATTTTGCTGAGCGGCATGTCTGCTGCATTATCAGGGCAGGGTAAAAGCAGCCAGGTTGAAGCACTTTTGGAGGATGCGATTAAAGGATCTGAAAAACCCTCCGCATTGTTGTATCTGAATCTGGCTAAAATAAAGTCTTCCAAAGGGGATCTGAATTCTGCTCAGTCGCTGCTGAGCAAGGCTTTGGAGCTGGCACCTAACAGTGTTGCCGTACTTGCCGGTCTGGCCGGAGTAGAGGCCGGTTTGGGGCGTTACACCAGAGCATTACAACTGGTCGGCGAGGCTCAGCGCAAGGAGCCTGATTCAATCAGGTTGCTGGAGCTGGAAGGTGATATTTTGGTAGAGCAGAAAAATTATGCAGATGCTGAAAAAATGTACCGGCGCATCTTTTCTTCCAAGGCTTCCGGTGGAATATTGATAAAAATAGCCCGGGTGCAGCAGGCAGCGGGTAAGGCTTTACCGGAGGCTGAGCTGTTGCGTTGGCTGGATAGCAATCCGCAGGATATGCAAATTCGGCTGTTTCTTGCGCAAAACTACCAAAAAACCGGGCGCAAGGCATCGGCGATCGTTCAGTATGAGGCAATTGTCGCAATGCAGCCGGAAAACGCGATGGCATTGAATAATCTGGCTTGGTTGTATCATTTAGAGGATAATGCGAAAGCGGTTGAAACTGCGAAGGAAGCTTACCGCCTGCGGCCTGATCAGGGTGCAATTGTTGACACTCTGGGCTGGATACTGGTGGAGCGCGGGCAGCATGGCAGAGGTGTTGAGCTGCTGCGCGAGGCGGTGAAAAAAGCCCCTGATATTCCGGCGATTCAGTATCATTTGGCCGTTGGTTTATACAAGCAGGGTGATCGTGCCGAAGCACGCAGCTTGTTGGGGCGTTTGCTGGCAGATAAGGGAGTTTTTCAGGAGCGAAATGCAGCCGAGGCTTTGTATGCAAAGTTGCGCTGATTAAGCCTGTGCTTTGAATTTTTATAGATCAGTTGGATATGAGACCGATGAAATTTAATTTAAAACAAATCTTAAGTGTAATTCTTGTTATTGGCTTGTCTTTTTCTGTGGCCGGTTGTGGCAGCAGCCGCAGTGTTAAATCTTCTGCTGCAGCTGCGACCAGTGCTGGTGTCGAGGAATATTTAATTGGCCCGGGAGACAGGCTGCAGGTGTTTGTATGGCGAAACCCGGAAATATCCGTGACCGTGCCGGTGCGCCCGGAGGGCAAAATATCAACACCACTGGTGGAAGATATGGTGGCAGCCGGTAAAACGCCAACCCGTTTGGCTCGGGATATCGAGAAGGTTTTGTCAAAATATATTAAGTCACCGGTCGTGACTGTGATTGTGATGGATTTTGTCGGCACTTTCAGTGAGCAGATACGGGTGCTGGGGCAGGCGACAAACCCCAGAGCGTTATCCTACCGTGATAATATGACCTTGCTTGACGTAATGATCGAAGTCGGCGGCTTGACTGAATTCGCTGCCGGTAATAAAGCAAAAATTATTCGCCGTGTCGGGAACAAAGAGCTGAAGATTGATGCCAAAATCAAAAATCTGATGCAAAAAGGTGATATTACCGCCAATCTGAAAATGATGCCTGGAGATATATTGATTATTCCCGAATCCTGGTTTTAGCCCGGCCCTTCAAATACAGCCCGGTTGATTAATACTCTGTTTCTTTTTTATTGTTATGTACGATATTTTAATTAAATTGCTGACTACCCTGCGGGGCATGTGGCGGTTCCGCTGGTGGGCTGCCGTGGTCATGTGGGTAATATTTATCATTGGAGCGGTTGCAATTAATTTATTGCCTGACTCTTATGAGTCCAAGACCCGCCTGTTTATTGACACCAAATCCGCACTAAAGCCATTGTTGAAAGGTTTGGCGATCGAAACCGATGTGCAGGATAAAATCGATGTGATGACCCGGGCTATTTTGAGCCGGCCTAATATAGAGGCAATGATCAGCAGAACGGATCTGGGATTAAAGGTTAATACGCCTGAACAGATGGAAAAGCTGATATATGATCTGCAGCAGTCGATCATAGTAAATAACCCGAATAAAAAGCAGAAGCATCTGTATAAAATAGGCTATTCGCATCGAAACCCTGAAACCGCACAACTGGTTGTACAGACATTGCTGGATTTGCTCGTCGAGCAGACCCTGGGGTCGAACCGGGCCGACACCGCCAAAGCACAAAGCTTTTTAAAAGAACAGATAGAAGAGTATGAGACGAGACTGACCGAAGCGGAGCAGCGGCTTGCGGCATTTAAGAAAGACAACGTCGGCTTAATGCCTGATGAGCGAGGCGGTTACTATTCCCGTTTGCAGGGTGAGCTGGATCAGCTGGATGTGAAAAAGAATCAATTAAGGCTGGCTGATAATAAACGCAAGGAGTTATTAAAACAGCTCAGAGGTGAGCAGGAAATTATCGGTTCGTCCGAATTGGATACCAAAATACAGGAACGTGTGACTGAGCTCAATGACCTGTTGCTCAGATACACCGATCAGCACCCGGATGTGATCGCACTTCGTGAGACTATAGATCAACTTCGCGAGCAAAAAGAGGCCGGAGGCACTTTAGGTAGTGATGTTTCAAATGAAGATATAACGCTTAATTCCGTCTATCAGACAATTAAAGTGTCGTTAAATGAGACTGAGCTTGAGATATCGACACTCAAATCCGAAATCAGTGATCAGGAAAAACGTGTCGTAAGATTGCAGGGTCTGGTGGATACCATTCCGGAGGTTGAAGCGAACCTTGCCAAACTGAACCGGGATTACAATGTAACCAAAGAGCAATATGAGCAATTGCTGGAGCGCCTGGAACTGGCAAGAATTTCCGAAGGTGCTGAGCAAAACAGTGATGAAATTCAGTTTCGTATTATTGATCCCCCTAATTTGCCACTTACCCCAACAGGCCCGAACAGAATATTATTTTTACTGGCGTTGCTGGGCGCGAGTATTGGTGCGGGTGTCGGGCTGACTTATTTGTTGAACGAAATCAGGCCGGTTTATTGCAGCTCCGCCGACCTTTATGAGTCGACAGGCTATCCGGTATTTGGCAGCGTCGGTATTAAGTGGACCGATGCGGAAAGAAAAGAGATCAATAAAGATATTGTTCGGTTGATGTCAGTATTTTCAATGATGATACTGGTGTTTTTAACGGTTCTGATACTGCAGTTTATTCTGCGTTAATGATTCCAGCTGTATTTCATTGAAAGCGGGCAAGTGCGATGAGTATTATAGAAAAAGCAATCCGTAAAGTGCGCAAATTTGAGGAAGACCGGCCTGAGGACGTTACCGTCACTCAGGTTGCGTCTGAAACAAGTGTGCAGACGGATATTACCGGGGAAGAGACTGATAACAGTGCATCAATTCCAAAGCGCCCCCAGCCCAAACCTGGTACTGCATTGGCATTTACCGATGGTTTGCGCGAGTCAGGTTATCTGGCTCCGGAAGAGCAGTTGCAGCGTACAATAGATGAATACCGGCGCATCAAGCGTCCGGTCATTGAGAATGCTTTCGGTAAAAGCAGTCACCTGATTAACAAAGGTAGGCAGATTGTTATCACCAGCTCAATTCCTGCAGAAGGCAAAAGCTACACCAGCCTCAATTTGGCATTGAGCCTGGCACGGGAGCGTGATTATTCGGTTTTGCTGATCGATGCGGATGTTACCAAAGCACGTGTAAGCCATATATTTGGGTTGGAAGATCTTCCTGGGCTTATGGATATATTGCAGGATAACAGCAGGGACGCATCAGGGTGTTTGATGCCTACAGACCTGGAAAACTTATCGATATTGCCCGCAGGCCAAAAAACAGATCACAATACAGAGCTGTTATCCAGTGAGACAATGCAGCAGCTTCTGGATAGCCTGTTGGCAGAGGATAGCAATAGAATAGTATTGCTTGATGCGCCGCCATTATTATCAACACCGGAGGCTGTTATTGTGTCCGGTTACGCGGGACAGGTTCTTTTGGTGGTCGAGGCGGTTAATACACCTAAAAATGTGGTTGATCAGGCGTTGAAAAGTTTGGATATTGGCGATGACAAAGCGCTGGGTTTTGTGCTGAATAAAACCCACCGATCAATCGGTTTCGATTACTATGGCTATTATGATGATTACGGCCGGGAGTAGCAGTGATCAGAACCTGCCTTTGCAATGTTCATGTTTTAGCGCCCGGCGCGGACTGAACACAATACTGCTTGTTGCCTGTATTTTTATCTGGCCTGTAAAAAGCGGTGCGACTCATTGGGAGTTTCAGCCGTCAGTATCGTTATCTGAAATTTTCAGTGACAATATTGAATTACAACCGCGGGGTATGGAGCAGGATGAGCAGATCACCGAAGTTGCCCCTTCGCTTGATGCTGCTTATAACAGTCGCAAAGTACAGGCAAATATCAATTATCGCCTTCAAAGCTTATTCTATAGTGAAGAAGACGGCAGGGATGAGGTATTTCACCAGTTGGATACGCTTTTACAGGCGGACCTGCCGGCACAGTTTTTCATCGAGGGCAGTGCACGTTATTCCCAACAAGTGGTAGAACCTGACGAGCTTTTTACGTTTAGCAATATTCCGGTCGCCAATAATCAGGCAGATGTGGCGGCGGCTAATTTAAGCCCTTATTGGCGGGTAGCCACTGAGACCGGTTTGCAAACGGAAATCCGTTTTACCGGGGGTGTGGTCAATTACGATGAAGGTCCTAATGTCGGGACTCTTGAAGACAGTGATATAAAGGCAATTAATGTGGTAGTTCAGCAGGCGGATATTGCAAACCGCCTGACTTGGGCGGTTTTTTATAATAAAAATGAAATCGAATTTGAAGATTCCGGTGTTAATATTTTTGAACAGACCAGTGTTGAGTTGGGTATCCCGTTGGGCAGCAGGGCATTAGTGTTTTTTACCGCCGGTGAGGAAGACAATGAGTTTGAAATTGCTGCGGCGCAGGAGCCTCCGGAAGGCTCGTTCTGGAATATAGGCTTAAGATGGAGTTCGCCCCGGGGAAACGCCTTTGAGCTACTGGCCGGTGACCGTTTTTTTGGTGAATATTACCGTTTGTCATGGGAGTATAGCGGCCGCTATGGTGTGATCGAATTGGGGTATTCAGAGGATTTATTCACCGATACTCAGGCGCAGTTCGGAGAAAGGGCTTCGGTTGATGGAGAAGCGCTGGTGAACACCTCATTAAGGCCTTCAACCGGTGTTTTTCTTCAAAAGCGTGCTGATTTTGAGCTGCGCTTTCGGAAATCCAGGACAGAGCTGCGGTTCATTGCCTATAATGAGGTTCGGGAGTTCCAGGCAAATGATACCGAAGACGAAACCGGTTTTGCTCAACTAAGATGGGACTGGGTACTCCGGTCGCGGCTAAATTTTAATGCGCGGTATCAGTATCGTGTTGATGATTTTGGTGACAGTGGCATAGAAAACCGTCTCAAAGAGGCACGCATCGGTTTCGAGCGGTCTTTTGGGTCCCGGAGTGTCGCAGATCTGTCAATCCGGACGGCAGACCTGGGATCAAGTATTGTTACAAATGAATATCGCGAAAACACATTGCAAATCGGTTTCCGAAGAGATTTTTAACTATGTATCTGGATTTTTTTAAACTGCAGGATTATCCGTTCAGGCTCACCCCCGACCCGAGGTATCTCTTTTTGAGTCAGGCCCATAGCCGGGCTAAAGCGTATATGGATTTTTCGGTCTGGAAGCAGAGCAGTTTTGTGGTGATTACCGGAGATATTGGGGCTGGAAAAACCACATTAATTGAAAACCTGCTGTCTGATACTGAGCAGAACGTATTGGTTGCGCGTATTTATCAAACGCAGCTGGATGAACAGGAGTTATTACAGGCCATTTTGGTTGAGTTTGGTTTCAAACCGTTTAATGCAGGCAAGGTCGAGCTGCTCAATATGCTCAAAGAGTTTTTGTTGGAACAGCATGCCCAAAACAGGCTGGTGTTGCTGGTTATTGATGAAGCACAGAATCTTTCACCCCGGGTATTGGAAGAGATTCGGTTGCTGTCCGGAATGGAAACCCATACCGAAAAAATGTTGAATGTGTTGCTGGTTGGGCAACCGGAGCTGAATGAGACGCTGGACTCACCGGGGCTTGAGCAGCTGGTTCAGCGTATTCGCCTGCGGTTTCATGTTGGCTCACTGAGTGTTGAGGAAACGGACGAATACATTAAGCATCGCTTGCAAGTGGCCGGTGCGGAAGATGTGGATATTTTCTCCGCGGAGGTGGTTGAGTCCATTTATCATTATACCGGCGGGGTCCCCAGGCTGGTTAATATCTTATGCGATACAATTTTGCTTGGTGCGTTCGTTGAAGATATATCAAGTATTTCACCCAAGGAAGTTATTACCGCTGTGGAGGAGCTTCAATGGGTTGCTTATGATGAGCGTTCCGCAAACAAGTATCATGCCCAGGCTTATGCATTGCGTCCAAATTTGGGCATACCGCCGAAGTTGATTGTGATGGATGAGGGCAAGACGCTCGGTGAGTTTTTTCTGGATAAGCAGACAGTTACATTGGGTCGTTCTCCGAATAATGATGTGCAGCTCAATGATTCAAAAGTCAGTGGATCGCATGCGCAGATTGTGACAACCCGAAAGCACTCTTTTTTGATTGATTTGGGTAGTACCAACGGTACTTACATGGATGGGAGAGCGATAAAAAAATACAAGCTGAAAGATGGAGATGTATTTTCAATCACCAATAAATATCGCATTAAGTATATGAAAGGTGATGAAGAAGTCAGGCCGTACTCGAAGGATGCCGGCGACGATACTATCAGCATCGATGATACAGGCAAATTTTGCGAAGACGGTACGGAACAAAAAGCCTGATTTTTTAGTGAGTGAGATAGAGTGAATGCCTGTGAATCATGAAGTATTAAATGCGATGTCTATTGATGTTGAGGATTATTATCAAGTCTCAGCTTTTGCAAAGTCGGTTGATTATTCGCAATGGAGTGATCGCGAGCAACGGGTTGAGCGTAACACCTATGAGTTACTCGATATATTTGATCGCTATCGGGTAAAAAGCACTTTCTTTATTTTGGGCTGGGTGGCAGAGCGTTATAAAAAATTGGTCCAGGATATCGCAGCGGCAGGGCATGAAGTCGCTTGCCATGGCTATAGCCATCAGTTGATATACAAACAAACTCCCGAGGTGTTTCGTGATGAAACTGTGCGTGCGAAAAAAATTCTGGAAGATGTTACGCAGCAACCGGTAGATGGATATCGGGCAGCGAGTTTTTCAATAGCTAGTCAATCCCTTTGGGCTTTGGATATTTTATATGAGGCCGGTTTTAAATATGACTCCAGTATTTTTCCGGTTCGCCATGACCGTTACGGTATTCCTGATTCTCCGGTAACCCCGCATAAGCTGACTACACCCAATGGCAATAAATTGGTTGAGTTTCCAATGACAACACGTAATGTGTTTGGCTGGAAAATGCCGGTATCCGGAGGGGGGTATTTTCGTTTATATCCATATTGGCTGACCCGAAACTCTTTAAGAGCGGTCAATAAGGCTCACTCCAGGGCATTTATGTTTTATTTGCATCCATGGGAAATTGATCCGGAGCAGCCAAAAATAGAGGCCGGGCTTTTTTCAAGGTTTAGGCATTACAATAACCTGAAAAAATGTGCCAACCGGTTGGAAAGGTTGTTGACGGATTTTCAATTCTCTACTGTGAAAAATATTCTTCAACAACAGCAGCTTCTTGCGTAAAAACTTTCGGATATTGGTTAATGAGTGCCGCTTCTAACGCATTAGATCAGCAAGGCCATCAGCAGATTGTATTGTTGGAGAAAGGCGATGAAGATGCCTGGGATACGTATGTTCATGGCTCTGATCGATGCAGTATTTATCATTTGTCAGTTTGGAAAAAAATTATTTCCGACTTGTTTGGTCATGCCGGTTACTATTTTTGTTCCAAGGACGCTGAAGGTAAGATTAATGGAGTATTACCGCTAATACGCTTAAAGAGCCGTATCTTTGGTGACTACATGGTCTCTATGCCGTATTTCAACTATGGTGGCGCGATTGCAGAGCAGCCTGAAATTGAAGCTGCGTTAATGCAGGCAGCGGCAGAATCGGCAGGCGGTGCGGGCCTTTCACATGTTGAATTTCGGGATCTGGCATCACGTGAAGCTGATTGGAAGTTACGTAATGATAAAATCACAATGATTCTGAATTTGCCGGAATCAGAGGAAGTGCTTTGGAAGTCTTTGGGGTCAAAGCGGCGTTCGCAAATTAAAAGGCCGCTACGTGAGAATCCTGAAGTACTCTCCGGAGGTATTGAATTGCTGGATGATTTTTATCGGGTTTTTACAATTAACATGCGTGACTTAGGCACGCCAGTGTACCCAAAAGTATTTTTTGAACGTATTTTGCAAACCTTTCCTGATAAAGCGGCTATTGTTTCGGTTCGAATGCAAAATGAAGCAGTCGCGGCAGGTTTTCTGCTTGGCTTTCGGGGCCAGCTTGAGATTCCCTGGGCTTCTACATTGGGTAAAGTGAACCCATTGGGCGTGAATATGTTGTTGTATTGGGAAGTTTTGAAGTTTGCGATAGAGAAGGGCTATAAGCGATTTGATTTTGGCCGCTGTACCGAAGGTAGTGGAACGCACAAATTCAAAAAACAGTGGGGCTCGGAAGCATGTCAGCTTAATTGGCATTACTGGTTGCCGGCTGGTGCAGAGTTACCTCAGTTAAACCCGAATAACCCCAAATACAAAGCTGCGATTTCAGTATGGCGCAAAATGCCGGTTTTTCTGACAAACTGGTTGGGGCCAAAAATTGTAAAGAACCTGCCTTAGGGCCTGTTAACCGGCTCTAAGTTTCTCGTAGATCAAAACGCATGGTAAATTTCTTAAAGCGCATTGTTAAACGCTCCTTGCAGGTAACATTGGCTGCGGTTGGGCCGCAATGTTTGCATTGGGGTAAAAATCAGCTGATGGTTATGATGTATCACCGGGTGCTCCCGGAAGATCATCCGGATCGGCAGCATGAGCAGCCCGGTATGTATGTTTCCCCGGAAACATTTGAAATGCATATGCAGGAGCTGCAGGCCCGATTCGAATTTGTTCGGCTTGATGATTGGATTCAAAAAGTCAGTTCCGGGGAAACAGTGCCGAAAATGGCTTGCGCGGTGACATTTGATGATGGATGGCGCGATAATTTTGAGTTTGCGTTTCCGGTGTTAGAGCGTTATCAGATACCGGCCACGATATTTGTAGTGTCGGAGTTTGTCGGTATGCATTATAGTTTTTGGCCGAATCGCCTCGCGCGTCTGTTAGCGGGATTAAGTGCTGAAGAACTTAACGCTTTATCCTCGACAGATGACGCGGGTTGGTTGTTTGGGTTGGAATTAAGCTTCAATCTATCAGCTCAGCAAAACCTGGGTCAGGCACAGATAGATGAAATAATCGAGGCTTCAAAACAGTTTGCTGAGCCTGAGTTGCATCGCAGGCTTGATCAGTTGGATGCATTGTTAAACAAAGCGCAGGAGAAACGGGCGCCCGATATGCTGGATTGGCAGCAAATACATGCGATGGTTGACAGTGGTTTGGTTACCATAGGTTCACATACCCGTCGTCATACCCGTTTGCTGGAGAGTCTGGATGATAATGCGCTTAAAGATGAACTGGAGGGATCGAAGCAGGATATCGCTATGCAGTTGCAACGTGATGTTAAATTATTCTGCTATCCGAACGGGGACTTTACTGCTGCAGCGGTTGATGTGGTTGCCCGAAACTATCTGGGAGCCTGTACCACCCGATCCGGCTGGAATACGGCTTCCGGCAATCGATGGAAATTAAATCGTATTGGTGTGCATGAGGATATTTCCAGTGATCGCACCGCATTTCTTGCGCGGCTAAGCGGCTGGATTTAATACCCTGGCTTCACAAGGCCATATAAAGTTTCCGGTATTTTGACAGCATTGCTTCGATACTGAATGTCTCGTGAGCATGTTCGAATGCGTTTTGTGAAAGCCGTTTTCTCAACACAGCATCTTCGACAAGCGATTCGATCGCGGTTGCGATCTTTTCCGGGTTGCCGGTTTCAACCATGATGGCATTTTGATCATGGGTTAGAATTTCTTCAGGGCCGCCACTTCTGGTCGCGACGATCGGCAGTTTGCTGGCCATTGCCTCGACAATTGAAATTGAAAACCCTTCAGAGCTTGAGCTTTGTACAAATATATCCAGGTTGCGGAGAATGCGCGGGGTATCTGACTGGAAGCCCAGGAAAAATACATGGTTTTGTAAGTCCAGCTCTGTAACCAGTTGTTGCAACTCCTGCTCGAGAGAATTACTGCCCTGGCCGGTAATTACAAACTTATAGTGAGGCGAGCTTTTTGTCAGTAACGCGGCTGCCTTTATCAGAATATCATAAGCTTTCGCTTTACGAATATTGCCGACCGCACCGATAAGAATATCGTTATCCGGGATGCCGAGTTCTTTTTTGAGTTCCCGGCTGGTCTGTTGGTTGAATTTATCCAGTGCAACGCCGTTGTGAATGGTGGTGCACTTCGTTGTGGGAAGCCGATATTGTTCGGTGATAAATTTTTTCAGATGATCTGAAACGAAAACCAGTTTTTTTGAGCCGGCCAGGATGATTTTAAATTTTATTTTGACCAGCTTGTCTTCCGGGTCAACATCGACATTGCCGTGAAACACCGATATAACCGGGATTCTGCAAATCAAGCCGGCCAGACTGCAATATACATTTGAGCCGAAAAGATGTGACTGAATGATATCTATATTGTGTTTTTTAATTATCTTTATGATTTGCCATAAATATTTCAGATTAAAAGCCCCTTTGCTGTCTATAAATAAGGGCTCCATTCCGCGTGCGCGTAATTGTCCGGCGAGCCAGTCGTCACCTTTGATCGCGGCAATTGACCGGTATTCACTGTTGTCGAGTCCGGTGGCCAGATTTAGAAAAACGGTTTCCGCGCCTCCGGGTCCGCCAGTATCGATAGCATGCAGAATATTTTGCATTTCGTAATTGTTTTGTTATAGAAAGTTTGTTTGTGTCAGTTATTTAAAATACTGACGTAACTCGAAAATGAACGGCTTTATATCATCCAGCCGATTGATTTCATAGCGCATGCCTGGCTGAAAAGGAAGTAAAAAACGACATACCGACAGAAATTTTTCTTTTACGGAATATTGGTCGGCTCCAGCCTTAAGTTTTAAATACAAGTGATCAAGATCGCCCAATAACCAGCGGCATTTAATGTCGTTACGGTATTCCGGTTGTTTTGTGATGGTGTCTCCGTTGCCTATTCGATGCAGCAGCACAGGGAAGTTCACACCTGCATCGATGGCCAGTTGTAAGGACCCCCAGAAACGGCCATTGATTTCCATCAGATATGGGGTGCCCTCTTTAGAAACTTTGAATTCAACCATTGCGACGCCGTGCCATTTTAAAGGTTTTAGCAGAGATTCTGCAATTTCCAGCATTTGTTTTGGCACAGATACGCTTTTACTGAGCACGCTGACCCCGCCGCTAGGGGGTTTTTCGCGCAGACGTTTATGTGCAAAGCTCGCAACCAGTTTACCGTGATCGAACAATACAAATATGCCCTGCCCATCCCCATGGATAAATTCCTGGATCATAAAAGGGTAATCGCGCAGCCAATCGTATTTGGCGATTAGCTCTTTTAGTTCGGTCACCGAATATGCATACTTTACACTGGTATGGATGCATTTTCCGTTGCGCATCACACGAGAGCGGAACGGTTTGATTACGACCGGAAAAGTGAATGTGTTGCTTGCATCTAATGCGTGTTCCGATGTTTCGAAAAAAAGAGTATTTGGGATCGGTATATCGAGGTCCTGCGCGCGCTTAAACAGTTCATATTTATTGCTGGCTGCTTCATAAGCCTCAAAATCCGGGAATGGTATGCAGGTGTTGCCCAGTGACGAGCGGTTTTTCAGCACCAGCTCTGTGCTTATATCCGTCATGGGCAGCAATATATCGATTTTGTGTGTAGCAATAGTATCTGACAAGAATTGAATGAATGCTCCGGCATCCTTGGATGGAGAAGGGTAGCAGAGCTTATTTGAGCTGTATTTAGAGTTTGCTGCCAATGTGTCGGAGAATTCGTCTGCAGTGAATACTTGCACCCCGTATTTGCCCAGGGCACGGGTCGCAGCAAGTGCGCTTCTTTGATTGGCATCCAGGATTAAAACTCTTTGCATGGGGAGTAATTGGCTAACAGTCAATGCGCGGTATCAATTTCCACTGCTGTAAGTTTATGCTGTTTTCGCATATATCGCAAAGCAGTAACGCGCTGCTGTCGGAGTGCTTTACAGTTTGCTCGGTCAGCTTCCGCGAGAGTGATATTTTTCATATAACTTTAAAGTGTTAAGACTGATTCCGGGCGGCTGACGACTTGAGTGATCCCAGGTATACTTCCGATAGTTTTTCTCATTTTACCCCATAATATACACAACCGTTTTATATATATGTTAAGCCGGATTAAAACAAGCGTGAAGACGTTGTTGGCGAGGTTTTTGACTCTGCCGCCTTTTAGTGCACTTGGTGAGTTTTTATACCGTGGCCAGGTTACGGTTTTTTTCATGCATCGTGTTGCGATACCTGAGCTGGGTGTGCATGGTCATTCGCTTGAGTTCCTGCGGGAAGCATTACAGTACCTGAAAAAGAAAAATTACACTTTTCTGTCATTACAGGATTTGTGTGAACCTGATAGTCACGTTAAATTGCGTGAAATCAAAAAAGCGGTTGCTTTCACGATTGATGACGGGTTTTTTGATCAGGCTGAAATGGCTGCAAAAGTGTTCGTTGAGAATCAATGCCCGGTGACCATTTTTTTGATTTCCGGGTTTATAGACAATGAGCTGTGGCCCTGGGATGATCAGGTTGCATATTTGTTTCACTCAACGGCCAAATCTGCGCTTGATATCGAAATAGGCGGGGAAAAAGTTGCATATGCACTGCAAACTGACAGTGATAAACGTAATGCGACAGGAGATTTTCAACGTCGTTGCAAATGGTTATCACCAGAAGATTTACAAACCTCATTAGATCGTTTGAGTATAGCTGCAGAAATACCCATTCCCGCACAGCCACCTGAGCAATATCGTCCGCTGACATGGGATCTTGCCCGTAAACTGGAGCCGCAGGGTGTGAGCTTTGGCCCGCATTCGTGCAGCCACAATATATTTTCACGCTTGTCGCCGGCACAAGCTGAGCAGGAAATCAGTCAGTCTATAAAGCGATTGTCTGAGGAGCTTAAGCACCCATTACCGGTATTTGCATGGCCGACGGGGCGTAAGCAGGATTTTAATGAGAGCAATTGCAGAATTCTTGGCCAGCACGGTATGCACGCGGCTTTTAGCACGGAGCCGGGTAACTTGCATTTGGATTTTCTGCAGCAGGATAATCGCCGGTATTCTTTAAAGCGTATGCCGTTACCGGACAATATGGTTGATCTTATTCAGTATGCCAGTTGGATAGAGCCTTTTAAAGATGACCTTAGGTCAGCCAAACTTGCATTAGTGGAATATGCTCACGTGCTGACAGTGTCGGCTTTATACCGCCTGCGCGCACTGTTTGGTCTGACACGTCAATATAATCATATAGACTGGTCGCGGATAAAACGTCTGGTATTTGTGTGCAAGGGAAATGTTTGTCGCAGTCCGTATGCTGAATTTAAAGCACTGCAGCAGAAGTTGAGTGCAACATCTCTGGGCATACATGCGAGCGGCCGTATTTCAGCAAACGATGAGGCGATCAGGCAGTCCGCAGCCAGGGGTATTGATTTGATGCCGCATATTACCCGGCCCGTGGATACGGTAGAGCTTACCACCACCGATTTGGTGGTCTGTATGGAGCCCATGCATATTGAGGCGATGCAGGGACGAGTGGAGGATGCCGGTTCACAGATGACCCTATTGGGTTTGTGGGGGCCTTTTAATACACCTATTATTGCTGACCCTTATGGGCGGAGCCCTGGGTTTTTCCAGTCTTGTTACGAAAAAATGGATTTGAGCCTGAAAGGTTTGATAGATCGTCTGCAGCAAGCGGGTTCAAAGTAACAGCTGAGTTGATTAAATATATAATAAAGGTAGGGTTCTATTTCCGTTGTAAGTATGTATAATCACTAGGTTTTGTTATGGGAGAGCAGTCCCATAGCTCAAGCCTGTGGATAACTTCTGGCCCTATGATGATTTCTGATAGTTTGTTATCGAGCGGCACCTTGTTGTTGTTTTACCTGCTTATTAGAAGTTTCAAAATGTGAAACCATTCTAATCTTGGAGACGTATTAATACTAAAATTTGCTCGATATCGTAGAATGAGAGTATATACGGTTAGCACTCTCACTTATGTGACAGGTTGAGCAGGATTATGAGGGCTGAAACAATGTGGAAAAAATATCTGATCTGTCTTGGTTTTTTGAGCTTTGTTGTCATTTCTGGTTGCAGTGATGACTCCGGGGATGCAGAGCTGGTGTCCGGTGTACAGGGGCCAAGAACGGCCGGGGTAAACGGGCCTTCGATGGGTATCACCGCGGCGAACTGGCAGTTACCTGCAGGCAATTTTGTGTCGGCGAAGATCCCATTGCAAATACTACAGCCGTTTGCCGGTTTGGATACCCGCAACCGGTTCTATAAAGCGTATCCCGGAATCGCCTATTATGTGAAAGCAGCCGTGCGTGGAGGCGCTTTCCCATATCGCTATGATCTGACAACCGCGCCGGCCGGCATGTTAATTGACAATATTACCGGCGAGATGCTTTGGCCCGATCCCATCGAGTCCGTTACACCGTATGATGTGACGCTACGTGTAGAGGATCAGGAGGGCAATGTACAGACAGTCAGCTGGACAGTGACAGTGACCTCCACCGGTTTTATATTTGTTGATTCAGTTAACGGTGATGATAACAATGATGGTTCGTTTGATACGCCTTACCGCACGCTGAATGGCTGGTATAAAAACGACAAGTTCGATATGACGCATGAAAATGATTTCGTGTATTACATGGATGGAACATACCGCACACGGGATGTACCGATTGAGGACAATATTCGGATGGCGTGTGTGAGTCATAATAAACCTGTTGTGCACATGGCATACCCGGGGCATGTACCGGTCATTGATGTACTGAACAGCCACTGGATTTTTTATGACGGCAATGACAATGTTTACATGCAGGGTTTTGTCTGGGAAAACATTGATCAACCGACTTCCGGGAATCCACGCCAGCATGCGTTGGTAGTGGAAAGTTCAGGGGATCATGTAACTGTTTTGAGAAACACTTTTGACGGCGGCATCAATCGCAACCTGGATGGGCGGAACCCGTCAATGGTATTTGCCAGCAATGCGCTGACCGGCCAGAACTGGGCCATTATGAATAACCGTTTTAACAACGTTATCGGATTGGATGCGGTATTGCTCTATGATGTCGAGAATGCATTGGTGGCGGAAAATATGATCGACACAATGAGCGGCGGTGCGGCCTGGGGTTTGTATGTGAAGATCAGCAACAAGGATCTTACCCTTCGCCAGAACAGTTCTATCGGTAATGTTTCCAAACCGCTGATTCGTTTGGATAGTTTCACAACTGAGGAGCGACAACGAAACCTCGAAGTGTGCTACAACAATGGTTTAGGCAGTGCAAGAGTTCTGTATATCGGCAATAATCCGGCAGGTACCGGGCAGGTTTGGAGTTACCGGAATACCTGGCGTGGTGGCTATGTAGAAGTCCGTGATCAGGACGGTACAGATGGGCCATTTGATTTTGAAAGGGAGGTCATTATGCATAATGGCACGCATGTAGGTGGTTTTTTTCTGAATAATTCCCCGGCCGCGCCTTTGGTTTCGAATGACCTGCTTACCGGAAGCAGTAATCTTGTTGATGATAGTGGTAACCTGGTGGGTGCAAACCGCAATAGTTTCCTGGGAACTCACGGTCACGAGGTATCGTTCTAGCACTGGGGTGCTGTGAACTCCTGATAAAACTTCGACCGGATTGTATGTATGTGCCTGGTGGGCATGCCGTGCTCAACCCGGTCGTTAGCTATTTTCCTGTGTCCAGCTTTTTTGAGCTTTTCCGCAGCGCAGTTTTTGAGTGCTGTGTTCTAAGTATATTCTATTGTTTTGTATTGAGCAGTTAAAAAAGCGCGCTCTATTCCCTCCTTTTTAATATGTCATTTCAAAGATTTTTTTAGTTTGCTGAAAAGTAAACTTCTTGGCTATTTGTAGCCGTTTGGTTTTTTAGTTTTTCGTCTGGCATTTTTTTGTGATTGGTTTTAAAAAAATATAAAAACAGTCGCTAGTACTTTCCGCAGTTTATCGATTTTTTTGTACATGAATCGTGAAACAACTCTGGTCGTGCTTATCCTTAGGTATAAGCAGCTATATTGTTTTTTAATTAAGTAATCGCACGAATAAATTCTATCGTGATTTAAAACCAATTGTGAATGTATCGCTAAGGTCATTGGAATTGTGATGCCAGTCACGCGTGCTCGCTCATGTTTTCTGTAAAGTCCGCCGACAGTTTTACCGCTATTAGCTTGGGAGAAATATTTAATGGCGATGAAAATTTGTACGCACTTTATGCGCGGCCTTTGCTGTATTTTTATTGCATTAAGTCTTGTTGCATGTTCGGATGAAGAAAGCGGAGTCGAGTTAAACGATTCCGTGGCGTCATTCAGTAACTCACAAACAGAACCCTCATCAGATAACAGTTCCAATAACAACAGTAATTCCAATAACGGCTCCGGTGGCAGTGGTTCCGGCGGCAGTGGCTCCGGTGGTAGCGGTTCCGGTGGTAGTGGCTCCGGTGGTAGCGGATCAGGTGGTAGCGGATCAGGTGGCAGTGGCTCCGGTGGCAGTGGCTCCGGTGGCAGTGGATCAGGCGGTAGTGGATCAGGCGGTAGTGGATCAGGTGGTAGTGGCTCCGGTGGTAGTGGATCAGGTGGTAGTGGATCAGGTGGTAGTGGATCAGGTGGTAGTGGATCAGGTGGTAGCGGTTCCGGTGGAGTGTCTCCCTATCCGACGGATGTAGGGGTACCGGGTCCATTGATGGGCGTCACGGCGAGTAACTGGCGCTTGCCGGCGGGCCATTACGTGTCGGCGAAAGTGCCGTTACAGATATTGCAGCCCTTTGGGGGTTTAGATACCCGGAACCGTTTTTACAAAGCGTACCCTGGGATT
>JANQRI010000010.1 GCA_028284675.1 Gammaproteobacteria bacterium | reverse complement strand
GGCCGTTTTTCACCGGGTGGACGGTGAAGCTGGACGGTTCGTTGGATCCAGCCGGCGGGGCGTATTCGCGCACGATCACCTGGTTGTTGGTCGGCAAGGTTTGAGTATTGACCGTCGGTTGCGGCACAGCCGGCGGCGCATCGGCTGCCAGACGTTGTGTCACCGGGCTCGGCGCTGATTGTGTGGGATTTGCCGCCTGAGGTGCCGGTGCACCGAGTAAATTGGGCAGCTGCCCATTGGCTATGCTGGTTTGCACTTCCTGCATCGCATCTTTGAGGTTGGTGCTGTTGAGCTTGCGTGTTTGGCTCTGGCCGTTGGCATCGGTGTAGTAGGTCACGCTGTAATCACCCACACTACCATGCGGGTTGTGGTTGTTTAACTTCACCGGATAGCGGGTGCCATCCACTTGGGCTTTGTAGGGCACTTGCTGGATTTCCGGCCCGAACGCCTGATCCATGCTCTGTAACGGTACCGGCGGTTCCGTATTCACCGGCCTCTGCGGGCCGGCCGGGATCAGGCCGGCATGGGCCTGACTCTGGGCAGCCTGTTCCATTCCCTGTTTGCCGATAACCGCCTCTTGTACCTGGGTGTTCATGTCGTTTACCAGCGCAGTCTCTAGTTTGCGCTCTAACGCATTGTACGGACGCTGGGCCCGGCCGGCTTCACCCGGCGTGCTGCTTCTTAACTGGTTCTGCAATTGTATCAACTGCATGCCATCAGCCCGGCTAAAGTCACCGACGATCTGCGGTTTTTTGATTCCGCCCCAATGCTGGTTTTCGAATATCTGGTGGACCCATTCGGCCCCGTTCAGTCCGCTGGTCGCGAGATAGGTCCGATCGGCCATGTTGTTTGGATTACCGCCGGGTTTGACCGTGAACACAAAGGCCCCTTCGATATACATCGGTGCAGTGTTCAGATCGATAGATGCTCCGCCCTGTACATACTGGGTCACTACCGGGTTATTCACTAATCCCTGAGCCTGGTACGGACCCTGGGCGTTCTGTGCACTCGGGGGCACCCAAACCCCGGTGACTCCCGGCTGTTGTACCGGTGTGCTATTCACACTTGTCGGTGATTTGACGCTTGGGTTTTGAAACTGACCTGGATTGGTTTGTGTTGTAGTTTGCGCCGAGCGTTGAAACTGCACCGCGTTGTTTTTCACTGGATTTGCTTGGGTTCCGGGCCGCGTGAATGGTTTGATTTTGCTGTTGGCACCATTGAAATTGTTAAACGGCGTATTGCTTGGCGTCATCCGCGTCGGATTCACGGATTTGTCCACCATCGACGGACGGGTCAGTAATTGGGAACCGCCCTGGATCGCTTTCGGGCTGCCCGCGATCAGCACCGGATAGCGCAACTTTTGATTTAATTGGGCATTCTGCCGCTGCGATTCCTGCAGTATCTGGTCGCTTAGCAAGCGCGACGCAACATCGTTGGCCTGTGGGCCGGACTGGCCTGGGCCTGTGCTGTTGGGTGTATTGATTATGATACCGCTGTTTTCGTTAATTGCCATCGTCTGCTGTGCCGTATACCCAGTACGCAAACTATGCCAAATTCAGGCAATCCTGCCTATTGAGCGATCGCTATATACGATGAAAGTTAAGCACGGTAACGAAAGTTATAGGTTCACTAAAATCTGGCCATTTAGCTAATCAACAACAAAATTCCGGGAAACACAGCCCTGCAAACAATCACCTAAAAACGCTGAGCCTACTCCGGCTTATGTTCCGCAGAATGTTTGATAGGAGGCCGTAAAAGAACCGGGAGCGGGCTCGGCAAACCCGGAAAAGTGTGGGTTTTCAGTATAGGGTTGCTGTAATGCAGCGAGCAAACGCTCAAAAGGTTTAAGATTGTTATCATCAGATGCAGCGGCCAGCGCCTTCTCTACAAGATGATTGCGCGGAATCAACCACGGATTTACTTTTCGCATTGCTTCAGCACGGACTTGCATCTGCACATTCTGCTCTTCCGCACAACGCGCATGCCATTGCAGCAGCCAACTCTCAAGCGGAGCTTGTTCGCGAAACAGCATTTGCAATTCCGAATATTTCCGCTCGACAGCATCAGCCAGATAACGCCAGGCCAATGTAAAATCAACTTTTTGCTCATGCAAAAGATTTAGCCACCCTTCAATCAAAGCTAAATCACTCTCGTCTTTTTCTACCGATATATCACTTAAACCCAGCTTGGCACGCATTCTTTGTAACCATTGCTGCTGATACAAGCGCGGAAACTCATTAATCTCCTGTGTCGCAAGCTCAACAGCCTGCGATTCATCATCAGCGAATAAAAACAATAATGTCTCGGCGAAACGGGTTAGATTCCACTGTGCAATACGAGGTTGATTTTGATACGCATAACGCCCATGTCGGTCAATTGAGCTGAACACTGCAACCGGGTCATAGGCTTCCATAAATGCACAAGGGCCATAATCAATCGTTTCCCCGGCGATACTCATATTATCGGTATTCATGACGCCGTGAATAAATCCGAAACTCATCCACTGCGCCACCAAATCAGCCTGCTGGAGAATAACCGCACGCAGAAAAGCCAGGTAACGGTTTTCTGTTTCTATAAGTTCCGGAACATGTCGGGCTATGGTGTAATCTGCCAGCCGCTTTACTTTGTCATATTCATCACGGGCAGCAAAAAATTCAAAGGTCCCGACACGAATATGACTCGCAGCCACCCGGGTCAGCACCGCACCCGGCAACTCCTCGTCACGATAAACCGTTTCACCAGTCCCAACGACTGCCAGGCTGCGGGTCGTTGGCACACCCAGGGCATGCATTGCTTCAGCAATCAATACCTCACGCAACATGGGGCCGATCGCTGCTTTGCCGTCACCACTGCGGGAAAACGGTGTGCGGCCCGATCCTTTAAAAGCTATATCAAAACGCCGGCCCTGACTGTCGTTCACTTCACCGATAATCAGCGCACGACCATCGCCCAACTCTGGATTAAAGTGACCAAACTGATGCCCCGCATAAGCCTGTGCAATCGGCTCCGCACCTTCCGGCAAACGCTTGCCGGAAAATAAATCCGCCAGCCCGGACGAATCATAGCTGCCCAAATCCAGGCAAAGATCATCGGCCAGCACTGAATTCAAATACAGCAATGCAGGCGCAGCCACAGGCTCCGGTTGCCAGGGCGCATAAAAGCCAGGCAAATCCCGAATATACGTATTATCAAATGAAAATCCTGTCACGTTGATACTCTGCTGCACGCTTTAAATACCTGGCAACTAAAATAGCACATGCGCACCTATAAAAATGATTTTTTTCTGGTGGAAGTATTGTCAGCAATTTACTGAATATTAACCCAGCTCTTGATGGCTCTTCCTCTTCCGGCAGCATGCAAATTCTTGCTGAGAATCTTGCATTGTCGTTTCAAGCCAATGTGCAATTTGTGAATGCGGTTTTAACCGGGTCGAATAGCCAGGTAGAGTTTAACAATATCGGCTTCACCGCCGAACTCTCGCCAGTACCGCTACCAGCCTCTGTTTGGCTACTCGGAGCAGGGCTATTGACCTGCCTCCACACCATCAGAAAAAAGCCTCATAGCTAATTATGGGTATCAATCACCGGTTGATATAGCGAGGTCTTTAGAGAAAAATATTGAAAATTTCGTTTAACTATTTTTAGAACCTATCTCAAAATTAAGCGAGCGCTGCTCGCAGGTTTTTGCTCCTGCAAAACCTGCACTTCCACCATCCGTGATGGTCAGACGAGGCAAAAGTGCGCTGGGCAGAGCCCGGCGTATAATCAAGCGGACGACTCCAGGGACGGAGGAGTTAGAACGACTCATAACCACAGGGACGTGGTGTATTAGAGCAACGCAGGAGCAGATAAAGTCGAGTTTACACGCAGTTTGCGCCTGCAGCACCCCGCATTTGAAGAGGAGCGCAACGACGCATGGAACTAGAAGATCACAATGAGATAGGGTCTAGTTAAACCGCCCGGTATAAGACATTAACATCGGCAGGTCGGGAATATCAGCTTCTGTATTATCAATCCGCACTCTGCTTTGGATAAATTCGTTGTCTTTCGGCTTCTTGATGGTTTCCATCTGTTCTTCGCTCAACTCGACTTCCTTCAGAGCTCCCTGGAATGTTAACGCGATGTACGGATGGGATTCATCACTCAGAGAATGCAAAATAACCGTTTTACTTTCACTGTTAAATCGGGCAATTTCACCATGACAGACCGACTCAAATGACAGCAGCGGAATAGCAACACCACTCCATCTGACTTTACCGATTAGCCCTTCCTGTAAATCGACAACGATATCCAGCTCTTTTCCCTCAAGCACGGTCACCACACTGGCACGCGGTAATAACAGGTTGCTGTTAAACTGTGGCAATATTACGCATTGGATGCTGCTGTCATTATCCATAGTTCGTCAATGCTTACTCTTCTTTCTCGGCCGGTTCCAGCAGCTCGTTTATTTCATTCATTAACTCGTTTTCCTGGAAAGGCTTACCGAGGTAGCGATCAACCCCAATCTTCCGGGCACGCTCTCTGTGTTTGTCTCCGGTACGCGAGGTAATCATAATGATTGGCACACCCTGCAGGCGGGAATCCGAACGCACGTGCGAAGCCAGCTCAAAACCGTCCATACGCGGCATTTCGATATCCATTAAAAACAGGTCAGGCGTAAAATCCTGTAACTGTTGCACCGCATCCAAACCATCTTTGGCGGTCACCACCTTGAGATTGTGACGTCCGAGTATACGCGCAGTTACTTTGCGTATTGTGATTGAGTCATCCACGACCATAACCGTGACTTGTTGTTTGGCTTCCGTACCCAATAACGGTTTTTCTTCTTTTCGGCTCAGTATTTCCGCCGTTTGACTGCTGACAAGCCCGGTAACATCCAGAATCAATGCGACCCGGCCATCGGCCAGTATCGTGGCACCGGAAATACCCGGTACGGCAGTGATTTGGGGGCCGACCGGTTTGACCACAATCTCACGACGGCCGACCATCATATCGACATGCACACCAACCCGCCGTTGACCGGAACGAATTAACAATAAGGGATAACGAGCTTCACGTGACAGCGCAGACGGTGAACCCAGACCCAGCAATGAGCCGAGGTAGTGCATCTGATATTTTTCACCGGCATATTCGTAGTGATTACGCTTACCGACAAGATTTTCTTCAACTTCGCTTGCGTTCAGCAACGCAACGCCCTCAATCGACGCAGAGGGAATCGCATAAATATCATCGCCCAGCTGTACCAATAATGCCTGATTGATAGCCAGCGTCAGTGGCAAACGAACATTGAATACCGAGCCTTTACCAGGCTGGGAGCTGATACTGAGACTGCCACCGAGCTGCTTGATTTCGCTGTCAACGACATCCATGCCGACACCACGGCCGGCAATCTGGGATACATCATCCGCAGTACTGAAACCTTCATACAGAATATACTGAATGACATCGTGATCACTCTTGGTTTCATCCGAACCCAGCAGCCCCAGCTGAATGGCTTTTTGCCTAATGCGGGCCGGATCGATACCACGCCCGTCATCAGCAACACTTAACACAATGTAAGAACCATCACGCTCAATATCCAGACGAATAACACCTTGCTCGGGCTTACCATTGGATAGCCGCTGCTCGGTGGTTTCCACGCCGTGAAAAACCGCGTTACGCAACATATGCTCCAGTGGTGCAAGCATGCGTTCCTGCACGCTGCGGTCAATTTCATTATCTGCACCAATAATTCTGAGCTCAACTTTCTTATTAAGCTGCATCGCTGTCTGCCGTACTATCCGGCGCAGCCTTGATGCCAAACCCTGAAATTTAACCATGCGGGTCTGCAGCAAATCCTCCTGCAGCTCGGTGCTGACACGTGATTGCTGCTGCAACACCACCTCAGAATTGCGTACCAGCTCGGTAATACCGGATTTGATATTATCCAAATCACTGGCACTTTCCGCCATCGCTCTGGACAGTTGCTGCATATGCGAATAACGGTCCATCTCAAGCGGATCGAAATCTTCATATGGGTTTTCAGTTTCACGTTCAATACGCGAAGCGATCTGTGCTTCGGTCTGCATATCCATATCGCGAATCTGCCGTTGCAGTCGCGCAACGGTTTGTTCAAGCTCATTTAGATTAAAATGCAGATCATTAACATACTGCCCCAAACGCGAGTGATAGATATTCACTTCACCGGCGTTATTAACCAATGTATCGAGTTTGTCAGCTCTTACGCGAATCTGTTCATGCAAAGGCGCGGTGGTTGGCATCTGCTCAACCTGGCTCTGGCTTTCACCACCACCTTCAAACGGCATGATTACATTTTCACCGCCACCCGGCGAATCATCAACCTGCGGGGCAAACGGGAAACTGTCGGCCGGTTCTTCCTGTTCGGTCGGCACAGTAAACGCCACTTCAACACCCAGCTCTGCTTCTTGCTCAGATTCAGGCTCTTCCGTTGCCGGTAACTCCGGTTCCAAACCGGCAAACATCGCATCCGAACTAATGTCTATCTCTGACTCAACTGGTTCGGATTCAGATTCAGGCAAAATATCAGGGCTTTGCTCAATGACAGTGGTTTTACCCAGTCGAATATTCTCCAGGCGCTCTATGTATTCGTCCGGCACAACCGGAATCAAGCCCTGACGCAGGCCATCCAGCATCCCACCCAAAAGATCGACCGCTTCCATCAACATGTCGACCAGTGTCGAGTTCACCTCGATTTTATCGGTGGATATCGCGACAAACAGAGACTCCATCGCATGACTTAAATCACCAATATCGGAAAGGTTTGCCATACGCGCCGAGCCTTTCAAGGTATGCAGCTGGCGCATTATCTCCGTGATATGCTCGGGCTTGTATTCACGGCTTTTCCATTCCTGCAACTCATGCTCGATGGTATTAACAATATCCGGCGCTTCCTCGAGAAAGATATCAACCAACTCAGTGTCGACATCGAGCGTTTCCAGTGAATCTGTTCTATCGCTTTTACCTTCCTGTCTTTTTAATGAGACTTCCCGTTCACTGCGGGTCAGGCAATCCAACAAGCGTTGATCCAAATCGGTTTCAGGTTGCAGCTCGGCAGTATTATCTTTAAGGTGCGCAATGCAGCTGCCTATATAATCAGCTGCGCGATCAAGCAAAGACAACTCTTCCGGAGACCAGGGCTTGTCCAGTTCGGCCAGATTATTGGCATGCTGTTCCAACAGCTTGGCTTTCTCGGCTATTACGGTGAACTTTGCGGTACGCGCACTGCCGTGCAAAGTATGCAGCGCACGAATCAACGATTCGACATTTTGGGTAGACAGTTTTTCATCACGCGCTTTACTACTGATACGCTTGATTTCAGTGATATGTGTCTGCGCTTCATCGGAAAAAATATCCAGTAAGGTAGGATCAATCGATTTGCGCAGATACTCACCGGTCAAATCCGGCTTCGGAATATTTTTCCCGTCTTGATCTTCCTGCAGCACCTCTTCCTGTTCAGACAACTCTTCCAGCACAATGCCGGCATCAGACTCGTCTGCGTCAAACGCAGCCTCATCATCCAAATTTAAAGCGGTCGTTTCACCCAGCAGGCTTTCTCCGGTGATGCTGACGACATTATCGGCCAGGGAAATCGGCTCCGGAACATCGTTTTCAGGTTGGGATAATAACTCCTCCACTTCCTGCGGCCCGTCTTCTGCTACGGCAGACTCGGACCCGGGAAGAGCCGCATCGGCAAGCGCGGCATTGTGATCAGGCTTTGGGTTTACAGGCAATCGATCAGCTGCAATCTCATCGGCTCTCTGCATAACCTCAAACACATTTTCAACCGGTTCGGAATCACCACGAATCTGGTCAATTAATTGAGCCAGAATTCCCAAAGCCTCTTCAACAACCGCAAACAGCTGCGGCGACTCTTTGATCGTGCCGTCAATTAACCTGTTCAGCATATTTTCAATAGACCAGGAAAACTCGCCGATCAAGGTTGCGCCGATCAAACGGCCACTGCCTTTGAGCGTATGAAAAGAACGCCGGATTGTGGTAATTGCTTCCCTGTCTCCGGAATCATTACGCCAAACTGGAAAGAAACTGCGTACTTTTTCAAGCTCTTCCAGAGCTTCTTCTATAAAAACATCAATAATCTCTTCGTCGGCGTCTTCACCGATGATTTGCAACTCATCGTAATTTTTCTTGACATTTTTGGTCAGAACCACCGACTCAATCGAAATTCTCGGCTCGTCAGCAGCGACTGGAATATCAACATCGACCGGATCATCCTCCAGCAGATCGCTTTCATCAACGACTAGTTCCTCGCTTGCAAAGGGTTGCGACTCTTGCTTGTCTGCGGCAGCCGCATTACGGGCAACCATCTCATCAGCAGATGCAAAACGCTGCAGGGAATTAAATGCTTCATTAGCTGCAACAACAAAAAGCTCGCTATCAACCCGATTTTCAGCAACCGCTTCCAAAAAACATTCAATATTGGTTACCACATCAGCAACCACGTCCTGCTCCTGTTCGCCAGGAAGGTGTCGCCCGTTAATGAGTGTTTCATTAAAATAATCACGCAACTGCCCAATTACCGGCGCAGCTTTTTCTAACGGCGCAACAAACATAGCACCGGATAATTCTTTAAGCACATCCGGTACGAGTTTTATGGTTTCAACATCATCCGGGTTATCGATAAAATTCAAAAACGCATCTTTAACCAGAACAATATCTCTGAGTGACTCATTAACAAGGCTGGTAATAACATGTTGATTCTCGGTAACGGCCTGGCTTTCTTCCGCACTCATTCCAGCGCCGTCTGCCGCATCCATCAACATGGTCACTCTGTTATTCACATAAGCATCCAGCTCACCCTCGATACTTAACAGGTTGCTGGCCGCAGACATTTGTGTTTCTTCATCAAGCCCGGTTTCATTACTTAACTGACTCTCCAGGCCGGCCTTTTCCTGCAAAACACTTTCGCGTGCATGCCCCAAACCCAGCATGCCCAGGGTATCGGCAATTTTCGCATATAGAGACGGTAGCGGTTGCAGGCGACTCAAATCACTGGAACCACTGTGCACAAAAGCATCCAATGCATCTTTGGCCTGATTGATATCTTCCTGAATAGCCTCGGCAACACGTCCCAGCAGTTCCTGATTAGGGCCACCCAGCCGCTGCTCCGCACTTTCCAGCTCGCTGTCCTTAGGTAAATACTTGGCCAGATTGAATTCGTTTTTTATGCGTACGACATTTTCGGTAACCGGTTCCGCCCGTGCAGCATAATACAAAAGGTTTTTAGTCAACTCATCAGGCAGGGATTTTGTAAATTCAACCTCGTCGTTATCTGCCAGATATTTGATCTGTCGGTCGACCTTGCCCATTAACGACTTTAATGCAACGCTGTGCTCCACGCCTTCATTTTGCAGCGCTTCAACAATCCCCATTGCAACCCACCACAGACGGCTACTGCCATCCTCACGTGATGCGGCCCGCAGCTTATTGACAACCGCATGCATTCGTTTGAATGCGTCTTCTGTTTTCTGATCCCGAAACCAACCGAGCAGACCCAGCTGATAAGAATGTCTTAATTTGCGCGCAAGCTCTGCCGGATTCCCGGTCGGCTCAGTCAAGCCTTCAGGCGGCTCAAATGTGCCGGTTGCGACATTAACATCCGGAAAAAACAATACATTCTCAGATAACAGACTCGCATTTCGGCAGGCACGCAAATCATTCAGCAACGGCAACAATACCATTGGTATATCTTTATTACCGGCCGCCAGGCTTTCCAGATAATCAGGTAGTTTGATTGCTGCGTTTAGCAACACTTCATAGGCATTTTCCAGATTGGGTATTTCATCGGTCTTTAATGCGCGCGCAACGAGCTCCATCTCTTCGCTTAATAATGCAGCGCCATAGATCTCCACCAATGACAGCGTGCCCCGCACCTGACGTAGCGAGGATATAATCTGGTCGAGTCTTTCAGTTCCTTCCGGGTTATTGACATACAGCTCCAGCTGCCGCTGGATATCAAGCAGCAGTTGCCGTAACTCTTCCTTCACCCATTTGAAAGAGTTGAAATGAACCGTGTTTCCAAGTTGCATCGAATATACCGTAAGTCTCTACCGGCCCTTAACGCGCCGGTACTTTAAGGTCACTCATTTACCGCCACTTTAATCTCCTCGGACTCAGGCAACTTAAAGCCTGCTACCGAAGTACGCAATTCATTTGCAAGCTCGGTCAGGTTACCGATCGACAATGCGGTTTCGGTGGTACCTTCAGAGGTTTCCATTGTAATTTGCTGAATCACATGCATCGATTCGGAGATATTTACCGCCGTACTGGCCTGCTCACGTGCTTCACGTGAAATGTCCTGAATCAAATCAGCCAGCTGCTTCGACACGCTTTCGATTTCAGTCAGGGCGTTACCGGCATCCTCTGCAAGCTTCGCCCCGGTTACAACACCCGCGGTACTTTGCTCCATTGAGCTGACCGCTTCGTTGGTATCGGTCTGAATGGTTTCAACCAGTGCGGAAATCTGTTTGGTTGCGTTACCGGCACGTTCCGCCAGTCGCTGAACCTCGTCGGCAACCACCGCGAAACCGCGGCCTGCCTCACCAGCCGAAGAGGCCTGGATCGCGGCATTCAATGCCAGGATGTTTGTACGGTCCGCGATATCGGTAATCAGCGATACAATTTCGCCAATCTGCTGGGAACTTTCACCGAGACGTTTGATTCGTTTCGAGGTCTCCTGAATGGTCTCGCGAATCGTATCCATCCCTTCAATATTTCTGCGTACTGTTTCCGCACCTTTGTTGGCGATTTCAACCGACTTAAGCGCAACATCCGCTGAGTTCATCGCGTTCTTTGATACCTGCTCCATCGTCTGCGCCATATTGGAAATCGCGCTGGTGGTATTTGCGATTTCAGCGGCCTGCTGATTACTCGCATCCGCCAGCCTGTTCGCAATTGCCTGGGTGTATTCAGATGACTGCGAAACCCGCACAACCGTGTTGTTAATCGCTTCTACCAGTGACCTTAATGCGTCAATTGAAAAGTTTACTGAGTCTGCGATCGCGCCGGTAATATCTTCGGTCACTGTCGCGTGCGCAGTCAGATCCCCTTCCGCAAGTGCGGCCATTTCATCCAGCAACCGCAGAATAGCCTCCTGGTTACGCTGATTAACCGTCAAAGATTCGCTTGCCCGGGTACGCGCATCTTTCACAAGGATGGTTGCAATCAAACCCAATATTAACAATGAAACCAAGAACGCCAATAAACCGATAAGCGCGATCTGGAAATAACGACCGCTTAATTCGTTTAATGCATCCTCAAGCTGAGCGCCGACATCCAGCATTTCAGGGCTGATAATTTCAACCGCGGCGGCAGCGTCTTTCACTTCAAACAAGTCAGGCGAGATATCCAGAATACCGATTACACTTTGCTGCACTTTGTTATAAACATCCTGTGAACGCACCAGCATGTTCTGGATTTCAACAGACTGCGCGCGACGAATACCCAAGTCACGGCTGCCGTTAATCAGGCCATCAACAACACGGGCATAGAATTTAAAATCCCGGCCAAACTGGTCTGCAGCGGTTGCCGCATCATCCGCCCCGCTCAATATCTGATTGAGATTCTTACGTGCCCGCTCAATAAACAGTGACTGACGGGCTGCAACAAACAGGGTCTGATTATCAGTGCCTTCCTCTGCGATCTTTGCAGCGATATCCTCGGACAGCTTCTCCAGCGGAATCAATGCATTCGATACATTCGCAACATATTGCGCAACAGTTCTAACCGCACCGCGCTTGCTGATAATGGAATCCGCATTTGCCGAATACTCATCCCAGGTATTTTTCAAATCGGTCAATTCGGCATTTACATCAGACGTCAATGGCGGCAGGCCGGTTGCGGGGTTGCCGTTGCTGACCAAATCAAGTGTTTCCTGATAGCGGTTACGCAATTCCTCCAAACGCCCGAAAGCCTCTTCTTTACCACTGGCGGCTTCAAAAGCGCTGGTCGCGATACGTTGCGACAGCAGTTTCTGGTCGGAAATATAACTGCTGTATTCAGCAATAAATTTGTTTTGGTAATAAAAATAAACGAAAGACACCACCATCACAATCAACAAGAGTATCAGCAACCCGCCGAGGATGGGCAACATAGAGAATGAAGCATTGGCACCTCTTTTAAAACCGAATCCAGATAAACTGGGTTTTTTAAATTTCATAACTTTCTCCCGCCTTTGCTACGATAAATTCAGGAAGTATTTACGTTACCCTTCATTTACCGATGTGATTTGCATAAACCTTTCATTGCTGATCAATCGATTAAAATCAAATACCGGATAGTTTTCTCCATCGTCATGAAAACAACCGGTAATTACCGGCTTTAAATGCTCGTCTTCCTCCGGGTAGCTCTCATCCATATTGTCCTGTTTAAAATTTCTGATACCACTGACGCCTGATACTTCCAGGCCGGCCACGGTATTGGCCAGACGAAATACGATCACCCGCGGGTCCGGCTCTTTATCTCTCGTTGTGCCATAGAGAAAACTATGCAAATCCGAAATCGGTACCAGCTGCCCCCGAATATTGGCAATACCTTTAAACCAGGGCTGACTGGCCGGTACCCGGGTGCATTCCATCGGGTTCAAGACTTCCACAACACTGGGCATATGCGTCGTTAACTCTTTTTCGCCAAGCTTAAAGACAATGCCACGCCATTCACCGGACTCTTCTGACGCGTGCAGCACCAGTTCCCGTCTGGCGAGACTCTTGGCCTCAATTTCTCTAAGTTGTGCAATTGGCGAATCCATGACCTTGTTTACGAACCCGGCACCAAAGACTTTAATCGGCTGACCAACTGATCTTCATCAATCGGCTTGATCAGATAATCAATCGCCCCCTGGCGCATTCCCCAGAGACGGTCGGTCTCGGCACTTTTGGTAGTAATAATAACAATCGGAATATCCGATGTTTGAGGGTCTTTACGTAGTGCACGTGTGGCTTGAAAACCATTCATATGCGGCATCACCACATCCATTAAAATCGCATCAGGAAGCTGGTCCTTGGCAACCTTGATACCCTCTTCAGCACTGTAAGCGGCCAAAACCTCCATATCATGCCTGGCCAGGCATTCCTTTAAGCTGTGAACATGCGTACGTGAATCATCAATTATCAGTACTTTCATAACCCCATATCCCAGAATTTTGTCTACGCCGGTTCCGATACAACGTTTAGGCGGTGTTCTGCTGCTCTTCTGCTTTGCCAACATGCCGGTCGATTGCTCCGAGCAAATCTTCTTTGGTAAACGGTTTGGTCAGATAAAGCTCAGAACCGACAATCCGCCCCCGGGCACGATCAAAGATACTGTCTTTACTGGACAGCATAATGACCGGTGTCGTTTTGAATACACTATTATTTTTAATCAGCGAACAGGTCTGATACCCGTCCAGCCTGGGCATTAAAATATCAACAAAGATAATGTGCGGCTTGAACTCTGATATCTTTGCCAAAGCTTCAAAACCGTCGGTAGCGGTCATCACATGATGACCTTCCTTTTTCAGCAGACTCTCGGCAGTACGCCGGATTGTCTTGCTGTCATCAATCACCATTACCTTAAGACTGGAAGTTTCACCCGTCATTGCATTCAAATTATTCCGCTGGATTTATGTATTTTTGAACACTTTCATGTCGAAAACTCGACAATTTAAATTATATTTCGACACAGCTACCCCATAGTTCACGAAATGTAGCTGAACCTCCGGACTTTATCAACAAAATCTTTGAAAATAAACAATTTAGCGGGGCTTCTTTAAGCTCATTCGCAAAATAACTGAAAGCTAAACCCCATTGGATTGAAATAGCGGCTAAATAGCCAGGAGTTTTAATTCGCCCCCCGCCAATGGATACTTGCATCAACTTTGAGATAAACTCGCGATCTAACATAACCACCTCCACCTTACCCGAAACTAATAAGCAATGATCGTGCAAGTTTTACAATCAGGCCCACATCTGATCACCGCCAACACCGGTCCACTGCATATCATAGAGTCGAATTTGCTCGACCATCAAAGCCGTATCGAAGCCTGGTTCCGCAAACAATGGCAGCTGACACCACCCCCATTGTATGCGTCCGTCGATCTGCGAAACGCCGGCTTTAAGCTCGCCCCGGTGGACACCAACCTGTTCCCAGCCGGATTTAATAACCTGAACCCAAAGCTGCTGCCACTTGCTTACCATGCGATGCAATCAGCTCTGCAACGCCTGAGCCCGCAGGCATGCGGGGTATTACTGATCCCTGAAAATCACACACGCAACCTGCACTATCTTGAAAGCGTCGCAACAATTCAGCATATCATTGCACAAGCCGGTTATGAGGTGCGAATCGGTTCGCTGTCACCCGATATTGAAACCGAAAAATCCATACAGCTGCAATCCGGCAAAACCCTGCGTCTCGAAGCCCTGCAACGGGACAACAACAAACTGCACATCGGTGATTTTTACCCGTGCTCAATATTGCTGAACAACGATCTCAGCAGCGGCCGACCTGAAATTCTGGAGAATCTGACACAGCAAATCATCCCGCCGCTGGAAGCCGGCTGGAGCAATCGCCTTAAGTCTGCCCATTTTACCGTCTACCGGGATCTGGCCCTTGAATTTGCCGAACTGATCGGCATCGATCCGTGGCTGATCGACCCGTTGATGCGTAATTGCGGCTGCATAAACTTTATGAAACGCGAAGGTTATGAGTGCCTGGAGGAAAATGTTGCCGAGTTGCTGGTCGCGATTCAGAAAAAATATGATGAATACAATATAGACAAAAAACCGTTTGTATTTATAAAGGCCGATGCCGGCTCCTACGGCATGGGCGTAATGACCGTCAGCAGCGTCGATGAAATACAGACATTAAACCGCAAACAACGAACCCGTATGGATACCACCAAAGAAGGGCAAAAGGTGGAAAAAGTGATTATTCAGGAGGGTGTATATACTTCCGAAACCATTGGTGAAGACAATGTGGCGGAGCCGGTGGTGTATATGATCGATCAGTTTGTCGTTGGCGGGTTTTACCGGGTACATGCCGAAAAAGGCCATACCGAGAACCTGAACTCCCCGGGTATGCATTTCGAACCTCTGGCATTTGCCGAATCATGTAACTCTCCGGACCATGATCTCAACCCAAATGCCGAACCCAACCGTTTTTACGCTTACGGTGTGATCGCACGCCTGGCCCTGCTGGCAGCCGCTCAAGAAAGTCATGAACATGCTTCAACATAGGCAAGCCTCCGACTCTTATTTACTCTAACCCTATATCACCGAACTATGACCGTACGCATTGGCGTTGTGATGGACCCAATCGCATCCATCAACCCCAAAAAAGATTCTACCCTGGCGATGCTGCTGGCTGCTCAGCGGCGCCAGTGGGAACTCTGGTATATGTTGCGCACAGACTTACACCTACAGGACGGCATATGCCATGGTGATATGCGGCAACTGACGGTTAAAGATGACCTGGAGTCATGGTTTTCATTCGGCAAGCAGCAGCAGGCACCACTGCAATCACTGGATATTGTCCTGATGAGGGTCGATCCCCCGTACAACATGGAATACATTTACACGACCCATTTATTACAAAAAGCATTCGAACAGGGGGTCATGGTGGTAAACCGCCCGGACAGCCTGCGGTTAATGAATGAAAAACTTCAGGTCAGCCAGTTCAGTGAATTCACTCCACCGACACTGGTCAGCGCGAATATGGTCCATATCCGCCACTTTTTGGAAGAACAGCACAATATTGTTGTCAAACCACTGGACGGCATGGGCGGACGTTCAATTTTCCGGGTCAACATAGACGACCCGAACGCCAGTGTGATTCTGGAAACCATTACTGACAATAGCCAAACCACCGTAATGGCACAGCGCTTTATCCCTGAAATCACCGAGGGTGATAAACGCATTCTGCTGATTGACGGAGAGCCGATTCCGTATGCACTGGCACGTATTCCCGGCAAAGGTGAGTTTCGCGGCAATCTCGCCGTCGGCGGCCATGGTGTCGGCAAGCCGCTAAGCGATAGAGACAAAGCCATTTGCGCGGCTGTCGGCCCAACGCTGAAAGACCATGGCATTGTTTTCGCCGGCCTGGACGTCATTGGCGATTACCTGACCGAAATCAATATCACCAGCCCCACCTGTATCCGTGAACTGGATGCGATCTATGATTTGGATATTGCCGGAACGCTGATGGATGCGATAACAAGCAAGCGTAAAACATCGTGAATCCCGCTCAACCGACAATCAGTGCCGCAGACCGGCTTGGGCTGACACTGTTTCTGGCCGCCTCAGTGCATGCGATCATTATCTTGGGGGTTATTTTCAAACCCGGCGACCCCGCCGATCTGGACGCACCACCGTCGCTGGAAATTATTCTGGTACAAACCCGTAATGATAAAGCGCCGGAAAAAGCCGACTACCTCGCACAAACAGCCCAGGAGGGCGGTGGTGAAAGTGATCAGCGCGCGCGACCCAGCAATCCTTTTACATCGACTGAATTTACCGAAGCCGACGGTATTGCGCCCCAACCGGTCGAAAGCGGTAACCCTGACAAAGCCGAACAACAGGACCTGCCGGTCATCACCCAGCTTTATTCGGACCATGAGATGCAGGTCACCGAAGAGCTGCTCGAGTCTGAAGTTCGGCAACCCGATAAACAAAACCCACAGGATTATGACCTGGAGATCGCCCGACTGACCGCCGAGCTGAACCTGGCACGCGAAGCCTATGCAAAACGACCGAAAAAGAAAGTACTGACCGCGAGTACGCATGAGTATCTGCCCGCACGTTACATGCTCGACTGGGTCAGAAAAGTTGAGCGCATCGGCAACTTAAACTACCCCGACCAGGCAGCCCGCGAACACCTGGAAGGAACATTAATCCTCGAAGTTGAATTAAAATGGGATGGCAGTATCGTTGAAGTCAGTCTGATAAGATCATCAGGACATAAGATACTGGATGATGCTGCAAAACGAATTGTTGAACTGGCCGCGCCATACCCGCCGTTTCCGGCTGAACTCCGTGAAGCTGCCGACCATATCGAAATCGTCCGAACCTGGCAGTTTGCCGATGGCGACCTCAATACAAAATAAACGAATATGCAACTTACCTTAAACCTGAAAAACCACTTCCTCATCGCGATGCCGAGTCTGAACGACCCAAACTTTCAGCGCACCGTGACCTATATTTGTGAACATGACGATAACGGTGCAATGGGGCTTATTCTGAGCCGGGCCACCGGCACCCGACTGAGTGAATTATTTCAGCAACTGGACATTAGCTGCGAAGATCCGGAAATCAATAACCGGGCAATCATGGCCGGTGGACCGGTCGGTGCGCAAAACGGTTTTATTTTGCATCGCCCACCCGGGCAATGGGAGACAAGCCTGCAAATCACTAATGAACTGGGCCTGACCACCTCGCGGGATATTCTGGAATCCATCGCCTTAGGTAATGGACCCAAAGACATTATCATTACCCTGGGCTATGCCGGCTGGGGCGCCGGCCAGCTCGAACAGGAACTGGCAACGAATGCATGGTTAACGCATCCGGCCGAAACCGATCTGATATTCAGCACACCGACAAATCAATTATGGCAAGCAGCGGCAAACGCACTCGGTGTGGACCTTAATTTGCTAAGCGGCGAATCGGGGCATGCATAAAATTGAGAACCGCCATCACAGTGCTTGGATTTGATTATGGCAGGCAACGTATCGGTGTTGCCGTCGGCCAGTCACTCAGCGGCACAGCCGCACCGCTGACCACACTGACAAATCTTAACCGCAAACCTGACTGGCAAAAGATTGCCGAACTCATCCAACGCTGGGAACCCAATGCGTTGATCGTCGGCCTGCCTTTACTGCACGGGGATGACCAAAACGAATCCTGCAAAGCCGCAAAACAATTTGCAAACGAACTGCAAACACATTTCAAACTGGATGTGTATATGCAGGATGAAGAATTTACTTCAGCTTCGGCAAAATCTTTGTTGCAGACACAACGGCAACAAGGACAAAAAACGCGTAAAAACAACAAACAGGATATCGACCAGCTTGCAGCCACACTGATTGTTCAGCAATGGCTGGATGAAAACGAAACGGCTTAATTTTTTTCTAAGGTAATGGCACAGCAGGCACTTTCACCGGCACCGGTGCGGAGCCTGAGGCAGAATTCGGCGCGGGAATTGGAGGCGACAACTGCGGATGATTAGCATCACCTGTTGCAGGCACTCTGAGTAACGGCGCCTCTGTGATCGGCGTACCGTGCATCGTGTTTAATAACTGCTGCTGCGCATAATCTAACTGCGGTATATTCTGCCACGCCCCATTAAATCGGGTTGGGCCGGTGCCTTTGTCTACCGGTATGATCTCTGTTGAAATAGGCTGCAAGCGAATCGTGTTTTTCTGTGTTAACACCACATGTAATGCCAGCTCACCATTCTGGTCTTTCGCATACACATACGGCGGTAAACTGTTCGCACCACGGTAGTTCGG
>JANQRI010000009.1 GCA_028284675.1 Gammaproteobacteria bacterium | reverse complement strand
AAACCATTACCCCTCTTTAACTCTGATGGCGATCGCCGATCGCTCCGCGGAATCGCAAAACGGGTTTCAGATCAATCAGGCAAGCGATCGAGACAATGGACAAACCTATATCATCGGCCTGGATTTGCCGGTCAAAATGACCGACCGCTCAACACGCCAGATACCGGCCAGCCTGGCCGGGTCGTTGCAGGCTTTGGGTACATTTTTAGTCAATGGCGGCTATGGCTGGTTAACAGCCAACGGTCTGCACGCAAACCGCAGCACCGGTGTGACGCTGGAAGGTGTTGTGAAACGTTATGCTCTCGCCCAGGTTAATCCCGCTGATCTCGGCAATGGCACACCGCAAACCGGCAGCACACTGACACAACATTTAAACACTGACGTTGAACTGCCTCCGGCCAACGATCCGGAGACTACGGTTAACACCTCACTGCCCTTCGGCAGTGAGAATCAAACCGGTATCAGCTTTAAACCCGGCACAAACGATGAGCAGGATAAAAACAACAACGGCCTAATCAGTATTCGTGCATCAAAACCGTTGCAAACACCGGAACCGAACAATACACAAAACAACAATGGGCCGATTAAGGCCAGTAATACAGAGCAGCCTGGTCAAGCGGGTCCCAAATCGCAGGGCCTGAACAACACCACTGAAAACGACCAGACACAGGAAGTCTCAGCAAACCAAACCGATATATCACTGGAAACATTGAATGCTGTCGAACTGCTTGAATCTGCAGTAAATGTCGGGCTGATGCATTTTTATGCAGCCCATCTGGATATAAGCCCAGAAACTTCTCAAAACCATTCAAACCTGCAAAAAACCCGTATGCTTCAGGGTTTTTTTGATATATTGGCTGAGCTGCTGGTGCTGGATAACAGGCAAATAAAACCCAACCCCAACTCTGAATCACGCCTGCCGAATGAAACTGAAAAACAAATTGTCGCAGAGAGAATACTGAATCAGGTTGCTGCGAAAATGTTATCGACCCTGGCCGCGTATGCACCTGACACAGAACCTACTGAATCAGAACTCAAACAGGCTTTAGAAGGCCTGAATAATTATCATTTATATGTCTCTTCGATCAGGCCACGCGCCGAATTGAAATTAGAACGCGCTCAGGAAGACAGTATGGAAACGGAGGTTCTGGATACGATTACTCATCAGCACACTTTCCGGACTTTGCAATTGAAGCTATTTACCGAATTATATGAACGCTATGGCCCCAGGGACCAGGACTCAGCCTTCCAGCAACTTATTAAAACAGTGGATCAAATTATGGAAAATACGCCGCATAGAGAAATTTACGCGGCATTGTATCGCATTATAAAAACAAGTGTGAAAAAAACAAACGATATCATATTCAGCGGCAATTACCTGCCCAATTACGATCACATACAAGATGCAATAGAGGCAGTGTACCGGCAATATATTGAAATACCGGTATTTGGCGAACCGGCCGCGCAATATGACCACAGCCGCGGACTTTTCCAGCTATTAGATTCAAAAAGGCTGGAACCATCGGAGCACCCGGAGCATCTGCCGTTCGGAGATATTTATACACACGCGAGTACCGCAATTAAAAGCCACCTTGGACATTCAGAAATTAAAAAGACCGGTAGATTAATAAAAGTCATAACCGAAATGCTCGCTCATTTTCATTTATTGCAGCAATACCAGACACGTGATAATGCATATCCTGACTATGCAACACTCAGCAGCACTGAAATAACCAAAATAAAAAACACATTGCTGAATCAAGCCGCCGGATATATCAACACAAACATTTCATACAACGAACTTTGGCAGCCGACTGAAACAGAATTAAAAAATGTAACCACGTATTTCAAACATTTTAACGACAGTGCGCAATATAACATCCGGCTTACGCAGCGTGAACAGCTGCTGGCCAACAGGCTGATCTATCAGGCTATTGCAAAACTGTCCTCCAGCAGTAAACCACAAACCGGCAAACTGGGCTTCCTGGTCAGAGAGGTCAATGAAATGGATCGGAAACTACAGCAACCCGAAACTGCCGCTGCATATATTGAGGCTAAAGCAGCACTTGCCAAGGTGCTGGATACAACAATAAAAGTCCGTGCAGAAAAAGGACATACCGGTCTGGATACTTATTACCGGGAACATATCAGACCGTTGCTTTTTGATACACCATCAACAACAGACTAAATTGCTGATACAAAAAAACCGCCTTTATGAAGCGCCGGTAACCGGTTAAACTGGTAATATATTCAGCTCATCAAAACCAATGCCGGACAATCACAACGCTCAAAAACCTAACTTCCGTCCGGCACGCAAAGACGACTGCCTGACGATCGCGCAGCTGTACAGTATTTCCTCTGACGGGGTTGCTGATTATATCTGGACGCAGCTTGCGGAACCGAACGAGGATATTTTGCAGGTCGGCGCCCGGCGCTATGCGCGTGAGGATACTGAGTTCAGCTATCAAAACTGCATGATTGCAGAACTGGACAAACAAGCTGCCGGTATGATGGTGGCATTTCCGATGCTGCCCGGCGAACCGGACCAGGGTGAAAGCGACCCGATTCTGGAACCTTATCATAAACTGGAACAGCCCGGGTCTCTGTATATTTGTGGAGTTGCGTTATTTCCGGAATTTCGCAATCAGGGCATCGGCTCCCGGTTTATCGAGCTTGCCGAAAACCTGGCATTGACTCAAAAGCTTAAACAGCTCAGCCTGATCGTGTTTGAAAAAAATACCGGTGCGAAACGTTTATACGAACGATGTGGTTTTTATGAAGTGATGCGGGAACCGGTGGTTCCTCATCCGTTGATTCACTATGATGGTGATGCGTTATTAATGCTAAAGGATTTGTAAAGCGCCGCCCGAATATACTCTACCCGCTTGCGATTTACACCAAAATCGTAATAGCCACTGCGCGAAGCCGAACGTATATGCATAACACCGGCCGCCGGGTCATATCGTAACTCCAGGTCGTCTACAAATTTAAATATCCGGCTGGTAAATTCAGCCCGCAAATAATCCGACTGCTGCTCAACAATACGGCTGCGGGGCATATCATCAAGCACCTGTTGCAACACCTGTAATATTTCACCAGGATCCTTATCCTGCAAATCAAGCGGCTTAAGATAACTTTTATGATCGGGGTATTCAGACTGCACGCAATTCGGTGAGTCCGGACAAGGCGATAACTTTTCCGTTTGCTCAGACATACCGGCGCCGGTCTCTGCAATACATACCGGCGATACACCAAAGAACACTAACAGGCATATTGCCGCGTGAACTTTACGCCTGGCGCTGTATCGGCCGGTTCGCAACGGGCTCATAATGCACGCGATTGCGGCCATCGGCTTTTGCATTGTATAAGGCTTCATCGGCTTTCTTCAGCATCATCTCTTTGGTGTAATCCCGGCTGGGATACCCGCCGGTAACACCGAGGCTAATCGTGACATATTTACTTGCTTTGGAATCCGGATGCTCAATATTAATCGACTCGACATTCTCTCTGATTTCTTCCGCGAGACTCAACGCACCTTCCGGCGCGGTACTGGGCAACAAGACGACAAACTCCTCACCGCCGAAACGGGCAACCAGATCGGTCGGGCGTTTCAGTGAGTTACGAATGCATAATGCAACCTGCCTCAGGCATTCATCACCGGCTATATGCCCCAGCTTGTCGTTATACACTTTAAAGAAATCCACATCGATCATGATGATCGAAAGCGCGGTATGCTCACGGCTCGCACGCGAAAATTCGGAAAGAATACGGTTATCAAAATAACGGCGATTGGCAACCTGAGTCAGGCTGTCGGTTGCTGAAAGTTGGGTCAGCTCTTCATTTAATACCTGCAACCTTGCATTGCTTTGTTTCAGCGAGTTTGCCAGTGACTGATTTTCCAACTGCAACCGGAGTGAGGTAAATAATGCTCTGTTTACCTGATAAGCAAATAACCACATCGCAACCATAAATATGATCAGGAACATACCCAAAATAAATTTGATTATTTCTTCCTGCACTGCAAGCCAGGTTATGACCGGCATTAGAATACAGGCCGCAAAGGTATAGTAGACCGGCGTACGAATCGCCATGGTGATGCCGGCCGCTGCCAGCGAAATTAACAATATGATCAGAAAAATATGAAACTGCGGCGGCGCTTCCCGCAGCATCAGCGTTAAACCGACGCCCCAGCATAAACCGCTGATCGCCGCTGCAGCGAGAACCATATAATACCAGCGACGATGATTGACCTGATCGGCTCGTTGCTTGGTGAATGTCAGATACATTAGATACTGACAAAAGAAAAAAGTACTTATTATGCACCACCACGCAAATACGAACCTGCCGGGCACAAGTTCACCGAATACCAGCGCAATAAAGCTGGCCAATAAAAAACCCATTACAATTCCGGTGGGTGATTGCGCGATCAGCATTTTGATCTGCTCCACCATCACGGCTTGCCTTATGGATTTATCATCAGTAAGCAGTTTATTTCCTTGCATTGCAAAATCTCCAAGCCAGGATCATTCCGTAGTTATAGCAAAAAGCCCAAAATATCAAACACTTACGGGCTTTATGTCCCTGAATCACCGCCCATCTGGCGGTAACTCCCTGCTGCTTCCAAGCCTGATCCCGATCATACCCTGTACAACCGGATGCGGCCACTCCAGAAGCCACCGGATTCTCAAGAATCGACTTTATCTCTCCAGACCAAATCCAGCGATTTCGCAGCCCGCACATCATCCAGTTTGCGGACCGGCAGGCTATGAGGTGCCTGATTGACCAGTGCACTGTCCTGCTCAGCCTCAATCAGAATTTCAGCCATAGCCTCAACAAACCGGTCCAGCTCTTCCAGAGATTCTGTTTCCGTAGGCTCTATCAACAAACATTCCGGTACCAGCAACGGAAAATAAGTTGTCGGCGCATGAAAACCTTTGTCGAGCAGACGTTTCGCAAATGCCATTGCATTTACACCCAGCTGTTGGGCTTGTTTTTTTAACGTGATAATAAACTCATGGCTCGCCCGCCGTTGCGGATAAGCTGCATCAAAACCCCGCTTTTGCAGTTGCACGAGCAGGTAATTGGCATTCAGCGTTGCATATTCAGCAACCCGGCGCATGCCGTCTTTACCAAGCATTCGCATATAAATATAAGCGCGCAACAACACACCGGCATTACCCATAAACCCCGACAAGCGTCCGATACTTTGCGGCAGATCGCTCTCAGTCAACCACCGATAACCTTCATCGCTTTCCCCAACAAGCGGTACCGGCAAATACGGCAATAGACGCTTGCCGACGCCTACCGCACCTGAGCCGGGCCCACCACCACCATGCGGCGTGGAAAATGTTTTATGCAGATTCATATGAATCACATCAAAACCCATATCACCGGGGCGCACTTTACCGAGAATTGCATTCAGGTTTGCGCCATCGTAATACAGCAAGCCACCGGCCTGATGCACGATGTCCGCAATCTCCTGTATGCGTTGCTCAAACACTCCTAATGTGGATGGGTTCGTCAACATAATGCCGGCAGTTTGCGGCCCGACTGCTGCACGCAAGCTTTCAATATCAACATCACCATCAGCACCGGTCGGAATTTCACGGACCTTATAGCCGCACATAATTGCAGTCGCCGGATTGGTACCATGTGCCGCATCAGGCACCAGGATTTCATCCCGGTGGGACTGGTTGTTTGCCTGATGATAGGCACGCATCATCGCCACACCGGCAAACTCACCCTGCGCACCCGCCATCGGGGTTAACGATACGCCCTGCATACCGGTAACCGCTTTAAGCATCTCCTGTAACTCGAATAACGTTTGTAAAAAACCCTGGTTAAGCGCGGCCGGTGCAAATGGATGACGGTTTAAAAACCCCGGCAACATTGCCAGTGTGTTACAGGCACGCGGATTATATTTCATCGTGCATGAACCCAAGGGATAAAATTCTGTATCGATCGAAAAATTGCGCTGTGATAAACGTGTATAGTGCCGCACTGCCTGAAGCTCGGACACTTCCGGCAATAACGGCTGAGTATCACGCAATAATGCAGCCGGAATATCCGTTAAACTTTCTTTTATATGCGGCAACTGCGCATCGGACGGCATTTGTGAAGATGTTTTACGACCGGGTTTGGACTGTTCAAAAATAAGCATATCAGTTAAAAAATCAGGGTTAAGTTTAATCAGACAATATCGATGTTAGTGCTTCACAATAATGATCGATATCAGCCGGTGTTTTGGTTTCAGTCACACACAGCAACAAGGCGTTTTCCAATTCAGGATATGTATCAGCGAGACTAAAACCACCCAGAATATTTTTGGCTGCGAGTCGTTGTAAAACTTCCGCTACCGGGCGTTCGAACTGAATCACACACTCATGGAAAAAAGATCCGCTGAACGCCTGGCGCACTCCCGGTATACGGGCAAGCCGGGTAACCAACTCCCGTGCAGCGGAATGACTTTGCAATGCTACCCGCCGCAAGCCTTCAGGCCCCATAATCGCCATATATATGGTTGAAGCGGTCACGACCAGACCCTGGTTGGTACAAATATTCGAAGTGGCCTTCGAGCGGCGGATATGTTGCTCACGGGCCTGCAAAGTCAGCACAAACCCCGGATCACCGTTAAGATCAACAGTACGCCCAACAATTCTGCCCGGCATTTGTCTAACATATTCCTGCTTACAACACAGAAAACCATAATAAGGCCCGCCGCCGGCTAACGGCACACCCAGAGGCTGGCCATCACCACAGGCGATATCTGCACCGTGACTTCCCCAATGCCCTGGAGGTTTCAACAACGAAAGTGATAATGGATTATTAACCGCAATCACCAGCGCACCTTTAGCATGTGCCCAGTCAGTGATTTGATCCACCTCTTCGAGCCCGCCAAAAAAGTTCGGCTGCTGTATGACCACTGCAGCAACTTCTTCATCTGCATACTGCTGTAAAGTTTCAGGCAATGTAATGCCACGTTCCGGGCAATAAGGCAGATTGACCAGCTCAATATTCTGATTTTTAACAATAGTTGTTGTGCAGGCCCGGTATACCAGGTGCACTGTTTCAGGTACCAATATTCGCCCTGATTTGATTTTACGATTAGCCCTAACCGCCATTAATGCCGCTTCAGCCAGCGCAGACGCTCCATCATATAATGACGCATTCGATACATCCATTGCTGTTAATCCGGCCATCATCGTCTGATACTCATAGATCAGCTGCAATGTGCCCTGACTGGCTTCGGCCTGATAAGGCGTATAAGCACTATAATACTCACCGCGTGTGGCTATCTGCCAAACTGCCGCAGGAATATGGTGCTCATAGGCGCCGGCACCGATAAAACACTGCTGCAAACCATCACGGGTAGCACGTTCATGCATCAAACGGCTGATTTCCATCTCAGATGCCGCTTCCGGCACTCCGGACAGCTCATCAATTTTTAATTTTTCGGGGATTTCATCAAACAGGCTTTCAATAGTGTCTACCCCGATCACCGCCAGCATCGAACGGATATCTTCTTCAGTATGTGGAATAAATGGCATGATGTTATCTAAAACTTATTCTGCGATTGAATCAGCATAGGCGCCGGCATTTAACAAACTGCTTGTATCCGCACCATCAGCCGGCTTGATTTTGAACAGCCAGCCATCACCATACGGATCTGAGTTAATCAGTTCAGGCGCATCCTCCAGCGCACCATTGGATTCAAGTAATTCGGCCGCAACCGGACAGTAAACATCCGATGCCGCCTTTACAGATTCAACAACCGCACAGGCGTCCCCGGCAGAAAGCGTTTCTCCGGCCGCATTAACCTCGACAAACACCAGATCACCCAATGCCTGCTGGGCATGATCGGTAATACCTACCGTCAGGGTTCCATCACTGTTGCTGCGAATCCACTCATGCGTTTCCGTGTATTTTAGCTCTTCAGGTATATTGCTCATTATCATCTCCCATTTTTATAGCCGATATAAACCGTTAACAGTCATAGCGCCACTGATAACGATCTTAAATTAAAGATTTCCCATTCCGGACGAACGGATACTTGACCACTTTCGCCGGCACCGGTTTGCCGCGAATTTCCACCTCACATTCCACACCGGAATCAACCGGCACTCTCGCCAATGCGATTGAACGCTGCAGCGTCGGAGAAAACGTGCCACTGGTAATTACTCCTTCCCCGGCTTCAGTCAACACTTTTTGATGCGCACGTAATACACCACGGCCTTCGAGCAGCAGACCAACCTGTTTTGCTGTAACCCCTTGAGCCCGATTTCGCTCCAATGCTTCCCTGCCAATGAAATTACGACCGGGAGGCTCCCAGGCCACGGTCCAGCCCAAACCGGACTCCAATGGTGTAGTCTTCTCATCCATATCATTGCCATACAAACTCATGCCTGCCTCCAGGCGTAATGTGTCCCTGGCCCCTAAACCGGCAGGACTGACTCCGGCAGCCTGCAGAGCTGACCAAACATCCGCTGCCTGCTTAGCCGGTATCATTATTTCAAAACCGTCTTCACCGGTGTAACCGGTACGCGCAATAAACCATTGCTCATACTGTATGGCGCAAAAACGGGGTAAATCCGACGCTACAACCCGACATTGTTCAGGTAATACAGATAAACTACTAGCGATTGCCTGCGGCCCTTGAACCGCAATCATTGCAAGTTGATCTTGCTCAGTCAGTCGAACAGAAAACTCTTCCGTATACATACCCAGCCAATCAAGATCTTTATCACGGGTCGCTGAATTGACCACCAGGCGGTAATGGGAATCGCTCAGGTAATACACAATTAAATCATCGAGCACACCACCCTGTTCATTCAGCATACAGCTATACATTGCTTTGCCCTGTTGCTTAAGGCGGGCTACATCGTTTGTAAGTAAATATTGTAAAAAGGCGGCCGTGCGCTCACCTTCCAGGTCAACAACGGTCATATGTGAGACATCAAACATCCCGGCACCCGTTCGTACCTGGATATGCTCCTGCAATTGTGAACCGTAATGTAAAGGCATGTGCCAGCCCGCAAAATCAACCATTGCGGCACCCTGGCTCAGGTGAGTTTCATGTAGTGGCGTATATTTAGGCATCAGGCCAGTTATCTCCGGATAAGGGGCAGTAAAAACTGCCCCTCTGTCCGGTGACCTGAGAGATTAGAGCAAGGCTGGGCGGCCGAGCTCATGTCCCCTTCGGTGGGCCATACAAATGGCCGCTCTCCAGAGCTGACCCTGTCCAGAGGAATCGAAGTAATGGCCGTTAAATTCAACACGTCCGAACAGAACTTGTGTAGTCCTTTTGCCTGAGCGTTTCCGGGCAGGTTGCGCCTTCGGCGCCCTCGACACTAGTGGTCCAGGGGCTCTCCTACACAGGTTACCAAGGTCAGATCGCCGTACTATACCAGCGTCAATGCGAATCCCAAAACACTAGAGATTAAGCACATAAGTTACTGTAAAATAAATAAAAAATGGGTTGTGAGGCACTGCTAATATAAGCTCTAAAAAGCCATATCGAGAGCGTTTTTTGGTAACAAAATCAGGGACTTTGAGCCCGCATTCAGCACGCCCTACAGGTCAACACAACCGGAAAAAAATTTTTTTCCCAGAAAGGTTAACACCCTGGAGCCGGTCCAATTCTAACTCAATCAGCTTCTTTCAAAAGTAAAATCGGCGTGCTCTTCATCCCCCGGTTTTGCCGGTCCCGGTTCCGATGAGGGTATCGGTTTTTGATCAGCCACGGGCTCAATATGGGTTAACAGCCCGGTAATCGATGAGCCCAGACGCACTTCATTCCCCTCAGCCTGGTAGAAAAATGCACGTGCCCGAGGGTTCAGCATCTTAAACCTAACCAACACTTTTCCATCCCCGGCCAGGTTTTCCTCATACCTCAAAACAGCCTCCAGCACCTGCTCTGAGGCCACTGTCAGCTCGTGATACTCATAATGAATATTGGTTGAAGCTCCCTGCAAAACCAACAGGCGCGCGATATAGGCAGGCTCAGCATGCTTTGCCGTTTGATGCACAATCTCTGTCAGATATGCGATACCGGAAATATGCTCCTGATAAAACTCTTTGGACTCTTTTTCCAGATCACTTAGCTGCGCAGCTCTGTACGGGCCTGCATTTTTTTCATATAGCCGCCCAGGTGCCCGCTGATCCGGGCCAACATCTTCCAAAGCCTGGTGAAATTCCGCCTCGACCGGGGTAATCAGCCCTTTAGGCTCCTCAACACGCTCTGATACCGGCCCTTGCGAGGGAATATTAATCTCTAGGGTACCCATAGAATGACTCCAAAAAATCCGGGTTATTTACTGCTTTAGCCTAGCAAAACCGCCCTTTACAAAACATAGATCATCAGAAATATGACAAAAGTCATAGACGCTGCCAGTATTGAGTTTGTTACCTTAAATTCGCTCTCGCACCATTTGCGCGGGATTTAGCCGCACGAGCAGTCACTCTGGCTACCTCATGGATTGTGTCTGAAGGAATAAAATCGCCCACAACACTATGCTGCCAAAGCTTTTTGGCCAGAGCTTCATCGTGGAAAACAGGTATGCGATGCGCTTTCGCTACACGGACAGCGATTGATGCCTGTCGACCTGTACGTTTAAACGTAACCACCGGCAAAGGTGTATCACCCGGTACATACCTAAGCCCGATAACAGCAGCATCAGTCACTACCAGCAAGCTGGAAAAATTCAGTGCTTCGGCTAAAGCTTTATCGAAGCCGGGCTCTGCGCTCAACTCTGATGTAAGCAGAGACGCCGCCTGTTCCGCAGCAATTTCGCCGGCAATAACCTCTTGATAAAGCGCCTCATGCTGCAGCGCAAACTCCTCAAACCAACGTAAGCCAATAACAGGCATCAGCATAAATGTGGCCAAAAATAACAGCAGCAAGACCCGCTTGGCATAGCTGTATCTGGGAGGTTCAACACCACTAATCTCAGCATGCGAGGTACGCTGTTTTAGCACGGTCACCGCCATATACCTGGAAAACCAGTGCGCCGCTGCAGGCGGCGACGGATGCTGTATTGGTGTTTCCGTAGTTGATTCATGCAGGTTTTCATCGAATGAAGCTTCCCGCTGCTGCCCGGCATCAGCGGGGTCAACAAGCTGGCCAGCCGAGAGCATTATCTGAGCATACATGCTGTATTCAATAGCGGATTCCTGCACTGAATCGGCACTCTCTGCAGACTCATTTGGGCTCCAAGGGGCACCTGAGGGCTGTTGATTTTCATCGCCCGATTCACCCGCGGTTTCCATTTGATGGTGCAATTGCCGCTTTTCAGTTTCTTCTTCGGGTTGGCGACCATTGCGCTGGCGTGTAGGCGTATCATCATTAGAATCTGATTTGGCATCATCAGGTCCATCACCCAAGTTATCCTGAAATAGCATCTCAAGCTCAGGAACCGGGGATTGTGATGCACCTTGCTGCCGCGCTGTTGCAAGGCCGCCACCACGATTGGAATCATCCTCTTCGTGCGCTTTTAACTCCTGTTGTTTATCAGTATTTTTCTGCGCTTCAAGGATCTTATTATTGCTTTGCTCTTTTTTCGCACGCTTCTCTAAATAAGCCTGATTATGCCGCTCCTGCTCTTGTTCCTGCTTGTCCGAGAAAGGCCGCCCCCGCTGCTTCGAATTATGCGCTTCAAAATCTTTCTCGTTCGGCTCATCAAGTTCGGCATCGGCATCTAGCATCTCCAGGAAATCCAGGGCACTCTCAAAAACCCGCAAATCTTCAAAAAAAGAACCGCGGCTGACCGATACATGCCTTCGCTCCGCAGTTGCTTCCTGCGGAATAAAGTCAGCTCCCCTGCCTATTTCCGAGGACACAACAGCTCCCTGATGTGGGTTTGATACCTGATTTTGAAAGCTTCAGAATCGCAGGATTTTCCCAATGACAAAGCCCGTCCTTTCATAAATCACCCTTACTTTTATTATTATCAGCTACTTACATCGTAGCCAATTCAAGGGTTAATGAAAATATGTCATCGGTGGTAAAAAATATGGCGATATGAATACGACTTACGTCTAACCGGCGTTTCTCCAGCCATAAGGGTAGGTACTAGGGTCAGCGAACAAATCCGCTAATTGATCAATACAGGATTTCGATAATACTTTTATTCTTCTCCCATCTTATTACGCATAGCCTGCACGATAATTTTAGCCACATCGTTCACCCTTTCTGGTGAAAGTGTCGGCATAAACTGATCCACTTTACCTTTCACCCAAAGTTCGTTCACCAGATCGTCTTCTATGAAGACCGCTGCTTCCTCTTTCTCAGCTAATGCCACAATCCGCCTGGCTGTCTCTTCTTTTTCCATAAATGTGATCATCGGCAATGGTGTCTTGCCCTGCTCATACATGAGTCCAATCGCATACTGACCGGACACCAAAATCGCAGTAGCCTCTTTTACTTTTTCCGCTAAGCCGCCTTTCCTGACATCCTCCTGTTGCTGCGATCTACGCTGACGCTTGATCAACGGATCACCCTCAGTGGATTTATGATCACGCTTCAGTTCTTCACGCGTCATCATATTTTCTTTTATAAACTGATAATTCTGAAACCATCGATCAAATACCGACAGCAAAATCAGCAACAGCACCGCAATTAAACTGATATACATAACGACTTTTTTTGCGAGCTCATGCGCACATTCAATATCGCAATATATAATCTTCATCAGTTCCGGAATATTAATCATCATCACCCAATAAATTGCATAGGACAATAATGCTATCTTGATAATCGATTTGCCGGTTTCCATCAGGTTCTTCGCACCGAATATTTTTTTAGCACCATTTACCGGGTTGACCTTGTTGAAATCGGGTTTAACCGGCTCTACAGCCAGCAAAAACCCAAACTGCCCAATACTGGAGAGGATAACCGCGACAGACCCTATTAATAATGCTGGACCGACAATCCAGGCAAATACCGTTATAACATGATGCAACATTCTACCCATTGCAATTTCGAACGGTTCATTTAAAGAGCTCCACGAATCCAAAAACATCTCCTTGAGAAGCTCCATATGATAATCCCAAAATATCCAGGTATAGGCAAAAAGCGCCACGATAACAACGGTGGAAACGATTTCCTTGCTGCGCGGCACCTGGCCTTTTTTTCTAAGCTCCTTTAATTTATGCCGGGTCGGTTTTTCCGTTTTCCGGCTTTTATCATCACTCTGGCTCATCCGAGCAAACCATCCAATTCATAAAAAGACTCAAACAGCTTATTAAAGTGACTCTCAAAATAACCGGTTAAAGTTACAAAATAGACTGCCAGCAAAAATATCGCAGTCACCCCTTTAATAGGCAGCGACAAAAAGAAAACATTCAGTTGCGGCACAAACCTGTTTATCATGCCCATGGAAAAATCAATAACGAAAAGCAATATACTAATCGGCGCTGCAAGCAGTACCGCAACATAAATATGCCATTGAAATTGCGCAACAAAATACTTGGTTGCAGACAAATCCAACCTCGGAAAAAAATCGAGAGGCGGCCAGAATATATAGCTCTGATATATCCCCTTGAGCATAATCAGAAATCCGCCGCTTATAAAAAACAATACCGCCAGCGACTGCAATAACAATGTACCCAGCGGCGACACGCGACTACCAAAAAAGGGTGAAAAAAGCGTCGCCACAAACGCTCCCCTTTGTGTATCGATCATAAAACCCATTGAGGCAGCAGCCCAAAACGGCAAAGCCACAATAAAGCCTATTGCCAGGCCAATAAAGACCTCTTTGATCAACAACATAAAACCTATCGTGATACTGACCCCCTCAGGCGGAACCGATGCCTTAACAAGGGGAAATACAACCATGATCATACAGAATGCGAATACATTCCGTACCATCCCTTGAAATATTGACTCAGACAGAAAGGGCAATACCCAGAAAATAACAAGGATACGGGGAAAAGAAAGGCCCATAGGGAAACTCCAGGACCTTAGATGATCTAATAACTGTAACATCCGCCTCAGGTTGCAAATGCAATCTTATCAAATACAGAAATTGCGAAACGGTGCAACTCAATACCCAGCCATCTCGCAGTAAACATCAATGCCACCATACTGGCCACAAGCCTTAATGCAAAAGACAGTGTCTGATCCTGAATCTGAGTTAAGCCTTGAAAAAGGCCGACGAGTAAACCCACTAAAGCACCCACACCTACTGTTGGCATCGACAACAGCAAAACCAGGATCAACGCTTGCGAGGTTAAATATATAAGTTCACTGGAATCCATAATATTGTTACTGGTAACTTAGCACCAGCCCCTGAAGTAAACGCGCCCAACCATCAAGCATAACAAACAGCAACAGTTTGAACGGCACTGAAATCACGATCGGTGACACCATGATCATACCCAACGCGAGCAGAATATTTGAAATAATCAGGTCAATCACCACAAAGGGCAAATACAAAAGAAACCCGATTTCAAAAGCACTTCTCAACTGCCCGATTGTAAAAGCCGGAACCAACACGATTAGGTCCTGCTCGGTTACATTCTTGGCCCTTTCTTCAGGCCACAGCTGAGCGGTTGTTTGTATAAAAAAGTTTCTTTCTCTTTGCGTTGAGTTTTTATATAGAAACTCTCTGAGCGGATTGATACTTTCCGTCATCGCCGTCAAAAAGTTTGGATCATTCAGATTATTAAAATCAACACCGCGTTTCTCGAAGTTCTCAGCAATACTCATCCCAACAGGCGCCATAATGTAAAAAGTCAGAATCAGTGCAAGCGAGTTGATGGCAATATTCGGCGGCACTTCCTGCAGACCAAGTGCATTTTTCACCAGATGAATGACAACCACGATCTTCAAAAACGAAGTCACAACGACCGCTGCCACCGGCCCCAGACCCAGGACCGCCAGCAGAACAAAAAAGACCGGTATTGTCGGTAATTTATCCAGCAGCTCCATTCGCAAGCTCCAAAACTCTAACGCCTACTCTGTCTCCGACCTTGACCAACTGCCCAACCCCTAAAGTCTTGCCGTTGACCCGGATGTTTACCGGAGTATCAATACTGTTATCAAGCTCGAAAGTATATCCGGGCTTAACACCCTTCAGTTCTTTCAACAGTACAACCTTATGACCAAGCTCAAACCCCAGCTCAATTTGCAGGTCTTCGAGCAAAGCCGGCTCGGTACTCATATCATCATGTATCGCCGCATTCTCCATAGAAACCTCCGGTACAGTATTAACGGTGATCAAGTTTTTCTCTAACATACCTCTTGAGATCAGATTACCCACCTTAACGCTCACCGGGACAGGCCCCTCTGCGTTCGGAAGATCTGTTATCAAGACATCGCCTGAGGAGAGCCCGGAAACCTCGCCGCTTGTCAGCTGCATGTTACCGAACTCCACACGAATGACTGCCGGCAGCTCATTCCAATATACTTCTTCAGCTGCCGGCAGCCCGCTCAACGCATCCAATAGAATCTGGTTTAAACTTTCGGCCAACCTTAAACAGGCAAGCCCCTGACCCCCATCTTCATCAGACAAGGAAAAATATTTTTCGGAAAAACCGCGCTGCTTGGTATCTTTTGAAAACTGAATGGATGTAATGGATACAGAACGGTTTACCAAGCTTTCGCATTGAGTGAGCAGATTATCTAAAGCCGCCTCACTGGCAGCAATCAGTAATTCAGCCGGCAAATCGGAAAGGTTTTCAGCTGGTAGCAACTCTTCAAATAACAATGAAGCCGCCCTAACATCAAGTACCAATTCACATTGCACTCCACCAACATCCAGATCAAATGCAATATGTGAATTAAATTCTTTGGCTTTTGTTAATGGCGAGAACATCGCCGTATACGATTTGCCTGCCGCTTCCACCAAAAAGTTTTGCGCACACTGAACAAGCAGATTAGTAAACTTTATATCAGTGGAATCACAGCTTTGAAAACGCGGCACTTTCGGAACTGCTTTCGAGCCTTTTCTGTATTTGCCCCGACCGACCGGATCTGTTTTTTTCTGGCCAGACGCAGGCTCCCCGGAAGCCCCAAGCCCTGGCATTACAGCCGCAGGATTAAGCTTCTCGCTTACCGCTTTCTGCTGATAATTGGAAGGTAAATCTGTAGGCATGGCAGCGCCCCCTGGCTACACACTTTTTAGTTAACTTAACTGGCACAAACTATGTTTTTAAACCAAGTCGACAACTAATAATGCATCGCCGACAAGCATGATAGTAAGGAAGTAAAAACTGTTAAACAACTATCATCAGTACTATTACTTTAGTAATAACAAGCAAAATACAGCTCATTAAAGCAAATCCAGGGCCTAAAACCGGCCGTTAATTACAAGACTCCTCTTACATCACATAACGCAAGAACGATTCTTAAAAAACAAGCTAACAAATTTAAACTTTCAACTAGGAGATTTTGCGATTAAATAAATTATCACTGTATTCTTCCAGTTCCTGCTCCTCTTTGTACTCTTTTTCAGATTCTTCTGCAGACTCTTGCACTGATATCATTTCATTTAACTTTTCTTTCGCTACTTTCGCTTCATTCAATGCCTGCTTTGCCTCTTCAAGGTCTCTCTCTGCACTGTCTACCTGCTCTTCAAGCTCAACAATTTTTTGCAGAAGGTCAATCTCTTGCTGTTGCAGCTTGGCACGTTTTGCATCAAACTCCTGCATCGACAAAGAAGTAACCGGTCGGTCTCGCATCTCAACATACAACTGGTTATCATGCTCAACACGCCAGGTATAAAACTCGCTAAGCTGATCTTTTGATTTCTCATGTTCGCGCTCACAATGCTCGGCCCATTCACGCGCTTTACGCGTGTTAGCCATTGCTCTGGCTTCCCTGGCCTCACGTATTTTCAAAACTGTTTTCAAGGACTTCATCATAGGCAGCTAAACCATGCATTGCTGTCAGCGTATCACTCATCGGAAAATTATCAGTGAGCTCTTGAGTAACAAGACTTTTTATTTCGGCAATTTTCTCTAAAGCTTTGTCAGCTTCGGGGTCTGAACCTGGCTGATATTCACCCATGCGCACCAACAGCTCTATTTCATCATACTTGGACATCAGGTTACGTATCGTTCCGGCGGTCGCACGATGTTCTGGAGACGCAACTGCCTCCATTATCCGACTACGGCTTTCCAAAACGTCTATCGCCGGAAAATGTTCAGCAGAAGCCAGCTTGCGCGACAAAATAATATGGCCATCCAATATTGCACGCATCTCATCGGCAACAGGCTCATTCATATCGTCGCCTTCAACAAGAATGGTATAGAACCCGGTAATTGAGCCACGCTCTGATTGTCCGGCCCTTTCAAGCAAACGCGGCAATGCTGAAAACACTGATGGAGGAAATCCACGACGCGTCGGCGCTTCACCGGAAGCCAAGCCAACTTCACGATGCGCCCGTGCATAACGGGTGATCGAATCCATAAGCAGTAAAACCCGCTTATTCTTATCACGGAAATATTCGGATATTGCCATTGCGACGTAAGCAGCCTTCACTCTCTGCATAACAGGCTTATCTGATGTGGCTACCACGAGCACGGCTTTAGCCATACCCTCCGGGCCTAATTGGGTTTCGATGAACTCTCTCACTTCACGACCACGTTCACCGATTAACGCAACGACCGTTACATCTACATCCGCATGCCTTGCCAACATTGCCAGCAACGAGCTTTTACCAACACCAGCAGCAGCAAATATGCCGGTACGTTGGCCTTCACCACAAGTCAACAATCCATCAATCGCTTTAACACCCACACCCAAAGCCGTTGAAATCGGACGCCGCGATAAAGGGTCAGGCGGCTCGGCATGCACCGGATAAAACTCATCTGTAAACAACGGTCCTTTAGTATCGGTGTCTAAAGGCTCACCCATACCATCCAATACCCTGCCCAGCAATTGCTCACCGACAGGAACCCTATGCGCGGTATTTGTTGAAGTGACGACTGTGCCGACTGATATACCGTGAATATCACTCAATGGCGCAAGCAAAACCTCACCTTTGGCAAAACCCACAACTTCTGCCCACATTTTGCCGAGCTCGCCAGGGTTTTGCAGCACGCAAATTTCCCCCATTTTAGCGTTCGGCAATACGGCTTTAATAACCGTACCGACAACCTGGACGACACGACCTTTCAAGTGTGCAGTAGACGCATTCTCGACTGCACCTTTCATTGTATTCCCTATGTAACTAAATGCCGTCATTCTATACCCTCATAAAAAAATCAGATCACGCAAATACAGCAGATTGCAAAATGCCGCCTGCTACGAAGACATATTAATTCGACCAACAGGGCGAACCAGCACTTCTGGTGTCAGCTCCTGGTAAGACAATACTGGCAAATCATGAATATAGGGTTGAACCAATGTGCTTATATATCGCCTGATATCGACAGAGGTAATCAGTATCGGGTTTTTCACCTGGTCAGCAACATCATCCAAAGCACTCTTTATACTTTCTATGAAATGACGACTGAGATTAGGGTCCAGCGCCAGATAATTTCCAGCCGGACCTTTTTTTACAGCTTTTCTTATCATTTCCTCCACACCGACATCAAGCAACACCGCCGACAACTCTTTATTATCACCACTGTATTTGTGACTGATTTGTCTACGCAATTGAGCACGGGCATGCTCTGTCAGGGTCGACGGATCCTTTTCATCCTTACCAAACTTTAACAGTGCTTCAAAAATAGACCGCAAATTTCGAATCGACACATCTTCTGATACTAACCGCTGTAGAACTCCGCCAATAACCGGCAAAGGAAGCAAAGCCTGCACTTCTTTTACCAAATTGGCACAACTGGGTTTGAGTTTATCTATCAACTGACTTGTTTCCTGAATACCAACAAACTCTTCAGCATACTGCCTGAGAACCACAGTCAAGTGATAAGCCAAAATCTGATGCGCATCGAAAAATGAAATACCATTGCTGCGCAGTGTTTGTTCATAATCACCTGATACCCATACCGCCAACGCGTTTGGCAAAAAGTTTTCAACTTTTTCATAGGGTATCCCCAAAGCATCCAACTGGTCGGAATGCTTACGCACCAACAAATGACTGGTACGAATTTCCCCTTTGGTCATGGGCACTTCATGCAAACATATTTCATATTTTCCATCAGGGATCTCTTTCTTATAACGCATATGCACCCCTGGAAACGGAACACCAAGGTCCATATTTAAAGAGTTTCTGACATTGGAAAATTCGGCGTTAAGCGAGTCATTCTTCATAAGTGCCTGCAAGCTCGAACTTAAATTAATTGATAAGGGAGCTGCCATTGAATAATCATCCATTGCACCCTCTGAAGAGGAAGCCGCCTCTTTTTTTGCTTTACTAAAAGCTTCAATAAAGGAACCATGCTTGTCCTTCACACGCCGATCAAGCGTTAGCAACGTGAGACCGATGCCACCAAGCAACAACCCGAATGTCAGGAAAATCGGTGTCGGAAAACCCGGAATAAGCGCAAACAAAAACAGCACTGAAGCCCCAATCATTAAGGCTTTTGGTTGGGCCAAAACCTGTTTACCAATATCCTCTCCCAGATTACCGGAGTCCTCTGAACTCACCCTGGTAACAATAATACCTGCCGTAATTGCAATAAATAGAGCGGGTATCTGGGCCACCAGGCCATCACCGACGGTTAAAATTGTATACAACGAAAGAGCATCTCCTACGCTCATATCCTGCTGCAAAGTGCCAATAGAAATACCACCGATAATATTAATGAGAATAATAAATATGCCGGCGATCGCATCACCTTTAACAAACTTCATTGCACCATCCATTGAGCCATACAACTGACTTTCTTTTTCCAGTGTGCGCCTGCGAATGCGTGCCTCCTGTGCATCAATCACTCCGGCTCGCATATCCCCATCGATACTCATTTGCTTACCGGGCATTCCATCCAATGAGAATCGCGCACTTACTTCAGCAACACGTTCCGAACCTTTCGTGATAACAATAAACTGCACCAGTGTAATAATCAGGAATACCACGATACCGACAACCAGGTTCCCCCCTACCACAAAATTACCGAAAGTCGTAATAATCGCTCCGGCATCCGCCTGCAGCAAAATCAGTCGCGTGGTCGTAATTGAAAGCGCCAGCCTGAATAGAGTGGTCAATAACAAAACAGCCGGGAACGCTGAAAATGACAGAGGACTGTCTATATAAACTGCCACCATTAGCAACACTATGCCAACTGCCATGTTAAATGTTACCAATGCATCAACCAGCGCTGTCGGCATCGGCAAAATCATCATAATGACGATTGCCACCAAAAAAACCGCCAGTGTCACATCATTACGTTGTGCCAATTTACCGAAAATAGCCTGAGCTTTCATAGCATTTATAGACATCTATCTACTCTCTCTTTATAAAAAGCATGGAATACCTTGAATGAACGCCGGGCTCATTCAGAAAAACCTTAAACCTAAACTTCAGTGCCGCACGCCTTCGCGTGCACTCTCCAGGTCATCATAAATACCCATAAGATGCGGAAAACCGACAAATTCAAATAACTCCCGCACCCTTCCCGACGCACAGCACAAAGCCAGCCGGCTTTTATCCGAAGCCTGCCGATAAGCGCTTAATAAAGAATGTAAATTCTTACTGACAATGCATGAAGTGCGGGAAAAATCTAATATTACGGGGCTATCCGTATCAACAAATTCTGAATTTAAAATCTGACTGAACTGTTTGTCCCCAATGCTATCCAGCGCACCGAATATAGCCACCACAGTCAAACCTTCCTCACGTTCAATCGTAACCTGACATTGATTTATACTCATCTGCCGACACCTCCTGAACACCTATGTATGCTGTATGGGGCACAATATGTATAACCCGTGGGTATTGAATGCGTCTATAGACCACAATCAGCACCGCAAACACACCATAATGGCAAGCGGCTTATTCTTAAATACGGCATTGGGTGTACGACTATAGTAATAGACCGGCGGTGATTACCTCCTGAGCCCTATCATTTATATGACGTTCAAGCTTCGCTTTTGCAAAAATTATGATAAAAATCCACAGCTTACTCACCGTAACCTTTACACAAGAGGTGAACTGCCAAAAACTGCTGAAGGACACCGGCTATTTGGCACCTGGTACCTCTACTTGTATTTGCAAGTGGTCACCTCATAAATGCATAAATACGTATAAAAAATTAACACTGACACCAAAACCATAAAGCTTACATATTCAAATGACCGACGTTACCTCCCAATACGGATACGCTTTTTTTTTCAATATCTTGTCGCAACAAACTACAAGATAATGGAGCAAAGAAATTTAGCTACTGAGATCAAAACCCAGGATTTATACGGACATGAACTTAAAAAATATTATTCTCAAATATTGATACAAGGCAGTCTAATTGCTTATACTAATTCTTAAGTAGTTACATTACCCCGCATAATACATTCAAAGTATAAAGCCTGTTCAGGGGGTCCTTTTTAACACCTTTTTCTTGTCTAGATTTACCCTTGTACACCAACGCCGGTGGGTCTAACCTTCCTCTTCCCTACAGACTGAAAATTTAATCTACAAGCTCTCGCTTAAGACATTTGGATTTATCACGGTTTTTTAAAACCTCTTTCTTAAGCCCGCAACATCAGCCAATCGATCGGCATAAAGCGGTTAGCCAACCAGAGCCAGTAAGTTTAAAGCTTGTTGATTTTTAGTTGGCAGCCCAGAATGACAAAGGAATAGTTTCGCGAATAAAAACTGGTAACAAAGCAATTCAGTTTTTATACCAGCTTTTAACGAATGGAAGTTAGCAGAGAATACTCAAAGGAAGCAAAATGATCCTCAGCAGCCGCTCAAAAAGATATATGAGGAATCAACTGCAAACCTTTGCGCTAACACAAACCAGGAACTCTTAACAATTTTATTGAGGACCGACACATTGTTGCGAAACACCGAAAATTCCATATCAAAAGATTTTTACTATGACCAACAGGTCATAGGGAATTTTCAACCACACTCATCAGAGCGCGCTAACAGTAGAAGTTCTAATTCCGAATACAACCTTCTCAAAAAATTCCATTTCATCAATTTGCTACGGAAAACTACGCTGACCATTTACAAAGCCCTCAATACAAAATTTGAGACATTGATATTGAAAGGCTTTACGGTAAAAAACCGTACTAGATTGGTGCAACGCTACAAACATATTAAACTCGATTATCATAGCCTAATCGATCGCATCACAAATTTACCAAGTCTAGGTAGTGACCTTAGTTTTCAACAGAGACCGTTTCTGTTGCAATTAGCGACCAGAACCCAACTTACAAACGATGGCTTTTACACGCCAAAGTTAAAGGAGTAAGTTATCCGGTTCATGGCCATTTAGGATAACAAGGAACAGCCCAGGACGAGGCTGAATTGGTATAACCAATTGCTAGTGATACAAGGAGGTTGTATGTGTGAAACTTAACTATAGGGAGGGGGTTTTATATGAAACTTTCGGTTGTATTTTGGAACAACCATTCGGATTTATGCATAGAGCAGGCGTTAACCGAAGATATCGCAAGATCCGTTATGGTATATGAAGCCAAAAGCTTCACTCAAGTATTGGAGCTTTTAGAAAAGCACCCTTCTATTGAAATGCTCCTTACAACTCTTCACCCTACAGACTTACAAACGCTCTGTAATTTTCAACAACTGCAACAAAGATACCCCGATGTAGCACTTGTTGCGATTGTTGACAGCATGCTACGCATACCTAATGTGATGAATATACTTCGCAGGCTTGTAGAACGAGCAGAGCAAACGAGTAATGCTGAAACCACTCCCCAATATGCAACAGGCGCTTCAGAGTTAACCGATATAATTGATTGTGATTCTTCGATAAATTCGGAAAACTCATTCCTAAATGAAAGCCCCTATATCGCCAGTGATTCTTACAGTCCGATGCAGGATAGTGATTACAAACCCAGCAGCCCACAGATGAGCCAGCCATTAGGCATGGAAAATATAGCCGAGCCCGTGGGGCACTCCTCTCCTTATCTGGTAAATCCCGATGGCAATATTGATCCGCGCTGCCATCTGACACCACGCCAGGTAGATGTCTTATATCTTCTCATGCGCGGAAAATCCAATAAAGAGATAGCACGCATTCTTGATTTATCAGAAGGCACTGTAAAAATTCACTGCATGGCCATATTCCGCGAACTCGGAGTCAACAATAGAACACAGGCAGCTATACGTGCCGAGCAATTGCTTCCCAAACTTCAATCACATTGGGGGGGAAACAGGCCGCCACTGAGCAATGCCAATTATGGCGTATAAAAGCATAGCGACAAGATTGTAATTGACAGAAAACTTGTCAATTCAATTAGGTGCATCCGGCTTATTTATTAGTTCCTCACGAGTTACTATGCGCCGATTGTTGTTTCTACCACGATAAAAACTGGGAGCATTCCCCGTTTGCTTTTTAAATGCCCGACGGAAATTAGAAGGGTCGGAATAATTCAGTATGCCCGCGATCTGCTCAACAGGCAAATCAGTATATTTCAAATAATTTGCCGCCAAACCCATTCGTACACTATTTATCACCTCCTTGTAGGACGTACCAAAAATCTGCAGATTACGCGACAACGTACGCGGCGCGGTTCCAACAAGCTTTGATAATTCTTCCAAACTGGGAAGGGTCTTAGGGTTACCTGACAGTATTGTATATACTTCTCGTATAAAGCTTTGGTATTGCCCGATAATTTTCATCTGCTTATCACACTGCTTTTTTGCAAGCTTTGCAACCTGGTCATCAATCCGTCTTGGTAACGGGTTATCCAAAGCATCAGCAAGAAAACGTATTTCAAAAACATCACTATCAAATTCAACCGGGGCTTCAAGAACATCATTGTAAACTTCGGCATAGGTGGGAGCAGGATAAGAAAACACATACTTATGCGGCACAGTCGCTCCGATATATAGCTTAGTGGTGAAGTTCCAGGCAGCCGCCCAAGCCTCATAAATAAAACGCCTCGGCACCTTATCGGAAAACAATAAATGCATACGCACAATAGCTTCCCCGTTACTGGTTTCCAGTTGCAGCCAGTTATGAGGTGCTACCGCTTTGAAGTACTTTTGCATTAATTTCAGCGAGTCTTCCACGGTTTTGGCGCTGTTCATCAGCATTCCCAACGGCCCCAAATCACTGGTCGTCAACTGCTGCCCAAAATACAAGCCCAAAGCAGGGTGCCTGGTCTGCTTATACGCGCCGGTAATAATTGTTTTCACCTGGCGCCAGGTAATTAAAGTTTGAGGTTTATTTAATTTTTTGCGGGACATGCCGGCCTTACGAATCAGATAATCCACATCATAGCCGTTACTTTCCAACAACCTGATAAGAAGCCCGTAAAAACGGACCGGAATTAATGGATAATCCTGGTTTGCCTGCCAACCGAGTTTCTCGGATATTTCTGTTGAGCGGTTATCCATGTTTCAGGGCCAGAAATTATTATATGAGTTAGAACAAGGCAGATAAAATAAGGGCTCGATACTCTCTGCAAAGCCACTTAGGCCGTTTCAGCCAATCACTTTCAAAACGACTATTCGTCAATATAGATAATATATCTTTTAAAGAGCAGAACTGGATAAAATTCAACAAATTAGACATGCTAAAAACCACGGCTGAATTTTCGAAACTTTTCATCAACACTAATTACCTACAGTCCTTGTCAATAAGACTTTAAAGTTAGAATCAGTCTCAAACAATAACATTTAATTCCCGATCACTTTCAGCGATCAGGCTAAGTAACATTACCATTTTCCTCCCCAGTGAGACTACTTATATATTTAGTTTTTTATATAAATTTTATGCTCTGAAACAGATCACAAAAACCAAATTTAGTGTAAGCAACAGACGTGAATTACGCGTGAATTTTTTAAACCTAGACATAAACCAACGCACAAACAAGCAGCCTTCATATATTTGGAGCTTACGGCAAAACCCCCTCAAATGTGCGACTTTTTAATGATTTGAGATCAACTTAAACAGCGGGGAGCAGCACCATGCCTTCTCCGAACGCTATTTACTGGCTTGCCTCCACCATATAGTCAACCGCAGCCCTAATCTCCTCATCAGATAAAGACGGGTCGCCACCTCTGGCAGCCATCAAACCTTTACCATTAATGACCGCAGCATAAAGCTCATCCATTCCAGCGGCAATACGCGGTTTCCAGGCAGCAATATCACCCACTATGGGGGCACCGGCCACTCCGGCAATATGACATGACTGACAAATCCCGCCATAGACTTTCTTGCCCAATCCACCTTCAAGTACAGGCTCTGATACAGCATTATCCGATACAGCGACTATCGTGGTTGGCCCCGGCTCAACCGCTTCTATTGGATTACTCTTTAAATTAACCTGACCGACGGGCTGAATACGTTCCTTGGCTATTTTGATCTGTGCAGCACTTTTTTTATCAAGTTTGTTGGTAGATCCTAGCCAATTGGCTGCCAGCAACACGACTATTGACAACAGCACTAACACACCGGTAATACCTAAAAACGTGAAAAAAAACTGTTTGTCCGTGGTTTCCACCGTTGCTCTCTCTAAATATGATTTGTTATTTTAACCAACACCGGTCCATGGCAGGCAAAACCTGCAACCTCTAATATCCGTCGATTATAGCCGGTTGTCCTCTAAGCGTGAATACCGTTAAGCGTAAATCTAGTACTCAATCACTCAATGGCGCGAGAAAAGTGATTAATTGGGAACAAAGCAGAACCGTGGCAGGTAATTTGTCAACATGAATCAAATTAAAACCGCGAATGACACCTATAACTAACCAATTCAGTTAACCCATTATTTATCGAAATCCTTCTAAGACTGGCTCTCCAGTGCCACCAAATAATCCATCACATTCAGCAGGTTGTCATAGCTACCAACCAAGGAACCACCTGTCAAATACTTACCATTTACAGCGATTGCAGGTACTCCTTGAATACGGTAATCACGGATTAACTGAATAGCCTGCTTCACTTTCGCATCAACAGCAAAAGAGTTCATCGCATCCAAAAACTTTTGCTTTTCCACACCCTTAGTCGCAAAAACCTCGGCAATTTGCTCAGGTGTATTAACCGGTTTTTTTTGTCGGTGCATGGCATTAAACATCGCGCTGTGAGTTTCGTCCAAAACACCAAGCAATTCCGCCGCATAAAATGCCTTTGCATGCACTACCCAGCCCTTTCTAAAAACCGCAGGTACCAGAGTAAGTTTTACATTATCAGGTTTGCGGCTTTTCCAGCGTTGAATGTAAGGTTCGAAATCCGCACAATGAGGGCAGCCGTACCAGAAAAATTCAATAACCTCGACCTGCTCACCCTGTACAGGTTGAGCTGCGGGTAAGCGCTGATAATGAACTCCTTCTTTAAATTCAGCAGCCTGTAAGCCAAAAGGCAACATTACCGCCAGCATACAAACAAACAAGTATCGCATCCGCCTTCCTCTGTTATTGCCAATGTTGATTATTCGTATGACCTTTCCATATACATAAGGTTTAATGGATATTGGTGCTTTATACCTCAATACAGACCCTGAATATACTCAGCCACTGCGCGCATTTCTTCACTGGACATTTTTCGAACCATATTGCGCATCGAACCATTCGCATCACCACTGCGCTCCCCACTGTGGAACGCCTGTAACTGGCTATAGGTATACTGAGCATGCTGGCCTGACAGCGCGGGAAATCCTGCCGCCGGATTTCCTTTACCTGAGGGCCCATGACAGCCTATGCAGGCTGCCGAACCAAAATCCGTGTTACCACCACGATAGATTGCCTGGCCTTTACCGACCAAGGCATCATCAGCAACCCCCAGCTTGATTTTCTGTGACGCATAATAGGCCGCTAAATCAGCCATATCTTCCTCTGTTAAGGCAGAGACAATCCCATACATCAAGCCAGCCCCAGCCCCTTTGCGCGGGCCCTCAGCCCCAAGCTTGAACGCCTCCAATTGGGCAATGAAATATTTCTCCCCCTGCCCGGCTATCTTGGGCCATGCCGGATTAACGCTGTTTCCGTCACTGCCATGGCAGGCGACACATTGGGAGGCTTTTTGCTGCCCTTTCTCAACATCACCCTGATATTCTGCCCAAACGATCGCAGGAAGCATTGCGAAAGCCGCCAGGGTCCACCTGTACTTCTTTAACGGAAATTTAATCACGTGCCAGCCTCTTTAAGTCCTAGTAGAATTTCCGGAAAAAACCGGTCTGTCAAAAACACCTGAATCAAGCCGGGATTTTATACTAACGACCATATGAGCGTAAACGTTTAGCCCTGGATGATGCTTCTCCCGCATGAACAAGTTGTATTTTAATACCCAATATATCTACAGTGCCCAAACCTGGCCCCAGCTTCCACCCGACCAGGGTGCCGAAATCGCGTTTGCCGGACGGTCTAATGCCGGCAAATCCAGCGCGATCAACAAAATCACCCGCCAGCGCAATCTCGCACGTGTGAGTAAAACGCCGGGGCGCACCCAAATGATCAACTACTTCCAAATTGATGAAGAACGCTTTCTTGTCGACCTGCCAGGCTACGGTTATGCAAAAACCTCACAAAAAACACGCCGGCACTGGCAGCAGATGCTGCAAAAATACTTCACACAGCGTAAAGCGCTAAAAGGCCTGATGCTGATTATGGATATCCGCCACCCGCTCAACGAGCTGGATTGGCAAATGATAGAGTGGTGCAAAAATACAAATCTCGCATTACATATTTTGCTGAGCAAAACCGATAAACTATCCCGCGGAGCAGCGCAAAACACTATGATGCGTACATTACATGCGTTAGAAGAAAAAAATGTTGATGCCTCTATGCAGCTTTTTTCTGCAACCAATAATATTGGCCTGGAAGACGCACACACAATACTCGATCAGTGGTTTGAACAAACCATTGACAAGACCGATAGGCAAAAACACTTATAGGTTTTAATTTCGTAGGCAATTCCAATAAACTCAGTTATACTTGTGGAAGTTGTCTAATGTCGCAGGGATTGCGAGGGCTCAAAAGTAACTCCTTTCTTGGGTTTTTGAACTTTTTGCGTTCTCTGCCGTCATAGACGACAGGTGCTTTAGCCCGGCACCAGTCCGCCGAACTCCCTGGGCGGACGTATTGACCCGGCCCCCTTCTGCCGGGTCTTTAGCCCCGGTAACCCCCCTTATTTCTTTATGCCGGGGCTTTCTTCTTTTTGCATCCCAACCCCCCCCTGGAATACCTAATTTACCACCTGCCCACTGTAATATGAGACACTCCACGCACATATGAATAAATACCTGCTAAAAACTTAAGTTGTAAACTAAGTCTAAGCAAATACCCAACCACGACTCGCAACACCGGCAATAAAGCCACCGATAGCCATTGCAGCTTTTGTTTCAAACCTATACTTATTCAAAGACATCACGTGGGCTAACCCGATACCGCCAATAATGTCACGGGGCCACAACCGGGTTATCATAGGCTGGCCCAAGCAATCAGGCACACCAGAGGGTTGATATTGGAAAATCCAGCCTTAGATTGACAGATTAAACAGGAGAATCCATTGAAAACATTTCACGGCACAACAATCCTGTCGGTACGTCGGGGCGATACCGTCGTGATTGGCGGAGACGGCCAGGTCAGCTTGGGTAATACCATCATGAAAGGCAATGCCCGTAAAGTACGGCGCCTTTATCAGGAAAAGGTACTGGCTGGGTTTGCCGGCGCCACCGCCGATGCCTTTACACTATTTGAAAAATTCGAAACCAAGCTTGAACAACATAGCGGCAACCTGACCCGCGCAGCGGTAGAACTGGCCAAAGACTGGCGAACCGATAAGGTTTTGCGCAATCTTGAAGCTCTGCTTTGTGTCGCCGACAAATCAAACTCTCTGATAATTTCCGGTAACGGCGATGTTATACAACCCGAAAATGATTTAATCGCAATCGGCTCCGGAGGCCCATATGCACAAGCAGCAGCAAGAGCTTTACTGGAAAACACTGAATTAACAGCACGCGATATCGTGGAAAAAGGCCTGCAAATAACCGCGGATATTTGCATTTACACAAATCACCAGATTACTATCGAACAACTCCAGGGCTAAGAGCGCAGCACCTACAAAACGCTGATTAACTCAACAGCCACAACAGACCCCAAACTAACGGAGACCGGAACCGACCATGTCTGAAATGACGCCTCGAGAGATCGTGCAGGAACTCGATAAACATATCATCGGTCAAGCTGACGCAAAACGGGCTGTGGCCATTGCGCTACGCAACCGTTGGCGCCGCATGCAGCTCAGTGAAGACATTCGTAACGAAATCACCCCGAAGAATATTCTGATGATCGGTCCGACCGGGGTCGGCAAAACCGAAATTGCCAGACGCCTGTCAAAACTGGCCAATGCACCGTTCATAAAAGTCGAAGCAACAAAATTCACCGAAGTCGGCTATGTCGGACGCGAAGTCGACTCTATTATCAAAGATCTGGCCGATATCGCGGTCAAACAGGTGCGCGAACAGGAGATGAATAAAGTACGTCCGCGCGCCGAAGATATCGCAGAAGAACGTATTCTGGATGTATTACTTCCTGAAGCCAGGCCGGCAGGCTTTACCGCACCTGATCATACAGGTGACAACACAGACTACTCAGATACCCGGCAAAAATTCCGCAAACGACTCCGCGAAGGGCAGCTAAACGATAAAGATATTGAGATTGAAGTTCAGGCAACACCGGTCGGCATTGAAATTATGGCGCCTCCGGGCATGGAAGATATGACCGGGCAACTTCAAAACATGTTTCAAAACATCGCAGGTCAGCGAAAAAAAGTCCGCAGGCTCAGAATTAAAGAAGCACTTAAAATTCTTACAGATGAAGAGGCGGCAAAACTAATTAATGAAGACGAACTAAAAGCACAGGCCCTGCAAAATGCCGAGCAAAACGGGATCGTTTTCGTTGATGAGATCGATAAAGTGGCGAAAAGATCTGAGTATGGAGGCACTGATGTCTCCCGTGAGGGTGTACAACGTGATCTGCTACCCCTGGTGGAAGGCAGTACAGTTTCCACCAAATATGGCATGATTAAGACAGATCATATACTATTTATTGCATCCGGCGCGTTTCATACCGCAAAACCTTCAGATCTGATTCCGGAGCTGCAGGGACGCCTTCCGATTCGCGTCGAAATGGAAGCCTTAACCGCCGCAGATTTTGAGCGAATCCTGACAGAACCGGATTACTCACTCACACAACAATACAAAGCCCTAATCGGCACTGAAGAGCTTAATATTGATTTTGATACAGGCGGTATTCGGCGAATTGCAGAAATTGCCTACCAGGTTAATGAAAACACCGAGAATATCGGTGCACGACGCCTGCATACAGTGATGGAAAGATTACTTGAGAAAATTTCCTTCGAGGCATCAGACTTCCCTGAAAAGCAACTGCATATAGATGCCGCCTATGTGGAGTCGCGCCTTGGAGAACTGGTAAAAAATGAAGATTTAAGCCGGTATATACTGTAAAAATCTGTTCTGTCATAGTATCTGCTCATGCCGAAGCCCCTGGAAATACAGCTGCATAAAAAATCACGCACACTGGAAATTACTTTCGATGACGGTGTCAATGCTGAACTACCGTCCGAATATCTGCGGGTTTATTCACCTTCGGCGGAAGTGCGTGGCCACGGACCCGGTCAGGCAACGCTACAAACAGGAAAAGAAAATGTATTCATTGACGGCATCCAAGCCGTCGGACAATACGCGGTAAAACTGCTTTTCAGTGACGGGCATGATACCGGCCTGTATACCTGGAACTATCTGTATGAACTGGCCACCGAGTATGAGCAAAAGTGGCCTGAATACCTTGAAAAACTTAAAGCCGCCGGCTATCAACGTCAATAGAAAAAACAATCATGGCAAAAGAAATCATCAACACAACAAATGCGCCTCAGGCAATCGGTCCCTATTCGCAGGCAGTCAAAGTCGACAACCATGTCTATATCTCAGGCCAGATTCCTCTGGTCCCTGAAACCATGAAGCTGATCAATGAAGATATAACAGACCAGGTCAAGCAGGTCTTCAACAACCTTTCAGCAGTCGCCAGCGCAGCCGGCGGCACGCTACAGGATATCGTAAAGCTCAATGTATATTTAACTGACTTAAGCCAGTTTGAGACAATCAATAAACTTATGACTGAATATTTTACCGAACCCTTCCCGGCACGTGCGGCAATCGGCGTTGCCAGCCTACCCAAAAACGCGCAAGTTGAAATAGACGCGATTATGATACTTCCGAGCCATTAACCCGACACTTGAAAGGCCGGCCCATGCTTTAGGTTCTGATGGATTAAATTGACCTGGAGATTGCGGGATAGGCTCCACACTATATACACTTACGATGTGACGACTCACCTCAGTATTCATGACTCCATCGAGCACCTTAATGGTGTCGGTGAACAAATCGCCAAAAAACTAGCACGACTAAAACTGTATACCATACAGGATCTTCTGTTTCACTTACCTGCCCGTTACCAGGACCGCACACGCATAATACCCATCGGCAGCCTGCGCCCCGGTGATGAAGCAGTTATTGAAGGGGAAATACTGCTGACCGAAATCACTTACGGCAAACGCCGCAGCCTACTATGCCGTATTGCGGATGGTACCGGGCAATTAACATTACGCTTCTTTTATTTCAGCAACGCACAAAGACAAGGGCTGGCAAGGGGCACACAATTACGCTGCTTTGGAGAAGCCAGGCTTGGCCGTGGCGGCCTGGAAATTATTCATCCTGAATATCAGCGCCTGTCCGGAGAACTGACACCGGTACAAGACTGCCTGACGCCTATATACCCAACCACCGAAGGCATTAGTCAGGCCAAACTCAGGCAGCTCACCGATCAGGCGTTAAGAATACTCAATAAACCCGGCACGATTGATGACCCTTTACCACCGGAATGGCCGATAACACTGCAACACCCGCCGCTAAACGAGTCTTTGCGTTTTGTACACAGACCCCCGCCGGATGCACCGATTCAGGACCTGCTGGAAGGGGTACACCCCAGCCAACAGCGGCTGGCTTTCGAAGAACTGCTTGCACACCACCTGGCATTACGGGCGTTACGCGCCCAGGCACAACAGAAATCGGCAATCGCAATCAATACACAAGGCAAGCTGCGTAAACAGTGCCTGCAAAACCTGCCTTTTAAACTGACTGATGCCCAGCAGCGGGTGATTCATGAAATCATTCAGGACCTCAAAGAACCTCACCCGGCAATGCGCCTGGTGCAGGGTGACGTCGGCTGCGGCAAAACTCTGGTCGCAGTTATGGCCGTTCTGGAAGTCATCGAAGCCGGCTACCAGGCCGCTTTAATGGCGCCCACCGAGCTGTTGGCTGAGCAACACTATCAAAATTTTCAGCAATGGCTGGCACCGTTAGGCTGCAAAGTCGACTGGCTGGCCGGCAAGGTAAAAGGCAAACAGCGGGCACAGCGGCTGTCCGCACTTGCCAGCGGCGAGACCGGTGTTGCGATCGGAACCCATGCATTATTCCAGCAAGATGTGCAATTCGCAGAACTCGCATTACTGGTTGTTGATGAACAACACCGCTTTGGCGTCCACCAGCGTCTGGCGTTAACCCGCAAAGGCATGGATCATAAAAATCACCCGCATCAGCTCACCATGACGGCGACGCCAATTCCAAGAACGCTGGCAATGACAGCATATGCTGATCTGGATTACTCGGTTATCGACGAATTGCCCCCGGGACGCACACCTGTCAACACCGTGGTAATATCCGAGAGTCGGCGTGATGAAGTTATTCAACGAATACATAAAGCCTGTAAAGACGGCAGCCAGGCATATTGGGTCTGTACATTGATTGAAGAATCCGAGCTTCTACAATGCCGGGCTGCTGAAGAAACCGCAGCTGAGTTAACCGCAGCAATCCCGTCCGTACGCGTCGCATTGGTACATGGCCGTTTAAAGCCGGCTGCCAAAGAAAGTATCATGCAAGATTTCAAAGCCGGTAAAATTGATCTGCTGGTTGCAACAACGGTCGTCGAGGTCGGCGTCGATGTTCCAAATGCGACGTTAATGATTATCGAAAACGCCGAAAGACTGGGCCTCGCACAGCTGCACCAGTTGCGCGGCCGCGTCGGACGGGATGCCAAAGCCAGCAACTGTGTGCTGATGTATAAACCACCATTATCCGAAAAAGCCAGGCGACGCCTCGATATTATGCGCAAACACAATGACGGCTTCAAAATTGCAAACGAAGATTTGAAAATGCGTGGCCCTGGAGAGTTGTTGGGCACAAAACAAACCGGGCTGGTTGATTTTCATATCGCCGACCTCAGTCGCGATGCAGACTTATTGCCGTTGGTACAAAAAACTGCGGCGCAGCTGCAACAGCACCCCCGATTAGTACAAACATTGATTGACAGATGGCTGGGTGAGAAACAACAATTCCGCCAAGTCTAAAAGCGGATTATCACATTCCACATAATGAATACCCATAACTTACGTTGGCAGCCATTTTACTCCTTTAAAAAATGGGGCATTCAGGTTGAAGCACGGGACTGGCTGCTTGAGGCCGGCTCACTGACCGAACGCCTGAAAAAACTTTGCGGGTCGTCCCGCAGCTTTCATGTGCATGTGATAAATCAGCATTTCGAATATGCATCACTGGCTGATGCTGCCACACTCAACATTAAACCCGGATTAAAAGTATTATTACGCGAAGTACACCTGCTATGTGATCAAACCGTATGGGTGTACGCACGCAGCATTATCCCGGTGACAACATTCCAAGGGCGCCTGCAAAGACTCAAGCTTCTGGGCAATCGATCATTAGGCTCAGCTTTATTTGCCGACCCGAGCATGCGGCGAAGTGAACTGCATATCACCCGGGTACCACCTGGCGAAATAATGGATCACTCCTCGGATAATGATTGTGTATGGGGCCGTCGCAGTGTATTTTATCTGCTTGAACAACCATTACTGGTGGCCGAATTCTTTCTGCCGGCATTGCTCAAGCAGACCGGAGTGCCTAACGAACAATGAGTGATACGGATGAATATTGCTAACATGAAAAAAATCCACCTAAGCCTGACCGCCGCACTGATACTGCTGTGTTCATTCAGTACCGGTTTATTGGCGGATAATGAAAACACATCAAAACCCTTTATTATTGATGTCCGTTCAAAACCGGAATACGGGCTAAAGCATTTCGAAGATGCCATACACATACCCTACCAGCAGATAGGTGCTGAAATCAGCAAACACACTGACGACAAAAACCGGCATATTATCCTGTACTGCGGTAGCGGCAAGCGGGCCGGTATTGCGAAAGAAACACTGGAATCACTGGGTTATACACACGTGGAAAACGCCGGTGGCCTGCAGGATCTGCTGGACCGGGAACAAAAGCCAACTGGCAAATAGCCTAAATAAGGCTATGGCTTAGATTCATTGAGTGACAATAACAGCTCACCAAAATTTTTTATCGCAAGAAACTCATTGCCGGACACCACTGCACCCCGACTATCCGGCTGCGTGATCGCAATAAGCTGTGCAATCCCAAAGTCACGCGCAGTACTTAACACAGCCTGATTATCTTCAACCAGCAAGGTCCGACCCGGATCAAATTGCAGGTGCTGCTGCAACCCCTGCCAAAAACTAACATCCTCTTTTGGCAGCCGGTAATGGTGTGAACTGACGACCTGATCAAAATAACGCTCTATCCCGGTGCGGTTCAGTTTGAGACGCAAGCTACCCGGGTGTGCGTTGGTCACAAGTATCAGTCGCTTTCTCCCCATTAACGCCCCAAGAAACTCTTCAACATATGGGTGAACCGCAATCAGGTGTTCAATTTCCTGCTTGAGCTGCAAAATATCCAGCTGCAACTCACGACTCCAGTAATCCAGGCAATACCACTCCAGGGTACCCGCAGTGGCCTCGAATCGTTCATGCAACAAGTCAGAAGCCTCTGCATGGGCGACTCCATGCAACTTCGAATACCGCTGCGCCAGATAAACCCGCCAAAAATAATTATCGAAATGCAGATCCAGCAAAGTCCCGTCCATGTCCAGCAACACAGTATCAATTGCATTCCAATCGAGCATCATGACCTCTTAAAATCCGACTGCGACATTCCGCGCCAATCTTGTTAACATTAGCACCCGCCCGGCACTGCAACACAGTGCTTAACCACACGGCTGACAGATAATAGTGCCAAACTGATGCCAAAGGAACCCAAGATCCTCAGCAGCAAGCTTCTCAGCGCCGCTGAAATAGCCGATACACTGATTTGCATCGAAGAAATGCAGTTACAATTTTCAAACGGCGTAGAACGGAAATATCGCCGCATGCAAGACCGTGGCAGAGGCGCAGTATTAATTGTACCGATGCTGGACAATAAAACCGTTTTACTCATCAGGGAATATTCTGCCGGTGTGCAGCGATACGAACTGCAGTTACCCAAAGGCCGTGTGAACCGTGGAGAAACTTTTCTGGAAGCAGCCAACCGGGAGCTCAAAGAAGAAGTTGGTAAAGGCGCACATAGCCTCCAGCAAGTCAATTCCCTGACCGTATTGCCCGGCTTTATGGGCCATCAGACAGCAATCGTTCTTGCCCGGGAGCTTTATGATGAAAAACTTGAAGGCGACGAACCCGAGGAAATAGAAGTAGTACCCTGGCCGCTCGATAATATCCTGGAACTCGCCAACCGCGAGGACTGCACCGAAGCACGCAGTATCGCAGCTTTATACTTAATCAGAGACTTACTAGCACGAGAACATTCCGATGACACCAACTAAAGAAAAACTCCTGTCTTTACAAGAGCCGGCTATAGAACTTGCGAATGCCGCCGGAGAACGCATTATGGAAATTTACGCGACTCCTTTTGAGGTCGTCAAAAAAGAGGACAAGTCCCCGCTCACAGAGGCCGATATGGCGGCACATGAAACAATAAATTCAGGCCTTTCAGCATTAACTCCCGAGTTTCCGATTTTGTCCGAGGAAGCCTCTAATATCAGTTTCGCGGAACGAAGCCAGTGGGAAACTTACTGGTTAATCGATCCGCTGGACGGCACCCGCGAGTTCGTAAAACGCAATGGAGAGTTTACTGTAAACATCGCACTGATCAGCGAGCACAAACCGGTACTTGGCGTTGTCTATGCACCGGCCATAAAAGCGCTTTACTATGCCAGTACCGGTAACGGTGCTTACAAACAACAGGAAACATCGACAGCTGAAAGCATCCGGGTTCGTAAACCTTACGGTCAACCAGTCACCGTCGCGGGCAGCCGCAGCCATGCAAACGAAGAACTGACGCGATATCTGGACCGCCTCGGTGAGCATAATCTCATCAGCATGGGTAGTGCATTAAAAGCCTGCCTGGTTGCTGAAGGTAAAGCGGACATTTACCCGCGTTTCGGGCCAACCTCTGAATGGGATACCGCAGCAGCACAGTGTATTGTTGAAGAAGCCGGCGGCTTACTGACCACAACCGATATAGAACCCATGCGGTACAACACCAAAGAATCACTGCTAAACCCACATTTTTATGTGTTCGGCGACATTGAAGGAAACTGGTCACAATACGCAGATAACTGAAAGCAAGCATGAATAACTCCGGCTTCAGGCCAAACCATTTGATCATTTTCATGCTCGTGATAGCCCATCAGCTGATTAGCTTTATCTGGTATTCGCCCTATTTGTTTGCATTCGACTGGATGAATTTGACCGGCTATCGCCTTTCCGATATCCCACCGTTCGGTTCAATGCGCTTTTTCACACCGTTTATGCTGTCAATCTCGGCCTCAATACTTCTATGCTACTGGCTTGCAACATTGATTTATAAACTCAATATCACTTCGGTCTACCGGGGAGTCAAACTGGCATTATCATGCTGGCTGGTTTTTCTTTTTGTGTTCGTATTGACACATCACTATTTCGCAAACACATCAATTGCATTAACATTAATCGACACCGGCAGAGATGCTATTATATTTGCAGTCACAGGTGCGGTATTGACTTTATGGCCGGGCAAACAGGTGCAACATGAATAATTTATCACTTCTTTCTATTCTATGCCCCGACAAACCGGGATTGATTTCCGCAATTACCGGGCTCCTGTTCGATGCACAGATTAACCTCGCTGATGCCAGTTTCACAGTGCTCGGCGAAAGCGCCGAACTGTCTGCAATCTGCGAGATTCCCAAAACAGTATCGACGGATGAGCTGAGTCAACAGCTGCGATCACTGGACGCGCTTCAAGATGCGGAAATAAAAATTACACCGTTCCGATATGATGTCCGGCGCAAAAAAACCGATACGATAACACACCAAATTACATTACAAGGGCAGGACCAGCCCGGCCTGGTCGCAAGGCTGACTGAAGTTTTTGGCGATCATGATGCGAACATAGTGCGTATGGACGCAAAAACATTACCGGGCAACGACAGCACAGAATATTTAATTCAGCTATGGGTATGGATACCGGAATCACGCCTGGAAGCCTGCCTGGCGACAATCTCAAATACCGCCAGCTGGCTGAATATGCGTTGCCACTATAACGCAATCCCACCGATTGCGGAGAAAACCGGCGCGGACTAAACCCGGGGGGCACCGTCTTCAGATATCAACCAACAGATCATCTCCAGAGACCTGTACTGCCAAAGCCGTTAATGCTGATCCCGGACAAGGTCCGGCAATGCATACACCATCCTCGATCCTAAACATCGCACCGTGCAAAGAGCACTGTATATAACGTTTATCATGACTGAGAAACTCATCCTGCTGCCAGTTTAACGGTGCACCGGTATGTGGACAGCTATTGCGATATACATAAAAACACCCGGACTTTTTAACCGCAAAGATACGCTTTTGCTCATCAGAAGCATTCAGGTCGATGCCTTTTGTTGCCACTTCACCTTGAAATTCGGATAACTTAAACAGTGCACGCACTATAATCGGCCCTCAGGCAAATACCGTGGTATTACGACCGCTTCTTTTGGCCTGATAAAGCGCACGATCGACCTTTTGTAGAAACTGGTCAGTTGAAAAATCCTGGGTCGGTAACACCACGGCACCTCCAATACTGACCGTCACACGGCGGATGTTATCTGTGCGTTTATGCGGAATCGCGAGTTGGGCAACCCGATTATGTATCCGTGCGCATATCTCTTTTGCACCCTCCAGATCGGTGTTCGGCAGTAATATTATGAACTCCTCTCCACCGAAACGCGCCACAAAATCACGCGGCCTGCAAATCACTTCCATAATTTCCTGAGCCAGGCGCTTCAAACAATAATCACCCTGTAAATGACCAAAATTATCGTTATAAATTTTAAAATAATCCACATCAATCATCACTGCTGAAAGCATATGGCCTTCCCGTAAATGGTCAGCCCAGACTTCCTCAAACCGTTGATTAAAATAACGCCGGTTAAATGTTCCGGTCAGTTCATCCGTTGTGGAAATCTCCTGCAATTCCTGATTCGCCGAAGATAAACGGTTATTAGCCACCTGCAAACGTTCGGCCAACAACTCAGAACGGTATCGATATACCAGACTGTCAAATAAAGTACGGCTAAACAGATAGCCCGACAGCATCAACATACCAATAAACACAAACGTCAATGCACCGACCAGCTTAATAGCTATCTGCTCATTGGCCATATTAACCAATGCAATCGGAATGATGTTTAGCCCCACATAGACAATATAAAACTTTAGGTCAGTTGCCAGCACCGGCAATGCACCGCTGACGATACCGATTGTTAATAAGGTAAATACCATCTGACTTGTCAGCATAAAGTCAGGAAAAAAAACCAGCCCTGCAAAACACATCAATACCGCTGACGCAAATGCACCCAGCAAAAACATCCGGTACCACCAGGTGGGGCTCAGGAACCTGTCCGCAAATGACTTATAAAAGTAATATAAAGCAAATCTGGCAAAAATAATCAGTAAAGCCGCACTAAACCAGTAACCCGCATCGAAACGATCCACTTCAGTCCATACCAGGAATCCAATAACAATCACGGCAATAACATGCATCGAGCCGGTAACCGGAAAAACATCGAAACAAAACTCTGTTTGTTCAGCAAGAATCTTTGGCGTAATTTTGCCGGGTTTTTTATTCAATAACTTCATGGGCCCATCTATAATCCCCGGAGAGGACTTACTTATTATGCTTTCAAACAGGTGCGATGTGTTATTTTAATTGATGGCTACACTTTACAATAAAAATTATCTGATTTGCGAGCGTTAATTACCGACAAACGGCTATACAGACACTACACTAAAGCGAACAATGACCGAAAAAATCTCCGATGAACTGTCGAACCGGGTAATTGCGCTACCGGAAAGCCGGCAGCTGAACATTCTGGCCAATATGCTCGAAAAACGCGGCGCCGAGGTCATACGCTGCCCTTTGGTCACTATCCTGGACACCCCTGAGCCACAACCGGTCTATGATTGGCTGGAAAACTGTATTAACGAACCCTATGACGATTTTATAATTCTGACCGGAGAAGGTATCCGGCGATTATATGGGTTTGCCGAGAGGATCAACAAACAAACCGCCTTCCTTGAAGCATTGCAACGTATGCGTAAGATAGCCCGCGGCCCCAAACCCGGACAGGCACTCAGGAGTCTCGGCCTGAAAACGGATTTACTTGCCGAAGCGCCAACCACCGATGGCGTAATACTAACACTGGAGCAGCTCAATTTAAGTGGCAGACACGTTGCGGTACAGCTTTACGGCAGCGACCCCAATACCAAGCTAATCGAATACCTGAATCGAAAAGGCATTCAGCCGGCGACGGTCGCCCCTTATGTATACGCGTCAGACAGCGAGCAGCAACAGGTTGAAACATTAATAGATCAGCTGGCCGCCGGCAAAATCGACGCGATTGCGTTTACCAGCAAACCACAATTGAAACGTTTACGCGATGTCGCGGAAAAAACCGGCAAATCAACAATACTTGCCCAGGCATTGCAATCAACCACGGTCGCAGCGGTTGGACCGGTGGTCGCGGCAGAGCTTGAAAAAGCATCGATACGCGTTGACCTGATGCCTGAGGAATCCTATTTTATGAAGCCGATGGTTTCCAAATTGGTGGAAAAATTCAACACAAACTAACTGGATGAAAGCGCATTCTTCTGCGCCGTATTTTTTTCACGCAACATCAAATAAACGATCAGCAGAATTGCCGGCAACCCCAGCAGCGACGCATACACAAAGAAAAACACATAACCCTCAGCATCGACAATGCGACCGGAATATCCACTGATCAGTTTCCCCGGCAGGGTCATCAACGAACTGAATAATGCATACTGAGTCGCAGTATATGCAACATTGGTCAAACCGGATAAATAAGCAATAAACACCGCAACCGCAAAACCACCGACAAAATTATCCGCACTGATGACCAGTGTTAGCACAAACAAATCCGCGCCACGGGTCGACAGGTACGCAAACAACAAATTAGTGGCTGCAACCAACAGTGCGCCCACAAGCATGAGTGCTAAAATCCGGTAACGCACCACCGCGACACCCCCAAACGCGGCGCCTAACAGAGTCATTACTAGACCATAAGCACCGGTAATACTGCCGATCTCCTGCTTGCTGAAACCCAGGTCGATGTATAAAAGACTCGCCATATTTCCCATAACAATATCACTGACCCTGAACATGGCGACCAAAAAAAGCGTTACCAACGCCAGCCATAGCCCATGGCGGGAAAAAAACTCCGCCAACGGTGACGCAATCGCACGCTCCATCCAGCCCAACAGATCATTAACTTTCGCCGGAAATTTTATATCACGATAAACATAACGTTTAAAAAACCGGTGCACCCCCTCTTCCAAAGCCATTGCTGCTTTGGTACCCCGAGCCTCCGGCTCACGGATAATAAGCACCGTCAATATACCCACTGCCATCAGCGCAGCCATAATCAAATACGCATTCATCCAGCCAACCGCAGCCGCAATAAACAAAGCGCCGGTATAAGACGTTAATAGCGCAACCCGGTAGCCAAATAAATAACTTGCGGACATTGCGCCCTGCAATTCTTCAGACACTGCCTCAATCCGGTAAGCATCCACCGCGATATCCTGGGTTGCCGAAGAAAACGCGACCAGCAGCGCAGATACGGCAATCCACTCCAACTGGGTTTTAGGGTCTAAAAACGCCATCAACACCAAACCGCAGGCGATACCCAGCTGCCCCAATAAAATCCAGCTTCTGCGTTTACCCAGCTTTGCAGTGATCACCGGCAAAGAGAACCTGTCCACTACCGGGGCCCATAAAAACTTGATCGAAAACGTAATACCCACCCAGGAGAAAAAACCGATCAGTGTCCTGCTGACCCCTTCCTCTCGCAACCAGGTGAACAATGTTGAAAACACCAGCATGTAAGGCAGGCCGGCCGCAAAACCGAGAAACATCATCCCGATAACCCGGGGCTTGCGATAAACCTTGAAAGCCTCAGACCAGCTGACTTGATTGGAACGGGCGACCAACGTCATGTCGTAATACGGTAGTCCATAATCAGTGGCGCATGATCAGAAAAGCGCTGCTCCTTGTAAATGGACACAGCATCAACCTTATCACGCAAACCTGGGGTGATAATCTGATAATCAATACGCCAACCCACATTCTTTGCCCAGGCCTGCCCACGATTCGACCACCAGGTGTATTGATCCGGCTCTGCATTCACAAGACGGAATGCATCAACATAACCAACGCGATCAAACAACTCATCAAGCCAGGCACGCTCCTCCGGTAAAAAACCGGAGTTTTTCTGATTACCGCGCCAGTTCTTCAAATCGATTTTTTTATGCGCGATATTCCAGTCACCACACAGAATATATTCACGCCGTCGTCGCCTGAGTTTCTGAAGATAAGGCATAAACAAATCCAGAAACCGGAATTTTGCCTGTTGACGCTCTTCGCTGGAAGAACCGGAAGGCAAATATAAAGAAACAACGGATAACCGTTCAAAACAAACTTCCAGATAACGTCCTTCTCTATCAAACTCATCAGAACCCAGCCCGACAATCACCTTCTTGGGTTTTGCCTTACTGTATAGCGCAACACCGCTATAACCCTTTTTCTCTGCATCATGGTAATAACAGTGATAACCAGCAGGATAAAAAACATCATCGGTAAGCTGATGCTCCTGAGCTTTGGTTTCCTGGATACATACCAGATCAGCATCCTGCTTTTTCAGCCATTCAAAAAAACCTTTTCGTGCTGCCGAACGTATACCATTGGCATTGAGAGAAATAACTCGCATGTACATTTAAAGTGGTTGTGAATCGAAGGTCAGTACTTTAGCATGACTGCTTCATTATTCTTAATTGATATCTTAAAAAAATGCAAAACTACACAGAAGCTTTTCTGGAATTTGCTATTAGCCACAACGTGCTGCAATTCGGAGAGTTTACGCTTAAATCGGGGCGAAAAAGCCCTTACTTTTTCAACGCCGGACTGTTTCACAGCGGCCACGCTATTCGCGAACTGGGCCGATTTTATGCAGAGGCAATTATTAAATCAGACATAAACTTTGACCTGTTATTCGGCCCGGCCTATAAAGGGATACCTCTGGCGACGGCTACCGCAATCGCTTTGGCTGACCAACATAATAAAGATCTGCATTATGCATTCAATCGCAAAGAAACCAAGTCACATGGCGAAGGCGGCAATTTCATTGGCGCCCCACTGCAGGGCCGCATACTCATTATTGACGATGTGATAACCGCCGGAACCGCGATCAATCAGGCGCTCGCCGAAATAGTATCCGCCGGCGCCGAGCCTGTCGGCGTCGTCATCGCATTAAATCGACAGGAACGCAGTAGCGGAAAACGATCCGCGATCCAGGAAGTGGAGACAAATCACAATATTCCGGTGATCAGTATCGCCAACCTGGGGGATTTGCTAGAGTTTACCCGATCAAGACAGGACTATAGCCAGCACTTAAAAGCCATCGAAGCCTATCAGGCAGAATATGGCACCTGACCGGAATAAAGTGATCACGGTTGGTACCGATAGTAATGCAATATCCGATGAGATATCGGAATCACGGCCATATTACCCGGCATAGTTTTTGCGTCAGGATTATGAGCAGTTATCTTGCCGGACTGTAGCCAGCTGCAATGAAACTGCATATTTGCGCTGTTTCTTCGTCAGTTTTATTTAAACCTGGCTCAAAATGTCGCGAGCGCAGATAAGACGAGACAAAAGTGCGCTGGGCAGAGCCCGGCGTATAATCAAGGAGACAACTCCAGGGATGGAGGAGTTACGACCCCATGGAAGGGGGAGGTAGAATTTCATCGGGAATAAAATCGAGAACGACTCAAAAATTGAGTTTATCGGTACTAAATGAGCATTTTGAGCGAGCTTTTAACGAAGTATTATCAAGCACAGTATTTTGAGATAGGTTTCATAAAACTGCTCTGAGCGGAGTGTAAGATGATGAACACACTAAAACTGGCAACTATTATTACGCTAACCGTTGCCTGTGCCGGGCAGCCGGTCATGGCAGCCAAAATGTATAAATGGGTTGATGAGCACGGAACCGTGCATTACAGCGACAAACTGCCGCCCGACTCTTCAAAAAAGGCACATGATGAACTAAATGAGCGCGGTATTATGACAAAAAGTGTCAATCGCGCCAAAACCGACCAAGAGCGTGAAGCTGAACGCCTGGCTCTGGAAGCGGAAAAACAAAAACGCCGCGCTGCGGCTGAAAAAGCCGCAAAAGCAAGAATGCAGGACCAAATACTTCTGGATACCTTCACAACCGAACGGGATTTACTCATGGCCCGTGACGACCGCCTAGGTTCAATCGACTCGCTGATCAAGATCACTGAAGGCAATAATTCCCGCCTGACCAAGCAAATAAAAAGCACCAAAGCCAGCATCAACGATATAGCAAGCAACAACAGGGAAGTACCTGAAAACCTAACAAAAAAACTTTCAAAACTTGAACAGCAATTTGCCAAAAACCGTGATTTTATTAAAGCCAAGCAACAAAAACGTGCCAAAACCGAAACTCAGTTTGAAGCCTATCTGAAGCGATTTCGCGAACTCAAAAACCCGGACCCTGAAGGCAATAATGAAGAAGCGGCAGCTGAAGACGAGCAGTCAGCGACCGAACGCGACAGCCTGGCAACCAATTTGCAACCAGCGCAATAAACAAAATTTTATTTAAAAACAAAGCTTTATCAAAACCAGCACTTTTCTGGAGACGCCCTTGAGCGAACTAAAAACCCTAAGCTGCGAAGCCTGCCGTGCAGATGCGCCACGGCTTAACGAAGATGAAATAGAAAAACTGCTACCAGAGCTACCTGGTTGGCAGCTTACGGTGATCGATGGGGTCAAACAGCTTTCACGTACATTCACATTCAAAAACTTTGTCGAATCGCTGGAATTCACCAACAAAATCGGCCAACTCGCTGAGGAAAACGGCCACCACCCTGCCATCCTAACCGAATGGGGAAAAGTAACAGTCAGCTGGTGGACCCATAAAATCAAAGGCTTACATAAAAACGACTTTATTATGGCCGCAAAAACCGGCGAATTAAGCTTCTAAACGCAAGACCATCATATATAAGAACAATAATCCTATATGCGCCATTCAGTTTGATGAACTCCAGCCGACATTAGCACTCTAACGCAGCGAGTGCTAAAAATGTAAATCTATGCTAAAATCATCGGCCGTTTAAGGAGGATTGGCGTCAATGACATCAACAGCTTTAACCACAATCGACATGGGGGCATTGCCCACCGGCCTGTCCACGAGCAGCGTGGACTCATATATCGCGCAGGTCGGCTCAATCACGGTGTTGAGTGCGGAAGAAGAAAAGCAGCTTGCGGTTCGCCTTAAAGATCACAATGACCTCGAAGCCGCACGTAAACTGATTATGGCTCACCTGCGTTTTGTCGTACATGTTGCACGCGGATACTCCGGCTATGGCCTGCCGCTGGCCGATTTGATCCAGGAAGGAAATGTCGGTCTAATGAAAGCAGTCAAACGCTTTGACCCGGGTGTCGGCGTCAGGCTGATATCATTTGCAGTACATTGGATTCGCGCGGAAATTCACGAATTTATCATTCGCAACTGGCGTATTGTGAAAGTTGCGACGACAAAAGCCCAGCGCAAGTTATTTTTCAAATTGCGTAGCGCAAAAAAGAAACTGAGCTGGTTAAGCAAAGACGAAGTTGAAACCGTCGCAAAAGACCTTGGCGTTCCGGCCAAAACCGTTATGGAGATGGAATCCCGGCTCAGCGGTCATGACCTGGCATACGATTTGGGTGATGACAACGATGACAGTGAAACACATTATGCGCCGGCACAATACCTGGCCGCGCCAAATGCCGATCCCGAAACCTCACTGGAGTCGGAAGACTGGAGCACACAGAATATAGATAAACTGCATCTCGCGCTGCAAAATCTGGATGAGCGCAGCCGGGATATTCTGCAACTTCGCTGGTTGGATGACGACAACAAAGCCACACTGCATGAGTTGGCAAGCAAATACAATGTATCCGCCGAGAGAATACGGCAACTGGAATCCAACGCGATCAAAAAACTCCGGACAGCTTTTACCTCAACATAAGCACCACTGTTAACCATATACTGATAAACAAGGCACTTTCGGGTGCCTTCGTTTTTTCAATATTCAGCTAAGATACCAAGCCGAATAGAAGCCGTGCCAGATAATGGTCTGCAAGCAAAGCAGCAAACAACAGCATTAAATAGGTTATCGAAAACACAAACATCTTCATCGCAAGCTGGTCACTACGAGTAAGCTGCAATTTCACCGCAAAATAAATAAATCGGGCATTAAGCAGTAAAACCGATAACAAATAAATTTGCCCACTCATACCAACCAGAAACGGCAACAATGTCACAACAAACAGTAGCACTGTGTATAAGGTGATCTGCAAACGCGTAAACTCAGCACCATGAGTGACGGGTAACATTGGAATATCGACGTCGGCATATTCTTTTCGCTTATGCACCGCCAGCGCCCAAAAATGCGGCGGTGTCCAGACAAAAATAATCAGGAACAATAACAAAGCATGAGGATGCAGACTTCCGGTAACCGCTGTCCAACCCAATACCGGCGGCATTGCACCGGCTGCACCACCGATCACTATATTCTGCGGTGTTGCGCGCTTCAAAAACATTGTATAGACCACCGCATATCCAATCAACGATAGAAACGTCAAAACAGCCGTTAACGGGTTAACCAGAAAAACCAAAATAAGCATGGACAATAAAGCCAACACAAACGCAAAGCCCAATGCCGGCAATACTTCAATATGACCCTGCGGCAGCGGCCGATTGCGGGTCCTGGCCATATTTGCATCAGCCTTACGGTCAACCAGGTGATTGATCGCCGCTGCCGATGAAGCCGCAAACCAAATACCCAGACTACCGAATACAAATGCCTGCCAGGGCACTATTGTCGGAACAGATAACAACATACCGACGACCGCAGTAAACACAATCAGTGCGACAACCCGCGGCTTGGTCAATTCATAGTAATCGCGCCAGCCGGCCGATGAAGCCCGGTTAAGGCCAACTGCTTTTTCCGCCACCTAAGCCGCCCTCCCCTGGGAACGCATGGATACGAAATAATACAATATACTTAACAATACCAATATCAACAGCGCGGCAACACCATTATGCGCAGTTGCCACCAACAACGGCAAGCCATAGCTTACATTCACAATACCCAGGCTTATCTGCACAAATAAAACACTTATTAATAGGATAGCGGGCAGGTGAAATTTTTTACCCAGACGAAATAAATAAAAAACCATATATAAAATCAATGCACTCAACAGCAACGCGCCGAAACGGTGAGTCATATGAATCGCCACACGTGCCGGGTGATCAAGCACTCCGCCTTCATAATCAATCCCCAGGCCACGCCACAATACAAATGCATCAGCAAAATCCATTTCAGGCCACCATTGTTGATTGCATTGCGGAAACCCATAACAGGCGAGTGCTGCATAGTTGGTACTGGTCCAGCCCCCAAGTGCAATCTGGACAATCAATGCCAGCAAACACGTAACAGACAACCATAGCCCGGTCTTTAAACCAGAATTTGAGACTAAATCCGGCTCCGGCCAGCCACTGTAGCGCAAAGCCAACCACCACAAAAGTGCCAGAGTTGTCATACCACCCAATAAATGCGCAGTGACCACCGCCGGTTTAAGCAACAGCGTAACCGTCCACATACCCAGCAAACCCTGAAAAATTACGATCACCAACAACGCGCCGGGCAGCAGTAAGTCCCGGCTGTTTTTACACTGTGCCCATGCGATACACAAAATAGACACTATCACCAGCCCCAACAGGCTTGCGACATAACGATGAATCATTTCTTTCCAGGCCTTTGCGGTTTCCACCGGCCTTTCCGGGTAAGCATCATTGGCCAGCTGAACTTCCCGCTCGGTCGCAGGAACATCAAGATGCCCATAGCAACCCGGCCAGTCAGGACACCCCAAACCGGCATGTGAAAGGCGCACATAAGCCCCGAGTACGATCACGACGAGTGTCAAAATCACCGCGAACAGGCTTACTCTAAACAACAGCGGGTTTTTTACAGGCACTGAGACAATCAACCTATTTTGGATATTTTTAATAACTTCTTCAGGTCTTTAAGCATATGCTTCGGATCTAAAGACTGCGGAAAAGCCATCATCAGATTACCGAGTGGATCAACAAGATATATTTTGGATTCGGATATTTTCAAATTAGACGTAAACGAACGATTACGCAGCACGGTTTCCTGGCCTGCATCCAATAACACCTTAGTCGCCGGGTAATGCTGCAGATAATCAGACAGGCCCCGCCATTGATCTTCACTCGCTAAAATAAGCAGGCGCTGCACACGCCCCATTTCTCTACCAAGCGAGGTGCGCACCTGGCGCATATGATAAATATTCTTTTTGCAGACCTCATCACATACAGCAGGGGCAATAAATATCAGCGTCCATTTCCCCTGTAAATCACTTAATGTAAATTCAGATCCGTCCGGGGCGGGCAATGCAAACGCATCCAATGGCTGTGCCGGAACCAAAAGCTCGCCATGATTGCTGGTACCCCAGGACCAGCCTTTTTCTGTACCCAAATACAACCACCAGGCAGCCAGTAATGGCAACGCAAACAACATCACAATCACTATAAAAGTAAGCCTTCCCCGCCATTGCGGCGACAGCGTACTGTTATCACTCATTATTACCCCCCGACAATGTCGAGTGTCGCTTTATGGAAAAAACCAGAAACATCACAACCATAGCCAAAGCCATTGCAAACCACTGCACGGCATAGCCATAGTGCTTATGGGGTTTATCAACAACCGGCACCCAGTCATATATTAATCCACCAGGCTGACCGGCAGCCAAAACCAGCACGGCATTATACAACGGCTGCTGCAAGCGCTCCTGCAGTTTTTGATAATCAACATACTGTATCACGCGCGGCCAATGTTGATCGGCATCAATTGTGCCCAAACGAAACCCTTTACCCGGCATATACAAACGACCCTGGATACTCTGTGATACATTATCAACACGGACATCCGGCAACCGACTGCGGTCTTGCTCTGCAGCCACCCAACCACGATCAACCAGTAGCGATACGCCATCACTGGTTTCAAATGGTGTTAATACATGATACCCCAAGCGTTTCATGCCACTGTCAGAGGTATACACTTTATTATCCAGCAGAAACTGCCGGTCCGACTGATACTTGCCGTGTAGTTTCAGAGTGCGAAATAATAATGGCGCGGGCTCAATTAGCGCTAACTCTGGTGAGATAGCCGGCAACACTCCGGCCTGATGGTAACTTTGCTGAATTTCGATTTTCTGTTGCGCCCTGCTCAGCTGCCAAAAACCCGCTCTGAGCATTATCAACACTATAATAACCACCAACAGCATCATCCATATACGGACTGAAAACCGGACGTGCCTGATATTAAACTCGACAACCGCCATTTAAGCTGAGAGACTGAACATAGTCGTATTCATCAACCAGATTTTTAAACACAGGCCGCTGTGATGTCCGTAAAGCTGATAGTTATCATTCTTTTTTTATTAATTGTAGTCAATCTGGGATCAGCATTATTTTTTATGCTAAAAGACAAAGGACAGAACAAACGCACTGTCAATGCGCTCACCTGGCGGATCGGCTTATCGGTGCTGGTATTTATTTGCCTGTTGATTGCTTACGCACTGGGTTTCATTGAACCTCACGGTATTATGCCCGTGAACCCGCAGTAGCAAAACCGTTACCGTAAGCTGTTAAAAACCATGTTTTTTGCCAGACCTCTTGGAAAAACACCAGAGGTGATTTTTCCTGACTCTGCTCAATTATAGCCAATACACGAATATAAACAGGCCGAGCCACACCACATCAACGAAATGCCAATACCAGGCGACAGCTTCGAATGCAAAGTGATTTTCCGGAGTGAAGTGCCCTTTCATGCAACGCACTAAAATCACAGCCAGCATGATTGCACCCATCGTCACATGGAAACCGTGAAACCCGGTGAGCATAAAAAAGGTGGAACCGTAGATTCCGGTGGTCATTTTAAGGTTAAGGTCATTGTAAGCGTGAATATACTCATAAGCCTGAAAACCGACAAACACTGCACCGAGCAGAACGGTTAGAAACAAACCCATAATAAGCTGGCCACGGTGATTCGCTTTTAACGCATGATGCGCCCAGGTTATCGTGATACCGCTGGTTAACAAGATAGCAGTATTCAACGCCGGAATACCCCAGGCACCCATCACTTTATAATCACCGCCGATTTCCGCAGGGCCATTGGACGGCCAAACCGTCTCAAATGTTGGCCAAAGCACTTCATTCGTCATCACCCCAGAGCCTTCACCACCGAGCCAGGGCAAGGAATACATGCGCGCATAAAACAATGCACCGAAAAACGCTGCAAAAAACATCACTTCGGAAAAAATAAACCAGCTCATACTCCAGCGAAATGAAATATCCACCTGAGCACTGTATTTACCGGCCATGCTTTCAGAGATCACAAGACCAAACCAGCCGAACATCATAAAAATCGTGACCACAAAACCGGCCAGCATCATAAACTGCCCCAGCCCTCCGCTACCGTTCAGCAATATCGATGCACCAACCACCAGACTCGTCAAACCAACCGAACCGATAATAGGCCACCAGCTTGTATCATGCGGCACGTAATAGCTACTTTGTCCCATTTTTATATCTCCAGTAAATCAACCGTGTCCGGACCGCCCGGAAGCAACCTAGCCTTTTTCAGTAATATCAAAAAACGTATACGATAAAACCAGTGTTTCTATATGCGCGGGAATATTCCGGTCTATAACAAACTGCACGGGCATATCACGCACTTCATCAGGCCCAAACTCCTGCCTCGTAAAACAAAAGCATTCTGTTTTATTAAAATACAGTGAAGCCTCCCGCGGCACCACGCTGGGCGCGGCCTGCCCGACAAGCAAGTGTCCGGTTCTGTTTTTTGCCTGATAACTGGTTTCATACAAGCCACCCGGATGTACTTCCATCACCCGGTCATTCGGCTGAAAATCCCAGGGTGCCGCTGAATTCACCGTCGCGGTAAACCTGACGGTAATCACCCGGCTAGTATCCGGACCGGTCACACCGGCCAGGCTCACCTGCCCGGTTTTACCGTTTAGGCCGGTAACCTCACAAATGATTTCGTACAACGGAACCAACGCATATCCAAAACCAAACATGGCCAGCACCACAACCAGCAGCTTTGCCACCAGGCGATGAGTTTCAGTTTTTTTATCAGGTCCCGACATCTCTAAAAGCAGCTACGAGTGCCCCTCTTTAACAATCAACTGAGGGTCAGGTGGAGTATCGAAAGTATGATACGGAGCAGGAGACGGCAGCGTCCATTCCAGGCCGTGCGCACCTTCCCAAACCTGTGCAGTTGCCGGCTCACCCGTCCGGATAGCACGCAACACGATATACAAAAATATCAGCTGAGAAAAACCAAAACCAAACGCACCGATGCTTGCAATCATATTAAAGTCGGCAAATTGCACAGCATAATCCGGGATACGGCGCGGCATACCCGCCAGCCCGACAAAGTGCATCGGAAAAAATGTGATATTCATAAATATCATTGATGTCCAGAAATGCAGTTTGCCCAGAGGCTCGCTATACATCCGCCCGGTCCATTTCGGCAACCAATAATAAACTCCGGCGATAATTGCAAAAATAGCGCCAGGCACCAACACATAATGAAAATGTGCGACAACAAAATAGCTGTCATGGTATTGAAAATCAGCCGGTGTAATCGCCAGCATTAAGCCGGAAAAACCACCAATCGTAAACAATATCACAAAAGAAATGGCAAACAGCATCGGTGTCTCAAATGTCATCGCGCCACGCCACATGGTCGCAACCCAATTAAACACTTTGACCCCGGTCGGCACCGCGATCAACATCGTTGCAAACATAAAAAACAACTGACCGGCCAGTGGCATACCGACGGTAAACATATGGTGGGCCCAGACGATAAAAGATAAAAATGCGATTGACGCACTGGCATATACCATCGACGCATAACCAAACAACGGCTTGCGTGCAAATGTCGGGATGATCTGGGACATAATGCCGAACGCCGGCAAAATCAGAATATAAACCTCCGGATGACCGAAAAACCAGAATATGTGCTGGAACATCACCGGATCACCGCCACCGGCCGCATTAAAAAAGCTGGTGCCGAAAAATTTATCGGTCAGCAACATCGTAACCGCACCGGCCAGTACCGGCATAACCGCAATCAACAGATAGGCAGTAATCAACCAGGTCCAGACAAACAGCGGCATTCGTAATAATGTCATGCCCGGCGCACGCATGTTAAGGATGGTTGCAACAATATTAATCGCACCCATCACCGAGGAGATCCCCATCAAATGGATCGAAAAAATCATAAACGGGAATGCATCACCGGTCTGCAGAACCAGCGGTGCATACATCGTCCAACCGGCCGCAGGCGCTCCGCCATCCATAAACAGCGTACCCAGCAACATCGCGAATGCGAACGGGAGAATCCAGAAACTCCAGTTATTCATTCGCGGTAAGGCCATATCCGGCGCACCGAGCATCATTGGAATCATCCAGTTCGCCAAGCCGACAAATGCCGGCATCACTGCACCGAAGATCATAATCAGCGCATGCATGGTGGTCATGGAATTAAAAAACTGAGGATCAACGATCTGCAGACCCGGCTGGAACAGCTCAGCCCTTATTATCAGCGCCATAAACCCGCCGACAAAAAACATAATAAAGCTAAACCACAGATACAGGGTGCCTATGTCTTTGTGATTGGTGGTGGTTAACCAGCGCGTCAGGCCGGTTGCGTGTTCTTCGTGGTGATCATGTTCCGCTGGTGCTGCTGTACTCATTAACTGATCCTCGTTAATTCGTTATTTATAGTGCCAAATTGAGCGCGACCGGATTGCCGTCACTGCTCTGCTGAGCTGAAACCCACTGTTCATAATCAGCTTCACTGACCGCTTCGACAACAATCGGCATATAGCCATGATCCTTGCCGCAAAGCTCTGCACACTGCCCTCGATAAACACCTGGCTCCTCAACTTTAACCCAAAGTTCGTTGATAAAACCCGGGATAGCATCTTTTTTACCGCCCAAATCCGGCACCCACCAGGCATGAATCACATCATTGGCCGTCAGCAATATACGGATTTTTTTATTGATCGGTACAACCAGCGGATTATCCACATTCAGCAGATAATTAGGCACATCATAAGGGCTGGTTTCGGCATTCAACTGCCGGGCCCTGTTACTGGCTTCATCCAATTTGCTGTAAAACGAAATACCGTTATCCAGATATTCATACTGCCACATCCACTGATAACCGGTGACTTTTATCGTTAACTCGGAGCCACTGGTGTCTTCCATCATAATAAGCGTTTTAGCAGCCGGCACTGACATGCCAACCAATATAAAGAAAGGGATAATCGTCCAGATTATTTCAACAATATGACTTTCATGGAATGTTGCAGCCTTAACACCTCTGGACTTGCGGTGGTGATAAATCGACCAAAACATGACTGCAAACACACCGACACCGATCACAACACAAATCCAGAATATAATCATGTGCAAACTGTATACCTCGCGGCTGATTGGGGTCACGCCTATCGGCATATTGACCGCCCAATCGGCGAATACAGGCATCGCGGGCAGGCATAATAAGCCGCCGACCAGTTTGCTGAATGCGGCTTTCAGATTCGGCATTGGATGTTCTCCTTAAAAATTCGGCCTGCGAAAAACCGCTATTCTACCTTGAATTCAGTTTTTCTCGCTAAACCTTTTAACTTTTTCTATTCCCAGGCAAGCCCGATGAAGGCATACAGTATACGGTTATAGTATTGTTACACTCGCCTTAAATCGTGACGAGACAGTTGCAAAATCATTCCCTATAGCGGGACATCGTTCTAAATTTCAGCACTCCAGGCCCGGCAAGCCGCCACTGTTTTTCAGGCATATCCATACCCAGACCCGTTATTGCGGACCCAGTTTACAATGCCCTTAGCGTCTCCACAAATTTTAAACGCATACGATACGCTGAAAACGTTCCCTCACGTTATCGCCCAGGCATAAAAATAACTTAACCCGCGCATATGTATGAGTGCCGGCTTACACCAAATCATTTAGTGATGTGTAGTGCATCTGTTGCACATTCAAATCACGCCCCCAGCCAAGACCATACACTACTTCATAGCTGGCAGGATACACACCCGGCTCCGTACAAAAATCCCTATACGCATCCTGCATGGCCTGAAAATGCTGCCTGCCGGTTAAACGATTCGGCTGGTCACCCAATACTGTGTTTGCACCCAGCAGCTTGAGCTCTCTTAATAATTGCAACACACTTTTATAAGTCAATGTGAGATATTCATTATCCATCACCGGGTCACCAAACCCCGCAGCCAACAATGCGTCACCGACATCATGCATATCCAGAAACCGGTTAACATGCATACCCCGGTCGACCGCCTCCCAACTTGCGCGCAGCTCTTTCAAGGTATCCGGCCCCAAAGTAGAAAACAGCAATAACCCGCCCGGCTTTAACACCCGAAGGCATTCGGCAAACACGGCTTTAATATCCGGACACCACTGCAATGTCAAACTGGAGAAAATCAACTCAAAGCTATTATCGGCAAACGGTAATGCACTCGCATCAGCACAAACCGGTATCGGCTTGCGGAAAACCGGTACTGGTTTGCGGAAGAACCCGGCATTTTTTTTAAGTTCAGCCAACATACCCAACGCAAAATCAACCGCGATAATTTCCGCACCCGGATAACGCTGCTTCATCAAACCGGTGCTAATCCCCACACCAGCGCCCAGATCCAGGACCCTTTGCGGCTTTAACTTAATATAGTCAAGTCGTTGCGCAAGCCGTGAACTGACTTCCCGCTGCAATGCAGCTGCCGCGGCATAGCTTGAAGCGGCTTTGTCAAATGCATTTCGTACTCTTTGTGTATCGGACATAATCAGTCAGCAAACCAGTCAATGATAATATCCGCGCATAAACCTGGCTCGGATATAAAAGGCACATGTCCACAACCGGAAATCAGTTTTACCGGCAACGCAGGTTTTCGCTCTAGCAATAACCCAGCAATACCTGCCGGTACCAGAGGATCATGTTCGCCCAAAACCATCATCAATGGGCCGCAAAAACCATCTAATGCCGAACGCAGATCCAATGTTTTTAAAAACCCAAGGCCTTGTTCCATCCCGGCCAGTGAAGGCTGCCCGCCTGACTCAAGCGCATGGCGCAATTGCCTGACTATCGCCCCAGGGCCACCACTACCGGCAGCCTGCAACGCGAGAAAATGCTTCAAAGCCTGAAGTGCATCAGTTTGCAGACGCATCTCAAAATCATCAAACACCGCACGGCCGGTCGCATAAACCCAGTCATCAGACTGAACAAATTTCGGCGAACTGCACAACATCAACAAACGCCTGACTTTCTGCGGATACCGGTGCGCCAACGCCAGCGCCAGCATCCCGCCTAAAGACCAGCCTAATAAACCAGTATTTTCCGGAACCGCTTCCGCCAGTGCATCAAGCCACTGCGTTAAATCTTCACCCGGCAGATACCCGGCATTCACACCATGCCCGGGAAGATCAATGCGTATCACAGTAAAAAACTGCTCCAGCGACTCTAAAACGTTTTCCCAAACTGCGGAATTCATTCCCCAGCCATGCAGCAGAACCAGTACCGGACCACGACCACTGCTCAGTACTTTAAGCGAACTCATCGCGTTCAACCCGGCCCGTACCATGGATCATTAGAATTCTGTGTTTCACAGTTCTCGCTGGAAAAGCTTTTAGGTAATATTGTTGTTCCGACACATTGCCGCTAAATCGATGCATATTCAGATATTCATACTCTGCCCGGCCCTGTTCCTGTTTGGCTACCTGACCGGCTCAATTTCAACCGCGATCATTACCAGCCGCCTGATGAACCTGCCGGACCCCCGCTCCGGAGGTTCCGGTAATCCCGGCGCGACCAATGTACTCCGGCTGGGCGGCAAAAAAGCCGCTATTATCACACTTCTGGGAGACGCGTTAAAAGGCCTGCTCGCGGTACTGATCGCCGGCATCTGTGTGAATACATTTACCACGAATTCACCATCCTGGCTGCCGGCAATTGCGGGTATTGGCGCCTTTATAGGTCATTTATACCCGGTGTTCTTCGGCTTTAAAGGCGGCAAAGGTGTCGCAACCGCGCTCGGTATGCTGCTCGGCACCGCCTGGCCGGTGTTTTTACTGACCGTTTTAACCTGGCTACTGGTCGCCTGGCTGTTTAAATACTCAGCTCTGGCCGCATTAACTGCGTTTGCGCTCGCCCCGCTCTATTCAATCTGGCTCGCGGACTCTGAAGTAGTTGCGGTCATTCTGTTCGGCATGACACTGCTGATTTTCTGGCGCCACCGCGGCAATATCCAGCGCCTGATCAGCGGTAATGAAAGCAAAATCGGCGCGTCAAAAAATTGACGGTCCGACTCTCAAAGCTGATTTATAAATCCGTAATCGGCCAGCGGGCACGCGCATGAATAGCCAGGTCATCCTCGCTATCAGCCTGTAACCGCATGCAGCCGGCATAAGCAATCATCGCCCCGTTATCCGTGCAAAATTCAATACGCGGATAATACAGCTCGGCGCCCATCGCTTCAGTTAAAGACTTCAGGCGGGCACGCAAACGGCGGTTTGCACCAACACCGCCGGCGACAATCAGCCGACTGATGGAAGTCTGCTCCAATGCACGCCGGCATTTAATAACCATCACATCCACCACCGCCTCCTCAAAAGCACGCGCAATATCCGCTCTGGTTTGTTGGTCATCTGGATTTGCAGTGATGGTGTTAAGTGCGAAGGTCTTTAATCCGCTAAAACTAAAATCCAAACCGGGCCGATCGGTCATCGGTCGGGGAAAATTGAATCGCTCAGGATCGCCCTGTTCGGCAAGCTTGGCCAGTGCCGGACCGCCCGGATAACCCAGATTCAGCAATTGTGCGGTTTTATCGAATGCTTCGCCGGCCGCATCATCCAGGCTTTCGCCTAAAATCTCATACTTACCCGAACCAGCGACTTTCACCAGCATTGAATGCCCGCCGGAAACCAGCAATGCAATAAACGGAAACGCAGGTGCGGGATCCTCCAGCATCGGCGCCAACAAATGACCTTCCATATGGTGTACCGCAATCGCCGGCACCCCCAAACCCCAGGCCAGACTTCTGCCGAATGCCGCGCCGCCGAGCAATGCACCCAGCAAACCCGGTCCGGCGGTATAGGCTACACCCTCTATTGCGGAGCGTTCGATACCGGCATCGGCCAATAAACGCTTCAGCAGCGGGATCTGCCGCCGCACATGATCACGGGAGGCCAGTTCCGGTACAACTCCGCCGTACTCCGCATGCATTTTAGCCTGACTGTGCAATATATGCCCCAGCAAGCCTTTTCGGCTGTCAAATAACGCCAGTCCTGTCTCATCACAGGAGGTTTCTATCCCCAATACAAGCATTTTGAATCGATATATCTGAATTTTTTACGTTAAAAACAGACCAAGCCATTGGCACCGGCCGATCAAATCATTATAATCGCCTGCCCTTTATCACATGAAACAGAGATTTTGAGTTTATGCCGTCAGTACGCGTTAGAGAAAATGAACCATTTGAGTCAGCGATGCGCCGTTTCAAACGAATCTGCGAGAAAGCGGGCGTATTGACCGAAACCAGGCGTCGTGAATTCTACGAAAAACCAACGACCGAGCGCAAACGCAAGCAGGCAGCCGCCACTAAAAGGCACCAAAAACGTATTTCCAAAGACGTATCCCGCCGCGTTCGATCATTCTAGCACTCCGGCAGCTTTACGATGAGCGCCCAGGACCTGAAACAACGCATCCAGGAAGATATGAAAGCCGCGTTGCGCGCCGGCGAAAAAGAACGCCTGGGTACCATACGACTCATTTTGGCCGGTATCAAACAACTGGAGATAGACGGGCAAACACAGCTTGATGACACGGGTGTTATCGCGCTGCTGGGCAAAATGACCAAGCAGCGTAAAGAATCCATTGAACAGTTTAGTAAAGCCGGCCGCGATGACCTGTCGGATCGCGAAGCCGCCGAATTGAAGATTATCCAGGCTTATCTGCCACAGCAGTTAAGCGAAGCCGAAACTGACCGGCTGATTGATGAAGCCCTGGCATCGACGGGGGCCCAATCCATTAAAGATATGGGCAAAGTGATGGGTGTTTTAAAACCCAAGCTGCAGGGCCGCGCAGACATGGGCCAGGTCAGCGCCAAAATCAAATCAAAACTGGGGTCTGCCTAAAGACCCTGGCCCGGGCTCTTCAAGCCGGGGCGATAAAAAAACACGCCCCCTGGCGTATGCTAAAATACCTGCTCCGGCCGGCAAACCAGTTCGCGCGGCCAGGAGCCCCAGTAGAACATTTTTCAGATGCGATCAAACTCATGACCAAGAAAAGCAATGTATTACAGTTTCTCGACGTCCCGCGCCAGGACCCAAGCAAAACCCCGGCACCGGTGCGCATTCTGAAGTTCAACGAAATCTACAGCCATTACGATCCGGAAACCGCCGCGCAACAAGCCGACCGCTGCCTGCATTGCGGTAACCCATATTGCGAATGGAAATGTCCGGTCCATAACTATATTCCGAACTGGCTAAAACTGATCGCCGAAGGCAACTTATTCGAAGCGGCGGAAATGTCGCACAAAACCAATACGCTGCCGGAAATCTGCGGCCGGGTCTGCCCGCAGGACCGGCTTTGTGAAGGTGCCTGTACTCTGAACGACGGCTTCGGCGCAGTCACCATTGGCTCAATTGAAAAATACATCACTGACGAAGCGCTGAAACAGGGCTGGCGCCCTGATATGTCCGGGATCACACCCAGCGATAAACGCGTTGCGGTGGTCGGCGCCGGCCCGGCCGGCCTCGGCTGCGCAGACATCCTGGTCCGTAACGGTGTCAAGCCAATCGTATTTGACCGCTACGACGAAATCGGCGGCCTGCTGACCTTCGGTATTCCACCGTTCAAACTCGAAAAAGAAATTGTGCAAACCCGTCGCAACCTGATGGAAGAAATGGGTGTGGAATTTCGTTTAAACACCGACATCGGCAAAGACATTCCGTTTGAAAAACTGCTGGAAGACTATGATGCGGTTTTCCTTGGCATGGGCGCCTACACTTATATGAAAGGCGGCTTCCCCGGAGAAGATCTGCCCGGCGTGTATGAAGCTTTGCCATACCTGGTGTCCAATGTGAAACGGGTGATGGGGCTGGAACAGGATGCCTCACAGTTTATTGATATGAAAAAACAACGCGTAGTGGTATTGGGCGGTGGCGACACCGCAATGGACTGCAACCGCACCGCGATCCGGCAGCAGGCTAAAAGCGTGACCTGCGTGTACCGGCGGGATGAAACCAATATGCCCGGCTCACGCCGCGAAGTGCATAATGCAAAAGAAGAAAACGTGCAGTTCCTATGGAACCGCCAGCCCATCGAAATTGTCGGCGACTCTCATGTCGAAGGCGTTAAAGTGGTCGCCACTCAGCTTGGCAAACCGGATGCCCGCGGCCGGCGCAGTCCGGAACCGGTGCCCGGCTCCGAAGAAATTATTCCAGCCGACCGGGTGATCATCGCATTCGGTTTCAGACCCAGCCCGACCAACTGGTTCGAAGACTTCGACCTGCAAATCGACCAACAGGGTCGCATGGTAACCCCTGCTGCCGATGGCCATCTGTTCCAAACGCATAACCCCAAAGTGTTTGCCGGCGGTGACATGGTGCGCGGCTCAGACCTGGTCGTAACCGCTGTCTTTGAAGGCAGACAGGCTGCCGAGGGAATTCTGTCCTATTTGAAAGTCTGACGGCTGCAGTCAGCGATGCCGGACGCACCCAAAAACGACCGCTTCCTGCGGGCACTCCAAGGACTGCCGGTCGATCGCACCCCGGTATGGATCATGCGTCAGGCCGGTCGCTACCTGCCCGAATACCGCGAAACACGAAAACAGGCCAGCGACTTTATGACCTTATGCAGCACGCCGGAACTGGCCTGCGAAGTCACACTGCAGCCGTTACAACGATTTCCGCTGGATGCGGCGATTCTGTTTTCCGATATCCTGACCATCCCGGACGCAATGGGCCTTGGACTTTACTTTAGTGAAGGCGAAGGCCCCAAATTCAAACATCCGCTTCAGGACGAAAACGCGATCAAGCAACTGCCGATACCGGACCCGGAATCCGAGCTGCGCTACGTGATGGATGCAGTAAAACTGATTCGGCGCGAACTGGACAACACCATACCGCTGATAGGCTTCTCCGGCAGCCCATGGACGCTGGCCACCTATATGGTCGAAGGCGGTTCCACCAAAACGTTTTCAGTGATCAAAAAAATGCTGTACCAACAGCCCGAATGCCTGCACCAGCTGCTTGAGAAAAACACCACCGCCATCATCCGCTACCTGCAGGCACAAACCGCGGCCGGCGCACAGGCACTTATGTTATTCGATACCTGGGGCGGTGTATTGACGCCAACCGCGTATCAGACATTTTCTTTAAATTACATGCAGCAAATCGTGCATGCACTCAAAGAAAACACAGATACCCGTGATACACCCATCGTGTTATTCACCAAAAACGGCGGTCAATGGCTTAACCTGATCGCCGACACCGGCTGCGATGCAGTCGGTGTGGACTGGACCACTTCACTCAGAATCGCACGCCTACGTGTGCAGGACAGGGTCACATTACAAGGCAACCTCGACCCGTCCGTACTGCATGCCAGCCCAGAGGCAATTCAAACCGAAGTCGCCAACACCCTGGCCGACTACGGCTACGGCCACCGCCATATCTTCAACCTCGGCCACGGCATACAACCGCAAACCAACCCCGAACATGTCGCCGCAATGCTCGAAGCAGTACACCAATTAAGCCCTCAATACAAAAAAAGCAACGCATAGCAACCAAACCCTCAAAAAGGGTCTGACCCCTTTTTTCTCTTTTTTCTCTTTTTTCTTAGCTTCTTAATCAATCAGGTGCAGAAGAAGGGTTAAATATTATATCTGAACTACTTGTATCCCTGCTGGCATATTACTGGTTGGGACATGTTTTTTAAGGATGATTTCGACATCCATATCCAGTGCATAGAGACAGCGATACAAGCGGTCAAAGGTAAAACCGGATAAGCGGCCATTGGAAAGCTGGGAGACTTCGGGCTGGGTGATCTCCAAAAGCTCGGCGGCTTCGCGTTGTTTCAGGCCGCGTTCTTTGAGCAGGCTATTAATCTGCCGGGCGATCTTGGCTTTTGCCAGACGCTCATCACCATCCTTTAAACCATCAAAAGGATGCTGGGTGACTGTAATATCATCATTGTTTACTTTGCTCATCATGATACTCCTTCGCTCGTTTCAGGCGTTGCTCAATCAGCTTTATATCGCTTTTCGGTGTCGCAATCCCTTTTTTGCTTTTCTTCTGAAACGCATGTAACACATACACCGCATCAGAGAACTTCACCGTATACACAGCGCGGTAAGTATCGGAATCATAATTATCGACAATCTCCAACACGGACGCGCCTTTAAAGCCGGATAGCGGCTTGACGTTATCGGCTTTCTCACCGCATTGCGCCAGATGCAGGGCATAGCCCATAACATCCTGCACATCATCGGGAAAGTCACACCAATCCTCATAAGCCGAACCGATCCAGATTACGGGTTTTGGGTGTGTATCTCCTATATCTATTTATATGATATTTCATATAAAAAAGCAAGGGTAAAACCGAGATTGGCTGTTAAGTGCCTGAAAATTAAATGAGAAATAAGCAGATGTTAAATCTGCTGACTGAGCTGGATTTATCCAAGGGTTTGTCACCGAGTATGGAAAACGGTTTGTTTTGGGTGCAATTGATGGTGATTGATTCGGTGAAATATGTCAGTCAGGCGTTAGCGCAGCCAAGCAGTGATAAGATGATTCAGGATTAGTCACCCGACAAACCCTGCAAATTATTTCTGCTCAAGGAGAAAAGGGCCTGACTGGCATCCGAAGTATACCCGGATTTGAAGTGGCTACACTGACTCCAGCATTAACTGCAATTCGCTGAGTGTTGCGCGACGCATCGGCTTACCGTCGACCGGACTTTTAGGCGCTTCACGTAATGCCAATGTATCAAACAGGCTTAACTCTATTATGGTATCGCCGGCAGTAAAGCGACACACGCTGATCTGCTGCTGACGACCATTGCGATATGTGATCAGTTTATTATCCAGCTCGTAAGGTATACCTTTATCCATTAAAAACTGCAGCACCTTCTCTTCGGTTTCGGCAAACACATGGAGATGTACTGCGGAGTATTCATCAGCAGTACCGTTCAACACCGAACCGACCAACCGCGGTTCAAACTCCCGCAAAAAACGCATTGCCTCTTCGGCCGCAGCCCTGAGTTTTTTAAGAATACCTTCCTGAGCATCTGCTTTAAAAACCTGCAGATAACTCTGTAACGCCGCTTGAATTTCTTCGTTGCCCGGCAAACCGTTTTTTGCCGAGTAACCCAGCCGCTCACAGGCTTTAAGCTTCGCCTGCTGATAATCACGAACCATTTGCTGAGACATGATCCGCGCGGCTTCCTGTGCAATAGCCTCCCGCACTTTGGATTTTTGACGTTTTGCGCCCATAAAATTTAAGTTGTTAAAATAACTCTTCGGCTCCGGTCTCTGCCGTCTCAGCCTGCGGACTTACAAATGGACCGACACTGGCAGTATTATCCGCCGCGGTCGTTTCAGGCACATTCTCGGCCCTGAAAATTTCAAAAATGGCCTCATCCGTGTCGCTGGTCGCAAGCAAACCTGTTTTGGCATCTATTCTGATCGTAACCATTTCTTCAGGCTGGGCCGGCGGACGCTCCTTGATATCGGCCGTCGCAAGGCGCATATAATCTATCCAAACCGGCAGTGCGGCACGCGAACCGGCCTCTTTTGCACCCAATGGCTGATGTGAATCAAAGCCCACCCAAACGGTCGAGACATTTTGGTGGTTATAGCCGCTAAACCAGGCATCATGTTGATCATTGGTCGTGCCGGTCTTGCCGGCCAGATCGTTACGCCCAAGCACCCTTGCACGCACACCGGTACCACGGGTAATCACATCGCGCAGCATAGAGTTCATGATATGACTGACCTGGGGACTGAGCACCTGTTCAGCCTGCCCGACAACACGTTTCGGTACCGGAATTTCCTTCTGGAACTGCTCATCATTTTCAGAAGCCTGGGCCAACTCCGTTCCCTGCTGCTCCACAGATTCGTCAGACAACTCCGGGGTATCGGGTTCCGGTGCAGCAGGCTGCTGATCGGTACTATCCGCCACTTCGCTGCCCTCTACATCAGCCTCGGCACCTTCCGGTAGCTCCGGTTCCGGCCATTCAACAATATAATCCAGCTCCAGTAATACCGGGTCGATTGTCTCAACAAAGCACTCCAGGCAGGCAACGCGATAATCCGCCAACCAGATGGTTTTCCCATCCGAGTTTTCGATACGATCCATAAAAAACGGCTCAACCCGATAGCCCTGATTGGCAAAAACTGCAAATGCGGATGCAAGCTCCAGAGGTGTCAGTATGCCGCTGCCCAGCACCAGCGATAAATCCCGCGGCAGACTTTCCTCAGGCAATCCAAATTGTCGCGCATACGCGCGGGCCTTGCCGATGCCGAGTGCGATCAACAAACGAATCGACACCAGATTGCGCGATTTTACCAGGCCTTCGCGCAGACGCGTCGGCCCAAAAAATTTGCCGCTGTAGTTCTCCGGCCGCCACTTACCTTCAAGCGCGGGATCATCAAACACCACCGGTGCATCATTAATTATCGACGCCGCAGTGAAGCCGTTATCCAGTGCGGCGGAATATATAAATGGCTTGAAACTTGAGCCGGCCTGCCGTTTGGCCTGCACTGCCCGGTTAAATTTACTTTTAAAGAAATCAAACCCACCAACCAGCGACAATATCGCTCCGCTTTGCGGGTCCAGGGACGCCAGTGCGCCTTCGACCTGCGGCAGCTGGGTTAAATGCCAAATGCCCGCTTCAACCGAACGCACCCAAACCACATCACCGATCTGCAGAACATCGCGTATTGATTTGGGTTCGGGGCCCTGTTGATCGACCGAGATACGCGGCTTGGCCCATTGAATCGCCGTATAATCCAGCTCGGCAAACTCGCCCTCACCTATATATAAGTTTGCATAGGTCAGCGATACCGGCTCTTCTTCCGTTTCTTGTTTGGCATCATCTGCTTTCGGCTCAGGCTCTTCACGGTCCGCAAATGACAGCACAACCGCCGGGCGGATATTGCCGTATCGACCGGTTTCATCCAGCAAAGTATCGGCTTCTTTTTCCGACAACTCGAACTCGGTTTCCAGCTGCTGTGTAATGCTTTCGGCACTCTCAGGCGCTATCGCGGCATCCGCCTGTTGTTCGGCGGTTTCAGGCGGAAACTCTGCCGCAGGCCCAAATTCAGAATCCGGCTCAGGTGATGATTCAACAACCGGGGTTTCCGCTTGCTCTATATAAATGGAAATATGTTCCATGCCATCGGGCATCTGCACCCTTTTCGCCGGGCCGCGAAAACCATGGCGCTGCTCATAATCCAGCAGACCGTTGCGTAACGCATTATTCGCTGCGGCCTGCAGGGAACTATCCAGCGTGGTATATACCTTTAAACCGGAGGTATACGCCTCTTCGCCGAAGCGCTCAACCATCTCGGCACGCACCATTTCAGCCAGATAAGGCGCCTCTGCATCGACAGGCACTTCATAGGCCCCGGCGGTAATCGGCGCATTCATCGCCTCTTCATACTCAGGCTCGCTGATCATTTCCAGATCCAGCATTCTGCCCAATACATAATCCCGCCTGAGCCGCGCTCTTTCAGGATTAGCCACCGGATTGAATGCAGAGGGCGCTTTTGGCAACCCGGCAATCATTGCGATTTGCGCCAGATTCAGCTCATTGATATCAACACCGTAATACGCCTGGGCTGCTGCTGCGACACCGTAAGCACGCCGGCCCAGATAAATCTTATTTAGATACAACTCCAGGATATTATCTTTTGACAGCTCCTTTTCGATCCTGAGTGCGAGAAATATCTCATTGATTTTCCTTAAATAAGTTTTCTCGCGGGTTAAAAAGAAATTACGCGCGACCTGCATTGTGATTGTGCTGCCCCCCTGAGATCTGTCTCCGGTCAACAGCTGATTGAATGCGGCACGCAACAACCCCTGATAGTCGACTCCCGGATGCTCATTGAACCGGTCGTCCTCTGACGCAAGAAATGCCTGCTTGACCGGCTCGGGAATCGCGCTGATCGGCAGCGGCGCCCTGCGCTTTTCACCGTATTCAGCGATCAGCCGGTTATCACGACTATAAATGCGCAACGGTTCCTGCAAACGAACTTCCTTGAGTTTTTCCACAGACGGCAGATCCGGCGCCAGATAGAGGTAAACCCCGGCAGCCGCGATCACACCCAGCACCGATGCAAGAATTCCCAAACCGGTAAAAATCAGTGCCGCAACAAGCAAAATTTTCTTTTTCAGCGACAGTTTGGTAAAAAAGCGGCGAAAAAAATCAGGAATCATAAAGATTTTGGTCTGAAATGCTGATATTGATCATTAAACCCGGTGTTTCATCGATACCAGAGCACCTGCAAACAATGCAGCACTAGCGTGAAACCGGACCGGTCCGCGAATCTACCCAGGTAGAGCGGCCGCTTTTTCCGGAAATGCAGTAAGATACAGGAGACTGGAACCAAATAGAGGCTAAATTCTTGAAACTGTTATCAATACTCACTTTAATTTATCCGTCTTTGTGAAATATCCGGGCTAAGGCTATAATTTTTCAGGACTTAATACTAGTATCTCATGCATAAAATCATGTAGTCTATGTAAACCTATAACAGGACAGGAAAAATACCAGTGCTTTTCCTAAATTCCAAAAAACAACCGATACTCGGCATCGATGTCAGCTCAACGTCAATCAAGGTACTTGAGCTGAGCAAAACAAAAGACAATTATCGCGTCGAAAGTTATGCCGTGGAACCCCTCCCCACGAATGCCGTTACTGAAAAAAGCATCCAGGACATCGAAGCCGTCGGCGATTCATTACGCCGTGCGGTGAAAAAATCCGGAACCCGGGCCAAACACGCCGCTCTTGCCGTTGCCGGTTCAGCCGTGATCACAAAAAAGATCAATATGCCGGCCAGCTTGTCGGAAGAGGAGATGGAAATCCAGATCCAGCTTGAAGCGGACCAGTATATCCCATATCCGCTCGATGAGGTGTACCTGGACTTCCAGGTTTTGGGTGAGCTGGAAAACAACCCGGATTCAGTGGAAGTATTGCTGGCTGCTTCACGCAGTGAAAACGTCAGTGCGAGGACCGCGGTCGCGGAACTGGCCGGACTGACCGCAAAAGTGATCGATATCGAGTCCTACACTATAGAAAACGCCTATAAACTGATCACTGACCAGATCCCGGATTATGGCGTCGATAAAACCACTGCGATTATCGATATTGGCGCGACAATGACCAGTCTTAATGTGATTGAAGACGGCAAACTCGTATATACACGGGAACAGCCTTTCGGCGGCAAACAGCTGACCGAGGAAATTATGCGACGCTACGGACTTTCATACGAAGATGCCGGCAGGGTCAAAAAAGAAGGCGGGCTGCCGGAAAACTACGAGCCGGAAGTATTACAGCCATTCAAACAGACGATGGCTCAGCAGGTCGGACGGTTTCTGCAGTTTTTCTACTCTTCCAGCGAACACGAAAACGTGGACTATATCGCACTGGCCGGTGGCTGCGCCGGTATTCCGGGTATTGCCGAGCTGGTGGAATCCAACCTGGGCATTCAAACCGGTATTGCGAACCCTTTCGGCAGCGTGAAATTATCCGGCAAAATTGCCAAACAACGCATCGCAAACGATGCACCGTCACTGATGATTACCTGTGGACTGGCATTGCGGGGGGTACTATAGAATGGCTCAAATAAATCTACTGCCCTGGCGAGAGGAACTGCGCAAGCAGAAAACGGTGGAATTTGCCGCGCTGGCCGGAGTCATCGCTATCGGGGCACTGCTGGTGGTCGCCGGGCTGCGTTTTCATGCAGGCCACCTGGCGGATCACCAGAAAGCCCGTAACCAGTTTATGCAAAATCAGATCGATATCCTTAATACCAAGCTGCAACAAATCAAAGACCTGGAATCAACCAAAGCCAACCTGCTTGCCAGAATGAATATTATTCAGGAGCTGCAGCGCAGCCGGCCGGAAATTGTGCATTTGTTTGAAGAACTGGTTCTGACAATTCCGGAAGGTGTCTGGTTGAACACTATTCAGCAAAGCGGCAAAACCATCAGACTCGAAGGCAATGCCGAGTCTAATGCCCGGGTATCTGCCTATATGCGTAACCTGGAGGCTTCCGACTGGTTGAAAAACCCGATCCTGGAAGTGATTCAGGCCGAAAAGGAAGGCCGTATTGCACAATTCAAGCTCAGCCTTCAGCAGGAGTCTGAGAACGAAGACGAAGAGGAAGAAGGAAGCGAACCGACATGACTTTCGAAGAATTACAGAATTTTTTGAAAGACCCCGATAGTATTAAAAAAATCGGGACTGCACCGTTTCCGATTCGGATCGGCGCAATTGTACTCATTATTGTGATTATTTTCGCATTGGGCTGGTGGAAGGTCATCAACCCCAAACTCGCGGAAATCGAGGTTTTAGAGAGCAAAGAACAGGAACTTAGGCAAACATTCGACAGACAGCAGCGCAAAGCCGCCAATCTCGAAGCCTACCAGGAACAATTAGAGGAGATGAAACGGTCATTTGGTGTTATGCTAAGGCAATTGCCGAATAAGACCGAGGTAGAAAGTTTACTGGTCGATCTTTCGCAAACCAGCGCTGCAAACAGGTTAGAAGTAGACTTCTTCAAACCCAGCGGCGAAGTTGCCAAAGAATTTTATGCTGAATACCCCATCAGCTTAAGAGTGTTCGGTAAATATCACGAGCTGGCCAAATTTGTGAGCGATGTTGCGGCACTGCCCAGGATCGTCACTCTACATGATATTTCAATAAAACCTGATGAGACCGAACAGATATCCGATCTGATCATGGAAATGACTGCAAAAACATATCGTTACCTGGATGAAACAGAATAATGCAGAACAAAACCAAAACACAGACTGCATTGACTCTTAAGAGTACATCTTTGGCAGTAGCCGCCTGCCTGATATTGGTGGGTTGCGCCGGAGACATGCAGGATTTGAATCAGTTTGTCGAAACCACTAAGGGCAAGTACCAGGGCTCGGTCGACCCGCTGCCGCAAATCGAACCCTATCAAAATTACGTGTACAATGCTTTTAATCGTCGCGACCCATTTACCGAGCCGGTAGCTGAAGCACCCGTTGCCGAAACCGCCGGTGGGCCGCAACCCGATACCCAAAGGCGTAAAGAACCTCTTGAATTTTTTCCATTGGATTCATTGTCCATGGTCGGAACAATGCAACAGAGCGGCCAAGTTTGGGGTCTAATCAAAGACCCTGAAGCCACGATACATCGTGTTCAACCGGGAAATCATGCAGGTGAAAACTATGGGGAAATTATCCGCATCAGCGATGACGGTATCGATCTGCTGGAGATCGTGCCGGACGGTCTGGGGGCCTGGATCGAGCGGGAAATCTCGCTGTCGCTAGGTGAGGAATAAACGTCTGCAACACCGGAGATAAGTTTTATGATAATAACTGAAAATAATTCCATAACCGCAAAGCCCAAGAAAACCTCAGCCGTCAACCTTCCGGCCCTGGCTTTTATCTGGGTTTGCAGCTTGTTTACCCCGCTGAACGCGGTGGCAAACTCGCTGGAGGAAATTTCTTTTACCACACTGCCCGGCAACCGTCTGCAAATCACCATGCGACTTGCAGAACCGGCTCCAGAACCGCTCAGTTTCACAATTAACAACCCTGCCCGCATTGCACTGGACCTGGTTGATACAAAAAACAATCTGCCGCAACGCGTATTACCGATCGGTCTGGGCCTGGCACGATCAATCAGCACTGCTGAAGCCAAAGGCCGAACCCGGGTTGTACTGAATCTGACCCAGCTGGTCGGATACAACACCGAAATAGATGGCAATAATGTCTATCTGACGCTGGAAAACGAATCCGGCGGCAGCGTCGCGGCACGCTCCGCCCCGCCCCGCGGCACACTCGCCAGTGGTATTGCAAGCAGCAACGCGTCGGCCAGCCGTGAAATCACCGAAATCGATTTTCGCCGCGGCGCCCGTGGTGAAGCCAGGATTATTGTCAGCCTCTCCGACAGCTCAACGCCGGTAGACGTCAATGAAGAAGGCGGCAAGGTTATCGTCGACATGGTCGGTGCTTCACTGCCGGAAAGGCTCGCACGCCGCCTGGACGTACTGGATTTTGCAACACCGGCAAAAACCATCGACTCATTTCAAAACGGCAACAATGTCAGACTGATCGTCAGCCCGCTGGACAATAATTTCGAGCACCTTGCCTATCAGTCCGACGATGTTTTTACCCTGGAGCTGAAACCAATACCGAAAGAGGTTCGTGAACAACAGATAAAAGAGAAATTCGGTTATACCGGCGAAAGACTGTCGCTGAACTTCCAGGACATCGAGGTTCGTTCGGTATTACAGCTGATTGCCGATTTTACAAACCTTAATGTGGTGGTCAGCGACACAGTCGCCGGCAAACTGACACTGCGGCTCAAAAATGTACCTTGGGATCAGGCCCTGGATATTATTCTGGATTCCAAAGGGCTTGCACAACGCAAATCCGGCAATGTACTGCTGATCGCACCGGCCGAGGAAATCGCAACTCGCGAAAAGCTCGAACTTGAGGCACTGCAGCAGGTTCAGGAACTCGCACCGCTACGATCCGAATATATTCAGATTAATTACGCAAAAGCCGAAGACCTCGCATCCTTGTTATCCGGAGGTGAAGGCGGCGTTGGTGGCAGCCTGTTGTCCGAGCGCGGCCGGGTGACTATCGACCAACGCACCAATACACTACTGATCCAGGAAACCGCTGAAAAACTCGACGAAATCAGAGGACTGGTCACGCGGCTGGATATCCCGGTTAAACAGGTATTAATCGAATCACGCATAGTTATCGCGACCGACGATTTCAACAAAGAGCTCGGTATTCGCTTCGGTGCAACCCGTGACACCGTGACCGCCGACGGTGAAGGTGCGATCGGCACCGGCAACCTCAGTGCGGTAACTGACATTCTGAACGCTGACCCGATCGAACTGACAGACAGAATGAATGTTAATCTGCCGGTCACCGGCAGCTTCGGAAACTTTGCACTGGCGCTGGCAAAACTGCCATTGGGTACGCTGCTTGAGCTGGAACTGTCCGCATTGCAGGCTGAAGGCCGCGGGGAAGTGATTTCCAGCCCCAGAGTGATTACCGCCAACCAAAAAGAAGCTTTCATTGAACAGGGTGTGGAAATTCCGTTTGAGCAGGCAACATCCAGTGGTGCAACCGCAATCTCATTTAAGAAAGCGGTGCTGAGCCTGAAAGTAACCCCTCAAATAACACCTGACGACCGGATCATTATGGACCTAACCGTTAACAATGATACCGTCGGTGAATTGTTCAGCGGCATTCCGAGTATCGACACCCGTGAGGTGGACACGCAGGTGCTGGTAAACAACGGCGAAACTGTGGTACTCGGCGGTATTTTTGAGCAGGTTACCCGTGATGAAGTCGACAAAATACCGTTTTTCGGCGATCTGCCGGGTATCGGTACTTTGTTCAGACGATCAATCAAAGAAGACGACAAATCCGAACTGTTAATTTTCGTGACCCCGAAAATTGTCAGGGAAAACGTCGCCGTCGAATAAACACTATCAGTTTGTTTCAGCGCAACGGCCTGCTTTATGCAGGCCGTTGTGTTTTCCGGATTGTCTCTTCTCCCTTTCCTAATTATCTCATCCGACCGGAGAATTTTTTCCGCCGTAACCGCTGTTATTTGCACTGTGTACAGTCGTTCGTAGTATCATTAGCGAATAACTTTCACCCGATACTGATACATATAAAACCATTATCCATGCGTACTCTGAACGTCGAACTCGGTGACAGAGCTTATCCCATCTATATTGGCGAGCAGCTTCTCGAACAAACCGAACTCTACCGTCGGCATATTCCCCAGGGGACAAAAGTCCTGATCGTCACCAACGAAACTGTCGCACCGCTTTATCTCGCAGCGGTGGCAAAAGCTTTAAACGGGTTTGACTGCATGACCCTACAGCTGCCGGACGGGGAAAAATACAAGTCTCTGGATTCCTTAAACCGCATATACAGCATGTTGCTGGAGAACAATTTCGACCGGCAATGCACGCTGATTGCACTGGGTGGCGGCGTGATCGGCGACATTACCGGTTTTGCGGCCGCCAGTTACCAGCGCGGCGTGAATTTTATTCAGGTACCAACCACGTTACTGGCGCAGGTCGACTCATCAGTCGGCGGCAAAACCGCGATCAACCACCCCCTGGGCAAAAACATGATCGGCGCGTTTTACCAGCCCAAATGCGTGATCAGCGACACGCTGACACTGAACACGCTACCGCCTCGCGAACTCAGTGCCGGACTGGCGGAAATCATAAAATACGGCCTGATCCGGGACTCCGAATTTTTTGACTGGCTGGAAAACCATGTGAGCCCGATTCTGCAGCTCGACAGCAACTCGCTATCGGATGCAATTGAGCGCTCGTGTCGCAACAAAGCCGACATAGTGATCGCTGATGAGCGTGAACAAGGAGTACGCGCACTATTAAATCTGGGACATACCTTTGGCCATGCAATCGAAACATTTCTGGCATACGAGAAATGGCTACACGGTGAAGCCGTCGCGGTCGGTACGCGTATGGCCAGCGAGTTCTCCGAGATATGCGGATGGATCAGTCGTGAAGAACTGCAACGCATCAATACATTGCTGACCTCTGCCGCGCTGCCTGACAAACCCCCGCCGGGAATGCAGGCTGATGACTTTATGCGGCTGATGGCAAAAGACAAAAAAGTGCAAAACGATCAGATTCGACTGGTGCTGCTGAAGAAGATCGGGCATGCCGAAGTATGCAATGACTATGACCGGGATTTATTATACCGATACCTGAGCCGGATCACGGCCAGTCACTGAAACTTTAATATTGCGACCACGGTAATAGCATGGAGCCAAGCGAAAAACCCAAAACCATTCTCCCACAGCTGGCAGCCTACGCAGCCGGTGAAACGCCCTCTAAAGGCCGGCAATATCCGGAACCGGCACCGGTATATCGGAATGAATACCAGCGAGACCGGGATCGCATCGTCCATTCTGCCGCATTTCGCCGCCTGGAATACAAAACCCAGGTGTTTGTAAACCACGAAGGCGATCTGTTTCGAACACGTTTAACACACTCTATTGAAGTTGCCCAAATCGCCAGATCAGCTGCCCGCACACTGGGCCTGAATGAAGACCTGATCGAAGCCATATCACTGGCGCACGACCTGGGCCATACCCCTTTCGGGCATGCCGGGCAGGACGCACTGAACGACTGCATGCGTGATTACGGAGGATTCGAACATAATTTACAGTCATTGCGGGTTGTCGATTTGCTGGAAGAAAAATATGCGGCTTTTAACGGCCTGAACCTGATGTTTGAAACCCGGGAAGGCATTCTCAAACACTGCTCACGTAAAGTGGCCGCCGAACTCGGTGATATCGGCAAGCGTTTTATAAACAAACAGCAGCCGGGGCTGGAAGCCCAACTGGCCAACCTCTGCGATGAAATCGCATATAACAATCATGATGTGGACGATGGCTTACGCTCAGGACTGATACATATCGAACAGCTCAGGTCGATAGAGCTGTTTCGGGACGAGTTTGAAACCGTCAGTGCCCAGCATAAAAACCTGACCTTAAGGCGGCAGATTCATGAAGTCATTCGACGTATGATCAACCGGCAGGTCACCGATCTGGTCAACACAAGCTGGCAGAATATTGCCCGTACTGCGCCTTCGACAATTGATGATGTGCGCCGCCTGGAAACACCGCTGATTCGTTTCAGCGAAAAAATACATGCATTAAACCTCGAGCTGAAACGCTTTCTCAGAAGCGAGCTTTACAAGAATCACCGTGTTTACCGGATGAGCGCCAAAGCCCAACGGCTGATCCGCGATATATTCGATGCTTATATTAATGATCCGCAACTGCTGCCCGATGAGTATCATTCGCGCATAAAAAACCCGGATCATCCCGGTTTACCGGCACAAGCGGATGCACGCAAAGCGCGCGTTATTGCGGATTATATTGCCGGCATGACAGATCGCTATGCAATTGCTGAACATGCCCGGTTATTCGACCCTAAAATCCCCGGCCTCAGTTAAACCATAAACCCGCATGACCGAGCCAAATTACAGCACAAACCTGTCCATCTCGACCCTGGCAAAACTGCATCTCAGTAAACAACCGTTCAATCAGCCGGAAAAAAGTGAAGACCTGTTTCGTAATATCAGCCTGGAAATGCTATTAAACAGCCTGCTGCAACAGCTTGAGCATGACAAATATACACATGCAATTAAAGGCGAACGCGGCAGCGGCAAAAGCTGTTTGTGTAAGCTGATCATTCATAACGCTCCGGCAAACTTCCGGATTTTCACATTTGACACCAATGCACAGACAAGCATTAACGATATTTTTTATGACATCGCCAGTGGTGCGGATGATGCACTCCCACAAGATTCACAGGATCTGGCCGCCCGCGCCGCAGACAAGATCTTCGAGTTACTTAAAAACAGAACACAGCCGGTATTGTTAATCGACAATGCCCATTTGTTACCGGATAAACCGTTACGGCGCCTGGTAAAATTTTCCAAAGCCGTCACAGACCAGGGATACGGTAATCTGAAACTGGTATTCGTCGGGGAACGCGAAATAGAACCCAGGCTCAACGAGATTAATACACAGCTGCCATACGATATTAATCTCCATATCAATCTGCTGCGACCATTCAATCCGGAAGATACTTCTGAATACATACGCTTTCGCTTAAAACGCGCAAACAGTAATCAGACAATGCCACTGAACAAAGTGCAGCTTGAACAGATTCAAAAGAACTGCGGCGGCCTACCCGGTAAAATCGACCGGCTCAGCGCCGAAGCCCTGAATAACGGTATCAGTAAAGGCTCTTTAAACATCGGCAATATCAAAAAACCGGTTACTATCGCCGCCGCAATGTGCGTGCTGGCCGCGCTGGCATATCTGCTCTATCGTGGCGTGGAACCCAACACAGAGGCAATGGAAGTCGTCGAACTACCGATCAAGGAAGCTATTCCACCGGAACCCGGCCTTGCATATCAGGAAAACAATACGGATCAGGAACCGGAGCCGTTTGTTTACCCCGAAGATCCAATTTTTGATGAAACCGCCGACCTTAACGCAGAAGCTTCCGAAGAACTTTTTTCTGAAGAGCCTGACAACGATGCAGACACTGCGTTTGATGATGTTGCAACAAACGATACGGAGCCGGAACCCGCGATTGCGGCAAACACCGTCACTACCCAAAGCACTCGAACCGCTAATCAGGTTATCGATACCCAGGTTTCACCGCTATGGCTGGCTGAGCAATCCGCCGACAGCTATATGATTCAGTTGGCCGCTGCCTGGAGCCTGCCGAATCTGTCCGAATTCAGCCGCAGCCTGCAGCTTCAGGAAACGCTGGTGTTTTTGCGTACCCAGCGCAATGAGCAGGACTGGCACATATTACTGTACGGACCTTTTGACAGCCCTGCGGCAGCCAAACAGGCGATCTCGGCACTACCCGCAGGACTACAGGAAAATCAACCCTGGGTCAGGCGTATCTCATCGATACAAAAAACAATTTCGAATCAATAACTTAAAACAAAATCCTGATCACAGAGCTGGCAACATTCGCCGTTTTATGATAAATCTGTGCCCCGATTCAACGCTTTACCACTCTGAGCCGGGCAATGCATTTTGACACCGGCAGGTAAAGTGCGCTTTTTAATTCTTCGGTCCGCAGAAAAATCCGACAGGATTCAGCTTCGGTCCGCATAAATCGTTAGAGAAACAGATAGCCATGTCCGAACGGAGAAACAAACCCCAAGGTGGGCTTTATCGCCCGGAATTCGAAAAAGACAGCTGCGGCTTCGGTCTGATCGCGCATATGGACAACAAACCCAGCCATTGGCTGGTAACCACCGCGATAAATGCCCTCGCGCGGCTGACTCACCGCGGCGCGGTTGCCGCTGACGGTAAAACCGGTGACGGTTGCGGATTGCTGTTAAAAAAACCCGACGCTTTTTTGCGGTCACTGGCAGCAGACTTAAAAATGCAGTTAAGCCCGGTATATGCCGCCGGCATGGTATTTTTGAACCCGGATAAAAAAATCGGTGATCAGGCCAAACAAACCCTGGTGCAATTACTGGAAGAACGCGGGCTTATAGTCGCCGGCTGGCGCACTGTTCCGACCGATCCCGCCGCCTGCGGTGAAGAAGCTCTGAAATCATTACCGAATATCGAACAGATTTTCGTCAATGCTCCTGAAAACATTGATGAAATCGAGTTCAACCGCATACTGTTCACCGCCAGACGCCTGAGTGAGCAGGCTCTGAAGGGCGACCCATACTTCTATATCCCAAGCCTGTCATCGAAGTTAATTTCCTATAAAGGCCTGGTTATGCCATCGAACCTGCCATTGTTTTATCAGGATCTCCAGAACGAACAGCTGGCATCGTCTCTATGCGTCTTTCATCAGCGCTTCTCAACCAATACCTGGCCCGAATGGCGTCTGGCCCAGCCATTCCGGCTGCTCGCACACAACGGCGAAATCAACACCGTGCAGGGAAACCGGAATTGGGCAAAAGCGCGCGGATCAAAATTCACCACCGACGCGTTACCTGAACTGGACAAGATGCAGCCATTGGTTTCCATGCAGGGCTCCGACTCCAGCTCGCTGGACAATATGCTGGAAGTATTACTGGCCGGCGGTATGGATATTTTCAGAGCCATGCGTTTATTGATTCCGCCCGCCTGGCAGAACCAGCCCAACATCGATCCTCAGCTAAAGGCTTTTTATGAACTTAATTCCATGCATATGGAGCCCTGGGACGGCCCGGCCGGCATCGTATTGACCGACGGCCGTTACGCAGCCTGCTGCATGGACCGCAACGGCCTGCGTCCGGCCCGTTATGTCATTACCAAAGACCGTCATATCACCCTCGCATCCGAAATTGGCGTGTATGACTACGCTGCGAAAGACGTGGTTCGTAAAGGCCGTTTAAGCCCCGGGCAGATGATTGCCGCAGATACCGAAACCGGCGAGCTGCTTTTGTCTCAGGATATCGATGCCCAATTGAAAAACCGCCAGCCTTATATGAGCTGGTATAAACATATCACCCGGGTCGAATCCCGGCTGGAAGATCGTAAGCTCTGCGACAACCCAATGCGCCCGGCGAAACTGCGTGTTTATGAAAAACTTTTTCAGATCAGCTTCGAGGAACGCGATCAGGTATTGCGGGTACTCGCCGAAGCCGGCCAGGAAGCGGTCGGCTCAATGGGCGACGACACACCCATGCCGGTGCTGTCGAGCCGCGAACGTTCGGTTTATGATTATTTCAGACAGCAATTTGCCCAGGTCACCAACCCGCCGATTGATCCGTTGCGGGAAAGCATCGTGATGTCACTGGAAACCTGTGTGGGCCGCGAACAAAACCTGTTCGAGGAACGTGAGGAACATGCCAAACGCCTGGTATTACGTTCGCCGGTGCTGTCGGAAATCAAATTCCGCAAACTGCTGCATATCAAAGACCCTGCCTACGCGCATCAGGTTATTGATCTGAATTACGACCCGGCTATCGGGCTCAGGGCCGCACTTGAGTCCATCTGCGAGCAATGCGAATCCGCGGTGAATAACGGCAAAACGCTGATTGTATTATCCGACCGGAATATCGGCGAAAACACCCTGCCCGCACACGCACTGCTCGCAACCGGTGCAGTGCATCATCATCTGATCGACAAAGGCCTGCGTTGCGATGCAAACATTATTGTTGAAACCGCCACCGCACGCGACCCGCATCATTTTGCAGTACTGCTTGGCTATGGTGCGACTGCAATATATCCCTATCTGGCCTACGAATCACTGAATGGTATGCTGCACAGTGGTGAGATCGTTGACAATGATTTGCAGTTGCTGGCAAAACATTTTCGTCGCGGCATCGACAAAGGACTGTATAAAATCATGTCGAAAATGGGCATCTCAACCATCGCCAGCTATCGTGGTGCGCAGTTGTTTGAAATCGTCGGCCTGCACAGTGAAATCGTTGATCTGTGTTTCACCGGCACCACCAGCCGGGTCGAAGGCGCAGACTTTAAAGACCTTGAAAAAGACCAGCAGCAATTGCAGAAAAACGCCTGGAATCCACGCAAAACAATCGACCAGGGCGGCCTGCTGAAATATATTCACGGCGGCGAGTATCATGCGTTCAACCCGGACGTGGTTGCAACAATCCAGGCCGCAGTTGAAAGCGGCAATTACGCCGACTATCAAAAGTTTTCTGAACTGGTAAATCAACGCCCGGTCGCTGTATTTCGCGACCTCCTTACCCTGCGCAAAAACACCGACCCGGTACCGCTGGAGGAAGTCGAACCCGAAGAGGCTCTGTTCAAACGTTTCGATACCGCCGGTATGTCTTTAGGCGCACTTTCGCCCGAAGCGCATGAGGATCTGGCCGTCGCGATGCACCGTCTTGGCGGCCGCTCAAACTCGGGTGAAGGCGGTGAAGACCCTGAACGATACGGCACCGAGCGGATGTCCAAAATCAAACAGATCGCATCAGGCCGCTTTGGTGTAACTCCGCACTATCTGGTGAATGCCGAGGTATTGCAAATCAAAATCGCGCAGGGTGCAAAACCCGGTGAAGGTGGCCAGCTGCCTGGTCATAAAGTGAATGAAATGATTGCGAGGTTACGCTATTCGAGTCCCGGTGTTGCATTGATCTCACCGCCTCCTCATCATGATATCTATTCAATTGAAGATCTGGCGCAGCTGATCTTTGATTTAAAGCAAATCAACCCAACGGCTCTTGTTTCGGTCAAACTGGTTTCCGAACCCGGTGTCGGCACGATTGCCGCCGGCGTTGCAAAAGCCTATGCCGATCTGATCACCATTGCCGGTTATGACGGTGGTACCGGCGCCAGCCCGCTCACTTCAGTACGCTATGCCGGCTCACCGTGGGAATTCGGCCTTGCCGAAACACACCAGACTTTACGCGCGAACAACCTCCGGGATAAAGTTCGGCTGCAGACTGACGGCGGGTTGAAAACCGGCCTGGACGTGGTTAAAGCCGCGATCCTCGGCGCTGAGAGCTTCGGTTTTGGCACCGTGCCAATGGTCGCACTGGGTTGCAAATACCTGCGGATCTGCCACCTCAACAACTGCGCAACCGGCGTGGCCACACAAAACAATGTACTGCGGCTGCGCCACTTTAAAGGCAACCCGGAAAAAGTCATGAACTATTTCCGGTTTGTTGCACGCGAAACACGCGAGATCATGGCAACTCTCGGAGTTCGTAAGCTGACCGATCTTATCGGCCGGACTGACTTGCTCGAAGTGCTGCCGGGTGCTACTGACAAACAACAAAAACTCAATATGAATGTTGTTTTATCCGACGGTGAACTTGCCAAGTCTCTGCCGACTCACTGCGTGACTCCTCAAAACACCCCGTTTGACAAAGGCGAACTCGCCGAGCAAATGGTGAAGGATACTCTCACCACGATTGAACAAGGCAGCGGCGGTGAATTCAGTTATTCGGTATGCAATAACAATCGTTCCATCGGTGCGCGCCTATCCGGTGAAATCGCCAAGCGTTACGGCAATACCGACATGGAGCCGAAACCTTTAAAAATAAACCTGAACGGCACCGCCGGCCAAAGCTTTGGTGTCTGGAATGCCGGCGGCCTGCATATGTATCTTGAAGGCGATGCGAACGATTATGTCGGCAAAGGCATGGCCGGCGGCAAACTGGTGATCTACCCACCGGCCGACTCCGGGTTTAACAGCTATGAAACCACAATTATTGGCAATACCTGTCTGTACGGTGCGACCGGCGGTAAATTATTTGCGAGTGGTCTTGCCGGCGAACGCTTTGCAGTGCGTAATTCCGGCGCGTATGCCGTAGTGGAAGGCGTCGGCGATCATGGGTGTGAATATATGACCGGCGGTGCAATAACGATACTCGGCGATACCGGTGTCAATTTCGGTGCGGGTATGACCGGCGGACTTGCTTTTGTGTTGGATCAGCAAAACACTTTTGTTGACCGTTTCAATCATGAATTGATCGACATCCACCGGATTAACACCGAGGAAATGGAAGCGTACCAGCATTTTCTGCTCGACATGATTCGCGAACATGTTAAAGAAACCGGTAGTGCCTGGGGTCAGACTATTCTAGATGACTTTATGACCCGGCTGCACAAGTTCTGGCTGGTCAAACCCAAAGCCTCGGAGATCAGCTCGCTGCTTGACACACTCAGGCGGGCTGCATAATCACCGGTAGTGCCGCAAACATGAGAACATGCGATGAGCATTTCCTATGAGCCGTATTCCGAAACACTTTATTGACGATTTACTGAGCCGAACTGATATCGTCAATGTCATTGACACACGTGTACCATTAAAAAAAGCAGGCGCAAATTATGTCGCCTGCTGCCCTTTTCATAATGAAAAGACCCCGTCTTTCACCGTCAGCCCGACCAAGCAATTTTATCACTGCTTCGGCTGCGGCGCACATGGCACCGCGCTGGGGTTTTTAATGGAATTCGAACGCATAGAATTTCCCGAAGCGGTGGAAACACTCGCGCAATCACTTGGTATTGAAGTACCGCGGGAAACAGGTGCGGCCGGCAGTCCCAAGCCCCATGAAAAAATATATCAACTACTGCAACAAAGTGCCGAGTATTACCGGCGGCAACTGAAAATCAGCAAACCGGCAATCGAGTATTTAAAAAACCGTGGCCTCAGTGGTAAAACCGCAGCCGACTATGGTATCGGTTATGCTCCGCCCGGCTGGGATAAACTATTGAATAGTTATCCGCAGGCACAACACCAAACTTTGTTGCGAGCAGGCCTGATCATTGAAAAAGGCGGGAATAGTCACTATGACCGTTTCAGAGATCGCATCATGTTCCCCATTCGCGATCAACGCGGCAGAACCATTGGTTTCGGCGGCCGGGTACTGAGCAGCAAAGACACCCCGAAGTATTTGAACTCTCCGGAAACACCGGTCTTTCACAAAGGCCGCGCACTTTATGGTATTCATGAAATACGTCAACTTCGACCTCAACCGAAAACCCTTTTGGTTGTAGAAGGCTATATGGACGTAGTGATGCTTGCAGAACACAATATTCGAAACTCAGTCGCAACGCTTGGCACAGCAACCACAGCCGAGCATATTCAAACATTGTTCAGATTAAGCGATGATATTGTATTTTGTTTCGATGGCGATGAGGCCGGCCGGCGTGCAGCCTGGCGCGCACTGGAAACTGCATTACCTTTGCTCGACGACCGGCATCAGATTCGCTTCCTGTTTTTGCCTGAGGGCCAGGACCCCGACAGTCTGGTCAACGCCAAAGGCCGGGAAGCATTTCTGAATGAGGTCAATTCAGCACAGCCACTGTCAGGGTATTTAATGAATCATTTGCAACAGCAATGCGACTTGAATTCACTGGACGGTAAAGCACAACTGGCGGAAATTGCAAAACCGGTACTGCAACGCATGCGCGACGGCGTGTTAAAAAACCTGATTATAGAGAGCCTGGCAAGCACTGTCGGATTATCCGCCGATAAACTTGCACTGCCGGCAACACCGCCGGAGGCGAACAAAAACCGCCAACCCACTACACTCCAACAAAAGCCCGGCGCAAAAAAAGACACTCTGATGCGGCACACAATATCCGCTTTGCTAACTCAACCCGACATTGCACAAAATACCCAAATCAGCGCTGAAACTCTGAAACGTCTCGACCGCCCGGGCATTGATTTACTGATCGAGTTAGTCAATATGATCAACGCCAACCCCGGCATCAGCACACAGGCATTGTTACAACGCTTTGATCAAACCGAACATGCCGTAGCACTGACAAAACTCGCGATACATGAAATTCCGAATCCGGACAATGATTCACAGCTGCTGCAGAAAATCTTCGATTCGGCACTGCAAAAGCTTCAATCTGAAAGTGATGCGCAACAATACGAAGCATTATTGGCAAAATCACCGGATACGCTAACCGATGAAGAACGCGAAGCATTAAAAAACTTTCGACAGACCTAGTCTTTACGCCCTAATACAAAGCCATTATTTCGGTGTTTTTTAATTTTTTTACCCGCTAGCAATTATTTCTTTCACCAGAATCAGCTATAATGGGCGGCTTTATACCATTTAGGCATAAAAATCAGCCACTTAGAGTCAACATAGGAATCGGCATGAACCAGAATTTTGTATTTACCTCGGAATCAGTCTCCGAAGGCCACCCGGATAAAATGTGCGACCAGATTTCAGACGCCGTTCTGGATGCCATTATCGCTCAGGATAAAAACGCCCGCGTCGCCTGTGAAACCCTGGTAAAAACCGGAATGGTCGTGCTTGCCGGAGAAATCACCAGCAATGCCGCCGACATCGAATTCGAACAGATCGTCAGAGATACCGTTAAGTCCATCGGCTATCAGGGCGCGGAAATGGGTTTCGACTGGGAAACCTGCGCAGTCATCAATGTATTGGGTAAGCAATCATCCGATATTGCACAAGGAGTCGACAGGCAGCAACCGGAAGAACAGGGTGCCGGTGACCAGGGACTGATGTTCGGTTATGCAACCAATGAAACCGATGTGTTAATGCCGGCTGCAATCACTTACTCGCACCGCCTGGTGAAACGACAAGCCGAATTACGCAAAAACGGCAAGCTTCCCTGGTTGCGTCCTGATGCGAAAAGCCAGGTCACACTGCGCTATGTTGACGGTCGCCCAACTGCAATCGAAGCGGTTGTATTATCCACTCAGCACAGTCCGGATATCAGCCAGCAGGATCTGCATGAGGCGGTACACGAAGAAATTATCAAACCGGTATTACCATCAAGCTGGTTAAGCAAAGATACCAAAATCCATATCAACCCCACCGGCCAATTTATTATCGGCGGCCCTGTCGGCGACTGCGGACTGACCGGCCGCAAAATTATCGTTGATACCTATGGCGGTATGGCACGTCACGGCGGCGGCGCATTCTCAGGCAAAGACCCGTCTAAAGTTGACCGCTCTGCTGCATATGCCGGACGTTATGTTGCAAAAAATATCGTTGCTGCAGGCCTGGCCGATCGTTGTGAAATTCAAATCTCTTATGCAATCGGTGTTGCAGAACCAACCTCTATCACTATTGATACATTCGGCACCGGCAAAATATCCGACGAGCAGATCGTCCGACTGGTGCAGGAATACTTTGATTTACGCCCACACGGTATTCAGACCATGTTAAACCTGCTAAAACCAATCTACCAGGGGACTGCGGCTTATGGGCATTTCGGTCGCGAAGAAGAAAATTTTACTTGGGAAAAAACTGATAAGGCCGATATACTTCGCGAGGCTGCCAAATCAGCAGCTTAAAATAAAACCGGTTTTAAAAGAGGACTGATTTTAACTGACATTTTTTTAACTCCCGGCTGAGGAGCGCTGCAGCAAAGGCCACTTTGCCAGGCTCAGCGGGAGTTTCATTTCAAAAAATCCAACGGCGCTCATCTGACTTTAAGGAGAGGTAAGATGAGTGCTATTGCTGATAATCTGTTTACCGACTGTAATATTGCCGATATTCAACTGGCCGACTGGGGCCGCAAAGAAATCGCCATTGCCGAAACCGAAATGCCCGGATTGATGGCGTTACGCGAAGAATACGGCAGCCAACAACCTTTAAAAGGTGCCCGCATCGCAGGCAGCCTGCATATGACCATCCAGACTGCGGTGTTGATTGAAACACTGACTGCGCTAGGCGCCGAAGTACGCTGGGCCTCCTGTAATATTTTTTCTACACAGGATCACGCCGCAGCCGCAATCGCAGCAAGCCAAATTCCGGTATATGCCTATAAAGGCGAATCACTGGATGAGTATTGGGCATTCACACATAAAATCTTCGAATGGCATGACGGCGGTGCGCCGAATATGATTCTGGACGATGGTGGTGATGCAACCCTGCTGCTTGTGCTTGGTGCGAAAGCTGAAAAAGACGCCTCGCTGCTCGATAACCCAGGCAGTGAAGAGGAAGAAGCGCTATTTGCCGCGATTAAAAAACGTCTGAGCACACAACCTGACTGGTACTCAACCACGCTCGGCAATATTCAGGGCGTCACTGAAGAAACCACCACCGGTGTGCATAGGCTGTATCAAATGGAAAAAGACGGCGAACTGATATTTCCGGCCATCAATGTCAACGATTCGGTCACCAAATCCAAATTCGACAACCTTTACGGCTGTCGTGAATCACTGGTCGATGGCATCAAACGTGCCACCGATGTAATGATCGCCGGAAAAATCGCAGTAGTCTGCGGTTACGGCGATGTCGGTAAAGGCTGCGCGCAGTCATTACGCGGCCTGGGCGCAATTGTCTGGGTTACTGAAATCGATCCGATTAATGCATTACAGGCTGCAATGGAAGGTTACCGGGTAGTTACCATGGATGAGGCCGCACCTGAGGCCGATATTTTTGTAACAGCGACCGGCAACTATCATGTAATCAGCCGTGATCATATGCAAGCGATGAAAGATCAGGCGATTGTCTGTAACATCGGTCATTTCGATAATGAAATAGATATTGCAGGACTGAAAGAATACACCTGGGAAAACATCAAACCGCAAGTCGACCATGTAATCTTCCCGGACGGCAAACGTTTGATCATGCTGGCTGAAGGCAGGCTCGTCAATCTCGGCTGTGCAACAGGACATCCGAGCTTTGTAATGTCCAATTCATTCACCAATCAGGTATTGGCACAAATCGAGTTATGGCTCAATGGCAAAGAATACCAAAACAAAGTGTATGTATTGCCGAAAAAACTCGATGAAAAAGTTGCACGACTGCATTTGAAAAAAATCGGCGCGCACTTAACGGAGCTCTCCAAAGAGCAGGCCGATTACATCGGCGTGCCGGTGGATGGGCCTTACAAGCCTGAGCACTACCGTTACTAATAGCGCCTGGAAAAAGTACCGGCCCGTTGTGATAAAAAACGGGCCGGCCCGCATACAATATGAAAACACAAAAAGCACACCCCAAAACATACAGCTTTGAGTTTTTCCCGCCTAAAACACCTAAAGGCATGGAAAAACTGCAGATAGTTCATGAGCAGCTTGCGGAACTAAAACCCCGTTTTTTCTCGGTAACTTTCGGTGCCGGAGGCTCAACGCGCGATCGCACTCTGGAAACCGTGCTGGACATTAAAAAACACGGCAGCGATGCTGCACCGCATATTTCCTGTATTGCCTCAACCAAAGCCGAAATCAAAGAGCTGTTACACACTTACAAAGACGCAGGTATTGCGCATATCGTCGCATTACGCGGAGATATGCCCTCCGGAACTTACGAAAAAGGCGAGTTCAGTTACGCTGATGAACTGGTTGCGTATATTCGCGAAACCACCGGCGATCACTTTTTTATCGAGGTTGCCGCATACCCGGAGCTGCACCCGCAAAGCCCGAACGCGATACAGGATATCGAAAACTTTGTAAAAAAAGTCAACAGCGGCGCAGACAGTGCCATCACACAATACTTTTACAACCCGGATGCCTATTTCTACTTTATCGACCGCTGCGAACAGGCCGGTGTGACGATCCCCATCGTTCCGGGGATTATGCCGATTACCAACTATGCGCGCCTCGCGCGCTTTTCAGACGCCTGCGGCGCCGAAATTCCCCGCTGGATCAGAAAACAGCTGGAAACTTATCAGGATGACGACGATTCAATCAAAGCCTTCGGCATCGATGTAGTCACCCGGCTCTGCGAGCAACTACTGAATGCCGGCGCACCCGGCCTGCATTTCTACTCGATGAACCAGACCGAACCAACGATGACAATCTGGCAGAATCTCAATCTGTAGTATAATCACCGCACTCTATCCAGCGGAAGAAACCTAAAATCGTGAATAACGAAGAAATTATCAGTCGCGACCTGTCCGTGCTGTGGCATCCGTGCACACAGATGAAAGACCATGAGTGGCTGCCGTTAATACCGATCAAACAGGCAGAAGGTGTTTGGCTGGAAGACTTTAACGGTAACCGCTACCTGGATGCGATCAGCTCCTGGTGGGTGAATTTGTTCGGCCACAGCAATCCCGAAATCAATGCTGCAATTCAGCAGCAGACGGAAAAACTCGAGCATGTGCTGCTTGCCGGCTTCACCCATGAAGCAGTTATCGAATTATCCGAAAAACTCATCGCGTTACTGCCCTCCGGGCTCGATCGCTGCTTTTATGCCGACAACGGTTCATCGGCGATTGAAGTCGCATTGAAAATGAGTTTTCATTACTGGCGCAATCTCGACTTCACAAAAAAAACCCGGTTTATCACTCTCGAAAACAGTTATCACGGCGAAACCCTGGGCGCATTGGCTGCCGGCAATGTCACACTCTATAAAGACACCTATGCGCCGCTGCTGATGGATGTTATCACCGTACCGTCACCTGACTGCTTCCATCGCGCGGAAGGCGAAAGCCCGGAAGCTTATACACGCCGCATGTTCGAGCCAATGCGTGCGACACTCGAACAACATCATCATGAGACCTGCGCGGTTATTATCGAGCCACTGGTACAATGCGCCGGCTACATGCGCATGTATGAGCCGGTCTACCTGGAACTGCTCAGAAAAGCCTGCGACGAATTCAATGTACACCTGATCGCTGATGAGATTGCAGTCGGCTTCGGCCGTACCGGAACATTATTCGCATGCGAACAGGCTGATATCAGCCCTGATTTTATCTGCCTGTCGAAAGGGCTGACCGGCGGTTACCTGCCGTTATCCGTTGTTGCCACACCTAACAAAATATACGAAGCATTTTATGACGACTACCAGACCCTAAGAGCATTCCTGCACTCACACAGTTATACCGGCAATGCAATCGGCTGCAGTGCGGCACTGGCAACACTCAGCATTTTCGAAAAAAACAATGTTATCGCTGCAAACCAAAAACTCGCCAACCATATCCGGCAGGCTACCGAACACCTGAAAACGCACCCGCATGTTGCGGAAGTACGGCAGCACGGCATGATAACCGCGATCGAAATGGTACAGGACAAAAAAACCCGCAGCCCTTACCCCTGGCAGGAACGCCGGGGCCTGCGCGTATATCAGCATGGCTTAAAAAATAATATGCTGCTGCGGCCTTTGGGGGATGTTATTTACTTTATGCCGCCTTATATCATCACCCCTGATGAGATTGATCAAATGGTTAAAGTTGCAACCGAAGGCATCGATATCGCAACCCGCGACTAAGCGCGCACCAAAATGAGAATCCCCCGCGCCTACCTGCCTGCACCCATGCAACCCGGTCAGATTATTGAACTGGACCAACGCGTTACCCATCACCTGCTGAATGTACTAAGGCTTAAATCCGGCAACCCCATCGTTTTATTCAATGGCGAATCCGGCGAATACTCTGCAAAACTGATCATCGACAAAAAAATAGCGCGCGCTGAAATAACAGAATACAAAACCAATAACCGTGAATCTCCAATCGCCATACATTTATTACAGGGCCTGTCACGTAACGACAGGATGGATCTGGCAATTCAAAAATCCGTTGAGCTGGGTGTTAGGCGTATTACCCCGTTAATCACCGAAAGAAGCGCCGCTTTACCGGTTAACCGGTATGCAAAAAAAATGCAGCATTGGCAAGGCATCATTATCAGCGCCTGCGAACAGTCCGGTCGCAGCATCATACCGCAAATCAATGAACCGGTAGCATTTCATACATGGTTAGGTACACTTACGGATAATCACTACAGCTATATCCTGAACCCGGAAGCCAAAAAACCGCTGCAAAACAATACAAAGAACGACACTATAAACATCATCATCGGTCCGGAAGGCGGATTCAGTGAGCAGGAAATTGCCACCGCTATCAACCAGGGCTGCCGAACCAGACACCTGGGTCCACGAATACTCAGAACAGAAACTGCGGCAATTGCGGCGATCACAATATCGCTGCATCAAATATAGATGCTTAAGTTCAACAGATGAAATCAATGAAATAATAAATCAATTCCAACCAATCGAAAACCTCTCCAAAAACTACACTTTATCTTACTAATAAACAAAAAAAGCCCACAACTCAAAATGAGGCTTGAAAAACAGGGAAACCGCTATTATCATCAGAAACAATAAATAAAGGCTTCATTACTGTTTTTAAAAATGAAGTTACAATAAAAAATCGGGCGCTATAAATACAATTCCATATTTAAGTATTGGCTTTTTATACTGCTGCCCTATTATTATATTTTAAGGGCTATAACACTATGGATCTGCACAATATTCTTTTTATTACTTTTTTTTCTGCACTAATAACATCTGGCAATTACGCATTTGCAAAAAGCACTAACCCTCAGGAAAAAGAGTTTCACGAACCTTTAAAACTAAAAGTGGTATCGATTGTCTCTCAGAATAATATTGGTGCCCAAATAATACATACTAACAGCACTTTTGCTGCCGGATACATTTTAGGAGGCGTTATAGGCGCAGGCATTGGGGCGGAAATAGACTCCGATATTGCGCTAAAAAAGACATTAATTGCCCAAAGAAAGGCATATAAATATAACCAACATACGATTGATTTTGATTTTCATACAGAGGCACACCGAGCATTAAAAACCGCGCTGGAAAGCAGCAGCGCCATAAAACTAGTCGAATATATTCCGTCCTCAAACCTTAAAGACCTGGAAATAAAACCTAGAGTAATACATAGCAAAAAACAACAATCAAAACCCCGAACAGGGTATATAGCGACTCATACCGATGAGAAGCTACTGGTCTTAAACACAATGTTTTCATTTGACCCTGATCTCAATATAATACATATAGACACATTCGGCCAACTGTATTTTGGAAAGCGAAAAAACACAAAAAGCTTTTATAATAAAAAACTGTTTAGAATTATATACCAAAGCCCATCAGCTCACATCAAGTATGCTTTAGTCGACGAAGGAATCATTGAGTCAGAAATAAAATCCGTAAAAGAAATATACCAACTTAGAAAAATAGAAAATCCAAAATACAAAAAGGCTTATGAAAGAAGAGAAAAATACGCACTGCGTAATCTACGTATAGGCAAGTATATCACGCTGACCAATCCCATTAAAAAACACGATTGGAATACTGACAATATGGAGAGTTTTTTATTGGATGGACTATCCAACAACTCCAAGCAGCTGGGAAAAGCCATACTTTTTGAATTTAACAAAAAGGCCATGAAAAAAAATCTTAGAAAAATACCGATTGTTCCGGCAGGTAGCAAGAAACCAAAAATCTTGCATGGAAAAGCTTATGCGATTAACAATGACAGCAATTACCAAACTTTTTATTTTAAAACGATAGACAAACCTGATAACAAAAATGTTTACTACAACCTGCCTACACAGGAAATGCTTCGCTACCCTAATTATTTAATGGGAAATAATATTCCACGCAAGTAAAGCAGATATTCAAGTATAATATTTCAAAATTATGATACGAAAACACATTTTTATTTATCTTAGCTTAACTGCATTGCTGATTTTTAAAGTAACGATCAGTTACGCTAACATAAACAAGCCACTAAAATTAAGAGTGATTTCTGTGGTTAGTCAAAAGAATATTGACGCACAAGTCATAAAAAAAGAAGGCGGTGATATAGCTGGATATATTATAGCTGGTATACCAGGCGCCATAATAGCAGGAAAAATAAATCAGAACCATATGGAAAAAAAAGCTATAGCCGCACTGAATAAAGCAAAACCCTATAGGGAAATGTTGAAAGGTTTTGATTTTGCAAAAGAAATACAGGAAACATTATATAATTCACTACAAGATAGCGACAATATTGAATTAATCAGCTACACGCCCTCGAATAAATGGAATGATATTAATACCAAGCCTGTAAAAATTACCAACAGAAACAAAGACTACGGCATTAAACCCGGTCAGGTTAAAGTCTATAACAATGAAAAGCTGCTCGTATTGAATACGACATATTCACTAGATCCAGATTTAAACATAATTCATGTAGAAACATCCGGCCAACTTTACTTAGGAAAAATAAAAAATTCAAAAAAACTCTACAAAAGTAAATTATTCAGAGTCATATACCAAAGCCCAGCAAATGAAATAAAATATGCCAAACTGGATGAGCAATTATTTCAAAAAGAAAAAAACAGAAGTAAAATCAAAAAAGAGATCAGTAAAGAGCAAATTTACAGAAGACCAAAAAGTCGTGCAACAAAAGAACTACGGATAGGCATGTATGCAAAATTAACAAACCCAATAAAAATCAATAGTTGGACCCGCGAAAACATGCGAAACTATTTATTACAAGGGTTACAAAAAACATCAAACACTCTTATTGATGCCGTTTCAAATACTTCCCGGCACTACAAAACAAAAGAGAACCGTATAAAAATTCCCATATTACTTTCTGCAAAACAAAATCAACATCCGCGACTTAAAAAAGCCTTTATAGTCAGTAAAGATACTACATACGATACGGTTTACTTTAAGTTTGAAGAGGTTAATATCTATTACCATATCCCAAAAGGACAAACTATCGTTTACCCAAATTACCTGGCAGAAAGCCAGGCGCTATACGGTATCTCTCATTTTTAACTGCAGCAAAAAGTAGAGACCATGCCGCCACCGAAAGCGATCTTCTTCTATTGGATCGTTCGCCTCTTAATTCATGTACTCCGGAATCAGCTGATAGAACCATCCGTATTACCCGGTGGTAAAACCGGCCATTGGATATAAGCCGGAATATTAAATTCAGGCGGATAAATAATCCGCACCAAATATAAGCCATTCGGCGGCGCTGTAATGCCCCCTTGCTTTCGGTCCCGTTGTTCCAAAACCTCAGCAACCCAATCCACCGGTTTTTCCCCAATACCCACTGCCAACAATACTCCGGCAATATTACGCACCATATGATGCAAAAATGCGTTTCCCTGTACATCAATATAAATATAATCACCGTTACGGCTTACATTGAGTGTATCTATTTTTCTAACCGGTGATTTTGACTGGCATTCTACGGAACGAAATGAAGAGAAATCATGCTCGCCAAGCAAACAATTTGCCGCCGCCTGCATATTTTCAGCACTTAAAGGCCTGTTCCACCAGGTGACCTGGTTACGCAAAATAGCCGGCCGGCTTCGATGATTGTAGATGATATAGCGATAATGACGCTCGACCGCACTGAATCTGGCATGAAATGTTTCATCAACCGACTTGGCCCAACACACCGATACATCTTTCGGCAAATTACTGTTCGTGCCGAACACCCATGAATGCTCTTCCCGTTTCGCGGTGGTATCGAAATGAATCGTTTGTCCGGTCGCATGGACACCGGTATCAGTACGACCGGCACAAATGATTGTGATGTTCTGATCGGCAACCCGGCTAACCGCTTTTTCGAGCACTTCCTGCACAGATAAGCCATTACGCTGATACTGCCAGCCATGATAACGGCTGCCGTCATATTCCAGTCCAAACGCAATGCGCATGCCCGAGGTCTATCGTGATAAGTGGGTTTGTGGTGAAACCTGTTGTTGATACAGGCTGTGATTATATTAGTTGATCTGGTCCAACAACTCTTCTGCTTCGCGCCGCTGTCCCTGATTACCCTCGGCCATCACTTCCTCAAGAGTGCTGCTTGCACCGTCAAAGTCGCCCATATCCATATAGGCCTTAGCCAAATCGAGTTTGGTCGAGACTTCATCGATTCCGGTTTCAGTATCGCCACCTCCCAGGGTGTCATCATCTATCTCGGTATCGATTAACGTATCTTCGTTCATTGAAATTTCGAACTCGGTATCGATCGGTGCATCTGATTCATCATCGGCCGAATCAAGCTCTGCGATCAAACCCTCTCCGGCAGACTGCTCACCGGCTTCATCCACATCTGTAATTTCATCAAGCTTAAGATCGCCCAGATCCAAATCCAGATCAGTGCTACCGGAACCCGCATCATCGGCCGCAGCCGCTTCTTCCTGCTGCCCCTCAGCTTCGCCAGCCTCTTCAGCTTCGTCATCAAGATCGAAATTAGTATCAGTATTGGTATGCATCGCAACAGTAGGTTCGGGATGGTTCTCACCCATTCCCTCACCCATATCCAAGCCGAGCTCATCGGCATTGAAATCAATATCCAGTTCAGCATCCTCTGCAGGGGCTTCTTCTGCTTGTGGAGCGGGCTGGTCATCAGCCAGATCGAAAGACAGATCGTCACCCCCCAAAGCTTCCTGGTCAACATCGGCAACGGTCTCATCAAAACCCGCATCGCTCTCGGAGTCCCCAAGATCGAGATCAAAATCAGTATCGGTGGATGCCGCCGCAACAGTTTCATCGAATTTGATATCCGGTGTGGTTTCACCCTGCGAATCGCTCAAATCAAGATCGGCGGTTTCAGGTTTGGCCGGCACAAAATCAGACGCTTTTAGATCCGAAGCCGTTTCACCACTGAATAGTGAATTATCCGGCGCAATCTCTTTACCCATTGCGACGGCTTTTTCCCATATACGGCTTGAGCGGCCAGCGAGCGCTGTGTTCACTTCAGCCGCCAGATTCTCAAACTCCGCTTTCTTGCCGGCAGCAAAATAGGTTTCCAGCAATTTACCTTTGTATTCGATTTTATCCGGGCTGCTCGCAAGTGATTGTGTCAACAGCTCTTCGGCCTGATCGAATAAACCATAAGCCAGATACACATCAGCCTCAGCGGTCGTATCGTCGCTGACTTCCTCTTCGGGCTCAGGCTCAGGTTCAGCGACATCCACCGGCATGGAGATTGCGGTGGTTTTCTCCGTAAAAGTCTCACCTTCCGTATCATCTTCTCCCGGTTCGGCCGCTTTTTTAACCGTCTCTTCGTATGCATCCTCAGTGTTATCACCGGAACCGGTTATCACATCTTCAGCCGCTTCAGGCAGCTCTTCTTCCGGTATGGGTTCATCGACGAAAGGTTCGGCAACCGCTTTTTCTTTTTTCGCAAAGATTCCGGTTATCGGTGCAAACATCGACTTCAAACGATCACCGAGTGATGCTTTCTCTGTTGCTGTCGCTGCCGCTGTCTCAGCGCCAGCCCCTATGATCGGCTTCGCCGCTTTCTTACGCGGGTTCAGTAACAAAATCGGTATACCGATAATCAATACAATGATAACAACCAGTATCCCCAGACCATATGGGCTGTTAAAAAGGCCGGCAACCATTTTATTGTATGGCGGCGGCAGCAGATCATGAACAAAGCCGGCGATACCTGTAGGCGTCTGTACGGGCTCGGCCTGCACTGGTTCCTCTACTTCTTCCGCAATCACCTCATCTTCAGTTTGAGCGGACTCTGCTCCCTGTGCAGATAGTTCTTCATCAAAACCGGAATCGGTTGCTTCCGTACCAAACTCGTCTTCAAAACCGGCATCAGAGGCAAACTCATCTTCAAAACCCGCATCCTCTTCAAGTGCTGTTGAGTCCAGCGGATCCGTACTTTCATCAAAATCTGAAATTCCAGCATCCGCATTAAGGTCAAGAGGCTCCTCAGCAGCATCCTGTTCCGCTGCGGTATCAAACTCAAAATCCTCAGATAATGGATCATCTTCAAACGTGCCGGCTTCCTGCTGCTCGCCCTGCAACGAAAGCCCGGAGTCATCTTCAGCAGTTAACGGATCTTCTTCCAAACCAAGGCCGTCATCGACAGCAATATCCGCGCTTTCAGCACCCGCCTCACCGAGCTGCTCCTGCAATTGTGCAAGCTGCTCATTTTTCAGGCTAATCAAGCGCTCCATTGTCAGCAGCTGCTCGTTGAGCTCGGTCAGTCTTTCCTGTAACTCAACTTTTTCGAGTCGCTCCGCTTCCAACTCCTCGCGCGCGAGTTGCAAATCCAAACTTGTGGAGTCACCCGATTCTATACCTTCCTGCTGACCTGATACCCGTTCGCCTGAATCTGCATCACGCCCGGGTGACAGCAAGCTCAGTTGGGCACCTTCACTTTCCGGTTCATCCAGATCTCTCTCAGCCCGCAGTAACTGATCCGCAGCCTCAATATCCTGTTCGGTGCTGGCAGCACCGGCAAACTGCTCTTTATATTCCCGCCATAACGCATTTTGCCGTTTCACTTCTTCCAAAGCTTCGGCGCTGCTTAACTCCAACATGGCCGGCTGATCCGGGATACGCAGCACAAAGCCTTTCTTCACATTGTTGATATTGCCGCGAATAAAAGCATCCGGATTGTTTCTGAGAATTGCGAGCATGGCCTGATCCAGAGACACATCAGGCGAACGGTAGCGTTCTGCGATTTGTCCTAAGGTATCACCCGCCTCAACTTCATATTCATTTCCATCCGCATCAGCGGCATAATCAGACACCTCTTCAACAGGTTCGTCTTCAATAAAATCGACCTGCTCTTCTGTAGCACCTGTGGCATCTTCAGCAGCGAACTGTGCGAGTAAGGCATCAGTGGCATCCACATCATATGAAAGTGTGTCATCAAGCTCGATTTCAATATCCGGCAGGCTTTGCTCGGACAGACGATCATCAATCGTGGTGCTTCCCTCAGCGAGAGTATCCAACTCTTCAAATGCTGCTTCAGATTCTTCGTCGAAGCCGGCATCAGCCGCTTCGGTATCGAAAAATGCTTCTTCGCTTTCCTGGGTCGCAACAAAGTCGGGCGAGTCATCTGTGATCTCGGCATCCACTTCGCCAACTTCATCAGCTATCTCAAAATCCTGCTGTTCCTCTTCAGCAGTGAAATCAAATGCATCCTCTTCCAGCGGCTCCTCTTCAGCAACAGGAGCAACATCAGCTTCGGCAGTTGTTGCCGAGGCTTCAATATCAGGAATTTCCGGCAGGCCACTATCGACGGGAGTATCGCGCTCAATCAGCGCCGGCTCACCCACCGCAGATTCGCTTTCAATATCGGGAATATCGGTGGCGGCATCATCAACCCCTGCAGCACCAAAATCCTGTGCAGGTGCAACCTGTGGAGCTGCTTTTTGCTGACTGGCAAATACCGGCGGATCCAGCAAAATAGTATATTCGCGAACCAGACGGCCACGTGGCCAATCAATATCAATCAGGAAATTTAAAAACGGCTCTCGAAGCGGGTTATTGGTGGTAACTTTTAAATACTGAGTGCCATCCGGCCTAACCGCCAAATCAAACTTCAGCTTGGTCAGGTAAAAAGGCCGCTCGACGCCTGCCTGAAGGAAAGCATCCTCGGATGCCAGTTTCACAATCAGCCCGTCGGTTTCCCCCGGACGTACTGAAGTAAGCTTAATTTCGGCTTCCAACGGCTGATTTAACGCCGAAAAAACCTCAATATCCCCAAGCCCCAGGCCATAAGCCAACGGGGTGACGAACACCACCCCGGTCAGAGCTAATGCTGTAACTAGTTTTCGCACGGTCTGAAACAGCCCCTTAGTCTTATGCCCTCGAGTTAAAAATCAACGCGACTTTTTCATTAATTAACACCAGGATGCAGCACTTTTTCAGAATATACTTTAAAAGTCTGTGTTTAACAACATTAATTCTCAAATTAACACCATTAAATAACAATGAGTTACATATGTCTTTTTAACAAAATCTCAGCAATTTGCACACTGTTTAGCGCAGCACCTTTACGAACATTATCGGCTACCACCCATAAATTAATGCCATGAGGGTGTGAAATATCCTCACGAATACGCCCGACATACACCGGGTCGGTATCCGCAGCCTCTGTAACCGCGGTCGGATAGCCACCATCCTCATGGCTATCGATCACTGTTACCCCATCGGCATTTTCAAGCAAAATCCTTACCTGCTCAGCAGATATTTTCTGGCGGGTTTCAATATGCACGGCCTCAGAGTGCCCATAAAACACCGGAATCCGGACTGTTGTGGGATTAACCTGGATATTTTCATCTCCCAGAATTTTCCGGGTTTCCCAAACCATCTTCATTTCTTCCTTGGTATAACCGTTATCCATAAATTTATCGATATGCGGAATCGCATTAAACGCGATTTGCTTCGGATAAACATCGACCGTAAGGGGCTTGGCATTTAATAAATCGGCCGTTTGCTGAGCAAGTTCCGCAATTGCCTCTTTTCCGGTACCGGAAACCGCCTGATAAGTGGCAACATTTATCCGCTCAATGCCGGCTGCATCATAAATCGGCTTTAGCGCCACCAACATTTGTATCGTCGAACAATTCGGATTGGCAATAATATTACGCTCACGATAATCGGCGATTCTTTCCGGGTTCACTTCCGATACCACCAGTGGAATATCGTCGTCATAACGAAACTGTGAGGTATTATCAATTACAACACACCCGGCCGCCGCTGCCACCGGGGCATACTCGGCCGACACAGAAGCACCGGCAGAGAACAAACCAATTTCTGTACGACTAAAATCGAATTCGGCCAGGTTTTCAACCGTCAGCTGGGTATCACCATAAGCCACATGTTTTCCGACAGAGCGTTCACTTGCCAATGCATACACATTGGCTGCCGGAAAATCCCGTTCAGCAAGAATTGTCAATATTGTTTCGCCCACCGCACCGGTTGCACCGACTACGGCAACATTCACTTTACTCATATTTCAGTAAATCCCACTATTACCAGCCTGGCTCAAATCGCAAGCTTTGACCTGTTGTTAAAAACCCGAAAAGCAAGCCGGTCCCGCATATGCAGAACCGGCTTTACGAAACCGTTAAATTATAATGGATTGCTAACAGAATTGTTATGATTGTAACGCGTCGATCACCGCATTCCCGATCTCTGCGGTACCTGACACACTCTCACCGGAAGACGCAATATCAGCGGAACGAAAACCCTGCTGCAGAATTTTACCGACCGCACGTTCCAGCCGGTTGGCCAGCTCAGTGAGATCGAAGCTGTAACGTAACAACATTGCCAGCGATAGAATCGTCGCCAATGGATTCGCCACCCCTTTGCCGGCAATATCAGGCGCAGACCCGTGCACCGGCTCATACATGCCTTTACCAGTGGCTGCCAAAGACGCCGACGGTAACATACCGATAGAACCGGTCAGCATTGCGGCAATATCCGACAAAATATCACCAAATAAATTACCGGTCACAATCACATCAAACTGCTTGGGTTTTGCGACCAGCTGCATCGCGGCATTATCAACATACATATGTGAAAGCTCAACATCCGGGTAATCCTGGGCAACATGCTCAACCACTTCGCGCCAAAGCTCGGACACCTCTAATACGTTCGCTTTATCGACTGAACACAAGCGCTTGTTGCGCTTTTGCGCGGCTTCGAACGCAACCCGTGCAATACGCTCAACTTCACTCTCACTGTAACGCATCGTATTAATTCCGGTTTTCATACCGTTTCCGGACTCTTCAATACCCCTGGGTTCACCAAAATAAATCCCGCCGGTCAGCTCCCGAATAATCAGCAAATCCAAGCCTGAAACCAACTCTGCTTTCAGGCTGGAAGCGGCCGCCAGCTCCGGATACAAAATTGCAGGCCGCAAGTTAGCGAACAGTCCAAAATTGGCCCGCAAACCCAATAACCCTTTTTCGGGGCGCAACTCACGAGGCAAACTCTCGTATTGCGGACCACCAACTGCACCCAGCAGAATAGCATCCGCTGCATGACATACTTTTAATGTGCTTTCAGGCAGAGGATCCCCTGATGCATCATAGGCTGCACCGCCCACTGCGGCTGTTTCCAGCTCCACATCAAAGCCGTACTCATCACGCAGACAATGAATCACTTTAACTGCCTCAGCCATAATTTCAGGCCCAATACCGTCACCCGGCAATATCGCTATTTTTTTTGTCATTGGCTTTTCTTTCAGAATATTTGTTAAGAGTTTGCATTAAACAACCAGGGCGCTTCCTGACGACGGCGCTCTTCATATGCTTTTATATCCGCAGCATGCTGAAGCGTAAGATCGATATCATCCAGGCCGTTCAACAAACGGTATCTGCGAAAATCATCGATTTCAAATTTCAATTGTTGTCCACCCGGCTTGGTAACCGTACTGCTTTCCAGATCAACACTCATCCGGTAGCCTCCGTTGGTTTCAGCTTCATTAAACATCGCCTCGATCACATCCGCATCAAATGTGAGTAACAATAAACCATTCTTAAAACTGTTATTAAAGAAAATATCCGCAAAGCTGGGAGCAATAATCACCCGAATGCCGTAATCCATCAGCGCCCAAACCGCATGTTCACGCGAGGAACCACAACCAAAATTGTCACGCGCCAACAAAATCTGCGCACCCTGATAGGCCGGCTTGTTCATAATAAAGTCCATATTCAATCGCCGGGTGGAAACATCCTGTCCCGGCTCACCGGGATCCAGATACCGCCAGTCATCAAACAGGTTTGGTCCGAAACCGGTACGTTTTATCGATTTTAAATACTGCTTCGGGATGATTGCATCAGTATCAACGTTAGGCCTGTTTATCGGCAATACCAACCCGTCTACTTTTTCAAATGCCTGCATATGCTTTTCCTCAAGCTAATCTTTAAAGCGGTTTAATCAAGCTCCCGCACATCAACAAAATGTCCGCGTATTGCAGCGGCCGCGGCCATCTCCGGGCCCACCAGGTGGGTACGCCCACCCTGCCCCTGCCGGCCTTCAAAATTACGGTTTGACGTGGATGCACAGCGCTCCCCCGGGGACAGGCGGTCGGCATTCATCGCCAGGCACATTGAGCAACCCGGTTCGCGCCATTCAAATCCCGCATCAACGAATATTTGATCCAGGCCTTCTTGCTCAGCCTGCTGCTTCACCAGCCCGGAACCGGGCACCACCATCGCCAGTTTAATATCACCGGATACCTTCCGGCCTTTCACCACTTTGGCTGCCGCACGTAAATCCTCAATACGTGAGTTTGTGCAGGAACCGATAAATACCTTATCGAGCTTGATATCCTGAATCGCGATACCCGGCTGCAGCCCCATATAGTCCAGCGCATTGCGCATGGATATGGCCTGCACCGCATCTTGGGCATCATCAGGGTTCGGCACCGAGGCATTAACCGGAACCACCATATCCGGTGAGGTTCCCCAGGTCACCTGCGGACTGATCTTCGCGGCATCTAAATGCACAACCCGATCAAACTGCGCATCAGGATCACTATTCAACGACTTCCAGACCGGCACAGCCTGCTCAAGCATTTCTCCGGAAGGGGCAAACGGGCGGCCTTTAAAGTATTCGATGGTCTTATCATCAACCGCGATAATTCCGGCACGGGCTCCAGCCTCAATAGTCATATTGCAAACCGTCATACGGCCTTCCATACTGAGCGCACGTATCGCATCACCCCCAAACTCGATGACATAACCGGTTCCACCTGCGGTGCCGATTTCACCGATTATGGCGAGGACGATATCTTTTGCAGTCACCCCCGGACCCATTTCACCATCAACCGAAACCAGCATCGATTTGGATTTTTTCATCACCAGGCACTGCGTTGCCAACACATGCTCGACTTCAGAAGTACCGATACCGAACGCAAGTGCACCGAAGGCACCATGTGTGGAGGTGTGTGAATCACCGCAGACAATGGTCATACCGGGTAATGTCGCGCCCTGTTCAGGCCCGATAACATGCACAATACCCTGGCGGATATCGTCCATTCGGAACTCAGTGATATTGAAAGTCTCGCAGTTTTTGTCCAGAGTTTCGATCTGCAAACGTGATACCGGGTCAGCAACCGGGCCATCACGATCCGTGGTTGGTACATTGTGGTCAGGCACTGCAAGCACTGAGTCCACTCTCCACGGGCTGCGATTCGCAAGCCGCAACCCCTCAAAAGCCTGCGGCGAAGTAACTTCATGCACCAAGTGCCGATCTATATACAGCAAACTGGTGCCATCATCGTTTTCACGCACCAGATGTGCATCCCATAATTTATCGTAAAGAGTTTTAGCCATAATCAATCCTCCGGTCGATTATTCTAGGCAGATACCACAAATAACTCAAATTCATTATTTTTATAATTTCCATTCCATATTAGAATACCAAAATGGATATCGCAGAACTTCAGGCATTTGTCGCCGTCGCAGAGACATTTTCCTTCTCTGCTGCTGCAGAACGGCTGCATCTGACCCAACCCGCAGTCAGCAAACGCATTGCCGCACTGGAAGCTTTACTCGGAACCAGGCTGTTCGACCGCATCGGACGGCGAATAACCCTGACCGAAGCCGGGCGCGCGTTGTTGCCGAACGCACATCAGATATTGTATGCAGTCGACGAAAGCCGGCGCGCGATCGCGAATATCAGCGGGCAAATCAGCGGCCCGCTGGATATCGCCACCAGCCACCATATCGGTTTACGGCGCCTGCCGCCGGTATTGCGTGAATACACCCGTCAATACCCGCAGGTACGCCTGAACATTCGCTTTACTACCTCGGAAGCCGGCTGTGCAGCCGTCGAAGCCGGTCAACAGGAAATGGCGATTATTACTTTACCGGAAGAACACCCGGCAAAAATCGACACACATATTATCTGGGAAGACGAACTCGCGGTCGCGATCAACAAAGACCATAGCTTATGCAGACAACCGGCTGATATCGCATCACTGGCAAAGAACCCGGCCGTGCTGCCGGAAACCGGCTCCTACACCCGTGCAATCATTGAAAGAGTATTTACAGAAAGAAATTTACCACTGGATGTTATTTTGGAAACCAACTACCTGGAAACCATAATGATGATGGCATCAGTCGGATTGGGCTGGAGTGTGCTTCCGGTAAATATGCTAAGTCCGGAGTTAACGGTTCTTGATATACCTGCACTGCGTTTACAGCGCAGACTCGGTGTTGCAGTGCACCGGGAGCGAACACTCAGCAATGCAGCGACGGCACTGATTGAAATGCTGCAAGCAAGTAGATAAGCCAAAACTCAAAAGTTGCCATCTATCAATATTCATCAGGGATTCGAACTGACCGTATCAGCCTGAAATCGCTGCTGTGGATCATCGGCTGCACGCAAACCGAAATACACAATTAAAAACCCGCATACCGCAATCACAGCTGCCGCATTAAATGTCGCGACCGGCCCCAAAGACGCCCAGAACTGGCCGCCCAGCAGGGAACCCAGCGCACCACCGGCACCAAAACTCAAACTGGAATACAAAGCCTGCCCACGGCCCTGATGATGACCGCGAAAAAACCCATGAATCATATGGATCATAACCGCATGAAACATACCAAAACTAAATGCATGCAATAGTTGCGCTACGCATAAAACCAGCACGCTTTCCACACCGTAACCAATAAGAACCCAGCGCACCGCAGCCAGCAGAAAACACCACAGCATTAATGCTTTTGCGCCAAAAACAGGTAATAAACGATACATGAAAATAAACACGATGATTTCAGCCAGCACACCGCCGGACCATAGTGCACCGATCAGGCTTTTTGAATACGCATGATCTTCCAGATAAATCGAAAAATAAGTGTAATACGGGCCAAAACTTAACTGCATTAAAAAACATGCAAGCAAAATCGTCACCACTGCCGGACGACGCAATACCTTTATAATAGGACCCGCTACGGCCGATGCCGGCCGATCGCGGTCATCAGCAGGCATCCATAAAGTCGTCAGCCAGATGCCCAGATACAAAACCAGCAGGATATGCGGCAATATTTCTATTCCAAAACTATCCAGTGCCGCACCCGCCCCAAGCACTGCCAGGATAAAGCCGATCGAACCCCATAAGCGGATACTGCTGTAACGATGGTGCTGATCACCGAGAAAATTCAGGGTTGCCGCTTCAAACTGCGGTAAACCGGCATTCCAAAAAAAACTGAACAAAGCCATCACCAGCGCCATCCAGATCAAGCCGTCGGCTATATACACACCGCAAAAACATACGGCCGACACAAACGACGCAGCCCGAATCATCAGGGTCCGCCGACCACTGGAATCTGCCAGCCATCCCCATATATAAGGTGCAATGATTTTGGTCGCGGCCAGAACAGCGGTTAAGCCACCGATTTCCAATACTGAAAAACCGCGGTATTGCAGATACAAACCCCAAAAGGGCAATAACGCCCCCAGTGTGGCAAAGTAAAAGAAATAATATGCAGAAAGGCGACGGTAGGTTGCCGCTTCAGTTAAAACACGCATTCAACCGTTATGACTTGCCTGCAGGCACAACAGGTGTGGAACTGCTGACATCCGCATTTTGCGCCCGATGCTGCAACATCTGATCCATTAACACCAATGCCAGCATCGCCTCAGCTACCGGCACCGCGCGAATACCAACACAGGGGTCATGCCTACCAGTAGTCGACACCTCTACCGGTGAGCCCTGGGTATCGATACTTTTTCCGGGAATACGGATACTGGAGGTCGGCTTCAGCGCCATATTCACAACGAGATTTTGACCACTGGTGATTCCGCCCAGAGTACCGCCCGCATGATTCGATAAAAAGCCTTCGGGCGTGATTTCATCCCGATGTTCGCTGCCACGCTGCTCCACACTGGCAAAACCGGCACCGATTTCAACGCCTTTAACCGCATTAATCGACATCATCGCGGCAGCAATCTCTGCATCGATACGCTGATAAACCGGCTCACCCCAACCCGGCGGCACACCCTCAGCTTGTACCGTGACTTTGGCCCCAATCGAATCACCGGCTTCACGCAGGCTGTCCATAAATTTTTCCAACTCGGGCACTGCAGCCGGATCCGGAAAGAAAAAAGCATTCCGCCGTATTTCCTCCCAATCATGGTTCTGTGGCTTAATCGGCCCCAGCTGGGACAAATATCCCCGAATTAATACCCCATAGCGCGCCTGCAGGTATTTACGCGCAATCGCACCTGCCGCAACCCGCACTGCAGTCTCCCGTGCAGATGCACGACCACCGCCACGATAGTCGCGTACTCCATACTTGTGCATATAAGTATAATCAGCATGCGCAGGCCGGAAACGGTCTTTGATATTAGAGTAGTCTTTGGAACGCTGATCCTGATTTTCAATCAACAACGCGATCGGGGTACCGGTGGTGCTGCCTTCAAACACACCGGACAAAATTTTGACCTGGTCCGGTTCACGTCTTTGTGTGGTATGACGCGACTGCCCCGGCTTGCGGCGATCCAGCTCGGACTGAATATCCGCTTCTTCCAGTGCCAGCCCGGGCGGACAGCCGTCAACCACACAGCCGATTGCGGCACCGTGGCTCTCGCCAAAGCTGGTAACAGTAAAAAGTTTTCCAAATATACTGCCTGACATGGCGCGTATTGTAAGGCCACAGGCCGGAGAGTACTAGAACCTGTCCGAAAATTACCGCACTGTCTCACCAGCTACCGTTTAATTATGAGACAGGTTCTAAAAATTCGGGTCAGGCTGCTATCAACTCTGCCGCTAATAAAGTCATGCAGGATAAAATTATTGATACCGGGCACAGGACCAAAGCAAAAATCTGGATCAGCTATGCGATATGGGCCGCCAGTGCCGCCGGCCTGATTCTGCTGATACAGTTCTGGCTGCACTCTCAATATAACCCCAACCATACCCCACGGATACAAACCGCAACCAACGGCCAAAAACAACTGTTATTGAAGCGTAACCGGCAGGGGCATTATCTGAGCACAGGCAAAATAAACGGGCAGGAGGCATTGTTTTTACTCGATACCGGTGCGACTGATGTGATCATCCCGGCCAAACTGGCGGAACGCTATAAACTGGCACTGCATAAACCGCAGCAAGTGATGACTGCAAACGGTAAAATTACTGTTTACAGTACCCGCCTGGCAAATATTGAACTTGGGCCACTGGAATTACAAAATATCCAGGCCAGCATTAACCCGCATATGAATAGTAACGAAATTTTATTGGGCATGTCGTTTCTAAAACATATAAAATTTGCCCAACATCAGGACGAACTTATATTAAGCTTACCGTAATTAAGCAGCCTGACAAATGAATACTCTGCCACCCTCAGTTGAGTTAAATGATGAAGTCCTGCTGAAAAGCTTCTCGCAGGACGATTTCGAAATGGCCAGAAGCAGCCTGTTGGATCGTTATCAAATCTGGCAGGGGCTGCTGATCAGTACCGATGAAAAAACCGTTATCACACCCGATGATGCCGGGCACTTTCGCACTCAGGCTGCAAACCTGCTTGAGCAGGAACTGAAATCAGAACTGGAGTGGGAACAACTTAAAATCTCCGCGGTATTGATATACCTGCTGATGGAAGCAAATAAAACCGCGCTGCCTGTTGGCGACTACGCACTGCAGGAACAACTGGATCAGAACAAGCTACCGCACGCAAATCATTATATTGTGCGCAAAATCATATATGCAACCGAACTGTTAACACTGGCTGAAATCAAACGCCTGCTGCAGTACCAAAACCTGATCATCGCAGACTATAACGACGGCAATACCGCAAACGTCAGTGACAGCAAAAGCAGCCTGAGCGGTTTGCAAAGCAAAGACGGTATTTACTTCAACCTGGAAGACAGCCTGCAAAGCATCGGCATCACGATAGCTGAAAAACCGCAGGCAGCTCAAATCAGTACCAGCACAGCAGCGACACCGGAACCCACAGTACCGCTCTCCGGCGCAGAAACCGAAACCGTAATACTCAGAGATGACCAACGTAAAACCCTGGTCGAAACATTGGCAAACAGCAGATTACAAATACCGGTTGAAATTGTAGCTGCATCCTATATCGGCATGAACCGGGAACATAATGAGGACGGCATCGTGATCCAGCCGGATCAAAACCAGGTTATGGTTATTGACGCTATGGGCAGTTATGGAAATGGTGTCACAGCCAGAGATATTTTTATTAAGTCATTATTAAGACACCCGGATAATATCGAAATCGCCGCGGCTTATTGTCAGAAACTTTACGACAACAATGATATTCAACAGGGTGGTGTTTGCATACTCGGTGTGACTATTCGCAAAGAAAGCGACTACTTTACCATCGATATCTATCAGGCCGGTGACGTGCATGCGGTATTGTTTGATCAACAGGGTACTTTAAGACAGGAAACCAGCGATGAAGCTATTGGCCACCAGGTGATGAATGCGATTGTCAGCTATCGTACCACCATCGCTCAACAGGCTAACGGCTGGACTAATTTCGGCAAACTGACCCGGATGAAACTACATGCCAAAACCGGCTGGCGAATGGCTATTTACAGTGACGGCATCAGTAATCTGTTCCACTCAGTAAAACTGGGCGAAATGATCATCAACAAAACCCCTGAGCAGTCGATTACAACTATCTCCGACGAACTGCACGAAGCCATGTCCAAACCCAAAGGCTATCGGGATAATTCGTCAATTGCGATACTGGATTTCAAATAAAGAGCATCTCCCCGACAAACAAAAATCCAAATTTTTAGGGGTATCGTAAATCCTCAATCAATAATTTGATCCGCTGAATAATAATCGACGTATAAATTATTTCGATCAAACCCCGGGAAATCCGATGCAACAATATCTTGAAACCGCCAAAGATGTGTACAAAACCGCCGCTCTCACACCCAATCAGGGCCTTTGTTGCACAACAACACCGATCTGGAAACTACCCGAGTTAAAAATCCCCAATATTATGTTGGAAATGAATTACGGTTGTGGCAGTACCATACATCCGCGTGATTTGGACAATGATCCGACCGTACTTTATGTCGGTATCGGCGGTGGCATGGAGCTGCTGCAGTTCGCTTACTTTTGCCGTCGCGCACAATCCGTTATCGGCATCGACCCGGTCGATGAAATGCTTGCCGCCTGCCGAAATAATTTAATCGAAGCCGAACAGCAAAACCCGTGGTTCGAAAAAGCGTTTGTCGATTTGCGCAAAGGTGATGCACTAAATTTACCGATTGAAGATGCCTGCATTGATGTTGCCGCACAAAACTGTCTGTTTAATATTTTTCAAAGTGATGATCTGGATACCGCAATTGCAGAAACCTATAGAGTGCTCAAACCCCATGGGCGTTTGATATTATCCGACCCGGTATGCGACAGTGAGATCCCAGACAAGCTGCGCAATGATGAAAAACTGCGTGCACTATGCCTCAGCGGCGCAATACCGCTACAGGCCTATGTCGATAAACTTACCGCTGCCGGTTTTGGTACAGTGGAAATTCGCGCCCGAAGACCGTATCGCATCCTTGATCCACAACATTATGATACCGACCATAAAATATACATCGAGAGTGTGGAAGTCTGTGCGATAAAAGATCCGATACCGGCAGACGGCCCCTGTGTATTTACCGGAAAAACCGCGATTTATACCGGTAGCGAAGAAATTTTCGATGATGGTAAGGGCCATGTGATGACCTATAACCAACCTGTTTCCGTCTGTGACAAAACCGCCAATGCATTGCAGGCATTAAACCGTGAAGATTTACATATCACTCCATCAACATTTTTCTATGATGGCGGCGGTTGTTGTTAAGGCACCGGCACAGCAGGCACTTTCACCGGTGCGGGTGCGGAACCTGGGGCGGGACTGTTGATTGGCGGAATAGGGTTCGGTAGTTGCGGGTTGTTTACATTGCCTTTCATCGGCACCTTAAGCGGTGCGGCTTTGATCGGCGTACCGTGCAGCGTGTTTAATAATTGCTGCTGCGCATAATCTAACTGCGGTACACTCTGCCACGTCCCATTAAATCGGGTTGGGCCGGTGCCTTTGTCTACCGGTATTATTTCTGTTGAGATCGGCTGCAAGCGAACCGTGTTTTTCTGTGTTAACACCACATGTAATGCCAGCTCACCATTCTGGTCTTTCGCATACACATACGGCGGTAAACTGTTCGCACCACGGTAGTTCGG
>JANQRI010000030.1 GCA_028284675.1 Gammaproteobacteria bacterium | reverse complement strand
TATCAGTGGGTTTTACCCTTTAAACTCAGGTGCTGCAACACTTTTAGCTCATCACGCCATTTTTATTCCGGACAGTAGTGTGCGCAGGCAGGAATCCAGGCCGGATACTCAATCACGACTGCGTCATTCCTGCGTAGGCAGGAATCCAGGTTCATCTGCTCTTGAAGTGACGAATTAACTTGATCCCATAAATCTGCTCATGATGAATTTTTTTCGATTAATCGTATTTTCCAAACGCATATCGATTTTTTTGCTGCAAATTATGTATAAAGCCAATTTTTAGTGATCGCTGTTCTTTCTTATCAAGCTTATTGAATAACATACTGGATTCCTACCTGCGCAGGAATGACTGGAGTATTAACTGAGTAGGAACCAGTACAAATAAGTGCATGACTGCATAGAAATTAAACTCGACAATGATTAAGATTAAAGACAGATTTTATATACATTAGAATCACATTGTGACTTCTTGCAAAACAAACAGCTATACTATGCTTAACAGTCCGAGCCCCAACAAAACAAACCCATGACCCCAACCCAATACTGCCAACAAAAAGCCGCAGCCAGCGGTTCCAGCTTTTACTACAGCTTTATGTTCCTGCCGGATGACAAACGCCGGGCGATCACCGCGCTGTACGCATTTTGCCGGGAGGTCGATGATATTGTCGACGAATGCAGTGATACCGGTGTTGCTCAAACCAAGCTGAACTGGTGGCGTGAGGAAATCAGCCGGCTTTACCAAAAACAGGCCCGTCACCCGGTGACCCTTGCATTATCCGAGTTTATTGACGGCATGCAGATGGCAGAAAAATATTTCCAGGAAATCATCAATGGTATGGAAATGGATCTGCAGCAGGTGAGCTACCCCAACTTCGAAGAGCTGAGCTTATATTGCTACCGGGTCGCATCTGCAGTCGGCTTACTGTCGATTGAAATTTTCGGTTACACTGCCCCGGAAACACGCGAATACGCCAACGATCTAGGCATGGCATTTCAGCTGACCAATATACTGCGCGATGTCCGTGAAGATGCCGAGCGCGGACGTGTCTATATTCCCGCTGATGAAATGCGCGAGTTCGGCGTCACTCAGGATGCATTAACCCAAAGCCAAACAAGCGATGCAGCTCGCAAACTGTTCGAACACCAGGCAAAACGCGCACGTACTTATTATAAATCCGCATTTGAGCATTTGCCGGAAACCGACCGTTACGCCCAACGCACCGGTTTAATTATGGCTGCGATCTACGAGAAAATTCTCGATGAAATCGAATCTGACGGTTATCGCGTGCTGGAACACCGGATCAGCATACCGCCATTACGCAAACTATGGACTGCCTGGCGCACCTCCCGTCAGGAAAAAAAACATGCACGGCTCGCAGCGGCTGGTTAATGGTGAAAACTAATGATGCAAGACTACACACCCAAAACCGATGCACTTAAAGACCGCGTGATCCTGGTTACCGGCGCCGGCGACGGTATCGGCGCGGTTGCCGCAATGACCTATGCGCGCCACGGCGCCACTGTCGTATTACTCGGCCGCACGATGTTCAAACTCGAAAAAATATATGATGCGATCAAGGAAAACGGTGGACCGGAACCGGCGATCTACCCATTAAACTTGGAAGGTGCAAGTTATAAAGACTACAGCGATATGGCCTCAACGATCGAAGCCGAACTCGGCCAGCTAAACGGCATTCTGCACAATGCTGCGATCCTCGGTGAAGCGACACCGATCAAAAACTATGACATCATCACTTGGCAACGGGTGTTGCATGTTAATCTGACCGCACCATTTATGTTGACCCAGGCATGCCTGCCGCTGATGCAAACCTCCTCTGATCCACGGATTACATTTACCATGCACCGTGTTGAAAACGCATATTGGGGCGCTTACGGCGTATCGAAAGCCGCGCTTGAAACCTTTATGAAAATACTTGCCGATGAACTGGAAAACCAGGCGGTGACAGTTAACGCAATCTGCCCCGGCGAAGTTCGCTCACCGATGATGAACCGCGCCTACCCCGGCAAAACACCGGAAGATCTGCCGAATATCGAATCGATTATGAATACTTATTTATATGCGATGGACCCACAAATCAAAAGCGAAACCGGGCAAATACTTTCCGCAACTGAATAGCTGGCGGCACTTATCAAATCACTTTGCACTACTGATCTACCCACCTATAACTTTCGGTATAAAAACCAACCCTACCTGCTTCAAACCCTAAACCAAAGCTGTATAGACAGCCCGTCCACAGCAGGGATAATCCTCGTACAACATACACCAAAAGTCACAGGCAGACAGGAGCAACGCGATGGCAAGCCCAATAGAATCCACTGGCATAATACCCACCGGCATCGGCATATCCGGGCCAAACACCCCGGCGGCGAATGAGACAGCTCAATGGGAAAATCTAATCGCACAGGCAACATCCAAAACATATTCCGGACAGTCGCTCAGAAACGCCGATTTTAGCGGTCAGGATCTCAGCGGCGCTGTTTTTGAGAACCTTGACCTAAGCAATGCTAACTTTAGCGGCGCAGACCTTTCAAAGGCCTCATTTAATAACGTAAACCTGGCAGGCGCTGATTTTAATAAAGCCAATTTAGGCAATGCAACTTTTTATGACGTTAAAAATCTAAGTGCCACTAAAAATCTGCATACCGCAGTCCTATATGGTGCTAAGTTTAAGGGCGAAACCAATCTGGCCAATTTTAATTTCAGCGGCGCAGATTTAATACATGTTACGTTTGACCAGACCAACCTTGATGGCGTGGATTTCAGCCGCACTAATTTATTTCGCGCAGAGTTTAAAAACACCAGTCTGGTCGGCACTGATTTTAATCAGGCAAAGCTCTCTTATGGGGTTTTTTCTGATACAGATCTGCGCGGCACGAAAAACCTGCGTACCGCCGATATGGCTGCGACCACTTTCGAGAACTCCAATCTTTTTGGCTTGAGTATGAAAAAAGCCAATCTGTCGGAAGCCAGCATTTTAAATTCAAATGTTGGGCGTGTTGATTTCTCATACGCAAACATGAAATCAACACAACTGGGTGGATCCGATTTTTTTCAGGCAACCCTATACAGAACCAACCTGAAATACGCCGACTTTACCAGCAATGGCGACCCTGCTAAAAATCTTCGTACAGTGGAAGGTTTGAATACGGCTAATTTGGAGGGAGCGAAATTAATAAAACTCAACTTAACCGGGGTAAATTTGCAACAAGCCAACCTCAACGATGCCAGCTTCTTTGGTTCGACACTGCAAAACGCCGATTTGAGCAATTCACACATACAAAGAGCAAATTTTCAAAAGGCGAATCTATCTTATGTAAAACTGAACAGTGCAAACGCCGTTAATGCAGACTTCACTAACGCAAACCTTAAAAGCGCCAGCATGAAAGGCACTTTCATTAAGGGTGCCGATTTCGACAATGCGAAAATGGACTGGGGTTTGCGTTGGGACGCAATTAAAGATTAAACCGTCGCGCCCTACAGTCAGTCACAACATACACCAAAACCCGGCATTGCTTACGGGCTGTGCCGGGTTTTTTATTGGTTTTTCACAGATCCAAAAATGCTCATTTATCCCAGGTTTTTTTCGGCGACCTTTCTATAACTTTCGGTATAAAAACCAACCCTCTCTGCTTCAAACCCTAAACCAAAGCTGTATAGACAGACCGTCCACAGCAGGGATAATCCTCGTACAACATACACCGAAAGTCACAGGCAGACAGGAGCAACACGATGGCAACCCCAATAGAATCCACTGGTATGGTACCCGTTGAGATGGGCATATCCGCCCCAAACACCCCGGCGGCGAATGAAGCAACTCAATGGGAAAATCTAATCGCACAAGCGGATATGCGCGATTTTAACGGTGCGGGCAAAGTACATAAGGACGGTAATTTTAAGGGTGCCAATTTAGCCGGCGCCAGCTTTCGCAATGCAGACCTGCGAAATGCAGATTTTACCGGTGCGAATCTGACCAATGTGGACTTCACCGGAGCAAACTTAACTGGCGCGCAGCTTTACGACACCAACCTCAACGGCGCACAGTTTAATGGCGCAACACTGGACAAAGCGGGGCTGAGCGGGTCCAAAAACATCCGGCAAAGTACACTGAGTCAGGCTAAATCAATGCAGGGAATAAGCTTATCAAAAACCGATTTAACCGGAATGGACCTCAGTAACAAGAACCTTTTAGAGGCAGCATTTAGTAATTCTAATCTAACAAATGTTAATTTGAGCAATAGTATTATTGCCAAAGGTATGTTCCATGGTACTGATTTGAATGGTACGAATTTATATAAAACCAACCTGGAACATGCAGCTTTTTATAAAGCAAAAAACTTAAGCAATGCCAAAAACCTGCATACTGCTCCACTATCGTATGCAAGCATACGTGAGACCAGCCTCGTTGGCGTTAATTTTAGTGGCAAAAACCTGACTGATGTAACTTTCGATGATAGTGACCTGCGTAATGTAAACCTCAGTGGCGCAACCCTGACGAAAGCATTTATCTCAGGCGACAAATTTACCGGCACAAACTTTCATAAGGCAATTATCGACGATGCATATATTAGCGGAGATCTGCGCGGCGCCAAGAACCTGCGCACTGCCAATCTACAGGACACGAAGATCTCCAGAGCCAACCTTTTTGGTATGAACCTGAGTCACGCCGATTTATCGAATACAAAACTCATACTCAGTAATCTTGGACAGGTTAATCTCTCAAATGCAACTATGGAGAGCACCGTGCTGGCCGGATCTGATATGCAGAACGCCAATGTACACAATGCCAATATGAAAAAAGCTGAGTTTACTGCGCAGATTTCCGGTGAAGGCCGGCTGACCGCCAAAAATGTTGCGACGATAAAAAATCTGCGGACCGCCAATTTAAATTTTGCAAAAATGGACCGTGTTAACTTAACCGGTGCCAACCTGTCAGGCGCCAAACTTAATGCATACCTTAATAATGCGACACTCAAAAATGCCAACCTCAGTAACGCTAGTTTACTCGGTGCTGAACTTATGAATGCAAACTTATCGAATGCAAATCTGGACGGTGCAGACGCACGAAACGTTGACTTTGACGGAGCAAACCTCAAAGGCGCCAGCATGAACAAAACTCAAATTAATGGAGCCACATTCGAGAATGCAAAAATGGACTGGGGTCTGCGCGATAAAGCAATTAAAGACTAAACCATCACGCCCTACGGTCAGTCACAACATACACCAAAACCCGGCATTGCTTATGGGCAGCGCCGGGTTTTTTATTGGGTTACCACTGTATTATTTCCACTGATTACTCATTGTGAATTTGCTATGCTGTGCGGCCATGGCAACACACAGTCCCAGCGATCCTGCAATCAATGCGACGGTATCCGCATCAGCCGGTACCGGTAAAACCTATCTGCTGGTCACACGCATTATCCGGCTGCTGTTAAACGGCGCACGGCCGGGTGGTATTCTGGCACTGACGTTTACCCGCAAAGCTGCTGCCGAGATGCGTCAGCGTCTGCACCAGCGGCTGCAGGCCCTGGCTGCCTGCGATGAACAGGCATTATCGGACGAATTGGAAAGCATCGGTGTATCCCCGTCGGATGAGGTGCTCACCCGGGCCGGCACTTTATATGAAGAAATCCTGCTAAGCACGCAGCCATTGCGGATCGCGACCTTTCACGCGTTTTGCCAGGAACTGCTGCGACGCTTTCCGCTGGAGGCCGGTGTGCCGCCGGGCTATGAGCTGCTGGAAACCACCGGAATTATGGAAAGCACTGCATGGGATGCATTGTTTCTGGAGGCGACAAAGCAACCGGACAGCCCGACCGCAAAGGCATTGGAAATATTGTTCGATGCGTGTAACAGTTTATACAGCACCCGCCAGGCTTTGATGAACGGCTTTCTTGCCCACCGCAGTGACTGGTGGGCATTTACCGAGAACCGAAAAGATCCTGTTGAGTATGCATCCGGGTGTTTGAAAAAATTATTAAAGCCGAAAGACAATCCGCTGGCCGATTTTTTCACCGACACACGCTGTGAGGAATTATCTTTTTTCAGTGAGCTGCTCAGCAAGCATATAACGAAAAAAAATGCAGAGTCCGCTGCTCAAATCCAGCTTGCTCTGGACCGGCAGCACGATCTGCCTGAACGTTTTGATGCATGTCAACACGCATTTCTAAGCAAAGAAATGAAACCGCTGCAGCGCAAGTTGACGCAGGTTTTGGAAAAAAAACTCGGCAGCAAAGATGCCGAAACATTTGTTGATCTGCATCAGCGCCTGAGCGAAGCGATACTTGAAACCCATGACCGATATTTATCTATGCAGGCATATACCATTAACCAGGCCTGGTATCGCGCCGGGGAACGACTTTTATACCATTACCAGCGGATTAAACAGGAACAGTCTTCACTGGACTTTGCGGATCTTGAATGGGCAACTTATCAGTTATTGCATCAACCCGATCATGCATTATGGGTACAGTACAAACTGGATCAAAAGATCGATCATTTGTTAATCGATGAATTCCAGGATACCAACCCAACCCAATGGCAGTTGATTTTGCCGCTGCTGGAGGAAATCGCGGCCGGCGACAATGCACGTGAACGCAGTGTATTTTTGGTCGGCGATACCAAACAATCGATTTACAGCTTCCGCCGCGCAAACCCACAGCTGCAGCATACAGCTGGCGAATGGCTGCAACAAAACCTGCAGGCGGAAAACTTTCCGCTGAGCCGTTCCTGGCGCTCGGCACCGGCAATCATCCAGTGCCTGAATTTTTTATTTAACGAAACGGTACTCGGCAGCCGCTTGCCGCAATATCAGGAGCACAGCACGCACCGTGACAACCTGTGGGGACGGGTGGAAATCCTGCCGTTGATCCAAACGGATAATAATGATACCGAAGACGATCTTAGCAACACACCGTTACGACTCAGGAACCCGTTAACAGAAGCACCGGAAACCGGTGAATCCGATACACATTATCGGGAAGGCCTGCAGATTGCTACACGCATCCGGGAATTGATTGATCAGCACTATACGATCAAACGCGACGGCGAAGATGCGCTGCTGGATTATGCAGATATCCTGGTGCTGTTTCGCAACCGCACACATATTGCTGAATATGAACGTGCTTTCATTGATACTGAAATACCTTTCCTCGGTGCGGAAAAAGGTGCGTTACTCGACAGCCTGGAAGTTCAGGATATCGAAGCGCTGCTGAATATATTGATTACCCCGTTTAATAATCTTGCACTCGCGCAGGTGCTGCGTTCACCGGTTTTCTCTGCAAGCGACGATGATCTAATTCAGCTGGCCCGGTGTGATCAGTCCAACATCTGGTCGGAAAAATTAACGTACCTGACCGAACAACAAAACGCATCACCGCCTCTGCAACGGGCCGCGGATCTGCTTAAACGCTGGCGAACACTGTTGGGCCAGCTGCCGATACACGACCTGCTGGACCGAATTTATCAGGAAGGCAATATTATTCAGCGTTACCAACAGGCTGTACCCGTAACACTGGTAGCAAATGTAACCGCGAACCTCAATACGATACTGGAAATGGCCTTGCACGCTGATAGCGGCCGCTACCCCAGTATTGCGCGTTTTTTGGCTACACTAAAAAACTTACGTGCCAGCGCATCGGACCGGCCGGACACACCGCCGGCACCCGGACAACATGGAAAAATAAAACTGCTGACCGTGCACGCCGCCAAAGGGCTGGAAGCCCTAGTGGTATTTCTGGCGGATACTGCCACGCAGCATAGCCGTCATGACAGTTATAATGCGCTGGTCGACTGGCCACATAGTAACGCACAGCCTCAGAACATATTGCTTTATACCGGCAAAAAAAACAGCCCGGCCGTGATAGAAAAACTCCATGATGCGCATACCGATGCGCAATTAACAGAACAGGTTAATCTGTTATATGTTGCGTTAAGCCGCGCACAACATATGCTGGTGATCAGTGGCGCGGTCACCGGCAAACGTGAACCTGACCCGGCCTGCTGGTACCGTAAAATTGCCGATGCAATGGAAGCGCATGTGCAGCAATTGCCTGACGGGGAATGGGTGCTTAGCAATGGCACCCCTGAAACAGCCCCGAAACAACAAGCCGAAACCCGGCAAACAGTCACCTCTGATCAGACAGAGCAGGAACCCCCGGTACAGCTGCCGGATACGTGCGGGAACATCATCCCCAGTAGTGCAGCGCCGGAGCACACCGCTCAATTGCAGAAAACATCAGATCCTGAACATGATGACAGCCATGCACGTCAACGCGGTATCGTGATCCATAAACTGCTGGAAAAACTGGCTCATCCCGATCCTGTCCATCAGATCGATCTGGAGCCCTATCTGTCTTATAAAGTTGACAGACAGGCACTCAGCGGCTGGCAACATGAAGTCGAACAGCTTTTACAAATGAAAAAATTCGATTTTTTATTTAACCCGGATTGCTATGAACAAGCATACAAAGAAGTGCCGATAACTTACAAAGCAGCCGGAGGCCGGCAGGTTAATGGTATTATCGACAGGCTGGTCGTTAACGATGATCGCGTATGGGTAATTGATTACAAAACTCATCCCATTAGCGATGACAGCGAAATTGATGCACTGCTAGAACACTATCGCGGACAACTGGTTTACTATGTGGACGGCATCCGGCAACTCTGGCCGGACAAACAAGTCACCGCCGGACTGCTGTTTACCTCAAAAAATATATTTGCTGAAACACCAACCAACTAAGCAGGCTTTGCCTGAAAGCATATACCGTTCCTAGGTTCAGCTTCTACTTGCTCTCAGAGGCCAAAATCGTCAAAAGCTGATCAGCCGGCTGATAGCCATTGATCACCGTACCTTTACCGGTCACAATCATCGGTGTACCGCGCAAACCAAACTGTTGTGCGAGCTGCATATGCTCCGCAATCGGATTCTTACAGCTTTTCTCCGGAATGCTGCCGCCCGACTTCGCGACATTCATTGCATCAAGTTTGTCATCCGCACACCAGATACTTTCCAGGGTTTTATAGCTCGGCGAACCGATACCCGCTCTTGGGTAAAGCATGTAACGGACTTTGACGCCCTCTTTGTTCAGTGCCGGAACTTCCTGGTGAATTTTACGGCAGAATCCACACGTAGTATCGGTAAATACGGTAATCGAATACTTCGGTTTCTTCGGTGAAAACACGACCGCAGTGGAATCATCAAATTTTTCCATTGCCACGAGTCGCATTTTGCTGCGGGATTTTTCGGTCAGATTGGTCGATGTTTCCCGGTCGTAGATATCACCCTGCAGTACGTAACGCCCGTCCTCGGATATGTATAGCACCCTTCCCTGGAAATTGACCTGATATAAACCGGGCAGCGGTGTGGAGGAAATATTATCCAGTTTCACACCGGGGATCACCTGCCCCAGACGCTTTTTAACATCAGCCGGGACATCAGCTGCCGGTGCTTTATCCGCGAATGATACCGCGATAACACTAAAAAACAGTCCCAATCCCAGCAATAATTTTCGTAGCATAATAGATCCTCATTAAGTCAGGGCGGTATCTTACACATTGCATATGACAGCCACAAATATAAAACATTCAGATACAGCCCAAAAAACACTTTTTCCTGAAGAAACCGCACAAAACCGCTTGCCCGGAATCAGGCACGCATGTATAAACCCCAAGCATCGCCAAATGGCTGGCGATGATAAGCCTCTAATGTTACGGGCATTTGGATATCCGGAATGAATACAGTCAAACAGACTCCCCCGGTCCTCGGGTTTGCGGCGTACAGCAACACCGGCAAAACCACCCTGCTGGTTAAGCTGCTGCCGTTATTATGTGAACGCGGCGTCTGTGTCGGCATGATCAAACATGCGCATCACGACTTCGATGTGGACAAGCCCGGCAAAGACAGCTTTGAGCTTCGCAAAGCCGGTGCCCAGCAGATGCTGGTGACATCGGATCAACGTTGGGCACTGATGGTAGAACGCGAATATGAGCATGCACCCAGGCTTGAAGAACATATCGCCCATCTGGATCACGCCACACTGGACTTAATTCTGGTGGAAGGATTTAAACAAGGACAGTTTCCGAAAATCGAGCTGCACCGGCCTTCAATGGGCAAACCACTGCTTTTCCCGAAAGATGAGCATATTATTGCGATCGCAAGCGACTCCCCGTTAATCGTACCGGATCACATTACTTTGCTGGATATCAACAACGAACATGAAATTGCGGACTTTATCTGTCGCAGGCTGCCAAAACTTTTTATGACGGGCTGAGCCTGTGCGACAAAAGACTTCACATTTGCTAAGCGTTTCCGATGCACATACCGAAATTACATCACGCGTTACCGCGGTTTCGGAAACCGAAACCCTGCCGCTGGAGCAGGCCCTGCAACGGGTCCTGGCTGAGGATGTAATATCAAAAATTAATGTACCGCCGCATCGAAACTCGGCGATGGACGGGTTTGCGTTTAAAGCCATCCCGGATCAATTGGAGCAGCTAAGCATTATCGGCAATGCCTATGCCGGCAAACCATTCACCGGGCAAGTCGGTACTGGAGAATGTGTGCGTATCATGACCGGTGCAGCCTTGCCGCCGGATACCGACAGCGTGGTGATTCAGGAGAATGTCACCGTGGAAAATAATAAAATCCATTTCACTGCGCCTCCGGAGCCCGGTCGAAATGTGCGTGATGCAGGCAGTGATATAAAGGAAGGCAAAATCATATCAACACGTGGACAGCGTCTTTCCGCTGCAGACCTGGGTGTATTGGCATCTACCGGTATCACACATGTTCGGGTTTTCAGAGAAATCAATATCGGCATCATCAATAATGGCGATGAACTGAAAATACCCGGCGAAACGCTCGCATACGGTGAAATATATAACAGCAACCGCTACACACTGTCCGGACTACTGCAACGCCCCGGCATTCAAATCACTGACTTTGGTGTCGTCAGAGACAATCCCGACACGATCGAACAAGTATTTCAACAAGCCGGTGACTCAATGGATGTTATTATCAGTTCAGGCGGTGTTTCGGTTGGCGATGCCGATCATATTGGGAATTTATTGCATGAACTCGGCGAGTGTTATTTTTCAAAGGTTGCGGTGAAGCCAGGTAAACCTCTGACCTTCGGCCGTTTTCAAAACAGCTGGTTCTTTGGCCTGCCGGGTAATCCGGTATCCGTAATGGTCACTTTCTATATTTTTGTACTGCCCGCATTACGCCGCCTGATGGGAGAAACACCCAAAATGCCATTGCAGCTTAACGCCAGCTGCACCGGTTTGTTAAGAAAAAAACCAGGGCGCGAAGACTACCAGCGGGGTATTTTTAAAACCGAACCCGATGGCAGCCTGAGCGTTACAGGCAGCGGGCTTCAGGAATCGCATCGCCTGAGTTCAATGGCCCAGGCAAACTGCCTGATTGTGTTACCAGCCGATTCCGGCGATGTACAGCCCGGCACACCGGTGCGCATCATACCGTTTACCGAATTCCATTAATGGCGACAAAAATAAAAAACGGTCAACCGGCCGGTTTACTCAGACGTATCGGCGCAATGGTGTATGACACACTTTTACTTACCGCAATCCTAATGCTTGCTGCGATACCACCGGTTATGTTGAATGGCGGTGCACTGCGTGACGGTACGTCTTTAGAGACAGTCAAAAACCTTCTGTTTTTGCTCTATCTGCTCGCGGTCGCATTTACATTTTATGCCTGGCACTGGACTCATGGCGGACAAACACTGGGGATGACCACCTGGAAAATCCGTGTCACAAGCCTGGAAGGCAAGCCATTGGACCTGAAACAGTCATTTATTCGATTCTGCACCGCACTGCTGGGAGCAGCCAATCTGTGGAGCCCATTTGACCCGCAACGACAGGGCTGGCATGAGCGACTGTCAAAAACACAGACAGTTGTCTATTTACCCCAAAAAAAACCGGTTTCTGAATGATCCAGTTCAGCATTTTCTGTAATGCATCACAGTAATTCAGGCACAACGCAGGTACTATTACTAGCGTAGTTTTTGACCGTTTATTCTCTCTAGTTTAACCGGCGCTAAAGGAAGAGCGACAAAACCAAAATAAAAACTTTGCTTCAGCAAATTACGCTACTGCCGCTTGTTGGATGGGGTGCTGATTTATAATCAGTATACACACATACCGACGAGGCACCGTTTTACAAAACCCAGCGTAAAACACGGCTATTCGTCTATAAAGAACTATAATACAACACCGATAAACAACAATACGCGACCCAAAATCACTTAAGGAGCATCACTATGGAAACCCTGTATTTCTGGCCCGAAATGCCCGGCTTATCAATCGTCGTGCTTCTGCTCGTAACCATGCTTTTTCTATGGATTGCCCGCGAACCGATTCATAAGGCTTTCGAAGCTCTGCTTGAAGGCACATCAGGCGGCTTGAAAAAAATGGCGGACAGCGCCAAACAACTCGCAGAGAAAATGCGGGAACGTGACCGTAAAGTGCTGCTGGAATCCGGAATCGGTGATGCAAAACAAAAATTACAGGAGGAGTTTCAGCGTGTTGAGATGAGTTACACCAAACACCTGTCCAACTACCCCGCGCTGCAGCGCAAACTGGATGATAGCATCAGTAAGATCGAGACTGACTATAAAGACTGTGGCCAGGCAACCCCCGAGGCTCCGGGCTGGAACGAGGCTGTTGCTTCAATCGCAAAAGTACAGGGCTCTTCGGGCGATCGTGTTATCGAAAAAATGCTGAGCGAAATTCACAAATCCGCCGTTGACGGTGAAAAACGTGCGCTTACAGAATTGCGTAACACCACATCCAAACGGCATAAAATTTTATCCAGCATGGCACCGGTATGGAAAAGCATTTCCAAACAGCTGAAAGAAGTCGGTGAACTGGTTGGCTCTGTATTGGACACCACCAACAGAATTGACAAGCATATGACGCAATTTGAAAAAATCAGCAAAGGCGACCAGGACTCGATCGATACACTTGCCTCTCGAGCAAACAAGCTTTTTATTTTTTCGTCCATAATTATGGTAGTTGCCGCCGTAGGCGCGTTTGTTAACTTCCGCTTGATCGCACTGCCGATGTCGGAACTGATGAATGACGGCTCCCGTTTTCTCGGTATGCCGGTATCGGACTTTTCCGCACTGGTGATTATTTTAATAGAAGTGTTTTTAGGTGTATTTATAATGGATGCACTGGGCATCACAAACATCATTCCGCAAATTGGCACGATGGAGCGCAATAAGCGACGCTTGATTTTATATGCTTCGTTGTTTTTCCTGTTTTTGTTCGCCTGCGCGGAAGCATCACTGGGGGTTCTCAGGGAAATGCTTACCGAAGCAAAGACCGCTGCGAATCAGGCACTGGCCGGTTCATCCGCGGCGGTTGCGAGTCAGGGCGCATCACAGATAACGGTGACGGGCCAGGCCATCCTGGGATTTGTACTCCCCTGGGTTCTGGCGCTGGTCGCAATGCCGCTTGAAGTTTTTATAGAAAGCAGTCAACACGCATTCAGAAAACTGTTAATACTGCTGGTAAATACCTTTGCGAGCCTGTGCAGAATGCTGGCGTTCCTGATCGAATATATTATCAAGATAATTATTCATCTATATGATGCATACATCATCATACCAACAAAGATCGGCAGTCTCGCAAGCAACCGTGGAAAACTGCAAAACAGCGGCGCCGGCAGATAACCATAAAAATAAAGGCTTAAAAATGGATATGAATAACATACGCGCTTTTATCATCATTGCACTGAGTTTGGTTTGTTCTGCATGCGGTGATAACAAACGGCACGAAACCGCAATATGTGCACTGATGGATATTTCCGGAACCTATGCCGATGAAAAACCAAACGTTATAAAAATAGTCAAAGCCGGCATCGTACCGCAAATGTCACCGGGTGACAGTCTGTTCTTTATTACAATTGACAGCAATAGTTATGATGAGCAAAACCTGAAAGCCAGCCTGACACTGGACTACACTCCATCCAAAGCCAACCGGCAAAAACTCGCATTTGCAACCAAGCTTGATGAGTATGCGAAAACCGGAGGCCAGGCGAGGTTTACCGATATCAGCGGCGCGATGATGCTATGCACCGACTATCTGAAGAAAACCGGCTCGGGCAATCAGTCGATTATTGTATTTAGCGATATGCGCGAAGAACTGAAAGAAGGCTTTAAACGCAACTTTGATGAAAATGAATTTGAAGGCATTAATATTGCCGCAATGAACGTCATTAAACTTTCACCAGACAGCAGTGATCCAAAGCTGTACCGCGACCGGCTTGCAAGCTGGGAGAAACGTGTGCTTAAAAGCGGTGCGAACGCCTGGGAAGTGATTATCGACCCGCTGAAAATTCCCGAATACATCGAAAGGCTACGCTGATTTTTCAAGATGCCAAGCAATATTACTTTCTATAGGCTGAAACCTTATTTAATATTTTGAGACCCAATCATGTCCCGTTCCAATAATGCCGCCAATATAGGCGATGGATTAAACACCCTTGATATAACAGGGTCTACCAATGTGACTGATGTGGAATCAGTTAAGTCCACCGTTATCTCAATATACAGCCATATTTTTCCAGGTGTTGATACCGGCAACATTGAACAGGCATTTCAGTTATTCGATCAGCTTTATCACGGAAAATATCCGGGCTACCTCGCCTGCGACACAATCTACCATGATATCCAGCATAGCCTCGATATCACGCTGACAACCACGCGCCTGCTTAAAGGTTATCAGGCCGTACATGGCGACCTGAGTGTGAAACAAATGCTGCTGGGTATTGTAACGGCATTGTTTCATGATGCCGGCTACATTCGTAAAACTGATGACAGCAGCACTGATAACGGCGCGGAATACACAAGCTCCCATGTCTCCAGAGGCGCTGCCTTTATGCGGACACATTTACCATCCATCGGCTTAAGTGATATTTGCGAAACAGCCGGAGAAATCGTGCATTTGACCGGTTATGAAATACCTGAAGATGAAATCGCGATCAGCAACCCAAAAGATCGCTTAATCGGTGACATGGTTGCCACCGCAGACCTGATCACGCAAATGGCCGATCGCTGTTATATCGAAAAATGCCGTGACCGCCTGTTCCCTGAAATGATTTTGGCAGCAAAGCCTGTGATACAACGCAGCATGCCGGTGCCTGCATATACTTCCGCTTATGAGTTGCTGTATAACACTCCGAGTTTTTACCGGCTTTACGTGCGTAAAAAACTTGAGAACCATTTCCAGGGTGTATTCAGATACGCCTCAGCCTTTTTCGACGGCACAAATCTGTATATCGAAAAAATAGAAAACAATATCCGTTACATTGAAAATTTAATCAACAAGAATAATATCAACAGGCTGCGCAGACAATTGCCAGGGAATTACGGTGAAACGGTATTTCCATTTGAACAGGTTCAGCCGATTATAGCGGGTAAGCTTACATCAGCTTAAAAAACCACCGGCTCAGACTTACACACGCCTGAATAACATATAAAGAAATGCCAGCAACATAATACTGAATATCACGAACGTCCAGCCCGGTATCGTCAGACCAAGAAACACCCATTGTACTTCCGCACACTCGCCCGAGCCCTTAAAGATCAACTCCAAAGCTTCAAACAACGGAAAAGTCTGTAATATAAACTCCAGACCCGGGCCACAATCCGGGACCTGGTCGCTGGGCAAGTTCTGTAGCCATATATGACGGCCTGTCACGATAAGCCCGGCCAATGTAAATAATAAACCCAGACCGGCATAAATACGCGTGCCAAACTTACTCGGGTTGTGCAGAAACCCGGCAAAACCAAGCACGCCGAGAATCATCACCAAAAATCTTTGCACTGCACATAGAGGACAGGGCTCCAGACCTAAAACATATTCAAAATAAAACGCTATGCCGAGTAACACTACACAGACCAACGCGCCTAATAAAAACCACAGACGAAACCCTGCATCAGGATTAATGAAGCGTAAAAAAATATTCATTCTGTTTCCTCAAGTTAATTGCACTTAAGACACCTATTGTTGCCTGCTTCAAGCAACTGCCAGAATGCAGGCGCCGTTTATTTGACCTTCCCCAAACCAATCAGGCCAATCGCGGCAAAACATAACACCGGAAAAGATGCGCTGATAAAAGGCGGGACCCCATAAATTTGCCCAACCCTGGATGCTATTTGAATCAAAATATAGAAAGACAAACCCAACAGTATACCGACCACCAGCAACTGCCCGGCACTGACCGACCTTAACGCACCAAACACGAAAGGCAAAACCACCAGCATCATCACAATACAGGATAGCGGCGTGATCACTTTTAACCAAAAAGCCAAACGGTATGTGGCTGCATCCAGATTATTACGCTCCAGGTAATCAACATACCCGTAAATTTCACTTGCCGACATCATATCGACATCGACACTCAGAATATCAAAAATCTTCGGGTTGAGCACAGTAGGCCAGCGCTCAATACCCTGTACTTCCTGCCGTATATGCTGTCCGTCAAAACGTGTGCGATACACGTCACGTAATTCCCAGTAACCCTCACGCTGAATTGCCGAAGCCGCGTAAGTCACCGATTCAAGGCCTGTATCATCCGCCAAACGGTGAATATGCACATCCTGTAAGTTTAAATTCGGATACAATTTACCGATACGCACAAACTGCGACGCATCCCGAACCCAAAAACCACCCAAAACCTGGGAGACCTGCAAGCCCTGCTTACGTGACTGCAAAGATTGCGCATAACGCTCAGCAACCGGCAACATAAACTCACCAATTACCGCGACCAAAATCATTAACACCAACCCTGCCTGTACCGCAGAACGCACAATACGTTTGACTGAAACACCGGCGGCCCGCATTACAATCAGCTCGCTATTTCCCGCCATTGCGCCCAGGCTCAACAGGCTTCCAACTAAAACTGCAGCAGGAAATAATTCATAAACACGGCCCGGCATCGTCATTGCCATATAAAATAATGCATCAATATGACCATAGGCGCCCTTTCCTACATCTTCAAACTCATCAATCAATGCAAAAATCGTATCCAGTGCGGTTAAAACCGCCAACGCCCCGAGAGTGCCGCCGATCACGACCCGCGCAATATAAAAATCCAGTATCCTCATGTCGATACCCGGCTACGCGGTGCAAATAAACCGATGCGCTCATGCTGCATTATTAAGCCGGCCAGGCCAACCAACAACAAACCATGGACCCACCACAGACCCAACCAGGATGGTATTTGATCTCTCTCCAGCCAGGCCCTGCCCAGGCTCAATATATTTGAATAAACGATATAAATAACGATTCCAATACCCAGTTTTGCATAGCGCCCTTTTCGTGGTGTTGTGTAGCTCAACGGTAATGCCAGCAGCGCCAATAGCAGGCATACCGTTGGAATCGCCAGGCGCCAATGCCATTCCGCAACAGACTTAAGGTCATCAGCTCTCAGCAATGCCAGTGTCGATTTAGAACTGATCCGGGATTGTAGTGCCGGCAACGGCCCCTGCTCTATCCTGACACCGTAACTGTCAAAATCAGCAACACGATAATCCAGGCGACCGGGATTACCGGTGTACGTCGTGCCCCGCTGAAACAATACATACGGATCTTCCCCCTCCTTTTGTATACGAACCGCACTGGACGCCACCTGAACTGAGATCTCCTGCTTCGTCTCACTATGGGCAAAGACCTCCCGCATCTGACGGCCATCGCTGGACAGGCGTTCAAAAAAAATTGTCTGGCTTCCGTTTCCGGACTCATTAAACTGCCCCGCGACCAAACCGCTTAATTCAGAGCGTGACTCGGAGCGGTGCTTGATCTTATCCTGCTGCGATGCCGCCCAGGGTGCAAGATATAAGGACAGAACGGCGGTTACACACGCCAATGGCACGGCCAGCGCGACGACCGGACGGTATAGTTGTGCGGTACCGATTCCACAGGCGGACATTGCGGCCATTTCACTGTCTTTGTATAAACGGCCCATACCAAACAAAATGCCCAGATAAAGGCCAATCGGCAACAGGATAACCAGGTAGTGTATCGAGCTGATCACCAGCATCGGCCACAATGCATCACTGGATAACTTGTTTTCAGCCACATCCCCCAAAATCCGTACAAATGTATTACCTAGCATAATCAACAGCAGCACTGCGATTACCCCCAGGGTTGCCAAAGCGCATTCTTTCAATAAATATTTATCAATGATTTTGAGCATAATTATGCAATCACTTACGGCAGTTGAACCGCCAACATCTCATGTTATAGTCTGCCCATGGCGATACAATGAAAATGAAAAGGCAATTTCCTGACTGTGATAAACCGGCTGCTTTGCCTTTAAATATAACACTAAAAAATCAGTTTAATTTCAAAAACTTAAGTAAAAAATTTAACATTATCACTTCCCGGCCAGTTACTCTAAACCAAGGCATGGAAATGCGTATACAGGAGAAATTATGGACTATAGCGTGAAATGCACCCAGCCTGAAACAGTAAAAACAGACTGTCTGGTAATTGGCGTATATGAAAATAATAAACTCAGCCCGGCGGCGGAAATCACAGACAAAAAAAGTGCTGGCTATATTTCCAATACACTTAAAAAAGGGGATTTTAACAGCAAAGCCGGGCATACGATGTTTATTTATGAAGTACCGAATATCGCTGCACAGCGTGTACTGCTGGTCGGTTGCGGCAAACCTAAAAGAACCAAAATATCCGATTATCAAACCATCTGGTCCGCCGCAGCCAAGCAGTTAGTCAACGGCGGCAGCCGGGATGCGGTGTCATATTTAAGCGAAATCCGGGTTGCCGGTTTTGACTCAGCCTGGCATACCCGCACCGCGGCTATCGCAATAGAAGACGCGCTATACCGCTTTGATAAATACAAAACCCTCAAAACGAAACCTAAAAAAGCCCTGCAGAAATTGATATTCGCACAGCTTTCCCGCGAGGCACTGCAACGCAATCAGCTGGCGGTAACACAGGGTCTGGCGACCGGCAATGGCCTTAACCGTGCAAAAACCCTGGGTAATCTGCCGGCCAATATATGCACCCCGAGTTATCTGGCCAAAGAAGCGAAAGCCATGCAGCGTGAATATAAAGGCCTGAAAACAAACGTGCTAACCGAAAACGATATGAAACAACTGGGTATGGGGGCACTACTGGCGGTCTCTCAAGGCAGCCGGGAGCCGGCCAAATTGATCATTATGGAGCATCTTAAAGGGCCTAAAAGCCAAAAGCCCCTGGTATTGATCGGCAAAGGTATTACATTCGATACTGGAGGCATATCAATAAAACCCGCACAAGCAATGGACGAAATGAAATTTGACATGTGCGGCGCGGCCAGTGTTTTTGGCACCGTTGCCGCCTGCGCGGAGTTAAAACTGCCGATCAATCTGATCGGCGTTGTTGCCGCTGCGGAAAATATGCCTGACGGCATGGCAATAAAGCCCGGGGATATTGTTACCAGTATGTCCGGCAAGACAATAGAAATTCTTAATACAGATGCCGAAGGCCGTTTGGTGCTTTGTGATGCACTGACCTATATCGAGCGCTACAACCCAGCCGCTGTGATTGATATCGCGACCTTAACCGGTGCCTGCATAATCGCGTTGGGCAGACATGCCAGTGGTTTATTGGGCAATAATTCCAAGCTGATTAACAGCCTGAAAACCGCCGGTACGCACAGCGGTGACCGTGCGTGGGAATTGCCATTATTTGATGAATACAAGCAGCAGCTCAGCAGCAATTTTGCTGATATTGCCAATATTGGAAATCGCGAAGGCGGCACTATTACCGCGGCAAGCTTTTTGTCCCACTTTACCAGTAAATTCGCCTGGGCCCATCTGGATATTGCCGGAACCGCCTGGAAATCGGGTAAAGACAAAGGAGCCACCGGCCGGCCGATACCACTTTTGATGCAATATATTCTGGATAACCATGTCGACGCGGGTTGATTTTTATATCCTGGAAGGGAATGGAAACAGAGAGATAACCGCATGCCGCTTGTCTGAAAAAGCCTACAAGCAGGGTTATAAAATATACATCCACGCGGATTCCCAGCAGCATGTACGGCGGCTGGATGAGCTGCTGTGGACCTTTCGGGACGGCAGCTTTGTCCCTCATGAAATTCTCTCTGGGGCACCTGAATCTGACAATCCAGTACCGATTCTGATCGGCTGTGACACTGAGCCGGCACAAGGCTATAGCATGCTGCTGAATCTGGCTTCTGAAATACCGGCCTTTTATCACCGGTTTGAGCGTATTGCTGATATTGTAAACCAGGAAGAGTCGATAAAAACTGCCGGGCGTAAACGCTTTGCCGCCTACCGGGATCAGGGTTGTGATTTACATCACCATACCATTTGAGTTATTGTGAACCCCGGAAATTTAATACCTCCAACCCCTTAAATCTGGCAATAAATATGCGTAAACAGCAGTCTGACAACGGCAAAACCAATATCCCCACCCTGGCTGAAATTATAGATCCCGAATCGGAAGATACCGTGACCGACGATGATATCCAGGAGTATCTTGGACCGGAAGCGGCCGACGAAATCGCAGAGATCAAGATAAAAGGCCTGCCCGCAGACTTCAAACGCACTCTGACCCGGCTTATATACAAAAAGCTGCATCAGCAACTGGCTGAAAACAGCGACCGGCTGGCAATGGAAATCATGAGAGAACTGCAAAAAGAACTGTCCAACCCGAAGAAGCTGTAATTAAGCTTTACCCAATAAGCTCCTCCCACTCACAGCCACGACTAAAGCCCATTCTACGGATATCATGCCCTGATTCGGGTATACTGACGCCGCCGTACAGAAGCGGTATTTAAGAGTCTAAAAGCAACAACAGAATTTCGCGGCCATGCAAAAAACCTACGACCCGGAAGCAATAGAGAATCACTGGTATCAGTGTTGGGAAAAAAATAACTACTTTCAACCCAGTGGTCAGGGACAGCCTTACTGCATCATGATCCCGCCTCCGAATGTTACCGGGACCTTGCATATGGGGCATGCATTCCAGCATACACTGATGGATATTCTAATCCGCACCCGCCGTATGCAGGGCTTTAATACCTTATGGCAACCCGGAACAGATCATGCGGGAATCGCAACCCAGATGGTCGTAGAGCGACAATTAAGCCATGAGGGAAAAAGCCGGGAAACACTGGGCAGAGACGCATTTATTGAGCGTGTCTGGCAATGGAAGCAACAGTCCGGCGATACCATTACACGACAAATGCGCCGGCTCGGAGAATCACCGGATTGGGCACGTGAACGCTTCACGATGGACGAGGGCCTGTCAAACGCAGTACTGGAGGTTTTTGTTCGCCTGTATGAGGAAGGGTTAATCTATCGCGGCAAGCGCCTTGTGAACTGGGACCCGGTGCTGCATACCGCAATCTCCGACCTGGAAGTTGTATCCGCCGAGGAAAACGGCCATCTATGGCATATGCGCTACCCGATATCTGATGGCAGCGGCCATCTTATTGTTGCCACCACCCGCCCCGAAACGTTATTGGGCGACACTGCAGTGGCAGTGCACCCTGAAGATTCGCGTTATGCGCAACTGATCGGAAAAACCGTCCGGTTACCGTTATCCGAGCGCGAAATTCCGGTCATCGCCGACGATTATGTCGACCCTTCTTTTGGCTCCGGCTGTGTCAAAATCACACCTGCTCACGATTTTAATGACTATGCAATCGGCCAGCGACACCAGCTGGACATGATTAATATTTTCACCAAAGATGCCAAGCTGAATGATAACGCCCCGGCTCAATACCGTGGTCTGGACCGCTATGAGGCCCGTAAACAAATTGTTAAAGACCTGGAGTCCGGTGGCCTGCTCGAAAAAATCGAACCACACAAACTGATGGTGCCGCGCGGGGATCGCACTCAAAGCGTCATTGAACCGTATCTCACCGACCAGTGGTTCGTCAAAATAAAACCGCTGGCCGAACCGGCTATTGCTGCTGTGAAAACCGGCAGGATACGCTTTATTCCCGAAAACTGGAGTAAAACGTATTTTAACTGGATGCATAATATTGAGGACTGGTGTATCAGCCGTCAGCTTTGGTGGGGACACCGGATACCCGCCTGGTATGATAAAAACGGACAGGTATATGTGGCAAGCAGCGAGTCCGAAGTACGTAAAAAATTCGGTCTTGGGCCGGATGTCGAGCTTTCACAGGACAACGATGTCCTGGATACCTGGTTCTCTTCTGCTTTATGGCCTTTTTCAACACTTGGGTGGCCGCAAAAAACCACTGAGTTAAGTACCTTCTATCCAACTTCAGTACTTGTCACCGGATTTGACATCATATTCTTTTGGGTCGCACGCATGATTATGATGGGGCTGAAATTTATGGATGATGTGCCTTTTAAAGAAATTTATATTACCGGGCTTATCCGCGATGAGCACGGGCAAAAAATGTCCAAATCCAAAGGTAATATTCTTGACCCTCTGGATCTGATGCAGGGCATTGACCTGGAAGCACTTGTCAAAAAACGGGCAACCGGGCTTATGCAGCCGGATATGGCCGCGAAAATCGAACAAAATACCCGCAAGGCCTTCCCTGAGGGCATGCCGGGATACGGTGCGGATGCATTGAGGTTCACACTGGCTTCACTGGCATCAACCGGCCGGGACATCCGTTTCGATATGCAAAGAATGGAAGGCTATCGCAATTTTTGCAACAAGCTCTGGAATGCCTGTCGTTATGTGCTAATGAACACCCAGGATACCGACTTGCAGGCTACTGCAGATGATACACTTTCAGTTGCAGACCGCTGGATTATCTCTGAGCTGCAAACCCTGGAACAAAACGTTGCGAAACATCTCGAAGAATATCGTTTCGATTTGGCCGCAACGGACGTGTATGATTTTACCTGGAATGAATATTGTGACTGGTATTTGGAATTGTCAAAACCGGTTTTACAATCCGACTCAGCGACAGCAGCAGCCAAACGAGGTACCCGTTTAACACTGGTAAAAGTGTTGGAAGCATTGCTGCGCATTGCGCACCCGATTATCCCATATATCACCGAAGAGCTATGGCAACAGGTTGCACCATTGGCCGGGAAGTCAGGCGCCAGCATTATGACTCAACCATTCCCGGTAGCCGAGCCCGGTAAAATTGACGATACAGCAGTTGCTGAAATTAACTGGATTAAACAGTTCATCATCGGTGTTCGCCGTATTCGTTCTGAAATGAATATCCCACCCGGCAAACCGCTCCCCGTCTTGCTGCAAGGCGGTAATGAGACAGATAAAAAACTGGCTTCACAGAATCAGGAATATTTAATTAAACTGGCCAAGCTGGCATCAATCGAGCGCGTAGATACTGACACCGTACCCGAAGCAGCAATCGCACTGGCCGGAGAGCTTAAAATACTGATTCCGCTGGCGGGTTTGATTGATAAATCTGCGGAACTTAAACGCCTGCGCAAAGAAGTTGACCAGCTGACCAAAACACAATCGCAACTCGTACAAAAACTGAATAACGAGAACTTTATCAATAAAGCGCCGGCACAAGTCGTCGACAAAGAGCGAACGCGTCTTAATGAAATCGAGCGATCACTCAAAGAGCTTAGCAGTCAGCTTGAAAAAATCGAAGCACTTTGATTCCGGATACGTTGATACAGGCTACTGGCCTTATTGGCCCGGCTAAAACAAAGTCATATAACGATATAATTAAATATTCTTTAAGCTATATTAAAGGGCCCGTATAGTAGCGGTTCGGCCGGAATTGTCTGGCAATTTTGTTACCAGATAAGACATTTGCAAAAAATCAAAAAAAGGGCTGACTTTCTTGCATGATATTCTGCTTTATGCCCTTGCCGGTGGCAGTGTGGGCTTCGTTGTTGGGATGACCGGAGTCGGCGGCGGCTCACTGATGACCCCTATATTACTCGCCTTTGGCTTCACACCTTCCGTCGCAATCGGTACTGATCTGTTATACGCTGCTATCACTAAAGCAGGCGGCGTTGTCACTCACACACGGCAATCCACGATCAACTGGAAAGTTTTCAAATACCTGACGATCGGCAGCATGCCGGCATGCTTATGCACCATGGCTTTATTAAAATACCTCAAGGCAGTTGGATTCAATTACGAACAATTAATGACTTCAGCATTAGGCGTCATGTTGATACTTACCTCTGCAGTGCTATTCTTCCGGACTTTTTTGCTGCGCGAGCGGCATCAGCTTGCCGGCACGGAGTCAAGCATTGGTGAATTCGAGCGCAAGTATTCACGCGAACTTACCGTCGTGATGGGATTTGCACTGGGTGTTTTAGTGACTTTATCTTCGGTGGGTGCCGGCGCTTTCGGTGCCGCCATATTGATGATTCTATACCCGCGTATGGCGATGATTCGAATCATAGGTACTGATCTGGCTCATGCAGTGCCATTAACCGCAGTTGCCGGACTTGGCCATTTATATCTGGGCAATGTTAACTTCTTGCTATTGTTTGGGCTGATACTGGGGTCTTTACCGTGCATTTGGCTCGGCACCCAAGTTGCAAATCGCATTCCTGAAAGAGCCATGCAGCGGACTATGGCCATAATTCTTATGATATTAGGCTTCAACTATGCGCTAATTTATTGAACACCAATCCTCGTGCACCCCCTAAATTCTTATTAAGCAGTTTCAGCACCATACGGATAAACCGGTTTTCGCTCATAAAGATTCAACCAGCCTTTCACTATTCTATAGATAACCCAGACAGAGACCGCAAGCAAAACCGCATGCCCAATTAAAATAAACAACAGCACAATACCGACCAGACACCACAGTATTCCAAACCAAAATGTACGCATCTGCCAACGGAAATGTGTTTCCAGCCAGGTTCCCCGCACACTGTCAATTTTCACATAAACAATAACAATTGCAATCAGCCATGTGATGCCGGTAAAAAAACCAGCCGCAAGCAACGCATAGACAACAGTCGCCAGCGTAATACTAAGATTCAGGTCATTATTCGGTTCCTGAGGACCGCCAGACTGCCCATCCGCCTTGATATACTCACCTTCTACTGCTTTATCCCCCATCACAAACCCTATAATTTGCAAAAAATAAATGTTCAATTTTCATTTCAGAACCTTCGCATTACTTTGTTTAAATATCCTTTGGAGAAACTCATGCTCGCGTTGCCGAAAACAGTCCAAAAACTCCCGGGCACCGCCCATAGACCGAAAAGCGTGAAAGCCGCGTTCCAGGTAATCCTGCAACTCCGCCAAGCCCATTAATTTTGCAGGTTTACGGCACATTTTCAATGCAGTCGCCACAAACGGCTTATGTACGACAGATTCAATTTCAACGCCTACTATACAGACCAGCTCTGTCTGCTGTAAATACTGTGCCTGCAACTCGGACACTCCCATTTCTGCCTCAACCAATTGTCGGGTAATAGTCGCCTGTTCCGCCCCCGCAGATTTTAGATCAGCAGCCAATCGCATATCCAACTCCAAAGTTAATGCAGCCAGCTGAACAGCTTTTGCGACTGTGGCCAATAGCGCATCAGGGAGCACTCTCACCATGGTCGATTTAGCACGTCTCAACGCCAAACCCTGACGGCTCAAGTCTTTTGCGCCCAGAAGATCTTGCAATAAAAAATCAACTGCCTGACGATAACGGTGATTATCATGCAGATCAGCATAGGTCTGTTGCATGCGCGTCACACGAAACTCACGGATGAAGTGGATCAACGCATCATTGCCAGCGTCAGTACGTGCTTTGTGAATACGCTCAAAGACTTCCAGCTGCTGCTCCAACAGCTCACTGCTTTCACTCATAAGTCAAATACCGGCACTGTTTAAAATCAGTTTCACAACCCCGATTAATAAAAAAACAAAAAGTATTGTTAATACAATACCCGTCAGAATAAAATATAACGGCCGGCCGTGCTGAAAATCCCGCTCACGCACAGACTCCTTTTGCACCCCAAGAAAAGACATTAAAGTGCTTTTTATAGTATCTATTAAACCGAGCTTGTTTTGCGTTATATGCTTCATAAATAGTTTATTTAAAATGCTCCATAAAGTATATTAAAGGTGTTGCACGTCAACGCTCACACTAAAATATATTAACATACTCGCCAGTCATGCCGTAACCAATGACCACGACCCTATTCCATTTTTTTCTTAGATTCGCATTAATCCTTACATGTGCCTTAGCTTATACACATCCAGCCTTGGCAGAGGATAGCGATGGCGCCGCGCCATATATCCTTGTGCTCGGCGACAGCCTCAGTGCCGCTTATGGTATTGATCAAAAAGATGGTTGGGTCAACCTGCTGCGTCGACAGCTGAAAAAACAGGGCTACCATTACAAAGTACACAACGCCAGCATCAGCGGTGATACCACAAGTAACGGGCTGGCCAGACTTAAACCACTGTTACACACGCTAAAACCTGCTATCGTGATTATAGAGTTAGGCGGCAACGACGGGCTACGAGGACATCCTCCCACACTTACACATAGCAACCTCACGCGAACGGTGGCTCTCCTAAAAGAGCAAAACGCTAAAGTGCTGCTGCTCGGGGTAAGACTGCCACCCAATTATGGCCGTTCATTTAGCGAAAAATTTGAGCAGGTATTTGTCTCTGTCGCAGATTCACAGCAAATTCCACTTGTCCGTTATTTTCTAAAAGGCGTTGCGGAAAAACCCGAATTAATGCAGCAAGACGGAATCCACCCTAATGCCGCGGCACAGGCTGTTATGCTGTCCAATGTCTGGTCAACACTGGAAACTCTACTCAAGAATGAATAGTGCTGACTACCGGAATGTAAATATAACAGACAACAGTTCTTTCGGAAGCTATTTCTTTTTCTTGATTTTCTTTGCTTTGGCAAAGAAGCTCTTGAAAAAATCTGAGAATGTATCTTCTACATAATCAGTAAACTCGCCTGCATCAAAAAACGCACCGTGGCCATCCACATCCACTTCATACTGGATATGCGGCTGCTTTTTATCAGCGACTGTTTTCATTTTTTTACCCGTCACCGGGCTTAAAATATTGGTTTTTTTGTTATATTCCTTACCGACTTTCGGGTCACCTATATCCAGAAACTGGGACATCCACTCTTGTTTCAACTGAGCATAGGATTTTTCCGGGAACCATAAACCCTTGCAGTCATTACAGCGGTGTACAGTATATTCCCGCCCATAACTGACAGGCTCCATTTCAAATTCACACTTCGGGCATTGCATAAATAAAAAGCTCCAATCTGTTTGCGGCTGGCTTGCCGTGGCTATGACAGTATACCAGCAATAAAGTTTACCAAAATCCCGATCAGCACGCAGATTATTAAACCCGCATCAAATATGCCAGGTTAATAGGCGGTGCAAGGATGGACTGCCATCCGCTGGAAGCGGATGTGAGCCGGTTTAATAGCGAAACGCAGTGCGAATTTAAATCAGCAGATATTCGAATTAGAGCAGAGAATTCGCCAAACGTTGGCGGCGATCTTTCTCTGTCCTAAGAAAATTCAGCCACTGGATAGCGACTTTTTCGCTGCGCTTGTCCTTGCGTGCACGCTCAAAAGCGGTTATTGCATTATCGAGCTTATCCTTATTATATAAACAAACTCCCAGCACCACATTAGCTGAGTCACTCCGTTTAATGCCACCCTTTTTCAAGCCGGAACGTATTGCTGAGGAACAGTTATCCCACTCATCCAGATCAGCGTACGCCCGACCTAAACGGACATATAACTCACCATCATCTGATTTCTTGGAGGCTTTTTGGAGTACCTGAATAGATTCACGTGGCTCTTGGGCCAGATGCCAGGCTTGCGCCAACATACGTAAATTACTGACATTTTCCTTAACAATGTCTTTATTCATACCTTCAGTCAATATTTTTGCAGCCTTGTAAGGCACATCGTTATTAATCAATAAAGACGCAAGCGATAAATATTCATTTTCCTTGCTAAAGTATTTACCGTCATATGCTGATTCCAAAGTCAGTAGCTGCTTTTTCTCATCACCGATTTCGCCATATTGTCCGGACAGTTGGGCAAAGTATTCACCTTTGGGGTAAAGGTTTGTCAACATTTCAAGAGTTTCAATAACCTTCTTTGTATTCCCAAGTTCGAAGTAACCTGCTCTTAACAGTAGCAACCACTGTTCGTTAGGCGCCCCTCCTCCCTGCACCTTGTTGACCTTCATGGCTTTCTCAACTTCTCTGACAACCGATTTAAAATCCTCAAGCTGGTAATATGCCTGAGCTAAAAATACATATGCAGATGCTCCTGGATTTCTGGCTAATCTGAACCATTTTTTAAAAGTCTGAATTGATTTTGTATACTGCTCGGACGCAAGATAAAGCTGCCCCATACTATAAAGGGTATTAATCTCAAGCGCTTCAGGCAAATCAGGTTGAGCCAATACTTTCTCGAAAGCATTCAACGCTTGAGGGTATTTTTCCTGAATGGAGTATGCGTACGCGGTAAAATTCCAGGCCATTGCCCGCTCATAACTATTTAACGAAGAATCGCTTTTTACCGTATTCAGCATTTTTAACGCTGCCGCAAACTCCTCTTTCTCGATAAGTTCCTGAGCATTACTGAGTTTTTTATATGTTTTTTCTCTTAACGCGGGCGTTCGACGAGTCTTGCGTTTAGAAGCCTTCTCTGCAGAACTGTCTTCCTGTGCATGTGCAATGTTCATAAATAATGCATCATCATACTGAAACATAGTGACAACAACCGGCACTAACAGAGTAATAATCAGGCTGACCGCACCTGCTTTTAAAATTTTAATCAAAGACGACATACACAAGCCTCACACTTACCGATTTATTAAAGTCTATAAATATTACTGTAAATTAGCATACATAAAGATCAAAACCGCACCAAACCCAATATTCAATATTTACTCTATTTTCAAACAGGCTACTCAAGCTTGAACACAACTCTTTTATCAACTCCTTTCACATCAACCGGCTGACCATTTACAACACGCGGCTGAAACTTATATTTTTTTACCGCGGCTAATACCGACTTCTCAAACCAGCCTTCCGGTTCTGCCTTGATAATCTCAGGGTTAACAACATCTCCAGTCTTGGTGATTGTAAATCGGACCTGCACAACACCCTCGATTCCCCTCCTGATGGCTCTACGGGGATATGAAGCCGGAGCACCAACGATCTGACGAAAATCACGATTCACCGGAGCTGCAGGCCTGACTCTGCTGCTTCCGGAAACGTTTTTAACATTGGTACGTGCCGCCAATGCCAACTGCATGTTTTTTACTCCGGCAGGCACTGCTCCCTGGCAATCCTTAACTTCACCTAAAATACCATTGATTTTACTCGCAACAGCCTGATCCGGTTGCTTCCCTTCAGCAATAAGTTTATCACGATCAGCGATGGCCGACTTGACTATATCTGCCGCATCTTTAGACAGGTTCTTAACCTGATCAAGCGTTTGTCTGCTATAACCCTCACTATCACTAATAAGGTTTCTTGCACCCTGGCATTGACGCATTGCCTGATTCAGATTATCAATAACGCCCTGAAACAGGTTTTGAGACTCTGCTTGAGCAGCTTTCTGAAGCTCTTCCTGATAGTCCTGTTCTGCCTGTGCGATATCTTCTTCCAACCGATCGCAAATCCTGATTTCATAAGAGTTGCGATACACGACCAATACACTTTCACTGATTGCAAGCGCCCCGCCTTTATATTCCTGATAAAGCCGATGCTTTTCCCGGGCATCATCAAAGGCCGCGTTGCTGATCATCACCCTGGCTTCGCCACACTCACGTAACCCGCGCTCAAGTAACGGTATAGCTTCCGCCCTATCCAGATCATCTTTAACAACGTTGCAGAAATCCAGGACACGTTGAGTCGATGCATCAGGAGAATCGAGCAAATCAGGCTTCAATGCTATAGCCTGATTTAACAACCTGACATATTTGGCAAAATGCTGTTTGGCTTGATCAAGGTCAGAACGCCGGAGGTTTTTTGCAGTCCGGCATTCCTTGGATGCATTACGAATTATGGATTTGATCTGGTCGGCAGCCTGCGCATCAACCGGCGACATCACCAAAACCGGCGAAAGTAACACGAATATGCTGACGAAAATGTTTACGACTGAAAATTTCATGATAGATGATACCTGAATTCAGCAGTCTGAAGAACCAATAGCGAACTTAATTAAACAGAGTCGCAAAAAAACTAGCGCTTACCCTCAATTTTAAAGGTGATTTTATTCTGCACCCCTGCTACTTCCACAGGTTCGCCGTTTATCACTTTCGGTTTGTATTTAAACCGTTGCGCCGCTTTGATCGCGGCACGCTCAAAATAACCGGGAGGATCAGCGGTCACCACTTTCACATCCTGCACAGTACCCAGCTTTGTAACCACAAATTCAACGATGACAAACCCTTCGATGCCTCTTTGTAATGCCCGGCGGGGATACTCAGGAGCAACTTTTACAATCGGCAGATAATCGCCATCACTGGATGCCAGGCTATCGGTGCTGATATTAAGATTGGGATTAAGATTAAACCCGGTGTTCATAGACAGATTGGCTTTAAACGGATCGATTTGCGGTTTTGGCAAAGTCGGCGGAGGCGCTTCCGGTTTCTCCGGCTTCTCCACTTTTCTATCCTTAAGCCTGACTGACTCGTCCTCTTTGATTCGGACAAAATCAACTATCTTGCCGATATCATCTTTCGTAATCGGATTCTTGCCTGTCGCAATCAATGCCGACATCACAAAAATCAATCCATAGGTGATTCCCAGGGCTAAAATTATTGAGGTTATATACCGGAATTTCATAGCTTTGATTATTTCTTCAAGGCCGCGACTGCAATCTCACTGGCACCGGCCTTGCGGGCTGCATCAACAACCTCAAGCACAGTCTCAGCATTGGACTCTTTATCAGCCTGTACAACGACCGCACCCTTGGGGTTTTCGGCGTATATCCCCTCAATAACCGGCTTCAACGCTGACCGGTCAACTTTGCGGCGGTCAATCCACACTTCGTTTTTGCCGTTAATTGCGATCAGCATACTCGTCCGGACCTTTTTTTCAGCCATTTCAGCTTCCGGCTTGGTCACGGTGATGCCAGCTTCCTTGATAAAAGATGAAGTCACAATAAAAAATATCAGCATGATAAATACAACATCCAACATGGGTGTCATATTGATTGCTGATTCTTCCTCAGATGCAGCTGCATGTTTACGCATAACAATAAAACTCAATGATCTCTGGTAAGGTGGTCTTCGAGCAATTCTTGCTCAGACTCGGAAACTCTGGACAAATAAGTATCACCAATAATCCCCGACAACGCAGCAACCATCCCGGCCATCGTCGGAATCGTCGCTTTAGACACTCCGGAAGCCATTGAACGCACATTACCGCTACCGGTTAATGCCATCACATCAAATACTTCGATCATACCGGTCACGGTGCCCAACAGCCCCATCAACGGACAAATCGCCACACAGGTTTTGATTGCCGGCAACGAAGCATTCATGCGTTCGCTGACTTGCGAAATCATTGCCTGACGAATCTTCTCCGCATTCCAGGATTTACGCTCAGCACGGGCCTCCCAGGCATTCAACACCTGTGATATTTGTGCTTTATGCTCCGTTCTAAAATACCAGACACGCTCGAGTATCAATGTCCACATTACAAAAGTCAGTACACCAATCCAGAAAAGGACATCACCGCCCATTTCCAGGAAATTGGTGATACGTTCCCAAATTTCAAATAATGCGTACATAGCGCTACCTTAGGCGCGGGCCTTTTCATTATGCGCAGCAATAATGCCCGCACTCTGCTCTTCCAGAATATGGATAATGCTTTTACTTCGGGTATTCACAAAGCTATGGATCAGAGTCATTGGAATCGCAACACATAAGCCAAGCATTGTGGTAACCAACGCCTGTGAAATACCTCCGGCCATCAACTTCGGATCGCCGGCGCCGAAAAGCGTTATTGCCTGGAATGTATTAATCATACCGGTTACAGTCCCCAATAAGCCAAGCAGCGGTGCAACCACTGCAATAATCTTCAGCACATTAATGTACCGGGTAATACTGGGTGTCTCTTTTAGAATCGCTTCACTCAGTTTAAGTTCCAACGTTTCGGTATCGACGCTCTTGTTTTTATGATAAACCGCCAAAACCCGGCCCAATGGGTTGTTATCTGATGCACTATCGCTGGAAATCTGTGCATTGACCTTACGGCCGGTTGAACCCAATGCCAACCACCGAAATAGCGCTAAGGTCAAACCAAGCACACCGAGTACGATAATAATCCAACCAATTATGCCGCCCTGCTCTGTGGCACGCTCACCCCAGCTTGGTGCCTGTACCAGTAAGGACAGTATCGAACCACGCGAGGGATCTAAAGCAAAACGCACATAACCGGAGTCTGCATTGCTTATATCGCTCGCAGTGCTTAAAAACTTACCACTGGGTTGACGGATCAGTTCGAGTAATGACCCAGTATCCGGATCGTATTTCAGGTATTTGCCGTCAGCAACCAAATTGAAGGTACCGACCCGAATGACCTGTTTCTGCACCCTGCTGCCATCCGGCTCAACCACTTCGGCATCAAAGGCAACCACTTTGCCGGACTCGGTCATCTCACGCTGGATTTCATAAACGACTCGCTCTATCTCCGGGATAGTCGCAAGTTCGGTTGATGTCCCCATTTTTTTCGCCAGGTCACCAAGAAACTCACCCCGGCCAGGGAGTTGGGCACTGATAATTGAAGTTTCGAATTTACCCCGGGTATCTCCGGAAACCTGTTGTAATACGCCAAACAGCTCTCGTAGAGACCCCAAACGCTTGGTCAGCAACTCAGTTAATTGAGCAAGCTCTTCTTCCTGTTGGTTAAAAGTTGCCTCCAATTGCTCGCTGCGCCGTTCTTCGGAAGCGCGTGTGCTGACGGCTTGATTAAGTAACTGTTTTTGACGGTTACGGGCATTTCTAAACTCACGCTCACGCTTTTGGTATTCCGCAGATTCAGCAATGGCACCACGCTTTACTGTATCAAGCAGTTGATCCAGCGTTTTCGGCTGTGCGTGAATACCGGTAGCTACCGATATTAAGAAAAAGCCCGATATAAAAAGTTTGATTATTGTTTTCATTGAGCTGTCTCCGGTGCTTCAACTGGGAGAGTGATGAGATCCGGTGCGGATTGTTTGTTCGCAATTTTGAGCCCCTCTGCAAAACTGCTGCGATCAGCACCGCTGCCTGTGATTTCCCAGTCACCTGTTTCCTGGCTCCAAAAACCTGAATACTTACCGTCTGGCGTTTGATAAACCATCGCGATCCTTCCAACCCTCAAAACACTGACTTCCCGGTCAACGCCGTCGATATTTTGAGTAGCGGTATATGACTCAATTGTGCGACCGTACTCATTTTCAATTTGATACGCCTGGATAACACTGCGGAATTTTTCTGCAACCGTTATATTGGTCTGATCAATCAGTTCCTCAAGACGTGCAACACGGTTGGCCCGCTCTTCTTTAAGGAAAGGCATATCCAATGCGACGAATTGCTTCAGACCCTCTATCATACGCAGCATTAACGGTGTGATCTGGCGCTGCGTAACTGTTACACCTTCAATGGTATTACGAATCCTTTCCATCTCTTTACGCTGCTCAAGAATCTGCTTATTGAGCTGCTTGTTGTAGATGCGCAGTCCCTCTATCTCTTTATTAACCGCTTTATAGTCATTGTAGAGTGAACGGCGCTCCTCACTCAGTTTATCCACTTTGGATTGTGAGGCCTGTGCCACTTTCAGTTTTTTGTCGGCAACCCCAATCAGATTGTTCAGATCAGCTGCGCTTGAAGTAGCTGAAAAAATAAAGCTTGCGCCAGTTATTGCAAACAAAATGAAACGACTACGAAGCCTGATAACCGACTTCATATATTCAACGAGCGTCATAAGCTGCTTTCTCCCCTAAATTAGGCCGCATTCAATGCTGAAAAATAACATAACAGCATTGCATTTTTAAAGTTACGGGATAATACCATAGGATAAACGAATTGTACTACCGGATGCCCGGGTAAACTGAATTGTCACCATCGAGCTTTAAAATATGCTGGAACCGGTCAGTTACTCACCAGACTCGTGAACTGGATACCAATTAGACTCAAAAGTCAAATAATTGCCGGCAATAATCTCAACATGGCGGGGCAACCGCCGCTAAAAATTAGCGATTACCTAACCAAATTCACAAAATGTGTAATATTACATACTGTTTTACCTTATAGGTGTAGTAACCTGCCGAATCAAGACATTGAATTATTCGTTAGCTTGGAACTTTCAATTAAAAAATACCCTCTGAAACCACCCATGGATAAATTTGGAAAAACTCCCCTGCTGAACTTAGTCAAAATACGTGTATTACTGCTGGTAATCATCGGGGTATTCAGTTTACTTCCCGGGCCAACTTGGGCCAATTTGGTGCAAACAGAGTACACAACGGCTCGCCTGATCAGTGAAAAAACAGCCATTTACCCCGGAGAGCCTGTTTGGGTCGCACTGCAGCTGACACCGATCGCAGGCTGGCACACATACTGGCGTAACCCGGGTGATTCGGGCAAAGCCACCCAAATCAACTGGGACCTCCCCGATGGCATCCAGGCCAGCGATATCCACTGGCCACACCCCAAGCGTATCGCAGCCGGGCCACTGATGAATTTTGGCTACTATGGCGAGGCAAACCTGCTGGTTAAATTGAACACTGAGGGCTTTAGCGGAAAAAACCTGTCCGAAGTCAATCTGGCCGCCAAAGCAAACTGGTTGGTATGCGAGGAAATCTGCGTACCTGAATCAGCCGATTTAAATCTGGTTTTGCCGGTCACCACAAAACCCGCCGCACCAGACTCGAATCATAAAAACCTTTTTGCAGAAACCCGTCAGCTTTTACCTACAATAGCGCCGTGGGCTTCCGTCTTCACTCAATCCGAGACCAACCTGGTGCTACAGGTTGCACTTGATAAAACACAAACCCAACAACTTAAAAGCGCGGAACTTTTCCCTTATAGGGACGGCATCATTGAAAATGCGGCAGTCCAGCATTTAGAACACGGGGAACATGGAATACGACTGACCGTCCTTAAAGGCTATGAACCACCGGAACAAGACTTCACTGGAGAACTGGTATTAAAATTTAAAGACACCGACCGGCCTCAGGCATTTTCATTCGGTGCACAGGCCGTAGACCACGCGCCTGAATTTACCCCGCTAGCAGAAACCGGGAACCTCTCATTTTATTTATTGCTGCAGACTATGCTGTTTGCATTCCTGGGCGGACTGATTCTCAATCTGATGCCCTGTGTTTTCCCGGTATTGTCATTAAAGGCGCTGGCAATCGTTGAAAAAGCCCGACATGACACTGCATTTATCCGGCGCCAGGGCCTGGTTTTCACAACGGGTGTTTTATCCAGTTTTTTGGTGGTCGCAGGCATATTATTGGCTTTTCGTGCTGCAGGCGCACAAGTCGGCTGGGGATTCCAACTTCAATCCCCTCCTTTTGTGATGATTTTGGCTTATATATTATTCATGGTCGGCCTGAACTTATCCGGTGTCTTTAACTTCGGAACACGCATGATGGGCATTGGCCAAAACCTGAGTGAACGTGAAGGGCTTTCCGGTGCATTTTTTACCGGTGCCTTGGCAACTGTCGTTGCGACGCCATGCTCAGCGCCATTTATGGCTCCCGCCCTGGGTGTTGCTATCGCACAACCTGCAAGCATTGCGTTACTGATATTTTTAATGCTGGGATTTGGCCTGGCCTTCCCATTTCTATTAATCAGCTTTTCCCCGGGCCTGCAGCGCTTTCTGCCAAAACCAGGTCCATGGATGGATACGCTTAAGCAACTGCTCGCTTTTCCGATGTATGGTGCCGTAATATGGTTGATATGGGTGCTGGGAAGACAAACAGGCATTGATGGCGCAACTGCGGCTTTAATCGGAATGCTGTTACTTGCGTTAGCAGCCTGGCTTTATGAACGTTCCAGAAACTCAAGCAAACTGGCTCAAGGCATTAATTTTATAGCACTGGCCGGCTGCCTGATCGTGGCATTGATACTGATCGGCACGCCTAAAAGTACCGGCGAATCTGTCACCGAAGCACCGAAGCAGGCAGATGCATCCGGATTAAACTGGGAACCATACTCCGCAACAAAACTCGCCGAACTGAGAGATACCGGGCAGGCAGTATTCTTAAATCTTACCGCTGCATGGTGTATCACCTGCATCATCAATGAAAAGGTCGCGCTTAGCTCACCTGTAGTTGCCGATGCGTTCAGGAAACACAATATCGCGTACCTTAAAGGCGACTGGACCAACGAAGATCCGGCGATTACCAAACTACTCAGCCAGTTTGACCGCAGTGGTGTCCCGCTTTATGTGCTTTATTACCCGACGGGCGATAATCGCAAACCGAAAGTGCTGCCGCAAATTCTGACAGAGCAAATGGTACTGGACAGTCTAAACACCATCTAGAACCTATCTGCTTGATTAATCGACCCGATAAGCCTCCACGGATATGGTCAGCTTGACCTCTTTCGATACCAGCGGTACTGCATAATCTATACCAAACTCAGTCCGATCAATGGTGCCTGTTGCAGTAAAACCACGCGTGAATTTTTTTGAGAAAGGGTTCTCCGCAGCACGATTAAACTGCACATCCAAAACCACCGGCTTGGTAACACCCAGCAAAGTCAGATTACCCGTTACTTGAGCGCGATCTTTCCCTTTGGGTTTAACAGCAGTGCTGACAAATTTTGCATCAGGGTATTTTGTCACATGCAATAAATCTTCATTCAACAAATGTTCGTTCATTTTTTCAAAATACATATCAGCACTGGACATATCGACAGTAACTTCGATGCTGCTCTCTTCAAGTTTATCAGTATCAAATACAAAACCACCTGCGTACTCATGAAACATACCGCGATAATCGGAAAACCCCAAATGGTTTACCTCAAAAAAAATCCGGGTATGGCCACGATCAAATTCATATTTTTCCTTGGCCGCGAAAGCCTGAAACGGCGCACATAAAACAGTAGCTAAAAACAAATAGCCGGCAGATTTTATATTCATACTTGACTCCTTAGTTTGAAATTCTACGTCATTCAGTTCTTAGTACACGTGCAGGTTTTTTTGCCAAAGCTTGCCAGGTGCCCACTAAACCCAAGCCAATGACAAGAGCGATACTAACACCAACGGTTGCCAACATAACACCGGTTGGCAACACCCACGGTAATTCCATTAGTCCCGATACAATAAAATACGCCGCACCACCACCCAATAAGACCGCTATAACACCGGTGACAGCACTGACGACAAAATATTCGAATATATAACATACCAATACATCCATGCTGCGCGCACCCAGAACTTTAAGTATCACTGCGTCGTAAATACGCTGATACTGCCCTGCTGCAATCGCGCCGGCAAGAACCAGGGCGCCGGCAAGTATAGTCACCGCGGCCGCAGCATTTATTGCATACCCCATATCGGTGAGCAATGACTGCACCAGACTCATTATTTCCCGCACATTGATCAGGCTGACATTGGGAAACTGCCCGGCTACCAAGCGGTACAATGCGGTCTCCACAGTGCTTTCGGCACTTACTGTCGCAACATGGGTTTGCGGCTGACCGGCAAATGTATTCGGTGATGCAACAAACCGGAAATTAATACTCATGGAACCCCAGTCAACCCTGCGTATTGCGGCAAGCTTTCCAGTCAAAGTGCGCCCATTTGCCGTAAGCGTCAACTTATCACCTACCGTAAGGCCCAGGCGCTCGGCAGTATGCTCAGATAAAGAAAGCAACGGTGGTCCATTATAGTCTACCGGCCACCACTGCCCTGCTATCACCGAATTCCCAGGAGGCAACTCCGGCATAACCGCAATACGTTGAGTATTTTGCAACTCAGTCGTTTTTTGCGGCCACGCATCAACTCCCTGGCCATTTATTCCCGTGATACGCGCACTCACCATCGCCGCATTTTCAAAATGGGTAATACCGGATAATTTGCCGATTTCTTGTTGCAGAGACGATAGCTGATAAGGCTGAACATCAATAAAAAAATGTGTCGGAGAAGATTTTGGCAATTCGCGACTGATTTGCGCGGCCACGTTGCTGTGCAACGATGCGACCGCAACAAACAGGCTCAGCCCTATCCCCAAAGAAATCACGATGCTGACAAGCGGCATACCAGGACGGTGTATATTGGTTACAGCCAGCCTGATACGGGGGTCAACGGGCAACGGTATTTTTTTACTGATCCATTTTAAGCCTTTTGCCAGCCCGCCTAGAAACCACAACACAGCACCCAAAGTCAAAAAACACGATGCGACAAATAGCGGGTTCCTGACGGTTGAAACCGTCATTAACAGCAACATGAGCGTTATTAATACGGATATAAAGACATAGCGCCCACCGACCATTAGGTTTTGGGGCACGACCCGGCTACGAAACAAGCCTGCTGCCGGTGTCGCCACTGCAGTTGCCAGGGGCCATATTGAAAACAACAACGCGATGCAAAACCCAAATAACACCGCATGAACCAATGGTAGAGGGTATATTCGGATCTTTACCGGGAGCGACCACCATTGCTGCAAAACCTCGGATAATAACCATGGCACCAACATACCGACAAACACACCTATGACAGCGCCTATCGTTGTTAGCAACAATATCTGAATAAAATATATTCCAAAAATATCACTTCGGGTAGCACCCAAGCATTTTAATGTCGCGATGACCTCCCGTTTGCGTGCCAGATAAGATTTCACTGCATTGCCGATACCAACGCCGCCTACCACCAGCGCCGTTACACTGATAACAGACAAGAACAAGCCAACACGCTCCAAAATTCGATCCAGGCCCGGAACACTCTCATTACGTGTACGTATCTGATACTGATCCGAACCGAACCTTTGCTCAAACCGCGATCGCCAAAGCTCCGGGTCTACGCCAGAATCCAGTTTGACGCGATAGTCATAACGCACGATACTGCCGGCTTTTATCAAGCCGCTATCATCAAGGCTTTCCCCACCCACAATAACCGTGGGTGCAAATTTTATTCCCTGTACAGCCGCGTCAGGCTGATGCAGGATGACTCCACGCACCTGATATTCAAGGTCACCGATCGCAATAATGCTGCCTGTTTTAATATCGAAGCGTTTCTGCAGATCCACATCAATCAACGCGCCCCAATGCCCACTACGTCGCGATAGCGCAACTTCAGGCGCAGACTCCGGTTCAAGCTGTAAATGGCCATATAGAGGATATTCTGCCTCAATGGCTTTTAGCATTGTCAGTTGGATAGCATCTTGTTCAGGCAGTTGTGACATGGTCACCAGGCGCCGGATACGTGTCACAACACCGCTTTGCTGCAGAAACCCGGTCACCTCCCCGGGAAGATCCGCGCCGCGCGTATGCACTTCGACATCCCCTCCCAGCAGGTTTCTGCCATTCTCCGCAATCGCAGTCTCGATCATTGTTGTCAGTGACCCAACCGACATCATCGTAGCCACACCTAATGACAGACAGGCCAGAAATATACCGAAGCCCTGTAATCCGACACGAAATTCCCGTAACGCGTAACGGGCATTTTGCAATAAAACGTTCATCCGCCTGCTAAAACCGACGATACAGGTTGATCGCTCTGTATCTGCCCATCACGCAAATGCACCAGCCGGTCACAACGAGCAGCCAGCTCCAGGTCATGAGTAATAATCATTAACGCCGTATTGTGCGCTCTGTGTAGCTCAAACATGAGCTCTATTATTTTTTGCCCTGTTTCACCATCCAGATTCCCGGTAGGCTCATCAGCAAGCAACAGCTGCGGCCTGGGTGCCATCGCACGTGCCAGTGCAACACGCTGCTGCTCGCCTCCGGATAACTGTGACGGATAATGCTTTAAACGATCCTGCAGCCCAACGGCTGCCAAATCATCTGTAGCACGCCGCATCGCATTATCGATACCGGCAAACTCCAGAGGAAGCGCAACATTTTCCAACGCAGTCATGGTTGGAATAAGGTGGAAAGCCTGAAAAACGATACTGATACGCCGGCGACGGAATTGTGCCAACCTGTCTTCATCCATATCGGTAATATCATGTTCTTCTATGAAAACCGAACCTGCAGTGGGCCGTTCCAGCCCGGCAATCACAGCCATCAAACTCGATTTACCGGAGCCCGAAGGCCCAACCAGACCTACAGACTCATTTCGATCAAGCACCAGATCCACACCCCGCAGTACATGCACTCGACCGGCATCACTGAACAGCTCCAGATGCAGCTTACGGAGCTCAACTAATTTATTCGCTGACATAAATCCCTTTGATTTTTACCAAGCCATGTTGGACCAATATACGCCTGATAGTTCAGACAGATTGCTATTTTCCAGCAGACCAGACAATAAAAAAAGCCTGTCTTTTCAGACAGGCTTTATCCCCCTTTCTATGGTGTTGAGGGTATCCATTTTTTTGATTCTTAAACCGGGATACCACACCGCGTTATTGCTTAGACGTATTAGGCTACAAATTTGGGAATATTTTTTGAATTTATTAATACCGAAGCCGGCCATAAAGTTAAAATTATTTTTAATAAATGTTTATATGATATTGAATAATAACAATATTTACCAATGATACTTGAAGCTTACACCATAGAGTCTTGGCGGCTGCAGCTTGCGCGCAAAAGCTGTCCCGGCAGCAGTGATACCTGGCGATGTTGCCTGAAAATATACTTCATCAGTGATATTACGCACCCAGGCGCCGACCTCCCAAATACCGCTATACGCAATAAAATCAAACCAAAGATTCACCGTTTTATAACTCGACCATGCCGGCTCAGAACGAATATCTACGGCCTCTTCGCTATAAATTGCATCCGTTCGCATTGAAAAAGCGCCGTACTTGGTTTCCGGAAAAAAATAAACCGCCGATAAATTTAAAGTGCCATCCGGAACCCGGGGAACCTGGTCACCGGATTTATCCAGGGGTTGCCCGTCTATGCTTAAAATAAAATCATCAAATTCCGCTGCGACAAAAGACAACCCCATACTCAACTTCAAATTAGTGCCTAAACGAGCCTGAGCCTCTAATTCAAAGCCATTTATATCGGTCTTTTCCGCATTTGCGGTCAAATTATTACCAAAGGCATCAGTTCCAAAAACCTGCAAACCCTGATAATCGGCAAAAAATGCAGCCAGATGGACTTTTATACGATTGGCGAATAAAACCGACCTTAAACCCAACTCGAGACTTTCTGCCCGCTCGTGCTTAAAAGAGTTAATTGCATTTGCCTGGGTGCCGGGCGTTCCGGGATAACCACCCGGCTTATAACCGGCACCGACGCTCACATACATCGACACATCCGGATTATATTCATAGTGAACTCCGATCCTGGGTACCAACCTGCGCCAGTCACGACGACGCTCAATACCAAAATTTTCCTGAATATAGGGATTTCCGGCTGTAGCAGCATCCGATTGCGCCAACAACTCAAAGTCTTTAAATTCAGCCAAATAACGAACACCACCAATCAGCTGTACACTATCGGTCAACGCATAACGCCCCTGTGCATACAAAGCATAATGAGTATTAGCCAGATCCTGCTGCCAGGTATTGTCGCCGGCATTCAGGCCTGGCGCAAAAAACTCTTTAACGGTATCTGCATCCTCGTTTAACAAATAAACACCCGTCAACCAACTTACATCTCCATTGCGAGGCCGACCTTTTTTTTCCGGAGAGCTAAATCGTGCTTCAAAAGAACTTAGACTGGACTGTTCAGAAAATCGTTTATTTACCAGCTCCGCCCGAGTTTGATCCAGGTCATACGCACCAAAAAGCTTGTGTTTTCGATAACCCAAGATATATGAAGCATCATAATTAGCAGCACTAATATTCGCGCGCGCCATAATGCCGTTAAGCCGTAAACGTTCTCTGCCGGTAAAACTGACATCGGCGCTACGCAGCGGGTTACTGGCCGGCACTGAAGGTAAACCGGGAGCAAACTGAAAAGGCTCTCCTGGACCAATACTGTAAAGCACCCCGAGTTGGTCCGTGTTTTCGGTATCCATACTAAACAACCATTCGACTTGATCGTCTTTAGCAATGCGTATGGCAGCACGTGCCGATAAGCTGTCTGTATTATTGCCTTGAGGTTCAGATGGGTTACGGTTATTCATAATAGGGTCACGCTGAAATGATGCAACCGCAAACTGCCCGGTTATACCGTATGCAAGCGGCCCGTTTAACGCAAGTGTATTGTTGAAGCGGCCCTGGTCACCGACATCAATCAAGTAACGGGCCTCAAAATCCGCAGAGGGCTTTTTAGTACGATAGACCAGTGCCCCACCTGTCGCATTTCTCCCGTATAGTATGGCTTGTGGACCTCGTAAAACCTGCACACGATCAATCTCATACAAAGCCATATTGGCCGGCCCCTGCCGCGGAATATATATGTCATCAATAAACACACCAACACCGGGTTGTGTCGACAGATCATCATTACTGAACCCTACTCCCCGAATACTAAACTCTGTGCTGCCCAGCTGAGCAGACTCAACTGTAAGACCCGGCACAAACTGCTGTAACTCATCCGCCTTGGTAACACCTCTTGATTCCAGGTCTTCACCGTTTAATGATGCGAACGATATCGACACATCCTGTAAAGGGGGTTTTTCATCGGCTGCCGTCACCAGCAACTGTTCTACTGCAAACTGACCAACACGACGACGACCTGACACCTGTTTTTGCACAGGTTTGCGCGTAATAGTAACTGTTGTCGTTCCGATAAACTCATACTGAAGATTGCTTCCGGTGAGCAATACATCAAGCGCTTTGGCAGGCGTCAGCTTTCCCGCAACCGCTTTCGCAAGCAACCCTTCAGCCAAATAGCCGGGTAAAACAACCTGTACATTACACTGATAGGAAAAATCGAGTAGCGCTGTGCTTAAAGCCTGGCGTTTTATATTGAAATCAAACAGCTTTCTATTGTTATCCTCGGCAAGCAAAGGAAATCCAGCAAACAACAGACCGGTCAATAACAAAATTGGCACACAGATACGCCGACAGCGCTCATGCATATGTCATTCTCTCAAATAACTGAACATTGCTTTTAGTCAGATTACTATAGGCACTGCTTTGATGCCCGCCTGATACCAACTTTATTACTGATACCTTTGTTGGTTGGCGCTCCTGAAAAGATAAGGCCCTTACTTATTGAAATTCAGACTAAGATTCCAACAAAATAATCCGGTCATCCAACTCCAAGACTTTTATCTGAAAAGTATCCTGCAAAGCCTGCAGCCACTCTTCCACACCAGCTTGAAAAAAAGTGCCGGTATAACGCAACTCAGCCAATGCAGCATCACCAATAAATAATTTTCGCGCCGAATAACGATTGACATCCTGTAATACAGCGTCAAGCCTTTCGTTAATATACGCCAGCCTTCCATCACGCCAAAATTTTGCTCTGTCTAATGTGCTTTGCCCTGCCAGCCAAACATTAGTGGTTTTATCGTAAACCAGCTGATCACCCTGCATCAGCTGCTTCCGCAAAACCTCATGCTCATTGGGCTTTTGAGTAACAATTTCATGACTCACTTCAACCTGCCCTTCAATGACACTCACTGTAACTGAGTTTTGCCGTCTATTGATATTAAAGGATGTACCTATTGCCTGTACTTTCCCATCACCAATATTCACGACAAAAGGTCTTGTGGGATCTTTAGCAACCTCAAAAAATGCTTCGCCTTTCTGCAAGGTAATGCTGCGCTGATCACGATTAAAAGCAACTACAATCTCTGAGCTACCACCCAATGTGACTACCGAGCCATCCTCCAGCCTTTCAACACGCTGCTTCGCAACCGCAGTGACATAAACCAGCCGCTGATCTTCAAAGCGATCCAGCAGTGCAGGTGTAACAAAACCTAAACCAACAGCTAATATGACAAATACTGCGGCAGCACTCAACCACCACTTGGAAGTATTACGGCCAGAATCTACTTGCTTAAGCTCACCAAGAATAAAGTCTCCGGAGTCCTGACTTATCACATCAACCAAATCATCCAATAACGGATTTTTATGTTCCGGTAACGGTAAAGGGTTACTACCATCATATTGGTCATGCCGTAACTCTACTTCGCTCGGCCAGGGTAAATCCAGCACATCAATGCTGTCATAATTTTTCCAAAGTTCTTCGATTTTTTCATAAGCCTGCTGATTATCTATACTACTTGCACGCCATTTTAAAAATACATCCATGCATTCCGGATCAACTTTATTATCACGCAACCAGGTAAACCAGCGAATCGCCTGCTCCAGGGCGGTTTGGTCGTCACTGACAATCTCACTCATTAAGAATGAACTCCCCACAAATGGCGAGCTCCTGAAAGCTCTTCATTGGTACATTGGTCCAGCCGCCTGCGACAATATGCAATCGCTCGCAGAACATATTTCCTGACCATACTCTCGCTTAAACCCAGAAGCTGGGCAATCTCCTTATATTCACGCTCTTCAAATTTATAATATAAAAATGCTGAGCGACATTTCGGCGGTAATTCCGTGATAAACATCCGCACCATCGCAATGGTTAATTCGTAATCAACTCTATCATCGGGAGAAAGCCCGCTGTCGACAGGCTCATTGATATCATACTCTACCGGATCGCTCTCGCCACGCACTTTGCGCCGCCTGATATGATCAATCGCAATATTGTTTGCGACTCTGAACACGAATGCACGGGGGTTATTGATCTGCCGGGCTTTATCGTTATTCAGCAAACGCTCATATGTTTGCTGAGCGACATCATAAGCCTCCTGCAACGAACCTAGTTTACGATGCAGAAATTTGATCAGAGCCTGATGCTGTTGCCTGTAAAACTCGGTTACCAGGCTATCTAAGCTGTCTGCCATAAAGCCACCTGCGATGGGATATGTACTAACCATTTTCACTAAGGTTGAAACAAATAACAAGTATTAATACATAAAAACCTGACCCGAAAGACAAAAATCAATAATATTTATATTTTTCAATTGCTTAAGATATAAACCGAATGTTATTTATCACTCAGGCCCAACACATCAACCTCTACCTGCACCTTATCAGAGACCCAGGTAGTTTCAGCCCAGTCCCCTTGTCCAACGCCAAAATCAAGACGCTTGATCGTCACTGTGCTGCGCATTCTGAATGCTTTTTGCCCACCCTCACGTGTTTCCGGGGCCAAAGTAAACGGAAATGTAATTTTGTGAGATCTATCACGAATCTGCAACTCTGCTTCGGCTAAGTAGCGGTTTTTCTCGATATGCCTGATAGTAGCCACCCTAAAAAAAGCCTGCGGAGACTGCTTAACCGCAAACATATCCCCGGAACGCAGAATCTGATCCCGCTCATCATCGCCCGTGTTGACCGAAGCCATATTAATCGACACCTCAAAATGACCTTCTGCGGGGACACCCGCTCCAAAGCCCGGATTAAACCAAAATACCGCATCAAACGAGTCGAAACGGCCGGTTTCATCGCTACCGGCCTGCTCAAAAACAAATTTCAGACGACTCTGCTCCGGTAACAAAACCCACTTTTTCAAATCATCTGCCAGCCCCGTCACTCCGAAACCCAGCAAAACAACAGATAGGAAATACTGTTTTATCTTCATAAATTTTATATTAATCAGGCTTATGAAATGGCAACATTCTTTTCAGCACATCATCTTTTAGAAAAAAATGATGTTTCAAAGCCGCAATTACATGTAGCCCGACAACGATTAACAGCGCCTTTGTCAGCAGTTCATGGACCACTTTACTGGTATCCACCAGAGACTTGTCCGGGCTGACCAAATCAGGGAAAACAAATAAACCAAAATAGTCCACCGGAATCTTCGCCAATGAAGACATAATCCAGCCGGAAACCGGAATCGCAAAAATCAGAAGATACAACAGTGTATGAGTTAAATGTGCCAACCGGCGTTCATAGGTTTTCAGAGTATCCGGCAAAACAGGGGTCGTATTAAAATATCTCCAAATCAGCCTTAATATGGCCAGTAGCAACACTGTCATTCCAATTTCCTTATGCCGGACAATCATGGCTATTTTTTCCAGCCCCAGCGGCATATCCTCAAAAATCTCAGCCAACACAAACTGTGTGATAATCAATGCGACGATCAACCAGTGAAAAAACTGGGCAACCAGCCCATATCGCATTGAAGTATTACGATATTGCATACTCAGCACCACCACCCAGGATAAACTTTTTTAAAAAACAACCGAAAGTTATAGCTTATTATGACGTTAGTATACTTGGCAAAACAAATTAGCCGCGTTATATTAATCAATTATGAGTATAAACGATTCAAAAACAGAAGCCCGACACAATATCCGCACTGCGGCTGTTTGCGGCTGCCCGCTCTCCCTCTCCCTGAATCTACTGCCCTAAGGGGCATTCTGACAGCCTGGCGAGGCGCACACGCATCTAATAAATTTTTGGCAAACTCCCCTAACTCTCTCTAGAATTGGGCTGTTCAGCGATACGCGGCAGGACTGATTCTAAGTAACCGGTAATTTAAAGATGAAAAAAGACAAATTAATTATTTTTGACACAACATTGCGTGACGGTGAGCAGAGCCCCGGTGCTTCAATGAACAAAGATGAGAAAATCCGGATCGCCCGGGCACTTGAGCATATGCGGGTCGATGTGATCGAGGCCGGCTTCCCAGTCGCGAGCCGGGGCGATTTTGAAGCGGTGCAGGCTGTCGCCGCGGCTATTGAAAACAGCACGGTTTGCGGACTTGCCAGAGCCGCTGAAACCGACATAGACCGTGCCGGCGAAGCACTGGCAAAAGCCAAGTCGGCACGCATTCATACTTTTATCGCCACATCCCCGATCCATATGCAAATGAAGCTGCGTATGCAACCGGAACAGGTCGTGGAAACAGCCGTCAATGCTATCAAACGGGCACGGCGTTACACCGATAATGTGGAGTTTTCCCCTGAGGATGCCGGCCGTTCTGAGCTTGATTTTCTTTGTCGCGTGGTTGAAGCCGCGATTAATGCCGGCGCGACAACCATCAATATCCCGGATACGGTCGGATATAATTTGCCTATTCACTATGCCGAGCTGATCAGGCAATTGATCGAAAAAGTGCCGAACTCCGATAAAGCGATATTCTCTACACATTGTCACAATGACCTGGGTTTGGCTGTTGCAAACTCACTGGCCGCGGTTTTCAGTGGTGCACGCCAGATTGAGTGCACGGTAAACGGCCTGGGCGAACGAGCCGGCAATGCCGCCCTGGAAGAAATTGTAATGAGCGTTAGAACCCGCCAGGACGTATTTCCATGCGATACCGGTATTGATACAACTCAGATAATGACATGTTCACGCCTGGTCTCCAGCATTACCGGTTTTGCGGTACAGCCCAACAAAGCGATTGTTGGGGCGAATGCATTCGCCCATGAATCGGGCATTCACCAGGATGGTGTGATAAAGAGCCGGGAAACTTATGAAATCATGCGTGCAGAAGATGTCGGCTGGAGCAGTAACCGGCTGGTCTTGGGCAAACACTCAGGACGTAACGCCTTTCGTACGCGCTTAGAGGAACTGGGATTTAAATTCGATTCAGAAGAAGCGCTTAATGATGCTTTCCGGCGCTTTAAAGATTTGGCTGACAAAAAACATGAAATATATGACGAGGACCTGCTTGCATTAATAACAGAGCATGACCTTGAGAACGAAAATGAACACTTTAAACTGATCTCAATGAAGGTTGGTACAGAAACCGGCGAAACCCCGACAGCCAAAATCATTTTATCAGTGGATGGACAAGAGCATGCCTCGGAAGCCACTGGTGACGGCCTGGTTGACGCATGCTTTAAAGCAATAGAGCTTAGTGTTAACAGTGAGGCTGCTCTGGATTTATTTTCGGTCAATAGCATTACCGGGGGCACTGATGCACAAGGTGAAGTGAATGTACGGCTTAAGAAAAGCGGTGTGGTGGTCAACGGCCAGGGAGCGGATACCGATATTGTTATCGCCTCGGCACACGCTTATATTAACGCGCTAAACAAGCTTTATAACGCGTCAGAGCGAAAGCACCCCCAATTAAGTGCTGTTTAAAGTTTATAGAGACCTATAAATCACTTACTGGCATCCGGCATTGGCCCAACCAATAATGCCGGATCCAGCGGTGTTTTAAACCAGTTTAAAGACCAGTGCAAATGTGGACCGGTCGCCCGCCCGGTTGCTCCAACCTCAGCGATTACCTGCCCCTGCTTAATCTCAGCACCTTTTTCGACCAGAATTTTGCTTAAATGGATAAATGTGGATGACAAACCATGACCATGATCCAATACCAGGGTCCCACCGGTAAAAAACATGTCCTGATGAACCAGTCGAACGATACCTCCGACCGGCGCCTTTATTGGCGTGCCGTTAGGTGCAGCCACATCCACACCGTAGTGAGGGCGTTTTGGAGTTCCGTTTAAAATACGCCGACTGCCGTATACTCCGGAGATAAACCCGGTAACCGGCCAGATAAACTTAGAAAGAAAATCATTATGCGATGAATCAAACTCCCTCGCAGCCGTTAATAAAGCTTTTTCCCGCCATATACGATCCAGCTCTTCTTTGCTGGGACTTACTTTATTAGAAGGTAAACCATTGATACGTTGCTCTTTGTATTTCCGCTTACTTAGTTCAATTTTATGTATTTTGCGTGAGCCGTCAGGCAGTTCAACCGTAACCTCCTGTTGCAAACCTGCATTACGGCCAAAGCCCAGTAAAAAAACACCCTCTGAAGAAACACTGATTTCTCGTTTTTTAAAATACACTTTACTGCCCGGCTCCACACGGCCCTGGAGCAAACCGCCTTGAGTAAAGTCTCCTTCAAAATCCAATGCGACTGCAGCCGGTGAAACGCAATAAAAAACCATGCAAAGTAATATTTTTTTTAACATCGCTATCCGTATATCGCTTTTAATTAAATTCCACATAACAGATGCTCGCTTGTCATCACTATTAATTACACTCCAGTGTTGCTTAAGTGCGGTATGCAGCCTGGTAGTATTATTATCCGAACAACTGTATTTTAAAATCACCTAAACTATTAAACACAGCATCTGCTGAAATAAAATCACCATCATCTGAAAAACGATTACGCACTGCAAAACATTTCAGACCGGCTCCTGTCGCAGATTTAATACCATTGGCACTGTCCTCAACCGCCACACACTGATCAGCCGGGAGCTGCAACTGCGCGAGCGCTTTTAAATAGCTTTCCGGGGCCGGCTTGGTATGCATCACATCATCCCGGGTCACTATACAGTCAAAGCTGCTCTGTAAATTATGTGTACACAAAGTCGGAATCACGCTGGCTCTGTTACTTCCGGTTACCAGTGCCACTTTAATATTCAAACTCATACAAAAAGTGATTACCTCAGCAGCCATGTGTGTTAAAGGCAATGTCTGCGTCTTAAGGTACTCGGCTAACAAGCGCTCTTTCTTAAGAGCCAGCTTTTCCGGCGATACCTTCAATGAAAATATACGTATTATATCTTCAGCATTCTGGGTACATACCTTACCGAGCAGATACTTTTGATATAAAGGCTCATCAATAACAACACCATGCGGCTCAACTGCTTTATTCCAAAGCTGAAAATGAATGCACTCAGAATCAACCAAAGTGCCGTCGAAATCAAACAATATCGCCTGCAAAGTCGGCAAGCGCCGGCTCGCATTTACTGCCGCCACTCTTTAATAAACTCCATCAGATATGTGCCGGTCGAACCCGAAGCATCACCTTTAATCCAGGTTATATCAAAACGAACCTCATCAGACATATACGACGGCGGGGCTTCATCGTTCATACTAACGGTAACGGTCGCCAGATTTCTACCGGGTATTAGGCGGGTATGCGTATGTGACCAATATGCTGTGGCTTCACCTTTGAACATGGTTTTCGCAGACATAGTTGCATAATCACCGAGTTTCTTATCGTAGTAATAATCCACTTCAAATGTTGCAAGGTTATGCGTTTGGTGAATCAGCTTAGCTGATATCACATGGGTTTTTGCAATAATATTTCGCTTCCATTCGGCTGGGTCGGCATACTGCTTTGCGATTGATTTATCAAGACCTAAAATTTTTCGTTGGCCATTAACCTCAATCACTGCACCATTGCCGTTGGCCTCCAGCAATTTGACACCTTTTTTGGTTTCGCCGGCTGACAAAAATACTCTTTCACCACGGATAATCAATACAGCCTTACCTTCAAACAATGCGTTCGCTGTTATTTTATCGGCACCATAGGCCACACCCGCATATGTAAAAGACAATAGCAATAAAATAAGCTTATGCAAAAGAACCTCTAAATAGTCGTATCGAGAACACTTTGATAAATACTGAGCATTTCAGTATTGAAACATACAAAAACCACTCGCTCAATCTGATCACAACCAATCAAAAAACCATAAACCTCATTAACCGCAATGACTGTGGCGCGCTCGGCCGGAAACCCATAAATCCCACAACTAATTGCCGGAAAAGCAACTGTTTTCACCTCATTTTCAAGTGCACACAACATTGTATTGCGATAACAGGCAGCCAGCAATTCCGGTTCATTATGATTTCCGCCCTGCCAGACAGGCCCCACGGTATGAATGATATATCGTGCCGGCAGCCGGTATGCACCACTGATTTTTGCAGCACCGGTCTCACACCCATTCATTTTGCGGCACTCATCCAGTAGTTCAGGTCCAGCCGCACGGTGAATCGCGCCATCAACACCACCACCGCCCAACAAAGAGTTATTTGCCGCATTGACAATCGCATCCACCTTCAGGTCAGTAATATCACCTTCAAGTATCTGTATTCTATCCCAAAAATCAGCCACGGTATTTTGATGGCTTAAAATATAACCGTTCGATTATCGTAAACCAGGATATTTCTTTGTAAATGGTGCCAAACCGCCCTGGACAATACCAGTTTCTCAAGATCGCGCCCTTTACGTACTAAATCACTCACCGCATCCTTATGGCTCACATAGACAACATCCTGCTCAATAATCGGACCGGCATCAAGTTCGGCGGTTACATAATGACTGGTAGCTCCGATAATTTTTACCCCTCGACGATGTGCAGAGTGATACGGTTTGGCGCCCGGAAATGCCGGCAGGAATGAATGGTGGATATTGATAATACTGCTCGGGTAACGCTCGACAAATTTTTCTGAAAGAATCTGCATATAACGGGCTAACACAATAAAATCAATTGAATGCTCTTCAAGCAATTTCAACTCGATGGCTTCCTGCTCAGCTTTATTATCCGGTGTAATGGGTAAAATATGGCAATCTATTTCAAAACGCTGCGCGATATCTCTGGCAGACTCGTGATTACTGATGATCAGTGGTATTTCGACCCGCCACTCTCCGGATTTATAACGCCCGAGAATATCATAGAGGCAATGAAACATCTGCGATACAAATATCGCCATCCTTGGGGTCTGCTCTGAGAAAAACAACTCCCATTGCATATTAAACGGTGCTGCAACCTCTTGCTCAAAACGCTTCCCAATATCTTGCCCACTTAAAGTAAACTGGCCCAGGTCCCAGGCTACCCGCATAAAAAATTTTTTTGCTTCACTGTCGGTATGCTGGTCCAGATCAAGAATATTGCCTTTGTGCATGTTAATAAATCCGGTCACCGCAGCAACCAGACCGGGACGATCGTCACAGTGGATCAACAATATTGCCGCATGGCTCGGATTACCTGCCATTGGGCACCCTGCCATACTTTTCTGAATCACTTGCAATTTCACACTTAAGCACGTGAATAACTCTTAAAAAAAATAAATACATATGCTCTTTATTCCAGTTTATAAACCCTGGCTTAAGTATGATTCATCTGGATTCTGAAATGCAAGCCCTGACAGCCTTGTAATACGCCGAGCCGGCAGCCGCGTCAACCAAAGTTCAACGCACGAATCGGCTTGCTTATATAGTAGCCCTGCGCATAATCTATATTGGAAAGTTGCAGTGTTTTTAACACTTCCGGGTTTTCAATATACTCAACCACAGTTTTCTTATTCAGTGAGCGGGCCATCTCAGTAACCGCCAGTACAACCGCTTTATCGATCGGGTTGTCATTTATACCTTTGGTAAACATACCATCAATCTTAATATAATCCACATCCAGATGTTTTAGATGTGAAAAAGAACTGAAACCACTGCCAAAATCATCCAGTGCAAATTTACACCCCATGCCACGTAATTCTGCGATTAATGCCTTGGTTGCATCGATATTGGTTACCGCCTGTGTTTCAGTAATTTCAAAGGTTATAAATCGCGGATCAATCGCATAGGTTTTCAGCCTGTCCTTGATATATTTGGCCGTATCATCTTCAGTCAGTATTTGCGCGGAAAGATTTATCGCCAGATGATACGCAGGGGCTTTTACTTTATTTTTTGCAAGATAGTTAAATGCGTTATCGATTACCCAGCGATCAATGTCAGGCATAATATCAAAGCGTTCGGCCGTTGGTAAAAAAGCATCCGGCACAATATAATCACCGGAGGTGTCCTGCAGACGCAATAGAACTTCAAAAAACAAAGGCTCCATCTGCTTGGCAATAAGGTATTCGAGCCAAACCTGACCGGTTTGATCCGGCAAACCTGAAAAATCGATCGACTTAATCGGCACAATAGGCTGGAAATTCAGCACAAACAGATTTTTCTTTAATGCTTCACGCAAACGTGAAGACCAACCCAACTCCCGATGCATCGAGGCCTTGCGGTCATGATCTCCTGAAAAAATATGCGTCTGGTTACGTCCTTTGGTTTTTGCGATATGGCACGCAATATCCGCATTGGTCATAACCTCTTCCAATGACTTGGTGTTGCGGTCTAAAATGCTGACCCCGAAAGTTGCGGTAACATCATAACTTCTTCCGCCACAAAAAAACTTCTTTTCCTCGAGCACATGCCGAAACGCTTCAGCAGCAGCCATCACTTCCTCATGGCCGGAAACGATATTTCGTATAATGATCGCGTACTCATCGCCTCCAATCCTGGCTAAAGTATCGGAAGACCGCAAGCGTCGCTGCAACCTTTTACCGACATCAACAAGCAACGCATCCCCGGCAACATGACCGGCGGTATCATTAATATATTTAAATCGGTCAATATCAACCAACAATAGCGCACTGCAACTATTGTTGCGCTTTAACTTTTCGACTTCTTCGTCTATTTGCTCTTCAAAATATTTACGATTAAAAAGCTTTGTCAAAGGATCATGGCTTGCCTGCCATCGCAATTCTTCTTCGAGTACCTTACGCTCCGATATATCCCGGAACGCAACCACAGAACCGACATGCTCGCCATCCATCTCCAGGGGGTACACTGAACACTCCACTGGGAACGAATGGCCTTTCCGGTGCCAAAATACCGTCTGCCAGCTTGTAAGCTGTGATGCCTTATCATAGCAATTGGACAAAAAACAGGTTTCACCATTGGTCAGATCGCCTTCGGGTGTTGCATAGTGAAAAAGGACATGTGCAGATCTGCCAATTAGACTGGCAACCTCAGGATAACCCAGCATTTTCTTTGCAGCCGGATTAATAAATTCGATATCACCGGATTTATCGACACCGTAAACCCCGTCACCCACTGAACTCAATATACTTTCCAGACGTTTACGTTCATTTTCAATCGAGCGCCGGTCAAGCACAGATTTAGTCAGCGCACCAACCCTTGCCAAAAACAGTTCCTGCGCTTCGTTTTTAAACATACACTCGACCGCACCCGCCGCCAGACAATCACGAATCACATCATCGGAATAAGTGCCGGTAATAATTGCAGATACAATATTTTTTGTAGCTGAATTTTGCTTGAGCAACCGCACCATAACATCACCATTATGGTCCGGCATAAAATAATCTATAATCGCGATATCAAAACTCTGCTTAAAAGCCAGCTCGATACCTTCCTGTGCTGATGCGGCAGTTTCAACCTGATAGCCACTGTTCAACAAAAGATTGCGTATTGAAAAACGCACTGATGGTGAGTCATCAACCACAAGTATTTTGACCACCTGTCCTACACGCGGAAATATTTTCGGACCCGGCTCGCGCTTCAGTGACTCATCCAGTTTCGCCATCAAGTTGGTGGCTTCTTCGTAATCCCCCCATGCAAGCAAACCGACCCCACCCCGTTTGGTTACCCAATCCATCTTGGCCGGATCACCCTCATCTGATAACAATAAGACCGGCAACTTTCGTAAACCCGGGGAAGACAGAGAGACCAGTATTTCGTCAGCCCTGTTGTCAGTATAGGCCGGCCAGCCAATCAGAAAACCTGAGAAACCACAGCTGCCACTGGCACAGGACTTTAAGTAATCAAGTCCAGTCGCATAATTTTCAGCAACTGTTATATCGTAACCTTTGGACGAAAAAGCTTTCTTTAGCGCATGACGCAAAGTGGCAGACTCTTCCAGAATCAATAAAATACGCTGCACACCACCCTCCGCAAAAGTGTTAGGCTTGGCTCAAAGCATAAACGCCACAAATACCTGTAAGAAGCATTCTATTCTGTGCATTTATATCTTTGGCGATAATAGGCAAATATCAGCCTATAGCTTTCCAAATAAATATACTGCAAAAAATATTCCAGGATATTTTACAGAGAAATCAAGGCACTGGATTTGACGAGGTTCTAGAAAAACGAGAAGTTATGTCGACAAATAATCAATTGACGAAAATCAGGCATCGCTGAAAAAACAACGGAATGAGTCTAAGCATAGCCGCTTTTATATAAAGCGGGAATTATTCTACTAGCGTTTTATTGAGTTTGAACCGCAGAAATGCCATTGGCTGAGGGAGCAGCTTCCCCAATCACATCAACCCCTTCCGGCACTTTAAATTCAAATTTATCACTGCTTACTTTTGCGTTAAGCACAATATTCTGAAACTCGATACGGGTTACTTGTCCTAACTTGTCTTTCAACTCCATAACTTCCAGGCCTTTCTTTCCCATAGCGAGCAACATAAACCCATAATCAGTATCTTTAACTTTAAGCTCAAGTTGCAAAAACTCCCTGCCATCAATATTACCCAGCTCTATTATCTTAAATTGTTTTTCCAAATCATCACTCCCGGTCAGCAGTGTTATTGGCGCCGCCCCCAACGCTTCTTCCAATGGCTTAACCGTAACCTGTTCAAGGTCATTATCATACAGCCAAAGCTTTTCTCCGTTGGCAACAATCAGCTGTTGATAAGGAACCCTATAGTCCCAACGAAATTTACCGGGCTTTTGTAATAAAAAAAATCCACTCGCAACCTCTACCTGGCGCATTTTGTCGTCAAATAAAGTTTGCGTAAAATCGGCTTTCATCGAGTTTAGGTTTGCCGTAAAGCGCTTAAGCCGATCAAGCCCTTCCCCCGCATAAGCAAAAGAAACTGGTAATAATGCAGAAACCAAACATAGCATTGCGCCCAATATAATTTGGCGCCAATGGAATTCACTGCCGTATTTTTTTTCTTTATTCATTTATATTGTGCTCTTCAACTTATGGTTAACCACGATCACTTCGGTGGCCCGGGAGCGAGTACTTCACGGCTGCCATTGTTTTGCAGAGTGCTGACAATACCCGCACTTTCCATTTCCTCCAGCATACGTGCGGCCCGGTTATAACCGATTTTCAATCGACGTTGCACATACGATATCGATGCTTTGCGTGTTTCCAACACAATAGCGACTGCCTCATCATAGAGCTCATCACCTTCATCACCTTTTGCCCGGGCCCGGTCACTTGGAATTCCGGGTAAAGGCTCCGTAGACTCTTGCAAAATTTCATCAATATATTCGGGAGCACTGTTTTTCTTCAGGTGGTCAACGACTTTATGCACCTCATGATCGTCAACAAAAGCACCGTGTACGCGCACCGGCAGGCTGGTGCCTGGCGGTAGAAACAACATATCTCCATGACCTAATAACTGCTCGGCCCCCATTTGATCCAGAATCGTGCGCGAATCAACTTTTGAAGATACCTGAAATGCAATCCGTGTCGGGATATTCGCTTTGATTAAACCGGTAATCACATCCACTGATGGACGCTGCGTAGCCAAAATCAAATGAATACCGGCCGCCCTTGCCTTTTGTGCCAGCCGCGTAATCAGTTCTTCCACTTTTTTACCGACAATCATCATCATGTCGGCAAACTCATCGATAATGACAACAATAAACGGCATATGGTTCAACACCGGCGGCTTTTCATCCGGATCAAATGCTTCAGCCGGGTTGTAAAGCGGGTCAACAATAGGAGTACCACGCTTTTCAGCCTCTTTGATTTTTTTGTTATAACCGGCAACATTACGCACGCCCAATGCTGCCATTAACTTATAGCGGCGCTCCATTTCACCCACACACCAACGTAATGCATTTGCCGCTTCTTTCATATCAGTCACTACAGGTGTCAATAACTGCGGTATACCTTCGTATACATTTAACTCGAGCATTTTAGGGTCAATCAAAATCATACGCACATGTTGCGCAGTTGCTTTATAGAGCAGGCTTAGCAACATTGCGTTAATCGCAACCGATTTACCGGAACCGGTCGTACCGGCCACCAGCAAATGCGGCATTCTTGCCAGATCCGCAACCACCGGCTTACCGCTGATATCTCTGCCTAAGGCCAGCACCAGCGGCGAATTCGCGCCCTCATAATCATCGGACTTTAATACTTCGCGCAAAGTAACCAACTCACGCTGCTCATTGGGTATTTCCAGACCAACGGTGGACTTGCCGGGAATCACTTCAACGACCCGGACACTGATCACTGACAGAGAACGTGCCAGGTCCTTGGAGAGGTTGCTGATCTGGCTGACTTTCACACCCGGTGCCGGCTGTACTTCGAAACGGGTAATCACCGGCCCGGGGTGTACTTCAACCACCTGGGCAGAAATACCGAAATCCTGCAGTTTATGCTCAACCAAGCGTGACATTGCTTCCAATGCTTCGTTTGAATAACCACCGACTTTCGGTTTGGCGCTGTCCAGCAACTTCAGAGGCGGTAACTCAGTTTCCGGCGGAGGCTCAAACAATACAATTTGACGCTCCTGAAATTCGCGTTTACTCGGTTCAGAGCTTTTGAAAATCGGTTCAATACGGGGCGGCTCCCGTTTCACCGCTTTCTTTTTCTCGATGACTTCGATCTGCACCGCCTCACGTTCAACTTTTGCACGACGAGCCTTATGCTCTTCGATCATATAAGCCACTCGGTATCGCAACCAACTGATTAACGCCAGAGTTTGCCGACCGGTAAAATCCATTACCGCAAACCAGGAAACACCGGTAAACAGCGAGATACTGGTCAGAAAAATTGCCAGCAATAATAGTTTGGCACCGATTTCCCCAAAAACTGAAGTCAGTCCCTGAAGGCCGACCAATACACCCAATATACCGCCTGCTCCATTATCCGGTTGAGGTAATGCCGATTCCGGAACCGCAATAAAAGAACCCAGACCACAACCTGAGATAAGCAAAAACATAAAGCCGGCAGCTCGCAGACCCAGCTGGTGAATACTGAATTCTTTACTATCATCGTCGCGGCGAACCAGCAGCCACCCGCTCAGTGCGATCATGACCGGAAATAAATAAGCTGCAAAACCAAACAGGTATAGCATGACATCTGCAAACCATGCCCCAAACGCACCGGCAAAATTACTGACCTGAGCATTTTCGCCTGTCTGAGACCAACCCGGATCCTGCGGATCATAGCTAAACAGCGCCAATAGAAAGTAGCAGGCAACTGCGACCAGCAAAAACATCATCGCTTCGCGCATCGCGTTCATTACCTGACCAGGGATCGGTGCTGCGTCTGTTTTTCGTTTTGCCTGTTTCAATGTCCAGCCCGCCAAAAACCTAATAAATTTTTCATAAAAGCCTTATAAATAACTGATATTTATTATATTAATACAAAAAAAGATGGAAATGTACAAAAAAACCCATCACATTTGTGCCTTAATACCCTCAACCCAAACGCTGCTGAAAGCAAACCACGGCTTTCAACACTCCCTGCGAATCGCTGACGGCCCTAAAGAACACTTTGTATTAGAAAAAGCCGGATAATTCCGTGAATCACTCGATTAATCCGGGCGTAGTGCAGGATGGACGATTGTACCATTGCTGATATTAATACCGCGACTCAATGCCGAATCACCGGTAATACCTTCAGGGCCGGCAAGCCTCAGCACATAAGGGCAAACCGCCAGCGACAAAGCCTGAGAGGCGGTACGCGGCACCGCGCCGGGCATATTCGTTACTGTAAAATGAATCACTTCGTCCACGGTATAAGTGGGCGCGCGGTACGAGGTGGGCCGTGTCGTTTCAATGCATCCGCCCTGATCCACCGATACATCGGCAATCACACTACCTGCCCTCATTGCTTTAACCATCTCCGCTGTAACCACCTTTGGTGCCCTTGCCCCGGGTATCAGCACAGCCCCAACGACAAGATCAGCCTCTGCAACCGATGCGGCAACCGCATCCGGCTCGGAAAGCTCACCCCGAATATTCGGCGCATTCCCGGAAATAACCTGTAAACGCTCAGGCAACTTGTCAAACACCGTAACATCCGCACCGATAGCAGCCGCCAGAGTGGCCGCATGGCTGCCGGCGACACCGGCACCCAATATCACGACCCGCCCGGGCTCTGTAGTGCCAATCCCTCCGAGCAGCACACCGTGACCACCGCTCGGTAGATGTAACAAGTGCGTACCAACCTGTACCGCGACACGCCCCGCAATCGCACTCATCGGCGCCAGCAGAGGCAACTGCTCCTGGTCAGTGACAACGGTCTCAAATGCTACTGCGGTTAAACCACATTCACACAAAAATGCGGTTAATTCAGGCTCAGCAGCCAAATGCAGGTAACAGAACAACGTATGGTCTGCACGTAAATATTGGAACTCATCCGGCACCGGCTCCTTAACTTTTACAACCAGTTTTGCAGCCGCATATAAGCCGGCAGCATCCGGAATAACCACGACACCTACACGCAGGTAGTCTTCATCCGGGTAACCGCTCAACTGACCGGCGCCGGCCTGTATAAAAACCCGGTGCCCGGCATTAATCAGCTGCTCACATGCATCAGGTAATAACGCAACGCGGCCTTCGTGGTCCTTGATTTCTTTCGGAATGCCTATATCCATAGTCATAGAGTTTACCGCTGGTCAGTGATTACGTATCATACTGCCCGCATTATAACGCCGAACTCATATAAGTCCGCCAGCTAAATGGAGCCACAATTTTGAGCGATACCAAACACAACCGCCTGCTGATTCTAGGTTCCGGTCCTGCCGGATATACCGCCGCCGTTTATGCTGCGCGCGCTAACCTTAAGCCTGTCTTGATCACCGGCCTGCAGGCCGGTGGGCAACTGACAACAACAACTGACGTGGACAACTGGCCGGGTGATGTTGAAGGCCTGCAAGGCCCCGATTTAATGGAACGTATGCGCCAGCATGCGGAGCGCTTCAACACCGAAGTTATTTTCGATCATATCCATACTGCTGACCTGCAACAACGGCCGTTCAAATTGATCGGTGACTCCGGTACTTATACCGCGGACGCACTGATTATCGCGACCGGTGCCAGCGCCAAATACCTCGGTCTGGACTCTGAGGAAGCATTCAAAGGCAAAGGGGTTTCCGCCTGTGCAACCTGCGACGGCTTTTTTTACCGGGAGCAACCAGTGGCGGTCATCGGCGGTGGCAATACCGCAGTCGAAGAGGCACTGTATTTATCCAATATTGCATCAAACGTCACCGTCGTGCATCGTCGTGATAAGTTCCGCTCAGAAAAAATTCTCGCGGATCGTTTAATGGAAAAAACCGGCACTGCAGGCAATGTGAACATTGCGTGGAATCATGTGTTGGATGAGGTTCTCGGTGATGATAGCGGTGTTACCGGCATCCGCATCAAAGATGTCAGCGCCAATAGTGAGAAAGACCTGGATGTTAAAGGTGTTTTTATCGCAATTGGTCATAGCCCAAACACCCAGTTGTTTGAAGGCCAGCTGGAAATGGAAAACGGGTATATCAAGGTACATTCCGGCCTTGCCGGTAATGCCACCGCAACCAGTATTCCCGGCGTGTTCGCTGCCGGCGATGTGATGGATCATGTATATCGCCAGGCGATCACTTCAGCCGGTAGCGGCTGCATGGCCGCACTGGATGCGGAAAAATATCTGGATGAGCTGGATCAGCAGAGCTGATCAGGCCACTGCGGCCACCTGATTACGGCCGTTATGTTTTGCTGCATACAAAGCCTGATCGGCCGCATCCAGCAAACTGCTTGCATCCTCTAGACACTCTGTAGCTGTCTGTACCGCATAACCGATGCTCACGGTTAGCTGTATTGCCTGATTGTCGTATGTGAAAGCCGTGTTCTCCAGTGTTGCTCTGATTTTCTCAGCCAATGCATAGGCACCCGCATTACCGGTTCCCGGCAAAACCACCAGGAACTCTTCGCCACCATAACGTGCAATAATATCCCCCGGCCTGCTGATTTCTTTTCGAACAATATCTGCGACAAAACACAATGCACGGTCACCGCACAGATGACCATGTTCGTCGTTTACCCGCTTAAAATGATCAAGGTCAATCATCAATACCGCCAGGTCACTGCGTTCACGGCGACTCCTTAACCATTCTTTCTCGTATTCACTTTCAAGATACATGCGGTTTCTAACACCCGTTAACCCATCGTTAAAACTCTTTTCTCTGAGCATTTCATTTGCAAGTTTAAGCTCAGACATCGCCACACTTAGCTCATCAGTACGCTGAACGACCCGGTTTTCGAGATTTTGCTTAACCTGCATCCGGATACGTTCATTCTCCTTTGTCAGCAAACGCATCCGGTGCGCCAGTGCAAACGATAATAATATCGCTTCTGAAGCAGAACCAATTTGCTGGCCGTGTATTGTCAGAAAATTAGCCGGCAGCAAACCGATAAACATCATGCAAAATGTTAAAACGCCAAATATAAAAACCCCCCAGGCAATCAGAAAATAACGTGCCTCAACTACCTTTTTATAGTATGCATAAACACCCGCGAATGAAATAACACAAAGCGCCATCACCAAATAAAAGACATTAATTCGAACACCAATACTTTGATCAAAAAACAAAAATACGCTTAATGGAATTATCCCAAAGCTCATCACACATATGATGAATTTATTCATACAGGGAAATAAGTCCGGAATACGCAAAAAAGACCTGACAAAGACCAGCATAAAAAACGTATAAAAATTACTCCCTAACAACGCGGAGAGCAGATTTAACTTCCCGTGATTCGGCCATAAAAACTCGTACCCCAGACCATTGTAACTAAACTGCCAGACACAATAACTGAGAACAAACAAACAATAATAAAGATAGGTTACATCGCGTATGGAAAAAAACAGCATCAGATTATAGAGAATTAAAGCCCCAATAATGCCATAATAAATTCCATACTCCATTTGGAGATTTAAAGCTTCAACTGGATAGGATTCCGGCTCCCAAAAAAACACGGGCGCATGCATCGCACCATAAGTTTTCACCCTGAAAATTATCTCCACTCGTTCGCCGGGTTTTAACGACAAAATCGAAACAGGGTTGCGTACACGTACCGGCCGTTCATGGAAAGGGTAATGATCGCCCAGTTGGATATGCTCAGTCAGCTCACCATTGACCTTATAATAAATATCAACAATATCCAGAAGCGGATCCTGAATTTCAAGCCACCAGGTCTTGGGCCGGTCCTCACCGCTAACCACCTGCAATTGAAACCAATAGGCAGATTTCGTTAAACCAAAATTAGGTGCTTTATTACCTACGTTCTTAAACCTCCACTGAAACTGGGGTTGCAATATATCCTGAATATCCAGCTTTCCCTGCTTATCTTCCAAATACCAAATATACCCAATCGCAGAATGCTTATTAGATTCATTCGACAAAACCAATGCATCTCCCGATGCTGCCTGCGCATAAACTACTCCGGAGAAAACATAGACCATCAGCAAGCAAATCAATCGCTTACAGATAACGATCAACAGTTCCTCAGCACCATCAATGGCCGGATTATTCATATTTCCCTGCTTTCCACTCTGACCCTCCATAGCAAATATCGGCCATAAATAGCAGCGTTTAACCGCTATTTTAGGTTTTTCCTATACCCAGCATTAGATTGAGTCCCGGTATAAACAGCTGAGAAACATATAAATAGCTTATTCAATCATAAAAAAATTCCGCTCATAAAACCGGAAGCAGATCATAAAACATAAGCTGCTGAAGCAACTGACACTAAAATACACAATACCCTCAGGCTGCCCTGGTTTTATCACTTAAGTTATAACAATTAGCGCTTTTTTTGCCTGAAATAACAAAACCATACACCGAAAGTTGGATAGTCAATAACAAACAAATTATTTAGCATTGCAACTAAAAAGCTTAGGCTCCATATATGTACCGTGCACTTATTTTAAACATTTAACAAAGCATCGAAGCGTAAAAATGCCCTATATCAGCGACAGCCAAAACCCCAATGCACCGGTCATTTCAGAGCCGCTTGCCCAACTGCAAAGCAGCCAGACACAAATGGCTCAAATAATACAGACCACCATAGAAACAAATCCGCTGCATGATCGCTTGAACAGGTTACTGTCTGACACGCAACGCTCAGATTACGCAGCAATTGCACAAGCAATAAACCGCGACTACACATTTCCGATACGGGACTACCATGAACTGCAATCAGTAATTAACAATACCGGCCAACTTCCTGTGAAACTATTTTCTAATACAAAAGGATTAGACTCACTGGTAAAAGCACAAACAAACGATCAAACAGGTTTTGCCGCCAAAGTTTTGGTTAACCGCGATGGTCAGTTATTAATTGCATTTAAGGGCAGTGATATAAAATCACTGAAGGACATGCAAAACAACTGGTCGATTATGAACGGTTCCGTACCAAAACAGGTTTATGATGCATTGCACCTGTATAAGCTTACATTAAATTTCGCCAAACAAAACAAGCTGCCGAACCCTGTCGTGATAGGTCATTCCTTGGGGGGATTTCTTGCTCAAACCATACCCGCTGAACTCGCTGTAAGTTTTTCAGCACCCGGTGCCCAACAGGTAGTGAACCGACTTATTATGGACGGGCATTATTCAGCAACCGGACTTCCGGAACAAGCCCAGAAAACCATTAATCTGGGCAGTACAAGAGACCCCATTTTTACAATGGTTGGACCCGACAAAAACTTAAGCGGCAAACTTGAATACCCTACCTCCCCGCATGTTACCGGCAGTAATGGCGGCACATTTTATTTACAAGGAAAAAACATTTCCGGCTTCTTAGGGTTAAACAACCACTGGAATTTTTGGTGGGAGCTGGCAACCAGTGACCTTATTGTTTCTGATAAAGACACAACAGAATACTATGAAAAAGCAATCGCCGATATTAAAAAACAACTCGGCTGGCTGATTTTTGCACCATTTACGCCCAGTAAAACCTTATCGCCCTAATCACTATCAATTCTTTTCCGACTTACCTTCTTACCTTTTCATCAGCATATCACTTGCTCCTGGAGGAGCTATTCTATGCAGTTGCCCACAAAATATTAATAGTGAATTTTACTTTTTGGTATACTTATAGCTAACTTCAGACAACTAAAGATAAAGGAAAGCGCTACATGCATTTATGGAAATCTTTTTTATTGAGCGGACTTTTATTCTTTGGCTCCTTAAATTCATCTGCCGAAAATTATAAAATCGCGTACTCTCTGGACAAGCAAAATCCGCCCGGCAATATCGCGGTATCGAAACACGGGCGTATATTTATGAGCAATCACTTTTTCTATGATCCACAATATAGAATAGTGGAAATCAACCAAGACGGCAGTGCAACCCCTTACCCGAATATTACACTTAGCCAATCACTAAACCCGGTACTGGGTGTTATAGTCGATTCCAAAAATATACTATGGATGCTGGAAACAGCATCCGGCAAAGATAGAGCTGGTCGCCTGATCGGATGGGATATTGGCAAACAGGCACTATACAGGATGATCTACTTAAGCCCGCCGGTCATACCGGAAAACTCTTTTCTGAACGACCTGGCTGTCGATAGAAAAAACCAGGCAATATATATCACTGATACAGCCGGCGAACACAACTCTGCACTGATTGTTGTAGATTTAAAAACCGGTGAAACCCGTAGGGTTTTACACGGCAGTTCATTTACAGTTCCCGAAAAAATAGAAATGCAAATTGACGGAAACACTGTCACAGTAAACGGAAAACCGGCAAGAATTGGAGTCAATCCAATTACGATTGACCATCAGGGCAAATGGGTATATTTCGCACCAATGACGGGCACTACTCTCTATCGGGTGAAAACAAAAGACCTGCTCAACAAATCGCTTTCTGACACACAGTTACAAAAACGGATAGAAGCATATGCACCCAAACCCATTAGTGACGGAATCACTATAGATAATGATAATAATATTTATATTACTGATATCACAGCAAACGCTGTTGGATATATCGATAAAAAACGAAAATATCATGTGCTGTTTCAAGACGATGAAAAATTTAGCTGGGCAGACGGTTTTTCAACCGGACCTGATAATGAAATTTTTCTGACAGTCAATAAACTACATAAATCACCACCATTAAACAACGGTCAAAATGACAGCGGAGGCAAATACTATATTTTAAAATTTAAACCGCTTGGAAAAACCACAATAGGACGCTAGCAAATCCTCACCAACTATCAACATATATGACAATTTTGCTCATTTGAGTTAACACAAACCCAGCTAAGTGACAATAATCAAAACAAGTGATTGCTTTAGAAAAAAAAATCATATAGAAATCAATTTTTGAAATTCCCAAAATGTATCTTGTATTTTACTTAGCTGTGTACTTGCGCAATTTATTAAAATCTAAAAGGGGCATAAAATGTTGTTAACTCCAATAAGTCGCTCTAAATTTTCATTAAAAAATTTGTTATTTGTAATAATACTGTCATATTGCTTTTCATTTATAGCCGGGCAATCAGCATTTGCTGACTCCAAAAAACTATCGTTCACCGAACTGACCAATAATGATTTTAAATTCGGTACTTATATAATTGATAAACCTGGAATATATCGCTTAGCCGAAGATATCAGCTTCAACCCCAACTCACCGGCCACATTAACCGAAGCGCTGCAAACCGGAGAACTGCCCGCTGAACTCGCAGCACAGCTCGAAACCCCAAATCCGGTTGATGCTTTTCATGCCGGCTTTCCGCTCTTCACCCAGTTTGTACCCGGTGGTGTAGACAATTTTACTCCGGGCGGCTTAACTGATCCTCGCTACGACCCGGCTGGGTTCGGTTTGGGTTTTTTCGCAGCAATCGTCATCACTGCTAAAGGCGTTGTTCTTGATCTGAACGGGCATACTATCGAGCAAAGTGAAGAACACGCTTTATTGCAGCGCTTCTTTGCCGTTATAGAGCTTGCCGAACAACCGTTTATCCCTTCACAGGGACCTGCAAATTTTGGTGATGAAATTGAATCAGCGGAAAATGTCATCATTAAAAATGGCGTTATCGGCCGCTCATCCCACCACGGCATTCATGGCAACGGCAATAAAAAAATCAAAGTGATCAATGTTGATTTTGTAGATTTCGAAGTTGCTGCAATAGCACTTAATGGAGTTGAAGGGCTTTTAGTCAAGAATTCCAATGCAACCAATCGTAAAGATGTTCCGATACTGGGAACCTTTTCCTCCGCACAATTTATAAAACCATACATAGAAGAACTGGACCGCCGCGATTCAACCACAGAGCTTATGGTTGACGGCAACACACTCAATATTGGAGATATCAAGACAGCATTAATACAAGCAGTTAATAATGTTCATGAAGACTTGATTATCGATCGTAATACAGTTGATGGAAGGCCACAGATCGACAGCAATCAACATCCTGATGAATATGCGTTATTCAACAACCAGTTCGGTGTTGTTGACGGTAACTCTTATTCCTTTTTGGTCAATAATCTCGGCGTTGCGGTTAACGGCTTTCCGACACAACCTGACGGCATCAATCGTTTTCCTGCAAAAAACATCTGGTTGCATAATGTGCATGTGAATGACCAACAGGCTTTTATTAATGAGATCGTTACGTTGAACCAGGGAGGCAAAGCGGTTATCGATCCGGTTGGTGCGGTATTCCAGATTCGCAACCTGCATCCTGATACCGGTGAGCCTATCACCATATCCAGTCTTGATGATAATCTGGCACGCTATACCGGCAACGTAATTGCCAATGCACAGGCGTTTGTTGCCAAAGCATTTCTCAATGGAGACTTTGACGGATCATCTCTGGATCTGTCCAGACTGAATATCACTCAGGATGTTATAAACTGGGTAGAAGCTCAACCCGGTTTTGAAACGCTCAGCAGTATTGCCGGTTCAGAGTCCGACTACTTTTGCAATGGTGACTCAATGTTTCACGTTAACAAAGGTGTGATTGCATTTAAAATGGATGCTGCCAAAAATGTTGTGCTGATCAATACCAGTGCTGAAAACATACGCAACCTCGGCAGCGTCGGTTCTGATATTTGCGGTGATTACCTGGCAGGCAAATCTCACCCGGACGCAACATTACCCGGTTATGGCGGCGCCAAAACCCGTGGCTACACATTTGCCGGATCGAAAAACGTTTTGGCTCTGGACAATCATGCTTCCGGCTTATCCGCCAAAGCCGGTTCCGTTACCGGCATTGATATTTTCACCGATTCTGAAAAAGTCTTTTTCAATAAAGCATCGGTAGCAGGCATCAGCGCCGGCTTGGAAGGCCCTGTTACATTCAGCGGCCCCAACGAAACACCGGTGGCCACCGGCTTCCATATTGGCACAGATGCTGAGAAAGTCACTCTACGCAAAGTATGTGCAGAGTTGATGCTGGGCTTCGGCGGCGAAACCATCGTGGATGACGAAAGCGGCTCAGCAGTGTTAAGAAAAATTTGTAAGTAAAGCGGTTATTTTTAATCACCATAATTACAAGTTAATAAGGCCGATACGGTTTACATATTAATATTCCGTGTCGGCTTTTATTAAGCTCTAAAAGACTTTACCTGCCAAGCACGCATAGTTCCTCACCCAACTCTGCCTTTTCACTAATCTGGCCTATACCCCAACTGTTCACAGGACCAGATAGTTGGCATTTCTCGCTGCGTAAGGTAAGCTCCGTGCAGCTAGGTATTAGCTGTCACGAGCAAATTCCCCAGGGAGGGGTCTTGCAAATTGATCCAAGTGGCCCGGGGGAATAAGAATAATATGAACAGCAAATCTGACACAGCACCACTATCTTTCAAAGAAAAAGTCGGCTATGGCTTGGGAGATATGGCCTCGAATTTCTATCTGGGGTTCTTTGGGCTTTTCTTGCTCTACTACTACACTGATGTCTATGGCATATCCCCTGCAGCGGCTGCCACCATGCTGCTGGTGACAAAGATTGTTGATGCGGTCAGCGACCCGGCTATGGGACTGATAGCCGACCGCACTGATTCCCGCTGGGGGAAATATCGACCTTACCTGCTTTGGGTGGCTATTCCTTATGCGTTACTGGGCTACCTGCTGTTCCTAGGGCCTGAGTGGTCGGATCTGGGCAAGCTCATATTCGCTTATGTCTCTTATACGCTGGTAATGCTCGCTTTTACAGCCATTAATGTCCCTTACTCCGCCTTACTCGCGGTTATATCGCCCGTTTCAGAAGAACGAACCAAAGCCACCCAATTCCGATTTATCTTTGCTTCGCTTGGAACCCTGGTAGTCGGTTCTTCAGCCAAGCCATTAGTGGACTGGCTCGGTGGAGGTGACGAACTACTCGGCTTTCGTCTGACAATTATTTTATTTGCGGTGCTCTCTGTCGTAATCTTTTGGATTACATTTGCCACAACTCGAGAAAGAGTAAGCCCTCAAGCACACAAATCCAGTATTCGTGATGACTTCACCGCACTGCTGAAAAATGCATCCTGGATAATTTTGGTGATTACCGGCATCCTGGTTGTCATTGGTTTGGTCGCTCGCTTTGCTTCGATTGTCTACTATCTAAAATACTATATGGTCGATGACGGCAGTAAATATTTGTTTTGGATGGACCGTACCGCATTCCTGACATCCTGTGGCCTGATCGGCCAGTTAATAGGAGCACTTCTGACGCCGTTCCTGGTAAAAAGATTTGAGAAACATCACCTGATGATTATCATGAATGTAGCACACACGGTGCTATTGATTGCCAGTTACTTTATTCCCCCTGACGAATACCTTATAACCGTTATTCTCCATAGCCTGGGTATTTTTACTTTCGGGGTAATCATAACCCTCTTGTTTTCCATGTATACAGATTGCGCGGAATACGGAGAGTGGGAAACAGGCAAAAATACTGCCGGATTAACTGTCTCAGCATCCTTATTTTCTCTAAAATTTGGTTCTGCACTGGGGGGCGCGCTTCCTGGGTTTATACTGGCATGGTTCGGTTTTGTCGCAAATGAAGTGCAAACTGATATGGCTATACAAGGAATTCGTATTATGTTTAATTTCCTTCCGGCCGTATTTTTCCTTCTGGGCGGCATTCTTATGATGTTTTATAAGATTGACCGTAAGACCTTACATAAAATAGAAGATGAGCTTCTTCAACGCAGGGCTGCTACGGAAACATCATAAGGCTAAAAAACTGTCACTGTTCTGGATGTTTTCTTGTATTTAGTGGGGCGCATAAAGCTATTCCATGTATGTGCCCCGCTTATACTGCAGTGAGATTTCTCAACCAAAACGGTAATTTGGACAATGATATTGAGCCGATGAGGTCAGCATATCAACCTGGCTTCCTAATAACTATGCCCTCGATAGTCATTAGCCTATATCACCAACTCGGATACTTTTCGTGCATACTCTGATACCTGTGGGGTAATCAACAATATACTCTTCAGCTCCCGATTTAATTTTTGTTTCGAATAACAGCTTTGCTCAAATAGACTGTACAAGCTATTTAAATACTGGCCGTCACCGTTAAAAATATCCACCACCAACTGGCGATAGCTATATAAAACAAACTGAAGAACCTGATCTTTCCGCCTATCAATTTCTGATATGCTCAAATTGTTATAGCATGAGCTCAAAGTATTGCTTTGGGACCATGCTTTAGGCCCTGGCCCCAAAGTCAATAATACAATTAAAATTGGCGTGCAATACTTAAGCACAGAGGTAGCACTTATGTCTGTTGCGATTCAGCGCTATCTTCACTTTCATTTTTCTTGTTGCTTTTTTCTTCTTCTACGGGCGTGGATATATTTTTTTCGAAATCAACAAAAAAATGGTTTGGGTCATATTTATTGATTGCTCCTGTTGAGCTATCAATCGAAGAACCAAGCAATCCACCAATAAAGAAATTTCCAAAAAACCATCCATTCGTTGTTTTAGTAAGCGCAACCTGAATATCTTCATAACCTTCTTTTTGTAATATAACAACAGCTTTACTTCTTTCTAAAACAACAAAACTTGGTGTAACTTGACCTGTATCCAGCAAATCGGTAATTTCACCATTCTTCCCTTGTTTACCAACCAAAATTTTGGCACCTTGAGGTTTAGAGTCAAAATTTACTTGTTGTGTGGAGCCACCACCTACTATGGTTGCACACCCACTTAAAAACAAAATGATGTTTAATGTAGCGATTTTAATAGTTTTTTTATACAACATGATTATAAATTTCCTCAAACTTAACTTAGAAATTCAGCCCGTTCGACCAAGCAGTCGCAAAGCCTATCTAATTATTTTGATTTTATATTCCCTAAGTTGCCCACCTGCTTTCACCATGCAGCAAGCACCCTCCAAAGAGGATGTATTAAGCCAACTAGAAACAAAACTAACGTACACAGATCCACAGTGGTTATCGCTCATGCATTATAAGCGAAGCCCTCATAACCAATGGATAAGTGAAGCTGATAGTTCTATGTTTTTTTTATCAGCAACTGGTAAACTTAGCCCTAGGGATGAATTAATAGCATTAATAAATATATATTTCAAGGCAAAACCAAACAAAAATCATCGGATTTTCTGCAAATTCCCGGCCCGAATAATCTGGTTAAGCAAAACTTTCAATCTCCCGGAACCATCATTTGCACATTGCAAAAACTTAAATCAATGGAAATCCCAATTTTCGACACAGAATATGTCGATCGCTTTTACATCGGCGTTTATGGGCAACCCTGCCTCTACGTTCGGCCATACTTTTCTGAGGTTCTTTGATAAAGAAAACGATTCAACTGATGGGTTATTATCAGCGACAGTAAATTATTCAGCAGATCTTTCAGAAAGCACTAATCCTGTCGACTATTTTTACAGAGGGGTCTTGGGAGGTTTCTCTGGAGTGATTGATAATTTACCTTATCATCGCCGAATACGCCGTTACGTGCAAAACGAAAACAGGGATATTTGGGAGTATTACCTGGATATTGCAGAAGACGATATTCGATTAATTATATTGCATGCATGGGAAATTAAGAATGATGTTTTTCACTACCACTTTCTGGATGAAAACTGTAGTTACCGGGCTTTAAGCATAATAGCAGTCGCGAAACCATCCTTACTTAGTACTAAATCATTTAGACTATTGACTATTCCAATCGACACGATCAGGGTTTTGGATAATGCAGGGCTTATTATGCAAACCCATCACTACCCTGCTTCTATTCGAGTCTTTAATCACACTCTAAATTTTTATTCTGCTATAGAAAAAAAGCTGGCAATCAAAATGGCCAAAGGTTTTACTGTAAAAAAAACCGACACTTGGCAAGCACTCGAACCATCAAGAAAACTTGCAGTCGTTTCGCTGGCGATGGAGTACTTAAACCTCTTAATACAAGGAGAACACATTGACTCACATATCGGTCAGCAACGTTATTTTAATTTTATAAAACAAAGAGCGAATTTCAATAACAGCTTTAAATTTCCCGATTACCCAAAAAACATGCAAGATGACCCATTGAATCGTCACCTTAGCAGTCGATTCTCAATCAGCTACGGCGACATTGACCATGAACAATACATAGATTTGGGGTTTCGGGTAGCGGGCCATGATACTCTGGATATATCCAGTGGGTATCAAGTTGGCTCTTATGTGAGTTTTCTGAATTTTGAGCACCGGTTCTTCGAGAATGATAACAGCCAGTTACAAAGGCTCGATTTATTCAAAGTAGCGTCATTTGCCGATATAAATAGGTTTTTTCAGCCCCAATCATGGAGTTTCCAGTTTTCCAGGCAAAGAAAACTCATTCAAGACCTGGATTTACTGGTGACCACTATCGAAGGCAATATCGGATATTCGAAAATGCTGTTTGAGCAGTCCTTATTAAGCCTGACACTTGGTATGGATTTAGATTATAACGGCTCATTTAAGAATAATGTAGATCTGGAGTTAAACGCCGAAATTGCGCTGATAGGTCAATCACAGAGCATAGCATATGATATCCGTTATACTTACTTCGAATACATTGAAAATGAACTGGCTCATAATCACAAAACCACATTAGGATTAAGTGTTCCTATAGCTTCCCAACAAGCAATCGTCCTGCAGGGTAATGCGCGGGGCAATAAACGGGATAATATCAGTATTGGCTATCGTTTATATTTTTAGTTATTGTGCCTCCCCCAATTAAAAACGAAATAATTATCACTCAATTTTTTACAAGTAAGTTTTGATCAGAGTGATTATTTAACAACCCGGTTATAATGGTTCCAACATAAAACTGAATATATATCGACATGATTATCAAGTAGACTAAGTGGCAACCAGATGATTCGAAAAAAATAAACTATAAACTTGGCTAATGGCTGATCATCCACGGTCGCATTGAGGGAAATGTTTTTTCACCGCGTGCAGTATACATTAGCTTTGAATCACTCAACTTGCGATCGCAACCGCAGCCATTCGCATGCTGGTGATCCAATTCACGCCGTTCACGGCTTGAATGTGTGGGCTCATGCTGGTTTTTTTCATTGGTTTCATGAGCTTTTCTTTTACTCGAATCCATATTCAACACTTCAGGTGCAACCAGGATGATGCGCGCGGATAGTTTTCCGCATTCAGGGCATGCAGCTGGTTTATCACAATCTTCAACTGTAGCGAGCTCATAGAAAATTCCATGTTCATTACACTTATAATCATAAACCGGCACGATAAAGCCTCCTCAATAACATTAGAAAGGAATAGATCAATAAATACTGTATAACTGACTAGCTTTACAGGTCAGGAGCCAATGGCACATCGACAGAACCATCAAGCTCTTTTGTCGGGCCATCATTACCAGGCTTCACATCAAATTCGAATATATCGGTCGGCAACCATAATGTTGCGCAGGCATTGGGAATATCAACAACCCCGCTAATATGGCCCTGTACCGGAGCTGTTCCAAGGATGGCATAAGCCTGGGCACGCGAGTAACCAAATTTTTCCAAATAGTTAATGGCATTAAGGCAAGCCTGTCTATAAGCAATATGTACATCCAAATAATGCTGTTTTCCACTTTCATCAACCGAAATACCTTCAAAAATAAGGTAATCATCATATTTCGGTGCAATTGGGCTGGGTTTAAAAATGGGATTTTTAATCGCATATTTTTCCATACCGCCTTTAATCAGATTGACTCGTATATGCAGCCAACCGGCCATTTCAATCGCACCACAGAATGTGATCTCTCCATCGCCCTGGCTAAAGTGTAAATCTCCCATCGACAATCCTGCATCTTTCACATAAACAGGAAAATATATTTTAGAGCCGCGCGATAAATCTTTAATATCACAATTCCCGCCATGCTCACGTGGCGGTACTGTACGGGCACCTTCCGCAGCCGCTTTGTCACGATCACTCCCTGTCATACCACCCATATGCGCAGTATCTGCGAAAGGAAGGGTTGCTAAGGCCGGCACCCGTTCCGGGTTGGTATCATAAAGCTCCTGCTCACGACTGTTCCATTCCTCCAGAATTTCTTTCGACGGCAAACAGCCTATTAAACCAGGATGGATTAATCCGGCATATTCCACACCGGGCACATGCCGTGACTTTGTAAACATACCGTTAATCTCCCAGATAGATTTTTGCGCTTCCGGAAAATGATCGGTTAAAAACCCTCCTCCATTCTGCTTTGAAAAAAAACCATTGAAGCCCCATAAACTGTCATCAAAGGTACCTATATCCAGAATATCCACAACCAATAAATCTCCCGGTTCGGCACCTTCAACCCCAACAGGACCGGATAAAAAATGCACTTGAGACAGATCAACATCACGCACATCCGATGCATCATCATTGTCTTCAATCTGGCCTCCGGTCCAATCATAACATTCGATCTTAAAATCATCCCCAGGCTTGACCATAACAGCCATTGGAATATCAGGATGCCAGCGATTATGGATATGCTTGTTCTCATACGGTGAGGTATTTAAATCAATTTCAATAATCGTTTCAGTCATAATTTACTCCTGAGGCCGGATATTAAAAAATAGTTAAATTGCCAAATAAGCGGCAACACTTTGTTGGTCAACTGAATCTCTAAGATCCTCGCGCACAATATCGCCCTTCTCAATAACAAGAATCCGGTCGGCAATATCAAGCGCAAAACTTAAAACCTGCTCAGATACAATAATTGATAAACCACGCTCATCGCGTATTTTTTTGAGTGTTCTGGCCATCTCATGAATAATCGAAGGCTGGATACCTTCTGTCGGCTCATCCAGCAACAAAACCTTGGGTTCACTGGCTAAGGCACGGGCGATTGCCAATTGCTGCTGTTGGCCACCGGATAAATTCCCACCACGACGCGACTTCATCTCTTCCAGAACCGGGAATAACTCATAAAGATTTTGGGGTATCTTTTTCTCTTTTACTGTTGTTAAACCCGTCTCAATATTTTCCTTGACCGTCATCATTGAAAAAATCATCCGGCCTTGTGGTACAAAAGCCAGCCCTGATGACACCCGGTCATGGCTTTTCAAATTACAGATTTCATTTCCATCTAACTTTATTGAGCCGGATTTGCTTTGAATCATTCCCACCAATGATTTCATTAGTGTGGTTTTCCCCATACCATTTCTTCCCAGAATAGCAACGATTTCATTTTTATTAATTTGCATATTCAGGTTATTGATTACAGTACTCTGCCCATAGGCGACAGAATAATCAGAAACCGAAAACATAACTCACCTCTCGCAAAAAAATGAATACCATTTCCATGACAAGCATCGCTGATAATTTAATGACCAAGGTATACTTCGACAACTTTTGGGTCATTTTTAACACGATCCATAGACCCTTCAGAAAGCGTTTTGCCTTGATGCATTACTGTAACCCGGTGAGCTATATCCTCAACAAACTGCATATCATGCTCAATAACAATAACCGCGCGCCCTTTGGTAATTCTGTTTAACAAATCCGCGGTTTGCTTGCGTTCTGCAACAGACATGCCGGCAACCGGCTCATCCAGCATTAGCAAATCCGGATTTTGAATAAGCAGCATCCCGATTTCCAACCATTGCTTTTGTCCATGGCTTAAGAGGCCTGCGGTTTTATCCAAACAATCAGCTAAAAATATTGTTTCGGCTATATCATTTACCGCTTCGATTACCTTTTTATTACGCTTAAAGGCCAATGCACCAATAACACTTCGCCCTTTAGGGTAAGAAATTTCCAGGTTTTCGAAGACGGTAAGGTCTTCATAAATTGATGGGTTTTGGAATTTACGGCCGACACCTGTATGGACGATAGTATGCTCATTCATTTTTGTCAGATCTCTTCCACGGAAACGAATGGCTCCTTCAGTCGCTTTTGTTTTCCCACAAATCAAATCAAGTACAGTGGTTTTACCAGCACCATTCGGTCCAATTATGACCCGAATTTCCTCCTCTTCCACATAGAAAGAAAAATCATTGACTGCTTTAAAACCATCAAAAGAAACCGTCAGTCCTTCCACTTCGAGGACAAAGTTTTTTTGCATTTTTGCAGTCATAATGTTTCTCCTGATTCAGCCGGCCGTGTGCCATTCCTTTCAAGATAATAACGTTTTATATTGGTGTAAGTTTGTATTAACCAAGGCTCTACTTTGGACTTATAAAGTCCGGCCAAGCCAGAGGGAAACGCCATAACAACACTGATAAATAATGCCCCCATTGCAAACAACCACAGCTCCGGAAAAGACTCAGAGAAAGTAGTCTTTGCCCAATTAACAAGCAACGTTCCATAAACGGCACCAAATATCGACAGACGCCCGCCTACCGCACAAAAAATGACCATTTCAATAGAAGGAACGATTCCGACAAACGAAGGCGACATAAAACCGACCTGCAAAGTAAACATAGCGCCACCAATTGCGGAAAAAGCTGCAGCTACACAAAATATAAATATTTTAAAATTAGATACATCGTATCCGGAAAAACGTACCCGATCCTCACGTTCACGCATTGCAAGTAATAAACGGCCTAACTTGCTTTTACGAATAAACTGGGCAACTAACAGACAAATAAACAGTAAAACGCCATTTACAAAATAGAGAATGTATTTTGCAGAATCAGTACGTATATTCCAGCCCAATAACGTACGTAAATCGGTTATACCATTAACACCTCCGGTATACCCTTGTTGACCAATAATCAAAATTGTTAAAATTGACGCAATTGCTTGTGTAATAATGGCAAAATAAACGCCACCTACCCGTCGCTTAAACATTGCGACTCCGATAATGTAAGCGAATATGGATGGCACTAACAAAATAGCCAGTAATGTGAATGGAAAACTATAGAACGGTTCCCAAAACCAGGGGAGTTCAGTAATTTGGTTCCAATCCATAAAATCGGGAATACCGGGCGTTGATTGTATCTTGGTGGACTCCGGATCCGATGATTCCAGTTTTAAAAACATTGCCATACAGTAACCGCCCAGACCGAAAAACACACCCTGCCCAAGGCTTAAGATACCACCATAGCCCCAGCACAATACCAAACCAATGGCAACAAATGCATATGTTAAATATTTCCCTATTAAATTCAGACGGAATATATCCATCGAAAGTGGAAACACTACAAAAATCAAAAGTGCCAGGCATAAAAAATAAACCAGGTTATTTTTAGGCATAAACTCGCGAATACTTTGAATGGACATTTTCGTTAACCTATGAGCTTATTTGCGAATCTTCAATGAAAATAACCCCTGTGGACGCAGCATTAAAATAATAACGACGGTCAGGAGTGTTAGCACTTTTGCCATGGAACCACTTAAAAAGAATTCCATGGTTGATTGTGCCTGTGAGATAGTGAATGCTGATGCAATTGTGCCCAACAGGCTTGAAGCACCACCAAACACAACCACTAAAAAAGTATCAACAATATAAAGCTGACCTGCTGTCGGCCCGGTAGAACCGATCATTGTAAACGCACTACCGGCAACACCTGCGATTCCGCAACCTAAGCCGAATGTTACCCGGTCAACCTTTTCTGTATTGATGCCAACCGCTCCCGCCATTGGTCGATTTTGAACAACAGCACGCACCTGCCCACCAAAACGCGACTTGTACATAAGAAAATATACACTGACTGAAATAACAACGGTTAGACACATAACGAATATGCCATTGATAGGAATTTCCACCATCTCGGTGAGTGGCACAGATCCCATCATCCAATCCGGAATGGTAACGCCGACTTCTCTTGCCCCGAAAACGCTACGAAATGTTTGCTGCATAATAAGGCTGATCCCCCAGGTAGCCAATAAAGTATCAAGAGGACGCTTATACAAATGACGGATTATGGAAAATTCCATTAATGCACCCAGGCTACCGGCTGCCAGAAATGCAACAATCATTGCTATAAAAAAGTAGATCCCGTAAAAACCCGGTAAATAATTCGAAAAAATATTTGATGTCAGATATGTCATATAGGCACCAAGAATCATAAACTCACCGTGTGCCATATTAATAACACCCATTTGCCCAAAAATAATCGCAAGCCCAAGTGCCATTAACACAAAAACTGAAAATAAAATAAGCCCTGCAAACCCCTGCATCGCAAAAATAGAAACCAGTTCTGATGAAGTGTACTCGGAAAACATATTAAAGTTCCTTTTATGATGGGGACGAAGTAAGGGGTATTGATGATTTTTCCCGGAAGTCTCCTGGATACATCACACCAGGAGACTTCTTGCTCGCAGTCATCTTATTGATAACCTTCAGGGAAAGGATCCGGCTCCATAAGTTCTTCAGTTTCATAAACAACCTTGTACTGCCCATCTCTTTGTGCAAGGCCAACTCGTGTTTTCGACCAAAGATGATGATTAGGGTGAATTTTCACATAACCTTCCGGTGCAGTAGTCAATTCGATTCCCGGTGATGCTTCGCGTACTTTATCGATATCAAATGACCCGGCCTTTTCCACTGCCGCCTTCCATAACCAAGGGCCAAGATAAGCTGCTTGAGTCACATCACCAATCACAATGTTTTCGCCATACTCTTCTTTAAAAGCCTTAACAAAAGCTTTATTGTTCGGGTTATCTAAGCTTTGGAAATATTTCATTGCTGCATAAGCACCTTCAATATTTTCACCACCAATACCTAATATCTCATCCTCTGTAACTGAAATGGTTAGCAGTAAAGGCTTTTCTTTTCGCAAATCAATACCGGCTGCTTTAAGCTGCTTATAAAACGCCACATTGGAACCGCCGACTACAATGGCATAGATCACATCGGGCTTTCTCAGTTTTATTTTATTGATAACTGAATTAAATTGGGTATGACCCAGAGGATAATATTGCTCACCGACAACCTTGAGACCAAGCTTTTCAATATGCTTACGTGCAATTTTATTCGATGTTCTTGGCCAGATATAATCCGACCCCAGCAAATAAAATGTCTTAGCGCCTTTTTTCTCAACAACCCAATCAATCCCGGCGATAATTTGTTGAGTGGCTTCCTGGCCGGTATAAATTACATTGGGAGATTGTTCAAGACCTTCATAAAAAGTCGGGTAATAAAGCATACCATTGTATTGCTCAAAAACGGGTAAAACAGCTTTTCTGGATGCAGAAGTCCAACAACCAAATACAGCTGCAACTTTGTCTCTAACTAGTAGTTTTTTTGCTTTTTCAGCAAAGGTCGGCCAATCACTCGCACCATCCTCCTGAATGTATTTGATTTTCCGGCCAAGCACTCCACCCATTTCATTAATCTGCTTGATCGCTAATTTTTCTGCCTGAACCGAACCGGTTTCACTGATTGCCATCGTACCGGTTACGGAATGCAATATTCCGACAGTCACGGTATCATCGGTCACTGCCAAGCCGGTGCTGTTAACACTATCAGCTGCATTTGCAGTATTTAATGCGAATGAACATGCAATTATCCCTAGGGTTGATAATAAACCTCGCCCATAGGCAGATATTTTTTTCAAGGTTGGGAAAACGAATTTAAATTTCATAGTCGGTCCTCAGTCGCTGTGCTCATGCACGAAAATTTTATGCATTTATTATCATCAATGGCCTGCTCCATCACCATGCGACAAATACTCAATCAAACTAAGTCATTTGACGCATACCCACTATTTTTAAGGCGTGCTATTTTCAAAATCCTGCCGTCAAATAAATATTGGCTTGATTTTCGCTATTAAAACCATGAGTAATGTATTGTCTTCTCGATGCCCCAAAAACATGCAGTAACCCTCACAGCCACTGATAGTCAAAATGGCAGCCAAGCAACAAATATTTCGATTCAGGCGCAGCTATAACCAATGGGTTAATAACCAAACACTGGAAGACTATGCTCTGCGTTTTACCGCAAAATCCTCAAGGCGCTGGTCGCTTGCCCGTGTAGCGAACACTGCTTTGGGAGCAATATCCTTTCTGGCTTTAGAAGCAATAGGTGCGGCAATTACAATCAGCTATGGGTTTAACAACGCCGTTTTTGCGACGCTGGTCGTCGGTTTGCTCATTTTTTGTGCAGGCCTGCCCATTTGTTACTATGCGGCCAAGTATGGCGTTGACATCGATTTGCTTACTCGTGGTGCAGGATTCGGCTATATTGGTTCAACAGCGACATCCCTCATATATGCATCATTCACCTTTATATTCTTTGCTCTTGAAGCTGCCATCATGGCAAAAGCGCTTGAGCTGATATTGGGCATCCCAATGGCGATTGGCTATATTATAAGTTCGGTTGTCGTTATCCCGATGGTTTTTTATGGAATCACATTTATCAGCCGTTTTCAGTTATGGACTCAGCCGATATGGGTTTTATTACAAATCCTGCCTTTGGCATTCATTTTATTTAATCACTCTGAACTTATAACAGATTGGAGACAGTACATAGGCAGCAAGCAAAGCTCTCCGGCTATCGATATATTTTCATTTGGAGCTGCCGCTTCGGTCATGTTTGCGTTGATCGCACAAATCGGTGAGCAGGTTGATTTTTTAAGGTTTTTACCGGAAAAAAAATCTTCCAACAAAATATCATGGTGGAGTGCATTAATAACAGCCGGACCAGGCTGGGTAATTGTCGGTTGCTTAAAAATTTTAATTGGATCATTTTTAGCAGTAGTGGCAATACAAAAAGGGATACCTGCTGTTGACGCAATAGACCCAACCATCATGTATTCGGTAGCCTTTAACTTTGCAATACAAAATTCCGATTTAGCACTTATAGTCGCTGGTATATTTGTTGTGCTTTCACAATTAAAAATCAATGTTACCAATGCCTATGCAGGCTCTATTGCCTGGTCAAATTTTTTTTCCAGACTAACCCATAGCCATCCCGGCCGTGTCGTCTGGCTTATATTCAATGTTGCGATCGCTTTATCGCTGATGGAACTTGGCATATACCATACTTTCGAAAGCACCCTAAGCATCTATGCCATTGTTGCAATTGGCTGGGTGGGCGCCTTGGTAGCTGATCTTGTTGTTAATAAGCCAATGGGTTTAAGCCCGCCACATATCGAGTTCAAACGCGCTCACCTTTATGACATCAACCCTGTGGGAGTTGGCGCGATGCTGGCAGCTTCAATAATCGGCATTGTGTCATACTTGGGTATGTTTGGTGATTATGCGCAAGCACTTGCCCATTTTATAGCGTTGTGCTGTGCTTTTATTTCCGCTCCGCTAATAGCATTACTTACTAAGGGAAAATATTATATCGCACGTAAACCCGAAGTATTCAATGATGATAAAAAAGTTATTGAATGCTGTGTATGTAAAAACATATACGAACCTGAAGATATGGCTTTATGCCCTGTTTACGATGGACATATATGTTCGCTTTGCTGTTCACTGGATACGCGTTGTTTAGACTCATGTAAGACAGAAGAAAAACCCGGTCAAAAAATTATCGACTTGATACAGCGTGTTATACCCGAATCCATAAGAAGTTATATGGACCCTCGCATTATAAAATTCACTGCATTGTTATCTTTGACAGCGCCTGTATTTGGCATTTTACTTGTTCTTATTTACAGTAATATTCCAACTGATAACGAAGCAACCAAGATTTTACTCGAAGAGACACTCTGGAAAGTGTTTTTTATTCTGATGATAGTAGCCGGTGTTATATGCTGGCTCTTTGTTTTGGCTACTGAAAGTCAGATTATTGCCCAAAAAGAATCCCAAACCCAAACCCGCCGCCTGATCGAAGAAATCGAAGCGCATAAAAAAACAGATCTGCAACTACAGGTTGCAAAAGAACAAGCTGAAGCGGCAAACAATGCAAAAAGTAGATATTTAACCGGCATCAGTCATGAATTACGCTCACCTTTAAACACCGTATTAGGGTATGCACAACTGATGGAAATGGACACTACCATACCGTCATTCGTCCAGGAAAAAGCTTCAATCATAAAACGCAGTGGAGACCACCTGGCAAACTTAATTGAGGGTCTGCTCGATATATCAAAAATCGAAGCCGGACGCCTGGATATTCAGCGTCATCAAATCCGTATTGGTGATTTAATGGACCAGATTGCCCAGATATTTCGCACTCAAGCCAAAGATAAAGGACTTAAATTCAGTTACATCTGTCACTCAAAATTACCGGAAGTAGTGATCGGTGACGAAAAAAGGCTGCGACAAATCCTCATCAACTTACTGACTAATGCCATTAAATTTACCAAGCATGGCGAAATAAAGCTATCTATAAAATATAAAAATGAAGTTGCTGAATTTCAGATTTATGACACTGGCATTGGTATACCTGAGAGTGATTTTGAACGAATCTTTAAACCTTTTGAACGTGTACGCAGACCGGATGGTCCTTTTGTCGCCGGCACCGGTTTGGGACTGGCAATCACCCGGCTGCTTGTCGACATTATGGGTGGCGATATAAGCGTTAAAAATAATTCAGAAGGAGGTGCCACATTTACTGTCTGGTTAATGCTGTCCCGTACCGAAAATTTAATACAGGATGACCTGAAACCAAAACGAATTTATGGTTATAACGGCAGTAAAAAATCCGTTTTTGTCGTCGATGATGACGCCGCTCATCGGAGTCTGGTCAGTGAGCTATTGACACCACTGGGATTCGGTGTAATTGAGGCAGCTGATGCCGAATCCTGTCTTGATATGGTGAAAAATTTCAAACCGGATATCTTTTTAATAGACAGGCTTATGCCTGGTATGGATGGCCCTTCTTTAGCCAAAAAGCTCAGGGAATTAAAATTTTCCGCTCCCATATTATTAGTAACAGCAAATGCAAGTGAAGACACATTAAGTGATGACGCAAACCCGGCATATAACGACTATTTAATAAAACCTGTAAAACTTGATAGCCTGTTAGAGAGACTTGCGATCTACCTGGATTTAGATTGGCGTTACAAACCCAAGAATGACGACTTATATCACCAACCGGCACAAACTATTACAGAAGATGATTTACCCGAGAGAAAAATCTGTAAAGAAATTATTTACTATGCTGAAATTGGGCATTTAAGCCAATTAAAAAATATTGCCCAGAATTTAAATCGCTCTGGCACCGCCAGCCCGAAATTTATCACAAAACTTCAACATTATATAAGAGAGGTAAAATTCAATAAAATCATTGACCTGCTGGGAATAAACTCTAAATGAATAAATCTACATCCAACAGTAGCCTTGTCTTAATTGTTGATGATTCACCCGATACTCTGGGCATGTTGAATGAATCCCTGGAGAAGACCAATATGACAACACTTGTCGCGCTCGAAGGTCAACAGGCTATTCATATAGCAGAAAAAATGACACCGGATGTTATCCTGCTGGATGCGATTATGCCATCTATGGACGGCTTTGAGACCTGTAAACGCATTAAATCCAATGCCAATTTAAAAAATATACCGGTTATTTTTATGACGGGTTTAAGTGATACCAAAAGTATCATTCAAGGCTTTGAAGCCGGCGGTGTTGACTATCTGACCAAACCGATTAATCCGGATGAGTTGATCGCAAGAATTAATGTACACCTAGCTAATGCACGAACCACATTAAGTGCACAGTCCGCATTGGATATTGCAGGCCAAAGCATTATAGCGCTCGACGGGCAAGCCAATAAACTTTGGTCCACCCCACAGGCAAACCACCTGCTTGACTGGCAGAACAGTGTTTCCAAAGAATTAAAATACGACATTGCCCAATGGTTGTCACATAAACCCACAGACGGAAACAAATTTTATTTTAATTGTGAAGACAAAGAGATGACGGCCATATATTTTAACTTTTCAGAAAACAATGAACACCTGATTCGCCTTATGGACAATAAGTCCCTGGATGAAAAAACAGTTCTCAAAGATTATTTTAAGACAACACAGCGGGAAGCTGAAGTGCATTTATGGTTATCCAAAGGGAAAACCAATCGTGAAATTGCACAAATTTTAGAAATGAGCCCCAGAACGGTTAACAAGCACCTCGAACAATTATTCAAAAAAATCGGGGTGGAAAACCGAACTTCAGCAGCCACATTGGCGATACAATGCCTGCAAAAGAAATTGGGGCAATAACTTTTAATGCCATAACAATAACAAAATTAAAAAACCCTTATATTTTTGATTTTAAAATGACCAACACCAAAAATATCAAAAAAACTATGGGTGCACCATGAAATATGTAATGCCAATAATCATTCTCTATCATATCTACATGTACGCCATGAGCAAATACATTTTTTCCTGACAGAAGACCGATACCAATTAAAATACTCAGCTTATTCATACTGTTTCTCCCATATATCAGTTATAAATTTAAGGAGTTTTTTTCAACATTCCTTCCACAACAATAAAATCAATGATGTCCTGAAGACCATCACCCTGTTTTAAATTTGAAAATATAAACGGTTTATCAATTCGCATTCGTTCAGCATCTTTTTTCATAACTTCAAGTGATGCACCTACCATGGGTGCAAGATCGGTCTTATTTATGATCAACAAATCAGATTTCGTAATACCCGGTCCGCCTTTACGTGGAATTTTATCCCCGGCTGCGACATCAATAACATACAGTGTCAAATCAGACAATTCCGGACTGAAAGTCGCGCTCAAATTATCACCGCCACTTTCAACCAGTATAAAATCAAGATCCGGAAATACTTCACATAGTGAATCAATTGCAGCAAGATTCATTGACGCATCTTCACGTATTGCAGTATGCGGGCATCCGCCAGTTTCCACACCTAAAATTCGATTTTGTTCCAGTGCCTGATGCCTTGTTAAAAACTCAGCATCTTCACGCGTATATATATCATTGGTAACAATAGCCATTTCATAATGATCCCGCATCATTAAACATAACTGGCGCAATAGAGCTGTTTTGCCCGAACCAACCGGTCCGCCAACCCCTACTCTTAATGCCTGTTTCATAAACTCTCTCCTTTATCAGGAACAAAATAACCGTGAATACTGAGTTTCATGGCGGGCGCTGGCGATGGCCAACCCGGGCAAACTGTTTCCAATCGCATCATCTGTAATTGTCAATGCGCAAGCAATTGCTTTCGGAATTTGGTCTGCCAGATGCAATATTATTTTTTGTGACGCGGTTTGCCCCATGGGCAATAATTTACTTGCCACGATAACCTGGTTTTCCAGCCACGCCCATAAAAACCCTTTACATGTTTCCTGTTCACCCAATTTCCAATGCGCAGCTGCCAATGCAAAAGATGTTACAAAACTGATGTTCAATATTTTCATATTGGCCAAGTCAACACCGAATTCAGGTAATAACTTCAGCAATGCTTTTCCCATGGCTACATCTGCCTTATAAAACTCAGCGCTTTCCCGGCTGGCAAGCAAATATTCATTCCAATACTCCGTATCCGTGATACTGTTTTTCAGGAATGCTTGATACTGGCGTATCAATATGGGCAAATCAGTTTTTGCCTGCGATTCGAGCATAACAACCTTAACCCAACGACTGACATCGCTTTCGTTTTCCAACCAGCCGGCTTCAATCGCATACTCCAAACCCTGTGAAAAACTATAGCCACCCACCGGCAATGAAGCGCTGGATAGTTGCATCAGCCGTAGGCTTCGTTGCTGTTCTTTTAACAACAAACCATTCAATTTTAAGTAATAGCCATATTATGGGTATGAGTATGGTGATTATTTCTTGCATAGGCGCCGGATTCAGGAATAAACACAGCATCGTGCTCCTTAACAGAGAGACCATGATTCTCCGATAACTCTTTTAATACATGATCAGGTTTAAATCTGATCCATAACCGCCCTATCTGCAATCTGACATGACGATTACCCATGTGATAACACACTTTGCAAAACTGCTGCCAATCCTTGGCTGTAGCTGTCATCACACTTTCCTCAGCATATGCAACAACCAGTTCATAGCCACAACTGCTCCGGAGCAGTTCATTTTCCTTGAGTGTTTTGCCCCGTTTGAGAAACAGACAAATTTCATACCCTTTAGTGGAAACGGTTTTAAATCGCCCTTTTTCCCGCTGCAAATAATCCAGCTTAATACTATCTGCTGCATCGCCATAACAGCCTAAACGCTCAACAATTTCCATAATCACCCCATTTCAAATAGATGACTTAAAACAAACAATAGCGCTGCGCCAAGGGTAATTGACTCGCAGGCTCACAAGTCAGTAACTTGCCATCAACACGCACCTCATAAGTCTGTGGATCAACGCTAATATCCGGCATCATATTATTTAATTGCATATCGGCTTTGCTAATACTGCGGGTATTACGACATGCAACCAGTCGCCGGGCCAAACCGGCCTTGTCCAGGTTCCCCGAACTTAACGCGGCCTGACTGACAAATGTGACAGCCGTCTGCTGAGGTGCATGACCATAAGCCCCAAACATATAACGATAGTGCACCGGCTGCGGGGTGGGAATAGAGGCATTAGGGTCCCCCATAGGAGCAGCAGCTATAAGCCCGCCTTTAATCACCATCGCTGGTTTAATACCAAAGAACGCAGGCTTCCATAGTACAAGATCAGCCAACTTACCTACTTCAATCGAGCCCACTTCATGGTCAATACCATGGGTGACAGCAGGATTAATTGTATACTTAGCGATATAGCGCTTAATACGAAAATTGTCGTTGCGCTCGTTATCCGGTTCTAATGGCCCACGCTGAACTTTCATCTTGTGGGCCGTTTGCCAGGTTCGTGTGATCACCTCGCCTACACGCCCCATGGCCTGAGAGTCGGATGCGATCATACTGAAAGCACCCAGATCATGCAGAATATCCTCAGCCGCAATAGTTTCTTTTCGAATACGCGAATCAGCAAATGCCACGTCTTCCGGAATCGATGAGTCGAGATGATGACAAACCATCAGCATATCCAAATGCTCATCAATCGTATTCACAGTATAGGGCCGCGTTGGATTGGTTGATGATGGTAATACATTCGACTGTGAGCAGGCTTTAATAATATCCGGCGCATGCCCACCGCCGGCACCTTCCGTATGATAGGTGTGTATTGCCCGGCCTTTAAAAGCGGCCAACGTGTCTTCTACAAAACCGGACTCATTTAACGTATCCGTATGAATCGCAACCTGCACATCATATTTTTCAGCCACATTCAAACAGTTATCAATACTTGCCGGTGTCGTACCCCAATCTTCATGCAGCTTTAAACCGCAGGCTCCGGCCAATAACTGTTCCTCCAGCGCCTCTGGCAAACTCGCATTACCTTTGCCGAGAAAGCCCAAATTCATCGGCATACTGTCAGTACCCTGCAACATTTTTTGAATATTCCAGGGTCCCGGCGTACAGGTCGTTGCATTTGTTCCCGTTGCCGGGCCGGTTCCACCGCCCAGCATAGTCGTCACACCGGACATTAATGCTTCTTCTATCTGTTGAGGACAAATAAAATGAATATGCGCGTCAATACCGCCTGCAGTCAAAATCTGACCCTCACCGGCAATCACTTCCGTGCCCGGGCCAATGATAATATCAACGTTACTTTGAATATCCGGATTGCCTGCTTTTCCAATCGTTTCTATTCGTCCATTTTTAATGCCGACATCTGCTTTAACAATACCGGTGTAATCCACTATTAGCGCATTAGTGATCACTGTATCAACGGTGTCAGCTGCCATACACTGACTTTGCCCCATACCGTCACGAATAACCTTGCCGCCGCCAAACTTAACCTCATCACCGTACTGTGTATAATCCTTTTCAACTTCCACCCACAATTCTGTATCACCCAGGCGCACACGGTCGCCGCTTGTAGGCCCAAACATTCGTGCATAAGCAAGACGATCAATTTTAGTCATAAACACCCCTAAACTATCTTACCCATCACTTCAGCACGAAACCCATACACAGTTTTACTGCCGGCATATTCAACCAGCTCAACTTCCCGACTTTGCCCGGGTTCAAAGCGAACCGCTGTACCTGCGGTAATATTTAAGCGATAACCTCGGGTTGCCTCACGGTCAAAACGTAATGCCGGATTGGTTTCATAAAAATGATAATGCGAACCCACTTGTATTGGCCGGTCACCGGTATTGGAAACCGTTACTTTAAGTTGCTTGCGGCCGGCATTTAATTGATGCTCACCTGCATCCACCTTTAATTCACCGGGTATCATATTTCACCTCTTAAAATCTGCTTGCAATCAACTTAACAAGCCGAGCCCACACAACAAGCACGAACAGGCTCTAGGCAATCGGGTTATGCACAGTGACCAGCTTGGTGCCATCCGGAAACGTTGCCTCGACTTGGATTTCAGGGATCAATTCAGGTACGCCTTCCATCACCTGATCACGATTTAAAATGGTTTTACCAAAACTCATAAGCTCCGCAACCGCTTTGCCGTCTCTGGCACCTTCAATAATCGCCAGACTAACCAAGGCAACCGCTTCAGGATAATTTAACTTAAGACCACGCTGTAAGCGCCGCTCAGCCAGCAATGCAGCTGTAAATACCAATAATTTATCTTTCTCTTTAGGCAATAGATCCATTCAGAAACCTTTAAATAAACTAAGTCCGCCAAATAGCGGGCATACTCGCTTTTCGATTAAGCAAATAAGGTCTTATCAGCTTCCAACAGGATATAAATGTTTTTCGCGCAGAATAACTGCTATGCCCCAAATAACGAACAATCAAAAACTGATTAACAAATGTCACACTGGCCATTGATTCTCCATTCTCAATATGAAGCTTTTCCTGCAAACTCTGCATCAACTCGCTTGGCATCTCAGCAAAAGGACCTGCCAGCATAACACCGCTTACCGGTCGCCGCTTTAAACCACAAGCCGCATCAAACAAGAGGTGTGGCTGGTCAAATTGGAAACGATCAATTAACACAGGTCGATTATTAATCGTAATCTGTATCGTCTGCCTCAACCGCCCTTCAGTAAAAAATGCTTCACTGGCTGGCAACCCCAGGCAAACCACTTCCCAACCCACAAAATAGCTGTCAGCATCCAATTCAATATCAGTATGCAAATCGGCAAATGCTGCCGGGTAAACGATTGTTTCCATAGGCAACCATTCAATAGAGCTACCACTTTGCGCCCTCAACCGATTAAATACTTTTTGCAGCTGTACATTATCAGCCACTGAATCACCCTGCCCGACAGCAGGCTTCCGGGCTTTATATAATCTCATTGCGCCTGGAGAGGTTATCACCACATTGGCATGATCATTAGCCTGTACGCTAATCTGCAAATCATCGCCCGAACACAGACCACCCGGCGGGTGCAGCAAATAGGCATGAGCACAATACGCCCCTTCTGGATAAAATGGCTTCTGTAAATACAGAGGCCCTTTATGCCGGCTATGCGCCAGATAAGTAGCAGGTATAGAACTATCTTCTAATGAATTTGGTGAGTTTCTACGGGAAGTGAATTCCATCTCTAAAAATGCGGGCCATTGCTGTTGAAAAAAATCAGTTGCATTTTTATCCGTAAAATCTCCTTTAATACACGCAACCATTATAATTACCCAGATTCAACTCCCGGCTTGGCCAAAAGCTGAAACCTTTGACCAAGCCATGCCTATAAAATCAATTATTAAAGTTGCAGTTGCACATTAAAAGAAACAGTATCCGTATCAGTACCACGAAAACCTGTAATATTGGCATCGCCACTGCTGAAATTCAGGTTTAACCTTGCATTATGTCCATCAATTACAAAGTTAATGCCCGCTTCAGTCAGATCAGAATCAACAGCATCACTTGGTTCGTTACTCACAAACCTTACATATGGCTGATAAGCCACTTTGCCGGTCTTCGGAAATAAATAGCCCGCGGCAACAAAATAGGAGTCGCCATCAAACAAACAAAAGCCGGTAGTCGGTGTCAAGCCGCAACCATCGGAAGGTACAGTGCCGACGCCGGTAAAATCGGAATCAAATGTTTTAAACTCTGCTTCCACCGTCAATGCACTGCCTCCATCAAAAGCATTTTCCCAGAAGACATCCACCGAAGTACCGGTAAAATCACCGCCTTCATCCACATCACCCACACCATCGGACTGGGTTTGAAAGGTCAATGCAACAGTAAAAATATCACCCAAACCACCATAATAGGTGCTGCTGGTGTAATACGCCGGGTTTTGCTCCTTCGCCAAAAAATTATAGGCAAAACGTGCTGCAAGCAGCAGGCTGTCGGGGGATACGCCATTGAACCCGTCGAACAAACCAATTGCGTATTGAAATTTATCCGCAGAGCCCCAGAAGGTCACACCATCATCACGCCCAAAAGTACCGGCCTTGCCTTCAAAACCATCACCAGGGGCATCCTGGTCCTGGGCAAACAAGGGCTGCGTATATTGATTCCACGTTAAAGCATAATAAGGACCATTCATTTCGATCCGTGATGAAGGTGCAAGCATTTTACCGATCCAGAGATTAACCCCTTCAGAAAACTCAAATTGAGCAATCGCATCCAGCACATCGATTTCACCATCCACCCGGGCAGTATTAAATGTCATCTTGACGTTCTCATTTATCTGCCCGCCAATATATAAACGCATACTCTGCAAAGAAAAATCAATATCATCAGTACCACCGTCAGGGCTGATACTGGTCACTCCCGTCCTTAAGCCGGCACCAATGGTTATGAACTTATCTTCACCAAACTCGATTTTACCACCGGCCATCACAGGTACCCCGGTGAAAGCAGCGGATAACAGTACGATTAAAGCAGAATACCTTGAGCTCAACATAGCGACAATCCTTACAATTAAGAAATCTGACAAAAGAAACCCAATAAATGCAGATATGTTGTCGCCAAACAAACCATATTGCTATGCGATAAACTCGCCATACAGCTACGTCATTTACCCCATAGACAACTCACCCTGAAATACATCATGATTGACCTGTACAAAGGCCGCATGAACCTATGTACAAAATAAACTTTAAAAGCCTCCACCCAGGAGGCTTTTTTTATAAACATCGATGGTTCCTGTAGCTCGGTTATCAACGGACTCAATAGATAGTAAAGGTCACGGCAGTTTTATTAGCGTGTTGGGCGAAGCCCTGCACAAAATAGAGCTCTTTGATAAGTTTCTCCCTTTAGCAACGCATTCCAAATAACACCCTCATTTTAAATAAAAATGGACTGCATATAGTTTTTTTGCAATATGTACATAGTTAATGAATGGATCTAACTTTTAGAAAGTATCGCAGCCCGAAACTATTTTATATACAGCTTCAAAACTTTTTTATTTATTATTAATTTTAAATGCAATAAGTTTAAAAAATATATACAACCATCTATAAAGCATCATAAATATTCGCCGATTAAAATCAGGTCATTTCACCAAATAAAAAAGGACTATTCAGTTTAATAGGAGGACAGGATGTCACACTATCTAAATACTCATAAAATTTTAATTAACCTTTTCGTTTTCTTTAGTCTAATTCTGTTCTTTAATGCTTGCAGTGATAGCGACAGTACAAGTAATAGTACAAGCAACAGCCAGTCTTATAATGGCCCAGGTTCTAAATGGGATGTTACCCTGAATGGTGACGATACATTTGCAATTACCATGCGGGCTCAGGTTAATTCGCCTGTATTGTTAACAGTAAATGGTACATATGAACGGCTGACTTCAGGATTTCTAAGATTTACCGTAACAGATGCAGAAGGACAAGATGCACCATCCGCGGGAGATGCTGCCTGGGCACTGGAAGTACCAGGTTACGCATTACTACTAAGGCCTATAGATGACAATGGTGATCAAATCCTTCCAATGGTCAGAGCCGGCGAATGCCCGACCACTGATATCAACGCCAACTGGGTGATTGTAAAAAAAGATTCAGCTGCCATGGCGGATGATGCTGACCGGGATTTCTTTGGGCAATTCAATTTCGATGTCTCAGCCGGCAACGCAACACTGCCTTCCAGGCGCGCATTGGCAAATAATTTTCAGGACGGCGGTGAAGAGTCAATTAGCGGTGGCACATGTGCTAATGGCTTAATGAACATTGTAGACACCGTAATGTACCTGACTTCTAACGGCGGCGCTATTGTACATACTAATATTAATAACCCGGATGATGGTTCATTTATTTTCGCATTAGCGCAAAAAGCCATTAGCAATATCACCAATCTGGATGGTAACTATGCCGGTATGCTATTCGATGACAATTCGTCTAGTGGTGATAAAATCGAACCGGTCTCCATGAGTTGCACCGGCGGTACCTGTGTAGGCACCATAGTCACTGATATCACAACGGGTGCAGTATCTGCGGAAACTGTCACTCTCAACTTGACTGGCACACCCGATTTATTGGGAGCCGGATTAGTCACTGGCACCATCACCAATGGCACTAGCGGCAATCTGGCCTGCATGGCCGATATTAATGTGCTTGACAGCGGCAGAAAAATTGTCAGCTGTGTAGGGCAGTCGCCAGGTGACAATAGCAAGATGTTCAACGTGCTGTTTGTTTCCAACGACAGTTAAATTTGGATCTTATATTCAAAAACCGAACCTAAAAATCTCTGCATAGAGCTTTTTAGATTAAAAGCCCTCTTGAAAAAAGAGGGCTTTTTTATTGCTAATGAGAAGATCACTAGAATAAGCGAGTTAAACTCATAAAGAAAATTTTTCACGATTTTGAAAATTTAAGTTAAAAAAGTGAAAATTAATTTAACTAAGTTTATTCATACAGCATTAACATAAAATCTTCTTTATTTTTTACTTTATTCTACAAAAACAATTGGGTGTCCATTGTAACGACCATTAATGACGAATGCTGAATTAAGCATATCAATAAAATAATTGTTGGAACTACGAAAGCGCCTATATGACACAACCGTTTCATTAGATATGCTATTCTTTACGCTGTAAAGATCAACCGTAGTAAAGCCACCCAAAACCTGTGAACCATTATATGTATGAAAAAATGGGCTGGTAGCACCATCTCGAATATCAAAAACCTGAGCCCCAGAGGGAAGCCCTCCCGTAATTGGCACCCCGATAACATTGGAAACACCTAGAATAGCGCTCATTAGCACCCCTGAATTACTACCTCCAGTGGCTGTACACCCACCTCTAGTATGAATTCCTACAATGTACCCTTGCGTATTCAATATTCCCGAACCTGAAGAGCCTGGCTGAGTATCAATGTCGCTATAAAACAGATGCACTCCACTATCAGCAAGATCTGAGCCTGCATCAAGTTGTTTTGCTTGCCCTGAAGGGTGCTGGATAATTAAAGCTCTCTGTGGAGAGCTAGCAGATACATCTTTCCAGCCTAGTGGTTCGTTTTGCGCCCCTGGAAAATTACCTATTACATTACCCGGGTTTCCATCCAACACTAGCACAGCATAATCCAGCCCGAAATTAACTCCATCTTCAAGAATATCATTTATCCTGAAAAAAATTTGGCTTGCCCTTAAACTATTTGAGCCGCCTTGATTCTGATAACCAAATGAAACAAAATCACCAATAGTTCCATTACCCACACAATGACTCGCTGTCAAAAACTCATTCTCAGAAATTAAAGTACCCGAACAGTAGCTAGGTCCAGTAACAGTTGCTGTTATTTTCATAGCTCCAACTGACGCATTCGCATCGGTAATAAATTGATTATTAAACCCTAAACCATTATAACGCCCATCGTAAGCTTCTATGTGCTGAAGATCGTCCTCCCCGCATATAGATTCCGGCTCATTAAATGTTGAAGTCGGATTGTAGGTCGCTGGGTTATTCATTTTATCTATAAAACGCGGATTATCTGAAGCTTGCACAGTAGACAAAAAAATTATAAACAAAAAACCTGTATAAAATATTTTATTAATCATCAGTATTACTCCCCATGCAATTTAAAAACAAGATATAGCATTTCAAAAAATAAAACCGATTTTTTAAATTAAGCTACCTCCTTATCATAATGACTTATTGAAAATTGTAAATGATGGTTAACTCTTAATCACTTTTACTAAGTAAGAAAACTTATTAACATTAATACCTATCAACATAAATAACTAAAATACTTTACTGAAACATAAAAAAATTTTTATCAAATTTGAATATATTTTTAATCATACAAAAACCAAAATTATTTTTAGATAAAATTCTTGACTGCATAATCAAATCTATTTGTATAGTATTATCCACATCCCATCCAACCCCTTCTTTCAGAGTACGTCAGCAAAATTGATATCAAACCTAACAGGAATTATTGATAATTTATTCACCCTTTAGGGTGAAAACGAAATACAGTTGACATGCTGTTTCTGAAAATGACGTCTATCATTCTTGTAAAGCATTGCCCTAGTAGTTGATGCAGAGACAACCTGACTTTATACTTTCTTTACCTCTTATTTTTTAGGGTTTTACTATGAAAATTTTAAAAACACCAACTGTATCACCTGAAATCAGGGCCGAGCAAATTAGAACAGTTTATAAAAACCAGCATGAAATATTACCCATATTATTTTTTTCTGTTTTTGCAACATGGGGTGCATTCTATTATTCAAATTCCAATAACGTGACGCTTGCCATGTGGGCCGGCTGTTTTATCATATATAGGCTATTTTTTCTTTTACTGATCAAAAATTTTATCCAAAAAAATTTGACAGTTAATGACATATTACGCTGGGGAAACCATGCAATTATTCTGGCATTTTTTTCCGGACTATTTTGGGCAGCGGCTCCATTACTTTTTATTGATGAGCAAAGCCCCATCACAATATCAACAGCAATATGCACAATATGCGTAGCTGGTGGATTAGGAGCAGCCTACTATGGATTGCTATCTGGTTTCATTGCTTTTTCTATTCCTGTGTATTTATCTCTTTCAGTAGCTTTATTCCAGCTGGGAGAAGAATATCTGATTCTTAGCCTGATAAGTCTTATTTGCCCGATACTGCATAAAAATATTAGTTCAAAATATGAGCGAAGCTTCATTGAATCCACTCAAATTCGTTTGGAAAAACAACAGCTGATTGAAGAACTTAAACTTCAAAAACAGGAGGCAGAATATCAAAAGCAACAAGCCGAACAGGCAAATGTGGCTAAATCCAAGTTCCTAGCGGCAGCCAGCCATGATGTACGACAACCTTTGCATGCATTGAGTTTATACCTAGACACTTTGGAGCAGGAACTGACCAGCGAGCGACAACAGGCTCTATCAGGAAAAATGCGGATCGCCACCACAGCATTAGGCGATTTATTTGAATGCCTGTTGGATATTTCGAAATTGGATGCAGGTGTTGTCGAACCGAATCGTATTGATCATTCAATTCGTGATCTTTTCATGCAACTGGATGTACGCTTCTCTCCCACCGCACATGAAAAAAATCTAACCTTAAAATTTGAACACGAAAATGAAGTAATATTCACTGACCCCGCCTTACTGGAAAGGATACTGGATAATTTGATCAGTAATGCCATTCAGTATACCGAGTCTGGTACCATTACCGTGCTATGCTCGCAGCAGGACGAGCATGTTTCAATAAAAGTGAGCGATACTGGATATGGAGTACCTGAGGATGAGCAACAAAATATCTTTAATGAGTTCTATCAGCTGCAAAACCCAGAACGTGATCGCAGCAAGGGCTTAGGGCTAGGGCTATCGATCGTTAAGCGTTTGACAGATTTGCTGAATATTCCACTAGTAATCGAATCCAGCAGCTGCCATGGCACCACTTTCAGCCTTGAGTTAACACCAGGTGACCCGTATCAAATTCAATCATCGAAACCCATTGCACTGACTGGTAATTGGGATTTGAAGCATTTACGCACACTATTTATCGATGACGAGGCTGATGTTCGAGATGCGATGCATGGACTAATGAGAAGCTGGGGATGCGAAATACGCTGCGTGGAATCAGCCGATACTGCATTAACCCTCATTAACAAAGGTTTTTATCCCGATCTAGTAATTGCCGACTACCGACTCCGAGAGTCCAAAACTGGGGTTGAAGCTATTCGTATTGTAACCAAGCGACTGAATCGAAAAATACCCAGTTTGTTGATTACCGGCGATACCAGCCCTGAACGGTTACTGGAGTTGACCCAAAGTGGTTTCAAAACGCTGCATAAACCGATCAATCCGAGCCAGTTAAGGATCGTCATTAATCATTTGTTAGCACGGTCTCATCTTGGACATGAGGGATCAGACCCCGCCGCTGCGCCTGCTTAATACAGGCCATTCGATTATCCACATTCAGCGCCGCATAGATTTCTTTCACATGCGATTTAACTGTATTTATGGAACGCGATAGCGCCAGCGCAATTTGTTCGTTTCTATATCCTTTACACAATAATTCCAATACTCGAAGCTGGCTCGGCGTAATACCAAAGTCCTGTACAGATTTCACGACCGGACGGGTACCGGCTTTCACCCGACGTAATTGTTCGATTTGTGACACCATAGCCGATGGAATAAACACTTGGCCTGATAATACTAATTGCAATGCAGCCAATATCTCAGCCGCAGAGAAGGACTTAGGCATAAACCCCATTGCACCGGCATCCAACACCCTGAGGATGGTTGCTGCCTCGTACTGAGCGGAAATGACCACCACTGGTATAAACCATCCCCGGTTGGCCATGATGAATATTAAGTCGCCCCCATTAATCCCCGGCAAGTTAAGGTCCAATAGAACCAAATCAATGGCATCATCCTCTTCCAGAAACTTAATCGCCTGCTCGACATCGACCGCAAGCTCAGTAGTCACACCAGCCCCCAACCCCGGCAACACCTGTTTAATCCCATCAAAAAATACAGGATGATCATCGACTAGTAATATCTTCATGAAACACAGGCTCCCTGTATGAATCATTCAACCCGAGTATACCGCAATAACTTCAAAAAAAACCATGATATAGTAGATTCGAAATCGGTTTCATCCTTTAGGGTGATGATATCTTGAGCACGAAACACTAGTCTTAAAAAAACAAGTAGATACGCATTAGATTGATGGGTGGTGACCATACCGGGCTAAAACATCTTTTTATTTTCTTAAAACATTTACTCTTTAATCCATCTACGAAAATACAATTGTAAAGGTAAAATAGGGTTACTTATATTATTGGTAACATAATGAAAAACGAGCACTCAATAGAAAAGTAACCCTTATTTTTCGAAATAAAAATAGGAGCAACCCGATTTAGCAAAACTAACCATACAAAACTTACCACATCTAACTCAAGCCTTTTTTCTCGTAGTGTGGCAGTAACCTAAGAATTCGCTCATACCCAAATTGATAGGTCCTTTTATCAAGAAGCGGCGCAATTTAATGCGCCCGCTTCTTGATTAGTTGCTGTATACAAATTAACGTCCACCAATGCGACGTATATCGCCATCGAATGTGGGTATGGACAAAACAAACGGATCTGTTCTATAACAAAGCGCCTGTTCCTCGAGTATACCAATAGCGATTTCTTCACCCATACGCAGGCTGTCATAGTAATCGGAGTAGTAGTGCACACCAGCCATATTTCGGCCTATAGAAATATTCGCAGCTAACTTATTTAGCTCGCCTTCGAGCGTCAAAAACGTGCCATCGTTAACGTCGGTTAATGCATCCATTGTATTGTTAGGCACATAAGCTACTGGTGTATCACCGTTCTGAAGCCTTGAAAATATGACTTCTCCTCCACGATCGACCAACACAGCACCGGTATCGAAGAAAGCTTTGAGAATCGTAACACAAGCCCCGGCGACCGTCGCATGCCCTGCACCATAAGCAGGATGCATCGGTGAGCCCTCCTGGAAAGCCATCGGCAGAAGCTTCGTGCCGGATGCATTTGCTGCCTGAATTTGATTGACGGTATCCTGTATCTCGCCTTCAAGCGATACAAATGCATTTCCCACCGAAGGAAAATCAGCAGAAATCTGTGCAGCTTTTTCGATGCGGCCTGCCAGCGCTTCCGGACGCAGCCGGCAGTGATTGTTGAACTTCTGGTAACGTACCGCTTTAAGGGCGCGAGTGGCCACCTCTGTGACAAGCGTTAGAATGTGGGGACCACCCCATAAGGCAAAACCTCCTGCTTCGCGTTCATGAGTTTCCCAGAAACGTGTAATGATGGCGTTGTCTGGATTAAAACTATTCAAATACAAACTGCCACCACCAGATAAGTTATCAAAACCTGGGTCGAATGGCGCGTTCATTCCGAGCAAAATTAAGCAGGCATTTAGATAAGCCTCATAAAGTGCATCGTAATGTACATAGGTCGCCAAGTCCCTGGGTGTTGAAATAAAACGGCGAGTGACGGGGCTTGGGCCAAATAAATCCACCTGATTACCAGCTTGAGGATCGGCACCGTTTTGCACAGCCAGCCAGTCATTCCATTCAGTCATAAAATCAACACCAGTAAGCGCAGCAGGCACGCGTTGGTCGATACTCAATGCACCATAGCTAATTAAGCCATCCGTAACACTGCCGTCACCCGCAACACTTCTGTTACCCAATAACATAAACTGAGACAAATAGGGTCCCAACTCAACGCCCGGAGAGGAGCCCCTAAAAGCTGTTTGCGCATCAAGACTGCCATTGACGTTTTTACGCGAGCGACCATCAATCCCCGTGATGTCATAGTTAATATTGTTCAAGCGGCTGACACTAGCCGCAATATCTGCATTACCCGAAGTATTATTAAACTCCGAAAGCGGCACGTCCCGCAACAGCGCCAACTCATAAACCTCCGCCATTTCATAGGCCAGCTCAATGGAACCTAGCGCAGGCGCCGGCGCCATGGTAACCGCTTGAGGATCTGGCCCTTGCAGTTCGTAGACCACCCCCGCCGTTGGAGCCTCCCACTTTCTTACTTTCTCCGCAGCTGAGGGCACCGAGGTTGTAAAGGCATTAACAAACCCATTATCAATCGCAGCACGAAAAGCAATGAAGTCGTTAGGATTGACGATCAAGCCATTTTGCGAATCATGCTCCAAACCTTTTGTAAAATTCATAGCATAATTCGCGGTGGCATAACGCTGCTCATCTCCATTGCTTTGGTGCACCGGATGTACTCGGTCATTAGCAATTTGGCTAGCATCTTCGCGAACTTGCTTTGCCGTCGTTTGACGATTGTCAGTCATTTCTTAGTCTCCTTAGTATGCGTTAGTCAAATACGTTTCATAACAGTAGGCATTGTTTAAAATTAAAAATATAAGGCCTATACGCCGGTTACAGTAAGGCTTCAGACATAAGCCTTAGTGTGAAGCCAACAAATCAAAGCCCATACAATGGGAAAAAGCGTAAGTAGTTACAATTGGATGAGGCTGGTTATTCCCAGCCTCACCTCTTATCATATGCCAGCTTTATGTGACGATAAGCGATACAAAGTAATACAACTGACAATATGGACTTAAGTAAAATAAGGAAATAGTAAATAACGGGGTTTTCGGCTTTTAGAACTGTTACCCCACCACTACTATGCCTACCGGCATATGCATATATTGAATCTGTACTAATCCCTTCAATTACCATTAATGTCGTAACTACAGCCAATACAAAAAAAACTAGCCCATATAGAATATTTTTTGAGTACTCATTCATACTTTAATCACAGTAACCCACTTGTTTTGGGATATCCTAGCTTTCGCTTTTTATGATTTCAATCATCAAAAAGGACTAATCCGAATACGTCCGTTATCAATCCATTATTCTAAAAATAGGTCACGACTACTGAAGCTTCATAGGCTAAAGATCCAATATCCGTGGAGTTAATCGTGTCGTCTCGGCAACTGCGACCTACGTTGCTCTACCTCCCTACTTCCAAGTAGGTCGCGACTCGTGAAGCATCGCGGCTGAAGCTCTAACATTTTTGGACGTGATGGTGGGGCGTATAGGATTATGAAATACATCCTGTATTTCACCGCTTCGCGGCCCGCCTACGGCGGTTCAAAACTGCTCCCGGCAGTTTTGGCCATAAATTGCATCCTGCATTTATGGCACTTCTGTTATCCGTAACAGTCGTCAAACCTATGGCTTTTATATAATTGGTCATAGGCTCGAACTCTATGCCTATCAAACAATCTTAAATAAAGTCTCCACAAGGAAGGCTTTTAGCGTGCCGTCCGACTACTGAAGCTTCATGGGCTAAAGATCAAACAACCGTGGAGTTAATCGTGCCGTCCGACTCGTGAAACTTTAGGGCTAAAGCTCCAATATTTGTGGACACGACGGTGGGGCGTATAGGATTATTCCGCGCATCCATGCGCTCCACCAGCAATACTCAACGCATTTTGCGTTTCGCACTTCGCTCGTGCAAAATTGTTCCAGACAATTTTGTCGAACTCCGTTCTCATCCTATACACTCGCTAAATAAATAAAAAAGCCCTCTTGGAAAAAAGAGGGCTTTTTTATTGAATCAGTGGTTCCTGTACCCCGGTAATTAGTGTGCTCATAGATACTAAAGGTGGCGGTTTTGGTGGGGCGTATAGGATTATGAAATACGTCCTGTATTTCACCGCTTCGCGGCCCGCCTACGGCGGTTCAAAACTGCTCCCGGCAGTTTTGTCAAACCTATGGCCTTTATATAATTGGTTATAGGTTCGAACTCTATGCCTATCAAACAATCTTAAATAAAGCCTCCACAAGGGAGGCTTTATTTAAGATTATATGGTGGGGCGTATAGGATTCGAACCTATGACCAATTGGTTAAAAGCCAACTGCTCTACCGACTGAGCTAACGCCCCGTATGGGAAAGACTTTTGGGTTCACAGGCAGCCCTGTGGAACAAGGCGCGCATTCTACCGGGAATGCCTGTTTCACTCAAGTAATCGGGCTGATTTATCACGGAAAATTTCAGTGAAATCAATAATATCGGGTCGGATCGGGGACTCCGGCCTGGGCGAATCCGTCTTTGCGAAACCGGCAGGAATCGCACTGCCCACAGGCCCTGCCCTGATCATCGGCCTGGTAGCACGATACAGTCAGGCTGTAATCCACACCCAGCTCGACTCCTTTATATATGATATCGGCCTTGCTGAGCTCAATTAACGGCGTATGTATCTGAAATGGCCGCCCTTCGACACCGGCTTTGGTCGCAAGGCCGGCGGTTTGTTCAAACGCCCGGATAAACTCAGGCCGGCAATCCGGGTAGCCGGAATAATCGACCGCGTTTACGCCGATGTAGATTTGCGATGCTTCCAGAACTTCCGCCCAGCCCAGTGCGATGGCCAAAAACACGGTGTTGCGCGCCGGCACATAAGTCACCGGTATCCCTTCAGTTTTTGTGGTCGGCACCGCAATATCCGGATCGGTCAGTGCAGACCCGCCGATACTGCTCAGATCCAGGTGAACGGTTTTATGTGTCAGCGCACCGAGCTGCACAGCTATTTTGCCTGCCGCATCCAGCTCTGCACGATGCCGTTGTCCATAGTCAAAGCTGAGCGCATAACATTGATGCCCTTCGGCAGCCGCAATTGCCAGTGTGGTCGCCGAATCCAGCCCGCCGGAGAGCAATACCACCGCTTTGGATGTTTTACTCATGATTAATGCCCCGGCTCTGTGCCCCAGAGTTGTTTATGCAGCTGAATCTGGAAACGCACCGGCAATGCATCTTTCAATATCCATTCAGCCAGGGTTTTAGGGGTTAACTGCCCGTAACTGGGCGACATGAGTACTTCGCATTTTTCGTGCAGATGATACTGGGCCATTTTGGATTTCGCCCAGTGGTAATCTTCCTGGTCGCAGAGCACAAACTTGATTTGATCTTGCGCTGTCAGAAACGCGAGATTATCCCAAAGGTTACGCGGCTCTTCCCCGGAACCCGGTGTTTTGATATCCATGACTTTGATCACACGCGGATCAACACCGGATACGTCGATCGCGCCACTGGTCTCTAAAGAGACCTTATAGTCTTGATCACAAAGCGTGGCCAGTAAGCTTAAACAATTTGCCTGAGCAAGCGGCTCACCGCCGGTGACCGTGATATGCCGGCAATGAAATGACTCGACTGAAGCAGTGACCTGTTCGATCGACATCCACTCACCGCCGGTAAACGCATAAGCGGTATCGCAATATCCGCAACGTAACGGGCATCCGGTCAATCGTATAAAAACAGTCGGTATACCAACGCTGACAGCTTCGCCCTGAATGGAATAAAAAATTTCCGTGATTTTTAAGCGGTCGGTATTTTCGATATGGTTTTTGTCTACGGACATTCCATCTTCAGAGTTGCGCCTAACGGCCTTCACTGACCATTTGCAACAGGCGTTTCTCTGCCAGTGGTGCTGCCGAGGTATTGGAGTGTTGTGTCAGCACGCTGTTTAACGCTGTACGTGCTTTTTCCCACTGCTGCAGCTCGTAATGTGTATAGCCGATTTTAAGTTTCGCATCAGCCACTTTCGGGCTGCGTGGATAGCGCTCTATTACTTTATTAAATTCAGCTAATGCCATTTGAAAGTTACGCGACACATAATTCGCTTCGCCCAGCCAGTATTGGGCATTATCGGCATAGTTACCGTCAGGGTACTTTTTAAGAAATTCAGTAAATACTTCGATTGCTTCCGGATATCGCCCTTCACGAAGTATCTCAAACGCGACTTTGTATTCACCACGCTCCTGATTCGGATCGGCTGAAGCCACCGACGCAGCAGCCTCAGAAGTAGCGGTTGAAGCGGCCTCGCCTGCCGGTGCCGCAGATTCCACCGGTACCGGCGCAACACTCTCCGCCTGTAGCTGTATATCGGTTAAACGTCGATCGATATCCAGATACAGTTCGCGTTGACGTTTACGCATGCTTTGCAACTCATTCGACTGTTGCTCCAGCTCACCGCGCAGTTCCTGCAACTCAGCCTGCATGCGCTGCAATAATTGCAGCATTTCCAACAGCCCCTGATTCTGTAATTGGGACTCCAGGCGGTCGAGACGTCTCTCGGTTTCCTGCTGACCAATCTGCAGTGCGGCAATATCATCTTTCGTGCGCGCATGCGCATTTGCCGCCGTTAAAATAACGGCGGCAAACAGTACGGCTGATAACTTAGTTTTCTTCATATACAAGTTCTACACGTCGGTTCTGTGCCCACGCCTCTTCATTCTGTCCGTCATCCAGCGGTATTTCTTCACCAAAGCTGACAACGTTGATATTTTCCGCCGGAACACCCTGCAATAACAGCACCTGCCGGACCGCTTTTGCACGAAGCTCACCCAGTGCAAGGTTGTATTCACGTGAACCGCGTTCATCGGCATGCCCTTCCAGACGAATCACGACATCCGGGTATGATGCAAGGTATTTGCCGTGATTAACCAACAACTCCTGATACTGGGGCTGAATTTCGCTTTTATCGAATTCAAAAAATATTAAGCGCTCTGCCAGCGGGCTATCCGGGTCCTCTAAAGCGCCGCGGGTAAATTCACAAGGCGGTTTACAGTCCTCATCAAGCGGTAATACATCGACGCCCTCGTCTTCTTCTTCAAAGGAAGTCTCAGAATCAAACTCACCGAACTCTTCACCGGCATCGTCTTCCTGAAAACCGCCTGTACCCGCGCAGCCTGCGAGCAAAGCCAGCAATATCAGCAATGTGCAACGGTTTTTTATTATGCTTTTCATCATTAAGCTCCTATATTAAGGATTAGTGGTTACGGTGTTAAATTGAAATACTGTATAACTCTGCATTTAGCCCAAAAATTACGGTCACTCCCCATGTTCAGGGCCGGCTAATTATAATCAACGTCGTTTCGGTGGGAAAGGTGCCCAGGTAGGTTCACGTATTTCACCTTCACTGAATGCCAGTCGCTGCCGGGTTCGCCCGTCAATCGATACCGCGGCGAGTACACCCTGTTCTCCGCTCTGAGACGCATATAGCAGCATGCTGCCGTTCGGTGCGAAACTTGGTGATTCATCCAAATAGCCGTCTGTTAAAACCCTGAATAAATCGCTTTTCAAATCCAGTACCGCGATCTGATAACGTCCCCGGTAGCGGTGCACCATCGCAAGGCTGCGCCCATCGGGTGAAATCGCCGGACTGGCATTATAATTGCCCTCGAATGTTAACCGCTCTGCTTTTCCGCCGTCCACCGGTATTTTATACAATTGCGGACCACCGCTGCGCCCTGAGGTAAAAATCAGCGAACGGCCGTCCGGCATCCAGGCCGGTTCGGTATCAATCGCCCAGTTACGGGTCACCTGCTTCAGTTTTCGGGTACGCAGATCCAGCACATAAATATCGGGATTGCCGTTCCTGGACAGGGTCAGCGCCAGTTTTTGGCCGTCCGGTGACCATACCGGTGCACCGTTGATACCCTTAAACGCCGCGATACTCTCACGGCTTGCCTCGAAAACCGAATGTATAAAGACTTCCGGCTGTTTATTTTCAAACGATACATAGGCCAGGCTGCGGGCATCCGGCGACCAGCTGGGTGACATCAGCGGATGCCTGGAACGCAGTACTGTCCGAGCATTGTGCCCATCGGTATCCGCAACTTCCAGCCGGTACTCGGTGTTTTTACCGGTCTTGACTGCGGTGACATAGGCTATCCGGGTGTTAAATGCACCTTTTTCGCCGGTAATGGCTTTATAAATAATATCGCTGATCTCATGGGCAAGATTGCGTAGATCCTGAGGACGTGCCTGTAAACTGTGGCCCTCCAGCTGACGGGCTTTGAGCACATCGAACAACTGAAAGTTAACCCGGTAATTACCGCCAGGCATCACTTCAACTTTGCCAACCGCGAGGTTTTCAACACCAATAATTCGCCAGTTCTCGAATTTAATATCGGAGCCCTGATGCGGCTGCGCGAGCATTTCATCCACCGGAATCGCGCGAAACTGCCCGCTGCGTTCCAGGTCCTCAGCAATAACCGTCGAGATATCCACCGGCAAACGCCCCTGGGTGGAATCCCAGCCAAACGGCACAATCGCGATCGGCAACGCACTGTCTGCCGCTTTGGTTATTTCGATATCCAGTGCGGCAACAGATGCGCCTGAATGACCAAACCAAATTGTTAAAACAGCTAAAAAACACCTAATATTTTTGCTCAAGAGTTTACTCCCCGGGTCTAAACGTAAAGTTAATCTCACGCTCAAATAACTGTGGATCCGGCGGATCCGGTAACGGCGATGCCTTATAAACCGCATTTTCAACCGAACGCTCAAAACTGGCATCCGCATCGCAGGATACTATTCTGACACTGACAACCTCCCCGCCCGGAATCTGCTTCACATTCACCCGGCAGGTGTATTCCGGTAGCGCAGAGGCCGGTTTAATCCAGTTACGTTCCACTTTCTGGGTAATTGCCTGTCTGTATAACGCCCGCTTTGTTGCGAGCTCCGTGCTGCGGGCCTGTGCAAGTGCGGCCTCCTCAGCTTCGCGCAAACGATCCCACTCGGCCTGCTTTGCCTCTTCCAATAAACGCTGCTCTTCAGCCAGTTGCTCCTGGCGTCTTTGTTCTTCCTCAGCGATACGTTGCTGTTCCAACCGTTGTTGCTCTTCAATGCGCTTTTGTTCGGCCAGGCGTTGTTCTTCCAGTCGTTGCTGTTCTTCCTTGCGTTGTTTTTCCAAACGGAGTTTTTCTTCCGCCTGCCGCTGTTGTTCCTGTTTTTCCTTTGCTATACGAATCGCTTCCTGCTCACGACGTTGCCGCTCCTGCCGGCGCTGCTGTTTTTCACGGGCAAGCTCGCGCTGCTTGTCCTGTTCGATTTTTTTCAGAATGCCTGAATCAACCACAACCGCATCAATAACATTCGCAACCACCGGCTCGTTCGACTGCCAGCTAAAGTCAAAGTTCAACACCAGTAACACACCCAGTGCGATATGAAACAGTACTGACAATACACCCGCGGAAGTGTAACGCTGATCCGGATACTCAGCTGAACTCATCGGCGCCCTGTATTTTTTTTCTGCGCAGGCGGCGGATCGGTCATTAATCCAACCTTCGGTGCACCGGCAGCCTGCAGTACACCCATCGCACTCACAACCACACCATAAGGCACTTTATAATCCGCCTTCACAATCACCGGAAGCTCAGGTTTGCTTTTCAACGCTTTAGCCACAGTCGCTTTCAATGATTTCAGATTGATGCTTTCATTCGGGCTTTTACCAATATTCAGATAATAACGCCCGTTCGCATCAACGGTGAGTACAACCGGTTCGAATTTATCCGCCGGCAGCGGTTGCGCACTGATTTTCGGCAAATCAACTTCAACACCCTGACTCAACAACGGCGCGGTAATCATAAAAATCACCAGCAGCACCAGCATCACATCAATGTAAGGCACTACATTGATTTCGGCCATTAACTTACGCCGTTTCGAGGAGTAATAAGCCATCGGTTAAGCGCCGGTTACCGGTTTCGTGTCTTTCACGAAAACCTGGCGTTGAATCAAAGTCGCGAACTCCTCCATAAAATTTTCATAACGATTCGCCAGACGTTCAACTTTACCGGAAAATCGATTGTATGCGATGACCGCCGGAATCGCCGCGAACAAGCCCATTGCGGTTGCAACCAATGCTTCTGCAATACCCGGCGCAACCAGACTCAATGTTGCCTGTTGCACATCAGCCAATGCACGAAATGAATTCATAATCCCCCAGACCGTACCGAATAAACCGACATAAGGACTGGTTGAACCGACTGTCGCGAGAAAATTTAAATTTGTTTCAAGCCGGTCGATTTCACGGGATAAGGTTACCCGCATAATACTGTGCGTGGTATCCACAACCAGCTCCGGGGAGTTATTGCCACTGCGGTTACGGGAATACTCACGAAACCCCGCCTCGAATATCCGCTCCATACCAAGCAGATTGACCGCTCTGGCCTGCAGACTGGAGAATAATTCACGCAAATTACCGCCGGACCAGAACAGATCTTCAAATTTTTCCGCATCTTTTTGCGCACGCTTTAACATGCGGGATTTTTGCAGAATAAATGTCCACGAAACAAATGAAGCCAGCACCAGTATCAACATCACCAGCTGCACAATCAGGCCGGCTTGTGAGATCAGGCTGACAAAAGACATATCAGTTGTCACGAATAATACGCTCCCTAACAGTTTTTGGAATTTTTGTTACACTGAAACGCTCGGCATCAAGGCACACAACCGTTGCACCGCTTTTCGTTAAAATATTTTCACGTTTACGATTATCACCCAATAACCAGACAGTATGCGCAAACTTTAGTTTCACACTACTGCATTCTTCTAGCTCCGCGACGATTTCAATTTCATCGCCAAGCCGGGCCGGCGCAATATACTTTGCTGATAGATCCGTTACCGCAAACAGCACACCGTGTTCGTCGGCCAGTACTGTCGGGCCCAAGCCCCGGGCCTGCAAATAGTCACTGCGCGCATGTTCCATGTAGCGAAAATAATTTGCATGATACACAACACCACCGCTATCGGTATCATCATAGTAAATTCGCCTGAAAACACTGAATTCCGGCATCATCTATCAGGTCAAATTCAGTTCGTTCTGCTCGACATCCGGATCCTGATTACCGGCAGGCGGCTGCAAACCAAAATGCCGGTATGCGTGTTCGGTCACAACACGTCCACGTGGGGTACGCATCACAAAGCCCTGTTGAATCAAATAAGGCTCTATGACTTCTTCCAGTGTACCGCGCTCTTCACCCAGTGCCGCAGCCAGATTATCCAAACCAACCGGACCACCGCTAAATTTATCGATAATCATATGTAACAGCTTACGATCCATCTGATCCAGACCGGATGCATCAACCGCCAGCATATCCAAAGCACTGCCGGCTGTTTCAGCATTGATGGTTCCATCCGATTTTATTTCGGCATAATCACGTACACGTCGCAGCAAACGGTTCGCAATACGCGGTGTTCCGCGTGAACGCCTTGCGATTTCCTCCGCTCCGCCCGCTTCGATCTGCAAACCCAGAATACGGGCCGAACGACTCACGATTGTGCTGAGGTCGGGTACATTATAAAACTCCAGACGCTGCACGATACCGAAGCGGTCACGTAATGGCGAAGTCAGTAAACCGGCACGTGTGGTTGCACCGACCAGTGTGAATGGCGGCAAATCAATTTTAATCGAACGCGCCGCGGGCCCTTCACCAATCATAATATCCAGCTGATAATCCTCCATCGCCGGATACAAAACCTCTTCAACCACCGGGCTCAAACGGTGTATTTCATCGACAAACAATACATCATTGGCTTCCAGGTTGGTCAGCAATGCCGCCAGATCCCCGGGACGTTCCAATACCGGCCCGGAGGTATGACGAATATTAACTGTCATTTCATTTGCAATAATATTCGCAAGCGTGGTTTTGCCCAAACCCGGCGGACCGAATATCAATACATGATCGAGTGCTTCGCTACGCGTGCGTGCAGCCGAAATAAAAATATCCATTTGTTCATGCACGGTCGGCTGACCGATATAGTCGGCTAAGGTCTTCGGTCGAATCGCACGGTCCTGAACATCTTCCCCAGGATTGCCCGCAGCTGTTAGCAGTCTTTCTATGTCACTCATCGTATCGATTATTTCACTGCCGCTTTCAACGCCAGCCGGATAACCTCTTCAGCATTTTCAATCGCATCCGCCTTTTCCACACCTCTGACCATACGGCTGGCTTCCTGAGCTTTATAACCCAACGCAACCAATGCACTCACCGCTTCTTCAACCGGGCTGACCGTCACATTATGAGCGGTAATCATTCCAGCCGGCATGCTTTCGCGGCCGCTGCTTTCTATCTTATCGCGCATTTCAATAACCAGGCGCTCCGCGGTTTTTTTACCAACGCCCGGCAGGCGTGTGAGCGCCGAGCTGTCCTCCGCCTGCACACAACGCACAAACGCATCAACTTCAATACCTGACAGAATGGTTAACGCCAGCTTCGCACCGATACCGCTGACCTTAATCAATGATCGAAACAAACGGCGCTCTGACTCATGCGCAAACCCATAAAGCTGCAATGCATCTTCCCGCACATGTGTATGCACCAGCAATACAACCTTGCCACCGACTTCCGGCAGGCTGTAAAACGTTGACATTGGTGCCTCCAGTTCATAACCGACGCCATTTACATCCAGCAATAATGCCGGCGGTTTTTTCAACAACAAAGTACCTGCCAGGCGCCCGATCATTTATAAGCTCCGTTGCTCATGCTTTCACCACCGCTCTGCGCCGGCTGCGCCGCCGGCTGCCGATTGCCGCGGCATCATAGCGATGCAGGCGGTTATGCCCATGACAGATTGCCAATGCCAGCGCGTCCGCTGCGTCTGCTTTCAATTCGCCACGAATATTCAATAATGTTTTAGTCATATGCATCACCTGATGCTTGGCGGCTGCACCGGTGCCGACCACTGCCTGCTTCACCGCACGCGCTGCATACTCATTCACCGATACACGATTAATTTCACAGGCTGCAATCGCAACACCACGCGCCTGCCCAAGCTTTAATGCCGATGCGGCATTGCGGCTCATAAACACTTCTTCTATTGCCGCTTCCTGCGGTGACCACTCTTCAATAACGCTGCAGATCTGAGTATGGATGCGGGCCAGGCGCTGCGGCACGCTTAACTGCCCAATTTGAATAACGCCGTGCGCAATATAATGGTTATCGCGCCCGTTGGTATCGATTACACCATAACCGGTGACAACAGAGCCCGGATCGATGCCGATAATTCGGATAAGCCTGGAATCGATGCTCGCCTCCGTTAAGCCGACTCAGCAAATAATTCATCTGGAAAATCTGCATTGGAGTAAACCTCCTGCACATCATCCAGCTCTTCCAACATATCAATAAGCTTCAATAATTTTTCACCGGTATCTTTATCAACCGGTGTATCGGTGGACGCCCGCATTGTCACTCCGGAAGCCTCGGTTTCCAAACCGGCATCAAACATCGCCTCTTTTACATCGACGAATACTTCCGGCGCGGTCAACACATCAATCGAGCCGTCTTTATTCTTGATAACATCATCGCCACCGGCTTCGATTGCGACTTCCATCACCTTATCTTCATCAATCCCCTCGGGATAACTGATAATGCCGACTTTACTGAACATATACGCAACCGAACCGTCAGTGCCGAGATTGCCGCCACATTTGCTGAACGCATGCCTGACTTCCGCGACCGTGCGATTACGATTGTCGGTCATGCAATCGAGCATGACCGCGACCCCGCCCGGCCCGTAGCCTTCATAGCGCACATCTTCATAGTTCACGCCCTCAAGCTCACCGCTGCCGCGCTTGGTTGCCCGCTCAATCGTGTCTTTCGGCATATTCGCGCCCAGCGCTTTATCCACCGCCAGCCGCAGACGGGAATTGGAATTCAGATCCGAGCCGCCCATTCGGGCCGCAACGGTAATCTCACGAATCAGTTTGGTGAATAGCTTGCCGCGCTTGGCATCCTGCGCTTTTTTCCGGTGCTGAATATTTGCCCATTTACTATGCCCAGCCATCTCTACCCCATATTGCAATCAATACGGTGCGCAAGTTTATCATTCAGGACACAATAGGTTAAATAAAGACCGCGAAAACCGCTCATGTTTAGCGGCTAAAGTGAGCAAACGACTGATTTTAAAGATTTTCGGATCGCTTAGCGCTTATACCGGTAACTCAAGCATCCGGTTCAATGCCAGCACCGCAAGCTTGGCTTCAGCTTCGGGAACGCTGACCCGGTTAATCACCCGGCCGGCCACCAGGCTTTCCAGTATCCAGGCAAGGTGTTGGGGGTCGGTACGAAACATCGTGGAACACATACATACGGTTGGCGCCATAAAATGCACATGCTGGTCGGCAAACTGCTCATTCAGCCGGTTTACCAGGTTCAGCTCGGTACCGACCAGCCAGCGGGTGCCGGGTTTGGCGGCGGCAATGGTTTTAACGATATATTCGGTTGAGCCGATGTAATCTGACTTCTGGCAGACTTCAAAACTGCATTCAGGGTGGGAAATCACCTGGGTTTCCGGGTGTTTTTCCTTAAATTTATCAATATGTTCCGGACGAAACATCTGGTGCACCGAACAAAAGCCTTTCCAGAGAATCATTTTTGCTTTTTTCAGCGCTTCGGGCGTCAAACCGCCCAGTGGCTTACTGAAATCCCAAACCACCATCTCATCCAGCGGGATACCCATTTTATAAGCCGTATTCCGGCCGAGATGTTGATCAGGGAAAAATAAAATCTTTTCGCGTCTGGCCAAACCCCATTCAATCACCTGATGCGCATTGCTTGAGGTGCAGACAATGCCGCCATGACGCCCGCAAAATGCTTTTAAGTCTGCCGCTGAATTAATATAGGTCACCGGCGTAATCTGTTCGTCCGGATACAGCACTTCGCTCATTTCCTGCCAGGCACGATCGACATTCACCAAATTAGCCATATCGGCCATCGAACAACCGGCAGCCATATCCGGTAATATACTTATCTGATCGGGACGGGAAAGAATATCGGCCACTTCGGCCATAAAATGCACACCGCAAAACACGATGTATTTGGCATTCGATTCACTGGCATAACGCGAGAGTTTCAGGGAATCACCGCTGATATCCGCGTGCCGGTAAACCTCATCACGCTGATAATGGTGGCCCAAAATCACCACCTTGTCACCGAGCTGTTGCTTTGCAGCAATAATGCGCCGTTCGCATTCGGCATCATCCAGTAAAGCATAGCGATTAATATCGATCGCAACCGCAGACATAGCTACCCCTGTTCAAACGTGAACCCACAAAATTACCACTATTTGGAGCAAAATTCAAAGACCGAGTGATTTACTCAGGATTGCATATCCGCAAAAAAACGTGTTATCTGCCTGCCCGGCTGTGGAAAACTATTATTACAAAAGTATCAAAGCAGTTAAGGCACTGATACATGCAAAAGTGATAGCCTGAAGCACTGTGAGCCAGGGCCCAACTTGATCCGACGCAATGCCAATCCAACCGCATCACCATAGGATTTTTGAGGGCTGACTGTTGGCCTATATATAAGGTATCGGAAAAACTAAACTTCACGCACAGCTTTTTTCGGCAAGGCGATTATGGCCTGCCGGTTGGTCCGGGACCAAACCATATCCAGCGCTCTATCTACCGGCTGCCAACTGTATTCACTGTGCTCTGCGGGATCCAGCCTGATCGCGCTAACCGCCGGCAGCTCCAGGTTAAATACATATTCGGTGTTTTCGACCACACCCGGTGCATAAAGCGGACGCGCATCGGACACAATTTCAAAACGGTTAACGACATCTGTCTCACAAAGCGCTTCACCAACCTGCAAGCCCGTTTCCTCAAAAACCTCTCGCCGTGCCGCCTGCATCGGAGTCTCGCCCCATTGCAGGCTAGCGGTTACCGACTGCCAGACACCAGCCGGTGGAAGCCGGCGTTTAAGTAACAAAATCTGCCGGTCACTTGTGTAGATTACTGCCAGTACTGATTCAGGGCGCTTTACTTTTGCCATTGATACTCTCGAAAACCATAACCACTCAGATTATAAACATCTAACTATAACTTTCGTTAAAAGACCAACTTTGGCTATAACCAAGGCTCAATAGCCGAGTTATGCAGATTTTGGCATAGTCAGCTGTAGATAAGAGGCAGGCACAGCAGACCATGGCAATACAAGATACAAATAATATATCCGGCAATAGCCGGTTGATACACAACTTGCCTGATACTAATGTAAACCCAACAGCCCAGCGGTTGTTCCAAAAGGGCCTATTGCAGCAACGGTTTTTGGCACAGGCAGCTCCACCCATCGCACCAGCTCCCCCGTCGGTAACCACACCTGGCGCACCGGCGCTACCATTGCCGGTGTTATTAAACCCCAATGCACCGCAAACCAATCCAGCCGGTCAGACTGATTATGGGCTGGAGCCCTATAACCCGCCGCCTGCACTCACGATACCCACTTACAAACCCCCGGCCAAACCCGCCACACAGGGCCCGGCACAAGCACCGATGCAGGGTGTAATTAACCAGCCGCCGGTCAAGACTGATGCACCCATCGATATCCAAACCTGGAATAGCGCTCTGGACAAAATCTCCAGTACTCTGCAGCTGGAACTGCTTAGCCCTAAAGCGCAGCTTTTAATCAACCAACAGGCGGATAAAAATCCCGGCTTAAATACTGAATATGCCCTCGGTCTGCAAACTCCGGCCGACGGTCAAAACCTCGCACTGGTTGGTTCTCTTAAAGAAATCATTGCGTTTCTTTCAGTCAAAGATAATGCCGAACGCTTTGTGCACATGCTGAACCCTAATGCCAGTGTTACTTTGACTGGGTTGGATCAACGCTATGACAAAGCTTTAAACGCTCAGGCTAACCTGATCGCTTTGAATCAAGCCCGGGCTTTTTTGAAAGACCTGCAAACCGCAACCATGCCGGGCAATCCAAGTTTTAAACAACTCTATCCAAACTTGAGCATAAGCACAGTAGAGGATCGCTCCAGTACATTGCAAAATGGCTTTCTTGCAAATCAACGCGCCAATCAAAACGGTGCCGGTCTGAATCAAACGTATATCTTTGAGTTTGATTATCCGGTTCTGTTCACCGACGGGAAA
>JANQRI010000023.1 GCA_028284675.1 Gammaproteobacteria bacterium | reverse complement strand
CACTCTACTCCCGCTATAAGCGGCGAAAATATCAAATCCAGCAGGTGGCTAACCAGCAGCTTGCTTTGCTGCTATGAGTTTCCCCGGACACCAGTGTGCGCAGGCAGGAATCCAGGTTCTCCTATCCTGATAATGACGCATTAATTTGCGCCTCATAAATCTATCCATGATGGATTTTTTTATTAAACGTATTTTCCAAGCACGTTTCTACTTTTCTTGCTGGAAACAATATACAGCCGCTTGTTTAATCACTCTTGTTCTTTCTCATTAAATCTAAAGCATACTGGATTCCTGCCTACGCAGGAATGACAAGTATTTTATTGAGTAAGAACCAAAACAATTTATAACTCAACGCTCTGCCAATAACGGAATTTCACACAAGCATTTAGGCTGCCCTGCGCCAAGCTCAACCCGGTTGTTTTCCGGCCAGGCCGGTATCTGATAATACGCAACCGACTCAGCACCCAAATCCAGCACCGCATACGAATGGTTCATATAACCATTATTACTGCCCAGCTCAAACGGTTTGCCATCATCGCCAATATAAACAATATCTTTATAACATTCGGGCAAATTTTCGCTGATTTCAACATCCCTCGCACTGCCGCCCAGCAGACAGGATTGCTTTACTTTCACATCGTCCGGCAACTCACAGTAATTTTTAAACAGGGAAAAATCATGCTCATGCCCCCAGATCCACAAATCAATTTTATCCGTAAGACCCTTGAACTGATTAAACAATGCCGGACACATATACGGTGTAACAGAGCCGGCATTATCATCAAGTACCGTTTTTGCCGATAACAAACCATGATGCGACAAAAGAATATTACGTCCATCAAACTGCTCCAGCTTGTGTTTATGCCATTGTAACTCCGAATCACACAGGCCGGGATAATACTTCGTATAGTCGTAATGGGCTTTATCCTTCACTTTCAAATCCTGAACCGCTTCGCGATAGGCCGAATCCACACCCAGTATCTGCCACTTCTGATTTTCAGTTCTTAGGCAAAAATAACTGGCTTCCTGCATATAATCCGGACCGAACCCGACATTCAGCTGATCCAGCAGCTGATAAAATGCCTCACCGGAAGAGTAATATTCATGATTACCGGGAATCGTATACACCGGCACCTGTCTGCCGGTCTTTTTGAAAATTTCCTGCAGCGGATTGAAAAAATTAGAAAGCATCTCCTCTTCCAGGCACGCGAAATAGATATCGCCCAGATGCAGCAACACATCAACCCGGTGCTCTGTTAACAGCTCTTCTAACAATGCCTTTGCATCGCCTCCACCGGTGCCCCAATCGCCGATGATTCCAATTTTGGCATTATCTGCCAGAAGATGCCTGACTACGCCAAAATCCTGCTGTTGCTCAGCATCCTGCCAATCACGATAAAGCGGTCTCGCGGAAAATTGCTGTAAATGCTCAAGAAATATTTTCTTACTGTCATGCCAGAGCAGCTCGGGCTCGGCAGATGATAGCCGCTCTTTGATTTTTGCAATCGCAACATCATCCTGCCAATGCTCAGCCAATGTGAGCTCCATAAACAAATTGGAAATATCGGCATTCTCTGCAAGCAGCCCTGACAGATCCGTATTCGCCGAATCAGAGTTAGTCGCTTGCACAACAGGATGCATATCAACTTCATGCGTGCTTTTCTCCGGATGTGCGTTACGCACAGCCTGGGCACACGCCGCCTGCCAGAGCGCCCCATGTTTATCGGATGCCGGGTGCTTTGCCATTTTTCACCTCCATGGTTTGTTGCTGCGTATTACATCATATTTGACCGGAAAGAGTATAGCGTATGTAAAGTTTTTCCTTAAGTCGCGGGGGTACTATTCAAAAACGAAGGTTCGGCGTAACTGGAAAAACACTGCCTCGGATACGTCATTCAGTATCTTATGAAAAGAAATATTGCCTTTGGAAAATTACTTTTTGATTTTAAAATAAAGCCGGCTCGGCTCATGGTATGTAAATGGCGATACTCGATTAGCAAAAAAGTTTTATTTAGGTATCGCCCCAAATAAAGGCTGAACAGATTTATTATAGATTTGATCAACCAGCGGCCTTAGTTTTTGTGCATCACCAGAAATGGCTAAAGGCCGCCTCTTCTTAAAGCAACAAAGTAGGTGGTTATGTCCCCCGCATAACATTCAAAACGCTGAATTGCCAGAACGACACATCAGTTAATTTTTTTCATTTAACGAAGCCCTGTTTGCCGCACGAATAAATAACACTAATAACTTTTTACAAAACCCAGGGATACAACTGACAAATCCCTCAAATCATCTGTATTTTCCATATATTCAACATTGAATCCGAAATCACTATTGCCAAATATAACACCAAAACCATAAGCAACTTCTGTTGCAACACCAGATATATTCCGATGGCTCCCCGATAATGAAGATGCAGAAGACACTTGAATTCGGTTGACTCCCAATATTCCATAAGGCAAAACTTTTGATTCTTTCGGATGAAATTTCATATAGACCCCAATAAAATCTTCCACTTCGATAGAACCATTATCATCTCCAGCACCGAAACCCAGCCTTCCTTCCACACTGACATTATTATGCGTTTTACCCACTTTAAACACCAACGCATTAAGATCTCCACTAGAAAAATCAAATTGAGTGAGGTCCAGCCCATAATAGTTATCGGCATTAGCCAGCCCACTAAAAGATACCAATAACAGCCCTAAAATTATATTTTTATTAACACGTTTCATTTCAGCCCCTGGTTTTATGTAATTAAAAGTTCAAAATTATTTTTTATAGCCTATATAAGTGGGCTTTCTGCAACAATCACTTAAATGTATTAGTCTTTTTAGACTAGGCACTACAACACCAAACAAATTGCTCCTAATGCTTACTTTATCTCCTGCACCCCTAACCCTACTCTTACTTTTGAGCAATCAATTTGTATTGACACTTATGGGAACCACTCAGACTAATCATAACTCCAGAAGCAGCATTCGGGCTGTTTATGCCCTCACCCTTACGGAGCCAGCTACGGTCTGATTTGGAAAAAACCGGCACACCTATCGGTCCCTACGATCTGCTAATAGCTGCTCAAGCTTTGGCTGCTGATGCAACCCTGGTCACGCACAACACAAAAGAATTCAGCCGCGTTAAAAACCTTAAACTAGTCGATCGGGTTTCTTAAACCATGAAGCCTTAGACTCTGGCTGACAGTTCATAGAAATTCATAGGCTTAGTAATCTATCAAAAATTTTTAATCTATGCCCTTGATCATAACATTATTAAAATAAATACTTTTTAATATTCAATAGACAGTATTCATCTAATCATCACTTTCCATAGCGGAGATGTGCTCTGCAAAATGGGCTTTGTAATCAGCCTCAGAGATAATGGTGATATCCAGATAAACTTCATCCTCTTCCGGCACTGCAATCAAATGGCCCTCTGCAAACTTAACTTCTTTTCCTTCCTGATTAAATAAAGCAAAATCTTTTTGCAAATCAATGAATACTACTCCCTCGTCTTCTTCACCACCTACACTTTTAATCCAGTTCGCTATCGCTTTAGCGCCCCCCATATTGGCAAATGCTCCTGATACGGTAAGCGCTGCCGGATCACCCCGCTCCAGTCTGGTGGCACCAATGCTTTCTCCTTCATGAGTAAGAATATACATATTTAAATCCTTATTGTTAGAGTGACAATTTTCTGGAATGCCTTTTTCTACAGCAATACTAAATAAATATTAAGTTCATATTCTTTCGATAACTGCTAATACTTCTGCAGGCTCCATGCGCTGCTTATAATCCGTTTCTGCATGTATGGCTTGTATCGTGCCCTCTTCGTCAATCACTAAAGTACCGGGAACAGGAAGAGCTGTTCTGCCTTCTCCATTGTAAGACTCAAGATCTATTCCAAACTTGGCATACACAGCAAGCAGTTCCGGCGACATATCAAAGTATAAGTTGTAGGCTTTGGCAACGCTATAATCCAAATCACTCAGCACTTCAAATGGATACCCTTTGTCTTTTAACTCTTTAGCAGACTCATCCGGTTTTTGCGGAGTAATGGCAATAAGCTGGGTATTGTGGCTTTTAAGCTCGGGTATAATGCTCTGTAAAGCATGCAAATGCAGATTGCAAAACGGGCACCAGCTTCCCCGGTAAAATACCAATACAACTGGGCCTTTTTTTAATTCCTGCGATAATGTAATGGCTTTACCGAAAGCGTTAACCAACGTAAAGTCCGGCGCCTGTGTACCCACGGCTAACCCCGGGCTCGGCATTGAGCTTGCCAGATTCTCAGCAAACTGCGACATTGTTTGCATGTCTTCAGGCGTGGCATGTTCTTTTAGGCTGGCTGCCATACCCTGTTGAAGCTTTTGTGATTCGGCTTCAAAGTTTATCGGCTTGGCCTGGCTCTTTTCAAGCGAGGACTCTGGCTCTTGTTTATCGGCACACCCAAACAGTAGAAATATACTCATCGCCATGAATAAATATTTTTTCATTATATGACCTCGCTGCTTTTTTATTGTCATTTACCCATATATCTTTGGATAACACAGTATTTATTGGATAAACCCCGTTTATCTTATGGTTTTTACTTAGTAACTCCAATCAGGCATATTAGACTAGGCAGCATAGTGCAGAACTATAATTTTTTAAACCATTTTTGGCGCGTATGGGAGTATGATGCCGTGCTACTCCCCTACTGTTTACACCCTTACCTCTGCAAGGCCAGCTCGCGCTGACACGCTACGTTGTTCTGCACTGCCCATGCAGTGCAGCGAACCACTTTATTTATTCGGTGGTCGGAGATTCGAATTTTTCCAGAACACCAAATAAAAAACCGGTCGCAGGGACCGGTTAATGAAAGCAGTCAATGGTCATCCCAGTGCTAAATGGAAATCACCCACACTGACCATAGCCCCGGAAGGCACGAACCACTTGATTGATTCGGTGGTCAGAGGTTCGAACTTTTCCAGAACAATAAATAAAAAAAACCGGTCACAAGGACCGGTTTTTTTTATTTGGCGCGCCCGGAAGGAGTCGAACCTCCGACCACCTGGTTCGTAGCCAGGTACTCTATCCAGCTGAGCTACGGGCGCATTAAACTGTTTGTAAGTTCTTATTTCTCCTGCGGAGAAATTGTTTACCCTTTCGGGATTTGCCTTCAGTTGTATTCGCATTCGCAACACACTATCCAGCTGGCCGCTCCGCGCTATCCTGCGCTCCCGCGGCATTTCTACATCCCTGTAGGGCAAGCTACCGACGCTTGCTTAAGAAAATGCTTTTAAGCGCTTGATTACCGGCGATTACACGCCATTTACGAGCAGCCCACATAAGCAAAGGCGGCATTATCTAGATTGTGGTATTTTTTGTCAAATACGGCTGCACTATGGAACGAAAAAGCCGGCAGTTTGCCGGCTTTTTTTAACAATATACAGTACTGGAAAAACCTTAGTAAAAGCCTTTTTTGAAGCTGATCTGCAGCACGAAGGCGTCCAGTGAGTCGATCACCGCATTGTCAAATTCCTGTGAAATAAACGCCAGACGGGCCCTGACTTCGCCGTTGTCGCCTACCGGTTTCCCGAATTTTACCCCAAGCGTAATACCGGTCATGTCATCAAGACGGCCATCGGCACTGGCGTACTGCGGTAACGGCTGATTCCTTAATAAGGTGCGACTGAAAAAATCAGCGGCAGTCTGGGTATATAGGCGCACATTCGGTTCGATGTATTGCTTGCCGCCGATATCGAGACGGTGACGATAATTAAAAGTATGCGAATCAACTTCCCAGTCATCGGTGTAATACCGGTAGCTGAAGTGGATTGTCTGGGTATCTGTCAGCTGGTGCACCAGTTTGCTGTAATACGCGGTGCGCGCTCTTGAGTCCGGCCGGCTTTCGTACAAGCGTGACTGCTCAGGCTCACCGGGGTTCGCAACACTGATGATTTTATACGGGTCGGTATGATAACCGTCGGAAAAGGTAAACGACAGATTATTCTGCCACAGGGTTTTTGCGTTGATTACACGCGTGATACCGCCCAACAGCTCCAGCGTATCGCGCTCACCTTCCTCAAAAAACGGCGTGCTTGCGTCATTCGCATCACCTAACGGCTGGGGGGTCACCCCGCCGGTTTGGGAAATTTCATCATGCGCAAATCCGATGCCAAAGGAATATGTCATTAACCGGTTAGCGGTTTCTTTATTGAGGTTATAACTGGCACCCAGTGATGTGTAGTCGTTTTCGACTGATATTGCCGCGCCATATGACATGTTCAGTGTGCTGCTCAGTTCCCGTTTCCAGTCAACTTTTACAGCTAACCGCGTGTCGTCAAACGGTGCCAGTGCGGCAGCCTGACCGCTGGCGGTAAACCCGCCGGTTCCGGATGTACCGGTTACACTCTGGATAGTCGAGTTTTCCAATCCACCGGTCGGTGTCGAGCCGGTCATCGTATCGAATACCACATCGATTTTCAGTGAGTCGCGCTCGGATATGTTTCCGCCGACGTTGACGATAAATTTCTCAACGGTTACCCGGTCATCGGCTTCGCGGTAGGTTAAAAAACCGGAGTCGAACACCCAGTCATTTTCAATTGCTTCACCGGCAGCCTGCTGAGAAAGCAATGTGCAGGTCGCGAGTGCGAGTTTTTGTTTTACTCCGCCTGGTTTAGTTGCAGCCACAGCCGCCTCCCCCTACACCTTTGCCCCCGGTCGCGGCCTCTTTACTGAAATAAATATGGTCATCAACATAACTTTCGACTGGATCCGGGACAATCTGCATTTCCTGTTGTGCAAGAATATTGCGCTGCCATGGTTTTACTTCCGCGCACCCTGAAAGTGCAACGACGCATAGTATCGCCGCAAATAGCTGCTTTATGTTTTTCATCGGTTTGAAGATAGCCTTTTTGATACTAGTTTTTGAATTTGTTTTTCCAGCTTTTGTTTATCTTTACTGCGAAATCCGGTATGTGCGGATACAATTTTACCGCGTTGATCGATCAAATAGGAACTCGGCATTGCCCTAACTTTATATTTCTCGGCAACTTTGCCTTTCGGGTCAAATGCCACTGCAAAATTGGGTTTGGTTTTCTTTAAGAATTTAATCGCTTCTTTTTTGTCCTGATCCAAATTCACCGCAATAACCTTTAAAGAACTGCCATAACGCTCTTGTAACTCGCTCATCCACGGGAACGATTTACGGCATGGGCCACACCATGAAGCCCAAAAATCCACATAGACCACTTTGCCGCGATAGGCAGAGAGTTTTACGTCTGATTTTGTACCGGGTAGCTTGAAATTGGGTGCCTGTGCTGCGCTGACTGAACCTCCGACCAGCAAAAATAATGTAACCGTTAATGCCTGAATCTGTCGTTTTACCATCTTAACCTCCTGCTATGCTCGCCGTCTGTTCTCACAGTAATGGTCCTCGCCGCCCATTACGTATGGTAATATCCCATATTCACTATCATACTGTATCGGAAATAGTTCACAAAAATATAGCAAAATCAACTCGCAGATCAGCGATGTTACTTAGACGTGACCCACCGCACAATCATAAGGTTTTTTTGTTTCCAGTTTGCATTCATTCTATCAATGCAGACTCTCTTATCTTCGGGATATGTGGATAAAAACCTCAAAAATAACGAATAGTAAATTATTGAAATATATAATATTTTTAAAAATCAGGCACTCTGAATATTAACACGCATATCTTTAAAAATGTGAGCCCGTTAAATAATATGAATATTATGCCGCTTCTTATATCATTACTTTTCACGATTTGGACCTGATAACCGGTCACTAAGCTATGCTGATTGCTTCAAAACACGCTAAGAATTTATAAAAACAGCCCATCACCCTTATGCCACAAAAGGTTCAACTTTTTGACCAAAATCTTCACGGCACTCTCGACACTATTGTGTCGCAAGTCAGTGAGATTGTGCTGGGCAAGCTCGATCAAATTAAGCTGGCCATTGCCTGTCTATTGGCCGGTGGTCACCTGCTGATCGAGGATCAACCCGGGGTCGGTAAAACCACACTTGCACATGCGTTGGCCAAGGCACTGGGACTGGAATTCCGTCGTATTCAGTTTACCAGCGACCTGCTGCCAGCAGATATCCTCGGTGTTTCCGTATACCAGCGCGAAACCGGCTCATTCAACTTTCATCCGGGCCCTATTTTTTCGCAGGTTATTTTAGCCGACGAAGTGAATCGCGCGACGCCCAAAACCCAAAGCGCATTGCTTGAAGCAATGGAAGAAGGCCAGGTTACGATTGAGGGCGAAACCCGCTTGTTGCCTGAGCCGTTTTTTGTGATTGCAACCCAAAACCCGGCACAACAAATCGGCACCTTTCCATTACCCGAATCCCAACTGGACCGGTTTTTAATGAAAATCAGCTTGGGCTATCTGGACAATACCGCCGAACGTGTTCTGCTCGCCGGTAACGACCGTCGGGAGCTGTTAAACCATCTGCATCCGCGTGTGACGCCGACCGAACTGGTGCAGTTGCAGCGTGCAGTCAATAAAATTCACGTATCCGAACCGTTGTTGGACTATCTACAAAAAATACTCGCGCAAAGCCGGATGCATAATACGATCCAAACCGGCCTGTCCCCACGTGCCGGCCTTGCGATTAAAAAAGCTGCTCAGTCATGGGCGATGTTGAACGGTCGCAGCTATGTAATGCCGGAAGATATTCAACTCGTTATTTTGCCGGTCGCCAGCCACAGACTGCATAACAAAGACCATGAGCCTTTAAGTGATGCGGAGCTGGAAGAGCTGTTGATCGGTTCCGTACCGGTTCCCTGATAACTCACCGTAATGTCAGCGCTTCAGGCTTCTGCTTCCTTCCCCAGGCGCATTTTTCAAGGCTTTAATCATAAGCTCAGCAGCTGGATCGGCCGCCGCATGCGTAAACCGGCGGTCAGTCAAATACTGGAAGCACGTTCAATTTATGTATTGCCCACCGGCTATGGCCTGTTCTTTGCGTTGGTGATTTATTTTATGCTGATGGGTTCCATCAACTACGACAATAACATGGGATTTCTGCTGACATTTTTACTCGCCGGGGTCTGCCTGGTCGGGATGCTGTATACATACCGTAATTTATCAGCGCTAAAGTTATCTGCAGGACGGACCCGGGCTGTATTTGCCGGTGAGTATGCAGAGTTTCCAATTTTTATCGAAACAGTTAACAACCGCCCTGCTTACCGTATTGCATTAGGCGATAGCCGCAAAAATGCACAGGTCGGCGATGTTTCCATCGGCAATGCAGACTCAGTGAAAGTCAGAGTCAAAACCAGCCAACGTGGTTATTTACCGCTGAACCGATTAAGGGTTTGGACGGAATTTCCACTGGGGCTTTTTCACGTTTGGTCATGGGTTGCGATAGAAAGCCGCACACTGGTTTACCCAAAACCCTCGGGTGTGCATAAACTTCCACCGCAGGCAGATATGAGCAATGGTAAAAACCGTGCTTATCTAACCGGTAATGATGACTTCGCAGGCATTCGCCGTTATCAGCCCGGAGACTCTCCAAACCATATTGCCTGGAAAGCGTTCGCTCGCGGGCATGAAGTGCTGACCAAGCAATTTGCCGGCATAGCCGGTAACGATGTCTGGCTGGATTGGTATGCACTGGACGGCCTCAACGTTGAAGAGCGTTTATCGCAACTGTGCCAATGGGTGTTGGATCTGCATATCCAGGACAGAAACTACGGTATGAGGTTACCTCAACTGCTTATTAAACCCAATCGCGGTGAACCACATAAACTCGCATGTCTGGAAAAGCTGGCGCTGTTTAACCAATGAAACGGCTTTTTAAACGCAACCGCACCACGCCAAAAAATATCCGGCCCATCAATGCCGAAGTCGTTCCATGGCTGATCGCCGCGTTAATGTTGGTGACTGTACCGCATTTACCACGACTGCCGTTCTGGACAACTTTTTTTGTGCTCGCGATAGTTGTTTACAAACTGCTCACATTGAAATACCCAAAGCTCAGGCCGGGCCGTATGGTCGTTATTATTTTAACAGCGATCGGGATTGCAGCCGTGATGTTGCAATACACCAAACTGTTTGGGCGTGACTCCGGGGTCAACTTATTGGTACTGATGCTGTTTTTAAAACTACTGGAAACCCGCTCTTACCGGGACGGTATGGTGCTGATCGCACTCACTTACTTTCTCGTGATCACTAATTTTCTGTACTCACAAAGCATCCCGGTCGCATTTTTCATGTTATTCGTGGTTGGGTTTATCACTTTTTGCCTCATTAGCCTGAATCAGGGCAAAGCCGGTATTTCTCTCGCTGAAAAAATCCGGCTGACTGCGCCCTTGTTAATACTTGCATTACCGGTCATGGCTTTGCTGTTTTTGCTGTTCCCACGAATCCCCGGCCCTTTATGGGGGTTACCGGACGATGTATATGGCGCAAAAACCGGCCTTAGCGAGGAAATGACCCCCGGACAAATCAGCCAGCTCGCATTTTCCGACGATGTTGCTTTCCGCGTTAAGTTTAACGGCACGCCGCCGTCGCCGGCTCAACTTTATTGGCGCGCCATTGTATTTTGGGATTATGACGGCCGCACATGGCGGCCCGGCAATGATGCCCGCCGATCCCAACCTGTAGTCAGCACATCGGGCACACCGGTGGAATACACTGTGACCCTTGAACCACATCAGCGACGCTGGCTTTTTGCGCTGGATTTACCTGTGCTCGACAGCAGAGCCAAACCGCCGTCACCAGGGCATTATGTGTTGACTCCCAATATGCAATTGCTGTCTTCAAAGCCGATCATCAGCCTTTCACAGTACCGTATACGTTCTTATTTTAACTACCGCCTGGGTGAAAAACTGACCAAAAGAGAAAGAACAAGAGCGTTACAGTTACCACCTTACCGCAACCCAAAAGCCATTGAACTGGCTAACGAGTGGCGCCAGACCATTCGCAACCCGGCAGACATTATTGATACTGCGCTTCGTTTGTTTAACCGTGATTTCACATACACTTTGCGTCCGCCGGTGTTGGGGGCCGATGCTGTGGATGAATTTATTTTTAATACACGGCGGGGTTTTTGCGAACACTTTGCCGGCAGTTTTGTATTTCTTATGCGTGCCGCAGGTATCCCGGCGCGCATCGTCACGGGCTATCAGGGGGGTGAAGTCAATCCGCTGGGTGATTATATGTTAATTCGCCAGGCTGATGCCCATGCCTGGGCCGAAGTCTGGCTCGACGGCCGCGGTTGGGTCAGAGTGGACCCAACAACCGCGGTATCACCGGCGCGTATCCAGTTGGGACTGGATGCGGCGATACCGGCACGTGAGAATCCCCGGTTTTTGTTACGCCGCGACAATACGTTCTTCAATCATCTGGACTTGTTGCTGGACTCAATTAACAACCGCTGGAACGAATGGGTTTTGGGTTATGGGCCAGAAATGCAAAACCTGTTTTTATCCCGTTTCGGCGTGCAAAACCCCAGAGCCTATGATCTGGTTCTGTGGCTTACCGTTAGCCTGGGGGTCACACTGGGTTTAATTGCTTTGATCAGCCTTAAACGGATTCCAAACAAAAACCGGGATAAAGTACAGCGGTATTACTTAAAGCTATGTAAACGGCTGGCGCATGCCGGCTATGAACGCCGGCCCCATGAAGGCCCACAGGCCTACCTGAAGCGCATTAAAGGTACCGATCCCGAGCTGGGAAGCAGGCTGGATACTGTTATAGAGCTGTATGCCGAACTGCGTTACGGCCCGGAAAGACTTCCGGCCAACGTGGTCAGGCTGAAACAACTGAGTGATCAGGTTAAGCTTTCAGTCAATCCCGATCAGCGTAAACCCCGGAAAGCAGCGATGTAACATCACCGGCCGGATACGCCGCACGAAATTGATGGCCTTGCTTGATACAAAAATTCAGCCACTTATGCAGGAAACGATTCAGTTTCCATTTTGAACGTACGATACTCGGAGCCGTGCCCGGAACCACAAACCCCGGTGCATAGCGATAATGGTTGCGCTGTACGGTGCCACTGATCACTTCGGCCACACGGGCATCGTGGTAAACACGAATCTCCAGATTGGGCTCTACACGGCAATAATCGGCTTCTTTAAAGTGATAAGTCAGCCGGAAAATCGAAGTATATTTACAGCGCTCAAGTAAAGAATAGTGTAAATCGAGGCAACCCCGGACAACAGAGACAGCTTCTTCTCCCAACGCATCCTGCTCCGGTATCAGCTTGCGCAGACCGATATAATTGCGCTCATACAGTTCCATCAGGCCGCTGAATACAGGGCCTATGGATACTGAGCCGGCTTGTTTTCCTGTTAAAATTTGCATAATTCACTCATGCCCGCTGATTATGATTATGATAGGTATATCGACCCGACGATACCAGTCTTGACATTGATAAAATCGGACTTTTATTGCACACGCGTCACCCCGGATAGACCAACACCAAAACCGAATAGCCATACAGAGCCCGGACTGAGTCGCAACAAACCGCCCGCATGTCCCTAAAGTGCAAAAAACGCTAAATAAGCGATAGAAATTCAGTTAAATACTTGCCAGAACGGCCGATTTATTGATAATGACTGATTCTGTTAAAACCCTCTTACCCATGGAGATTGAATGGCTAAAGAAGATGTTATAGAGATGCAAGGTACGATTACAGAGGTGCTCCCAAATACCACTTTTCGGGTGGAACTGGAGAACGGGCACGAAGTATTAGCGCATATTTCAGGAAGAATGCGGAAAAACTACATCCGCATTACCACCAAAGACCAGGTCAAAGTCGAGCTAACACCTTATGACCTTACCAAAGGCCGCATTACCTACCGTATGAAGTAGCTATTGTAAATGATAATGCGGTAATCAGTTTGTTACCGCTTCCTGCAGTTCGGAAATTTTAAACTTAATCTCACCCGCTTCAGCCAGAATTTTCAAATTGCCGCCTTTGGACAGCTGGCCAAACAATAACTCATTTGCAAGCGGCTTTTTGATATTTTCCTGAATCACCCTTGCCATTGGTCGTGCACCCATCTGCGGGTCATAGCCTTTCTCCGCAAGCCATTCACGAGCGCTGTCATCAACACTCAGCACAACCTGTTTTTCCTCGAGCTGCTGTTCCAGCTCAATGATAAACTTATCAACTACATTTGCGATTGTACGCCGGTCCAGTGAGTTAAACTGCACTATTGCATCAAGCCTGTTCCGAAACTCAGGTGAAAACAGCCGGTTAATCGCCTCAGTCCCATCGGTCGAGTGATCCTGCTCTGCAAAACCCATCGTGCGGCGACCAACCATTTGCGCGCCTTCGTTAGTGGTCATAACAAGAATCACATTACGAAAATCGGATTTACGGCCATTGTTATCGGTCAACGTGCCATGATCCATAATTTGCAGTAGCAAATTAAAAACATCCGGGTGTGCTTTTTCAATTTCATCGAGCAGTAAAACCGAATGCGGATGCTTAATAACCTCCTCGGTTAACAAGCCGCCCTGATCAAACCCCACATAACCCGGCGGCGCGCCAATCAGACGCGACACTGTATGCCGCTCCATATATTCAGACATATCAAAGCGAATTAATTCTACGCCCATGATTTTTGCAAGTTGGCGACTCACTTCCGTTTTACCAACGCCGGTAGGGCCGGCGAACAAAAATGAGCCCACCGGTTTATGGCCTTCGCGCAAACCGGAACGTGCCATTTTTATTGCGGTTGTTAATGTATCTATCGCCTCATCCTGGCCAAACACCACCATTTTAAGACTTTCATCCAGTTTACCAAGTAACTCGACATCAGATGCCGATACGTTTTTCGGGGGTATGCGTGCAATTTTTGCGACAATGCTTTCGATATCATGCACATTAATTGACTTCTTGCGCGATGATCCGCTTTTTTTCAAACGCCTTTGGGCACCGGCTTCGTCAATTACATCAATGGCTTTATCGGGCAAAAACCGGTCATTGATGTATTTCGATGATAAGTCCGATGCAGCCCGCAACGCACCGGTTGTGTAACGTACATCATGGTGTTCTTCAAATTTTGTTTTTAGGCCTTTTAATATTTCAAATGTTTGCTCAACCGTAGGTTCGGAGACATCGATTTTCTGAAAACGCCGGGACAATGCACGGTCTTTTTCAAAAATGCCCCGATACTCCTGATACGTGGTCGAACCAATGCATTTCAGCTCACCTGATGCCAATACCGGCTTGATTAGGTTGGATGCATCCATTACGCCGCCTGATGCTGAACCTGCACCTATAATCGTATGAATCTCATCAATAAATAAAACCGCGCCTTTCTCTTTTCGTAACTGGGTTAATATCGACTTAAGCCGTTTCTCAAAGTCACCGCGATACTTGGTGCCAGCCACCAGCGCGCCAAGATCCAATGCGTAAATGGTTGCATCTTTCAGCACTTCGGGAACATTTCCCTCAACAACATTTTTGGCCAGTCCTTCGGCAATTGCGGTTTTACCAACACCGGCCTCACCGACCAGCAACGGGTTATTCTTGCGGCGCCGGCAAAGCACCTGAATGGTTCGCTCAATCTCCGCCTCACGCCCGATCAGTGGATCAATTTTGCCTTCACGTGCCTGCTGATTTAGATTAGTCGCATAAGACTCCAGAGGTTTTTTGGCCGGAGCTTCCTCTTCCGCAAACTTTTCATCCGACTCCGGTATATTTTCATCTTCAGGGTGAACATTGGATATACCGTGGGAAACGTAATTAACAACATCCAGACGGGTCAGGTCATATTTATTTAACAGATAAACCGCATGTGACTCCTGTTCACCAAAAATAGCTACCAGAACGTTTGCTCCAGTGACTTCTTTTTTTCCTGAAGACTGAACATGAAATACCGCGCGCTGCAGAACCCGTTGAAAACCCAGCGTCGGTTGTGTCTCACGATGATCGTTTTCATTAAGAACAGGCGTGTTCTGTTCGAGATAAACTGATAAGTCCTGACGCAACTCATCGACATTAACCTGGCATGCATCAAGTACTGTAATAACAGATGTGTTTTCCAATAAAGCAAGTAACAAATGCTCCACCGTCATAAACTCGTGACGGCTTTCTCTGGCATTTTTGAACGCTTTATTTAATGTTGATTCTAAGTCTTTACTTAACATTTGAGCACCTGGTTAATTATTTTAGGTAATTATCAGTCTGTCTCCTCCATCGTGCACATTAATGGGTGTTGATGCTCTCGCGAGTAGTCGTTTACCTGGGATACTTTTGTTTCCGCTACTTCGTGAGTATATACCCCGCAAACACCTTTACCCTTAGTATGCACGTGCAACATAATTTGTGTTGCTTTATGGCGATCCATCCCGAAAAAAATCTGTAGTATTTCAACGACAAATTCCATCGGCGTATAATCATCGTTTAGCAATACCACCCGGTATAGAGGCGGACGTTTAAGTTTGGGCTTATCCGCCTCTACCGTCAGTTCATCTGACAAATAGTTATCAGTTTCTTTATCGCTCATATTGATGCAAGATTAACCATAATAAAGACTTAGTGAGTCTTGATTATTATACCATATGCTCCACAACAGCTTCTGCAAACTCAGAGCATTTTACTTGCTTGGCATCCGTCATCAATCGGGCAAAATCATATGTCACTGTCTTGGCTGAAATGGCAGCCGATATACCTTTGACAATCAAATCAGCACTTTCTATCCATCCAAGATGCCGCAACATCATCTCTGCGGATAAAATCAATGAACCGGGGTTGACTTTGTCCTGACCTGCATATTTGGGAGCAGTACCATGGGTTGCCTCAAAAATAGCAATATCCGAACCGATATTTGCACCCGGCGCAATACCAATCCCACCGACCTGAGCTGCCAATGCGTCTGATATATAATCTCCGTTCAAGTTCAATGTGGCGATTACCTCGTAGTCCTGTGGACGCAGCAGTATTTGCTGTAAAAATGCATCGGCAATCACATCCTTTATAACAATGTCGGCACCACTTTTCGGGTTCTTTAACACATGCCAGGGACCGCCATCCAGCGGCTTTGCATCGTATTTTTCAACCGCCAACTCATAACCCCATTCTTTAAAGGCACCTTCGGTAAACTTCATAATATTGCCTTTATGCACAAGCGTAACCGAGTCACGGTCATTATCGATTGCATACTGAATAGCCTTGTCAACCAGACGCTTTGTACCTTCAGATGACACAGGCTTTACACCAATACCGCAATCGTTGGGGAAGCGAATTTTTTTAACGCCCATTTCTTCCTGAAAAAACTTAATCACTTTACCCGCTTCGTCGCTACCCGCTTTCCATTCAATACCGGCATAAATATCTTCTGAGTTTTCCCGAAAGATGACCATATCGGTTTTCTCAGGTTCTCTGACAGGACTTGGCACGCCTTCAAACCAGCGGACAGGTCGCATACAAACATACAGGTCGAGATTCTGTCTAAGTGCAACATTCAAAGACCGAATACCACCGCCGACCGGTGTTGTCAGCGGGCCTTTTATCCCCAAAGTGTAATCCTTAAACGCCTGGAGTGTTTCTTCCGGCAACCAGGTATCTTCATCGTAAACCTTTGTTGCTTTCTCACCTGCGTATACCTCCATCCAGGCGATCGAGCGCTGCCCTGAATATGCCGACTCTACCGCAGCATTCACAACTTTTATCATCGCAGGCGTGATATCCACTCCAATTCCATCACCCTCGATATATGGGATAACAGGGTTATCCGGTACATTGAGCACGCCATTATTGCTGCTTATCTTCTCGCCGTTGGTCGGCACCTTAATTTTCTGGTAGGCCATCTATTCCTCAAACTCCTAAAGTAAATTAAATAAAACCGTGAAAAATCATCATTATAACTGTTCCCAACAGATCTAGGCTAACTGCCACGTTTCAAGGTTCTGTGTCCATTCAAAACTCTGAATGTATCTGCAGCCTCCAGCATGCTTCCTGTGAAGACTTTAGAACTTTGCAAATAAAGAGACCCAGGCTCTTGTCCGGGTATGGTTATAAAACCAGCAACGCCGTAAATACTGTGTCCAAAAAGCAGCATTTGAAGTTTTCAATACAGAAAACATGCCAAAGCCATAATTTAATGGGCTTTTATAAAATAAATGTTGTGGCATACAAGGCAGTTTCAACCACAACATCTTTAGGAAAACATAATTATTTTTAAAATTTATATTAAATTCAATTAGTTAAAAAATATTTATAATAAATTACTTGATAAAAAGATTAGACAAATCAGCCATTTATTTTTAATATTAATTTTTTTAATGCTATTAACCATTAACTACCAGAAAGTGAACCAGAGCCCGAGTCGACTTAAGCAACTACGCGCCTTTGTGCAAACTGCACAAACTGAGAGCATTTCTGCTGCAGCACAACGCCTCAATTTAAGTCAACCATCAATATCTTTATATATCAAAGGTTTAGAGGAAGAACTTAAAGTAACACTTTTTGAGCGTCGCGGCCCTAAAATTAAAATCACGCCCGCAGGAAAAATTCTCTACGAAATGGCATTGCCTCTGGTAGAGGGCATGGACCGCCTACCGGATGTATTTGCCGCAAGACTGGGTGATGTTGAAACAGGCTCACTGGATATTGCCGCCGGAGAGGCAACTATCCTGTATATTTTACCTAATTTCGTAGAATCATTTAATAAAAAATATCCTAATATTAAATTACGCCTCCGCAATGTAACCGGCCGTAACGGCATGGCATTACTTCGCCGCGATGAGGCGGATTTTGCCGTCGGTTCAATGATCGAAAGGGTGGAAGATATGAATTACTACCCTATTTTCTCTTTTGACCCGGTACTGATTACCCCCACGGACCATATACTCGCTGAAAAGGCTGCCGAGCGACCATTAACATTGGAGGATATCAGCCCCTTTGGGCTGATTCTGCCGCCGCGTCACCTCAGCACCTGGACCATGGTTAAACTGGCATTTCAGCAATACAACGTGCCTTACAATGTCACTCTGGAAGCCGGTGGCTGGGAAGTGATAAAAAAATACGTCGAACTGGGCATGGGCATTTCAATTGTGACAAATATCTGCCTGACCGGTGACGAGAAGCTCGTCTCTATTCCGCTGGATAAATATTTTCCGAAGCGCTCTTACGGAGTGGTGGTGCGTCGTGGTAAATTCGTATCGCCTCAAGCTAGGCGGTTTTTGGAAATCATGGATCCGGACATCACTAAACAAATAGATGAGTCGATTGCAAACGAAATTACCAACGAGTTTATTGTAAAGTAATGAACCCCAACCTCCATATCACCGTTGCCACCATCACAGAGCGTGATGGCAAATTCCTGTTGGTGGAGGAAAAAGCCGCCGGTAAAATTGTATTGAACCAGCCTGCCGGTCATGTTGAAAACGGCGAAAGCCTGATAGCTGCAGCAAAACGTGAAACCTATGAAGAAACCGGCTGGCATGTTGAGCCACAGGCTGTTATTTCATTCTACCGCTGGAGAGCCGGCTCCAATGGCGACACTTTTTTCAGGATCAGCTTCCTCGCACAGCTGTTATCTTTCGATGCGGAGCATAAATTGGACACAGGTATCATAAGAGCCCTGTGGCTGGATAAAACCGAGCTGCAGCAACAGCAGACCCGCTTGCGAAGTCCTATGGTCCTGCGTTGCGTGGAAGACTATCTTGAACAGAAACGCTACCCTCTTGAGCTCCTGGTTGATCTGTAAGCCTGGGCTTTAGTTTACCAGGCATTACCTGTTTTTATGGCTCCCAAACGTGAATTTGTCATTATCGGCATGTCCGGAGGCGTAGACTCTTCAGTAGCTGCGCGGTTATTGCTTGAGCAAGGCTATAAAGTCGAAGGGCTGTTCATGAAAAACTGGGAAGAGTCAGATGATGTTGCTTATTGCACTGCCCAGCAAGACCTGGAAGACGCTGCTCAAGTCTGTCAGGAATTGGAAATCCCATTACACTCGGTTAATTTTGCGAAACAATACTGGGACCGTGTATTCAGCGACTTTCTGCGAGAGTACAGGGCCGGCCGCACGCCGAACCCTGATATTATTTGTAATAAAGAAATTAAATTTTCGGCCTTTCTCAACTATGCACTCAAGCTGGGGGCAGACAAAATAGCCACCGGGCATTACGCCCGCATACAGGAAAACAATGGTTCTTATAACCTGCAAAAAGGCACTGATTGCAATAAAGATCAAAGTTATTTTCTGCATCAGTTAAGTCAGCAGGAGTTGAAGCACAGCCTTTTCCCTCTTGGTTCAATAGAGAAGTCTTCGGTCCGGGCAATTGCAACCGAGTGCGGATTTGACAACCATGAAAAAAAAGACAGCACAGGAATTTGCTTTATCGGTGAACGAAAATTCCGGGATTTTTTATCGAAGTATTTACCCGCCACGCATGGTGATATAAAAACCCTTGACGGCGAGATTATCGGTAAACATCAGGGTGCGGCGTATTACACCATTGGCCAGCGCCAGGGTCTGGGGATCGGCGGGGTTAAAAATGCCGGGGAAACTCCCTGGTATGTGGTTGAGAAAAATATAAAAAACAATGTATTGACGGTTGTACAAGGCGATAACCATCCCGCTCTTTACAATACACATTTGAGTAGTAAACATATTCATTGGATAAATACCCCGCCAACAAAATGGCCGTATAAGTGTAAAGCAAAAATTCGTTACCGCCAGGAGGACCAGGACTGCACCATTAGCCTGGACTCACAACAACATAGTGTGATTCAGTTCAACAAATCGCAACGCGCGGTAAGCCCCGGGCAGTCCGTGGTTTTTTATCAAAATGATATTTGCCTCGGTGGCGGTATTATTGAACACGCTTTCAATCTGGATGCTTAAAAGCCTGTTGATTATTAAAGGCGAGTCGTTACAATGCCGAAAGTGTTTTTGTACATTCAATTAATCTGCGGTTTATAAGACTGGTGTGGATACGGAAAAATTAAACGTTATTTTTGAAGGCCGGTTAACCGGGGATTTACCGCTGGAGCAGGTAAAAGCCAATCTTGCCGCGATGTTTAAAATGAACGGCTCCCAGGTCGAATCACTGTTCAGCGGTAAACCGATTGCGATAAAACGCAATGTAGACAAACAACTTGCGAACAAATATGTCACCGCTTTACAAAAAGCCGGGGCAATTTGCAAAATTATCAGTGCTGAGCAAACCAATACTGCAGCACCGCCTCAGAATACACAGGTTAAAGAAAAAACACCTGCTCAACAACCATCTTCCGGCACTCAACAGGGCGCCTCAGCACGCAATTATGGCAGAGATATCGTTAACCTCGCTGTGCCTGCAGATCTTTCCGGACTTAATATGGCCGAGGCAGGTGAAATACTGGTTGAAAGCGTCGAAATCCAGCCTGAAATTCCCGATACCAGCGGGCTCAGTTTCTCGACTGATGAAAAACCCTTGGCGCCACCTACGACAACCCCTGAGCCCAAACTCGATATCAGTGGTTTCTCAATAGAGCCGGCAGAATAAGCTGAAACCGGATTGATCTACGCAACCAATGCCGGGCGCGTAAGGATTTCATCTGAAAAAAACTTTATACAGGAACTCAGTGCTTTTTTATGCACAACACTGGCTGCTTTTTCAGCGGGCAGAACCACTCTCTCCCGTGAGTGCCACTCCGGCCACTTATTCAATACCTTTTTAATCTTAACCGGATAAACCCGCAAACATATATTGCGTTCTTTACGTTTAAAACTTATTTCTTTATATCCAAATGGCGCAATATTACCAATGATGCCGGCTTCTTCATAAGCTTCAGTTAATGCCACCTGCTTACGCGATAAGTCTGTTTCAATGTGCCCTTTCGGAAGAATCCACTGCCTTCCGCTACTGTTGGTGACCAATACGACCATGAGTTTTTTATTTTTTATGTAATATGCAAATGCGCCAATTTCCTTATATGTCATTTTCCTTAATCCTGCTTAAGTAATATCTCAAAACGCCTTCTTATAATTGTGTATAGTCAAGCTCAGTTACATCATCAGGCTCGATATCCGCATCACCCTTGCGCCTAAGCTGGTTACCCCCGGCTTTATTGGTTTTTTCCTGAATGAAATCCGGTAAATATATCGCATCAACCGCACATATGATGCCGATCATTCTCAGGCTTTCAGTATGATAAATAACCTCTTCGACCGGCATCGCCAGATTGGATGCAATACTTTCCACTGAGTTTTTACCATCGATCTGCCACAAAACATTCCAGGTATCACTTTCCAATAGAATCGTTTTCATTCGCTGCTTTGCTTCACGCAGCATTCTGAATTTCTTTTTTTTATAAATTTCATATAGTGTTTGAGGCACACCACTTGTAGAAAAACCCGGGGCTGGGATTTTACTTTGTATACTTCCAGCAACCGGAAACTCCAGGTTTTCAACCTCCTCCACAACAATATTATCCTTTGAAGGCATAAGCAAAACTCCGTTATCACCTTAATCTATAAGGGTAAGTAGACTTTAAAAAGGCAGCCATTACCCGGGCTGAATTTAAACTCAATACTGCCATCAGCATCAGATACCAGTTGGTGCACCATATCCAAACCAACGCCACGGCCACCTTCCTTTGATGCTGTTTTCATTGTTGAAAAACCCGGCTGAAATATAAGCTTGGCTAGTTTTACACCGGCTTTAATTGCAGATGGTTTGGTATCATCATCTGTATCTGTCACCTGGCGTTTAAGTCTCTGAAGGTCCAGGCCATTACCATCATCCTGCACTGATAACTGATAGAAGGTATCTGTTCGCTCACAAGTCAAATACAAATTGCCACATTCATGTTTACCGGCCAGGCTCCTCTCAGCCGGTGGTTCAATAGCATGCGCCAATGCATTGCGTATCAGCTGTACAAATATATCAACCGACAACTGATAGTATTTTTCCGGCAACATATCCAAATCAAATGCGCCATAGTGCAGTATCACTTTCTTTTTTGTCGCCTGCCCAAATTCAACTATTAGTGATGAAGCATTTTGGATAAAAACCTGTGTTTTCGTAATCTCATTTGCCGCCGGCAATTTGGCACGAATCAATTCCTGCAATAAGTTTTGTGTTTCCAGCAGGGCTTTTTCCGTTGCATCAATTACTTCGATAACCATCGAGAAACTTTCTATGCTCAATGGCGAATTATTGTTTTTCAACCTGACCAATTCACCCTCAATATCTTCAATCTGTCTTGTGTAAAGCGTCAAATCAAATAGGGTTGCACTGCCCTTTATACCGTGTGTCACACGCAGGATCGAATCGATCATCGAACGGTAATCTTTTGCAGATTCAGGGTCGCTGAAAAATTCCTTGATCAGGCAGATATCACGCTCGGTTGCATCTAAAAACTGGTGCAGCAAATTCGGGCCGACATGGATTAATCCGAACAACAGATCAGTCTGCTGCTCGGTTACATCCTGGGATACAGGAGAGGCTTCGCCCCGGGCTGTGTCTGTGCTCGCAAATAAACTCAATCTAAATAACCTTGTGATGACAATCGATCGACCGTAGCTTTACAAAAGAGCAGCCACGGAAACAGCGCTCTATGTCATATTATCTACACAAGGAAGATATTCTTGAGGGCAGAATGCCCCGGGCTTTGGTGACCGGAGCCGGTTATAACACCGGCTCCGTAAAAGTGATTTTATGCAGCCTGACGGCTCTTATTGATAATCTGGCGCAACACAAACTGCAGAATTCCGCCATTTGTATAGTAGTCCCACTCTTTTGGGGTATCGATACGAACATCAACGGAAAACTCTTTTTTGCTGCCATCATCCGCTGTAGCAACAACGCCAAGCTCTTTCGCACCCGACTCGAGACCGCTGAAATCGTAAACCTCTTTGCCGGTCAAACCCAGGCTTTCATGGCTCTCCCCCGGTTTGAACTGTAACGGTAAAACGCCCATACCCACCAGATTGGAACGGTGTATACGTTCGAAGCTTTCGACTATCACTGCCCGAATACCCAACAGCAATGAACCTTTGGCTGCCCAGTCCCGCGAAGAGCCGGTGCCATACTCTTTTCCGGCCAACACAATCAACCCAGTACCCTGCTCAGCATATTTTACCGACGCATCATATATACTCATTTCCTGGTCATCAGGTTGAAACCGTGTCCACCCACCCTCAGTACCGGGAGCCAATTGGTTTCGCAGACGTACGTTTGCAAATGTACCCCGCACCATGACTTCATGGTTACCACGGCGTGAACCGTAAGAATTAAAATCCGCTTTACTGACACCATGTTCAATCAGGTAACGCCCGGCAGGCGAATCCTCTTTGATCGCGCCGGCAGGAGAAATATGGTCTGTGGTAACCGAATCACCCAGCTTCGCCAGGCAGCGGGCAGCTTTGATCGGCTTAATATCTTCAGGCTGCAGTCCCATTTTTTCAAAATAAGGCGCATGCCGTATATAGGTTGAATCCGGCTTCCAGGCAAACAATGCACCTTCAGGGCTCTCAATTTTGCCCCAGCGACTGTCGCCGGCAAATACATTTGCATAGCTTTGCGCAAACATATCTTTTGTAACCGTCTCACCGACCGTATCATTGATTTCCTTCGCAGAGGGCCAGATATCTTTCAGGTAAACGTCATTTCCGTTTTGATCCTGGGTCAGCGGCTCATTGTATGGGTCAAGATTGGTCTTGCCGGCAATTGCATATGCAACCACCAGTGGCGGCGAAGCCAGAAAATTCATTCTGACATCCTGATGAATCCGGCCTTCAAAATTACGGTTTCCGGAAAGCACCGAAGACACAACCAGCTTGTTGCTCTGAATTGCTTTGGAGATTTCATCCGGCAATGGTCCGGAGTTGCCAATGCAGGTTGTGCAGCCATAACCGACAACATTAAAACCTAATTGCTCCAGATAGGTCAGCAAACCCGATTTCTTCAAGTATTCAGTCACAACCAGAGAGCCCGGAGCCAAAGATGTTTTCACCCAGGGTTTGACTGTGATACCGCGCTCAACCGCTTTTTTGGCCAACAGACCGGCACCGATGACTACACTCGGATTCGAGGTATTGGTACAGCTGGTAATTGCAGCAATGACCGCTGCGCCATCTTCGAGCTGAAAATCCTGCCCGTTAAAATGGACTGCAGCACTGGTTTGCTTGTTATCACCCCGCTCAGCCTGCATGGTTTGTAATGCATTACCGATAGTTTCACCGGCTGTGTTTAATGGAATACGATCCTGTGGGCGTTTGGGACCGGCGAGGCTTGGAACCACCGTGCTCAAATCCAGCTCCAATACTGCACTGTACTCAGCCGGCGACGCACCCTGCTCACGCCATAGACCCTGCTCTTTCGCATAGGCTTCAACCAGCGCGACCTGATCATCACTCCGGTTGGTCAGGCGCAGGTAATTTAATGTTTCGCCATCAACCGGAAAAATACCGCACGTCGCACCGTACTCAGGTGCCATATTTGCTATCGTTGCCCGATCGGCCAATGAGAGGTATTCCAGCCCATCCCCAAAAAATTCGACAAACTTACCCACCACACCATGACGGCGCAGCATTTCGGTTACGGTCAACACCAGGTCCGTCGCTGTCGCGCCTTCCGGCAGTTCACCATTTAATCTGAAACCAACCACTTGAGGAATCAACATGGTAACCGGTTGCCCCAGCATCGCTGCTTCAGCCTCAATACCGCCGACACCCCAACCCAGCACACCGACACCATTAATCATTGTAGTATGGGAATCGGTACCTACCAGCGTATCGGGATAGGCCTGTAAAATCCCGCCATTGACCTGGCCAAATACAACCCGGGCCAAGTGCTCAAGGTTGACCTGATGCACTATCCCGGTGCTTGGGGGCACAACATGAAAATTCTGAAAAGATTTTTGGCCCCAACGCAAAAAACTATAGCGCTCCTGATTGCGTTTATATTCAATTGCGGCATTCAAATCCAATGCCTGCGCGTTACCGTAATGATCAACCTGTACCGAGTGATCGATCACCAGTTCAGCCGGAGACAAGGGGTTAATTTTATCAGGGTCACCGCCCAAAATTTTCATTGCATCACGCATTGCGGCCAAATCCACTATCGCCGGCACACCGGTAAAATCCTGCATCACCACCCGACTCGGTGTAAACGCGATCTCCTGGCTGGGTGCCGCCTGAGGGCTCCAGTTAACCAGTGCCTCAATATCATCGGGGGTCGTGCTGCTGCCGTCTTCAAACCGTAGTAAATTTTCCAAAAGTATTTTCAGCGAATACGGTAAGCGGGATACGCCGCCACCCAGCGTATCAAGATGATAAATCTCATAACGGGTGCCCTTGACCTCAAGCTGACGGCGCGTGTTAAAACTGTTTTTCATTGATGACCTCTAAAGCTATAAATGACCGGATAATCCGGCACCATTGTCTCGAAAGCAGGCCGGATTATAGCGTAACCGCCGTAAAGATGCCGTTTTTATGTAACGGCATCTGACCCGTAATATTTCACCGGTTTTCGCACCATAAAAAACAGTGTTTTGAAATAACCAAAATCTAAGGAAACTCTGATTTATTCAGAGTTTTCTGTGGCGCAGGGATGCACCACCATTTTTCAAACACTTTAAGTGTTTGAAAAATGAAGAAAAAGAAAAATCGCATTTTTTCTTTTTCGTGCTCTGATTATTCAGGGACGAATTAATCAGAGCTTCCCTAAAGATTAACCGGAAATTCCACCTTTGGTCAGCTTCGCAGGGTCAAGCAGTTCTTTGAGTTTTGCAGCGTCGAGCCCACTCAGCTCCGTAGCCACTTCAAGCACCGGTCGTTTTTGTGCATATGCCTGCTTTGCTATTTTTGCCCCGAGATCATAACCAATCACATTGTTCAAAGCGGTTACTAATATCGGGTTTCGTGCCAATGCCTCTTCCAGGTTTTCGGTGTTTACATCAAAACCACGAATCGCATTATCAGCCAACACTCGCGTGGCATTAGCCAGAAGCTCAATACTTTGAAGCAGGTTATAAGCAATAACCGGCAACATCACATTGAGTTGAAAATTGCCCGATTGCCCGGCCATCGTAATCGTCGCATCATTACCGATGACCTGCGCACAAACCATCGAAACCGCCTCGGGAATAACCGGATTAACCTTCCCCGGCATAATGCTGCTACCGGGTTGAAGTGCCGGCAATGCGATTTCTCCAAGACCTGCCAGCGGCCCGCTGTTCATCCAGCGCAAATCGTTGCTGATTTTCATCAGGCTAACCGCCAGCGTTTTGAGTTGACCACTCATCTCCACAGCGGCGTCCTGTGCACTCAGCCCCTCAAAGTAATTACTTTTTACCCTGAAAGATACCGTGGTCATCGTACTGAGTGTCGATGCAAAGCGGGGGCCGAACTCGCGGTGGGCATTAACACCGGTACCCACGGCAGTGCCGCCCAATGCCAGCTCACTCAAACGCCCTAAGCTACCGGTGATACGCGCGATACTGTACCGTATTTGGGTGGCCCAGCCGTCCAGTTCCTGCCCCAGTGTTACCGGCATCGCATCCATTAAATGTGTCCTGCCGGTTTTTACCGTATTTTGAAAATTGCGGCTTCTGCTTTCAATAATGGAAGCCAAATGCTCCAGTGACGGCAACAGCTCTTCAGCAATTTCCAGCGAGGCGCTTACATGAATGCCCGTCGGAATCACATCATTGGAGCTTTGCCCCATATTAACGTGGTCATTCGGATGCACTTTAGCCCCCAGGCTTCGGGATGCAAGCGCAGCAATCACTTCATTGGCATTCATATTACTGCTGGTACCGGAGCCGGTCTGAAATACATCAACCGGGAAATGGTCATCATAACGCCCCTCGGCAACCGCAAACGCCTCAGCTTGTATCGCTTCGGAAATGCTTGAATCCAGCAAGCCAAGCTCCTGATTAACTGATGCACAGCCGCACTTGATAAGGCCCAGCGCACGAATAAAGCTACGCGGCATTTTCAAACCGCTGATTGGGAAATTCTGTACCGCACGCTGTGTCTGAGCTGCATACAATGCATCAGCCGGTACCTGCAATTCACCCAGGCTGTCTTTTTCGATTCGGTAGTTTATATTTTCACTCATTTATTCTAATCCTACGCACCCTGTTTTTGGTTTTAGAGCTTTTTTCACTGGAACCTATCCATAATACCCCGTGAATCACAATCACGCGGTATTAATAAGTATATCAAGGCAGTGCTATAATAGCCCGGTCAAATCCTACTACCATTTTATAGACAGGCATGAACCTCTCAACACTAACCAACATTGGCCCGATTGACGGGCGCTATGCAAACAAATGTGAAAAATTGCGCCCCATTTTTAGCGAGTTTGGACTCATAAAATACAGGGTGCTTGTCGAAATTCGCTGGCTACAGGCATTATCAGCCCATCAGGGCATCACTGAAGTTCCGGCGTTGAGCCAAAAAACCAATGATTTCCTGGAAAATCTTGCAAACGGCTTTTCGGTTGACGACGCCGAGCACATCAAATCCATAGAAAAAACCGTGAATCATGATGTCAAATCGGTCGAATATTTTCTCAAGGAAAAAATTTCAGATCATGCGGAGCTGGAAAGTATTTCTGAATTCATCCACTTCGCATGCACCTCAGAAGATATCAATAATCTCGCTTATGGCCTGATGCTCACGGATGCACGCAAACTCATTATCATTCCACAACTCACCCGAGTCATTCAGTGCCTCTCAGAACTTGCTCAGCGTTATGCCGATGTACCGATGCTTTCCCGAACGCATGGTCAATCAGCGTCCCCCACAACTGTCGGTAAAGAGCTGGCGAATGTAGTCCATCGTCTAAACAGGCAATGCCAGCAAATCGAACAGGTGGAGATAACCGCAAAAATCAACGGTGCAGTGGGTAATTTTAATGCGCACCTGGCTGCATACCCTGATATTGACTGGACATCGTTCGCGCAAGAGTTTGTTTCCAAACTGGGGCTCGTCTGGAATCCATACACCACCCAAATAGAACCGCATGATCATATTGCCGAGCTGTTTGACGTGCTAAAACGCGTCAATACTATCCTGATCGATTGTTGCAGGGATATCTGGGGCTATATTTCACTCGGATACTTCAAACAAAAAGCGGTTGCAAATGAAGTTGGCTCATCGACTATGCCGCATAAAGTTAACCCGATCGACTTTGAAAATGCCGAGGGAAATTTCGGTCTTGCCAATGCATTGTTCGAACACCTGGCCGGCAAACTTCCGATATCCCGCTGGCAACGGGATTTGACTGATTCCACCGTGCTGCGCAATTTAGGCGTCGGCATTGGCCACACAAGCATAGCATTCGATTCTTTGTTAAAAGGTCTCGGTAAAATTGAAATAAACAAAGCCCGCCTGCAACAGGATCTCGATGAAAACTGGGAGGTCCTGGCCGAACCTATTCAAACTGTTATGCGGCGTTATGGTATTGAAAAACCCTATGAAAAACTTAAAGAATTAACCCGCGGCCGTCAGATCAATGCGCAGGTGATGCATGAGTTTATCGATACGCTTGAGCTGCCGCAGACAGTGAAAAGCCGGCTGAAAGAACTGACTCCCTTCGGTTATACCGGTAATGCAGCTGAAATGGCAAAAAAGATTTAATGCAGATGAGTAACGACGACTCCACACAAGAACAAAAACTGCAGGAGTTGTCTGAGCATTTATCCGGTTTTAAACTCGGCGAAACCCCGGATACGATTGAAGTCGATACAAGCACGGCTTTGCGTATGATCGTTCAGCATATGACTATGCAGGCTACACGTTCCATTAACATCTTCACACGCCAGCTGGATGCAATGCTTTACGACAATCAACCGTTTATTGATGCACTAACCGCACTGGCCCGGCACAGCAAGTACGCAACCATTCAGATACTTGCACAAGACAGCATGCCTGCGGTCAAAAACGGCCATCGCTTGATTCAACTTGGGCAACAATTAAGCTCTTATGTTCAGATACGCAAAGTGCATAATGATTATAGAAACTACAATCATGCTTTTCTGGTCGCTGATGCCAAAGGAGTCATTTTTCGGGAGTTTGCCGACCGCTATGAAGCTGAAATCGATTATAACAAACCGGTGCGTGCACGGGAGCTGTTTGATTTTTTTTCTTCAGTCTGGGCAAGCAGTGAACCGGACCCCCAGGTCAGGCGCCTTAATATCTGATGCGATACCTGCTCGCGATAGGGACATTGCTGAGCTGTTCAATATTGTTAGCGGAACCGCTGACCATTATTAAACTGCAGCACAAAACCGCTGATCAGCTGATCCCGCTCATCAAGCCTTTATTGCAGGAACAAACCGGCATCAGCGGTGAAGGCTATCAATTATATGTAAAAGCCGGCGCAGCTTCAGTGTCAGAAGTACGCACACTGGTTCAACAACTGGATATTGCACCGGTACAACTATTAATCAGTATTAGAGGACTTCAAGCAGAGCACACCACTGACCTGAGCCAAAATAACTCTACCCGGCTCAATAAAAGTATTAATCGACCGGATACACCGGCACATTTATCAGCGGATAGCAGTCTGGCTACTAACCGGGACGTCCATACTCTACAGGCAATTGAAGGGCAACCCACTCTAATACATAGAGATACCATACTTACCGGCACAATCAAACAGCGTATAAACGGCCGGGTTCTGGAGCAAAACCTGCCCGACTTTCAACCTGACCAAAAAAGCATTTATATTACCGCACGCTTAGACAATAAAGCGGTTTTGGTTACAGTCAAGTCACAGCATGCTAATCAAGCGGGAGACACGCGTTCCCTGCAAACAACGGTTAGCGGTCAACTGGGAAATTGGCTGAAAGTAAATCTTATCAAGCCTGCACATCATGACTCCAGGCAAGCTGCCGATATTCAAAAAACACTGAATACAAAAAACCGTAACACTTTTTATCTAAAGGTAGAGCAGCAGACACCCTGAGATTGCACCTATGTATATCCTGTCAAAAACCTGAAGGCTATTATGCGCAAAGATAAATTATTACTGCCTGCATTATTGCTGATAGCCGGACTGCACAGCCTGTATTACTACCCAAAGCTGCCGCCGCTACTGGCTTCTCATTTCGACGGTGCAGGCAACCCGGATAAATGGAGCGGCAAAACCGAATTCTTTTTTCTATATGTCCTGATACTGGTGATGTTGTGTCTGATATTTTATGCCGCCACTCTGGTCCGCCGTATTAACAACCGTTGGATTAAAATCCCGTATAAGCAATATTGGCTTGCAGCAGAAAGGCGCGGACACACGCTGGAATACATCGACAAACGCTTCCGCTGGCTCAGTCTGGCATCAATCGCATTCGCCATCTCGATTATACATTTCACACTGCTTGCCAACCTTAACGAGACAGTCAAACTGGATAATGAATTTATAAGGCTGCTGCTTGTGGGTTACCTTATATATATCACTGCCTGGGTGCTACAGTTTATCAGGCGCTTCTTTAAGATCAAAACACCACGACGACGCTATTAACCTGGCAATTAAATAGGTCGTCCTGACCTATTTAATTGTCACCCCTTAAAAACAGGCGAAATTATGCGAAATTTCTTGTTTTTAAGGGGCTTACGCGAGCCTGCCGACTCGCGGCAGTGCATCCCTGCACCACGATTAACCCGACATATTTGAATGCCGGGTTAATGGGGAATATTTAAAATCAACTCACCCTGACGCTGGGTGAGTTCAACATGTTTTAAAAATGACATACCCAGCAAAATTTCCTCGCCATCCATATGGGGGTTCAGACTGCCACGCACATCACGAAGTATAATTGGGCCCAGTTCTACTTTATCGATTTGCGTCGCGAATACGGTGACTACACCATTGGCGGTGCCGGCTTGAAAAGCCCGCCCTGGTTTCAAATTAAAACGCTCGCCCAGCCACATCGGAATAACGACATCGGTTGCTCCGGTATCAACAAAAAAAATCGCGTCTTCCCCGTTAACTTTCCCGCTACTGACGTAATGTCCATATCGGTTACGTTTGAGGACAACCTGCCGTATGCCACCGACCTGCTCATTGATCTGCACCTGACGATTTGGGTTATATTCTTTATCCAGCCATTGCTGCATGAAAAAAGTGAGCATACCCAATAGTACTACCCACATTGCATAAATCATGTAGCTGCCAAGCTTTCGTGTATCCTTCGATTCCGGGCCCTGAGACGACATTTTCGGTAAAACTTTTAAGAAATGATGCCACAGTGTACCGGCTCATACTGGAAAGGCAACTGCGGGTAGCCGGTAATATTTGAAACTGAAATGAAAACAGCCGCCAATTACCAGAGCGGCTGTTAATTATTAGAACCCGGAAAATTCGGGCTTAATGATACCGGCTTTTATAAAGACCGTCGCAACCGCCAGGAAATGCCGGCTAATGCAATTAAGCTAACTGCAAATAATGCGATCGTACTTGCCTCCGGCACCGGATGCGAGGTTCTAAAAGCTTTGTCATACCAGCCATGTCTGCGATAACGAAACCGCTCCAAGCCACCATCCTGGTCATAACGCACAGCTCTCAATATCACCGGATGAAACCAGATGCCGACCTGGCTGCCGAACATTGCACCATCCCAGTCAGGGGTGTCAAAAAAGCTATTGATCATTGATACATCCAGACCGCTAAACCCCATGGTCCGTGAATTACCGGTATCACTCACATTCAAAACACCCGAATAAGAATGAATCAGCTCTTCTGATCGCCAGCTATTAGAGCTATTACGGCCATTATAAACATATGCGGTCAAACGATTATTTATTGCATCAGCATAAAAAATGGCATATTCATCAACATGCCTTTTTGGATTAGGTCCATCGCTCAATACCAGCCAAAAACCATTGTAAAGATTTCTACGATTGCGCGTTAACGTCGTTTCCCAGCTTAATGATTGACTGTTCGCATCATATGATGCGCTTACCTGCTCAATTCTGCCGGCCCTGTGATTTCCAGTCGGGTCATTGTCGATAAATTCATAACTGGGTACAGCCCAGCTGCTCCCCATAAATGCCAGGCAAAATATGAATATAGATTTCTGAAGAAGCCTCATTTGTAATACCCTGTGCAAGTTTTACTGTTATAAACATTATTAATAGCCAATACCGTGCCAGCCTTGTCCGTGGTATTACCGACAACTCCTATGTCGATAACGGAGTATAGCAAAAAATAGGAGAAAACACCTATAAAAAATCTATTTTTATTAAAATTCAATGAGTTACAATCAAAACTCAATATGAATTATTACCTATCTTCGCAGAAGATCAAATCTGCCAAGTAATAATTGCGTGTTGGGATTTAGACAAAATCAATGATAAAGCTGCTGAAATTTCAACAATTTTAAACAGGTAAAAACTGCTCACTAAGCGATCGCTATTCTGACCACGTTCATCACTTCAAACTCCATGCCGGCCACAGACTTAACAGATGGATAATAGGTTAAATTGACATACTGCCCTTTTATATTTTTATACTTTTTTTTACGTTTATACTGAAACGGTATATCGCAATCCTCAATCATCACCGTATTCAAAATCCAGCCGTCCAGCTTGCGCTGCACATGCGAAATAACCTTACGCTTTTCCGAATGAACTAATTGCTTGTGTCGGTTTGTTAATTTGTCAGGGTCAGTCTTTACATATTTCATATTAGAATGAGGCAATCATGCTTATGCCATTATTTTAGTGTACACACCATCTCCTGATAGGTACCCAGTGTGTATATCAATTTGATAAACCAGGCTCTTCTTCCCTGCGCTGTAAATTCGGTTCTCACTTCCACGGAGTCTATATTTCCACCCGCTGCCACAAAGACCTGATGTTGATAATTATTCAAAAACCCCAGCAGGCAATCCGGAGTCTCCAGTTCAGGATGAGGTGTCAAAAGAAATTTAACAATATTTCTATTTCCAGAATAAAGCTCAACATCTTTCGCAAAAACCGGGTTAGCGGTATATGCAAAAACCCATAGCAACACGATTCTTAAAATTACCGGCATCTGTTTTCCCACCAATTTTCAGTGGTGACAAAATAGCACTTTTGCCGATAAACGGAAATAAATTCAGTGTGATTTTTGAGGCGCTGACAAGCGGCTGCAAGCAACAACCTCGCCCAAAGAAATAATAATCTAATTTTTCAAAAAATCGGTTTTATCGTAAACAATCAGGCATTTTCGTTTTGATGCGCGGACATCATTTTCAAAAACTCAAAGCCCTGCGCCGGGCTCATCTCGTCCGGACTAAACTTGCTTAAACCAAACTCTTGTAAAAGCTCTGAAAAATTCCCTGCACTTCCGGCATAACCCATCTGCCAGCTCTGAAACTCACGAGTATCTACATAATCATAAGATATAATCACCACATCGTCATGCCTGGGATCATCTGCTATTTCCAAAAACAATTCATTAACGACTTCGCGCTCACCTTCCAGAACCTGTAAAAACCAGCGTGACTCATAGCAGAGCATTCCGCAGATATCTTTAGACTGATTATTACTGCGTGCTGTTTGTAATATATTGCTGATATCACCCAAAGACATATCCTGCAATGCACGACTGTAATATAACAAGCGTATCTGACTCATTACTCTCTCCGAAAAAAACAATATAAGTAAATATCGGCCCTGTTGAACGATACTTTATATTTGCGAAACCTTGCCGATAGGGGAATTTATCAGCACTGATTTTAGCCTCCAGAGAAAACATTATGAGCACTGCAACAGAGCAAAAGCCATCAGACCTGCCGAATCAAGCCGCAAATCAGTCGACACAATATACTTTGCTATGCGTAGACCTTGAAAACGCCTTAGGCGGCAAACTCTCTGATGCCAGCAAAGCCATGCTGGCTGATACCGAATCGCTCAGTGTAGAGCATGCCACTAACTTAAAAAGTGCACGCAAAACCCTGAAAAAAAATCCGACTATTGCAATTTTACTGGTATACCTGAATGCAGAATCGGGTGATGATACCCTTGAACTGATCAATTTTATCCGCAAAGGCTTACGAAACCAGATTGTTCGTATTATTGCCTGTGGTGCTGATAACACGTCGTACTCTGAAGAAAAACTGGTTCAGGAATATGCAATCAATACCTATAAGGATGCAAGCTCTTTGAAAGCCGACACCTTACTGGCAACGATTATCTCAGAGATAAAAACATACAAGCAGTTTAAAACCAGTGCAGACAGGCGTCAGGCTGAAATTGGGTTGTTAACGACTCTGGCTCAATTTTCCCGAATGGAACTTTCACTGCACGACTGCGTTAGTGAATTTAATAACACTATCGGTATGATTAGTGGTGCCTTACTTAGCAATGTATTACTTGTCGGTGAAAACAACGTTATATCAAGGTCTTCCACAGTTTATTCTACAGCGTTAATCCCAGAACATATTGCGAAAAAATTTGTTGAAACGCATCAGCATCAGTTTAACAATACAGTCAGCAAAGCCTCATCGGAAGGAGCTTTACAAATTTGCCTGGATCAAAATGATGCCGAGCTAAAATCACTGACCGAGCTGTCGGGAGTAAACATTGATGGCAGTCTTGCCTTTCCACTGAAAAGCTACAATCGTACACTAGCGGTCATACAATGTTTTTTACAAAAAGAACAAATGGACCAGGTATCGGTAGAGCTGATACACCTGGTGGAAAAATCTTCCGAGCAATTAAGCGTCCTCCTGGAAAGACAGGAAGCTGAAAAAAATCTTGAAACTCAATATGAAAGGCTTAAAACTACTTTAGAGGAACTGAAGGCAGCCAAAAGCCAACTCTATCAGTCTGAAAAAATGGCATCCATCGGCCAGCTGGCTGCAGGTATTGCGCATGAGATCAATAACCCTATCGCCTTTGTGATGTCAAATTTTTCTCCATTGGACGAATATGTTGAAACGATGAGCAAGCTTCTGAACATGCATAATGCTTTTATGGACTCGATTGACAAAAAAGATGAGTTCGCTACAGAAACACTGAAAAGCTCAATCAGTTCATTTTCAGAACAAGCCGACATTAATTTCGTGCTTGATGATGTACGCTCTCTGGTCGCCGACTCTCAGGACGGACTCGCTCGCGTTAAAGACATTATCACCAATTTAAAAAACTTTTCTCATGTTGACGGTGTTGAATCTGAGCAAACCGATATCCATGACAACATTGAATCAACTCTGAAAATTTTGCACTATCAAACCAAAATGGGCATAGAAATTATAAAAGACTATGGTGACCTGCCTTATGTAAATTGTAACCCCGGACTGATTAATCAGGTTTTTATGAATATAATACAAAATGCGATTCAGGCATTGGGAGAACAGGGATCTATACAGATCAAAACCCGCCAGAGCGGCAACAACGTAGAAATCAGTATTAAAGACAACGGGCCCGGCATACCTGAAGACAAAATCAATGAAATATTTAACCCGTTTTTCACGACAAAACCGGTCGGCCAGGGCACCGGACTTGGCTTGTCAATGTGTCACAATATTATTAAAAAACACAAAGGTAAAATTGAAGTAAGCTCTCAGCCCGGTGAGTTTACTGAGTTTATAATCACACTACCGATTGAAATACCAGCTACGGAATAGCAGATACTTTTATCCATGCGGTGGCTCTGATATATCGGCAGGGCCCTCTGTCTGAAAAGCCTCAACAAGTGCAGCTGCCTGCTTAACATGCCGAAAACGGGCTACGTGAAATACAGCATCCCCTTCATTTACCAATGGAATATTGGTTTTGCCAATAATGATTCCGTCATGTTGAGCATACATTGGATACTCACTTGGATTTAAAAAATCAGACGGGTCGGAAATAATTCCCAAAAGATCGCCTTGTTTGACATGCTCGCCCAGCTTGACAAAAGTGCCGATAGTGCCACTGTGTGACGCACGTTCCCAATAACTGCTTTTCGCAACAAACGGCTCTGTTTGCGACCGCGGTGCACTTCTTGACGATACTGATAACATACCCAAATATTTCATTACGGAAACAATGCCTTTCACACCTGCTTTAATTGACAGCTCATCAAACCGTAAAGCTTCTCCGGCTTCATACAGCAATACTTTTACATTATGTTCGCATGCCACTTGCCGCAGTGAGCCATCCCGCAGATCAGCATCAAGCAATACCGGTACACCAAAAACGTTCGCAAGCTTATAGGTCTCTTCATCATCCAGGTCTGCACGGATCTGCGGCAAATTGGAGCGGTGTATCGCACCGGTATGCAAATCAATACCACAATCACATTGCTTTACGATTTCCTGTAAGAAAATATGTGCCAGTCTTGCCGCCAATGAACCGCGGTTGGAACCGGGAAATGACCTGTTCAAATCACGCCTGTCCGGCAAATAACGGGAATGTTGAATAATGCCAAATACATTAACCACCGGGATCGCGATTAAAGTACCCCGTAAGCGCTTCAAACTTTTTAATTTAAACAGCCGCCGGATTATCTCGACACCATTCAGCTCATCGCCATGTATCGCTGCACTGACAAACATCTTTGGTCCGGCCAACTTACCGTTAATCACCTGAACCGGAATATTAATATCCGTATGAGTGTACAGTTTGCCCACCGGCAAATCGATCACACGTTGTTCCCCCGGTTTGACAGTCACACCACCGATAGTTATGGGCGAGTTATATTTAGCCACGACCGCGTGTCCGGGTCCGGTTGGGTTTTGCATTTTTCTCGATAAACTCAATAATCATGCCTGCAATATCTTTCTTTGTTGCTCGCTCAATACCCTCTAAACCCGGTGACGAATTAACCTCCATAACCAGCGGGCCACGTTCCGAACGCAGCATATCCACACCGCAAATATTCAAGCCCATCGCTTTGGCGGCTTTGACAGCCGTAGTCCGCTCGGCAGGTGTCAATTTCACCAGTTTTGCAGAGCCCCCGCGATGTAAATTTGAACGAAACTCACCCGCCGGGGCCGTACGCTGCATCGCCGCAATCACTTTATCACCAACAACAAAACAACGAATATCACTTCCCCCCGCTTCTTTAATAAACTCCTGAATCAGAATATTGCTTTTTACCCCCATGAAAGCCTGAATCACGCTTTCAGCCGCTTTTCGGGTTTCAGCCAATACAACGCCTATGCCTTGCGTACCTTCAAGCAACTTGATCACCAACGGGGCACCCCCTACCTCACGAATCAACCCGCCGATATCATCCGGGGAATTGGCAAATGCCGTTACCGGAATACCGACGCCTTTGCGGGAAAGCAACTGCATGGAACGCAGCTTGTCACGCGCGCGGGTAATCGCAACTGACTCATTAACACAGTAAACTCCCATCATTTCAAACTGGCGTACAACCGCGGTACCGTAAAACGTAACCGAAGCGCCAATCCGCGGAATGACGGCCTGAAAATCATCGCGGGTAAACTCCCGGTCTTTATAATGAACGGACGGCTGATCGGCACTGATATCCATAAAACAACGAATATGATCGACCACCTGGACCTCATGCCCCCGCTCTTTGGCTGCCTCAACCAGGCGATTGGTTGAATACAGCCTGGGGTTGCGTGACAGTATCGCGATTTTCATAGGCTTCTCCTTATTCCATTAGGATCTGTTAAGGTTATTTACTTAACATCAGGTTTACCGGCCAAATAAGACCTGGCGGGATTCACCGTAAAAACATCATTTAGAGCAGTGCGACCAAGCAACATACGAAATTTCATATTGTCGCGTTTTGTTAATGTCATCTCGATATCAAAACAGCTTGAACCAATGATGACAGGCGTTTTAATCACAAAGCGCAATTCAGTATGGCCGCCGGAATCAGTAACATTACGCTCATCCAGCAACTCCGCCTCACAAATTTTTTCCATATCCACATTATTTTGTTCCGGGTGCAGGCCAAAACGAACTTTATGCACGCCTCTATCCTCAAATGCTTCGGCAAAAAAAGCATGCAAAGCCGAAGTCCTGGCCCCCGTATCAACCTTTGCTTTCAGGCAATCAATCCCAAACTCCGGTAACGCCACCCATTCACGCCAACCCAGCTCAGTCAAAAGAGATTTCATATTCTGATAATTCCTGATAAACGACATTATTTACACAGAAAAACACCGGTACCACCATTTTTATAATCGTCATATATGTATACAAAAGAACTTTTTTATTAATAATCAATATCATCCCTTTTCATGTAGAATACGCTCCAACACAGTGCCGGGTTTTAACAGTTTTTTGATGTTCTGTGAATCAGTTTATAAACCGAACTCAAAAAATTGACCACTTTTCTGAGCTACCCATGATTCGGACAGACATTTAACTGCTGCATCTCCACAATACAGGCAAAAAATAAACGTCGGATCGGCCCGAGAGAAAAAATAATGCTGATAAGCAGCCTGCAATTACTGTTCGGATTACTCAGCCTGTTACTGGGTGCTGAAAGCCTGGTACGCGGCAGCAGCGCGCTGGCGCTGCGCCTTGGCCTGACACCCCTGGTTATCGGCCTGACCGTGGTCGCATTCGGCACCAGTGCACCCGAGCTGGCGGTATCAATACAAGGGGCATTGCAAGGCAACGGGGGTCTGGTCATGGGCAATGTGATCGGATCCAACATCGCCAATATCGGTTTAATCCTGGGCTGTGTCGCATTGATCACACCCATTGCAGTACACCGCCAGGCACTACGCTTTGATATTCCGGTCATGCTGTCCGCATCGGTAATCGTTTTCGCTATCGGTCTAAATGGTGAGATATTACGCCTTCATGGACTTTTATTCCTGCTGTCACTCTTGGGCTATTTAATATGGAGCTTTTACACAGCTCGGCGTGACCATAAAACAGAAGCCACATACGCGGTTGAAACACCATACCCGACCACTAAACCATGGCTTGAGCTTTTAATGATAATAAGCGGACTGTTTTTGCTAGTATTAGGCGCCAGATGGCTGGTTCAGGGTGCAGCAACTATTGCCGAAACCGTCGGTGTCAGCAAAGCCATTATCGGGTTAACAATTATTGCAGTCGGTACCAGCTTGCCGGAACTGGCCACATCATTAGTTGCAGCATACCGTAAGCAAACTGATATGGCGATTGGGAATGTTGTAGGTTCGAATATATTTAATTTACTCAGTATTCTGGGCATCACGGCATCCATACAGCCATTTCAAATACGTGATATTCAAATAACGGACTGGCTGGTAATGCTTGGGTTGTCTTTTATTTTATTGCCACTAATTGGTAAAAGCGGCAAGTTACAACAATCAAGCGGTGCTGTTTTACTGGCTTTTTACTGCGCTTATATAGCTTACCTTGCCTTTCGCATTTAGCCCGATCTTATACCGGTAAATATTAACTTAATCCGGACTGTGTGATAAAACACGCGAGGCACGCTGCATCTTTGCCTATTGCATTACCCGGCTACCAACAAACCGGATAATGCTGTCGCAATACCAAGAAATGACATAAACCCGGCGATATCAGTAATCGTGGTCAATATAATTGATGAAGACTGGGCCGGATCCTGACCGAGCTTTTTCAATACCAACGGCACTAATGCACCGGATACCCCGGCAATGGTCATGGATATAATCATGGCCAGCGCAATCACCAGCGCTAATCCGATACTGCTGCTCCATACATAAACACCGATACCACAGGTTAGCGCAATAGCCAAACCGTTAACGAAACCGGCACCCGCCTCTTTCAACATCACTTTATACCATTGTCTTACGGTAATTTCCCGCAACGTCAGGCCACGCATCGTGACCGCAAGCGCCTGAGCACCGGTATTACCGGACTGGCCTGCGGCTACCGGCATCAACACGGCCAAAGCGGTAAACTGTGCAATGGTGCTTTCGAACAGACCGACAACAGCTGCTGCCAGGAACCCAGTCAATAAGTTAATCTGCAACCAGCCCTGGCGCTTCCGTACTGCGAACAGACTGCTTGACAACGCCCGTTCTTCCTTGCCGGCACCAACCATCATCTGCAAATCAGCAGTTACTTCCTCCTGCAAAGACTCCAGAAAACGGTCAACATAAATCAGCCCTGCCAAACACCCATGTGCATCCAACACCGGTAAACTTTTTGCATTATATGCCTGCAACTGTTCAATGACTGATTCCTTTGGATCAAGTATTGTGACTAAAGCAATAACCGGCCTCATCAAAGATTCCAGCTTCTGCGTTTCATCCGCTTGAATCAAACGGGCCAGATCAATATAACCCAGCAGCTGCTGCTCATCATCAAGCACATATATACGGTGTAATAAATCAGCCGGGTATGACTTAAGTTGTGGCACAACCTCTGCCACATCAACCTTATGGTGAAAAGCCGGGACCCGTGTATCCATTAACCGTCCCGCCGTATTCTCCGGATATGTGAGCAACTCCTGCAACTCACTCGCTATATCAGTATCCAGCACTTCCAGACATCGAATGCGCTGTGTTTCCTCCAAACGCGCAAGCAAATTGGCACAACGCCCGGTATCCAGAGCAGTCAGTAACGGCTGCAACATTGAGTCATTGAGCAACGGGATCAAACGCTCCGCAAACACCGGCATCAGTTGACACCAAACGGCCCGCATCACAGGCAAAGGCTGAACTTTTAGAACATCAACAGCAACTTCTGCCGCCATTTTCTCAAGCTCACGGGCCGCCTCCGCCGGATACTGCGCCAGAAACGCCCGACTCAAAACACCGGCTATATCCTCTCCGGCCTGAGGGTAGACAGATGAATTATTATTCATATTTTTTTCGCATACTGTTCCGTGAATATGAGTTTCCGGAGCCCCTGCCCAGGGCTTCGCTCATCCAGCTAAACGAAGTTCCCAGAACCTGTAGATAAATTTTTCCCAAAGTACCGAACAGACTGTCCGCCGGAGCAGGTTCGTTTATGCCCGTATTCGCCATCGTATCGAGACCATCACGCAAATGAACATGACGCAGCAAACCAATCAAACGATGCTCCCTGTTCAATACCTGCAATGTATCATAACGACGCCAACCGGAATGATGTTCAGCCGAGGCCAATGACGCGCTCGCCGACACGGCCGGTAGATCATGCTCCATGATCTCGGTAACAGACACCGACTTTTCAGCCTGCGATAACTCCACATAACTGATGATTCCAAGCAAACGCCGTTCTTCGTCTATGACCGGAATAGCATCACTGTCGACCGGGTATTCGGATTCCTGTAAGCGTATCAACGCCTCACCGGCATTGATATTACCCGGCAATGCAGTAATCCGCCCGGACATCCAGGCTCCGATTGTATCTGCAGGGTAACTTAAAAATATCCTGCATGCCGCGGCTGTCTTTGCCGGCAGTTCACTGAGCAACGCAGCACGTTGTGACCTGTGCATATTGCGCAGAATTGCAGCCATACGACGTGTACTCAAACTTACCAGCCAGGCTGACACCTGCTGTGGTGACGCTATATTGCACAGCCTTCCCGCATATTGCGGCAGCATATTATCCAGCACAGCTGCAACCTGCCCGGCATCCATAGTTTGCAAAAACGCTATCAACTCATTTGCCGGCTGCCGCTCAAGCACACGCACGGAAGCCTGTGGGTGTGCAGACAAAAAACGCGCAGCCAACTGTGCGAGCGCATCTGCCGGATACAGATTATCAGCATTCATGATCAATCTTCCTGTTGAGCAGAGTTATTATTTAATAAATCGCCAGAAACCCCCTCATCATAAAATGAGCTGACCTTTTCATTAAACAGTTTCGCCGGTATGGTGGTGCGGCCATACTTATTTTCAAGAATAATTGCTGTTTGCGTAATCTCTAGAATCTCGCCACAATGCTCGCCGATTTGCATATATTCCCCGACCTGGCAATGCTTCTGTGCAAACTGTGCCCCAATAATGTTCGCCACCAGGATTTTAGCACCGAACGCAAACGCCATAACACCTCCCAACAAAAGCACTCCGGTAACCACAATCAATACAGTTGTTAAAAAACCGACGTTGATGCCGAGCTGTTGCAGTCCTATCACAACAGACATCAGTATCACGACAACCTGAGCCGTGCGCCCCGGCAGCTCTGTATTCTTAAAGCCCATGGAGCCGGCCGCCTTCATCACAGCCGGACGTACAAAGCTGCCTAATAGAAATGCAGCCAGTACGATAACAAGGCCTGCCGTCAGCCGGGGTAGATACGCAATAATACCGCCCAACCAGCCGGCAAATAGTGACCAGCCCAGTACTTCAGCAGCGGCAGTAATAAAAAGCAGCAGCACTGACCAAAACACCAAAAGCCCGGCAATATTTGCGTATGAGCGACGTACCTGACTGCGATCTTCGGCATCCATACGAACCGCAAGATTGAAAAACCAATCAAAGCCATATATAAGGCGCCGAACAAACATACGCAACAGATAGGCGGTCAGCACGCCAACCGCCAACAATAATAAAGCAAGCAGCAACTGTGGCAAAACCTGCTGAATATTTTGAAACACTGTCAAATACGTCTGCGTTAATGCGGTTTGCCAATCAAAAACACCTTCACTCTCGATTGTGAGCATCATTTATCCTTTGCATTGATGTTGACCAAACAAAAAAACCAAACCCGGACCATAAACTGATATGCTTCAATTATTCACTTGTCCTATATGACAATTAATCTTATTATCGATAATGAACGACATAATACAAGTATGGAATATCAAAGAAGTTTCCGCCACTGTCGCTTTGTTTTTGTTGGCAATAGTGACTCGCTGGCTGCTGACACGCCTGATAGACCGGAATGACAAGCTGTCAGTCGAACTGAAACTGAAGTGGTCAAGCCTGGTCAGAAATTCCGCATTTCTAATCATAATCATCGGACTGGTGCTGATCTGGGCACCGCAGCTGAGAACCCTGGCACTTTCAATTACCGCAGTTGCAGTAGCTGCAGTTATTGCCACAAAGGAGCTGATTTTATGCATTAGCGGTTCATTAATGAAAACCGGTGGAAATATATTTTCGATAGGTGATTTAATCGAGATAAAAAGCTACAAAGGTTTCGTGATTAACCAAAACCTCTGGACCACAACACTCCGGGAGCTAAACAGCGAGTCACTGGCTCCTTCAGGTCATGATATTATTCTGCCCAACAGCTTATTTTTATCTGATCCGGTGCGAAACTACTCGCAGCTCAGGCCTTATAAAGTTCACTCATTCTCGGTTTATCTGACACCTGCATATAACACCCTGAAAACCTCTGAAAGCATTTTGCATGCGGCACTGCAAGAGCACTGGCGGGGCATACAAAACAGCGAAGAATTCAGAAAATTAACCAATTCAAAAAAATATTACTGACAAAACTTGAGCCGACATTACGGATTGCAACCAGCCATGATGCCAAATTATGTTTTACCGCAACCCTGTTATGTCACGAAAATGAATGCCTGCACTTCGAATCTGAAACAACCAAGCAGGTTGTAGAGGCATTAACTGCTACTGATATAGAAAAAAACACTCTTTAAAAATCACAATATAAGCGGTAACTATTGCCCATCTATAGAAGCGATCAATGTACTATTTTACTCCGGACGCATATACGGAAACAACAGCACATCACGAATTGACGCAGAGTCAGTGAACAACATCACCAAACGGTCAATCCCAATTCCTTCACCCGCGGTAGGCGGCAGGCCATATTCCAAAGCCCGTATATAGTCTGCATCATACTCCATCGCCTCTTCATCACCTGCGGCTTTTTCTTCAACCTGTTTTTTGAAACGCTCAGCCTGATCTTCGGCATCATTCAGCTCTGAAAAACCATTCGCAATCTCACGCCCGCCGATAAACAGCTCAAAACGATCCGTCACAAACGGATCCTGGTCATTGCGTCTGGCCAAGGGTGATACTTCGGTTGGATACGCAGTGATAAACGTCGGTTCAATCAGTTTTTCTTCAACGGTTTTCTCAAAAATTTCGAGCTGTATTTTACCCAAGCCATAATTTTCCTGGACTGCTATGCCTAAATTTTCAGCCAGCGCGCGTGCCTGCTGAAGATCTTCAAGTTGTTCTTCAGAAATATTCGCATTGTAATGTAAAACCGACTCTTTCACCGTCATCCGCGCAAAAGGCTTGGAGAAATCATACTCATCTTCCCCATAACGAATGGTTGATGAGCCGGCAACATCTTCTGCAATTCCACGCAACAAAGTTTCACTCAAATCCATCAACTCATGGTAATCCGAGTAAGCCTGATAGAACTCAAGCATCGTAAATTCCGGGTTATGCTGTGTCGATACCCCTTCATTTCTGAAGTTACGGTTAATCTCAAACACTTTTTCAAAGCCACCGACCACCAGACGCTTTAAATACAGCTCCGGAGCAATTCTTAGATAAAGCTGCATATCCAGTGCGTTATGATGGGTAATAAACGGTTTGGCCGCCGCACCACCGGCAATCTGCTGCATCATCGGGGTTTCCACCTCGATGTAGTCACGCTGGCTAAAAAAGCTGCGTATATAATTAATGATTTCTGTGCGTAATTTAAATGTTTTGCGCACTTCTTCATTCATAATCAAATCAACATAACGCTGCCGGTAACGTTGTTCAGTATCCGTCAGACCATGAAATTTCTCGGGCAGCGGCCGTAACGATTTGGTTAAAAGGTAAAACTTATCAACCTTAAGGGTCAATTCACCGGTTTTGGTTTTGAACAGGCTGCCTTCCGCACCCACTATATCGCCGAGGTCCCAGCTTTTAAATGCCTGATAAACTCCCTCCGGCAACTCGTCACGTTGCAGGTATAATTGAATCCGCCCTGCCATATCCTGCAATTGTGCAAAGCTGGCTTTACCCATAACACGCTTGGCCATCATCCGGCCGGCAACACTGGTACGCACATTTAAAGCTTCCAATGCTTCATTATCTTTATCGTCATATTCAGCATGCAGTTCAGCACTGACAGCGCTACGACGAAAATCATTGGGATAAGCATTACCGTGTTGACGCAAAGTATCGAGTTTCTCACGACGCTGCACGATCAATTTGTTTTCATCTAATTCCTGCTCAGTCATTTTTAAATTCTTCAGATTGTTATTGCCAGGGTTTTTTTAAGTTTTACAAGCCTGCTTTCAGGCTCGCTTCGATAAATTGATCCAGACTGCCATCCAAAACTGCCTGAGTATTTCCGGTCTCGACATTGGTACGCAAATCCTTAATACGGGACTGATCCAGTACATAGGAACGAATCTGGCTGCCCCAGCCGATGTCGGCTTTGCTGTCCTCCACTGCCTGGGATTCACTACGGCGTTTTTGCACTTCCAGCTCATACAGCTTGGCTTTCAACTGCTTCATCGCGGTGTCTTTATTTTTATGTTGCGAACGATCATTTTGGCATTGCACGACAATGCCGGAAGGATTATGCGTAATACGAACCGCCGACTCGGTACGGTTTACATGTTGTCCGCCGGCACCACTTGCACGATATACATCAATGCGTAAATCAGCAGGATTGATTTCAATATCAATATTGTCATCCACTTCCGGGGAAATAAACACCGCAGCAAATGAGGTATGGCGCCGGTTTCCGGAATCGAAAGGTGACTTGCGTACCAGACGGTGTACACCGGTTTCGGTTCGCAGCCAGCCAAACGCATACTCGCCGTCAACTTTTAATGTAACACTTTTTATACCGGCAACTTCACCAGGGGAGTATTCAATAATCTCGGTCTTAAAACCTTTCGCTTCCGCCCACCGGAGATACATACGCATCAACATATCAGCCCAATCCTGCGCCTCGGTGCCGCCGGACCCTGCCTGTATATCCAAAAAAGCGTTATTGGAATCCATTTCGCCGGCGAACATACGACGAAACTCCAAGCCGGCGACCTGTTGTTCGTAAACCTCTAATTCCTGATCTATTGAGCCCAGCGTCTCGGCATCATTTTCATCACGGGCAATCGTGACCAGTTCGGTTGCATCGTTTAATGCGCTTTCCAGTTTCGCGATAACCGCGACAACTGCTTCGAGTGCAGCCCGCTCTTTGCCTAAAGCCTGGGCACGCTCCGGCTCACTCCATACATCAGGGGCTTCAAGTTCGCGTACAACCTCTTCGAGCCGTTCCTGTTTATGATCATAGTCAAAGATACCCCCTAAGCGCCGTTGCCCGCGCCTGCAGATCTTTGATCTTGCTCATGGTTGGATTGATTTCCAGCATATAGTTATTTCAGTCGCTCAACATTTAAAGCGCGCAATCATACCTTATGTGCCGACTTTTTAGAACCTGCGCTGCTATTAGAAATCTTATGAATAAGCCGGGCCGGGAAACCAATCGGCTCAATAGATGCGTTGATCAGATATTGAGATAGGCATTTAATAAATACAGAAAACACAATGACAGCAGGCCGGCGGCGACATCATCCACCATAATACCCAGACCACCTTTTACATTGCGGTCCAGCCAGCAAACCGGCCAGGGTTTCACCGCATCAAAAAAACGAAACAATGCAAATCCAAGCAGAATATTGAGCCAGCTCATCGGCACCGCAATCATCGTTATCAGATAGCCAACGATCTCATCCCAAACAATGCCGCTATGATCATGCACTCCAAGATCTCTCGCCGTCTTGCCGCACAACCATACCCCTAACACCACAAACAGCAATGTAACCGCCAGATAGACTTTAATACCAAGGGGCTGTAGCAACATGTATAAAGGCACGGCGACCAGCGTACCAAATGTTCCGGGGGCTTTGGGCGCCAGCCCGGCGCCAAAACCAAATGCGATCAGGTGTACCGGTTTTTTTATCAGTTGTTGTATGCGAGGGTTATTTGCCGCGGGCATTCTTCTTCTCGGAAAAATGCTCATAACCGCCACTGGAAATTTCCAGCGGCACGCCTTCCTTACGGTGTATACGCAGACCCGGTGCTTCTTCGATATTGCCGATATGTTTAATCGGCAAATTCAACTCTTTTTGCAAATCATTGGCTGCATCAATATGCTCTTCAGCCATCGTAAAACAAATTTCATAATCATCACCGGCAGTCAGCGCCAGCTCCAGCATTTTAGCCGGATCCTGATCCTGCATCATCGTGACAGACAGCGGCAGTTCTTCCAAAACAACCCGGGCTCCAACCTGCCCGGCATCCAGAATATGCCCAAGATCAGCAATCAAACCGTCAGATACATCAATAGCAGCCGATGCGATCTCACGTAACGCAATACCTGCTTCAATTCTTGGTTCTGGATAATTCAATCTGTTATAAGGTGTTTTGCGCTGTATCCCGCCATTCAGTTTTAACAGCTCCAAACCCGCCTGCCCGAGCGTGCCGGTCACACAGATGTAATCACCGGGTTTTGCCCCGCTACGGGTAATCGCCTTACCTGCAGGGATAAAACCATGTGCCTGCACAGTAATGCTAAGCGGTCCCTGGGTTGTATCGCCGCCGATAAGCTGCACATTATGCCGTTCAGCCAGCGTAAAAAAACCTTCCGCAAAATCATCCAGCCAGCGCGCATTATGCTGCGGCAGTGTCAATGCCAGAGTCACCCAACTGGGCTGCGCACCCATCGCCGCCAGATCACTTAAGTTAACCGCCAGTGCCTTATAGCCGATTGCATGCGCTGAAGTACCCTGTGGAAAATGTACACCTTCGCAAAGTGTGTCAGATGTAATGGCCAGCTCATACCCTTGCGGCATTTCCACCCGGGCACAATCATCGCCGATACCCTGCAATACATCCTTGCGCTGCACTTTATTGCGCTGCCTGAAACGGTCTATCAACTTAAACTCAGCCATTGGTCAGTCTCTCTCCTTAGGACGCCAGTCCGAGGCTGCCTTGTCCAAAACTCCATTAATAAATTTATGCCCATCACTGGCCCCATAACGCTTGGCCAAATTGACCGCCTCATCGATTACTACGCGATAAGGTATATCGGCACGGTTGTTTAATTCATAAGCCGACATGCGCAAAATGCAGCACTCAACAGGATCCAGCTGCTGTAAAGATATACTCAAGTATAGTGCCAGTTTTTCATCCAGTATTGAAACCTGATCCATCGTTTGTGTGACCAGCTCACGAAAATACGGAATATCGGTATTGCCCATATCCTGAGCATCCAAAAACTGATCGACGACCTCCGCACCGGACTCCGGATTCAAGGTCCACTGATATAAAGCCTGCAATGCACGCTGCCGTGCTTTTCGGCGACGCTGCAGAAAATTACCGCCGCCCTCATTAGCAGGCCCCTTGTTCACGACATTTCGCGCAAACCGGCATAAAGCGCCAACATTTCCATTGCGGCATTAGCCGCATCAGCTCCTTTATTCGCACTGGCGGTAATACCGGCACGCGCTTCCGCCTGACGTATATCATCGGTCGTCAAAATACCGTAGATCACCGGTAACTTGTATTGTAATGCAACAGTCGAAATGCCGCGTGCACTCTCAGTACACACATAATCGAAATGCGGGGTATCCCCGCGAATCACGCAACCTAATGCGATAACCGCATCAACACGGCCGGATTCGGCAAACTTTAAACAGGTCAGTGGAATCTCAAACGCACCCGGTACTCTGGCTACAGTGATTTGCGCATCGCCTGCACCGGCATCTTTAAGCGCGTTAACCGCCCCTTCGAGCAAACGATCTACGATAAATGCATTAAAACGGGCCGCAACTATCGCATACCGGTAGTCACCGGCATGTAATGAGTGTTGATCTTTTTTATATAAAATATCTTCTGACATTATCTTATAAATCAATTATTTATAATAACAAGTTAATCTGTAATATAATCCACAATCTCAAGCTCAAAGCCGCCCAAACCATGAAATACTTTAGGCGCACTGAGCAACTTCATCTTGCGAACCCCCAGGCTTGCAAGAATCTGCGCACCAATACCGTAAGTGCGCAAATCTGCCGGTTTTTCTGCCTCTTCAGCAGGCCTTTCTGCACGCGTTTCCCGATAATGATCAATCCGGTTCGATAAGCCAAGACCGGCATGCGGCTGGGTTAAATACACGAATACCCCCTGCTCAGCCTCAGCAACCCGCTTTAAAGCATCGGAAACCGGCCAACCCCTGCCGGGTTGAGCGGCAAAAACATCATACAGCGGATTCTCAACATGCACACGTACCAACGCAGGCTTCTCCGGGTTAATCGGGCCATTGACCATCGCGGTATGTGTAACATTATGAATTTTGTCGTCAAAACTGATCAGAGTAAACTCACCGTATTCACTGCTGAACGGAACCTCTGCGACCGGCTCAACCGCATTTTCATTCATGATTCGATAGCGAATCAAATCCTCTATCGTCCCAAACTTAAGCTCGTGCTTGGCCGCAAACACTTCCAGATCAGGACGGCGCGCCATCGTGCCGTCCTCATTTAAAATTTCAACAATAACCGCAGCCGGCTCAAAACCAGCCAATCGCGCCAGGTCACAACCCGCTTCGGTATGTCCGGCCCTCACCAAAACACCACCGTCTTCCGACATCAGCGGAAAAACATGCCCCGGCTGAACCAGGTCCTCCGCCTTTGCATCCGGCCCGGTCGCAGCCCTAACGGTTGCAGTACGGTCCGCTGCAGAAATACCGGTCGTCACGCCGCGGGCCGCTTCTATAGAAACCGTAAAATTGGTCGAGTGCCTGGCCTGCCCGTGTTTCGGCATCAAAGGTAACTGCAGGCGCTCACAACGCTCACGGGTCAGTGTTAAACAAATAAGCCCTCTGCCATGCTGCGCCATAAAATTAATATCTTCAGGCCGAACCGCCGCCGCGGCCATGATCAAATCGCCTTCATTTTCACGGCGCTCGTCATCCACAATGACGACCATCTTACCTTGCCGCATGTCTTCAATAACTTCTTCGATCGTATTATGGCTCATTGTAAAACCTGTAACCGTAATATTATTTACCGCTCCCGGCGGCCATCAGGCGCTCTAAGTAGCGGGCAATTAAATCCACTTCTACATTAACAGCCGTGCCGGTTTCATAGCCACTGAATATCGTCATATCCTGTGTGTGCGGCACAATGTTGACACCAAATCCGTTATTGTCGACCGAATTAACCGTTAAGCTGACTCCGTCTACGGTGACCGAACCCTTTACCGCAACATACTTCATCAGATCTGCAGGAAGTTCAACCTTATAACGAACCGAACGGCCGTCAGCCACAGACTCTACGATACGGCCAACACTGTCCACATGACCACTGACAATATGTCCACCCAATACTGTGGAAGGTGTCAGCGCCGTTTCCAGATTGACGCGGCTGCCGGACTCTAAGCGACCTAAAGTTGTACAGGCAATCGTCTCTTTGGAGATATCCGCGCAAAACCCATCATCAAATAGTGTGGTTACAGTCAGGCAAACACCGTTAACCGCAACACTGTCTCCCGGGCTTAATGTTGCTGCAGCGATTTTATCGGTACTGAAACACACACGCAGGTCATCACCTTGCGGATCAATCGCTTTTACAGTACCAATATCCAGTACGATACCTGTAAACATTAGGCTTCCATCAACCAATAAACTTTTTAAGATTTTAGATCTATGGTTTTATACGTCAACGGCAATGCCGAACTGTTATTAAACTCTGCGCCGGCGCCCACACCGATTTTGGCAATCTCTTCTGCTGATTCAAGATTATCATAAACCGCATGCATTGCACCCAGCGCAAAATCTGCGCCGGAACCAACCGCCCAAAAACGTTCAAATTCATTAGTATCACGCAAACCGTAAACCGCAAAAATACCATGATGATTCGCAATCACTGCATCAATATGTGAGGTTTCATACGGTTCATCATCATTATCTTTCGTACCGGTATTCAGAAAATATTTTTCTTTTAACAAACCGTGTAGTTTTAAAAACGTACGAAAAATAGCCTGGCGTGAGCTGAAATCATATTCAGTGCTGGTGTCTTCAAAAATATCTTCAACCACCAGACTGTGGGCAGCACTGCCGACAATTCCCAAATAGGAATCACCGCAAAGCTGTATTTTGTCATGGTATTTATCATACTTTTGAGACAACTTGGTATCGCCAAAACTGGTTAAGGTATCGGCCGCGATACAGGCCTGGCCGTTTTTTTGCACTACAACTATCGTCGACATTATTCACTCGCTGTATATTTCGGTTTTGCTGTTATTCTTAAATCATCCCCAACCGGCCGGACTTCCTGTATATCAAATAAAATCTTTGAGGCCATATCATGTAAATGCGGCAGATTAAACAGACCTTTACCGCTGTTGCCTAATACGCAGGGCGCGACATAAAGCACCAGCTCATCAATCAGCTGCTCGGTCAGTAATGCACCGGCCAGTATACCGCCAGCCTCAACCAATACTTCATTAATTTCTGCTGAAGCCAATACTGACATCACATCATGCAAATCAGGACAACCGTTTTCTCCGGCCGCCACCTGTATCACTTCAATATTGTCAGACACCAGTGCCGCACGCTTGGACTCATCGTCAACCGCGGTCACAATCAAAATATCTCCGGGAAGCTTTAGCAAGCGCGCGTTCAACGGTAACCTGAAGCGGGAATCCAGGACAATTCTCAGCGGCTGTTGAATTTCACTTCCGCCTCTTAACTCACCGGCAGACTGCAGACTTTCGAGCCGTACACTTAACGCCGGATCATCCGCCAGCACAGTATTAATTCCAACCATAACCGCAGCGCTGCTTGCCCGCAGTCGCTGCACATCCAGTCTCGCACTTTCGCCACTGATCCACTGGCTCTCACCACTGGCCATCGCGGTACGGCCGTCAAGGCTCGTCGCCAGTTTCACCCGTACATAAGGCCGTTGTTGCTGCACACGGTGAAAAAAACCGCGGTTCATATCAATCGCCTGTGTTTCCAGCAAGCCGACATCAACCTGAACACCGGCGGATTTTAGACGCTCGATACCTTTGCCGTTCACCAGCGGATTGGGGTCTTTCACCGCAGCCACCACCCGCTTTACGCCGGCTTTAATCAAACTATCAACACAAGGCGGTGTACGCCCATGATGCGAACATGGTTCAAGTGTGACATATGCGGTGCTGCCATATGCCCGGTCTCCGGCCTGCCTTAATGCAAGCACTTCGGCGTGTGGTTCACCGGCACGTTGATGCCAGGCTGCGCCGACAATATTCTCATCCTTGACCAACACACAACCGACTCTGGGATTAGGGTGAGTGGTATAAATTCCCAACGCCGCCAATTGCAATGCCCTTGCCATATACTCATAATCTTTTCCAGTAATCATACTACGTGCCTCCAACACGCCGGCGCAGCTCCCTGCCCCGGATGATCACTCCTCAGAAAGCAGTGAAATCTGATTTTTGCGCATCTCTGGCGTCGGTTCTTTTTCAAGCCGGTCAATCACCTCACGAAATGAGTTAATATCCTCAAAACTCATGTATACCGATGCGAAGCGTATATACGCAATATGATCCAGTTCCCGTAACTCATGCATCACCAGATCACCGATATAACGTGAGTCGATCTCACGCTCGCCACGGGCAAGCAAGTCACGTTTGATATGTGCAATCGCTGTTTCAATACTGTCCATCTCGACAGGGCGTTTTTCCAGGGCCCGCAACACACCGGCTCTGAGCTTTTCTTCCTGAAAAGGCTCGCGATTACCATTACCTTTTATCACCCGCGGCAACACCAGTTCAGCCTGCTCATAGGTGGTGAAACGTTCGCCACATTCGTTGCACTCACGCCTGCGCCTGACCAGATCACCCTCACTTGCCAGGCGTGAGTCAACCACCTTGGTGTCCATCGCTCCGCAAAAAGGGCAACGCATCTCAGCCGCTCACTAACGCTGATAAACCGGAAACTGCCGGCACAACTCAACAACCTGCTCACGGGTTGAACCGATCACCTGCTCATCACTGACACTATCCAGAATATCGGCAATCCAGCCGGCAAGTTTTGCGGATTCCTGCGTACCGAATCCGCGGGTGGTGATCGCCGGTGTGCCGATCCGGATACCACTGGTCACAAACGGCGATTGCGGATCATTCGGGACTGCATTTTTGTTCACGGTGATATTTGCCGAGCCAAGTGCGCTATCGGCCTCTTTACCGGTAATCCCTTTATCGATCAGATCGACCAGAAACAAATGATTGTCAGTACCACCGGACACAATTTTATAACCACGATCAATCAGGGTATTCGCCATCGTCCGGGCGTTTTCAATCACCTGCCGTTGATAGGTTTTAAACTCCGGCTGCATGGCTTCTTTGAATGCAACCGCTTTCGCGGCGATCACATGCATCAGCGGACCACCCTGTGTGCCCGGGAACACCAAAGAATTAAGCTTTTTTTCCAGTTCCGGATTCGACCTGGCCAGAATAATGCCGCCGCGCGGGCCCCTCAGAGTTTTATGGGTCGTGGAAGTCACAACATCAGCCAACGGGACCGGATTCGGATACTCACCGGCCGCAATCAAACCGGAAACATGCGCGACATCCGTTACAAAATACGCACCGACCCGGTCGGCCGCAGCCCGCATCCGTGCCCAATCGACCACCCGGGAGTACGCAGAGAAACCGCCAAGGATCATTTTGGGCTGATGCTCATCAGCTAACGCATCGAGTTGATCGTAATCGATTTCGCCGATATCGGCATTCAGGCCATACTGGATCGCATTAAAAATCTTACCGGAAAAATTGACCTTCGCACCATGTGTTAAATGGCCGCCGTCAGCCAGACTCATACCAAGAATCGTGTCGCCCGGCTCCAGCAGCGCCAGATACACAGCCGCATTTGCCTGCGAGCCCGAATGTGGCTGTACATTCGCATAGTCGGCACCAAACAGCGCTTTT
>JANQRI010000042.1 GCA_028284675.1 Gammaproteobacteria bacterium | reverse complement strand
TTGATTCACCAGCGCCTGTTGGTAACGCTGCTGCAGGCCTTTGAGTGTTAAGCCATCGGCATCAGAATGAACCGAGTGAAAATGCTGAGCACCGGCGGTTCGAAAAAACCGGGCCATCTCGTTCAGAGAGCCGCTCAATGCAAGATTCCCGTCAACGAGGGTGAAAAATCCGAGTGCATACTGAGTCTCCAACCCCAGCTGCCGGTCGGCGCGTTGATTGATTTGTAATTGCTCGGCAGGACTTAGCACCTGCAGACGCAATGTTGAGGAAATTCTGCTTAATTGCGTATTCCAGGTGTCCAGATCGGTCTTGGTCAGCGGGTTTTGCAGTGATTGCAGGGAGCTGAACAGTTGCTGTAACACCTGTTGAGCACGGTGGCCGGTGGATTCCAGCACAGTGCCGGAGCCGGGTTGAGTGTTATATACAGGCGGAGAATACGGCGTCAGTGCAGGCGGCGGTGGTTGTTCAGGGTAGCTGAAAGGCCCCGGAAGCAACGGAGCGGGCTGAGGTACGGCCGGGGCGGTATTGACCGGCGGTGCGACCACCTGCGCGAGTCGTTGTTCGGCCTGTAACAGGCCGGCATCGAACAGCTGTTTGGCTGTCGTTACGGCTGGCCTGGATGTGGGCGTTTCGGGTTGGGCTGGCTGTTTCGGGGCGACCGAAAAAGCGGTTTTAGCTGGGTTGTCGAGTGCCATCTGCCGGTCCCGGGTTGTATCTGTACAGGGCTAAGCAGCAGCCTAAAGGAATTTAGACGAAGCTTGTATTCATCGAAGGTTTTATACACCAAAAGTTATAGAAGCCGCAGGCAGCACGGCTATCTAGAAATCACCATCATGCAACGCTGGTTAATTGTGCAGCGATAAATCCGGGAACCTCAGAAGCCGGTATCGGGCGGGAAATTAAATATCCCTGCACCATATCGCAGCCTTTCTGGGCCAGGCTGTCGTACTGCTCCTGGGTTTCTATGCCTTCGGCCAGCACATGTATATCCATGCTGCGACCCATCGCGATAATTGCCGACACGATCGCTGCATCTTCCTTTGATTTAAACATGTTATTGATAAACATCCGGTCGATTTTCAGTACATTAATCGGCAGGTTTCTGAGCCGTGCCAGCGAAGAGTAGCCGGTGCCGAAATCGTCCAGGGATATATAGACACCAAGATCCTGCAGTTTTTTGAGGGTGTCCGAGGTCCGGCCTTTTTCAATGACGAAACTGCTTTCGGTCAGTTCCAGGTGCACGGATTCCGGCGACAGTGCGGTATCGGATAAGTGAGTTCGCACAATAGTCACTAAATCACTGCGGGCGACCTGGACATTTGAAACGTTGATTGAAACGAATAAGTCATCATGGCCCTGGTTATGCCAGGATTTTAACTGAGTGCAGGCCTGCTTTAGTACCCACTCACCGATTGGCAGAATCAGTCCTGTTTCTTCGGCAATTGGGATAAAAACCTCCGGGCTGACAAAGCCGAGTTCCGGGTCCTGCCAGCGTAGCAGTGCCTCGAAGCCTGCGGTTCTTCCGGCACTGATATCGACGATTGGCTGATAATGCAAGGAAAGCTTTTCCTGGCTCAGGGCAGTGCGCAGTTTGTTCTCCATATGTATGCGCTGGTTGGCTGCTTCGTTCATTGTATGTGAATAAAACCTGAAGCTGTTTTTTCCGTCTGCTTTTGCTTTGTACATCGCGATGTCTGAGTTTTTCATCAATGACTCTTCGTCTTCCGCATCGGACGGAAAAATTGTAATGCCAATGCTGGCGGTCAGATAAAGCTGATGATTTGCTATCTGAATCGGCTCTGACAGCAGTTGCAGGATACGCCGTGCGACAATTTGTACATCATGCGGGGTTTTGATATCAGGCAGTAATATGACGAACTCATCCCCGCCGATTCTGGCCATGAATTGAGAGCCGGTGTCCGGTGGTTCATCTACATTTACCACTACCAGGTCTTCGCTGCGCAGGCACTCCTTAAGCAATTTGGATACCGCGTTGAGCAGGTTGTCACCGGCCTGATGCCCAAGTGCATCATTGATCCGTTTGAAGTCGTCTATGTCGAGTAACAGCACAGCCATAAAGAGCTGTCTGCGCCGGCAATATGCCATTGTGTGCGACAAATACTCATGCAGCATTCTTCTGTTTGGCAACCCTGTCAGAGGGTCATGATAGGCGAGGTGGCGGATTTTATCATTGGAAAGCCGTAGATTTTCACGCATATGATTGAATGTGTAAGCCAGATCGCCGATTTCACCTTGTGTTTTAATTTGTATGTCATTCGTCAGATTGCCGCCGGCTATTTGGTTTGCGGCGTTGTTTAACAGTTGAATGGGTTTGATAAGGATACGGTTAAGGAAAAAGTATAGTGTCGTCAGGGTTAATATGATGCTAAGTGCGGTAATTGCGACAATCAGCATGCCCAGTTGCTGACCGGCTTCAAGCACTTCTTTCTTGGGCAATGACCCGACAACAAACAGGTTCTTATGCAATTTGCGGCTATTGATATAAACCTGTTCTCCAAATAGGTTTGCTGACCAGGTAAGTTGTTCTTCTGTGGGGCTCTTAAGCTTTTTTAAGAACGGCGCGGGAAGCTGTTTTTGCGCTGGTCCGTCTGGATGATATAAAATCCGGCCTTGGTTGTCAGTAAAAAACAGAACGCCTTTTTTGCCAAACAGGTATGAAGTCGTTTGCTGTGAGGAATACTGCGGCTTTATTGTGACCACAAGATAGCCCCGTAGTACAGTGCTGTCTGTAATTGCATCGACTGTTTTATTGCCGAAGCGTAATGCTTTGCCGACAATTAAAGCGGGCTCGTTGTTATCCGGGTTGATTATGTATGTTGTGTATATGTCTTGTGCTGAATTACTTAACTCTTTAAAGTATGGAGTTTCAGCTTCCTCCTCGGTAATGTTGGGTATTCTTTTGATTGTGGAGCGTAAGTCTTCATAACCGTCGGGCATCAAAATACGCATTTCATAATAATCAGGGTTTGTTTTCTGAAAACTTGCCAGTAGTCTAAGTAATGAGGGTTGTATTATTGCATAACGGTCAAGCTCACTCGCAGTCAGTGCATATTGTTGCACAAGGCTGAGTTTTGAAATGGTTTTTATAATGAATTCGGCCGCATCAATTTCTGATTCAATATTTAATGAAACCTGATCCAATAATACTTCCATTTGGTCAAGTGTGCGCTGCTCAGATGTATGGCGCAGGTGGTTATGAGCTATCCACCCAAGAGTCAGCAGCGGGATCACGATTAAAGGTGTGATCAGCAGCAGTATTTGGGTTTTTAAGCGCACTGCGCGACCGATTAATTTTTATCAACTATCCGGGAAAAAATCTGATTACGTTTTCGTTGCACTCGGGGTGATATTTGCGCATAAAATTCGGAATGTTTTAAGGTTTCCTGGCTGGGATATATTATCGGGTCTTTTAAGTACTCGCTTCCCATATGCTTTTCAGCGCCTTTATTGGGGGTTGCATAGTATACAAATTGAGCAAGTTGCGCGGCCTTTTTTGGCTGATTAATAAAATTGACGAACTTATAAGCCAGTTCTTTCTTTTTGGAGCTGGCCATAACAGTGATGTAGTCGACCCATATGTTTCCACCTTCTTCCGGTAATACATACTTAATGCCTGGGTGCTGCTCCTGTAGCATTAATGCGTCGCCGCTGAATATGGTGGTTGCCAGGGTTTGACCCCTGACGAGTGATGATTCTTCGGTAAGGTCAATATAGCCGTACGCTTTTACAAAAGGTTTCTGTTTTTCCAAAAGCTTTTCAGCTTCTTTAAGTTGCTCGCTTTTTTGGCTGTTGGCGGAATAGCCCAGTGCCTTTAAAGCGACGCCAATCAGATCCCGTGAGCTGTCTATCATTATAATGCGTTGCTGTAATTCGGACGTGGGGTTGAGAATGTCCATCCAGCGTGTTGGCGGGTTGGATACCAGGTCGCTGCGGTACGCAATGCCCATTGTTCCCCAAAAATATGGGGCGGCATAGCCTTTTGCTCCAGGAAATGCATTTTTCCATTTGGGGTATATGTGCTTAATGTTGGGAGCCAGTTTTTCATTAATCGGTGCCAACCACCCCTGTCGTTTGTAAAGTTCCAGCTGAATGCCATTGACGACTACCAGGTCATATGCGGTGCCGTTCGTTTCGTTGACCATAATATCCCTGTCATCATTTGATTCAAAATTGATTTCAGTAATCTTTGTATTAAATTTCATTTCAAATTCTTTGATGACTTCGGGGTCGATGTAGTCGGCCCAGTTTAAAAATACCAGTTCCTCGGTAGGTTTCTCTGCGCTAAAGGCTTGTGTGCTGGTGATAAGCAAAAAACAGGATAGTAGAGTTTTAAAAATATCGGATTTTTCTGTCAGCATTGAACTTTTCCTCCTTGGTTCGGTGCCCGGTGGTATCGGGTAAGCGGTTTTTGTGAGTGTCTGAAATTCTCCGGTTATCCTCTGCTATATCGGCTGAATCAATAAAGTATTTAAAACTAAACTTGCTTTGGCTGGCAGGGAAAGTCTGTGAATGCTTGCGAGTGATGTTAAAGATCAGTGTATCCTGATGTTTTAAGTATTGCTTATTTGGGTTCAGAAATGGTGGTTTTTCGCCGATCTAATGAATGGTTGCCTGTTTAATACTAATTGAGGTTTTATTAACCCGGTGTAGGTTTGCCGATATAAAAACTATTGAATGAGTCTATGTTGGGTCTGAAAGGCAGAATATTCTTGTTTTTGGCTGGCTTTGTGCTGTTACTGGAGGCAGTAGCTTTTGGTGTGGTGTATCGCCTGATAAGCAATCAGGAAAGTATTTATATTAATGACCGTTTGGATATGGCTTCCACGCTTTTTTTGAACTATTCCAGAAATAGAGCCGAATTTTTAGAGGATTTTGTTGGAAAAATTGCGAAAAATTCTCAGTTGCCTCAGCTTTTACAAGGTGATAAGCAAAGACTGGTGGCTGAACTAAATGCCCATCGTGAGCAAATAGAGGCAGATATCGCTATTGCGATTTCCGCAAATGGAACGGTTATTGGTGAAGTGGTTAAAAGAGTGTCGGGGCAGGGAGATCATGATGCTCAATCAGGTTTTGAAGAGGGCCGATTGGGTCAACAGCCTGTTATTCCGGAAGGTACATATTTTTATTCGCTGTACAATGGCATATATCAGCTGAGTATCGCATCTTTGCAGTTTGAAAATAAGTTTATCGGCTGGATAGCGTTCGGTTACCTGATAGATGATCAGTTTGCCCAAGGAGTTTCTTTTGCGACAGATTTGATAACGCGGGTTTTATTGCAGGAATCGGATGGATGGCGTTTATTGGCCTCATCCAGTTTTGAGGGCTTAAAAGGGGTTTCAGTATCTGAGGTGTTGCAGGGTGATTTGAGTGAAGATGTTGTGGCAACACATTTAAAGCTCGGGTATGTCGACGGCAGACAATTAATAGTTGTTTTTCATGGTTTTAAAGATAAGCTGTTTTCTGCTGTACATCAGTTCTCATCGGGGCTCATTCTTTTTGGGGTATTTTTGTTGGTATTTGGACTTGGGGTTGCCTATGCGTTAACAGTGGTTTTTGTGAAGCCGGTCAATTTGTTGTTGGAGGGAATAAGAAATTCTGATTTAAAAGAAGGTGATGATTGGAAAGGGATGATTGGCAGTGCCAGAGAAATAAGTTGTTTAGGAAATGAGTTTGCCCGGATGCGGACAGAGCTGGAAGCTAAAGAAAAAGAGATAGACTATCGGGCATCACATAATTTGTTAACACATTTGCCTAATCGAAGCCGGCTTGTTTTTGAGATAAACCAGCTTGTGAATACAGATATGCCGGTTTTTGGTTTGTTTCAGGTCGGTGTTGGTAATATGCATGAAGTCAATGATACGCTCGGGCATAAAGTGGGCGATGAGGTTATAAAAGAAGTGGCGGTGAGGTTATTGGCCATTGATTTTATTGATTTCGTGGCTCATTTAGGGACAGTGCAGTTTGCATGCATAATGAATGAGGTTGATGAATTCAAGGTCGCTGCACGTGTGAAGTCTTTGTTGAGGCAATTTGAGGAGCCTTTTGTTCATAGAAATATTTCTTTACAGCTGCATATCCGTATTGGTGTTGCATTATATCCCGCGCATGGTGAAGAAGCTTTCGTTTTGATGCAAAAATCAGATGCTGCACTGCATATGGCTCAAAAAGAAAAATTAGCTTATCAATTATATGATGAAGCGTTGGATGTAAACGCGGTTTACCGTTTAAAACTTATGAATGATATTAAACAGGCGATTATAAAGTCTCAGCTTATACTTTATTATCAACCCAAAATTAACTTAAAAAACCGTAGAGTTGAGCAGCTTGAGGCGCTTGTGCGGTGGCAGCACCCGAAGCTTGGAATGATACCGCCTGATGACTTTATTGGGATTTGTGAACAGGTAGGACAAATTAATCTTTTGACAATGTGGGTTATACGTGAAGCTTTGCATCAGTGCAGTTTGTTTCAAAAGAAAGGGTTTGATCTGTCTATTTCAGTTAATATATCGGCTGAAAACCTTAAAGACCCGTCTTTTTGCGATGCTGTGCTTAATATCCTGGGTGCTTATGACTTACCCTTAAACGTGCTTTGCCTTGAGATTACCGAGAGCGCAGTTGTCGAAAATGATGTTTTGGTTAATCAGGTATTAACACGTTTGAAAAGTAAAGGGATTCGCCTGTCCATTGATGATTATGGAACCGGATACTCGTCTTTGGCTCAACTAAAACGTTTGCCCGTGCATGAGCTTAAAATAGATAAGGCTTTTGTGATGAAACTGCCCTATGATGAAGGCGATAGGATTATTACTCATTCTACTATAGAGCTGGCTCATAATATGGGGCTTTCTGTGGTTGCAGAGGGTGTTGAAAGCCAAGAGGCTATAGATTGGCTGGCTGAGCAGGGGTGTGAAATGGCGCAGGGATACCATATATGCCGTCCCAAACCGGCAGAGGAATTGGAAGATTGGTTATTACGAAGCGATTATTTTGAGTTGAATGATTTGCAGGTGCCGCATTGTAAAATGATTGGTGATTAAGGCTTTTATTTTCACGCTGTTATTATTTAATCGCGGAAGTTGGTGAATTGAAAAGGCTGCCCGAGGTTGGCATCCTTAACCATGGTCATTACTGTTTGCAAATCATCTTTCTTTTTTCCACTGACTCTTACCTGGTCTCCCTGTATCGTTGATTGCACTTTTATTTTTTTATCTTTTATTAATTTTATGATTTTTTTTGCGGTCACTGCATCAATTCCCTGTTTGAAAGTTACTTTTCTGCTAAATGTTTTACCGGAGTGTAACGGTTCGTCAACCTGCATTGCGCTTATATCAATACCCCGTTTTGTGAGCTTATTACGTAAAATGTCCAGCATTTGTTGCAATTGGAAATCTGCTTCGGCAGTTACGGTGATATCCTGTTTTGACCAGATATAAGAGGCTTCGACTTTGCGAAAATCAAAACGTGTTTCCAGTTCGCGGTTTGCATTGTCCACGGCATTGTGAATCTCTTGCAGTTCAACTTCAGATACAATATCGAATGACGGCATTTTTCCCTCCAGTTAGTATTAATTGCCGCTGGTTTACCGGCGTAATATCATCAGCCAGCGGCCTATGTTAAGGATACTTGCCAGGGCTGCAGCAAAGTATGTAAATGCGGCTGCTCTTAAAACATGTTTGACCGGATCAATATGATTCGCATGAATGTATTTACCGTCAATCAATATTGGCAAAGCTTTATTAAAGCTGGCATCCCATTCTTCAGGTAATACGATCAGGTAGGATAATGCACCAATAAACTGTAGTATAAAACTGGCTCCGCCGACGATAAAAGCAGCTAATGGTGCTTTGGTTATAAGTAAAATGAGTGGTGCTATGCCAATAAGTAGTATTCCGGTTTTTTGTAACAGCTGTGCAATCGGAATATATTTGCTGCGTAATTGAAATATTTTTTCCTGCCTGTGATGCTGAATTGCATGGCCAACTTCATGGGCGGCAACTGCGATGGCTGTTAATGACTTGCCGGAGTAATTGTCCGGGCTGAGGCGAATAGTTCGGTTGCGGGGGTCGTAATGATCGTTGTTTGCGGTGGTTTGCTCGATATTGTAGCCGTTCATATCGAAGCGTTCGAGTAAATGTGACGCAAGTTCGCCACCTGTGCCCGGCATATCGGCAATCTCTTTTTTATATTTTGCCATCGTTAATGATACCCAGATATTTGGGAGGTAGGCAGCAATAAAAATAAATATTGTCAGTAATATGTAAAACATACCAGAAAGTTTATCATCCAGTCAGTTGTTATGTTGTCAGAGCCGGGCCGGCCTTGTATCCATACGGCTTGTGCTCCGATCATGGATAAAATACTATTCTGTTCCAGTCAAATAGCAATACTATTAAGGTGTAATGGCATGAAAAAACTATTGGTTCCTTTGATTCTGATATTAGCTGCCTGTCAGCAGCCAACAGAGCCCCCTTCGCAGACACAGTCTTCTGTGGCGCCTGATTCTGAGCGGCTTGCTGAAGTGCTGGAAATGCAGACTGAGGAGATTAAAGCCCGCTATCAGTACCGCCATCCTGGCGAAACCCTGGAATTTTTCGGTATAGCGCCTGGTATGACGGTTGTAGAAGTGTTGCCGGGCGAGGGCTGGTATTCAGGAATATTGGTGCCTTATTTGGGTAACAAGGGAAAGTTAATTGGGGCAGATTATGGCGCTGATATGTGGCCTAATTTCAGTTTTGCGACGGAGGTTTTTATACAGGAACGTCAGAAATGGCCTGCCAAATGGGTTGCGAAAGCAGCAGGCTGGGGTGGCGAAAATGGTGCTGCTGCTGAGGCTTATACGCTTAAAACTTTGCCGGACACGCTAGAGGGTAAAGCGGATGCCGTATTGTTTATCCGTGCGTTACATAATCTGGCCCGTTTTGAGGGTGTCGGCGGATATTTGACACAAGCGCTGGGTGAAGCATATCGGGTATTAAAACCAGGCGGTATTGTAGGTGTAGTCCAGCATCGTGCGCCGGATGATAAGTCTGATGAGTGGGCTGATGGTTCAAAAGGCTACTTAAAACCTGAATTTGTGATCGAAAAAATGAAAATGGCCGGTTTTGAGTATCTTGGTGAGACGGATGTCAATGCCAACCCAAAAGATCAGCCTGGAGAAAATGATATTGTCTGGCGTTTACCGCCGGGATTATATACCAGCAAAGATAATCCTGAGTTACAACAGCAGTATACTGAAATTGGTGAATCAAACCGCATGACGCTAAAATTCAGCAAACCCCGCTCTTCCAGTGAATAACTAAATAAGTATTAGATGCGGGGTTTTACAATAACAGATAACGGGTTTGATAATAACGGGGAGCGGAGTCATGGTTGATGATGCTGGCGAATTTCCCGAGTTTTGGACCGGCCTGATGAACAGGGGTGCTATTGATGAACTGGTCGGTCTTTATGCGGCTAATGCGGTATTGGTGCCGACTTTTTCATCAGAGCGCGTTATAGGGGAGGCGGGTTTGCAGGAGTATTTCGGCAAGCTTGCAGGGAAAGAAGGGTTACAGGTGGTCTGCAATAGAAAGAGCATTTCTTGTATAAAAGTCATTGAGAAAAGTTATGTGCTTAATGGCGAATATTTGTTTGCATTCAAAGATAATGGTGCACTGCTTTCATTTCCATCACGTTTCAGTTTTGTGATTGATTTGTCTAGGAGTGCTCCGATTTTACATCATCATTCGTCACAGATGCCGGCTGCTCTCAGCTAGCAAGTGGCAACAATGTGGCAGAATTTGGCGGGGAAAAATTTTTCTGGCCAACCGTACCTTTAGTTATATCGTTGGCAAATTCATCTGCGTATTCTTTATGTCCATTATTGAACGAGACTCTGTCTAAACACGGTTTTTGGCCCTGCTCTTTTGCGTCTAAGACTTTATTTTCACTGAGTGTTTTTTAGTTTGCGGGTATTTGGGTTTGCTCACGCGTATATTCTATATGTGGATCTTTTATGTAATAGCTAAAGATCATATTTGGGTGGCCGATGCTGATATAAGAAGATGCGTATAATTATTATCCTCGTGGTTCTGAGGGGTCATGCAGTCTTGTTATTGTAAAGGTCAGTATGCGCTTGCCAGGGGAGTGTTGTTTCAGGCTTAGTTGCTGATGTTTGGGTTTAATACTGATGCTTCAGTTCAGGTGTTGTGTTTTGTGCTTTGCGGAGATCCCCGATGAGTGAATTGCCTGTTGAAAGTTCACGTATCTACCGCGACCTCTCGTTATTGCATGTGGAGGATAGTCGGACTGATCATATAATTATCAAAGGTATATTGCAGAATATACCCGGCTGTAATTTCACGACATGTAATGTGGTTACTATGGCAGAGGCTGAGCAGGCGTTACTGGAAAATGATTTTGATATCATTTTGTTGGATTTGTCATTGCCGGATTCTACAGGTTTGGACTCTTTGGCTCGAGTTCATGATATTGCACCTCATAAACCAATTATTTTACTAACCGGTAATGACAGTGAGGATGTAATAATTGAGGGTATTCGTCATGGGGCCCAGGATTATTTACCTAAAGGCAATGTGAAACCGGATTTATTGAAGCGGACTATATTTGCAGCTATTGATCGCAAGGCTATCGAAGAAGCGCTTAAAACCAGTGAAGAGCGTTTTGAGTTGGCTGTTCGTGGATCGAGCGTCGGTCTTTGGGATTGGGATGTGCGAAACAGTCAGTTCTATTGGTCGGACCGCTTTAAGGGGATGCTGGGTATCACAGACGAGGACTTTATTCCTGATTTTTCTTCTTTCGAAAACCGATTACATCCGGAAGATCATGGTCGGGTTATGGAGGCTTTGCGTCGGCATATGGATGACCGTCATGAATACGATATTGAATACCGTCTACGCCATGAAAAGGGACATTATGTATGGATGCATACCCGGGGGCAGGCTATTTGGGATGAAGATGATTGTCCTACGCGGATGGCTGGTTCTGTAGACGATATTACAGAGAAGAAAAAAGCTGAAAAAGATAGAGTAAATATAGAGCTGCAGCTTCGGCATGCACAAAAACTGGAAGCAATTGGCCAATTGGCGGCTGGAATTGCGCACGAGATTAATACTCCTATTCAGTTCGTGGGCGATAATACCCGTTTTTTGCAGGATGCTTTTATTGACATTGAGCTTTTATTGAAAGCATGTCTCAAATTAATTGAGCATACTGAATCAGGGCAGGATTCACAGCCTTTGGTAAATGAAATTAAGGAAATAATTGAAGATATTGATCTGAATTTTTTAATGGACGAGGTACCGAATGCGGCGCAACAGTCATTGGATGGCATAGAAAGAATTGGCAGTATTGTAAAAGCAATGAAAGAGTTTTCGCATCCCGGTTCCACGAATAAACAGTTTGTCGATCTGAATAAATCCATAGCCAGCACGATTACGGTGTCACGTAATGAGTGGAAATATGTGGCGGATTTAAAAACAGATTTTGATCCTGAATTAAAATTGGTCGAATGCCTGCCCGGGGAAATTAACCAGGTTGTGCTTAATATGATCGTTAATGCTGCACATGCTATTGAGGAAAAAAATAAAGAGAATAATAATGAGAGAGGGTTTATAAGGATAGGTACTGAAAATCTTGGTGAGTATTGCCAAATCGTGATCAGTGATACCGGTGGTGGGATTCCTGCTGAAATACATCAAAAAATATTTGATCCATTTTTTACAACAAAAAATGTTGGAAAAGGGACAGGCCAGGGCCTGGCGATCGCATATTCAGTAATCGTCGATAAGCATCAGGGAACTATTGATATCAAAAGTGAAAAAAATATAGGAACTATGTTTATTATTAAAATACCGATTAAGTCACCTGTGGAGTCCAATAGTGCTCAAGGAGAGCGGACTGATGAGAAAAAAATTGCTGTTTGTTGATGATGAGAAAAATATTTTACAAGGGCTTAAGCGTATGCTGCGGCCTTACAAGGACTGGCAGATATCGATAGCCGAGTCGGGCGGGGAGGCATTGGATATGCTGGCGCAGTCTGAATATGATTGTATAATATCGGATATGCGTATGCCGGGTATGGATGGGGCGGCGCTGCTAACTGAGGTTCACGATAAGTACCCGCATGTGACCCGTTTTGTTCTTTCAGGGCATGCCGATGCCGAACCTATTATGCAGGCTATTCCGGTTACGCATCAGTTTCTCGCGAAGCCCTGTAGCGCGGAGCAGTTGGTCGATACGATTAAGCGTGCTTGTGAATTACACAGCCTGATAAAGAACGATAATCTGATTGCGGTTATCGGTAAGGTAGATACACTGCCGAGTCGTCCGGATGTATATGCGGAATTGATGGGTGCGTTGGCGAAAGAAGATGTGTCACTTAATGATGTGGCATCGATAATAGAAAAAGATATGGCGATTTCAGCGAAGATACTGCAGGTTGTTAATAGTGCGTTCTTTGGTCTTGCACAGAATATATCCAGTGTTAAAAATGGAGTGTCCTATCTGGGTATGAGTGTAATTAAAACACTTGTGTTGTCTGAGGAAGTGTTCCGCACATTTGAGAATGTTGGCGATATTCCAGGTTTCTCAATAGATAAAGAGCACCGGGATTCTGCACTATCAGCGCATATCGCGAAAAAAATCTTAAAGTCTGGTCCCGAAGCCGATAATGCATTTATGGCAGGTATGTTGCAGTGTATAGGGCGTTTGATAATTGCTCAATATGAACCGGCTCTGCTGGGAGAGATATTAAAGGAGCAAAAAGATAGCGATATGCCGCTTTATCAGATAGAGCAGGAAAAAATAGGCGCTCCGTGTTCTTATATCGGTGCATATCTGCTTGGGCTTTGGGGGTTGCCGTATCCGGTGGTCGAAGCTGTTGCTCATTGCCATACACCTTGGGCCGTGCCGCATAAGGAGTTTCAGGCTTTGGATGCACTTTATCTGGGAAACTGCCTGCTTGCGGAATTTCAGGCTGATGATTCGGCATCTGTTATGCCGATTAATACCGATTATTTGGAAAAACTCGGCGCTATTGAGCAGCTGCCTGCATGGAGGGGTATTGCTGCTGAATTGCTGCAACCGGAGGTGAAGCATTGAGTACTTCAGGTTTAATTATCTGCCTAATTTGCCGATATTACGGGTTACGGGATTAGCCCACTATGAGCCGAGAAAATCTGGATAAAGTGCTGTTTGTCGATGATGAGCCTAATATATTGTCCGGGCTTAAGCGTCAGCTGCGCTCAAAATTTCTTGTGTACACCGCTGAAAGCGGGGAGGCTGGCCTTGATGTTTTGCAACAGGAAGGCCCGTTTCCAGTAGTGGTGTCAGATATGCGTATGCCTGAAATGAATGGGGCGGTATTTTTAACTAAGGTTAAAGAAACTCAGCCTTCTACAATGCGGGTTCTGTTAACTGGTCATACAGACATAGATGCTGCAATCGCAGCGATAAATGAAGGGGAGATTTTTCGTTTTTTACTGAAGCCTTGCCCAACTGAGTTGCTTGTTAAAACATTAAGTGCTGCAGTCGAGCAAAACAGGCTGTTACGTGTAGAGAAAGAACTGCTTGAGAAAACGTTGCAGGGCAGTATTAAAGTGTTAACTGATATTCTTAGTCTGGTTAACCCGCTGGCCTTTAGCCGAAGTTCAAAGATTCGTCAGTATGTAAAACATATCGCAGCTAAACTTGATGTTCCGGGGAAGTGGCAGTATGAGTTGGCGGCGATGCTCTCTCAGATCGGTTGTGTAACAGTGCCGGCGGATATTCTTTCGAAAGTGTACGCCTGTCAGGTTTTATCGGGCGGAGAGCAGGAGTTGTTTGATTCGCACCCTGGAATTGGTAAAGATTTAATAGCAAAAATCCCGCGTCTTAAGACAGTCGCACATATGATTCAGCAACAAAAAAGCAGCATGATAGGGCTGTCTTCAAATCCTGTATCAACGTTAAAGCCGGATATGCTTGGGGGACAGATGTTAAAAATAGCACTGGACCTGGATAGCAAAATGGCATCCGGATTGACATTAAAAACTGCAATAGAGGAGATGCGTGGTCAGCCTGATAATTATCATTCCGATTTGATAGGTATGCTTGCTGATCTTAAAGACGATAAGGTTGAGGAAACCCGTAAGTCAATTTTTGCGAAAGAATTGACGGCATCAATGTTGATTGATCAGGATATTGTTACAACCAATGGTGCGCTTATTGTTTCCAGGGGGCAGGAGGTTACTGAAGCAATGTTGATTCGTTTGCAGATGATGTCAGAAAATGAGGCGCTACAGGAACCTTTTAGAGTGATAATTAAGTGAACCATTATGGATAATCTTGTTAAATGCGGGCAAAAAGTATTGGCGATGCAAGGAGGTAAGTGTTATGCACCAGATGATTTACATCAGTAAATCGGTCAAACCGATGCTTAATGCGGAACTGGAAGACCTGCTGGTTGTGTGCCGTGCAAATAATATGCAGCAAAAAATTACAGGTATGCTTTTATATGCGGATCAGCAGTTTATACAGGTTTTGGAAGGAGAGCAGAATGTGGTTGAGGCGTTGTATGAAAAAATAGCGAAAGATGAACGTCATAGTAACGCAGAGATTGTTTTGCAGAGAACGATAGAATCCCGTGAATTCTCAAAATGGGCTATGGGATTTAGGAGTATTGAGGGTGACGAAGATAACTATAAGCAATTCTATGAATCTTTTTTTAATAATGATTTTGCGGAAAAGTCGCTTTCTGAGTCCGGTGGTCTTGCCCATGAGTTGTTAATCAGTTTCCGGGATAAGGCGGCTTAGTTGAAAATTAAGGTTTTAGTTTATAAGCAACCGTTAATATACCGGTTGTTTTGGTTGTAAGTGTTCACAGTAAAGGCTTCGGCAGTTTTGACTGCCAAAAATCAACCCAATCAGCCAGCTGGCAGGCTCCAGAGTCAGGCGAATTACTTTTCCGGTTGGGTTGCCGTGTTTGTTTGCCCATTTTATAAGCCAGCTCACGTACCCGATGGATAGCAATAAAATGCATGGTTTTTCAGTCATATTTCCGGCAAAATTTTCGCTGCGCTGCACAGACATAGTTTGCCCTTCAGCATCGAGATGATTCATCTGCTGATTCCAGTCGCCATCTGTGGAATCAAATTTCGGGGTACTGTTTACCGGTTCAATTTTAGTGCTTATTGGAGAGCCTCCATTTTATCTGGGGCTGCGAGCAAAAGAGCTGTTTTTAGGGCTGATTAAATATGAATTTATTGTTAACTTAATGTTAATGTGAAATTTGAAGGCTAATTGGCCGGTGTTGAACAAATATTGTTGCATTACAGTCCTCTCTGCACAGGGTTTTGGCTGGTATTTTTATAAGTGGAATTCAGTTTCTAAGAGTCGGGGTTTTTGAATGAAAGAGCATCAGAAAATAAACTATATTGAATTACCAGCGAAGAATATAACAGCGGCCAAGGCCTTCTTTGCTGAGGTTTTTGGTTGGGCTTTTACTGATTATGGTTCGGAATACACGGCTTTTTCTGATCAGGGTATTGATGGTGGTTTTTATAAATCGGATTTATCTGCATTGACAGAAAATGGAAGCGTGTTGGTTGTGTTTTACAGTAAAAACCTTGAGCAGACGCAGGCAAAAGTGGAACAGGCAGGAGGTGAAATTATAAAGCCGGTATTTTCATTTCCGGGTGGGCGCCGTTTTCATTTTGCCGACCCGAATGGTAATGAATATGCAGTATGGTCGGATTTAAATTAATAATATAAAGTAACGGAGAAATCCCGGGGATTTTCCAATGATTACAGCGTTTTATGCGGCGATACTGGCTTTTCTAATGTGCTGGCTTTCTTTGAATGTAATAAAGGCCCGCAGAAAGAATAAGGTCAGATATGCGGACGGGGGTATTGAAGAGCTGCAGATAGCCAGGTCTGCGCATTCCAATGCGGTTGACTATATTCCGCTGACATTAATTTTACTGTTTCTTCTGGAGTATAATGGCGCTGCTTTATGGTTGTTGCATACAGCGGGTATGTTTTTGGTGGTTGGGCGTATCATTCATTGCAAGGGGATTTTAACGGAGAATTTCAAACGCCGGGTGCTTGGTATGCAGATTACTATCTGGGTAATCATTATTCTGGCGTCGCTTAATTTGATTTATTTGCCGTTCGAGAAGTTTGCGGTGGGTTTCTAAATATGTGTTTTAAGTTGCCGAAACGACTGCCGATCATTATTGAGCTATGGTTATCAAAGTAACATTCAAAAGCACGATTAATGCGGAGTTTCTCGATCAGGCACATAAAGAGTTGTCGGCTATTTTGCTCGAACAGCATCTTGCATTTATCGATCGGTGGTACTCGGGGCGTTTTGCACGAATTGTGAACTCCATCCTGAGATATGGGGGTACAGGTTTGAGTATCGTGGGCGTGTTATTGAGTGTATTTGTTATGCTGAATACGCCTGAATGGTGCCCTGTTTGGATGCATATAGAGTTATTTTTACTTTTCTTTTTGGTTGCAGGGCTGTTTTTCTTTTTTTTGCCGGTGTTTGAGCGTAAGTTTCGGCGCTGGACGGAGAAAAATGCAGCCGGGCAATGTCGGAAGCGGGCAGTCAGGTATCTTGCCAAAGCGAAAAAGTCTGTGCCATTTACAGCGGAGTATCAGATTCGTGGAGACCTGCTTGTTTATTTTCGTGGTAAAGACACAGGGTGGGATTTAGCATGGCATAGAAGATTGCGGGGTGTCGCTTTTCAGGGTGAAGCTATTACCGTAATTTTCAAAAAAACCACTGCAATTACCCCAAGTATTATTCTTCTTCATGGCGATTCCGGGCCTTTGGAGGAGGCGCTGCAAAATCTGGAGATTGCAGTAAGACCGATATCCGATTCGGACTAGATTGTCAGAGTATGATTATTTTTTTGTGTTGCAGTTTATGCGTCCTTTTCTTAAGGTCAACCAGCAGAGTATGCCTATTATTGCCCAGTTTACACTGCCGCCGCCGGATTCTGTTGATGAAACTCCAGATTCGGCTGAGCTGAGATCTGTTTGCGTTTCTCCATGGTGCTGTCCATCGTATTCCAGGGATTCCAACGGCACTTGTGACAGTGCGCTGAACTCCTGTGCAGCTAATGCGAGCGCATGTTCATATGGCCATGAGAGCAATTGGATATCTATATTATATGTGTCCGGTGGAAAGCCGTTTTCCAATACAATGTCTATTTGTTGAGTGGTATTGCCGTTATTGTCGAAGTAAAAAGGTTCGCCGGTAATAATTTCCTGCCAGGCGCCAGTTGGGTGATTGATGATGACCCTGGCGAATACAACAGAATTGGGGAACAAGGTATTGGCGGAGAATTCCAGCGATATTGTCTGGTAAAAACCATCGGCATCGAAGTCATCCAATAAACGGGTCGTGACCCGCTCAAACCAGTAATCCCGGTTTTGAAATTCGTGCTCGCGATCCTCCAATGTGATCGTATAAAGATCATTATCGTCAGCCGGGCCGAGTGTTGCTATCAGACCAGGGTGGCCTGCTTCATAAAGATCAATCAGAATATCATAACTGCCGGTCGGAAAGTTTGTATGCAATACTGAACGTACCCGGTATGCATCGCTGCCGGAAACCGAGTGAATCGTAAAAATATCCGTGGTGTGGTAATGGACCCATGGGCCACCCTCATGGCTTAAATACAGTTCTGCATATACATTAGCGTAGCCGCCATCATAATCGGCATCAAACTCCAGGGTAAACTCGCTGTAATAGCCGTCTGCGTCAAGGTCATTATGCAGCTGTACCCATGCATCGTAAATCGAAAAATAATATGCTCTATTAGAAGCTTGAAGCTGAGCCGGGCGATATACGGATTGTTGCGTGCTATCAGCGGCTAACGCCTGTATGCGTGGTTGGCCCTTGTGGAATTTGTATGTTAGTTTGCGTTCGGTGTTCTTTATGTCGGCAGTCGTTTGGCCTGGTGTTCCTAAGTCAGTGCTGCTAGCCGCCTGTTTACCTGTTAGCGTCGTTGCCTGAGTGCTGAATGTGAACAGTAGCCCCAGCATTAAAACCGCAAGCTGCCTAAGCAGCCAGGGGTGATGTGCGGGTTGCGTATCATGTTGCGTTATAGCAATTGATAATTGCATTTTCTCTTTTCTCCAGCCGTGCTATTGTTTATTGCATTACAGCAAAAAACAGCTGAACCGGGGCTGAACAATTATTGGTATGATTGTCCCCCGGGTCACCGGAAGGCAGGAGGGTGAGAGGTTGGCAGAAAAGCTATATTTTGCAATGACTTATAGTCTTATTTGATTACCGAATCTGCTGAAAAAAAAGGGTTGCATAAAACAAAGAATATTGCAGCCGGCCTTGAATATGTTGCTGGGTCGATGCGCTCCAGAATTTGTTCGCTATATATTAGTTTGCCGAATGATAAAAGTTCAAAGCAGGAAGTATTGAAGCTGTATGGTGCTTTTGTGATGGGTGGGATTCATGTTGAGTGGTGTACATTACTTAAAGATTACTCCGAAGATGAAATTTGAACTATGAGTGTAACTGAAGATTCAGATGATGAGATTGTCGCTGTTTCAAATCCATGCGACGCAATAGAGCTGATTGTTCAGCCCAGGGAAAAAGATCTGGGTGGATTTTCTGTGCGTCGGCTATTACCTCATTTTAAACATCGGTCTGTCGGGCCGTGGATTTTTTTCGATCATATGGGGCCGGCGCGTTTTGCTCCTTCTGAGGGTATTGATGTCCGGCCCCATCCACATATCAATTTGGCGACAGTGACTTATGTGTTTGAAGGTGAAATTCTACACCGGGATTCTTTAGGGGTTGTGCAGGCGATCCGACCCGGTGAAATCAACCTGATGGTTGCCGGCAGCGGCATCGTGCATTCTGAAAGGACTGCTGCTGACAGGCGGGCCGAAGCACATAGCCTGCATGCATTGCAGCTGTGGCATGCATTGCCCGAAGAGTTGGAAGAGATAGAGCCTGCATTCCATCATTATGCGGCCAATAAATTGCCGGTTGTGGAGCAGGAAGGTGTGAAAACCCGTGTGATGATCGGTAAAGGTTTTGGTCTTGCGTCACCTGTGAAAACCTTTTCTGAGACATTTTATGCGGAGATTGAGTTAGAGCCTGGTAAATCAATTCAGCTGCCGGGTGATATACGGGAAAGGGCAGTGTATTTGGTGTCCGGGAGGCTTGTAATTGACGGGGTAAATATTGATGCCTGCCAAATGGTGATATTCTGCCCGCGACAAGAGATTAAGATTGCCGCTGTGCAGAGCAGCAGGCTGGTGATTGTCGGCGGTGAGCCATTAGGTAAGCGATATATGTGGTGGAATTTTGCTTCAAGTCGCAAAGAGCGCATAGAGCAAGCTAAGGCTGACTGGCAGGAACAGCGGTTTGGTAAAGTGCCCGGCGAAACTGATTTTATACCGTTGCCTGAAAAATGATATATTGTTTGGGGTCTTCTGTTCCCGGTAAATTAATTGTAAAGTGAATTTTAAAATATCTTACCCGCCTTTCAGTGCTTACTCGCTGACTAAGAGTATGGTGATCTTGCTGGTACTATTGTTTCCGGCGCTTGCATTAACGGTTGATCATGGTGCAAGCACAATACTCGGCATATTGTTTTTGTCCGGTATTGTGGTTTTATGTCTCAAGTCCAGACCGGTAACAGGGCCGATAGGAAAGCTGTTGTTGCTTGCGATACTGGTATATTTTGCAGGCATTGCATTAAATTATGCTTTGACAGACGTGTCTGATTTTGAGGTGCGCCGCCTTAAGCGTTATTTGAGGTTTCTGACAGTAATTCCATTGCTGTATTTGTTTGTATTCGTGCGGCTTCGACAGGATTATTTTTGGTATGCAGTGGTTTTTGGGGCTGGAATCATCGGGGCAATTGCAGTTGGCGGGTCTTGGGCAAAAATTTTTAGTGAGTCACATATTTACCGGGTCAGCGGTAATACCAATCCAATAATATACGGTAATGTGTCACTGGTTTTGTTTGGTATCAGCCTGGCGAGTATCGGGTATTTTCAACGCCGTTCGAACAAGCATGTTATAATTCCTGTGATTGCCGCTGTTTTGGGTCTGGCGGCGTGCATTCTGTCGGGTACCCGCGGTGCGTGGGTAGCATTGCCTGTATATATATTTCTATGCTTGTCTTTTTATTGGCGCAGCTTTTCAGTGCGGGCAAAGTTATTAATCATTGCTCTGGGGATACTGTTGCTGGGCCTGGTCTACGCATTTCCCCAGACGGGTGTAAAGGGCAGGGTTGTTCAGGCACAGCTTGGCGTGATGCAGTATTTTAATGGCCAGGAAGTGGACAGTCCGCTGGGTATTCGTTTTGAGTTATGGCGCTTTAGTTGGGAGATTTTTAAAGCGAATCCCCTGATAGGTGATGGCCCTTCAGGACTTGTCGATAGAATAAGCGCTGAAGTTGAAGCGGGCAATAAGGACCCAATGTATTTGATATTGAATGAGCCACATAGTGAATATTTCAGGGTGCTCGCAAGTTTTGGTGCAATAGGGGTGTTGTCTTTTCTTGCTTTCTATGGCTTGGTGCTGTTCATTTTTTACAGGGCTATGCGCAGTAAAGATGATGATGTTGCACGCCTGGGTCTTGCCGGGGTGGTTTTTGTGGTGGGTTATATGATTGTTGGCTTGTCTGCGTCTCCGCTGGATTATCTGCGTTCGATTGTGTTCTTTGTGTTCTTTCTGGCATTAATAACCGCATTGATTGTTCGCTATAGTGCCCCTGAAACTTAAATAATAGGGTTATTTGACAGCCTCTAGTACAGTGGTGATATTGCGGGCTCTGAAAATAAACGCATAATGTTTTTCCCAGTAGTCCAGGCCGGCTATTTTTGTAATCATGCGGCCAACCCGGCTTCTAAGGCTGCTGGAGAAGTTGATGTTGGTACTGATGTGGTTAAAGCGTTCAACCTGTGATGCCATATAATCTTCCGTAAACGTTTTGTGCCAGCCGGACGCCAGGTGCCAGCGATGCGTTGGGTCTTGCCATGAATGTATCGATGAAAAATGTGGTGTTACGAATTCAATAGTCGCTCCGGGTGCTGCAATACGGTGTATTTCACCTAAAAATGCCGGTATATCGGCCACATGCTCAATCACATGGCGTGCATAAATACGTTCATAGTGGTTGTTTTCCAATGGCCATGGTGATTGATCCAGATCGAATACCTGGTCCACACCATCATAAGGGTGTTTGTCTACACCATAACAGTTGCTTAGCTTGTTTGGGCCGCACCCAAGGTCTATGCTTTTAAGCTGTTTGTGCTGCATTGCTTTTCAGGGATCTATAGCGCTGTTTCGTGTTTACAGTTGGTCGAATTTTATATGAATCAGAGTATAGCTTTAAATGAGTTTTTGATAAATCTTCAGTGTTTGCTGTGCGCATCGCTGCCAGGTGAACGATTTTGCATATTCGGCTGCGGCAGCTTGTTGTTCGGTGTTGATGTTCGGTAATTGGTCGATTCCCTCACGGATAGCTTCTATACTTAAAGGGTTTACCAAAATTCCATGTGTTGAGCAAACTTCCGGAGCCGCTCCACGATTGCTGCTTAGTACCGGTGTGCCACAAGCCATGGCTTCCAGTAACGGTATCCCGAAACCTTCATATAAGGTTGGGAACACAAAGCCCGCGGCAGCACTGTACAATGCGGCTAAATCATTATCTGCGATATAGCCAGGGAATATCACATCATTTGTCAGATTATTGCCTGCAATCAGTTCAGGGATTCCTTCGCTCCCGAATGAAAGTTTTCCTGCCAATACCAGTTTAAAGTCTTGCCTGCTTTTGCTCTGCATATAAGCGCGGATCAGCCGGTCTATGTTCTTGCGCGAGGAAATTTCACCGACAAACAGAAAAAATGGATCCGGAAGCCGGTATTTTTCACGTAGCTGGTGGATCTCTGCTGAATTGCAGCGATTAAAGCGTGGCTCTATTCCATGAGGTACGACGAAGACCTTCTCCTCAGGAACAGCCAGAAGTTCAATCACATCGTTACGTGTGCTTGTTGAAGGTGTAATGATCGCATCAGCAATCTTGATGAGTTTATTGTATTTTTTTTGTTTGGATTGCCTGAAGCTGGGTGGGCATACCGAATCATATTCAGGGTTTAATACCAATAGATCGTGAATCGATGCAACCCGGGTGCACCGTCGCCAATGGGGTACTGTGCCGTCCAGCCCGTGCATGATATCGATCCCATGAGGTGTCGGTGAGAGCGGCGGCATATACACTTTGTTTTCGATGCCATTGATATGAGGCCAGTGTTCACGGCGTTTGAGTTTGGAAAGTTTGTAATAGAAGTAAATAGGATTCTCTACACTTTCTTTATCGCACAGTTGTTGTGTGAGATTGCGAATATAGCGTGCAATCCCGGTTGGGTTTGCTTGAGCCAGGCTGCTGACTTCGAATGCCAGTTTCATCTTTTCGGGTAGTGTTATGGTTTTTGGTTCAGGGCTGATCGCATTTTGAAATGACAGTGTATGTTATTCTGCGCTTGCTGATTCGCGGTGCAATCACTCTTTTTGTGACCCAATTTAAGCGGATAAGAGCTTACCTTTTAAAAAAGTATGCCGCAATGTCGATTTGAATACAGCCGGTTCGTCTTATAGTGAGGAGCGTTTGCTTATTGCTCAACATTAGCATGCGGTGAGTGTAAACAGGCTCTAATCCGATAATATTCTAGAGAAGGAGTGAGTAATGCAATATATGTTGTTGATTTATGAAGATAATACCAGCCCCAAGCCAGGTAGTCCTGAGTGGGAGGGTTATCTGAAAGAATATGGTGTATTCACCGAAGAAGTTAAAGCAAAAGGTGTATTCATTGCCGGTGATGCATTGCAACCGGTGACGACTGCGACCACCGTCAGAGTTCGCGGCGGGAAAGCAGCAACGACGGATGGACCTTTTGCTGAAACCAAAGAGATGTTTGCCGGCTATTACCTGTTGGATTGTAAAGACCTGGATGAAGCCATTGAGTATGCTGAGAAGATTCCATCAGCAAAATATGGTGCGGTCGAAGTTCGGCCGGTTATGGTGTTTGATTGAGCGGCTTGTCTTATCAGGGCTTGTAGCCAGGAGTATGTTCTGCAGGCAATTGAAACCACAATAGAGCAGCTTGTGCGTAATGAGTGGGGCCGCGTGCTCGCGGCCCTGATCAACGTGCTGGGTGATTTCGATAAAGCCGAGGATGCATTGCAGGATGCGGTGGTTGCGGCATTGAAAGACTGGGCTGCTCAGGGTATTCCCGATAATCCCCGTGCGTGGTTATTGCAGGTAGCGCGTCGAAAAGCAATCGACCGGTTTCGACGTGAACAGATATTCGAAACCAGGCGCACTGATCTGGAACAGTTATATCAGCCGGAACAATTGGATGCGGAGCAGGTGATGGGTGACGGGATTCCTGATGAGCGACTGCGTTTGATCTTTACCTGTTGTCATCCGGCATTATCCGAGCAGGCACAGGTTGCATTGACATTACGTACATTAGGTGGCTTGACCACAACTGAGTTGGCACGAGCTTATCTAATACCTGAAGTCACCATGGCGCAACGGATAGTTCGGGCGAAACGCAAAATAAAAGCGGCTAATATTCCATATCGTGTGCCTCCGCCTGAGCGTCTCACGGAACGCGTTGGGTCGGTGCTGTCAGTAATTTATCTTATTTTTAATGAAGGGTATGCAGCATCGTCTGGGCAGGATCTGACTCGGATAGCCTTGTCGGGAGAGGCCATTCGTCTTGGGGAAATGTTACATGCTTTGATGCCGCGTGAGCCGGAGGTTGCCGGGCTTTTGGCATTAATGCTATTGCATGATTCGCGTAAGCCGGCACGGATCGATGAAGATGGTAACTTTGTTGCGCTGGAGAAGCAGCAGCGTGGTCTGTGGAATTATGAGCAAATTAAAGCAGGTTTGCACCTGCTGGAAAAAGCAGGCCCGATTGAGCAGGCTGGGCCGTATCAGCTGCAGGCGGCGATCAGCGCGGTGCATGCACAGGCTGCTGATTACCAGGATACCGATTGGCATCGGATTATTTTGCTTTATGATCAGTTATATGCAATACAGCCTTCTCCGGTCGTTAAACTGAACGCAGTGGTTGCATTGTCCATGGTGCAGGGCCCTGCCAGTGCGTTGGAGGTGCTTGAGAGAGTTGAAGCCGAAGGCAAGCTTGACCGGTATCAACCTTTTCATGTCGTGAAAGCAAATCTGTTAAAGAGTGTTGGTCAAAAACAGGCAGCTGCGGAAGCTTATCGGTTAGCACTGTCAATAACCCATAATCGTGTGGAGCGGGATTTTTTGCAGCACTGTTTAAAAGAGTTGGAGGGCTGTTCCAAATAGCGCTGTGCCAGCGGGCAGGTCTTTCGGAGAGCTTGATTTGTTTGCTACACTTAAGCCATGTGTGCGCGGTATATATCAATTGTATTGTTTGCTTGTGCGGCTGTATTCGCGCTGCAGGTTGTTGCAACTGAGCCGGGTGTTTTTTCAGGGGCCACAGCAAGGGGTGCCCCGCCCACGGCGGGTAGCGGTAATCAGGCAGTCAAGTATACGTCATTAAAAATTATCAAGCCCGAGAATGATGCAACTGTGCGGCTGAATGAGGGTCCGGTCAGTATCACGGTGGAGCTTAAGCCTGCATTGCAAACCGATTTCAGGCACCGTTTGCAATATCTTGTGGATGGTGAAGTAAATACTGAGAGTGAGCAGGCTACCGTAGAGCTGTCGAATGTTTATCGTGGTACACACACTATCGCTGTGCGCGTTATCAATGAGCAGAATACCACCCTGATTTCGGCAAAGCCGGTAACTGTGCATGTGCGTCAGCCATCGGTGCTATTTCGTCAGCGTCAAAAATAGTATTGATTCAGCCGGTTTCAGCTGGAATGGATACAGAAAATCACATATCAGACACTGCGTTCCTGGTAAATGAGTCCAGGGCGAGGCAGGAGCAGATCAGTTTGGACCGATTCGCGAGGCATTGGGTGCCTGAGAAAGACCGTGAGCGAATCACCGTACTATGGGATGATTTTGCCGAACATGTATATCCGCATGATGATATTGAGCTTGCGGTACGCAACCGGTACTTTCTGACACGGCTGCAGGCGCTGCTGAAAATGCACCGGGATGCTGTGTTTATAAATCTTGGTGCGGGGCTGACTTCTTATCCGTATTTGATTGAGCAGGATATTCAATGTATTGAAGTTGATTATCCGCATTTAATTGAATTTAAAAAAAGACGTGTTGCAATATTAAAAGAACAAAAAATTCTGCCTGAAAAAAAACTGCGGATGGAGCCGGCAGATTTGAGCAACCCGGTAGACCTGGATAGATTAAAGGCCGTGTTATCTGAGTGTGCTGGTGAGCGGATATCGTATGTTTTGTTGGAGGGAGTCAGTTATTATCTGTCAATGTCGGCATTAACCGCGTTATTTGACATGCTGCGTGAAATACAGGTTTCCGGTTCTGTTTTTGCATTTGACTTTTGGAAGCCGGATATAAAACAGCATCCGGTTTTTGATAGGTTGCAACGCTTTTTTGTCGAACGATTTGATTTTGATGCCTGTGACTATAATTTATTTGATGAGTCATTTATAAACTCATGTGCCGGTTATCGTGTTGACGCGATTAGCTGGGCGGTTGAGCAGGAAAAAATATTTTCAAATACTGAAAGGTTGGCTGATTATAATAATATTTTGCCGGAACACTATGCGGTATTGAGCCGGACGTAAAGGGTATCAGAGAGTTTAATGAACAGGCAAAAACTGGTTCGGGATTTGGAAAGCGCGTTGGGTGTTGCGGTCGGTGTGGTATTGTCACAGCAAACTTCACATTTGGCCAAAAGCTGGTTTCCGGTTCCGGGTGTCACTGCGGCATTTTCGATCATTGTGATTGCAGTCGCAATCGTGGTGATACGGTTCTTTGCGGGCAGTTTGTTCGTGCGTTCCAGGGTGTTGCGTCGCATATTGATGGGTAATCAATATGTTGAAGGAACCTGGTTCGATATTATGCGTAAGAATGGCGAGGTTGCGGAAATAGGGTTTTCGCGGATCATATATACAAGGGCCGGTGTTAAATTTTTCGGTGAAGACTATGCATTAACGATGGAAAACGGTTTTCCATACCGCGCAGAACTGGTACAGATTGAATGGCCCAAATTGAAATATGTGTATACTGCAAACCGCTCAGACAGTGCAGATGAGGTCACGACCGGCTACGGCATATTGGATTTTCTGGAAGAGCGGCATGGCCCGCCTAAAAAATATTCCGGTAAGTATTTTGTATTGCGTGGAACCGATACCGTTTCATTTGAAGGAATTCGCTTGCATGAAAAGCATGATAAGGATTTGATTCATCAGTTGGATGACCCACTGTTAAGAAAGCAGGCCTTATCCGACTTGTTGGAAAAATATGACGGCTAGAACCTATCTCATTAAGAGCCCGCAACCGCGTGATATTAAAGGTCGATGAAACCTTTGTCTGATTTGGTTCATAGCTTCCCCCCGGTTTCCGATACAGATGCAAGAGTGTTAATACTTGGCAGTATGCCTGGTAAAGCATCGTTGATGGCTGATCAGTATTATGCGCATCCCAGAAATGCTTTTTGGAAAGTTTTGTCTGAGCTGTTTGGTGTGGCAATAAGTGATTATGTATCAAAAAAACGGTTGCTTAAAACTCATAAGATCGCACTCTGGGATGTGTTGAAATCGTGTAACCGCGTCGGTAGTCTTGATTCTGATATAGAAGCGGATTCTATGGTAGGCAACGATTTTTTACAGTTCTATCAGAAACATCCTAAGATTACCCATGTTTATTTTAATGGTTTAAAAGCAGAACAGAGCTATAAAAAAATAGTCATGCCGTTACTTGCAGATGCCGGTGTTTCACTGTTCTATCAGCGCTTACCGTCCACAAGTCCGGCAAATGCAGCGCTGGGGTTCAATGAAAAACTGCGGGCTTGGCGGGTGATCACTGAAGTGTTGGCCGGGTGATTGCAGGTGTAACCGTGTTTTACCGGCCCACTCTGGTTTTACGGTCCCATTTTAGATACAAAACCTGCCAATCTTTATTATCCTGCTTCACGATGCTTAGGTTAAACCGGTGCATATCGGCATTGATGTTCAGAATGCCCTGCTGCTCGTGTGTCGGTTTGGCGGTCATTGCGATTGCAAGTTCGACTTGTGCGTGATCGGGTGCTGGAAAATCCACGCTCTGTATACGGGTGATCAAGTGAATGGACTTATTCCGCAAAAAATAGATTCTTAATAGTTTGCTGATTGCCTGCTTGTCCCGGCCCCGGGAGTCCTGAAAATTGTCCGTTAATAGCTTCGTTAATTCGCGAAAATCCCCGGATTCTGCGGCCAGTTCAGCATTTTTTAGCAGTGCGCGGATCTGTGCTTCCGGTGAGTCCTGCTCCCGGCTGCAGCCGGTTAAGCTTGTTAATATTAGGGTTATAACAAGCAACAACCATCCTGGGTATTGGGATCGCATTATCAATGATTTGTCCATATTGGTGTATTCGGGATAAAGTTACGTGCTGTACATGCAATCATGGGCTGTTTATCAGGCAGAATCAATATCCTATGCGCAAAAGTAACAGATTGGCATCGCTGGGAATATTCCTGTTGAATGTTTACAATACCGCGCTCAATAGTACCAACCGGATAACCCAAATATGAGTCAAAATAAACCGTTGTCAGTGGAAAACAGGCCGCCGCACTTTATTCAGCAGATTTTGAAGAAGGATCTGGAAGAGCAGCGTGTCACCGGCATTGTGACCCGCTTCCCACCCGAACCCAATGGGTATTTGCATATTGGTCATGCCAAATCAATTTGTCTGAATTTCGGTATAGCGAAGGAGTTCGACGGGGTTTGTAGTTTGCGTTTTGATGATACAAATCCGGTGAAGGAGGATGAGGAGTATGTTGAGTCTATTAAGCGCGATGTTCAATGGCTCGGTTTTCAATGGGATGGCGAAGTAAAATATTCTTCCGGTTATTTTGATCAGTTATATGAATGGGCGATTTACCTGATCAAACAGGGTAAAGCTTATATTTGCGATCTGAGTCCGGAGCAGGCCCGGGAGTACCGCGGTACATTAACCGAACCCGGTCGTAACAGCCCTTATCGCGACCGGTCTGTTGACGAGAACCTGATGTTGTTTAAAAAAATGCGTGACGGTGAGTTTGACGAGGGGCAATGTTCATTGCGCGCGAAAATCGATATGGCTGCGGCAAATATTAATTTGCGTGACCCGGTGATATACCGGATTAGAAAAGCGCATCATCATCAGACTGGCGATAAATGGGTGATTTACCCATCTTATGATTTTGCTCATGGCCAAGGTGATGCAATAGAAGGCGTTACTCACTCGATTTGTACGTTGGAGTTTGAAGACCACCGGCCATTGTATGATTGGTTTATTGAAAACCTGCCGGTGCCATCCAGACCAAGACAATATGAATTTGCGCGTCTGAACCTGAATTATACCGTTACGAGTAAACGTAAGTTAAAACAACTGGTCGATGAAGCTCATGTTGATGGTTGGGATGATCCGCGCATGCCCACCATATCAGGTTTGCGTCGCCGTGGTTTTACGCCGGCTTCAATAAGAAATTTTTGTGAAATGATTGGGGTGACACGCGCTGACAGTATCGTGGATGTCGGTATGTTGGAGTATAGTATTCGTGATGATTTAAATAATAATGCGCCACGTGCAATGTGTGTATTGCGTCCACTCAAGCTGGTGCTGACCAATTATGCGGAAGATCAGGTGGAGCAAATGACGGCTCCGGCACATCCGGATCGAGCTGAACTGGGAACCCGTAGCCTGCCGTTTACGCGTGAACTCTACATCGATCAGGCTGATTTTCGCGAAGAAGCAAATAAAAAATATAAGCGCCTGGTGTTGGGTAAGCGCGTTCGTCTGCGCAATGCCTATGTGATTGAAGCTGATAAGACTGTAAAAAATGAGCACGGGGATCTGTTGGAAGTGCATGCGCATATTATAGAGGATACTGTGGGCAAAGATCCGGCAGATGGGGTGAAGCCAAAAGGGGTCATTCATTGGGTTTCTGCTTCGCATAATATTGAGTGTGAGGTTCGGCTTTATGATCGCCTGTTTAATGATGAGTCTCCGGATAGCGGAGGTAAAAATTTTCTGGATGCGTTGAATCCTTCAAGCCTTGAGATAATAAACGGCTGCAGGGCTGAGCCGGGGCTGGATAACGCGCAGCCGGACCAGCCTTTTCAATTTGAGCGGGAGGGTTATTTCTGCCTGGATAGTAAATACAGCCAAGCGGGTAAACCGGTATTTAATCGCACTATCGGTTTGCGTGATACCTGGGCAAAAATTCTTGAGCAGAGCCCCTGATGTTGAAAGTCGGTGTGATGATCGACTTACGGCGCAGGGAAGGAGCCGGCGGTCATGTAAAAAGCTGGGAGAAATTTGCGGCTGCCGCCACGGAGATACCGGAGCATCTGTTTTTGAGTTTGCATTTTCTCGGTGACCGGGAAGCCGAGCAGAGCATTGCCGAGAATGTGCGTTATGTGTTTCATAAGCCGGTGTTCAGCACGGAACGTATCCCGTTCCTCGGTGATGTCGCCGATCATACCGATTTGGCCGGCTATAACCGGCGATTGCCGGCTTATTTTGATGATTATGACATCATTCATACAACACACCCGTTATTTGCATTTGGTAAAACCGCTTTGCGTTATTGTCGCAACGGGCAAAAGCCACTCGTCAGCTCGATTCATACCGATGTGCCTAAGTATACCCAGGTATCGGTTGCATCGTTGGTAAAAAAGTATTTTGGTGAGTCACTGTTTACAAAGCTGCTTTTGGATAAGTTGCAGCTGGATGTGCGCCGCGCCGACAAAATGCGCAGGCAGTTGGCCATGCATTGGAGTCAGTGCAAACATGTATTTGTGTCGCAGCCTGAAGAATATGAGCAGGTGTCCGGGGTGTTGCCGAAAGGGCGGCTTTCTTTTCTAAGGCGCGGTATTAACAAGGAATTATTTGCAGCCAGGCGGCGGGATGGTGAGCGTTTGCGGCATGAATATGGGATTGCACCGGAGAAAAAAGTATTGCTTTTCGTTGGCCGCCTGGATGCATGCAAAAATATAATACTGTTTGCCGAAACCGTAAAACACCTGCTTGATCAGGGGCGTGCGGTTCATGCTGTGATGATCGGCGAGGGGCCGGATGCACAGTCTGTTAAAACAATATTGGGTGAGCATATAACGTTTGCCGGCCATTTGCCGCAGCAGGATCTTGCCTGGCATTATGCAAGCTCTGATATATTTTTGTTTCCATCAGAGACGGAAACTTACGGTAATGTCGTGGTTGAGGCTAAAGCAGCCGGTTTGCCGCCGGTTATCTCCGCGAGTGGTGGTGCGGCTCAACTGGTGCAGCACGATGGAGTTGATGGGTTCCTGGTGTATGGCTCAGATCCTAAAGTATGGGCAAATAAGGTTGATAGTCTGCTTGCTGACCCGGAGCGTTGTCGCAAAATGAGTGCAGCTGCATCTGCAGATATTGAATCACGATGGCCGGATTGGCGGCAGGTGCTGGAAGAGGACCTGTTGCCTTATTGGCAGAAAGTTAAACAGCAATCGCAGCCAAGTAGTCATTATCCGGAGAGAGAACTGCTGGCTGCAGATTAATTTTTCGTTTCGATGTAAGTCCAGGTGATAAGGCCTGGTACACCCAATGCCAGTTCCCGGGCACGTTTTGCGAGAGATAATGTTAATGCGGTTATTGGGCTTAATCCCAGCATCCCGCCAAATAGAATAAATGCGCCTTCCTGAATACCAATTGCTGCAGGTATTAAAAAACCAAAACTTCTGGCCGCATAGCCCAGGCTTTCCAGAATCAGTGCGTCGCTGATCGAAACGGGCTGGCCAAGCAAATGCAGTACTAACCAGGTTTCCAGCGTGCCAATTAACCATGCACAAAGTTTTGCAGTGAAGCTGTAAACAACGGGCGCACGTTGTCGGTATAGTTTTTTTATGGCTGAATCCATATCATATGCGCTGTCTGCTAGTTTTCTTTTCAGTTCTTTGGGAATAAGCGGGGCAAAAATAAACGTGCTTTTTTGAAAAAGTCCGCGTTGTTGCAGATATAAAAAAAATAAAATAAGGGCGGTAATAATCCCCCCCGCGATCAATACCTGAGAGCTGAACAGATTCATATTTTGTATCAGCATAATTACGCCGAGAAAAGTAAATACCAGCTGTGACAATATTCCCAGTGTGAAATCGACGACAACCGAAGCACCCGCTATATTATTCTTCGGGCAATGGCGCTTTAAAAGATTGGCACGCAATAAATCCCCACCAACCTGAGCGACCGGTAGTAAAGTATTTACTGACTGCCCGATCCAGCGAATACGTAGCAAGTTAAGAAAATCTGGTTTTTCAGTACCGTGCAGCAATGATTGCCAGCTTAGTGCGTTCAGTGTCAGCGGCATGCAGTGCAACAGGCACAGGTATATCAGCCCCCAACCGAGGGATAGGATTGCGTCGATAAGTGACGAAGTGTCCTGTTGGCTTATAAGATAAGCAAAAAAGGCAAGCCCGGAAGCCGCCAATATGATGCGGAATAATTGCATTCAGTTTTTTTCGAATTAAATGTTGGTTATTGTGATTGAAACTCATGTGCTTATCCATGCGGGTCTCTGGGTTTATGCAGTTAACCTGATCGTTGATAAGCAAGTATTGTTACGAGGTGCAAACTATCATAAATCGGGAATATCTTACAGCGATGCATCAAATACTGGGTGCTCCGGTTTGTTTAAAATCATTAGCTATGCTGTCGAAAGATGTTTTTCATGTTATTTTGTTGGTTTGGTCAACAGAGTTAAAGTGCGTTTGGTAAAAAAATGATTGTAAGTAAAGGTCCTAAATCAGAAAAAATATCAGATCTTTGGTATACCCGCTATGTTGATTTTATCCAAAGCACATTCGTGCGAGCGGATGTTTGGGTGGATGCAAAGCGTAAAAAACACCTTAACCGTCAACCTTCGCAATCTCTGTTGGAGAAACTTAAGGAGTTGGGCTTGATCCCTGACCGGTTATGGTGGGGGCCGTTGACGCTGAAGCAGCATAAATTTGCGTTTTTAATTGAGCAGATTGAGCAGAATCCGCCCGACTATGTGTTGGAGGTGGGGTGTGGCGCATCAACAGCGGTATTTGCTGCACTTGCCGAGCGGTATGATTTCAAGCTGTTGTCGCTGGAGAATCATGCCGGTTCTATTGATTATGTTCGTTATCTGATTGACGGTTTGCCTTGTGCGAAGCGTATACAGATTCAGCAATGTGATTTCACGCGCAAGCAGGCACCTAACGGCAAGCCTTATTGGTGGTTTAATTTTAATTTAGAGGCTTTTCGAAAGTCTTTCGATTTCGTGTTGATTGACGCACCGATGGCAAAATTGGTTGGAAGGCGTGGGGCGTTATTGGAGCTGTTGCCGTATTTGGCGGATGAGCACAGGATATTCCTGGATGACAGTGAGCGTAAGCATGAGCAGTCCTGTATTCGGGAGTGGCGGGATTACTACCCAAACCTGGTTGTTGAAGCAAGCGGTGATTATCCTGATATAGCGTATCTGGCGGTTCCTTCGGCGGTATAACAGGTTTGGCATCCTATATTCAACTTTTGGGTTGAATTTTATCTCGGGGTTTTTTGTTTAACTTTTTGGTTGAATGTCAGTTATTCACATTCTCTGGTTGGCCTTCAGAATTAACCCGTTTTGGAGTCAGGCGTTTTTGGCGCAGGGTTTTGTTGCGCTTTGCTCATTAAAGGCAGGGGAAAAATACAAGACTTCCGGCAAGGAGGAATTACGACCTCATGGAGGGAGGAAGGGATACAGGTGTTAGAGTCGAGTCTGGAACGGAGACCGAGGAAGCCAAAACCGACGAACCGTTTTCTGCGTACGTTCAGTGCGCCATACTTAAGAATGCGACGGGTTTCGCTTGACGCTTTTAATAAGGTATATAGAATTCGGCCACACATACCAATAATGTAATAAGAGGAAACACTTATGTCTATCGGGCCAAAGTTTATTGTTACTGCGCTTAGTTTATTCGGATGGCTTGTTTCACCAAGCGCGATTGCAGCTAAACTTCAATATGATTATGTAGACGTCAGATATGTTGATACTGAAATTGATGATACAAATATCGATGGTGACGGTATCCAGATCGGCGGCTCCTACCGGTTAAACAAAGAATTCTATCTACTGGGTGATTATCAGGATATAGAGTTTGATTTTGGTATCGATGCATCAGTGCTTCGCCTGGGTGGGGGTTATATCTATCCGTTTAAGAAAAATGTTGATCTTATCGGGGAAGCAGTATTTATAAATACTGATATAGACGTTGTGGGTGATGAAAACGGTTTCGGTCTCGCTTTTGGTGGGCGTGGTTATGTGACACCGAACGTTGAAGTGCGTGCCACCGCAAATTATGTTGATGTCGATGATGACGATACTTTTTTTCAGGTAGGTGCTGAGTATTTTATAAACGACAGTTTTTCAGTTGGTGGTTCTTTTACTTTGGGTGGTGACGTGGATACTTTCGCATTAGGCGGGCGTTATTATTATCGTTAATACGCTGTTCTTTGGCATGGAAACAAAAAACCCGCTTGCAGCGGGTTTTTTGTTTTAAAATTCGTTTAACTCACTGTTCAATATTTTTTCAATTTTATCAGTGTCCGTTGTTCAAGTTGGTCGGCAGTTGTATTGTATCCATCCAGTCGCAGCTCAGTTATTTCACCACGTAGCCGGTAATTCATATTAAGAAAGTCAATGCGTGTGGACTTGTCCGGATACCATAACGGAGCAAGCTCTTCAATCATTGCAATGTATAGCTGGTAAGAAAGCAGTACCGCCTCATTGCGCGCGGATGTGTTGCCAGTGAGTCGGGAAAAACTTGTCGCATCGCTGAGCAGTTCAATATGATATGCGCGGTTGTAATAAAGCTGCGCATAATTGCCGGATATGCAGGTGTCGGCAATGGCTCTGAGTTCTGCCGGTGAGTGGTGTCGGTAGAAATAGTCTGGATTAACGCAAGCGGAATGCTCGTTTGCGCTGCTGTAATGGCTGGTTGCCAGTAGCAGTGTTAGCAAAATAGCGCGTTTTATAATGGATCTGATATTGTTGATATATAAGACGCGAGCAGGATTTTTTGAGTGTAATAAAACTGTCATAATTATATATGACATCGGCAAAACGAATAAATTTCTTTAGCGTATCTGCGATAAAAATGCGAATGCTGCTGTAATGTATTTGGATTTGGTACTGATGTAATTTGCTATGGGTATGGCGGTTCGCATTAATGCCGGTTTATAAGGTTTATAAAAGTGAGGCACGACTCTTTATAAAGATTCAAAGTGAAAAAAGATAATGGTGATTTTTTAGAAAGGCCTGAATGTTTTTATTAAAGCAACTGTTTTTTGAAGTGGATTTATGTCGTATTAAAATTTTAAGCGCTTTAACGCGGTAGTTGTGATAATCAACTTAAGCTTGTAAAAAACCAACTATTTATAAGTGTTTTACCTGTGATGTTGCTAACCTGCCTGAAGTTATTTTTTGCAAAAAAATGTGATCATCTGCTCGAAAACAAGTGAATTATTGATGTTATGGTTTTAGGCGAGGCTCATGCCTGGAGAATATTGTGCATACAGTTAAACAAAAAATGATCTTGTGGGTGCTGTGCTTTTGCGGGTTATGGGGGTGCAGTCAATCACCAGTACAGCCCTGGGAGCGTGACTGGCTGGCAAAGCCGGAAATGCAATTGCGTCACCCTTTTGATACCGGGTTTGATGAGCATATTTATTTTAGCAAGGAATCCTCTAGTGGCGGCGCAGGGTTTGCCGCAGGCGGTTGTGGTTGTAACTGATGTTGATCGCAAAAGTATCGCAGGAAACACAGTTATGCGCGGCATTGTCGGCAGCTACTTGTACGTTGCTTGGTAATACGGTCGCAGCAGCTGAAAATGATTCCGGTTGGGAAACAGACTCAGCATTATTGTTATATGTAGAACGTGGGCGCAGAACGGAAGCAGTTGAGCCGGTTATTAAAACGAGTAAATTATTACCGGATGGTGATCGTATACAGCTTAAATTTGTTGTTGATGTGATTACCGGTGCGAGTCCAACAGGAGCGATGCCAAGCAGTCAGCCGCAAACGTTTACCCGCCCCTCAGGTGTTGGCAGTTATACAATTGACCCGGGTAAGCTCCCGGTCGATGATACTTTTATGGATGCCCGTGTTGCAGTTGATGCCGCTTACGAAAAAACAATCAATGATAGTTTGCGCATGATATATGGCGGTAGTGCATCGTATGAATATGATTTTATTTCATTGGGGTTTAACGGTTCATTCGCATATGATTTGAATCAAAAAAATACGACATTAAGCCTCGGGCTTGCAGTGGAAGGCAACAGGTTGGACCCGGAAGGCGGGGTGCCGGTTCCGCTTGCGACGGCTATGATTCCTTCCGGCCAGCCGCAGAACCGGCAGGGTGAGGTCGAAGAGCGCAGTCAGGCGGATTTAGTGCTGGGTCTTGGTCAAACTCTGGGGCCGCGTACTTTAATGCAATTTAACCTGTCTTACAGTGAATCCAGTGGCTATCATACCGACCCTTTTAAGTTTATCAGTATTATTAATGCGGTTTCCGGTCCACGTTTTGGTGAGCCGTTTGATAATATTTTTGAAAACAGGCCTGACGAAAGGAGTCGGCGCAGTCTTTATTGGAAAACGCTGCATCATTTCAAGCGTGATGCTATCGATATTGGGTACCGTTATTATAGTGATGACTGGAGTGTACGCTCGCATACGCTGGATCTTCGTTACTCCATTAAGCCGGAAAAAAACAGTCGCCGTTACTGGCAACCACGAATTCGTTTTTATCGGCAGCAGGCAGCATCATTTTATCGCACTAATCTATTAAGTAATGAACCGGTTCCTGAATTTGTCAGTGCGGATTATCGTTTAAGTGAGATGGATGCGGTAACACTGGGTATAAAATATGTCACCGTGCGCAAAAATGATAAACCGTTCGAAGTGCGGCTTGAGTATATCAGTCAGGATAATAAACCGAGTGCCGGCAGTCAGCTCGGCTTTCTGGCGGGCCGGCAAATTGTGCCGGATACCAAAGCGGTAATTGTTCAATTCAACTACATCTTCTGGTGAAAGGTATCCGAAGATTTCCGGAGTTTGTATAAGCTGTTTTATTTTCAGGGCGTGAATTGATTGAACATGCCGAAGTGTCGGTTTGTTTTACACTTTAGGGTAAAAAATCGTTTTATCACAAGTATTTAGTGCGGGTGTAACACTAATACGCTATATTAATTTATTGGAACCTGTCTCATAATACCCTGCAGTCGCAAGATAATATAAGACAGGTTCTAAGCTTTTGTTAAAATGCGGGCCGCGCAGGGATTAGCCGGTTGTAGGGCGGGAAATCCTGGCAGGCATCCAAATTGCTCAGTCTGCCGTATTATATAAATTAGCGTGCGTTAATTGTTTTGCGCATCATAATTTTAACTAAACTTTAGGGTGCCTCTAAAAATTTAGATTTTTTGCTGGGTAGGCGCGAGTGCACGGAGAAACGTAGTGTGCAAGCGGTACATGAGCATTCGAGTACGCCTGCAGCACCGCCAGCGGACAAAAAGATTATTTTAGAGACGCCCAATATCTTGGCAAATATTAATGTGCTCAATAATACTGACATGAGCCATGGAGGGAGAACAATGTCCGGTGAGTTCGTGAGCGTGGTGATTCCTACTTATAATCGCGCGCGTCAGGTGCTTGGTGCGATAGACAGTGTGCTGAATCAAAGTCATCAGGATGTTGAGGTAATCGTGATTGATGATGGTTCCACTGACGGTACTGATGCGGCAATTCAGCGTAAATACGGCAACGATAAGCGCGTTCATTATTCTTATCAGGAAAACGCTGGTGTGTCGGCTGCAAGAAATCGCGGCTTACACCAGGCCCGCGGGGACTATATTACATTTTTAGATTCTGATGATGAGTGGAAACCATTTAAGCTGGAGTTGCAGCTTAAGTGCATGCGCTTTCTGCCCGAAGCAGTTATGTGTTGGACGGATATGGAAGCAGTGGATTCTTTAGGGAATACGCAGCAGTCCAGGTATTTGAGAACAATGTATCCTGCATATGATCAATTACCGGATGGTCAGCTGTTTGATGAAAACTACGAACTTGAGAATATTGCTCCGGAGTTTGGTGATCTGGTGAAAGGGGGCAGTCTTTCATATGGTTCGCTATATCCGAAAATTATTGTAGCTAACTTTGTCCATACTCCTACGGTACTGATAAGAAGTGATTGCTTTAAAACAGTACCTGAATTTGATGAGGAACTTGCGGTTTCCGGCGAAGATCATGATTTTCATATACGAACATGCCGTGAAGGCCCGGTGGCGTTGATTGATGTTCCAAGTATCAAGTATCAGGTCGGTGGCGAAGATCAGTTAACACATGCGTCCAAGCACTCATTTATGGCGACCAATTATTTGCGCACAATGGATAAAGCTTTGAAGCAGGACCCGATACCCGAGGGCTTGTCCAGGGAGGCAATTAAAAATGCGCATGCCAATGCGTATGGCTGGCTGGGTACTTCTTTGCTTGATCAGGGCAAGATGGCGCAGGCGCGTTCCAATTTGTGGAAAAGTCTGATGCTTAGGCCGGCTCATACGAAGCGTTGGGCGTTTCTGTTTTTTGCATGCCTGCCGGTTGCATTGCAAAAAGCGGTATATAAAACATATGTTTTTTTAAAGTCGCGTTACAAAAAAATACTGAACAAATAATATACTTTATTTCGTTTAAAGGCTCTGACTAAAATAAAAATTGCAATACAGAAAAATATTTCCCCGGGGCTTTTGGGATTTTTAAATTCACTTTCTCTGATCGCGTTTGCGGCTGTTTTAATCGGCTGTTCTGAAAATCATTATGCTGCTGATATAAGCGTTCCCGCCTGTATTGATAGCGATAATGATGGGTTTGGTGTTGGTTGTGATGCCGGGCGTGATTGCGACGATACTGATTCTGCCGTGTCTGTGGATTGTAGCGCAGTTGCGTTGCCTTTGGCGCTTCGTGTGGTTTCCGCGCAACGAAAAATTTTTCTGAACGATTATGGCTCAGTGGCGGCCGAAATAACTCACGATGGCGCGATTATTGAACTTGCCCGTGAAGAGTATGAATCGGTGCAGCTTGCTGTATTTCCCGGGCAGAATGCATCCGGTGAAATTGAAATAACAGTGACTGATCTGCGTCAGCGCGGTGGTGATGTGGTTTTAAATGCGCAGCGGCATATTGAGGTTAATCCTGTTTCTTATATAAATCTTCCCAGTCCACGATTTCCTGATAGCCACTCTGGCTGGTATCCGGACCCGCTGTTGCCGAATCAGGCTGTCGATTTACAGCCCGGTGTTGTGCAGCCTTTTTTGATTACGGTTTTTGCGGCTATAGATACTCCATCAGGAGAATATGTCGGCAATATCATTGTGCAGGGTACAGACGGGCGCCGTAGTGTGTTGCCTTTGAGGGTGATTGTCTGGGATTTTATATTACCGAAGATTAGCCGTTTTAAAGCAGCTGCACTGGCAGATTGGGATACACCACGGGAAATGTGGCCGGAGTCTTTGGGCTACCCTGTGCTTTCGAATGAAAAATTGAAAGAGCAGATGCTGAAGTTGGCCGATCTGGGTTTTCGCAACCGTTTGGCACCGACGGCGTATCTGGCAAATGGTTTTATAAGTTGGAATAAAGCGGGACAGGGGGATACCGGCTATGGGTATCCGACACATGATGACGGTGTTTTCAATGCCGAGCGTACCGGCGAAATGATCGATTATATGTTGGCCAAGGGTGCAAACCATTTCTTTATCGGGCTAACAAACAATATTTATAAAATTCCGGCTTTGGTGGATGCACGCGAAACCGCATTGCGCAACTATCTGCAGGATTATCGGGATTTTTTGATTTCGCGTAATTTGCAGCATATGGCTTATATCTATGGTATTGATGAGCCTTGGGATGAAGCGGTGCAGCAGGCCAAAAGCACATACCGGTTTGTAAAAGCAAACGGTGGTGATGTTATAAAATTTATGCAGAATACCAATCAGCATAATGATCGGATCATACCAGAGCTGATTGAGGCATTTGATGTGCTGGATATTAATCTTGGCTGGTATAAAAAAGTTAAAGCGGAAAAATATCGCAGTAGGTATCCGGAAGCGTTTGCTGAGTTTTGGTGGAATATTAATCTTTGGCCGGATACCCGGCCTAATTTTTTATTGGAAAATCCGCTGACAGATATCAGAATTATCGGCCCGATGAGTTATGCATATCGCATGCAGGGGTTTGAGTATTGGCAGTTATTTCATAAAAACAGTATTGAGAATTATTATCCGCTGCCGGCAGATGCATTAAGAGTCGATTGGCGTATTAATAAAAACTCATTGGACGGGTCACTGGTTTATCCGGGTGAGGGATATCAAATATACAGTTCATTGCGCTATGAAAGTTTTCGTGACGGTATGGAAGACCTTGAATATCTCTATATGCTAGAAGCACTTGATCCGAAGCACAGGTTATTACAAGTGCCGATCGTTGGTGCGATTGATCGTTATGAGGATGACCCGGATAAGATTTTATTATTCCGGCGCCGGCTTGCAGCGGCTATTCTGAATGCAAAACGGAAAGCCGGCGAATAACAGCAGCATTAGTAACACCAGCCACGAAGCACTACCGCCGCCACCGCTGGATGCCTCCTGAGTGGAAACACTAAAGGTTGCGTTGACGCCGCCAATGGTTACCGTCGCTTGTGTGGTTGATCCGGCATTGGCTGAAGATACCACTCTAACAGACACGGTTTGGCCATTGTTGACCGTGCCGTTTGCGCCGGTAAATGCAGCACCTCCAATTGAATATTCCCCGCCGGTGATACTGATGTTTGCCGGAATATCAATACCGGAAATGGTAACGGTATTGGATGTGGTTGATGTGCTGACCGCGACACCTGTTTGGGCAGAGAAACTGAATGGATTGGGTGTGGAATCCAATCCGCCGTTTGTCGCGGCAATAACCGCGCCCTGCATATCCAGCAGGCCTGCGCCGCAGTTCGCGGTTGTGCAGTCACGAAAGCTATCCATCGTGCCGACCGGAAATACGCGTGCGGTGTTTTTTAATATTGATTCAATACTGTTAGGTGTCAGGTTTGGATCAATGCCTTTCATTAACGCTGCGGCACCGGCGACCAGGGGTGTTGAAAAGCTGGTGCCTATCGCATAACTGAGCGTTTCTGCAACCGGTGTGGTTGTGCCGGTATTGGATGTGGAGTAAATACCGTCGGTGACAACACCGCTACAACCGTTGGCGACATCGTTGTCGTTGCCGCCCGGCGCACTGATATCCACCAATGCATTGACATTGGTATAGCAGGTTTCCCCGCCTTCGCGAGTGGTTGCGGCAACGGCAATCACGTTATTACAGTTTGCCGGTGCGGTTATTTCAGTGTTTCCTTCGTTACCGGCGGCGGCAACAATAACGGCATTGGTCGCGACTGCGGCATCGATTGCAGATTGTTCTGTTGCGGAGCAGGCGCCGGCGGCACCAAAGCTTAAATTGATAACGTCTGCCGGGTTGGCGTTATTGGGTGCGCCGCTGACCGCCAGGCCGGCTGCCCAGCGGATTGCGTCGGCAATATCTGAAACAAAACCGCCGCACTTACCCAGTACCCGGATCGGCACCACGAATCCGTTATGGTCTATCCCGGCAATACCATCGGCATCAGCGGTATCGGCGGCCAGCATTCCGGTAATGATGGTGCCGTGCCATGAACTGTTCTGTGCCGCTGAGCCGGCACCGCATTCATTTATTGCAACGGCATCACCGGGGTCGCTGGGGTCGGTGTCTCTGCCGTTCCCGTCATTGGCGGTGGTAAATACACCCGGTGAATCTGCAGAGATAAAATCATAGCCGCTAAGCACTCTGGATATATCCGAGTGGGCCAGTATGCCGGTATCAATAACCGCAATTACCGTTGCGGAACTGCCGGTGGTAGTGTCCCAGGCTTCCTGAGCGCGGGTGCCGCCGGCAGCTTCCGAGAAATACCATTGATTTGGGTAGCCGGTATCGTTGGGAACCAGTTGCGGATACCGTCTGGCATCCGGTTCAGCATACTCGACATCATCGCGCAGCATCAGGCGTTCGGCGATTTGCCGCACGTCGCTGATTGGCATCATTTGATCCAAAGAATAAACCTGGGCTTGCCCGGAAGTGACCCTTTTAAACTGCATGGTCTTCCCGGCAACGGCTTGCAGGGAGCGCCGCATTTGCGCGGAAGGTTGGCCGTTGCTTATCGTACCGGATTTAAATTTAACGATGATCTGATTGGTATAAGGCGCAAAATCAGATGCTTGGGCAAAAGCAGTGCCGGTGATAAGGCAAATTGTGAGTAAAGCTTTGGCAATGATATGCATACTGGGCACTTATTTGGAAGACTGAGTCTTACGCGAAAAATCGGGTTCGGCATAAGCTATATCGTCACGTGCGCCCAGTTTATTGAGTCTTTCGGAAAACAGTGCGTCAGATTCTTCGGTCTCGCAAAGATATAAGTTTGCATTACCGGACAATTTCCGCACAAATTTGATGTTTCCCTGCAGGTCAGCGGCCAGAGTTTGTATGAGCTGCTGGTCCATCGGATCTATATCCGGATCAACGAAACTGATAATCAGCCGTTGGGTATTATCGGTTGTGTTTGTTCCCTCAACCTGGGCTGCCTGCTTGTCAGTCACATTGGCTGAGCAGGCGGTGAGGGCTGCGGTGATGAGTAAAATCAGATACCAGCGCATAATAAGCTCCGATAAGCAATCAAATAAAGATAATAAGCGAATTTACGTATAAAAAGTTTTAACCGGCTAACAAAACAGTTAAATCTTTATTCGGTTATTGCGTGTGATGACTTTAGCGAAGAGCAACAGCAGGCATATCGCCGGCAGATAAAGGCCTGCGCCATTGCCGCTTTGGTTGGTGCTGGAGCAGGATCGGGCAGTATTGCCATTGGTGGAAATAATTGTAACAGTTGTCGCATCAGGAGAGTCAATCAACGCGCTCGGTGAAGAGTCGGTCAAAGCCACTCTGAAAAACTCCGAGCCCTCCACGATAGTATCCGGAGTAATGTTGATCTCAATTTGCCTCGGCGAAGTATCACCGTCATTCCAAATGAGCACATCAGAAACTGCAGAAAAATCTATTCCCGATGTTGCCGAAATCTCGCGGGTATCCACTCTTACCGAAACAGTGCCATTACCACCAATCCGGATCACGTTTAATATGACTGAGCCGTCCTGTTCGGTCACGCAAACCGATTCCTGAGCCATGCGAATCAAACCATTACCCGCTCCACCCAGGGTGCCGTCTCGTGCGGCGATAACAGCGGCGGCCGCATCCAGGATGCCGGCACCACAACGATCGGTTGTGCAGTCGCCAAAACCGTCGGTTGTACCGGCCGGAAATGATTTTGCTGAAGTTTCCAGAATAAAACGAATATCTGTTGGTGACAGTGCCGACCGGACTGAATGCATTAATGCGACTGTGCCTGAAACTGCCGGTGCGGAAAAGCTGGTGCCGATAACAAATTCAAAGTTTTCATTAACCGGTATTGTGCTACCGTCATTGGAGGTTAAATAGATACCGTCAGTGCTGGCGGTATCATTTCCACCAGGGGCACTGAGTGTGATCGCTGAACCGAAGTTGGTATAAAAAGTTTCACCGCCCTGTCGTGTACTCGATGCAACGTTAATCACATTTTCACAGTTTCCCGGGGCTGAGTTGCTTGCCTGAGTCGCGTCATTGCCGGCTGAAGTGATGACGACAGCGTTTGCCGCGATCGCATCATTGATCGCGGCTTGCTCCACGGTACTGCAAGCGCCCAGGCCGCCGAGACTCAGGTTAATAATGGAAGCAGGGTTCGGGTTGACCGGCGGCAGTGCCGGGTCGTCAATACCGGCAGCCCAGCGGATCGCATCTGCAACATCCGAAGTAAATCCACCGCATTTGCCCAGCACGCGAACCGGAAGTATTGAGGCCTGGTGGTCGATGCCGGCAATACCACTGTTGTTGTTCGTGTTTGCAGCAATTTGTCCGGCAATCAAAGTGCCATGCCATATGCTGTCGGATACCGGGCAGCCTTCAAATGGGCCGCCAACCGTGGCGCTCTCTGCAGCGGTAACAAAGTCTCCAGGATCGGTCGGGTCATTATCCCGGCCGTCGCCGTCATTCGCGGCATCGATATCGGATATAAAATCATAGCCGCTCAGAATGCGGCCATTGAAGTCGGTATGTAAAAGAATGCCGGTATCCAGAACGGCGATTACGGTATCCGAACTGCCGGTCGTAATATCCCACGCATTTTCAGCATTAATGCCGCCGGCAGCCTCAAACAGAGACCACTGGTTAGCATAATCTGTGTCGTTTGGCACAAGCTGCGGGTAGCGTTTCCGGTCCGGTTCTGCGGTCTCTATTATGTCCAGATTTTCCAGTGTGCGTGCCAGTTGGCGGGCTTTTTCTAATGTAATGGGGTTTGGCAGACTCAGAATCTGATGTTGCCCGCTGGCTCGTCGCAGGTGTTTTATAGATAGCCCAAGCGTATCAGCTAGTGGTCTTAGCTCTTGTGCGCTTAGTTGTCGTTTTTTACCGGTTTCGGGGTCTTTAAATTTAATAATAAGCCGATTGGTTTGACTATCAGCGGCATGAGCCGGTTCCGCGGTGTGCGCGAGGCCGATAAGGATACAGGCAAAGATGCCGATATAACTGGGTAGTAATCTGGTGCCGGTGTTTGTAAAACGCCGCTTATCACTTGTAATCAATCGTTTTGTCCACATATCAATAATAACAGCCGTATGGCTTGTTGATATAGAGCCACTTATTTAGCCAAGTTTATAAGGCTTTGCAGCGAATCACCAGTAATAGCCGGCGAGACACAGTATGAAAATGAGTATACCGGGGACAATGGTTGCAAAACAGGCAAAATTTAGTATTGGTCAAATTGTGCGGCATAATCAGCTCGGATATCGGGGTGTGATTGTTGATGCGGATCCGCTATTTGGCAGCACTGATGAACTATATGAGGCAGTGGCTGCGAATGATCCGCCGCCTAAAGATGAGCCGTGGTATCACTTGTTGGTTGATGCCGGCGAAGTTCAGGCTTATGTGCCCGAGCAGGATTTGCAGAATGACTGGGCTGGGGAACCAATCAATCATCCGTATCTTGATGTTTTTTTCTCCGGGTTTGATAATGACCATTATGTTAGTCGTCAGGCAGTGAATTGAAGTTTATCGGCGGCTTCCGGTTTTCCCAGCATATCTTTCAAAATACAGCATATTGGCAATGCTTGCGAAAATTCATTCCTTAATCAAATCCAGGCTTGAGTCTTCCGATACAGATCAATCTGCGAAGGCGGACGATTTACAGTTGGCGGCGGCAGCTTTATTGATTGAAGTCTCTGCAGCTGATTTTGAGCATCATCCCGATGAGCGGCGTGCAATGTTTGACGCATTGGTGAATGTTTTTAAGCTTGATGAAACAGCAGTGAATGAGTTGTTAGTGCTTGCTGAACAGGCTGCCGGGGATGCTACTTCAATGTATGAGTTTACCTCGGTGTTGAATGAGTCCTGCTCGCATGATGAAAAGCTTTATTTGTTGGAGCAGTTATGGCGGGTCGCGCTTGCAGATGGGCATCTGGATAAATATGAAGATCACCGGATTCGCAAGCTTGCTGATTTGCTTTATCTGTCACATAGAGAATTTATTCAGGCCAAACACCGGGCTGAAACAGATTGATTAAATGGCTCTATTGTTAAATACAAAAAAAGGGCCAAGAAGGCCCTTTTTAATTTGTAAGCATTTTCAAAGCTTACGGCATATCCTTCAGACCTTTTAAAGGCAAAACTTTAACGACTTTTCGGGCCGGTTTGGCTTTGAAAACCGTCTCTTCACCAGTGAAAGGGTTGATACCTTTGCGTGCTTTGGTCGCCGGTTTTTTGACGACTTTGATTTTTGCCAGGCCGGGGATAGTGAATACACCCGGGCCGCGCGACTTAAGGTTCTTTTCTATTATTTTATTCAGTGCTTCAAATACAGCACCGACTTGTTTGCGGGTCAGCTCTGTCTCTTCAGAAATAAAAGTATAAATTTCAGATTTAGTTGGCGGCTTTGCAGTCGCCTCTTTCTTTTTAGCGGCCATTAAACAACTCCCAAGAATAAGATAATTTCGGGATGGGAAGATAGCATATTTTTGCAGCGCTGCGATACTAAAATCGTTTAAATTAAGCTGTTTTTTGCTAAAAAGTGTAATTTATAATACTTATTCATGAGTAGCAGGTATAGCCCGTAAATATTTGCAATCATGCTGCACCGGACATGCAAACCGTTATACGGATTTTCGAAATCGGTATAGTGCTATTTCAGCAAACAGATTGGGTATCAGATTAATCAGCAGGCTGGGTTGGTGACTGTAGTCTACGGCAGCGCGTTGCAAAACCTCCATTCCATGGTTTGCACAGAGATTTTCAAAATCCCGGATTGTGCACAGGTGAATATTGGGGGTGTCATACCAGCTGTTATCCAGTGCGCGTGTCACCGGCATGGCACCTTTGAGTGCAAGATGCAAACGGCATTGCCAATGGCCAATATTGGGAAATGAAACAATACCCTGCATGCCGACTCTAAGCATTTCGCTTAACAGGCGGGCCGGGAAATGCATTGCCTGCAAAGACTGTGTCATAATCACATAGTCGAAGGTGTTTTCATCAAAGTCGGATAAACCGGCATCCAGGTCGGTTTGAATCACATTGATGCCTTTATCAATGCATTCGATAATATGTTGCGGTGCAATCTCAATACCATAGCCTGTGACGTTTTTATTTTCCTGCAAATGCGCCAATAGAGTGCCGTCACCACAGGCCAGGTCCAGCACGCGACTACCGGGCTTAATCCAATCACTGATTAACGCAAGATCAACGCGCATGCTCATTTTTTTCATTCATGTCTGCGAGGGTGTTGCTTTCATTGGCAACAGTATTCAGGTAGCTGGACAGAACCTGCATGTACTGAGGGTCTTTAAGTAAGAATGCATCGTGTCCCTGAGTGGCATCAATTTCAGCATAACTAACGTCCAGTTTGGCATCCAGCATGGCTTTTAATATTTCCCTTGATCGTTGTGGAGAGAAGCGCCAGTCGGATGTGAAGGAAAGCACCAGAAATTTACACTGGGTATTCGCCAGCGCTTTTGACAAGTCATCACCATAATCTCTGGCCGGGTCAAAATAGTCGAGTGCTTTTGTCATCAGTAAATAAGTATTCGCATCGAATCGGTCGACAAAAGAGCGGCCCTGATGGTGCAGATAACTCTCGACCTGAAATTCCACCGCATAGGAATAATTGAATTTATCCTCACGCAGCTCCCGCCCGAATTTATCACCCATCGCATCGTCAGACTGGTAAGTGATATGACCAAGCATCCGTGCCAGACTTAAACCGCGGGCCGGTACCACATTATGTTCGTAATAGCGGCCGGTATGAAAGTCAGGGTCTGAGCGGATAGCGGCTCTGGCAATTTCATTAAATGCGATATTCTGTGCAGTCAGTTTGGGTGCTGCCGCGATAATGACCGCGTGACGCAAATGATTTGGATAGTCTATTGCCCATTGAAGCGCCTGCATGCCGCCCAGACTGCCACCGATGACCGCAGCCCAGCGATTGATATTAAAGTGTTCCATTAAGCGTTTCTGGCTGTTTACCCAGTCTTTGACGGTTACGATTGGAAAGTCCTGGCCATATGGTTTTCCGTTCGCTGGATCAATAGAGGCCGGTCCTGTGGAGCCGCTGCAGCCGCCAAGATTATTCAGTGATACGACGAAAAAACGATTAGTGTCTATCGGTTTACCCGGGCCGATAGCATTGTCCCACCAGCCGGGTTTGGCGTCGGTTTCGTTATGATAGCCGGCCGCATGATGGTCACCCGACAATGCATGACAGATGAGCACCGCATTGCTGGCGGTTTTATTTAGCGAACCGTAAGTTTCAACGACCAGGTCATATGCGCCCAGTGTTTTGCCGCTTTCCAGAGGTAAAGGCTGTGCGAAATGCACGGTCTCGGGCTTTACAAGGCCGACTGAGTTCGTCGAGGTATGGTCCGGCATTCGTGGTTTTGGAAACTAAGTTATGCCAGTGCTTTGATCGGAGGCACGATAATCATCATTGACAGCTGAATCAAAATGAGTGCAATCAATGGTGAAAAGTCCAGTCCACCCAGCGAGGGTATCAGGCGCCGGATAGGCTTTAGCAGCGGTTCTGTTAGCTGACGCAGTAATAGACTTATCGGGTTATGCTGGTGCGGAGCAACCCAGCTCAGGATGACCTGAATGATAATCGCGACCAGGAAGACCATCAAAAACAGCTCTACCAGGTCGGCCAGTGTCAGGATCAGTAATGAGAGTATAGGTACGGAAAACCCTCTGAGCATAAAAATCAGAATCAGCTTGATCGCGGTTAGTATAAACATCAATGCGATTGAAGCGAGATCAACGCCGCCGATGCCCGGCAGGATTCGCCGCAACGGAATCAGTGGCGGGTTTGTAACTTTTACCAGAAACTGGGACAGTGGATTATAAAAATCGGCGCGTACCCACTGCAGTAAAAAGCGCAGCATTATCGCGACAATGTACAGCCCAAAAAGAGTATCGATTAAAAAAACCGGCGGGTTTGTAAAATAATCACTGCCCATAGTGTTTGTCCATTATTTTGGTGTGTGGTGGATATTAACTTCGATCCAGTTCCTCTGCCAGCTCTCTGGAGCGTTCCGCAGCGGCCATAATCGCTTTTTCAAAGATTCCGGTCAGACCGGCCTGTTTAAAAATCTCCAGTGCGCGCTCAGTGGTACCGCCTTTGGATGTGACCCGCTCGCGCAGCAGCGAGACCGGTTCAGAGTCTTCGAGTGCCATTCGCGCAGCGCCAAATGCAGTTTGCAGGCATAGTAATCTGGCTTGTTCCGAGTTCAGCCCGGTCGCTTCAGCGGCCGCCTGCATGGCTTCAATGACCAGAAAAATATATGCCGGGCCGCTGCCGGATACTGCAGTGACCGCGTCCAGGGTTTCCTCTGCATCCACCCATAAAGTTAAACCTACCGCGCGGAGTATGGATTCAGCCAGGTTGCGTTGTTCTGTACTGACATGCTCGTTGGCGTAGAGTGCGGTCGCACCGGCCTGGATCAATGCCGGTGTATTCGGCATACACCGTACGATGGCGTGTTTTCGCTGTAGCCAGCGTGCCAGTGTTTGCTCACGCACACCGGCGGCAATGGAGATAAATAAGGGTGAGTGCTGTTGACCGAGCCACTCGCGGGTTGCGTTGGCCACATCGGCCAGTGTCTGAGGTTTAACCGCGAACACAATGCAGTCACAGTTGGGAATGATATCTGCCCCATTATCACCGACCATGATATCAAAGCGTTGCTTGAGTTGTTCGCGCTGTTTCGGGTCAGGCTCGCAGACCTGGATATTGGCGGGATTGTAACCGTCCTGTAAAAGGCCTCCAATCAGGCTGCGTGCCATATTGCCGCCGCCGATAAAGCCTATTTTTGCCGTTTGAGTCATATTCGGTTCAGGTTGCCGGATTCCTAAAGACAGGATTATAACCGATGGTTTTTTCTCTGCAGATTTAATTCTTTAATAGTTTTATTGCTCAGTGCGAGGACCAAATATCGCGGTGCCGACCCTGACAGTTGTCGCACCCTCGGCAATCGCGGTTTCCAGATCCTGGCTCATGCCGGCCGACAGGGTATCCAGCACCATATCATCCTTTTTTAATATATCGAATGCAGCGCGTAGCTTTGCAAATACCTGTCGCTGTTGTGCAGCGGTATTATCGCGTTTCGGAATGGCCATCAGACCGCGCAGCCGCAAAGCGGGTAAAGCAGCAACCTGCTGTGCAAGTTCGGTCAGGTTTTCGATATTGATGCCGGCTTTGTCCGGTTCATCTTCCAGCTTAACCTGTATGCAGACATTCAGTGGTTTAAAGTTTTCAGGGCGCTGGTCGCTGAGTCGTTTAGCAATTTTCAGACGGTCGATGCTGTGAACCCAATCGAAATACTCAGCCACCGCGCGGGTTTTGTTCGATTGTAGCGGCCCGGTGAAGTGCCAGCGGATCGGCAGGGATTTTAAAGCCTGTATTTTGGTCAGGGCCTCCTGTAGATAATTTTCGCCGAAATCCCGCTGACCGAGCTCAAAAGTGTCATGAATAACGCCTGGCGGCTGCATTTTACTGATGGCAAGGAGTTGTACTGAACCGGGAATACGATTAAATTCCAATTCAGCACTACGAATCCGGTCACGGACTTGAGTCAATCGTTGGGCTAAAGTTTGCATGAAGACCAGGATAGCAGTAAGTTAGCTTAAGCACATTATAGGGGCGGCATTGTTCTGAAATACATTATGGAAACTCTGATTTGTTCAGAGTTTCCAGTGGTACAGGGATGTGCCACCATTTTTCAAATGCTTAAGTATTTGAAAAATGAAGGAAAACAAAAATCACAATTTTTGTTTTTCGTGCTCTGATTATTTATGAGCCAAGGCTTTTGACGTTCGCCGCAATGAATGCGGCTGGAGGCCAGAACCTTTGACGTTCGCCGCAATGAATGCGGCTCAGGATGAATAAATCAGAGCTTCCTGTTAAAGAGGTTGCTTGAGTCAAGAGGAGCACTATGGATATCGCACAATTACTCGCGTTTGGTGTTAAGAACAATGCGTCCGATTTACATTTGTCCGCCGGATTGCCGCCGATGATTCGGGTGGACGGCGATATTCGCCGGATTAATGTTGATGCAATGGACCATAAGCAAGTGCATGCGATGGTTTATGACATCATGAACGACAAGCAGCGTAAAGACTTCGAGGAATTTTTCGAAACCGATTTGTCGTTTGAAATACCGGGGCTGGCCCGTTTTCGGGTCAATGCATTTAATCACCACCGTGGTGCCGGTGCGGTGTTCAGGACGATTCCATCAAAAATTCTGACTCTGGAAGATTTGAAGGCGCCCAAGATTTTTCAGGAAATTTCCAAATATCCACGCGGCATCGTATTGGTAACCGGGCCGACCGGTTCAGGCAAGTCAACGACGCTGGCCGGCATGATCAATCATAAAAACGAAACCGAGCATGGCCATATTCTGACGATCGAGGATCCGATCGAGTTTGTGCACGAAAGCAAAAAATCGCTGGTGAACCAGCGGGAAGTGCATCGTGATACATTGGGTTTTAATGAAGCACTGCGTTCAGCGTTGCGGGAGGATCCAGACACCATTCTGGTCGGTGAGATGCGTGACCTTGAAACCATCCGGCTTGCGTTGACTGCGGCGGAAACAGGTCACCTGGTGTTTGGGACCCTGCATACCAGTTCGGCGGCCAAAACCATCGACCGTATTGTCGATGTATTTCCGGCCGCGGAAAAAGATATGGTGCGTTCGATGCTATCTGAATCCTTACGCGCGGTGATTTCCCAGTCGTTGTTAAAGCGTAACGGCGGCGGACGGGTGGCTGCGCACGAGATTATGATCGGTACACCGGCGATTCGAAACCTGATTCGCGAAGATAAAGTCGCACAGATGTACTCGGCGATTCAAACCGGGCAGGGCTTTGGTATGCAGACCCTGGATCAAAATCTGAAAGACCTGGTCGCCAAAGGTTTGGTGAATAAAAATGATGCGAAAACCAAAGCAACCAACCCTGATTCAATATAACAATGATGCAGCAACAGTGGGATAAGCAATATGGATCGTGATAAGGCGATAAAATTTATGCATGACCTGCTGCGCATGCTGAAAAGCAAGGGCGGCTCGGATTTATATATTACCGCCGGCGCGCCGCCGTCAATGAAGATTCAGGGCAAGCTGACTCATGTATCCAAGCAGCGGCTGTTGCCTGAGCATACCCAGGAACTGGTGCGCGGTATTATGAACGATCGACAGATTGCCGAGTTCGAGGCGAGTAACGAATGTAATTTTGCGATCAGTCTGGCCGGTGTTTCACGATTCCGGGTCAATGCATTTGTGCAACGCGGCAGTATCGGTATGGTAATTCGGATTATTATCACTGATATTCCGACATTCGAGTCTTTATTGTTACCGCCAATATTGCAGGATATTGCATTAAGTAAGCGGGGCCTGGTGATTTTTGTCGGTGCGACCGGTTCCGGTAAATCGACCTCACAGGCTGCAATGATTGATTACCGTAATGAGAAAAGCCAGGGGCATATCATTACGATCGAAGACCCGATTGAATATGTGCACCATCATAAAAGCTGCATCGTGACCCAACGTGAGATCGGCACCGATACCGAGGGTTGGGAAGTCGCATTGAAAAATACGCTACGCCAGGCACCCGATGTTATCCTGATCGGTGAGGTGCGCGATCGCGAAGCGATGGAGCATGCAGTGGTGTTTGCTGAAACCGGTCATTTATGTATCTGTACATTGCATGCGAATAACACCAACCAGGCGATGGACCGTATTATCAACTTCTTCCCTGAAGACCGGCGTGAACAGCTGTTGATGGATTTATCGTTGAATATTAAATCCGTGATTTCACAGCGCCTGGTCAGAACGGTTGACGGTAAAGGCCGGCGCGCGGCGGTGGAGGTATTGATCAATACACCGTTAATGGCCGATCTGATTTTAAAAGGCGATATACCGCAGATGAAAGAGCTGATGTCCAAATCCAAAGAACACGGCATGCAGACGTTCGATATGGCCTTGTTTGATCTGATCGAAGAAGGCGCGATCAATTTGGAAGAAGGTTTGCGCAATGCCGATTCGATCAATGACCTGCGCCTGCGCATCAAGCTCGAAGGCAAGAATGCGAAGGCCACGAACCTGCTGGATGAAGTCAAGGATTTCAAATTGCAGGCCAGTGCGGATGATGACCGCTTTTAATCAAAGTTGCGCGGGGGAACCGGTATGAGTGGTTTGGATCCGTATTTCAAACTGATGGCCGAGAAAGAAGCTTCGGACATGTTTTTTACCACCGGCGCACCGCCGAGCATCAAACTGCAGGGTGTGATCAAACCGGTCAGCAAAAACCGGCTCGAACCGGGCATGGTTAAAAAGCTGGTTTACAGCATGCTGAACGAGCGACAGCAGCAGGATTTCGAAGACAATCTGGAACTGAATCTCGGCATCAGCCGTAAGGGCATGGGGCGTTTTCGGGTAAACGTGTATATGCAGCGCGGCGAAGTGTCGATGGTGATCCGGTTTATTAAATCCAATATCCCGAAAATCGAAGAGCTGGGTTTGCCCAGTGTGTTGAAAACCCTGATCCTCGAAAAACACGGATTGATTCTGATGGTCGGTGCGACCGGTACCGGTAAATCGACCACGCTCGCGGCGATGATCAATCACCGCAACCATACTGCACCGGGACATATCCTTACAATCGAGGACCCGATCGAATTTGTATACATGCATGATAAATGTATTGTCGGCCAGCGTGAGATCGGCCTGGATACCCACTCTTATGAAAACGCATTGCGTGAGGCGATGCGCGAAGCGCCCGACGTGATATTGATCGGTGAGGTGCGCGATATCGAAACGATGGAAGCTGCGGTCACTTACGCGGATACCGGTCACCTGTGTGTCAGCACTCTGCACGCAGTGAATTCCAATCAGGCGTTGGACCGGATTATCAATCTGTTTCCACCGGAGCAGAAGAACCAGATACTGATGGATTTGTCATTAAACCTGAAAGCAATCATCTCGCAGCGACTGGTATCAGCCAAAGGCGGCGGCCGGGTCGCGGCGGTCGAAGTGATGATCAACACGCCATACATCGCTGAACTGATTCGCAAAGGGGAATTGAGTGAAATCAAGGAAGTGATGGAAAAAGGCGGTAAGGCCGGCATGCAGACCTTCGACCAATCATTATTTAACCTATATAAAGACGGCAAAGTAGAAATGAAAGAGGCATTGAAAAATGCCGATTCACGCACCAATCTCGAATGGCGCATCAACTTCGGCGGTGGGGTCGATGACGGCTCCGGTTCGGCCAAGTCATCTGATGGTGATTCCAAGTCTGCGCTTGATTCGCTGGAAGATCTTACGTAGCACTCCCCGGAAAACACTGGACCTTTTAACTCATACACGTACCACTTTCGGTATATACACCGAAGGCTCAATATAAGCCTGATCATTGCTCCGTTATGCTCCGGAATGGGGCCCGTCTACCTGTGCGGGTGTGATTTTTTAGCATCAACAACAGCAGCAATATGGCGATTGACTCCGGATCAATCAAAAATACCGCCGTCGACTCTCTCGGCTCTAGTGCCGGCTATCAAGCTGATGGGCCGCAGGTTGATCCTGTGCAAGCGCAAAACTTTCTGCAGCGTCTGTACAGCAACGGTTTGGATCGTTTGAAGTCAGCCGGGATGCTGTTGGCGGACGGTGGAAAGCCGCAAGCTGGGCTTGCTATACAACCGCCGCCTGATGATAGCGTGCTGAATGCAATTGCTGAAGTTGAGGAAAAATATGCAATAAAGCCTCTGTCACCTTATGAAAAAGAAATTCTAAGTTATGCGGTGGTCAATCGTTTTATCAATAAAAATATCGTTGCAAGTTCAGCCAAATCTGATGTGTTAGTTGGTAAGGCTCTGGGAGCTGTTGCTAAAAAATTTTCGATTGACGGTGGCGCGAAAAAGTTGCCCGGATTCATGATTGAGAAGCTGGCAGAAGTCGATAAAGCAGTTTTGCCTTTTTCTGATACTGAGATAAGCCTGTATAAACTGGTAAACAGTCAAGGGAAACGCTGGACTTCCGATGAATTACTGTCAACTGCAGCTGCATTAATAGACAGTGGGGGAGTAGAGCAGGATGCCATGAAGGCGCTGAAGGTTGATAAGAAAATTTTTGGGAAAAGGATGGCATCAATATATAACATGTTTTCACTGGAGAAGCGCACCCCTGCGGGATTAATGAGGTATTTGCAAGAGAGTGTCAACGTTGAGATTAAGTTTAGCAAGCCTGCTGAGAGTACGCCGCTTGCTAAGGCATTGACCGAGCTTGCTTTAAAGGTGGGTGGGGAATCAATTCCAGAGCGGGCTCTTTTTGTAGCATCAGCATTAATAAAAAGCGGAGGGGGTAAAGGTGAGGCATCTTTAAGGCTTGATTTGACAGACCAGGAAATGCAAGCTGAAATCAAGGCTGTGGCTGATGTGTTTAAGTTGGAAAATAAAACATCCGCTGGTGTGATGCATTTTTTTGAGAGCAACTTACCTGCTGATTTAATGAAGCCGGTTAGTCGTGATCAGTATCAATCTGAAAGGCTGGTAATTGCGCTGAACCAAATAGGGCTTGATGCGGGAGTTCGTCTTACTGAATTGCAGCAAAACTTGTTGGTTCACTGGATTATGAAAAGGTTCGGCTTTAATAAAATGGACTTTAAAGATATAAATGAAGCCAATAAGTTTAGTTCTACATTGTCGCATGTGGCAAATAAATTTACGGGTCTAGGTAAGTCAGAAGGCTTGATGGACTTTTTAATAGAGCAGTTGGTGCAAGTGGATCGGACAGCATTGCCGTTTTCTGATTTGGAGCTGAGTATTCTGGATCTGGCAAAGGAGAACGGTAAACGAATAAGATCAGGTGTTCAATTAGAGATCGCTGTACAGATGTTAAAAACTCGAGATGTTGATGCGGTCAAGTTTGAGCTTGGGATAGAAGATGCACAGCAGTTCAATGGCTATATGAATAAGTTATATGCAAATTTAGGGGTACCTTTAGAACAGCGAAATTATGAAGGTTTTTTGAATTACTTGCGTGAAAATACGGACGAGAATTTTCCTGTGAATGACGGTATACCCCCTGAAAATATTTCACCGTTGGAGCTTAAGTTATGGGGGCAGTTAGTCAAAAGAGGAGAAGCTAAGATACGTTATTCTTCTATAGAGCAGAACCTATTAAAAACCATAGTGGCATTTCTTCAGTTTGATAAGCTGGTTGAAGTTGCAGAAGAGCTGGATTTGTCTGAAAGTGCCTTGCGTGACCGGATAAAGCGAATATTTGAAGTGTATGGATTGAAGGGTGAACCTAATAAAAAAAACCTGATTGAGCAACTAAGAAAAGTGATACCTAAGATTTTGCAGCAGGAAATTGCCAATGAAGTTCCTGTGACTAAACCGCATGATATGAGCAGTCGAGAGTTTGAGTTGTGGGGGTTGTTGGTTGGGAAAAACAGCTATGATCCTGCTTTGAGGCCGGAAAATCAACGTGAGTTGCTGAAGGTTGCAGACGCGCTGCTGCAGGAAAAAAGTTTTACGGGAGCGGGGAGGGTGTTGGGCTTGAGCCTGGATTCGGTTAAGTCTAAGTTGGCAACTATATTTCGCAGGTTTGCATTGCCGGGGCCTGCTACGACGGCGAATTTAATCGCTGTGCTGGAGGGGCGCTCATCGGGAGACAAAGGGCTAAAGCAGGTATTGTTGCAGTTTCTGGCTGAGCATAATGTTATCGCTATAGATACTCAGATGAAAGTATTGGTCACATGGGTGAATAAACACTTTGACCAAAATGATACTTATCCGGTTATCAAAAGAGAGCTGAGTGTTAGCAATGGTCAAGATGTCACTAGAAACGCATTGCGTCAGTTATCGGCAAGATTGCTCGGGTATGAGTCAGTGGCAGAGCTTCAGAATTTTATTTTTGATAATTTAAAAAATAAAAAAGTATTGCCGTATACTGATTTAGAACTGGCAATATTGGATCTGGCCATAAGTAAGGGGCACCGAATTAATGAGTGGCAGCAGCTTGAAACAGTAGCCGGGCTCGTAAAAGCAGGTGGCTTGGCTCGGGCTTGCGAGCTTCTGGGAGTTGAAGTAGAGGTTTTTTCATCTCGAATTTCACGAGTTTATGATAAGTTTGATTTGCCTGATACTATTCGCACTGCGGAAGGACTTTTAAATTACCTGAGTTATAGCCTGCCCAAGCATGTTGTGCCCGATGCTTCGATGCCTCCCTTTGCTGAGCAGGTGCTTTGGGATGCGGTTTCAGGTGTTCAGGGGAAAGCGTTGCTGGTGAAAAAGGAGTTGTTATCAACAGCAGTGAGTTTGATCCAGACCCGCAGTGGGGTGGCGACCGCAGACGCGCTTAAGATAGACAGAAAAACAGTGACTGAAAGGCTTAGACGCATTTTTGATCAGTTCTCACTCTCAGGCCCAAAAACAATAAGAAATTTTCTAACCCAGATGGATGCGATGCTTTCCCCGGAGCAGCTGGATAAAATCGCACCGGAAAGAGCTATTCAGCGGATTGCCAAAAAAGAAGGGTTTAGCGATGCTGAGTATGAGTTTTGGAAAAAGCTGGCAGGCGAACAACTCTATTCTTCCAACCTGAAGCCAAATAAGGAGATGTTATCCATTGTATTGTCAGTGATGGAGGCTGGTAGCTACAAGGCAGCTGCTGAAAAACTGGGGCTTAAGGCGCCTATAGTAAGCGCTAAAATAAAAGAAATATTTAATGGTTTTGTATTGCCCGGTGAGCCGAGTGCTGAAAATTTGAGGCAAATTTTGAGTCAGCGCATAACAAATACATTGTTTCAAAAGTTGTTTCCACATATCGGCAATCAACCAGAGGGAATTACTGACCAGCAATATGGATTATGGCTGGCGCTGGTTGGTGAGCGTAAACATAACCCGGCTTTTGCACCAGACGGTCAGTTGTTATCAAAAGTGGCCTCGTTGATTGATGCCAGGAGCTTTGGGGATATCGCTAATACATGGGGAGTGTCAGATGAGGCTGTAATGTACTGGCTTCAAAAAACACATGATAAGTTTGAATTGCCTGGCAAGGCCGGTTTTGAAAATTTAATACAGTTTTTGCGTCAGCGGATACCGGAAGCGTCATATAAAAAGATGTTTCCGGATGCAGGCAGTCAGCCTGAGGGGGTGACTGATCAGCAGTATAAGGTGTGGTTGGAGCTGGTCGGTGAGCACAAGCATAACCCGTTCCTGGCGCCGGATCCTGATCTGCTGTCAGTGGCTGTAGCGCTGATTGAGGCTAAGAGTATTCAGCGCGCCGCGGACAGCCTGGGTGTTTCATCTGGGCTTGTAAATCGCAAGTTGCAAGGAATATTTGATAAGTTTGGATTACCGGGTGAAGTAAGTGGCTCAAATTTTTTAAGTATAGTAACGACTGGTGCTCCTCTGCCGCAGGGTTTATCGGATGATGCGCCTGATGATGAAAAACCAAATGAAAAAGACTTGGTTGAGCAGGTTGTTGAGCCTATAGCAGGGATACCTCAAATTATTATTCGGCCAGATAACCATCAGATGGCTGATTTTCGATGGCATTTGGGTTCGCTTGAAGACTCTAGCAGAGGGGCATCCCTGGGTATTGAGACACTTAATGCTTATCTGGAAAGAGCGCGCTGGCAGTTTGGGTTTGAGTTGAAACAGCTTCCTTTACGGTTCATGATTAAAAAAACGACAGAGGAAAATACTAAATTATTGGTGGTCGTGGACAGGGCGTATGGGACAAAAAGCCTTCATGACCGGCTCAAAAGTGATCTGCAGAAAACGGCTGCCACTGATTTTTCGAAACGGCTCGCAGTGATTCCTGAAGGTAACGCAACCCGATTGGTTGACAAGCAAAAAGCCATAGAGCGTTTTCGTCAAACCAAAGGCGATGACCGGGCTAATATATTGATTGTCAGCACTGCTGCGGTAAGGCCGGCAGGTAACGAAAACGGCGTATCCGTCAGCGCTGACACTATTATTGACCCTGAGCATCTTGCCGATGAGTATCAGATTGTGTTCTTTGATGAGTTAATCCGTTATCAGGGTGCCGCTAAGATATTGCTTGAATCATTTGCTGCGATCGATGTGAACCAGGCGGGTGGGGAAAAAGGCCGTCCGGTAACAGTGCAACAGCTGGTAGTTGATTTACCGGGTATGTCTCAGGGTGAAGAGACAGGTGCCCAAAGCGAAACATCACAAAAAGCTGATCAACCTGCTTCCAACAATACTCAAGCAGCTTCGGGTAATTCCGGAGACCCAATCACCGACAGTTTAAGTTTCGAGAGCAGTCCGTTTACAGTAACGGAGAACGAAGAGTTGTCGGAACAGATAGCGCAACAGTGGAATACCGATGGTGAAAGCACCGTGCCGACCACGTTTGGTGATACCGAAAGCCAACATGGTTATACCCGAATCGATTTATTGGGTCAGTCTAATAAGAAAAAACCCGGTTTCGGTGCATTGGGTGGTCCGCAGATCGATATTGGTCAGCTGATCAAGCCGGCCGAGTCGCCGCCGGTCCCGGGTGAGTTGATGCCGGGGGTTGAGCCGCCCACGGAAAAACCGCTGACTGATCAACAGTCACCGCAACCCATGATCAATACGCCCGGTGAAGCGCCTTTGGGTGTGCCACTGATTACACAACCCGAAAACACCCCGGGTCACACGCAGCCATCAGCATCGCCGTTAGAAACCGATGCGAAGCCATTCGGTATAGAAAGCCCCGAACCGCCGAAAGTATCTCCGGAGATCCAGCACACCGGACGAATCAACGAACAGATCGAAGTTGCACAAACCCGTGCGTATCAACGACTGCCGGACGCAGTCAAAGCACAGATTACATTGACAGAATACCAAAGTCTGGATATGACAAAGATCGATCCGCAGGTGTTGGCGGCGGATATTAACGGTTACTTACAACTGCACCCGAAAGTCAAAACCGATGACGACGGACAGCCCCGTTTCCGAATGATCGATTACCTGAACTATGATCCGGGAATCCAAGATCAGCTGAGATTAAACTCGGCCCGCTTCGGTGCCCATGATGCGAAGATCCAAAGCCTGCAACAGATCGCACAGATCAATGCGCAATTAGCCAATGAACTGAAAGGCATCACCGCACAAACAAAACAAACCACCGCAGCGATACAACGCGATACAGCGCGCAAACAACAACAGAGCCGGGTCAGTATTGAGCAGATCGATTTGAATCAAAATCGGCAACAGAGTTTACGCACAATCGCCAATACCATACCGCGGCAAAGCATTTCCCATCCGGGTCAAAGTGGTGGCGATGTAGGCAGTACCATCACCACGATCAAAAACAACATAGTGAACAAACCGTCGATCAGTGGAACAGTATCGGCCGGGACACGGTTGAGCACAGAGATCGTACCACCGGGGTATATATCCTTAAACGGATTAACCGGTCCGGCGTTAAGTGATCCGAACTACCGGGGTGCGAACAGTTTACCGCCGTATGTGTATGCAAAAGGCCAGAACGGTGAGCTGGCATTGCATGTGGTGTTAACACAGAAAAACGCCATCCGGTTGCAACCGATCTCGACGGAGTTAATTCCAGTGAAAGCAGGCACAGCGGAAACCATTTATAACGGTGGTTGGCAGAGTGTGCCGCAGTTAGATTATGCGCAGCAGCAGTTATTAAACACGATGCACGGTACACCGATCAAAGCCGCGCCGCTTCAAGTGCCGATAAAAAGCAATGTAAACAACCCGCAGTTACCAAACCCGATCCCCGCGCTGAATCCTGCCTCAGGCTCCGCACCGGCACCAGTGAAAGTGCCGGCCGTACCGGTGCCTTAGTTGCTACCCATAATCCAAACTAATATTTTGCTTATTTAATTATCACTTTCGGTATATACACCGAAGGCTCAATATAAGCCTGATCATTGCTCCGTTATGCTCCGGAATGGGGCCCGTCTACCTATGCGGGTGTGATTTTTGAGCATCAACAACAGCAGCAATATGGCGATTGACTCCGGATCAATCAAAAATACCGCCGTCGACTCTTTCGGCTATAGTGCCGGCTATCAAGCTGATGGGCCGCAGGCCGACCCTGTGCAAGCGCAAAATTTCCTGCAACGTCTATACAACAACGGTTTGGATCGTTTGAAGTTTGCCGGAAATACCTTGATTGCGAGTACAGAAAGTCAACAGGGTAAATCAGCTAAGGTTGCCGAACCGGCCGACTCTTTAAAAAATGCATTGCTCGAATTGGAGCAAAGTCACGCAAAAAAACCGCTTTCTGAACAGGAAAGGGACATATTGAATCATTGGGCGGCTAAACGGTTTTTAAATGAGAATGTTGTAAATACGACCGATTATCAACCTTCTCAAGTCAGCAGCGCTTTGATTTGGGTAGCGAATAAATTTTTAGGTAAAAATGCAAAAGCGGAAGATCTGCATAAATTTATTGTTTCTCAGTTTAAGACGGATAATAGAGTGTTGTTGCCTTATTCGGATTTAGAGTTGCGGTTATTAGAGCTTTCCATGGAGTTTGGTAAATGGTTTGAAAATGAAACGCAATTGGCGACAGCTGTTAATGTTGTTGAAAACTCAGGTGATGAAAAAGCAATCATAAAACAAATGGATGTTAGTCGAAAAGCTTATAGGCGCAGAATGGCTCGGGTGTATGGAATATTTCCGCTAAAAGAAAATACGCCTGAAGAGCTTTTCAGATTTTTGCAACAGCGTATTGATGAGAGCTTTCTGCCCTCAAAATGGAGCCCATTGGAGCAAGCATTGATAGATCTGGCCGAGCAAAATGGGAGGCAATGGGGTTCCGGTGAGTTACTGCCGGTGTTAGTAGCATTTATTCAGACTGGTGGTGATGATATAGAAGCCAGTGATCGGCTCGGTATGAGCTTAAAGCAGTTTCAGGCAGGGTTTAATACTGTTCTGGTCAATCAATATCCATTGAGTGCATATACGCCGGAAGCACTTATGGAGTACCTGAAAGCTAACTTGCCTGGGGAGTTGTTAACTCAGGTGAGCAGGGAAGAATATCGCGCTATCAGTTTAAAAGATGCGCTATCAGAATTACAAAATGACCGGGATATTCAGTTAACAGATTTGCAGAGTTCAGGATTTACCCAATGGGTTATAGAACATTTTGAAACAGCTGATGCTGCAGCGCGACTTAAGGTTGCTGCCCCTAAATTAAATTCTGCACTTATGCAGGTGTCGAAAAAATTCACGGGCACAAGTTCAGTTCCTAAATTGCAAGATCATATTGTAAATGAGCTAAAGAAAAAAAATGCGCCGCTATATAGTGATTTACAATGGGCTATACTGGATCTGGCGGCAAATAATGGCTGGCGAATTGGTTCCTGGGAGCAACTTGCGGTACTGGCTGGGCTTGTAGAGACAGGTGATGTGAGCGAGGCCAGAGATATAGTAAGTATTGATCCAGGGCCGTTTAATCATCGTTTACGAGCGGCTTATGATAAATTTGGTTTGCAAGGGCAGTTACGCAGCGCTAATGGCTTGTTGAGTTACTTTAAACGTAAGTTGCCTGGAAGTGTATTACCTGTGGCTTCAGGCTTTTCAAATCCTGAGCAGGTGTTTCAGGAGTTGGTTTTAGCCAGGCTGGAAGATAAGTTTCCGTTTGATAAAGAGCTGGTGCCGGTTGCTGTAACCCTGCTTCAAACCCGTAATGGGAAGGCGACGGCAAAAGCACTCGGGATATCGATGGGCACAGTAATGAGAAAAATTAACGTGATGTTTGAACTGTTTTCACTCTCAGGCCCAAAAACACTAAAAAATTTCTTGGCTCAGATGGAAGCAAGGCTGTCCCCAGAAGAGTTGGATAATATCACTCCTGAAAGGGTTGCCAGGCGAGAGGGTTTTAGCGAAATGGAGTATCGGGTTTGGCAGGTGCTGGCTGAAATGCAGAAATATGATCAGATTTCAGTGCCGAAAAAAAACCTGTTGTCGACGGCTGTCGCTATCATAAATAATCCTAGTCAGAACGCTGTGGCTAGAGAACTAGGCCTTGCTGAATCTTCTGTTAAATTAAGGGTGGAAAAAATTTTCACAGAATACTCACTGCGCGGCATTCCCTCGACAAAAAATCTAAAAGTGTTTTTGCTGGAAAAAATGGGCTTTGAAGTTCAGGGTTTATCAGATGCGTCGCTTATTCTTTTGAAGGCGCTGACAAAAGCAGGGTCACCCATTTCTGATATAGGGGTGGTTGCAGAGTTGCTGCCCGCCGGTGTAATAATGCTACAGAGCGAAAGCCCAAAGGCAGCAGCTGAATTATCGGGGGCAACTGAACCTCAGATGTATTATAAATTGAAAAGTATTTTTCAAAAGTTTTCATTGCCTGGCCCGATGAACGTGCAGAACCTTTTGGATCTTGTTTCAGACCATCTGGATGTTGAGGAGTTTGATTTGCTTTTGGAGGACGGTAGTGAGGATGACGGTGAGGTACAAGAGCAGGCAGTTTTATTTGAAAATTTTGACCAAGTGGTGATTATGCCGACGATCCAGCAATTTGGCGAGTTTGGCAGGGGTATGAGATCAGCCGATTCTATGAAGCCGCATAATGGCCTCTCCAGCGAATTAATTGAAGCACTGAAAGATAAAGAGCGATGGGGATTTGATTTTGAAATAAAGTTGCCTCATACAGCACATGCCGTTGAGCAAGCAATTAAAAATAATCATAAATTGCTTGTTATTGTGGATAGGGCTCACAGTGCAAAAACTGTTTTTGATGCAATTCAGCATAGAGTAAAGGACGGAACCTTTGTAAAGGATTCAAAAAAAATAGCATTAATTGAGGAGAGTGAAGAGCAGTCACTGGAAGAAAGAAAACCAATCATGGCTGCTTTTCGTGATATGGGCCCTGATGGCGTCAATGTAATTGTGATGTCGAGTGATGCTGTGTTAGACATTAGCGATCAGGAAGGTGAATCTATCAGTGCCGGTAACCTGATTGATTCAGAGCATCCAGCCGTCCAATATCGAGTTGTTTTCTTTGATTCGCTGGTTCGTGATGCAAATCAGAAAGGGATAAAAGTTACGGATTGGTTTAATTCCGTGAGCCCGGATCGGGTCAGCATACAACAATGGGTGGTTGATCATTCCGGTTCGAACCAAAGCAGCGACAGAGCTCAAATTTCGCAGCAGCCGCAAAAAGGTATGGAAGAGCGGAATTTAACCGCAGAGCAGCAAAAGCAAGCTGAACAGCAGGCTGCACAGCAACGTCAGCAAATTGAGCATATGCCGGTGGAGCAGCAACCGCAACAGGCACAGATGGGACCTGCGGGTCAGGCACCGAGGGATTCCATCACGAATATGTATTTTAACGACAGTGAAATAAATGTTACCTATCAGGGTGAAGAGGTTGGTGAAGATTTCAGTGTGGAGTTTGCCGGTAGAACGTTTACCCGACAGGATGTTATTGATTTGACCGCAGGTGTTGATGATTCTGATATAACAATTGAGTTTTCACGTTCAGGGAGCGTTATGATGATTCAGTCGGAAAATTCCCGGTTGTTTCGTAGCTATGAGTTACATGCTAATCGTGAAAACAACAACATCACATTGAATATTCAGATGTTGTCTAAGATGCCCGGCACCGCGAGCAAGCTGGGTGCACGTATGGTGGGGCGCAGTTTACTGGCTGCAGACCGTCTCGGCATGAATGTGCAAGTATTTTCCGGCTCAGCAACAGAAGGCTTTATTGGCAGTGGTTACTGGTTTGCATTGGGTTTTGGAATGGGTGATGAGCTTCGGTCAAACCAACTGGACAGTGTGCCGGCAGATATTAGAGATCAGGTTACGACTATCGGTGATGTTATGAGGCTGCACCCAAATGTTGATGAATGGGTGCGTTCGAATACGGAAGGCGGCATTTACCGTTTTGATTTTACTCCGGGGAGTCAATCATGGCAGATGCTGAATCAGTATTTTGAGAGAAACGGAATTCAGCTGGGTGTTGAGTTGCCGGTGAATGCTGCTGATGCAGAACAGGTTTCAGCCGAAGGTTTACCTTCAGCCAATGATACTCAAACGGATTCGGGTAATTCCGGTGACCCAATCACCGACAGTTTAAGTTTCGAGAGCAGCCCGTTTACAGTAACGGAGCACGAAGGATTGCCGGAGCAGTTGGCGCAACAGTGGAGCACCGATGATGAGAGCACCGTGCCGACCACGTTTGGCGATACCGAAAGCCATCCGGGCTATACCCGCATCGATTTATTGGGCCAGTCGAATAAGAAAAAACCCGGTTTCGGTGTATTGGGCGGACCGCAGATCGATATCGGAGAACTGATCAAGCCGGCCGAGTCACCACCGGTCCCGGGTGAGATGATGCCGGGGGTTGAGCCGCCCACGGAAAAACCGGTGACTGATCAAAAATCACCGCAACCCATGATCAATACGCCCGGTGAAGCGCCTTTGGGTGTGCCACTGATTACCCAACCCGAAAACACCCCGGGTCACACGCAGCCATCCGCATCACCGTTAGACACCGGTGCAAAGCCA
>JANQRI010000034.1 GCA_028284675.1 Gammaproteobacteria bacterium | reverse complement strand
TACAAAAGCCTACAAAACCACCCATACGGCATCACCCTATTGATGATGCCGGCATGCGACCCGCAGGTTCATCACTTGTAAAGGCATGCTCTGTATGGGACAGGAAAATGTTCATGCGATAGCACTATCGCCGCAGGCCAAGCGACAGCGGCCACGCTGACCGGAGCGACAACCGGTTAAACACTGATCACCACTAGGGTCAACCAATGAACAAAGTAGGCAGCCGAAAAAACTACGGCTATGGCAAACAACTGGACTGGGCCGGCAAACAAGCGCTGATTGATCGTTATGGCAACGGTCATTACGCAACCCGTGCCGCGCATGGGCATCGCTGGCAACAGTTTGTTAACTATGTGAAAGCCAATGGCATCAACGATGCCCGGCATATCAACAAAACAATGATCGATAACTATGGAAATTATTTGAAAGACACAGTCAATAACCAAGACATGACCGTCGCCTATGCACAAAATTTACTCTCAACAGTGAACGTGATTTTAGAAACCATGCGCAAAAACCCAACATTAGCGGTAAAACCGGCAGCGATCATCGGTCAACGATCCCACGTACGCACAACTGCACCGGTGAGTGTGGATGACACGGTGCTTACACGGTCGTTGCACAGTCGTGACACGGACGATGACCGGTCATTACAGTCGATGTACGGTCGTATCACGGTCATTACACGGTTGGCTCGACACTTTGGGGTGCGTTTTAGTGAAGCCTCTAAACTGAATATCTACACTGCTCTACAACAAGCAGCACAACACAAAAAAATCAATATCACCGAAGGCACCAAAGGCGGTCGCGGTAAACATGTAGATCGGTGGGTACCCATTAGCCAAAAAGGTTTAAGCATTCTAAAACAAGCCGTAAGCCTGCAAGGCGATCACCACAATCTCATCCCGCCCGAGATGAGTTACGAACAATGGCGCACCTTTGCCTACCATCAATGGGCAAAATACAGCCCCATAAAAGGCTTCCACGACATGCGCGCCGCCTACGCCTGTGAACGCTATCAACAACTCACCGGCCATCCGGCACCGGTGATTAACCAAACCAGAACCGCGTCAAAAAGCCAGGATCAACACGCCCGGAAAATCATCGCCGAAGAACTTGGTCATAACCGCATCAGCGTCACCGCGAGCTACATCGGCAGCTCACGATGAGCGGGGCCAGCCAACAGCACGCGCAATATGAAGTCTACCGGTTGCTACATCGTAAACTGCCAGGGCATCGCAGTGGTATCGTGAAAGAACACCTGACCCGAGCCCAACACATTGCTAAAACCATTTGGCAACACCATCAGCTTACCGTCTATACCTTCCAGGTCAAACATCTACGCTGGTATTTACAAAAACAAACCCAGCAGATGAAACCCGCGACCCGGTATCGGTATTGGCTGACCATTCGAAATATCGTCTATGCGCTGAACAAAGAAACCGACTGGTTGCCGTATCTAAATGGGCCTTGGGTCAGGCCGGATGGAAAAACCGGAAAGCTGCGGCAGGGCAGGCCAACAAAATATCTCAGGCTTTGATAGCAGGCTATTTTTTTCTGTCGCTATATATTGCTAAGCACCCAGCAATTAGCCTATCGAAGAGGCCCATGTGATACCATCACCCGCTCACCGGTAATTAAATCAATAGCTAGTAGCTGCTCATAACCCCCTGTTAAAATCCACCCTAAATTTCTGGATATATCTATAGCTAGACCACCTGGAAAATTGAATATGGGGCCTGAATTGGTAACACCGTCCGATATAATGCTGCGATCACCAGAATCCAAATCGATCGCTAAAAGGGAGTCAGCAACCTCACCATCCTCATCATCGTTTGCGACAAATACGAGATTATTATCGCTATCAAATGCAATACCTTTTGGTTGATTTAAATCAGGGCCTACCCCAACACCATCACCTGAAATTATAGTACGATTACCGGTGTTTAAATCCACAGCCAATAGAGAATTTGATCCGCCATCGATTGCTAACACTCTATTATTTGACGGACGCAGAACCACCCCACTAGGACTAGAGAAAGAAGGGCCAACCCCAACAGAGTTGTCCGATAGTATCGAGCGTTCCCCAGTAGATATCTCGACCGCCGTCAACGCTCCACCGCTACTAACCAACAACCGGTTGTTCGTATCGTCTAAAACCATTTCGCCTAAGCGGAGCCTTGGACCACTTCCAACGATATTTTCACCCAGAGTGTTGGTTGAGGAAATCACAGCCCTCTCACCCGTTACAAGGTTAACAAAATTGATTTCGCTATCTGACCGCGCTCGATTTGCAATGAACACGCGATTATTGACTTCATCTAAAGCAATTCCAAAAGGACTAAAAGATCCTGATGGTTGGTAAATAATTTTTCTATCACCATTGGTAAGATTAATTTCCAACACCCACCCCTCAACGGAGGATATAGCATATGCGCGCTTATTGTCAGCACTCAGAACTATACCCGTCAGACCCGTAAAAACAGCTCTCCCTAAGCCCTTGGAACTATCCGAGATAGTAACGGTATCCTCAGTAATAAGGTCAGTCAAAAACAGTGCACTATAAAATGTTGCGTCAATGGTTAATAAAGTATTATCCGTAACACCTAATGCTACATCTTCTATATCAGGAGCCACTGTTACTCTTAAATCTTCTGCGATGGGCAATGTAGAGACCGTTGATTGACTACCCGATGCCAAATCCACTGCTATGATATTTCTACCAGCGCCAGCTAGAACTCGATTATTGTTTGCATCCAAAGCCAATTTAGAATCGGCACGCATCATTAGTGAACTAAATATCACTCGATCCAAAGTATTTAAGTCTATACCGACGAGCAAGCCTTGAATCCTAAAATCTGAGAGACGAGGATTTTCCAGAACCAAAACTCTTTCATTTGCTTCGTCATAAACAATTCCTTTAGGGCCAAAGAAATCACTAAAGTCATGGCCGGTTCCTGTTGTTGAATCTGCAATTATCGACCTTTCGCCTGTAACAATGTCGACCTCTAGAATAGCGTTAAAACGATTCAGTCCATCTCCATCTATGACAAACATCCTCTGATTAGTGAAGTCCATTGCTGCTACAGAGGGAGTAATAAAGTCTGGCCCAGAACCCGTCATGTTGTCAGACAAAATGGTGCGGTCTCCTGTCAAAAGGTTTACTGCAATAATTGCATCAGCCCCCTGGTCCACCACAATTGCGCGATTCCTAACTGAATCCAGAGTAACATCTCTAGGCGCGGAGAAATCCGGTCCCGAACCAACACCCATCCCTGAAACAACGGAACGCTCCCCTGATACAAGATCAATAGCAAGCAATACATTAACCGAACGGGCAGTGACCAAGGCTCTATTGTTAGCCCTGTCAATTTCAACTGAGGTAGCTATTAGTCTATAGGGGAAACGGTACTCAATCTGCGCTAATGCTGCCTCAGGATTGATATGACCAGCATTATCCACTGCCTCAACAGTTAATATATTCATGCCATAATTTAAAATCACTTCTGCCTGCCAGTTTCGAAAGCCATCAGTGGTTGTTGCATCGACACCATTCACTCTCACTGCAGAAACTCCATCACTATCGTTGCAAATACCTCGAACAATTATCCTGCTTGAATCCGTGACAGAATCCTCTGTTGGGAAGTGAATAGCAGCAGCCGGGGCATTCGGATATGGATTAGTGAGTGTGGTTACGCTAAAAACATCAACTACACCCCCAATATTCACCGTAACATTCGAGGTCGACGAAAATGTTGATAGAGATCTCTGTTTTATGGTGACGGACTGGCCAGCAGCAACTTGCCCAAACTCAGTGGTAAACGGGGCTCCGTCTATAGAATACTGCCCGCCAGATACCGAAATAGTTGTTGGCGAATCCAGACCGCTAACAGTAATATTATTTGAGACCAGATCAGTATTCCTTGCAACATCGAACTGATCAGTAAAACTGAAAGGATCTGGCGTAGTATCCACAAATAGGGTCGTAATGCTGAATGTGTCGCTTATACCACCTATTGTAAGAACCAAGTCTGTGGTAACCGAATAATCATCTGATGATGCTTGTCTAACCACAACAGACTGTCCTTCACTGATTACTCCAACCCCGAAAGTAAAAGGGCCACCATCAATAGAATATTCACCTCCGGACACCCTAATAGGGACTGGAGTGTTTATACCACTCACCGTGATGGCATTCGATGTGATTAGTGTATTTGTTGGCACATCGGCTTGCTCCGAAAATCTAAATGAATCCGGTTCTGAATCCTCTTCAACTGTCGTTATTATAAATGTATCAACAACAGACCCAATCGTAATAGTGACCGTTGTCGAAGTAAGGAACTGAGTGGGCGAAATCGCGCTCAATTGTATGGTCTGCCCATTGGATACTAATGTGTCAACCGACTGAAAACTTCCACCATCAATCGAATAAGTACCACCTTCTATGCTTAATAGCACTTGTGAATTAATACCACTAATTGTTACGGTATTTGAGCTAACCAAACTCTCAGGCAAAACATCAATTTGACCAACAAAATCAAATGCATCTGGCACAGAATCTTCAGCTACCGTTGTCACACTAAAAGTATCGTTTACAGCACCAACTGTAAGTACTACATCGGTAATTATAGAAAAACTATCCGATGAAGCTTGCCTGACAACAACAGAATCACCGCTATTAACCACGCCAGCCGTGCCTGTAAATACTCCGCTATTTATAGAGTATTCACCGCCCAAGATACTAATTGGAGCTGCTGCATTAATTCCGCTAATTGTGATGACATTCGAAATAATTTGCGTACTTAGCGCCACATCAGTCTGATCGATAAATACAAACGGATCTGGCGTAATATCGATTGCTGGCGCCGCTTCGGTAGTGAGGCTGAAAGTATCACTTATCGGCCCAATGGTGAGGATCGTATTAGTTGCCGTTGAAAAACTACTCGATGAAGTCTGTCTAACCTGAATTGTATCTCCATTATTAACCAAGCTCGGATTGGCGGTATATCCACTACCATTAATCGAATACTCGCCGTTTTGTATGCTAATTGTGGCTGATGAATTGATACCTGCCACCATGATACTGTTTGACTCGATTGGAGTGTTGACAGACACATTAATTTGGTCATTAAAAGTAAATGCATCAGGCGTAGTATCCTCGGCTAGTGTTGTTACACTAAAAACCGCACTAATTCCTCCGATGGTAAGTGTTGCGCTTGAGGTAGCGGAAAAGCCATTAGACGATATTAGCCTGACACCGATGGTGTCGCCGCTGTCTATACTGCCCACATCAGTGGTGAATGGGCTGCCATTAATTGAATATTCTCCTCCGGAGATAACGACTGTGGTCGGTGCCGTAATGCCACTAACCGTGACACTATTCGAAGTAATCAACGTATTTTGTAAAACATCCGTTTGCAATTGAAAACTAAAGTCGGTTGGCACACTATCACCAGGCGCCGACACAGACTCAATCAGCTCTCCGAATTCTGCACCTAACCCTGCATCAATTTGATTTAATGCATTGTTGATAGTACCCGCACTGGAAAGGTCGAGATTTAATGTATCGATATATTCAACTAATGTATTAACTTCCTCCTCGGTAATATCTTCCAGCGACCCACTAATAGCCAGCTGATTCATAATCTGCTGGGTAACTACTGTAGTGATGGGGTTTACGTCTGTTGTTTCAGATACGGCCAGGCTCATCATATGAATGGAACCATTGGTTGCCCTAGCGAGTAGCAATGCGCTTGGAGCCTCGTCAGTATCAAATGTGTAAGCTCCATCAGTATTTGTCGTAGTAGTCGCAATTACAGAGATTTCATTGCCTTGCGCATCCAAGCGAACCAACTCGACCGTTGCATTGGCTACCGGTGTGAAGCCGATAATATCCGCATAGGCTGCCGGTAACACAGCAGATGCCAGAATCTGAATTAAATTTTTGTCTCGAAATTGTGCAATAGCGCCACCAGGTGCTGTTACTGTTCCACTAATCGTAAATGGTGTTGTTGTATCGTTACCGTTATCGCCCCCACCAGAGCCATTCTCATCATTGTTCCCACTACCTCCACTGCTGCCACCGCATGCGGAAATAAATAGAACGGTTACCAAAACAAATAACACTGAACGAAAACAAGACATGATTAGCCCTTTATATTTATTTGCTTAACTATAGAACTGTTTTTCCACGTCTGAAGGACGCACAGGTACGTGCGCTCTTATACTGGAAGCACAAAACTTTAATTTAAAAAAATCCCAATTAGCCCTTTAGGATATGCGAAGACTATCTCAAGTTAGAGTGTGGTGCAACTTGCCCTGAAGACTTTCTGCCCGACCGCAATACTCTTGGAAAGGTGCTGTAAATAATTGGAGCGATCTAGAGGGGAGCGATGACTACGGCAAACAACGTCCTCGTTATGGCCTCAGTGATTCTGAATGCTTATTCAAAAATATCGTTTGAAGTGGCAAATCCACAACATTTGGAATGGTACACAGAACAAAAACATACTGAATACCCACAAATTTGCATTCAGAATAATTTTTATTGTTTAGCCCCGGGCTTTTTTAACCGCTTTATAGATGTCCGATTTCTTCAATCCGATGCTGATTCAATTCTCCGCTAAAGAATCACTAACATGCTGAATCGAGTCCCGCAGCATTTTAGTGACCCAAAACCAACCTGCATCCGCTTCTGAACTCAGGCCAGCTTGTAAATCTAAATGTTGTAACAGCGCCAGCACTTGTACGACCCGATTCAATGAATCTCGATGGTTTTCGTCTTGAACGATTGGATGTTGTGAGTTGCTAGATATTGACGACTGCGGAGTGTTGTTTGGCTCAGTGTTCATCGTAGACCTCTAAATTTATAGTAGCTAGCATCGCTCGCGAATTTTTCCATCCACAGAGTTAATGGCAATTTTCGTCGCCCATGAACGCGCCCTACTGGACGTGTTCATCACGTACTATAGGGCGTATAAAGCAAAATATCAACAATTCCTGCAAAATGGATGTAAAACCGATTTGGATATAAAAGAAAAAATTGGTGAACTTGTACGTGAAAAACGCAGCTCAAAAGGCTGGACTCAAGAAAAACTATCATCAGAGGCTGGCATTAATAACCGTTTCTTGCAAAAAATCGAAGCAGGTGATCGGTTACCATCTCTTGTAACTATATTTAAATTGTCAAAGGCGCTAAACATAGTACCTGAAAAACTTATCGGGCCTGCCTGGAAAGAGTGGATCAGAACCATCGAATGAAATTGCAAACAGCTTATAGGTTGTTAACGCTCAATCTATTTTTTACAGTTTGAAATTCCCGAAATTAACGCGCCAGATCGCCGAAGAGGCTGAGATATAATAGCCTGGCCAATATCCGAAACACCGGCACTCAATGGCAAGGCATGAGCACGATAGGCCGTTTTTTTTAAAAGGCTGGCATTAACTGTGCCGTTGAGGCGCGCGGATTAGAAAAGCAAAGAAAAAATATAGATATACTGTTATTATGCATTTTTTTAATTCGGCGTAGCTTGTCCCGAGCAAATAAATTTCTTAAAATCAAAGGGTTATGGTTGCCAGTTAGTAAACTATAACTTAATCTGTTATGATTTTCTCCAACGGGAACTCCACAGTGGGAAATTAATTAATGTCTCAGAATCAGCAAAAAGATGCGATAATTGATGCTATCTGGGAAATCCGTTTTGATGCCGGTAAAGAGCCGGAAATAGTGGTCGGAATGGTTAGCGAACTGGAATTTGTAAAGGATTTTAACCAGATTCGTCTTTCAACCGCTGATATTCCTGCCGCAGTTAGAAGAGCTGATCAAAATCTGAAGTATCAACCAATTTTTGTTTTTAAGAACGAAAATGGCCCAGAATTAGTGAAAGTTGGTGGCAATGTCCTTTCGTATCATGTTTCGGGCCAGCACAATTATATAGGTGGAGATGCGTTTAAAGCGCAACTACGGTTAGTAGTAGACAATCTATTCAGTACGTTTAAGTTTCTAAAAGTTACTAGATTGGGGTATAGATTTGTAAATTCGTTGAATGAGAAAGATCATAGGATCGTTTCTATCAACAGTTTGAAGCTAAACATAAATGCTGGCGGTGCAAATATCAAAGATGATCTTAGTTTAAGTTATTTTGTTACAAATAACGAATCATCGCATGGCACCCTTGTGCGCATCGCTACCCCATACTTTGTTACAGGTTCAAAATTGCCAGAAAATACAGTCGCATTTATTGATATCGATGTTATGACTCCTGATGGATACGAGACATCGGATGCAGATCAAGTTCATGATTGGATTCAAACTTCCCATCAATATAAGAATGACGCATTTTATGGGCTAATTCCTGCTGAGCTTTCATCGAAGCTAAAGGAGAAATAAGTATGGATGGATATTGCTTTGAACCATCGATTGATTCTACTGCGTCTGCCACATTTGTTATTGGCAAGGCGATCACGGGGGTGTCATCGGGTGACATTACATATCCCATTGGGGGGCAGCTTGGTGGAGCCACGGAGCAAGAACCCCAGCCTTCGCCTGAATTTTTTAGCCTTTCATACACTCAAATAGGTAATAACGTTGAGAGCGTTTGCGATTATCGTGAGCTACACTTAAAGAGTAGTTACTCGTTAGTGGGTGATGAGCAAGTAATAAGTTATATAAATTCAAATCCAGAGTTGTGGGATTTTATTTTGTCAGCGCATGCTGATTTGACTAAATATGCTGATTTTAAATATATAGAGCTGTCAGTCTATGAGGATGTGGAGGAGAATTGGCAAAAGCTTTTTTTATCCATAAATCATATCCGGCGGGATTTAGATGAAATCTTAGACATCGAGGATTTAATCTTGGATAAATGGCTTCTTCCTAAAGACCAATTACTTCGAGGAAGAGTTGTTTTAGCGCACGTGTAGAGCTATGTCAATTGAAGGAAAAGATTTGTATTATTTGGGCGGGGAGATGTACGAAACTGCCATATCAAACAGAGCAGATCCAAAAAAGTACGAGTTAATGTTGAGAACAGCAATTAGCCGCGCTTACTACGGAGCTTTCCATGAGTCTAGGGCGGTTGCTTCAACTAAAGGCATATTGAGGACTAGTACGCAAAATGCGCATCAAGCTGTAAGTGAAGCTTTTAGAGGTAAGCCCATATCTAATCATTTAGATATTTTGCGTAAACTCCGAACCGACGCTGATTACGAACTAAATAAAAATATTGCTGAAAGAGACGCGCAAAATGCCCTCAAATTAACTGAAAAAGTTTTGCAAGCTCTAGCTAATGTGTGAACGCTCATCGAACTCAATCATAAAATGATTTAAAGCCGCTTTTCAATTTCTGATTGACATGGTCCACATGGTATCTTATTTTGGTTTTTTGGATAATACCCGCGCTTTCATTGCTTCTTCATACGCTTCTTTACCCAAACGATTACGTCCTTCTACAGATCCCAATTCTTCAGCTAACTTCTCAGCCTGCAAATTAGCCGGGTTTTGGGGTTTCTGTTTCCTCATAGGTGACTTCTTCAAATTAACAACAGTTTGACTATACTGGATTGCATGGTATCGAACCATGTAAAGAAAACTAACCACGCCAGACCGCTTTTTCGAGTGGTGCTGTTGTGCAAAAAAATTCAAAATCTTTTTAAGAACTAAGCCGCTGGACTTGTTTCTTAAGTTGTTTGGCGTTTTTCGATGCCATCCATAAATCATACTGAGTTTGCTGATTTAACCAGCTCTCTGCTGAAGTATCAAACGCCAACGATAAACGAATTGCCATTTCGGGTGATATGCCTGATTTACCATTTAACAGTTCAGACAAAGCTTTGCGGGAAACGCCCAACGCTTCTGCAGTGCCAGTGACTGTTAACCCTAAGGGTTCAATACAAAGCTCGCGAATCACTTCACCGGGATGGGGTGGGTTGTGCATCATACTTATCACCTTAATGGTAATCCAAATAATCGACCAAGATCGCATCTTGGCCTTCAAATTGAAAAATGACTCGCCAATTGCCACTGACTGAGACACTGTAAAAACCTAGAAGATCGCCGCTCAACGCATGAAAGCTAAGACCAGGCAGGTGCATGTCTTCCGGGTTGACCGCAGCATTCAATACACCGAGTATCAATCTCAAGCGGTTTGCATGCTGAGGGCGAATACCGGCTTTGCTGCCGGTCTCGAAGAATTTCTTTAGTCCTTTGTGTTGCCAGCTTTTAATCACGAACAATAGTAACTTGTAACGTATCGGGTGTCAATATTAGCATTGGAAAACGATTGTGCTGATTTTGTGCTACAACCCAAAATCAGCGAATTGTAAGTCATTGATTATTCAACTACGGTTAAAACCGAGCAAACGCCGTAAGTGACTGATTTATATGACAATCAATAACTTAATGAACGCCTTCGAACCAGTTGGTCGGGAGTTCGAATCTCTCCGGATAGGAATAGCATATTCAAATAACATCACATCAAGCATAAAGCAGCTTTCTGTCAAAATGACCGGTAGTTATTTTTGACTACACCTTTGGTAATAAATGAAGTTCCAGCTCCTTCTATAACATGAGTGGTATATTTCAGCGGCTTTTTAACGACTATGATTACATCATTTCAAATTGCTGGCGGATACAACATATGCTTATCGAACCCACTCAAACGATTATTAGTAACTTTCCAAATGAGCCGTTAAAAACGCTTAACCCTGAGCACTCGAACTTAGGCGAATCTTTTGGAAACAAGCTCCACATTGTAGCCAAAAAACCGAACAATAGCTCAGAGATCATAGTACCGAAAAATCCGGAATACCTGGTTGATGCTCGCGGACATAAACCGTCCGCACTAGACAGTAATTTTATTATACAATCGATAGATATCGACAGCCTGGAACCCGGCTTATCAAATAAAATACTGGAAGCGTTGAATATAAAGCTGAACGAGTGTGATGCTCAAATTCTATCCTACGATGTGCTCAAGCTTAAACGCAAAGGTAATCCTCCAGGTGTAGTGGTACCCATGCGAGCACCGAATCTACTTGAGTTGAACAAAAAACTATCACCTGGCGAAAAAACTCTGGAATTTGCTGGAGTAGATATTCAAAAAGTAGAATCTGATGCCAGAAGTCAAGGCATGAGTGTCAAAGAGTATCTTAAAGTGGAAGCAGTCGATGCCGTGTCGGGAAAATTAATTCTCGCACTTTCTCCCGAAACCAAACCCCAAGATAAATACCTACTGAGAGAGTACGTCAAACTAAAGGTATCAGAAAGCTATTGGGTATCTCATTTGACTGCAGGACTTTTCTTTAACATAAAAAATAATCCGGATCAAATCACCTCTAATGTAATGACAAGCTTCCAACAAACTGCAAATGCGTTTAATATTACTGGCAATGCTTATTTAAATTTAAAACAGCAATTAATTGATAGCTCTCGGGCAAATGCTCCAAAGCTAAATAACATTAAGGCCGTGCTAAAAGAAAACCAAATCAACCCCGAAAATTTCATTAAAAATTTTAGAATAGCGCTGCAGAACAAAATGGAAGCCGACATCAGGCATATACAGATCAGACAGCCGGCCAATGCTTCAGAGACTGAAGCGTTGAAAAACTCAAGGCATTCGGCTGATGCGCATCAGAACGAACCACCCGCACTAAACGAAACTTTCGTGGTGCAATCAACATCTCTCGACAGTCTGGAGCCTGGCTTATCAAAAAAAGTACAGCAACTATTGGGTATAGAGCTAAATAAATGCGATGCTCAAATTTTATCCTTTGATAAAGCTGACTTTAGTGGCGACAAGACACAACCTGCTTTGGGCCTAGTTGTCCAAACGCGAAGAGAAATAGGTAATCCAATACCCAAACTGCGGTTTGCCATGATAAATATCCCACAAATAGAATTCACTGCAAAAGCTTACGGAATTGATACTGAAGAACACATTAAGGCGGTCGCGGTCAACGAAGCAGCAGGGAAATTGACTTCTGATCTATTTTCGGAACTAAATCGCCAAGAGGATGAACGGCTTTCAGAGTATATATCATTACAGGTATCAGAAAGCTCTTGGTTAACCACTCTGGTTTTAGGGCGTTTTAAAAAACCGGAAACACGCGACAATCATGAATATGCTAAAGTAGCGGTTACCGTGCTTGACAGCCTCCGGCAAACTGCAAGCGCATTCGGGATCACTGGTAATGCTTATTTAAAGCTGGAACAACAGCTAACAGGGCAAATAGAGTCATTGCAGCCGGCAATAAACCAGGGTACATGGCTAAAAGATCAAGGCACATTGCTGGATAGAATCAATACTGTACTAAAAGAAAACAAAATCGACCCCGGAAGCTTCATTAAAAGCTTTAAAAAGAACCTATTAACCCAAATGGAAGTGGATACCCGACAGATACGAGCCATAATAAAGCAATAAAAAATCGGCAATAATTTGGTTGATATGCTGCAGTTCCTATGTTTTTTTATAATAAATACAGTACCAATCACAGCTAGCGCAGGGACGCACTGAGTAATTTTTCCGAATAGACATAACACTCAACTAACATAACGCTGCCCCTGAAACTGAAAAGACAAAATCTTGGCTCAAGTCACCGCACTGAGTGCCGAAACTTAAAGAAAATTCAGGCCGCCAACCACCGTGATAGCCACCAAAACCATCACACCATTAAAAGGCTCTAAAAATTGTTTAAAGTTTTCAAGAAAATTCCCGGTTTAATTATAGTTTTAGCCCTCTCTCCACTTTGTTTTGCCGGTACATCTTACATAAATGAAATACCGGACTTCACACAAACGGATATAAGAGGTAACAAATCCGGAAATGGGCAACAATATTGCGGACCTGTGGCTGTATCAAACTCGATCATTTGGCTGAATAAAAACAAAGGGGATCAAATTCAGCTTATTCATAAACTCGCATCCAAAGATTATATGAATACCAGCCTCAAAAATGGGACGGGAACATCCGGAATAATTAGGGGAGTCGAAAAAATCACGGGAGAACTATTTGATGGATACAAGATACTGGAGTATGAGGGCTGGAGGAAACACCCCGAAAAAAACTCATCAGGCGTGAAAATACCATCTATTAATAGAATAAAGTCAGCTGTTACCCGCAACTCAACCGCATGGATTAATGTAGGCTGGTATCTATACAATAAAAAAAATAATGAATATAACCGTATTGGTGGTCATTGGGTAACATTGGTTGGAAGCAAATATAAGCAACTTATCCTGCATGACCCTGCACCAAGAGCAGGAAAAACATTCTCAAATGAATATGTAGAGTACTCCATTCTCAAAAGCGGCACACTGGTCGGCAAAAAATGGGGACTGCCATTTTCGGCACAAGGCTTTGTAAGCTTGGGAAAAGGTATGCATAAAAAGAAAGGTGCTGATTTTGCGATTGTTGATGGTGTTGTTTATTTAGAGATTTAAGCCATACCGACGCTGATGCTCTTCACTCAGCATAAAACCAAAACTTACAGCTTGATAAAGCCATCGGGAAAATTTTAAGCGATTATTAACTACTTAAGATATGTATCCGGATTTTCAATATACCCATCGGGAACAAATTTTACGAACAAAAGGCTTCCCAACTCAGCAATAAAATCCATTTCATCAGCATCAAGCCGGCCGTTGTTACTGAGATTTTCAAGATCAGGGTAAAATTTCAATAAATTATTTATTTCATTTTTTATCAAATCGCCAATCGTATCGTTATTATTAAGCAAATCCTGAGTTAGGCCATAAAGATCCCGATCTATCCTTTTTAAGCCCTCTATAAAATCTGCTTTATCAACCCCTATAGATCCTTCTTTTCCTATTAGCTCATTAGCTAAATTTCTTACAGAATAGCCTGAAATCGGATACTCACCATCAACATTGGACGTAACATTATCTTTAACCAGTTTATCGAAAGCTTCAGCCTCTCCTGGTGTCCAGCTTCCATTAAGACCTGTGCCTGAAGTATCATATTTATCAAATAGTGAACCTGCGTTATTTATATCGATGCTTAGCTCAGTCATAGAGCCCCCTAATTAAATAGCTATTATGCAATTAAATTTAATTATAACATTTTCCTGAAGGGCAATTAAATACTCCATTCGCTAAGTATTTGAAATACATAATATACAACAAATGGAATACTTCGAAATATTCTTTAGTAACTCATTATGTTTGTTCTAAGCTTTAATGTTATTCAGTTCGGAAATTAACAACCGTCACTTGTAGTAATAGAGCACATTAATAACTTTTTGCAAAATCTATCAAAGCTACTTTGATGAGCAACTCCAAGTATATAAGCCTGACTTATCTGCCCCCATACTTTCTCTAAGCCAGTCCGTTGCTGACCATGCCTGGGCCTCTTGTGGGTTTTGTTGATAGCCATCCCCCCAGCGCGTGGCATCAATTGATGCGTTATCTTGCCCGTTTACCCATAACATCAATACATCTCCCCAAATAGGAGATACAGAATTAAATTCACCTTTTGCTGCTTTATCAATTAGCTGAGCCTGATAGCTATGCATCCCCTCATGAAATGCAGTTGACACCGCTTTAACGAATGAGTTGGAATTCAAATCATTAGGATGAAGATTTATAGAAACAGTGTTACTTTCATGGTCATATGTGCCGTTTGGAATAAACTGCGACTTGGAAGAATCAAAATGAGTGAATTGAATCTTAGGAAAAGCATCCAGCTTCATAATTGAAAATTGCTGCTGTAAAAAACCTTCAAGAAACTTTTCTTTTTCTAATGCAGGAAGAGATTTCCAATTTTTCTTAACATCACTCAAGTCATAATTTGAGCTCAAATACAATGCCACATCATCAACAATAGATTCTGTTTCCGCAAGGAAAGCGCCTGAAGGCTTCCATGAAGAGTATAGCTTTTTGATCATATCAAGCTCTGTGACATACCAGGATGCACCCTCCACCAGCTCTTTACCCCACCCATCTTCTGCTAAACGCCGAACAAGCTCAGCCCGATTCGCAGGCGTAAGGTCTCTAGCCTGCTCATCAGAAAGCCCATTAACATAGCTAACCAGACTTTGACTACCAAGTATAAGATCAGAGCCTAAAACAGGGACATCAGCTGACAACCCACTTTGATCAACACCGGGGTTCATTGCTGACGATATCAATAAGCCAAATGGATTATGCGAAACATCAGTTGTTATTTGTGAAAATATTTCACTATCACGAGAATAGTTTGTTAATATTTCATTATTAATCATAATAAGCTGCCGGCAATATAAGTCTTTAGGCTATTTTAACACTTATCATTCTGCCTGTTATATACAGCTTATGGCGTACGAACTTTTGGTTAAACAAAATCAGCCACCGCAGACCAATAGCATAATAGAGCAGATTATCCGACCAAGAAAAATTCTTTTATCTAGAGCACAACCATAAAGCTGTCGACTTTCAACCCAAAATCAATTCCGGATTTGACCACACAGTATGTATATTTTTGCCGCATCAACAAATTAAGAAGCGGGAATGAGCGTTATGTTTTTTGTGTTATTGTGTATGCCCTTATGTGCAGTAACCCACAGGCTTACGCCGAGCTGATTCCGGAAGAACGTCTTACTTACTTCAAAAAACTACACTATGGCGACGCTGTGTGTGAAAAAGTAGCCCTCTGCGGTGAAGCACTTCTAAACAACCAACGTAAAATCGAGACTTGTATTCTCCATAATTTTTAATAAAGCCATGCAACAAAATTATTGTTCCAGAAAACTATATTTCTAACTATTATAGCCTTCAGAGAGAAATTTATATTTTAAAAACCCTAAAACCAAATATTCACATAAATTGATGAATTGACACCTTTGAAAGTCTCACCCCGATCTGTTTCATAATCGATATCCAGATATCTAACCCCGAACGCAAAAGAATTTAACAGTCGGTATTCCAGATAAACTTGGGCACCTACACTATCTTTGAAGTCAATTATATTACCATCATTGTCTTCTAATGAATTATTAAGATCCGAATAAAGGCCTGCACCGATATTCCACCTCACCATCGAATAAAACAAACTAGATTGCATAATCATAGCTTCACTACCACCACGTTCATTTTCAGGGTTTTCTCCTTTGTCCACACACCCATGACATCTCCACCCCACAGAGGCGCGCCAAGCCCAATGGTCCAACTTAAATAATAGACCACCATATCCAACAAAGAATATTCCCCCTGACCCAGGTTTATAGTTATCACCTCCAGGATTAACGGCTACCCGATCACCTCCAAAATTTGCTCCAAACCCTATATAAAAACCTTTGTGAGGTTGATAGAGTTTTCTTATTAAAGGGTCTGAGTCTATTCTTCTCGAACCCGGCATGAATAACTCAATTTGTGGTTCGGCAGAAAAAATAACACGGTCAAAGCTTCCACCACCTATTATCCCTGAGCTTTTCCCGTACAACTGAGTATCACTGGTTATTAACACGTAATCATGCTCAGAGGCAACAGGAACCACAACATCAAACACGGCTCGACCACTGGCATCGATCTTAACCATAGCGGGCTCTTGCACTTCCAGAATCACATCAAAATTACTGTTGAGCAATAGCACAACCGGATAAAATAGTTGCCCTTCTTTAACGATTGAAGATATTAAAATTTGGTAATTTCGCTCTTCCTTAGGCAACGCATATAAATAAACAGGAGCCACACCATAACCAATGTCTCTAACCTCAATTGGTTTTTCCAAAGCCGTCTGAAAGTTTATCCCCAGCTCCGGGATATCTAAATTTTTCAGCTCCTTTACCATTGAGTTTATATTCTCAAAACTTTTAGCCAACACGCTATTACTCATAAAAAAATATATCACGCCCGAAAAAAATATTAGCCGCATATATTTATAACGCATAAAAATGGTCTTTCGGTTAATTTCTCTGATCATGATCAGGTTTATTGTTCAAATATAAATCGGATGTAGATAATATATCGATACTGTAAACAACCGGAGGGTCTTCCAGTTTTAGTAATTCCTGCAGCATCGACTCATAAATTTTGTCAGTTTCATCAAGTCGGTAAGAGGGGGTTCGAATATATGACTTCAGCATCCCTTGAAAAAAAGATGATACTAAAATTTGTATAAAATCAGGATCTTCTTGATCCCCTTTCACAGGAAACACAAGAGAACATAATAAGAAACATAGAACCAAGCTGGCTTTAACAAGGTTCTTTTTTAAGGAAAAATTTCTAACGATCAATATCATGGTGACTTTACCTGGCTGAAGAGCCGTGATAAATCAGAAATGCGCCCCAATAGAAAGGATCTTTTAACAAGCTCCCGTGCATACCCTTAATAAATTCACGCTTAGTCTGGGACATTGCTTCTGTGCGAGTCAATTTCGAGCTATCCAAAAACCGTTTATAGAATTCAGTCATAAACAGGCTGGTTCCTGTATCATCCACCGGCCATAATGTAACCGCTATTGAATTAGCACCTGCTATGATGAATGACTGCCCAATGCCAACGACCCCTTCCCCTTTGACCAATTGACCTAAACCCGTATCACAAGCCGAGAGATTGACGAAATCTGCTTCCAGGTTCAGATTTCCGATTTCATCTGTCGTAAGATAACCATCCTCGCTGCTATTTTTAGCCGGCAACGACATCACTAATGCCGATTCCTCAGGTGCTTCCGGAACAAAATAGCCATGTAGTGCAAAATGCAAAATTTTATAGTTTTTCAATTTCCCCTGATTGGATAATTTCTTCAAATTCAACTCCGAAGCCATTTGACCCAACAATGCTAATGCATCTGTCCGCATCCGAGTAATATTACCAACTTCAAAAACTGTCCCAGGAAGGTTACTCCATCTAATACTGGCATTTAATCTTGCTCTGCGGGCATCTTGAACGCTTTTAATGCCAATAAATGGGTTTGATATTTCGCTTTCCTGACTATATTTTGCACCACCAAATGCCAACATTGATTTTCTTTTATTCGAGTATTTTCTATTTGCCATAGCCTGCGTAACACCCAAAGAATATATATGCTGTATATCATGAGACTCAATTAAATAACGGTCGTCAGGCAACAAAAGCGTAGAAAAAGGCAAATACGATAATATATTGCCAGTAATAAAATTTAATTTTTGTTTACTCTTTAGCCTAGGGTAGGTAGGCGCTATTAATAAATCATAAAAATACGTCGATAAATTTTTTAAAGCCCTTCTATCGCTTAATGATCGATCTACTTTAGGCGTTCCGACCACCAACAGATAATACTTGATCAGAGTATTTAATATTGCAACCGTATTAGGTGGCTCGCGATACTCTATATTATTCTTTTTAAAGCCATCCTGTGCTGATTGTTTCATTTTCGGCCATATCTCTCTAAGCGAATCACCGATGTTAATAACTTTGGTATCAATGTGCTCAGCGGAAACCAGAGAAAGCAAAATATGTGAATTACTGGGGATAGTTAATATGATATAAGCTTCATCCTTGGCCAGCTTCTTTTTATAATCTACGAGGTTTAGAGAATCATGGCTTTCAGCATCATCTTTTTGAATTCTTTCCAGCAAATACTTAGAACGGCTTTGATCCAATATTGTGATCGCTTCAATGGCATTGCCATTCATTGCAAATGCAAGCGCCATATGATGATAAACCGGAAGCTGACTAGACAAATAGGCACGGCGCATATCTCCGGAAGCTTGCAAACGATATTTTTCAACGATATCAATGGATTTTTGCAAACTGCTTATAGCCCTGGAATAGTCACCGAGAACCATATAAGTCTGCCCCAGATTTGAATATTTTTTCGCCAGGGGTGCTTTGAATCCATATTGCTCATCCAATGATATCCCTTGTTTCAAATAGTTAATGGACATTTGGTACTCACCCATCTGGGCATATACACTGCCTAGATTATTAAGCACAATACTCCTGTTTTTTTCGCTGTTATTTTGTTGGTCTAAAAGCTTGTAAGACCGTTTTAGACTATCAATCGCTTTGGTGAAATCGCCTTGCATTGCAAATAACATACCTTGGTTACTAAGTATCACAGGCAATTGATTAGAATTGGCTATCTTCGACTCGAACCGCTGAACCAGCTCACTAATATCTGCAACCTGCGTAGGCTCCGTTAAGCTTTGAACATTAGCTTTATAAGCTATATTATTCGCCTTAATACTGTTAATTAATGTATCCAGATCATATTGTTCAAATTTTTTTGCAAGAATATAATATGCTGGCGTTTTTGCTTTTTGATCAGTTACAACATTTGCCAAATGATCCAGGGCACTGTCAAAATAGCGATAGGCTTTTTGAGCATCACCCCATTCAGCCAATAAAACCCCGATACGATTTTGAATCTCAGCTGCACTGATATGATCATTAACTGACTCAAAGTATTTCAATGCGGTGTAGTAGTAGTCCAGCGCCTGACCGGCCTGGCTTTGCTTACTTAAAAAGTCTGCCATTGAAACCATTGCACTATATTGCAAGAACTCCCCAAGAGTTTCACATGGGGGGTTTTTACAACTGGCATTAAGTGTTGATAAATTTTTTATCGCATTATCGTAATATTGAAAAGCTTCTGCCAAAAACTCCGGCTTCCTATTATAGATATCAGCAATAAACAGCGCAGTTGTAGCTGCATTACGATAGTCTTCGGCAAGACTGAATACTTCATAGGCATCTTTTAAATGCTTAACAGCCAGGTCATCTCTATTGTGTTTTCTTTCACCCAACCCCATACGCACTAATAAAAAACCTGCTTCTTTTTGAAGGTTCATTACTTTGAAAGCCCCAACAGCCTTACTGTAAAAGGTTTTTGCTTCAGCCATATCGCCTTCTTGAGTAAGTTCTTCCGCATGCAGCAATAAGCGTTTTGCAAAATTATAATCGACCCTGTTAGTGCGCTCTTCATGTGCAGGATCTAAAAAAAATTTAGCATCAGATTGCTTTCCACATAGGGCGCTATTGCTAAACAGAAAGAGCAACAAAATAAAGTAATTATAGGTATAAAAAATTTTCACGAAATTAGCACACACTTAAAGAGTAATTATTTTAATAACTCGAAGGTTTTGTCTTTCAATAAGGAGTAGTATGATCCATCACCTCCAATAATAATGATGCGCCTCCCTTGCTCACTGACTTTATATCCAGGCAATACCAAACCATATAAGCTGCCAACATTTTTCTTATTTCTTGGTATTGCTTGATTATAGTTACCCGCCAACTTTTCTAAATCAAACGCCAGCATAGAAATTACAGAGTCGATCCCTTCATTAAGGCTGCTCTTTATCACATAGCCATCATCTGCAAACCAAATTTCCTCAAAAACCGGCCATACTGGGTTTGTGTAATCATCCAAATTAATATATTCAGTAACAGGGTCTGACAAATAACGAAACCGGTTAGAGTAAACAGGGTTTTTGCTTCTCTGTGACCGGGCATAGGGTTCCCATATTCTGACATCCATCTGGACGGTGCTGTGATTGTAATCTGAAGCTAAAAAGAATCGCGCATCAATTTCTATTAGATATTTATTAGGGTGTAAACTTCGTGCTTTAGAAAGCTGGGCATTTGCGAGTCTGCTTTTATTACTTAAAAATTTTTTTATTCCTAACTCTGCCAGTGCATGTTTAAGGTCACCAATAAGTTTACTGTTAAGGTCCAAGTGCAAATAACTGATATCATGCCAGTTCAGCTCATGAGAACCTCGCAACGATTTAACTATTGCAGCCCCGATCGCAAGCCCTAATCCGGTCACTATCGGATTAGTGCCATTTTGATTGTATTGATTACTCTGCGCTGCCTGGTCAAGAAAATCGCTATAATCTATGCTGCTAAATATTCCGACTTCATCCTGACCCCTTACTGAACATGAAACATAGGTTAACTTTAAATCCAATATTCCTGGCAGATTATTCACAGATCTATAAGTCGAAGGGCTAACAGCACAGCCTCCCACGGCCGCAATTAAACAAGCGCCCAGGAAAAATCTTATTGTCGATTTAGCCCTGTAATACCTATGCAATTCTTTTGCCCGGCTTAATTATTAATTATCATAGCCTTTTGCCGTATCATATTTGAATATAAAGAAAGAAGAAACATCTGAAACCCAAAATCTTGGACAATATTTTGGGTTTTTAGGTAACGAGCACGCTTTTCCCCTCCTTAGGCCCTTCTTTATTTGCATAATCTTTCCTTCTACTAATTCCAAATTTTCGACTTATCCCTCACCCCATGAATTTAAAGATCCCTTATATTTGTGCTTGTTAAATCACGAACTTGTGCTACATGCATTAATAAAAACGATAATAGACATTAAGCTGAAAAACCTAAAATGGCTATTGAAACCAATAATTTAGACACCTGGAGCCTTAAAAATACAAACAGACGAACTGCATAAGCTACAAATTATCAGGAAAGCATAGCCAGCAGACACTTGGAGGCTAGAATAGGTTGACCAGATAAAAGTATCCAAACCCAAGCAAATTTGCTTGAATTTCTAAGTAACAAAGCTGCCGGCTTTTAACTCAAAATCACTTCTGGATTTAACCACATAGGGTGTTTATTCTTAGCACAACAATAAATTAAGGAGCGGGAATGACCATCATATTCTTTGTGCTATTGGGTGTGCTTATGAGTGCGCTTACCTGGTATCTGTCGTATCCGGCAATTCGTAATCGTCGCCTGATGCAGGGCAATCTTGACGTTGCCCAGATCCGCAATGTGCGCCGGGGCGCGGTAACCCACAAGCGCGGTGACCGGCGATCACCCCAAATGCACTTTGAACTGGAGGTCTATCGTGATGGCGTACTCTCGCACCATGTCCGCGCCAGCCGGCAAATTCCCGAAGCAATACTGGCAATGACCCTGCCCGGCAGCTGGGTGGAAATACGCAGCCCTTACCGCGCACGCCGCGCCGGAGATGATCAATACCCCGCTGACGGACCGAAAGAGTGGGCTGCAATTGCAGCTTTTGGCGTTCGACATGATTTACGCCGGCATGTCCCGGCGGAACATCAGAATAAGATACCCAACGAACAGGCTTATGCAGAGCTGGTTCCGGAACGTTTTACCTATTCCGCGCCGATTATGGCCACTCTCGGCATCAGTATTGGTTTATATGGCGCAATAGCTGCCATTAATTACTCCGAAAAACTAAACTATGGCGGCGCCGTGTGTGAAAAAGCGACCCTCTGCTGTGAAGCACTTCTGAACAACCAGCCTAAGATCGAGTCCAGGCATTGCCGTAACGTCAAACCTGATGGGTCCAAGGGCAGTTGCATGGCCGCACTGAGCAATCTTGAGATCGTCGGTAAAGAAAACGATATTGACTGCGATCCTGTCGAACCGGAAAACATAAAACCTCCATTTCCAATCAACCTCATCATGAAATATATGCAAAACACTCCCACTCACCAATAGCATCAACCTGACAAACAGCCTAATCATGCTGCTTCTGAAATTACTCTGACAACCCCGCATGCAGCCTGAAATACCATATACAGTCTAATCAACATACAAAGCTTTTCGCTGTTTCAGCCGTTAGAGTGATAGCATAAGTATGGGTTTGAGAATCACAGTTTCTGCATGCAAAATCGCCGTGTAGAGCCCAATATTTCAATTGCTTAACAGGAAAATTAAATCTGCATTTAGTGTCTAAAACAAAATGTCAGCACCTCTCAAACCAACGCCGCAAATTAAGCAGAAAAACGATTGAAATGTGATCAGGTATTTTAAATTTAGATTGAGTTTAAGCTGCTGTGCGGTTTCGCTTAATTCATTACTATGGTTACTTCTTTTATTTGCCTTTGATCCGGTTAATGCATCAGCAAGCTCCGATGATGTGATGGTCCTGCATGAGCAGGTCGACGGTTATTCAGCAACCGGCTACATACAGTATTTGGAAGACCCTCGTTCAGAGTTTACGATTAATGATATCCGCTCCCCGGAACTCAATGCCCGCTTTCAACACGCAGGCAACACCATCCCTTTCTTTATCGCCAGTGATTCAAGTTATTGGTTTCGCATACAGCTGGTAAACCCTCAGCTGGAAATAAAACAGTGGTGGCTCGAAGTGCGGGAAGCCGTGCTTGATCATGTCGACATTTATTTGATCCGCGCTAACGGAAAAATCGAACATGAAGAGAGCGGCGATTACATGCCGCTGAGCGCCCGGGAAGTGCGCTCCCGGTATCCGGTATTCGTCTTTGAAACAGACCCTGACGAAACAGTTACTATTTACCTGCGCATAAAAACTCATGGGCCACTTTCAGCACCCATTTACTTATGGCAACCAAAAGGTTTCGTCGCACAATCCTTTAATCGGCAAATAAGCTTTGGTTTGTTTTACGGGCTGATTGTGGCATTGCTCTTATATAATTTTATGCTCTTTGTTTCGATCCGGGATATGAATTATCTTTATTACTGCCTATTCGTGGGTTGCTTTGTGTCATGGCAGTTTGGTTTTCATGGTTTTGCTTATGTATATTTCTGGCCTAATAATGGCATCTGGAATAGCGGCTTCTGTTTCGTTGCAGCGCTGTTAGCCATCGTGTTTATGCTACAGTTTGCGCGAAGCTTTCTGCAGGGCGAGCAGGTATTCCCACGCACGAATAAGTTAATGCTTGGTTTAATATGGTCAGCTGTTGCAATACTGATAGCGGTGGCACTATTACTCGATTTTCCGCTTGAGTCATCATTACTGGCGAATATTAATGCCATTTATTTGCTGGCCTCTTCAGTGGCTACTATTATTGCCGGTTTTATTTCGCTTTATAAACGTGTGCCACAGGCCCGCTATTTTCTATTGGCATGGGCGGTATTTCTAACAAGCACGCTAACCTTCGGTCTGACGATGAATGGTGTTTTACCTGTGAGTTTTCTGTCCATTCACGGAGTACAACTGGGTTCGGCGATTGAAGCCATATTGTTATCGTTTGCACTGGCACATCGAATGCGCTTGTTAAAAGAAGAAAATGACCGCATTCAAATGCAAGCCAAACAAAACCTGGAGCAACGTGTTGAAGAGCGTACCCAAGAACTCAACCAGGCAATGGAGCACCTGGCGGTTGCTCACGAAAAACTCAAAGAAAGCAGCTACAATGACGCATTAACCGGATTGAGAAACCGGGAGTTTTTTGAAGAACAGTATCAACGTGAATGGTTATGCAGTCGCCGCGAGAGTAAATCAATAGCACTCATTATGTTGGATATTGATTATTTTAAATCGGTCAATGATAAACATGGCCACCTCGTCGGCGATGACGTGTTACGTTTTTTAGGAGAAGTCATTCGGGAAGCAGTAAAAAGACCGGGAGATATCGCCGCACGTTATGGCGGCGAAGAGTTTATTATTATGCTGCCCGATACAGATATAGCCGGAGCATCCATATTAGCTGAACGTATCAGAAAAACACTGGAAACTCATTCAGCAGCAGCCAAAGACAAAAGTATATTTGTTACTGCCAGCATGGGTTGTGCTGCACAAAAGCCGGATCAAAATGATGATGACAGTATAGAATTGATTAATGCTGCTGACAAAGCATTGTATGCCGCCAAAGAAAACGGACGTAATCAGGTTGTTTGTGCCTGACACACAAAACTATTTCTGAATTAATGGCGATTCCAGCCTTATCCGCTGATTAGTGTATTGAGCAAATAGTTTCTCACTACTGCCCAATAAATCTGCAAGTTGATCCAGGTTTTTTTCAGATTCAAGTACTTTTTCACCATGATTCTTGATTAGTTCTGTTTTTTCCGGGCTGTCACCTGCAGGATAAGTTATTTGACTATATTGCTTGCTTTGTAAATAGCGGAGCAATAATGCATTGCCCATAATATCAAGGTAATCACTCGCATTTTGTAATGCCAGATCTTCCAGTGTTGGTTTTTCTCCGGGAGGAGGAAGACCTGCTTTCAATAATGCCGCCTGTGCGGATTTCAACAAAACAGTGGTTTGTTTAGCCGCCTCGAAAGAGGAGAAGGCCGTTTCAGTATTATTAGTCACCACAGTGTTATCAAGCACCTTAAAAAACTGGCCCGGTGTTGACACTTCGGGATGAGCCTTTCTAAATTCCCCGGATGCTCTGATGACCTGCCAGTTATCTGTAATGATTTGCTTTATATTGTCCAGCTGACTGGAAAATACTTTGGAGTAATCTTTCTCGGCATTGATACCGAGTTGCCTGGCTCTCTCGAGTGTCGCCTCCTCGCCCTGCGGTGCAGTAGCAGGCGCTTCCCCGGTGTTCTGGGCAAGGAATAAATTAAATGCTCCCGCTAAGGGCAAACCCTCAAGAGCACGGGTTTCAATCGGCACCAGGTTGCCTGCCGGTATCACAGATACACTCACTATATTCTCCGAAGCTGGCCTATACAGGCTTACTTATTATCCATAAATACCCCGTGTTTGATATAGCGCTAAAGTGGTAATAAAAATCCGGCTCTGCCTGCCATTCCGTCTGTATTTTGCACTCACCTGCATATTTCCGGATAATGCTGAAAATAAACACTTTATTAACAAACTGTTATGCACCTTGAAATCATTAATTTTTGGTTTAATGAAATCGACTCGTCCAAATGGTGGGTAAAAGACCCCGCATTTGATCAGCTGATAAAAAACCGGTTCGGTGACACGCATGCCAAAGCGGTTCGTTGCGAACTCTACCCATGGCGGGACACCGCCCAAGGCCGGCTTGCTGAAGTTATTGTGCTTGACCAGTTTTCCCGCAATATTTTTCGGGATACGCCCGGTGCATTTGCATCAGACCCACTGGCATTGGCTTTGGCTCAGGAAGCCGTTTCCACCGGAGCCGATAAAGAACTGAACCAAACCGAACGATGTTTTTTGTATATGCCATATATGCATAGCGAATCACCTGAAATTCATGAAATCGCAGTCAAGCTATTTGACACACTCGAAAAGAAAGGTAATCTGGAATTTGAATTAAAACATAAAAAAATCATTGACCGCTTCGGCCGCTATCCGCACCGGAACAAAATTCTGAATAGACAATCTACTAATGAGGAAATCGAATTTTTGAAAGAACCCGGGTCAGGCTTTTAGTGCCGCTGGAATCTGTCTACCGTGTAAAAACTGGAGAAACTATGAACTGTCCACACTGCCATATTCCATTGATGATCGCCGAGCGTAAAGGTATAGAAATTGATTTTTGTAACCAGTGCCGTGGTGTCTGGCTTGATAAAGGTGAGCTGGATAAGATTATTGAGCTTTCAATGAGCGAGCGCTTTGCAGGAAGCGGACGCAATCAGCACATGGCCGACACCGGCTATGGCCAGGACTATGGCTATGGAAACCGCAACGCCTATGCGCAACACCTCCAGCAACGGCGACATGCAAACCCACATTACAAACAGCCTTATCACAAATATAAAAAGAAGAAGACAATGCTTGGACAGATATTCGATATCTTTGATTGAGATTGATGCTGAAATTGATATCAGGACAACTTTTCGCAATACCTGCTTTGCTAAAAAAATATTACCCAGAGTAAATACTAAAGAGGCTGTGCCGCTTCCAGTGTGGCGCAGCCATACAGAGCTAGAGTTGCTCTCTTCTGTCTCGTTAACAAGATAACGTCACCGAGATGAACCTGTAAAAATCCTGCCGCTAATCGCATAGCATTAAGAATCAATATATTGCACTTACCCTAATGACTGCTCCGTGAAAAATGAGTGGACGCTTGCCGGCTGACTCTCACTACAACCAAAGTCATAGTCTGCAAAAACAAAGACCCAATCTTATACCTTTGTTGTATATCCATACGCGCTTTTTTTAGGAGAATCTGGCATAAACACATTTAAGGAGAAACGCCAGCATGATTAGCACTACCAGCGCAACTGCCGCCGAGGGCGCAGCACAAACCTCAGCAGCAAACACACTTATAGCGGACAATTCCGTTCAAAAGAAATTCGAAGGTTTTATGGAAACCGCGGGCCAGGCATTTGAGAATGCAAAAGATACTGCTGGTTCTGTTATAAATGAGGTTATAGGAGACGTGCAGCGACAAGTGGATACCACAAATATAGTAAATGATATTATAAAAGAAGGGTCACCAAAGGTAGGCACTACAATTACGCAACAAGAAGTCACCACATTTCAACTGATTGACAGAATTCCTATCGAGGGCCGCGAATAACCATTAAAATCCATTTTAGCTTTAACCATCTGTAAGTTTTAAACCGGTGGCGAAATACCCGAAACATTTTGTCACCACCACTTGCTTGCACTCAGGCTACAAAAGGCGTGATACAGACGCCTCTTCTGACCAGCAAAGCTATCCCAGATACCAGGATTGCAGCTGTCATCTTGGCGTCACGCAACTGAAATATACTAAACGTGTTAATACTCAGACAGCCTGTTGGCCGTATATGCAATGATTAATATCGAAAGAGCAGTCACCGAAAAATTCCCTGTTTTTGCCAACCAACCGCCGATTATTCGCAAACCGACTATCAAGGTGCTGCAAAAGCTGGCGCGTGAATACGAACTCAACCGCTTTTTATCCGAGCATGCCGGTATCGAAGGCTTCGACTTTATCGAAGCGGTGTTCGAGTATTTCAACTTCAGCTACAGCGTTTCCAACAAGAGCCGCGCCAACATTCCTGCACAGGGCCGGGTTGTAATTGTTGCCAACCATCCTTTGGGCTCACTGGACGGGCTTGCACTGTTAAAACTGGTTGGTGAAATCCGCCGCGATGTCCGCATCGTTGCCAATGATATGCTGATGAGTATTCAGCCACTGAGCAACCTGTTTATTCCACTGGACAATATGACCCGCGAGACTTTTCGCCTGAGTTACCAGCGGGTGCTGGGCGCATTGCAACAGGAGCAGGCCATTATCGTGTTCCCGGCCGGCGAGGTATCACGCGCAAAACCGACCGGCATTAAAGACGGCAAATGGCATACCGGTTTTCTACATTTCGCACGCAAAACCTCGGCACCGGTGCTGCCGATACACGTGCACGGCAAAAACTCCGCACTGTTTTACGGTGTTTCGATGCTCGCCAAACCTTTGTCGACCGCCATGCTGGCCGGTGAAATGTTTAAACAACGCAACCGCATTTTGCATTTTTCGGTCGGTCAGGCGATCCCGGCCGAAGCGCTCCGCTCAGAACAGGTTACCGATAAAGCCATTGCAAAGCGGGTTAAAAAACACCTGTATAAAATCGGCAAGGCCCGCAAGCCGCTGAAGAAAACCGACTTTGTTACTGAAAAAACCATCGCTCACCCGGAAGACTCAACGGTTATCAAAACAGAGCTTGATAATGCACGGCTAATCGGTTCAACCACTGATAGCAACCGGATATTTTTATACGACTACTGCCCTGACGGCAGCATCATGCGTGAAATAGGACGATTACGGGAACTCGCATTCCGGCAAGTCGGCGAAGGCAGCGGCGAACGCCGGGACGTTGATAAATACGACCAATACTACCGGCACCTGGTGCTTTGGGATGAGCGCAACCTGACCATTGCCGGCGCGTACCGGCTCGGCAACTGCATTCATATTCTGAAAAGCCGTGGCCTGCCCGCCTTGTATACCGCCGACCTGTTTAACTATACCGGCAATGCCACCGCTTACCTAAAGCAAGCACTGGAGCTGGGCCGCAGTTTTGTTAATCCGCAATATTGGGGCAAAACCAGCCTGGATTACCTGTGGCAGGGTATCGGTGCGTATTTAAAGCATCATCCAGAAATACGTTATGTGATCGGCCCGGTCAGCCTGAGCGATGACTATCCGCAATTTCTACGCGATGCACTGGTGTATTACTATGAAAAATATTTTCGTCATGACGAATTGCTTGCGACCGCAAAACGGCCTTACTACCCGGACCCGCAACACCGGAAACAGCTGATTGAATTATTCGCTGATGAAGATATCGACAGCGGCTTTAGCCGGTTACAAAAATTATTCAAAGAGCAAGGCCACAAAATACCGGTACTTTACAAACAATATGCCTCGCTTTATGAACCCGGTGGTTATCGATTGTTAAGCTTCAGCACCGATCCCGATTTCGGCAACTGCGTGGACGGACTTTTTATCGGTGATCTAACGATGTTGAAACCGGCGAAACGTGCACGTTATATTAAATAATGCCATTTATTCTATCCTTAACGTCCATTATCGCGACATCCCTGTCGCACAAAAATGTGTCGCCATTTTTTTAATACATCAGTATTTGAAATACAGAACCTGCTTTACTGGCGCGGTTTACCTGCCGGCGCCAAAACTGTACCGTTAGTTAAAGCATCTACCCACTGAGCAAGTTCCTGTTTTTGAAAAAGCTCGTCAAATTTCAATTCACCATCATAGATTGGAGAGTCAAGCGGTTGCACAGCGCCGATTTTAGCATCAGGGTCCTGATCCAAATTCACCGGCGATTGCGGGTCTGTCTTGATCTCAATAAACTTTTTTCTCGTATTAAGGCTGATATGCACATCGACGGCATTTTCACGATCATTTTGGTCGGCAATTGTCAGTGTGGCTTTACCAGCCCCCACCCGGGTTTCAACATCATATGTTTTATCACCAACATGCGCTTCTCCGGACTGCACAGTAAAACGGCCAAACTTGCCCTCGGCATCAGGTTTAAAGCTTTTAACAATATCACTTATCGTGCTCCGGAGCTGCTTACTTTCCATTGACTTGAACTCCACGTCTCCGGCGGCCTGCGCGATCAGCTCAGGAAATGCTGGCTGCGTCATGGAAGCGTTGATCTGATTTAACGATGGCGAATTAATTTGAAAAGGAACGGTGGCTGCAACGCCTGGTGACCCATTAATATTCATTTGTAGATGACCCCTGGTTTTCAAGTAAAAATATTCATTATTAATACTTTATCAAAAACAGATATAAAACGTTATTCCCCAAAAGCTTTAAACCTTTCGTTAATCGGTATAGCGCCGTCACACGAAGAAGCACAGTGTACACAGGCGACATGTAAATAAATCAGGACGACCTATTTGTAGATTAGTTTAATAGCAAAGCCCTGAAGTTTTTCCGCTAAACTGTGATAGTACGCATATACAATAAACCGGGCTGCGGTAATATAAAGGCTCGAATATTTATTACACGGTATAAGAAACAGACAATGGCAAGCACCATCAGCGTCGGCAGCACCACCGTGGGCCTGATTGTTCGCGGCAAAAAAAATGATGCGCATAAACCGGGGGTTATGGAGCAACATGCGGATTGCATTCTGCCCGGCGGTGCGCCGATCGGCTTTTTCGGCGAAGGCGGTGATGCGTCCAGTGGCTCAAGCGGGCGGGCTTCGAGCGGGAGTTCGTGGGCGAACGGGCCGTCGATATCACTGAACAGCACCGGCATTAATATGAAAGGCCTGGTCGCAGACTATGCTACGATGCAAAAAATCCGGCCATTCTATGTCGATGCCGCACTCGCGAAAAAATATAAAGTCATCTCAACAATATTGCTGCTGGATGTCAGTACTGCGGAAGCATCACGCTTCAAACAATACTGGCAGGATTTGAAACTAAAACCAGGCAGCTTTAACCTGCTGGGCGGCAACTGCTCAACACATGCATCGGAAGCATTTGTTTTTGCGAAGATCGTCGCCGGTGGAATTCCGGGGCTGGATACTCCGGATAATTTATACCGGCAACTAAAAGCCAAAGCCGCAGGTAAGAAAAAGAACTATAGCGGATATGTTGGATTCAACAAACTCAGCGCAGGCCGGTACGATGCCGTTGTTTTGTAAGTTTATATCAGGCCGGCATATTACTCGTATTGTTTTTATTTACATTTTATTTTCGTTTGGAGGGTGTGCAATGTCCACTGACCTTGATCTTCGCTGGGAATGGCCCGCGGAACGACAGGCACAAATAAAACTGATGATGACCGTCGAAAAAACCAAAGCGGCAGATCAGGGTTTATTCGGCATCAAAAAATCACCGTCGCTAGCCGGCAGCCTGCCCGATCCGGTTGAAGTTACCGGCGTTATCACCAAAGGCGACGCAACATTGATCAATAAATCTGTCCGGCTGGTTTTACCAAAAATGGAACTCGGTGAGACCGGTGCCGGTGATAATTTATTACTTGGCGTGATAAACAATAATATTTGTATCTGTATTAAAAAAGCCGAATCGGCCGCGACGGAACCGGGTGAGCTGGATTGTTGAACCGCGTATTACTAAGACAGGCTCTAAAAACCTTCGGCCGGTAACTGATTATTCAGCAACTGAATATTACTATTGATTGTGTCAATCACCTGGTCTTCCAACAGGCCCTGGTGTGTCGCTTCAAGTAATATCGCGGCCTGATACAAATCATGTTCACCTTTTTCCACCAAGTCTATTAACTGGCCTGCTTTAGCATTTAATTCAGAAACACTATCCGCCGTCAGCCGGGAGACCATTTCAGACGGCGTTTTATTTTCATTAAATTCTTTAGCAAACGTGATAAGCAATTGCTTGGCGGCTTCACTTAACGGCGGCTGCTCAGATGAATAATCAGGCATTGATTCTGTTTGCTGTTGCAAACGCTCTATTTGTTGATTTACTGCGTTCGGCGTGCCGCCGAGCACATTACCTATATCTGACATGGCCTTTTTACCTGTATGAAAACCCTGTTGATTATTGTTTAATCGCCCTTACCTGTCCATACAACCAAGGTTAGAGGTCAGCTCGCAAACCTAACCAATGGCATAGACAAAAATTTTCGGTATAAAAATTCCCACACAGCCACTGCTGTTCTATAGTTAACAAGGTAGGGCTGAAAAAATACATAAAACACTATCAGGGCACCCAATGAAACCTGCAACGCATCAGGCAAAACCGCAGCACAATCAGTCTTTACGGAAACAAACGCAAGCTGTCGGCATTCAGCATCGGAACACCAGCGCTCCGTTACAGCGCTCGCTGGGCAATCGCGGCGTGCAGCATCTGCGGCAAAACCGGATACGGGTCGGCCCGCCGAATGATGCTTATGAACAGGAAGCCGACAAAATCGCTAAAACCGTGACACGCTCATCAACCCCATTTCGGCCACAAATCCGGCGCCGCCCGGAACATAATACCCGGCATAACACTTCACCATTACCGGCACAGGCCCAATCGCAAATAGACAGTTTACGTGGTTACGGCATGCCGTTGCCGAAACGCGATCGTGAATTTATGGAAAGCCGTTTTGCACATGATTTTTCCAATGTGCGCATTCATACCGGTATCAATGCAGCAGAGACTGCTGCAAAAATCGGCGCACGGGCGTTTACGCTTGGCAACAATGTCGTGTTCGGCAAAAACCAATTCCGGCCCGGCACTGCCGCCGGTCGCCGCCTGCTCGCGCATGAGCTGACCCACGTGGTGCAGCAACAGGGCTCGGTTAACGGGCCGATACAGGCGGAATTTGCAATTGCACCGTTGCAACCACTGCCACCGGGATCGGAAAGTATGCTCGATGCGGCGGCCGTACAGCGGGCCATTGCCGCCAACACCCTGCAGGATGAAGCCAGTATCGCGCAGCTGCGGGATATCCTGGGCATTCCGCCGGAACCTGCCGTTGTCGATGAGCGTTTTGTTCAAGCGGTTGCACGTTATCAGCACCAGTTCGAACTGGCGATCAGCGGTATTATCGATGCACCGACACGCCGCCAACTAAGCCGTGAAATGGTTGCTGAAGCACATACACTGGAGCGACTTGATACTGAGTTCTCACCGATCATCGAAGACAGCCTCAGCGCATTCGGACTGGAGCAGGATGATTTCGGTTTTAACCAGCGCGGCCGTTTCCGGGGCAGCCGTTCACTCAACCCGACGCAGATCCGCAATATCCGTACGTCACTGGCCACGGACAGAACCCGTAATCAGATCCAACAAAATATTGATATTTTGCAATCGGTCGACGACCGGTTCTCTGCTGTTGCGCTTGATTTGCCGTTTATTATTACGCTTGGTGTCCGGGAGTCCGGGGTCCGCACACTGCTCAGTACCCGGACCAACCGAATCAATACCGCCGGCCGGGATACACACCCTGACGGGCGCTCCGGCATGGATTTTTTCCACCGCCTGCGCCGCGGCTTTACCCGCAGGCGACAGGATATCGCACCGGTCACCAGTGGTTTCCAGCCGGGCCGAGAAGACCGGGAACCTTCCCTGATTCAAAACCGCCGCCTGCTGCTCGCATTTATGATAAAAACGGCCGCGGATGAGCTGTCACTCAGAGGCCTGGTGCGCACTGAACTGACCAGCCTGCTCGGCGATGCTGCACAAGCCACCAGTACCACCGACCGCTTGCTGGACAGCCTGTCGATTGATGCATTACGCAGCTGGAAAGCGCTGATATTTGCCGGTATCGGCTATGGGCAACGTACCGTACAGGCCATCCTGCGGGCACAGCATGCCGCCAACCAGCCGTTCTCACTGGAAAGAATCATGTCAATCGATAATGTTGCCCGCGTCGGCGCGGCAAGACTGGATCGTGCACGTGCGGTCGCATTGGGTGCGCTGGTAATTGAACGGGACCTGCTGACGCGTTAACGCCTGCCAGCAACAGCCAAATCCGCATATTTAACTGTAAACCGGCTTATTATCCGTTCCGGTGCTCTGCCTTTGTGCGCTACAATTTCACGAGAACAACAACAAACGCCAGGCACAGGACACCGATGCGTAAAATGGATATTGCGGCTCTCAAAGCAGATTCAGCTATAAAAAGGTTACGGTATTAATGAGAAACCTGCTGATCGTAGAAGATAACCGCATTGCCGGCACATTGATACGTACGAAAATATCAGGCGCGCTGGACTGGAATCTTTTTTGGGCCAGAAGCCTGAAAGATGCGATTGAGCTGCTTGACCAACATCAGAATAATTTTTTTGCCGCCTTGCTGGACTACCGGTTGCCCGATGCGGATGACGGCGAGGCGATCCAGGAAGTCGTATCCAGAGGTATTCCGTCCATTGTGTTTACCGCGACCACATCCACTCACGATATTCGCGCAGGACTTTGGAAAAAAAATATCGTTGATTATGTCGTCAAAGACAATGCACAGAGCCTCAATTACATTACTGAATTATTATCCAGACTCGAAAAAAACCTGGATATTTATGTATTGGTGGCCGATGACTCTCAATCCTCACGAAAAATGCTCTCCAAGCTGTTAAAGACCCATAACTATCAGGTTATTGAAGCTGGCAACGGAAAAGAAGCTTTAAAAATCATCGAATCACAAGCCGGTATCCGGCTGGTGATAACCGATTACTCAATGCCGGAAATGGATGGTGTGAAACTAACCCGACGGCTGCGCAGTAAATACGGCAAAGACGGTGTAGCCGTGCTGGGTATGACCGGGGATCAACAAGCTGCAATGGGTGCCAACTTTATTAAAGCAGGGGCAAATGACTTTATTAATAAAAGCAATTTTATAATTGAGGAGTTCTATTGCCGGGTCAGCCAGTGTGTCGAAACCATCGAGCGTATCGCCGAAATCCGTGAGCTTGCGACCACTGACCCATTAACCGGCTTATACAACCGGCGTTATTTTTATGAAACCGCCGAGAAAATTTATGCCAGCGCCAAACGGCAAAAACGCAGACTGGCTTTCGCAACAATTGATATCGATCGATTCAAAGAAATTAATGACACCTACGGTCACCAGGCCGGTGACAGTGTGCTAAAACAAGTGGCACACTTACTTAAAGAACATATGCAACGTGCCACTGATTTAATCGCGCGCGTCGGAGGGGAGGAGTTTTGCGTGCTGGCGGACGATATTGCACCGCAGCATGCTTACCGTATGTTTGAAGAATTACGCGCCGCACTGGCTGAACACTCCATACAGATTAAAGACTATAAGAAAGTTAAGGTCACTGTCAGTATTGGCTTATGTACCCGGCGCGGCAGAGCACTGGATAATATGCTGAGAAACTCCGATAAATTTTTATACCAGGCAAAACACGAAGGACGCAATAAAACAATCAGTGATCTTACAACACCGGCAATGAAAAAAATCGACTCCTGAAGCTGCGCTCTCTATTATGGCATTGCTTTGGTCAAAAACCCGTGACAATACCCGCTATGAAGTACGCAGTGCCGGAAAATCCAGGCGGCTTTATCGCAACAATGTGTTACACACCGCCTACAATCCGAATCATCCCGTCACCGGCAGCATCTGGGACCTGCTGTTTCTGCCTGCTTTGCTTTATCCTGCCGAATCAATCCAACGCGTTTTACTATTGGGGGTCGGCGGCGGTGCCGCTATCCATCTGCTCAATCGCTATCTTCAACCGCAAACCATTATTGGCGTGGATATCGATAAAACACACTTATCCGTGGCCAAACGTTTTTTTGCATTGCAATACCCTAATACCGAGCTAATTCAGGCCGATGCGATCCGTTGGGCACAGGCATATAACGGTAAACCGTTTGATTTGTTAATCGAAGATATATTTATCGACCGGCAGGGACAACCTTCCCGGTTAATGCACAATGACTCGCAGTGGCTAAAATCGCTGCGGCGCCTGCTTACTCCCGGCGGCATGCTGGTTGTTAACAATGCAGATACTTTAGAATCACGTTTTTCCAAAATACATGCCGGACCATTCCGTTTAACCTATCTATTTTCAGTACCACAACTGGATAACCGGGTGCTTGCGTTTCTCAGCAACAGCACAACAGATACTATGTTTAAAGAAAACCTGAACAGGCATACCGATCTGACAAAAGCCAAACGCACAGGGCGTTTAAAATTTCGCATGCAACGTGTTGCCGGTTAACCGCTGAATATTGGCAGCCAGGCTTGAACTTTAATAACAGCTCAAACAATGCTTAACGGCGGCTCGTTCAACGCGGCAAACTGCTCACGTAACTCAAGGATATGACTTTCCCAATATCGTGTTGTATTGAACCACGGAAAATTGCGTGGGAATGCCGGGTCCTCCCAGCGTTTTGCCAGCCAGGCACTGTAATGAATCATGCGTAATGTGCGCAAGGCTTCAACCAGGCGCAACTCCCGCGGCTGAAAATCATAAAACTCATTATAGCCTTCAAGAATCTCGGAAAGCTGCACGGTCTGTTCCGCCCGGCTTCCGGATAGCAGCATCCAGATATCCTGCACCGCCGGTGCCATACGCGCATCATCGAAGTCGACAAAATGCGGGGCATCATCGCGCCAAAGGATATTTCCCACATGACAGTCACCGTGTACGCGAATCGACGAAACATCACTGCTGTCGGAAATGGCCGCCTGTATGCTTTTCAATAAGTCAGCTGTCAACGTTTCATATGCCGCTGACAAATCGGGCGGAATAAAACTTTCACGTATCAACTCCACACTGTTATAACCGAAACTCTCGATATCTATCGTAGGCCGTTGTTCAAACGGCCGGCTCGCACCGACCAGATGAATACGGCCCAGCATACGACCCAATATCAGCAAATTATCCAGGTTATCCAACTCCGGAGCATGGCCGCCTTTTCTCGGATACAGTGCAAAACGAAATATCTGATCGTCCACAGCATAGCGGAACAGGCTCTCTCCCTCAGCATTGACATGAGGCGCAACCACCGGAATTTCCTGTGCCTGTAACTCAAAGCAAAACTGGTGCTCTTCGAGAATCTGGCCGTCATCCCAGCGTGCCGGGCGATAAAACTTCGCGATCAGCGGCTGCTTCTCCTCGATACCAACCTGATAGACGCGGTTTTCATAGCTGTTCAGCGCAAGCAGCCTGCCATCGCAAACAAAACCCTGGCTTTCCACCGCATCCATTAATACCCCTGGGGTCAGGCTGTTAAAAGGGTGCTGAAGATTTGTTGTCATTTCATATTCACCATACCGAATCAGGCACATAATACCATGCGGCGCGTTGCTCCCGGATATGCGGTCGTACGTCGCGTCAAACTGAACACAAATAGCTGCGTATGTGAACGGGCTCACGATTATCAAAATATGCGGGATATATTGGAGCCGGCCTCTTCAATAACAATTCTACTTTGTGATGTTCATTTGGTACTATTGCCCGCCTAGGAAATTAAACATATACGGACGCCAATGACCCGCTTTTTTCTGCCATTAAGCCTGCTGCTGTGCCTGCCGGACGCCGCTTTTGCTGAAGCCGCGATGAAAGATGCTGTTGATACCGTTTGGGTCATCACCGCAGCCGCGCTGGTGTTTTTCATGCAGGCCGGCTTTGCGTTACTCGAAAGCGGTATGTCCCGCAGCAAAAATGCGGTCAATGTCATCATGAAAAACTATACCGATGTGTGCCTCGGCACCCTGGTATTTTGGTGTCTGGGCTATGGCCTGATGTTCGGCAGCAACCCCTCGGGCTGGATTGGCAACGACCATTTTTTCCTGAATTCTGCAGAAAATACCGAGTTCTCAATACTATTTTTCCAAACCATGTTTGCCGCAACCGCAGTGACCATCGCCAGCGGTGCGATGGCCGAACGAACCGACTTCCGCGGCTACCTGTTGGGCGCTATCGGTATTACCGCGGTGATTTACCCCATTTTCGGCAGCTGGGTATGGGGCAGTGCCTACGAAGGTAGCGGCTGGCTGGCACAGCTTGGATTTATTGATTTTGCCGGATCAACCGTAGTCCACTCAATCGGCGGTTGGTGCGCACTGGCAGGTATTATTGTATTGGGTCCCAGACAGGGGCGTTTCTCCAGCAACGGCGCAGCCAGGATGATTCCGGGACATAATCTGATGTTTATGGCGCTGGGCGGCTTTATCCTGTGGGTTGGATGGTTTGGGTTCAATGCGGGCAGCACCACCGCAGCCGACCCACTGATCGGTTTGATTACATTAAACACCCAACTTTCGGCGGCTTCCGGAGCCATTAGCGTTGTTGTTTTGTCCATATTACTCGGTAGACCGGTGCTGGCCAGTCAGACCGTCAACGGCAGCATCGGCGGTCTGGTCGCAATTACCGCAGGCTGTGCTTCAATGGAGCCCATGTATGCCATCATAACCGGCTTGATAGCCGGCGCCTTTTTGTTAACCTCGATTAAGGTTCTGGAGAGTTTTCAGCTGGATGATGTGGTTGGTGCCGTATCCGCGCATGGTGTGTGCGGTGCCTGGGGTACTCTGGCAGCCGGTATGTTTCTAAAAGGCAATATGTTTAACTTTGATCAGGTTGTCGTGCAATTGGTCGGTATCGCGGCAGCATTTATCTGGGCCGTGCCTCTGGCCCTTGGAATGTATTTTGCTATCGATAAATGGATCGGCCTCAGAGTGTCCTCTGTCGATGAACGGCGCGGCCTGGATTACACCGAACACTATGAACTTGGGTATCCTGAGTTTCAGCAGGACAAGCTTTTGCATAAAAACATGGAATATGAATAAAGGAGAACTACTGTGAACGACTGGAAATTTAGCGTTGTTTATTCCAATGAAAAAGCCGCGATAAAAGCTGCTAACGCAGACGATCCGGCAATGATTGTGTTTAACAAGCTGCTGGCCAGTTTATTTGAAGCATTGGAACGCTCGCAGAAAAATTTTGGCTCAAAAGCCAAATTCACACTGTTTACCCATGTGTCAAAAATAAAACTACCCATGAAGCTGCATAGAGTTCTGCGTGAATATTTGCTGCATGACAAACCCATTGATATCAGCAACATTGCCCTAAATGAGCGCTTAATGCACCAAATTATCCAGGTACTATATGAAATGATGTGCGATGTATTAGGCCCGACCCAAGCCGATGCCTGCATGTCTGCGGCCATGCAAGCCACCCGGAAAATCCCTGAGTCGGCTTTCTTCGACCCCCGCAACCTGCTTTAGCGCCAAAACACCTTTCCACCGGGAGCATGAAAAACATGCTCCCGGTTAACCCGCTTTACAGCCTACTCCCCTCTACATTAAACCGACAAACCGGTTATTATTGCCTCTTGCCCGGCTTTATGAAATATTCAGAGCCGACCCTTCACTACCTTGATAATCGTTTAAGCCAGTAGTTATAGAATGCCAGATCAAGTCGTTAACCGAGCCGGTTTCAGCACATACCTCAGATTCGCAATGTTAAGAACCGCGCACCTGGCCGGCACGTTACTCGGCGAAGTCATGTACCTTTCACGCAGCGCGCGATATCGCCACAGTCAGACGAATATCAAACTCTGCTATCCGTCATTAAGCTCTGAGGAGGTTAAATACCTAACACGGCGCTCCCTCAGAGAGACGGGCAAATTATTATGCGAATTAATACTATTCTGGTTTTTTCCGACCAATAGCGGGCTGGGATTTATTACTAATATTCATGGAGAGAAGCATATCCGGGATGCACACACCCAAAACCGCGGAGTGATATTGGTATGTCCCCACCTGGGTAACTGGGAGCTTTGTAATGCTTATGCAGGCCGCTTCAATCCCAGTGCGCTTTATAAACCACTGAAGTCCCGATGGCTTGATCAAAAAGTTCGCCGAAGCAGAGAGCATGACGGCTCCAGGTTGGTACCGACTTCTGCTCAGGGGATAAAAGCCCTCCGCCAAACTCTGCAACATGGGGGAACGATATTCATATTACCGGACCAGTCTCCCAAACTTTCAGGGCGCACACTTGCACCATTTTTCGGAATACCCACATGGACCGGTACTCTGACCTGTAAACTGGCACAAAAAAGCAACGCCGTGGTTATCTTCGGTTTTGCCAAACGCCTGCACCGGGGACAGGGTTTTGAGATTATATTAACACCGGCTGCCGACGGCATTTACGACCAAAACCCCGAAGATGCCGTTGCTGCAATGAACCTGGGCATTGAGCAATGCATTGCAAATTGTCCAGAGCAATATACCTGGCAATATAAGCGGTTCAAAGGCAGCATAGAACCAAACCCTTATCGGTAACTTATTTCCTTTTGTGGTATTGCCTTGCAAAGTGCTACAATAATAGTGTTTGCATTTTGTGTTGGGTGCAGTCATAAATTTCTCGTACTGTTCCCACCCTGCATGATTTGCAACACAGCATGTGTTTTTCGGATTTTTAGAGGTAAATATTGATGACGGTAAAAGGTACAGTAAAATGGTTTAACAACACCAAAGGTTATGGCTTTATTGTTCCTTCTGAAGGCGATAAGGATGTGTTCGTACATCACTCCGCAATCCTTGGAGAGGGCTTCAAGTCTCTCGCCGAAGGGCAAAACGTAAGCTACGAGGTGGAAAACGGGCCCAAAGGCCTGCAAGCCACTTCTGTAAAAATAGAGAATTAATTCTCTTATAATCCATTTTCCGGGAGCGCCCCGCAACCGCGTGGGCGCTTCTGTTTGGTCAATAACCCTTAAGACACGAGAGGGCTCTTTTTGAAAAGAATGTTTGTTGGTAATTTGCCCGCCGATGCCTCTGAAGATAAAGTGAAAACATTATTCTCAGAATTCGGCACCGTGCGATCAATCGAAATCGTCGCAGATGTATTCACCGGGAAGTGTCGGGGGTTTGGCTTTGTTGCAATGGAAGGCCACGAGGCCAGAGCAGCGATTGCCGGTCTTAACGGTAAATCTTTCGACGGCAAACCCTTGCGCGTGCAGTTTGAAGAAGCACGCAACAGCCGGGGAGGCCGGCGGGGCCGTTAACAACATGCCCTGTAATAACCCGTTTTAAAGATACACTTAACGCTTACGGATCACACAACCTTTAAGGTAACGGCCTTTATGAGAAAAATTTCCCTGCTGATAATCGCAATGCTGATTCCTGCTGCTGTTTTTGCGCAACAACAGGGAGACGTTCGCAAACAAGGTGACTGGCTACAGGTCTGGCATCAGACAAAACAACAATGGATCAGCCCGGAAGATTATTTTATGCTGGAAATTGAACGGCTGAAGGGTCCCACTTACGGCTTCACAAAGAAATATCCCCCATACGACTCGACAAAGGAATGGGAAACCCTGATCGACGTTTTACCCGATGGACGTGTATGCCCTATGGTATTTTTTCACTCGCGCTGGCGGCGACTCCCGGATGTTTTGGCATTGGATGAACGCCTGAGAAATTACGGCGGCTGCCGGGATGTTTTCAAGCCTGCTTCAAAATAACCCCATCACATACTTTCCAACTCACTCCAACGCTCCATGGCCTGTTCCAGTGCTTGCTCCGTATCGGCCATATGCTTGAGTGTCGACTTTATCGATGTCTCCGGTTGGCTGTAAAAACCGGCATCCGCAACCTTTGACTGTAACAGCTGCAACTCTTTTTCCAGGCTTTCGATTTTACCCGGCAACATATCCAACTCACGCTGTAGCTTATAACTGAGCTTCCGCTTTGCCGAACCCGCTGAATCGATATTTTTTTTAGACTTTGCTTCGGCATTCACAGGATCCGCGGTTGATTCATCAGCTTCAGCCAATGTTTTACCACGACGAGACCAGTCACTGTAACCGCCCACATATTCCTGCACTTTACCATCACCTTCAAAAACCAACGTACTGGTTGCAACATTATCAATGAAATCACGGTCATGGCTTACCACAATCAAAGTGCCTTTATAATCCACTAAACGCTGCTCCAGGACCTCCAACATCTCTATATCCAGATCATTGGTCGGCTCATCCAATACAATCAGATTCGCAGGCCGTGTAAACAACTTTGCCAGAATGACGCGATTCCACTCCCCACCGGATAATGCCTTCACCGGTGTCATCGCGCGCTTGGGGCTAAACAGAAAATCTTTTAAATAACCAATCACATGCCGGTCTTTGCCATAGAGCTTGATATAGTCACGCCCGTCACCAACCGTCTCCGCTATTGTTTTTTCCGGATCCAGTTCACGACGCAATTGATCGAAATAAGCAATTTCAAGATTAGTCCCGTGTTTTACCGAACCTTCATCAGGCTGCAGATCACCCAGTAGAATGCGCAACAGAGTACTTTTGCCCACACCGTTGTTGCCTATCAGCGCAACTCTGTCACCACGCATTATTTTTAGCGAAAAGTTTTTTATCAGTGCCTTACCATGATAACCATGTGTAACATTGCGCACCTCTATCACCTTACGGCCCGATCGGTCTGCCTCTTCGATATGCACGCGTGCTTTATTCTGTGAGGGTATGCGCTGGGCCCGCTCTTCACGCATCGCCAATAATGCCCGAACACGCCCTTCATTTCGGGTTCGGCGCGCTTTGATACCCTGACGAATCCAGGCTTCCTCCTCAGCGAGCTTTTTATCAAACAACGCGTTACGCCGGCTTTCCTCTTCCAGCGACTTTTCTTTTAAGCGCAAGTAATCCCGGTAATTACCGGGCCAACTGGTCAGACGTCCACGATCCAGCTCTACGATACGTGTTGCCAGTCGCTGCATATATCTTCGATCATGCGTAATAAAAAGAACACTGCCCTGAAACCCGCGTATCTGCTGCTCCAGCCATTCAATCGTATTTATATCAAGGTGATTTGTCGGCTCATCCAACAATAATAAATCCGGATGTGATACCAGCGCTTTTCCCAACGACACCCGCCGCCGCCAGCCGCCGGAGAGTTCTTTTAATTTGCGTTCTGGTTCCAGACCCAGCTGTGTCATCGTGGTATCGACCTGCCGGTCGACATGCCAGCCACCGGCGGCATCGATCTGTTGCTGCAGTGCTTCTATTTCATGGATTTTGTTTTCATCGAGCTTTGTTTTTGATATGCGATTATATTCATCGATGAGTTTTTTTATTCCGGCCATACCCTGGGTGACAACTTCACGCACAGTTTGATCCGGATTATCCGGCAAAGCCTGCTCCAGGCGACTAATGCGTAAATTCTGCCTGAATTGAATTTCGCCGTCGTCCGGCGCCAGCTGCCCGGTAATCAATTTTAACATTGATGACTTACCGGCACCGTTGCGGCCGATCAGACAAACACGCTCGCCCGTTTCAATATTGAAATCGGCTTTAGATAATAAAGGTTGGTCACCAAACTCCAGTGATACTTTGTCAAAAAAAAGCAGTGCCACGAGAGAAGCTCAACAAAATCCAATAAGTGATACGAAGGGATTAACCGGTAACACTTGGAACGACACGCATCCAAGTGCTTTTTGAAGTAAAAATATAAACCCTCCACCGGCTATAAGCATTTAACCGGCAAGCCAGCACTCCAGTGGATTCGAATTTACTCCGGACTATGACCGTTTGATGCCACCGCCATCGGGTATTCCACCACCAAAGCCACCGCTGTCAGGTGTAATAATAGATGAGCTGGACTCACGCTGCATTTGCTGAAGTTGTTGCATTGTCTGCTCGGCTGCGTGTTTGGTTGCATCGGCAAATTTGCTGATCGCTTCCTGCAATGACCCTGCCTCTATTTCAAACGCCAGCGGCAATGTTCCCATTGAAGTCATCAGCTGCGCCTGGCCTTCATAAACGACCTGACGGGTTGGGTCGACAGTGCCGTCAACCTTGACCGGTGTTAATTCACGGATCGCGCCCACTTTGCGGTCCGTGTATGTTTTATCCTGATACAATGCCGCTGGATCCATTTTAAAATCGGGCGCATTTTTATCTTCTGCCATGGTTATCTCTCTCAATTCTGCGGATTCATCGCCGGCGCACGACCGCCCGGCATAATGCAGCCGCCACTGTAGCAGCATTGCGTGATGAAATCACCCGGAGTTACGCCTTATAACACCCAAGCCCTTATTATTATCGCCTTATTCACGATCCAAACTATAGGCTCACGAAAAACAAGCCAAATAACTAAAACTATCTCATAATGCCGCACGATCGCGGGATATTATGAGATAGGTTCTACTCAGTTAGCACCGCCGGCAAAGAGCCTCTATAATCAGCAAAAACGCCAAAACCCATCTCAAAATACCCGGCAGCTGCAGCGAGGTGCCACATGCAAAAATACAGTTGGACATTTTTATGTCTTATATGCCTTTCATCGGTCTGTTACGCAATCGACGGGAATGAGCTATATGATATTTGCGGTGTTGCACTTGAGTCGCCGGATTATGAAAATGCGTACGGCACTGGATATTGCTACGGTTATATCATCGGTGTGATAAACCAGGGAGACAGACAGATCTGCCCACCGGAAAAAATCACCAATAAACAAACAGTGCAGATAGTTTACGCTTATCTAAAGAGCCACCTGGAGCAACTGGATCAACCCGCAAATGTTTTAGTGGATCAGGCTTTGGGGAACGCCTGGCCCTGTAACCGGTAATTTGTATTTTTATAGACCGGTGCCCAACGAAAAAATCTGAAAACTTATGTGGCCTGATTCAATAGAAAATAGGGTGTATAGCCCATTGAATCCGGCACCTCATGCTGTTTTGCAGAACGTATTGGATGACTGCTAAGCGAATAGCTCACATCAGCTTCGGCACCTAAAGTAATGCCCTCATAGTCATGGCCCTGATATGTCTGGACTTTGGACTGACAGCTCGGGCATACACCGCCTAACAGGTGGTGGTCAAGCAGGCCACAGACCTCACAATATCCAATATACTCAGTTGTATTACTCACTTTGTATTCCTCCCGGACGATCTTTTCGTACCTGTTGTCTATTAAGACATTTTTTTTCATAAGATAAAATATGCATGAAGTTATAGGAAAATAGTTAGAGGCACGTAACTTATTGTTTTTTATATGCATCAGACTATTACTTTCGGTCTAATTGAGACTATTAAGCCCGATTGGAATGGTGATAAGGAGCAATCAGCCTGTCTGCAGCCCTTTTTTTGGCAAACGCGGCACCGATGCCGTATCAGAATCCGAACGACCTCGGGCAACTGTGTCAGGCGCCCATTTTGCAACAATACGGCCGCCTTGACTCCCGCCTTCCGAACCCAAACTCATGACTCAGTCGGCTTCTGCAATATTGTGCTGGCAAGCGCCTTTTATTGAAATATAATTTCCGGTCATGCTTTTATTTATCGCTTTCATCAAAAAGACATCGCGTATTCAATAAGCTCCGGAGAAACAAATATGGCTTTAACACCTTCAAATATGATTCCACTCGGCACCGTTGCACCGGATTTTCAACTGCCGGACGGCAATAACAAAATCCATACGCGTGACAACCTGAAAAAAGACAATGGCTTGTTGATCACTTTTATCTGCAATCACTGCCCTTATGTAAAACATTTGAACGCCGCTTTGGCCGAACTCGGCCACCGTGCCACTAATGCCGACATTGGCATGGCAGCCATCAGCGCCAATGATATTGAGAATTATCCGGAAGATGCACCCGCAAAAATGCTGGAAGAAGCGGATAGGCACGGTTACCCGTTCGCATACCTGTATGACGAAACCCAGCAAATCGCAAAATCCTACGATGCCGCCTGCACCCCGGATTTTTATCTATTCGACAAATCTCTGAAGCTGGTCTATCGGGGCCAATTCGACGACAGTCGCCCGGGCAATAACCTGCCTGTCACAGGTAAAGACCTTTATGATGCAATCGATTGTATGGTTAACGGCAAAGCAGTCCCGGAAAACCAGAAACCGAGTGTTGGTTGTAATATTAAGTGGAAATAATGCCGTAAGAAATTATTTTGACCGTTTGCCTCTTTTTGAGGTCTTCTTCGGTGCCAACGTAAACCAGTCATCCGAAGTCACCGGGTGAAAGTGATCCGCCTCATCGATCAATAGCTGCGATGTGGTACTCGCAATCGCGGCTATTTCAACCCTGACCCCCTCTGACTTCAAATGCCTGACCAGCTCAACATAGTCAGAATCACCCGACATAATAATAATTGTGTCAACTTTACTGGCCAGCTGAGTGGCCTTGATTGTCAACGGAATATCTGCACTTTTGTGACAGGGGCGCACCGAGCCGTGATAATGATGATGCAAACGCTCCTGCAGTTTGGACGAAATCTGCTTACCTTCACGAAAATAAACCAGCCGGTTCAAACCCCGGTTATCCAGCAACCGTGCGATTAGCGTATCGAAATTTAACATTGTCTGCTGATCATTGGTTTCATTATGGATGCTTCGCTCCATATTGTTGCCATCCACCAGAATGGCGACCGACTGGCTTATCTTTATTTGTTCCGGGCTATGGCTTGTCATGTAACACCTGATCTAAATTCATTTTTAGGAAAAAAGCTGTACCTGACACTCGATCCGCTTGTAGATTCTGGAGCTTTTTTTTAAGCTTGCAAACATTATGGCACTCGGCACCCTATTTACCATATCCGCACCCTCAGGTGCAGGAAAGACCAGTCTGGTCCATGCACTACTGGAACGTGATGCACGCACAAAACTGTCCATCTCACATACTACGCGAGCCAAACGCCCGGGGGAAGTCGACGGACAGGATTATCATTTTGTGACTCCAGAGGCATTTACCAAGTTGGTAAACCAAAATGCGTTTCTGGAGCATGCAAGTGTTTTCGGTAACTATTACGGCACAGCAAGCAGCAGCGTTGAAAGCCTGCTCAACTCGGGCAAAGATGTGATCCTGGAAATCGATTGGCAGGGCGCGGCTCAGGTCCGGCGGCAAAATCCAGCCACTGTTTCAATTTTTATTCTGCCGCCATCCCGAAGCACATTGGAAGAGCGGTTACGCTCACGCGCTCAGGATAGCGAGGAAACCATCACAAGGCGCATGGCTGCGGCCAAAAATGAAATCGCCCATTATGCCGAGAGTGATTTTCTGGTGATTAACGATGATTTCGAGCAGGCGCTTAAAGAGCTCCTCGCAATCATCACCTGTGAGCGACTTAGACAAAAGCGTCAACAGGCGATTCATGCGGAACTGTTAAACTCATTATTGTCCTGACTTCGCATTTACCGGCCTATAGGCTGGCCTGATCCCGGGCATTCCTTTATAATCCGTAAATTCTGTACTATTTAGGAGCATTTTGGTAATGGCACGCGTTACGGTCGAAGACTGTCTCCATCAAGTGGATAATTTGTTCCAGCTCGTGCTGGTTGCAGCGAAACGAACCCGGCAAATCTGTGCTGGCTCTGATCCTTTATTGCCCAAAGACGGTGACAAGCCCACTGTTATCGCATTGCGTGAAATTGCTGCCAGTAAAGTCGGACGCGAAGTGCTTGATGAAAAAATCGACCCTGAATTGAATTTAGCTGAACTCGAAGAAACCACCGAAGAGACGACTATTCCGCATAGCGCTTGATCCGGGCCCCACCGGGGGCTGATTCTTTCACGTCTTGCCAAAACGCCATTAATTACTATGGTAAAGGCGACATCTCAATTTAACCCTTCATCGGGGCTTCCCCGGCAGGACCCGATTATCTCGGAGCTGGCTGCAAAGCTCGGTACCTACCTTTCCGAAACCGAAATCCGGGAGGTTTTGCGTGCCTACAAGTTCGGAGCCCAGGCACACAAAGGCCAGCTCAGGCTTTCCGGCGAACCCTATATTCATCACCCGGTCGCAGTCGCCGCATTGCTGGCAGAGCTTGAAATGGACACCGAGTCGATCGTCGCCGCGATTCTCCATGATGTGATCGAAGACACTGAGACCGCCAAAAGCCATATTGCCGAAGCATTCGGAACTCAGGTGGCCGAACTGGTTGACGGTGTCAGCAAGCTGGATCAGATCCACTTTGATACCAAAGCTGAAGCCGCCGCCGCAAGTTTTCGCAAAATGATCCTCGCAATGACGGAAGATATTCGGGTTATTTTGATTAAGCTGGCAGACCGCCTGCACAATATGCGCACACTGGGGTTTATGCCCAAGCCCAAACAACGCCGCATAGCACGTGAGACCCTCGAAGTTTATGCTCCGATTGCAATGCGCCTGGGTATCAACAGCTGGCGTATTGAAATGCAGGATCTCGGCTTACAGGCACTGTACCCAATGCGGTATCAAATCCTGAGCGATCATGTAAAAAAAGCCCGGCAAAACCGCAAGGAGGTGATGGACAAGGTTGAAATTACGATTCAGGCATTAATGGAGGAATCCGAGCTGACCCCGGTGCGCATCAAAACCCGCGAAAAGACGCTGCACAGCCTTTATAACAAGATGAAAATCCGGCGGGTTCGCTACACCGAGATCATGGATTTGTTTGCACTGCGAATCGTCGGCAAAACCGTCGACGAATGCTATCGCGTGCTGGGCATCGTACACAATGCTTACAAACCGGTTCCCGGCCTGTTTAAGGACTATATTGCGATCCCCAAAACCAACGGTTACCAGTCACTGCATACAACCGTGTTCGGCCCGCATGGCATTCCGATCGAAGTTCAGATTCGGACCGAGGAAATGGATAATTTTGCAGAATCCGGCATTGCCGCCCACTGGGTTTACAAAAGCGGCCATGAAAGCCCGTCTGTAACTGAAAAATCACATACTCAACAATGGCTGCAAAACCTGCTCGAAATTCAGCAACAGGCCGGCAATCCAATTGAATTTTTGGAAAACGTAAAAGTCGACCTGTTTCCGGATGAGGTTTATGTTTTTACCCCGCAGGGCAAAATTATCGAGCTGCCTCGTGGCGGAACGATTGTGGATTTCGCATACGCAATCCACACTGATGTCGGCAACACCTGCATGTCGGCAAAAATTGATCTTCGTGTTGCCCCATTAAGCACGGTATTACAAAGCGGTCAAACCGTTGAGATCGTAACTCACACCGCCGCGCGACCGAATCCCAGCTGGTTAAACTTTGTGGTCACCGCAAAAGCACGTGCTTCTATCCGCCATTACCTGAAAAACCTGACACATGAAGACAGCCTGCGCCTGGGGCGACGACTGCTCAGCAAAGAGCTGGATGCCTATAATATTTCCATCGAAGATATACCCGAGCGTACGATGAGTATTGTATTGGAAGAGTACGGCTATGACTCATTGGAAGCGCTACTGAGCGACATAGGCCTGGGCAACCGTATGCCTAAACTGGTTGCACGCCGCATCGCACCGGGCGAGTCGGCCGCCCAAGCCGAAGAAAAAGATCTGAAGATCAAACCGCTCTCGATAAAAGGCACCGAAGGGCTGACCGTCTCCTTCGGTAAATGCTGTCAGCCGATTCCCGGCGATAATATCCTCGGCCTGGTAAACCCCGGCAGTGGGATCGTGATCCACCGCCAGTCATGCCGTAATACCCGCGAGTACCGCAAACATGTCGAGAATAAGCTGGAAGTCGAATGGGCAGAGGATATTACTTCTACATTCCCGGCCACTATCAGGGTAGACGTAACAAACTCACGCGGAGTGTTGGCACAAATCGCAACCATCATCTCCGAAAATTGTAATATCGAGAACGTCAGCCAGGTTGAAAAATATAGCGGACAAGTCACGCTCTATTTTGTTGTATCCGTTAAAAACCGGGTCATGTTGGCCAATCTGATGCGGCGCATCCGTAACCGCAAGGCGGTTTTAAAAGTAGCACGCTCGAAACGATAGCCGATTTTTAATTAGTCTAAAGCCTTATTTTTGCTATGAAATTCACCTGCGTTATCTATCCGAAGATCGCAATTTTGAAGGTCGGCACAGTTCCAGGGCCGGTCTGCCGTTATACTCTGATAAATAAACTCACAGCAACCAGTGTAGCCGCCAGAGAAAGAGCATGAAACAAAATAATTCCGGTCAGACCGATAATAACCGCTCCGTGCTGATAGCCACCCCCGACACAGAAAACCAAACTGCAATGGCCAAGGCATTGGAAAAGCTGGGGCTTGCGTCACTGTTTGCTGCAGATGTAGATGCAGTATACCGAAATCTGGAAAACGCCGAACATAAAATTGCTGCAGTATTTTTAGACCTGCATCAAAAGGAAACAGATAACATTGAGGTATGCGATAAAATCAGGCAAAACAGCCAATGGAAAAACCTGGTGGTGCTCGTTACCGCAGACAGCAACAACGCCTCGTTATTAACACAACTTTACAAAGCCGGCGCATCAGAATGGGTATCAAAGCCGGTCAATGCAACATCATTAGGCGTTAAAATTCTGCGCCTGCTTGACGACGCAAACAAAAATGCCCAGCAGGCCGCAAACCGATCACATTTATTGCGCACCAAAAAAGTCGCGAAAATTTCAGAATGGACCTGGGATATTCGCAACAAAACTCTCACCTGGTCAGATGAATTATACAAACTGGTTGGATTCAGTAATGATATCCGGGTCGCCCACCACAATGTCATTCTGGATTATGTGCATGAAGATGACAAACAGAGAGTCTCCGACCATATCAACAACCTTTTTAAAAAAGGCCGCACAGAGAGTGAAACCGAGTACCGGCTGGTAAAGACCAACCTGGAAACAGTGTATGTGCAGGAAAGAGCTGAAGTATTACCCGACGAAAACACCGGGGAACCGGCTTATATCGTCGGTATTATTCAGGATATCACCCGGCATCGTACCGCCGAGGAGAAAATCCGTTATCTGGCGCATCATGATCCATTAACTGATTTACCAAATCGTTCGAACTTTGAAAAAAATCTAAAGCAAGCGATTATAAAAGCGACACGCTACGGACATAAGCTGGCAGTCATGTTGCTGGATCTGGACGATTTTCAACATATCAATGACTCTTTAGGCAGCGAGGTCGGGGATGCACTGTTAAGAACCGTCAGCAACCGACTGCATCAATGTGTTCGCGACAGTGATATTATCAGCCGCAATACATTCGAGGACCTGAAATCAATCAATGACTCAATCGCACGACTCGGAGGCGATGAGTTCATCATCTTACTCGAGAACAATATCGACCCGTCCGTTATCCCCAGACTTTGTCACCGCATCATATCCAGTATCAATAAACCGATAAACCTGGATTCGCATACTCTGGAGGTCGGCATCAGCATAGGCATTGCACTTTACCCACTGGATGCGCTGGACCCGGTCGGATTAATAAAGTATGCCGATGTAGCACTATATACCGCCAAATCCACCGGCAAAAATAAATTCCAGTTTTACGACTCGGAAGTCAACCGTAAAGCCTATCGAAGATTTAAAATTGAAAGCGAACTTGCCCAGCAAAAGTTTGCTGAAAAAGCTTATCTGGTCTACCAGCCTAAAATTAATATCCAGACCGGTAAAGCAGTATGTTTTGAAGCTTTGGTTCGCTGGCAGCATTCCGAACTGGGTTTACTGATGCCGGATGAGTTTATACCCATTGCAGAAAATAGCGGCATAATTTTTTCATTGGGCAAATGGATTATTGAAAACGCACTCAAACAAACCAAGCTTTGGCATGAACAGGGCCACACAATTGATGTATCAATAAATTTATCCGCCCGTCAGTTTGCCGCCAAAGATATTATTGATACGATAAAAACCTCATTGGATAAATTCGATTTAAATGCCAACCACTTAATTGTGGAAATCACCGAAAGCATGCTGTTAAAAAACTTCGACCATGCGGCTGATATTATCTGCGGCTTAAAGGATATCGGTGTCAGAGTGTATATAGATGACTTCGGAACAAGCTACTCCTCATTGAAGCACCTCAGTATTTTTCCAATCGACGGCCTTCAAATTGATACGTCATTCATCAAAAACCTGCCGGAAAATACCAACGATGCCACTATTGCGACAACCATTATTGCGCTGGCAAAAAACCTGCATGCAAAGGTCGTGGCTGAAGGGGTTGAAAATGAGCAACACCTGAGCTTTCTGAAAGCTCACGACTGCGATCAAGCACAGGGTTTTTATTTTGCACAGCCCATGCAAGCCGAACGCGCCGGACGTTTTCTCGAAAATCCACAGAATACCGAAAACCAACAATAAACAACGGCAGATAACTTCACCGTAGCCTGCATCTGAGGCAGGTTTCTATACAATATCCAATATCTCTACCGGGCAGCCGGATGTTAGCGTAGACTATGGCGTATGGACAAAACCACCGATTTCGGTTTCTCAGAGATACCAACAGAAGAAAAGTCCCGACGAGTAGCCGAAGTATTTAACTCGGTTGCAAGCCGCTATGACTTGATGAACGACCTGATGTCGATGGGCATTCACCGGCTCTGGAAGCGTTTCACTATTACGACCGCACAGCTGCGCCCGGGACAACGCGTTCTCGATCTGGCCGGTGGTACCGGTGACCTCGCAGCCCTGATCGCCCGGCAGGTTGGAGCCGAGGGGCAGGTGGTGCTGGCAGATATCAATGAAGCCATGTTGCAACATGGCCGGACACGGCTGCTGGATATGGGGTTCGCCGGTAATATTGAATATGTGCAGGCCAACGCCGAATCATTGCCTTTTGCAGAAAATCATTTTCACTGCATCACCATGGCATTCGGCCTCCGCAACGTTACCAATAAAGAAGCCGCACTAAAAAGTGCCCATCGTGTTCTTAAGCCCGGCGGCCGTTTTTTAGTACTGGAATTTTCCAAACCGGCGGTTGGTTTTTTGGAAAAACTTTATGATGCCTATTCATTCAATATCATTCCAAAGCTGGGCCGCTGGATTACCGGCGATGCAGACAGCTATCAATACCTGGTCGAATCGATTCGCAAACACCCTGACCAGAAAACCCTGCAAGCTATGTTTGAACAAAGCGGCTTTAAACGCACGCGCTACCTAAACCTCAGTGGAGGCATCGTTGCCCTGCACAGCGGATATAAATTTTGACCCTCAGCCCGTATACACTATATGCCGGCTTTTGGCGGCGCCTGTTCGCTACATTGCTGGATCAAATACTCTTCGGCAGCATCACCGCGCTATTATTTTGCCTGATATTTGGCCCGGAATATTTTTATTGGCTTATCAGTCCCCATAATGAGGTATTCTACAGCCCACTGGAAGGCGTGATCGATACCGCACTGCCTTTTATCCTCACCGTATACTTCTGGGTAAAACTGAAAGCCACGCCGGGTAAATTACTTATGGGTTGTATCGTCGTAAACGCCAAAACCGGTCAACCCCTGACCACAGCCCGGGCGGCCCTGCGTTACCTGTGCTATCTTGTTTCGGCACTGCCACTTTGCCTGGGATTTTTATGGGTTATCTGGGACCCTAAACGCCAGGGCTTTCATGATAAAATCGCTGATTCTGTGGTTATTATGGAAGAGCAGGCCAGTAAAGCGCTTAGCGTGCTGGCCAAACAAATAAAATGATCCCGCAACCGGATTATCGCGAAAAAATAAGCCAGGCCATCAACCGCTTGCTCGCGCTTGACCCCGACTTCCCCGCAAAACTCAAACCGCTGGAAGATAATACATTCGTCATTGACGTTCTCGGTTTAGAGCTGCGCATACCTTTTTCTATCAGACACACCGAACTGCAGATTATGCCGGAATCGCCCGGGACGCCGGATGTCATGATCCGCGGCGCACCACTGGCATTAGTCAAATTAGCCGCGATGGATGATCCCACCCCGTTATTACAAGCCGGTGAAATCGAAATTCAAGGCGATGTGGCACTTGGAAAAAAATTTAAGCATATCCTCAGTGCGTTGGATATAGACTGGGAAGGGGTATTTGCGGAATATGTCGGCGATATCCCGGCGCATAGCTCGGGCCAGATTGTACGAAAACTGCTGAACTGGAAAAAAAGATCTGCCGACTCATTGACGGCAACTTTCAGTGAGTACTTACAGGAAGAATCCCGTGACCTCCCGACCCGAATTGAGGTTGAGAATTTTATGGATGAAGTGGATACTCTGCGGGAACACGCAGACCGGCTTCAGGCGCGTATCGAAAACCTGGAAAAAACCTAACCGTAACGCATACAAAATTACTCAAAATGATACGCCCTTCGGAAGCCCTTCGCCTTTTATATATAAACCGAATCCTGGTCAAACACGGCCTGGATGAAATCGTACTGGCCGCACATCTGTTCAGGCCGGTTCGGTTTATCTATTTTCTCGCTCCGTGGAACTGGTTCAAAAAACCACGGGGCTCACATGGCGAACGCATACGTCTGGCTTTGGAGGAGTTGGGCCCCATATTTGTGAAGCTCGGACAAATCATCTCCACACGGCGGGACCTGCTTCCGGCAGAAATTGCCGAAGAGCTGAGTTTTCTCCAGGATCAGGTGCAGCCATTTCCAACTACAGAAGCCCGCGATATCATCGAAAAAAATCTGGGCCAGCCGATCAACACCATCTTTGCGCACTTTGATGACAAGCCGCTTGCATCTGCATCGGTTGCACAGGTTTATGGCGCGGAGCTAATGGATGGGCGCCGGGTTGTTGTCAAAGTGATTCGACCCAATATCAAAAAAACCATATTCCGGGATATCGGCTTGATGCGGGTTATCGCTGAGCTTGCGGAACGCTATTCATTAGAGGCACGGCGCCTGCGACCTATTGAACTGATCTCCGACTTTGAAAAAACCATATTTGATGAACTGGATTTGGTGCGGGAAGCCGCGAACGCAAGCCAGTTACGGCGCAACTTCAAAGGCTCAAAACTAATATACATACCGGAAGTGTATTGGCAATGGACCACCCAGAACATTATGGTGATGGAACGCATTTCCGGTATTTCAATCGATGATATCGCGCAGCTGAAAGCACATAACGTCAACATGAAAAAGCTTGCCGAAAACGGCGTGGAAATCTTTTTTAAGCAGGTTTTTGTCGACAATTTCTTTCATGCCGATATGCATCCGGGCAATATATTCGTTTCGGTTGAAGATCCGGAAAACCCAAAATATATTGCGGTGGATTTCGGCATTGTCGGTACACTCAGTGATGAAGACAAACGTTATCTGGCTGAAAACTTTCTCGCATTTTTCAATCGCGATTACCGCCGGGTTGCACAATTGCACCTGGACTCAGGCTGGGTGCCGGCATCAGTCAGGGTCGGCGATTTCGAAATGGCGATCCGTACCGTTTGCGAGCCTAATTTTGCACGGCCGTTAAAAGAGATTTCATTCGGTCATGTCCTGGTTCGGTTGTTTCAAACTGTCAGGCGTTTCGATTTTGTTATTCAACCACAATTAATTCTTTTACAAAAAACCCTGTTAAATATCGAAGGCATCGGCAGACAACTTTATCCTGACCTGGACTTATGGCAAAGCGCCAAACCTTTTCTGGAAAAAGCCATGCGTGAGCAGGTGATGTTTCATGCGGTACTGGACCGATTGCCGGGGCAGACACCTGAGTGGCTGCGCCGTCTGCCGGATTTACCCGGGCGGCTGGATAAAATTATCCGTGAAAGCTCTCAAGGCAAGCTGAAAGTTCAACTGCAAAACTCAACACTCGAACGCCTGGAAAATCGAATAAAAGAGGGCAATAGGCGCCGTTTCTATATTACAATCGGCTCCGCACTGTTAATCAGTGCGGCCATCATATTCGGCCTGAATGGCCGTGAACCCAGCTTAATCTGGAACATCCCACTGGAAAGCTGGTTACTCGGCATACCGGGATTATTATTGATTTTCACAGCATGGCCGGACGAACGCGACTGATTCAGCCGGCACGAATACCATCTTAATTGAAGTATTATGGATGTATCTGCAATTCTTGACCCGTTAAATGATGAACAGCGCGAAGCCACCAGTGCTCCACCGGGAAATATTCTGGTGCTGGCCGGTGCCGGCAGCGGTAAAACCCGGGTGCTGGTTCATCGTATCGCCTGGCTGATTCAGGTTGAAAACGTATCAGCTTACGGTATTTTAGCGGTCACATTCACCAATAAAGCCGCACAGGAAATGCGCCAGCGAACTGAATCATTGCTGGGCATACCGGCAGCAGGAATGTGGGTCGGCACTTTTCACGGCATCTGCCACCGTTTACTGCGCCAACACTGGCAGGAAGCGGGATTACCACAAAGCTTTCAGATACTGGACTCGCAGGATCAGCAGCGCATGATCAAGCGGATTTTAAAAAGTCTGGAACTTGATGAATCAAAATGGCCGGCCAAGCAAGCACTCTGGTTTATTAATGGACGTAAAGAAGAGGGTGTACGCGCGGAGCATATCCCGGATAACGGCGACCCGGTTAACCGTCAATTGGTGCGTATTTACAGTGCTTATCAGCAAACCTGTATGCGGCTGGGTGTGGTCGACTTTGCTGAATTGCTATTGCGCACCCTGGAAATATTACGCGATAACGAACAGTTGTTAACACACTATCAAAATCGTTTCCGGCATTTGCTGGTTGATGAATTTCAGGATACCAATACCATTCAATACGCATTGCTAAGACTGCTTGCCGGCAAGCACGGCAGCACATTCGCTGTTGGTGATGATGATCAGTCCATATATGGCTGGCGCGGCGCGCGAATCGAAAACATCCAGCAGTTTTCTAAAGACTTTGCAAACACCCAAATAGTACGTCTTGAACAGAATTACCGTTCCAGCGGTAATATTTTGAATGCCGCCAATGCACTTATCGATAACAACCAGGGGCGACTCGGAAAAAACCTCTGGACCAATAGCGGTAACGGCGCATTGCTGGACCTGTATGCCGCATACAATGAACAGGATGAAGCACGGTTCGTTGCCGACCGTATTCAACAATGGGTTAACGAAGGCGGGAAACGAACTGAAGTCGCCGTGCTGTATCGCTCGAATGCACAATCACGCATTTTCGAAGAAACTTTTATTGCCGCAACCATCCCATACCGGGTATATGGCGGTCTGCGCTTTTTTGAACGCGCCGAAATAAAAGATGCGCTGGGTTATCTGCGTCTCTGCGTTAATCGCAATGATGATGCGTCATTTGAACGGGTCGTGAACCAACCGCCACGCGGTATTGGAGAGCGAACCGTGGAACTGATCCGCCAGCATGCAAATGCCCACAGTGTTTCTTACTGGCAGGCGGCCACAGCCTGCATTGAAACACAGCAACTTAGTAGCCGCGCCGCAACGATGGTCGGCGGATTTCTTGAGCTGATCGAGAAACTCACGAAAAATATTCTGGATTTACAGCTATACGAACAAATTGATCAGTTGCTGCATATCAGCGGTCTGCTGGATCACCACCGCAATGATAAAAGTGAAAAAGCCCAGTCAAGAAAAGAAAACCTTGAAGAGCTGGTATCCGCGGCAAGAGCTTATGAACATAATACTGAAGACGAACTATCCCCACTGGAAGCCTTTCTTGCACATGCCGCACTGGAGGCCGGCGACGGACAGGCCGATGCCTGGGAGGATTGCGTGCAAATGATGACGCTGCACTCAGCAAAAGGCCTGGAATTCAAACTGGTATTTTTATGCGGGCTGGAAGAAGGGCTGTTTCCACATCAAATGTCGGTCGAAGAACCGGGCCGTATGGAAGAGGAACGCCGTCTCTGCTATGTCGGTATCACGCGTGCGGAACAACAACTTGTTTTAAGTTATGCGGAAAGCCGCAGGCTATACGGTAAAGAAAATTATTCCATGCCCTCACGTTTTATCGGTGAACTGCCCCGGGACCTGCTACAGGAAATTCGTCCGCAGATCATGGTTAAGCAAAGCGTGCCTGCAACATTTCAGGCATCCCACGCTTCACCGGAAGATTTTAACGGCATCGATATCGGCCGGCGGGTCCTGCATACGAAATTTGGCGAGGGCGTTGTGCTCAACTGCGAAGGCCGCGGCAGCCATGCCCGGGTGCAGGTTAATTTTGAATCGGCCGGCAGTAAATGGCTGGTGCTGGCATACGCCAACCTGCAACCACTATAAAAAACAGTAAACACCCTGGGGGAGTCATAATGGAACGACGAAAATTCATACACAAATTTGGAGCCGGCGCCCTCGCCGGCACCGGACTGCTGGCCGCCTGCAGTAACAACACGCAGCCCTGTGAAGAAGGTAAACAGGCTACGGGGAAAACCATTCAATGGAAAATGGTCACAACCTGGCCGAAAAACTTTCCGGGGCTGGGCACCGGTGCCGAATACCTTGCACAAACCATTAATGAGCTTTCCGGCGGCAGAATGGCCGTTAAAGTGTATGGGGCCGGTGAGCTGGTACCCGCATTTGAAATTTTTGATTATGTTTCCGCCGGCGGTGCTGAAATGGGCCATGGCGGCGCATACTACTGGAAGGGTAAGAATGAGGCATTCCAGTTCTTCGCCTCTGTACCTTTTGGTTTGACCGCCAATGAAATCAATGCCTGGATGCAGTTCGGCGGCGGCCTGCAACTTTGGCAGGAAGCCTATGAACCCTTTGGCCTGTTACCGTTTCCGGCCGGCAATACTACTGTGCAAATGGCCGGGTGGTTTAATAAAAAAATCAACACCATCGCCGATCTGAAAGGGTTAAAAATGCGAATCCCGGGTCTTGGCGGCGAGGTTCTGAAACGCGCCGGAGGCACTCCGGTCAGCCTGCCCGGCGGAGAACTGTTTACCTCACTGCAAACCGGCACAATCGATGCGACGGAGTGGGTAGGTCCTTATAACGACCTGGCATTCGGGCTACACAAAGCCGCCCGCTATTACTACTACCCGGGCTGGCACGAGCCCGGAACCATTCTCGAATGCTTTATTAACAAAGACGCGTTTAACAAACTGCCGGACGATTTACAGTCAATCGTGATCAATGCCGCGAAAGTCGCAAATCATAATATGCAACTGGAGTATATCGCGCGTAATAACGCGGCGCTGGAGTCTCTGGTGACCGAGCATCAGGTTGAAGTCTTAAGGCTGCCGGATGAAGTACTGCAAAAACTGCAGGACATTGCCAAAGATGTGGTCGCGGAAATAGCCGATAAAACACCGTTTTCCCGAAAAGTGTATCAGTCGTTTATGGATTTCCGGGAACCCGTCCGCAATTGGCAGGATATTTCCGAAAAGGCTTTTCTGAATATCCGCGGTCAATAACGACAAAGCCGGCCACAGAGACCGGCTAACAATCACTGCAAACAGCAGGCAAAGCCCGCCTGATGTTAGAAGCTGAAACCGAGTGATAAATATTCAGATGAGCCGCCTATATCATCGCCATAATCATAGCTTGTGAATTCAAGCTCCCAACGGAAACCGGTACTGAAACCAATACCGAGCCCCAAAGCGGTGGCCGTATCATCCAGGTTGTTGGTGTCTTCAAAATCAATTTCCGTATCGACGATACCGACCCGGCCGATAAAATAAATCGGCCCGGCGGTTCGGAAAGACGCAAACGCGCCAAAACTGACATTGCTGAAATCCTCATTATCAGCTTCGCCCTCGGTTAGAGAGGTTGTAAACTCAACTTCCGCAGCAAGATCAAAAATGAGCAGATCCATAAACTCATAACCGATTTTAATGACCGCATCGATTGTCGGATCTTCACTTCCGGCTGAGTCAAAATCAAAACTATGGATACCGGTTTTAGCACCGATTAGCAGCTCACCGGCCATTGCCGGTTGCATGCCAAAGCTGAGCAGTACAAATAATAAACCTGTAATATATTGATTTTTCACCGATAAACCTCCCGCTGTTTCCTCAGCGTATTATAGTTGCTTAACCAGGATAGAAAGTGAGTCAGTTCGCATATATCCATTTTGATAAACCGGTCACCAGCTCCGGCCATAAAAATAATAACCCCAGCATCATCATTTGAATCAGAATAAAGGGTGTCACACCGCGGTAAATAGCCAGTGTGGATATTTCTCTGGAAGCCACACCTCTTAAATAGAACAGCGCAAAACCAAACGGTGGCGTTAAGAAAGAAGTCTGCAGATTAATTGCGATCATAATTCCCAACCACACCGGATCCACACCCATGGCCAATAATATTGGCCCGACAATCGGAACGACTATAAACGTAATCTCTATAAAATCCAGCACAAACCCAAGCAAAAACAGCACCACCATCACCAATAATACTGCAGCGGCCGTTCCACCGGGTAATTGAGTCAAAAACCGGTGCACCATCTCATCACCGCCAAAACCGCGAAACACCAGTGAGAAAAACGCCGCACCGATCAGTATCATAAAAACCATACTGCTGATCCTGACCGTACTCTGCATCACTTCCTGCAAAACCGTCAGGCTTAATCTGCGATACAGCAGCGCCAGCAACAGTGCCCCGACCGCGCCAACCGAGGCCGCTTCCGTCGGCGTTGCCAGGCCGGCAATAATTGAGCCCAACACCGCGATAACCAGCAACAGCGGCGGTATCATCACATTGATAACTTTAATAAAAAACGCGGTATTCAGTGTCGGCCGTTGATGAACGGCAGGTGCCGGCATCGCATCGGGTTTCAACATCGCAAGCACAATCAGGTAAGTAATATAAAGAACAACCAATAAAATACCGGGGATAATCGCGCCAATAAATAAATCACCAACCGATACCGCTTTTGGCGAAAAGATTCCCATATCCAGTTGCGCCTGCTGATACGCCGAAGAGAGCACATCACCGAGCAGTACCAGTACAATCGATGGCGGGATAATCTGCCCCAAGGTGCCGGATGCGCAAATGGTGCCACAAGCAACCGCAGGGCTATAGCCACGACGCAACATCGAAGGCAGGGATAGTAAACCCATGGTCACCACCGTGGCACCGACAATTCCGGTGCTGGCTGCCAGTAACGCCCCGACCAATACGACCGAAATACCCAAGCCCCCGCGTAACGGCCCAAACAATCCGGCCATCATATCCAGCAGATTTTCGGCGATTTTGGAACGCTCCAGCATCGCGCCCATAAACACAAACAGCGGTACTGCAATCAGTGTCTGATTCATCATAATTCCGAACAGTCGATTCGGAATCGCATTCATAAACGCGCTATCAAAAACCCCAGCGGCCACACCGATACCGGCAAACAACAAAGATACACCGGCCAGCACAAATGCAACCGGGTAGCCACTCAATAAAAATACAAATACTGCAAGAAACAGCAACAGCGCCAGCCACTCCATCAACGCACCTGTTGTGTCGTGGTGTTTCCCACGATTATCGCGATCAACGCATTAATACTGTCGGCCAGTGCCTGTAAAAATAACAGCACCGCCATTGCCGGAATGACGGTTTTTAATAAATAAGTAAATGGTAAGCCGCCGGTTTCCAATGATGTTTCTTTGATTTTCCAGGCCAGCTGGACATAATCGAAACTTATGTAAAAAATAAATATACAGACCGGCATTAAAAAAAGTAGATTCCCCGACAAATCAACGAACGCCTTATGCCGCACACTGAATGTACGGTAAAAAATATCAACCCGCACATGCGCCTGATTTTTCATTGCATATGCCGCACCGAGCATAAAAACCAGCGCGTGCATATAGGTTACACTTTCCTGTACCGCGATCGAACCCAGGTTGAACAGATAACGCAATAACACGGTAGCAAAAGTAACCAGCACCATACCCAATGTCAGCCATGCCAACAGCCGGCCGGTTTTCTCGTTAACACTATCGAGTATCAGCGAAAACCGTAGTAATTTTTGAAAACCCGGATGCATCAACCTACCCATAAGGTCGTGATACGTTCAGCAGATTGCACACGATCCGACAAAATTCGTTTAAATACATCAGGGTCTTTAAGGTGTGTTAATTCACCTGCACGCGGATAGTGCTGATCCTGCAGGCGCGATAACCAAAAACGTAACGCCGCCGCACGCAGCATTAACGGCCAATAGGATTGTTCCATAGAGGACAATGCCCGCACTGAATGATAGCCTCGCAATAAGGCGGCGACTTTTGCTATGTCCAGTGCCCCATCATCCCGGCTGCACCAGTCATTAACTGTGACCGCAATATCGTAAAGCAGCAGATCATCACAGGCATAATAAAAATCGATTACCCCGGTTAGGCGGTCACCATCAAATAATGCGTTATCACGAAATAAATCCGCATGAATAACACCTGACGGCAGCTTATCAACAGCAGCCCAATGCTGTTCCTGAAAAGCCAGCTCCTGCTGCAATAAAAGCTGCTCATCTTCGGCAAGTTTACCTGTGATTTTTGCAGCCGTATCCCGGCGCCAGGCATGACCGCGGCTATTAAGTTTACGCTGCTCAAAACGTTGTCCCAATGTATGCAGCTGCGCCAAAAAAGCACCTATCTGACGACAGTGTTCATCCTTCGGCTGCAACACACTTCGGCCCGGAAGCCGCTGGACCAGTGCGGCCGGCTTGTTTTTCAATACCTGCAAATGATGCGCCTGCCGGTCGGCAACCGGTCTCGCACAAACCAAGCCATGATCGGCCAAGAACGCCATGAGCGCCAGATAATAAGAAAGCTCATCAGGCTGCAATGATTCAAAAATCGTCAGCACAAAATCATGCGTCATACCACCCTGGCGGGTGGAGACAAAATAATTGGTATTCTCGATACCTTCGCTAATCCCCTGAAAAGCGGTCAGTTCACCGACTTCGTAGCACCGAAGAAACCCGGATAAGTCATTGTTATTTAATGTTGTATAAACAGACATAAAAACCGTTCTCTCGCCGGCACCGCCTGCCGGCCCGGCGGCGACAGTTTACCACTCAAAATAACGCTTACATAGAGAACAATGCGGTAAAATAGGGTCTTTGAATAAGCGGCCATGGCACCCAAATAAAGTTATAGTAAACAACCGACAATCACGTAATATGGCAGGTCTTTAATCTTGTTGATTTAAACCTTATGGCAGACTCCAAAAATTCCCCACCGATCGTACTGGTCGACGCATCCTCTTACCTTTACCGTGCATTTCATATTCCGGCCCTGCAGAAACTCAGCAATGCTGCCGGTGAACCGACCGGTGCAATTTACGGGGTTTTAAACATGCTGGGTAAATTGCGCAAAGATTATTCCGAATCGCGCATTATTGTGGTGTTTGATGCAAAAGGTAAAACTTTCCGGCATGAGCTCTTTGCGGACTATAAAGCAACCCGTCCGGCAATGCCCGAAGCACTGCAAAGTCAAATTGAGCCGTTACTGGAAATTATCAAAGCACAGGGTTACCCGTTACTGATTGAACCGGGGGTTGAAGCCGATGATGTGCTCGGCACCCTGGCAAAACAAGCCACTGAACAGGGGCATAATGCTGTTATTTCGACCGGCGATAAAGACCTCGCACAACTGGTGAACTCACATGTCACATTGGTCAATACAATGACCAATACGGTGCTGGATCAAACCGGCGTTGTTGAAAAATTCGGTGTGACACCCGAACAAATCGCAGATTATCTGGCATTAATGGGTGACAGCGTTGATAACATTCCCGGTGTCGAAAAAGCCGGACCGAAAACCGCCGCCAAATGGTTGCAACAGTACGATTCACTGGAAAACGTTATCGAACACGCCGATGAAGTCAAAGGTAAAGTCGGGGAAAATCTTCGCAACGCGATTGAGCATCTGCCATTATCAAAAAAACTCACCACGATTGATTGCGCGGTAAAACTGTCCACCGGACTGGAAAAACTAAGCGGAAGCACGCCCGATGAAGCTGCATTAAAAGACTGGTACACCCGTTTTGAATTTAAATCCTGGCTGGCCAAACTTGGCGAAACACCAGAAGCCGCGATACAAGCTGAAACCGGTCAGTATGAAACCATACTATCGGAAAAACAGTTCGAGCAATGGCTGGAGCGCCTGAAAAAATCTGAATTTTTTGCTTTTGATACTGAAACTACCAGTCTGAACTATATGCAGGCCAAACTGGTCGGGCTGTCTTTTACAGCAGACGCGGGGCAGGCAGCTTATGTTCCGCTGGCACATACCGCGCCGGGTTCACCCGAGCAACTGCCATTAAGCCTGGTACTGGAGAAGCTTAAGCCATTACTTGAAGATACAGAAAAACCCAGATTAATCGGCCAACACCTAAAATATGACCGCAATGTTCTGGCTCGCTATGGAATAACACTGAACGGTATCGCTCACGATACGATGCTGCAGTCATATGTGTTGAACTCCACTGCCACCCGGCATGATATGGACTCGCTGGCCGGAAAATATCTTGGCGTTGAAACCCTGCATTACGAGGATGTTGCCGGCAAAGGCGCCAAACAACTCACTTTCGATCAGGTTGATATTGATACCGCCACACGTTATGCAGCTGAGGATGCCGATATCACTCTGCGTCTGCATCAGACATTATGGCCACAACTGCAGGAAATACCCGACCTGAGCCAGGTTTATCAGAAAATTGAACGGCCATTGATCGGCGTGCTCTCACAGATCGAATGCAACGGCGTGATGGTTGATGCAAACATGCTGAAAAAACTCAGCACCCGCTTTGCGAAGCAAATGCAGGAAATTGAAGAACAGGCATACGCAGAGGCCGGCAATGCATTTAATCTGAATTCCCCAAAACAAATTCAGGCTATTCTGTTTGAACAGCTCGGTCTGCCGGTAATCCGCAAAACCCCCAAAGGTCAGCCCTCAACTGCTGAGGACGTATTGCAGGAACTGGCTGATCGTGGCCACGCGTTACCTCAGTTAATTGTCCGGCACCGGGGTTTAAGCAAACTTAAGTCTACGTATACAGACAAGCTGCCGGAACAAATTGACCCTGATACCGGTCGTGTGCACACATCTTATCATCAGGCGGTTGCATCCACCGGCCGCTTATCCTCAACAGATCCGAATTTGCAGAATATACCCATCCGTACCGAAGACGGCCGTCAGATTCGCAAAGCGTTTATCGCACCACCCGGAAAACGTCTAATCGCAGCGGACTACTCACAAATCGAATTACGAATAATGGCGCACCTGTCCGGCGACGAACGCCTGCTGAATGCATTCGAGACCGGTGCAGACATACACCGCGCCACTGCAGCGGAAGTGTTCGGTATGCCTGACGATGAGGTCACAGCAGAGAAACGGCGCGCCGCGAAAGCGATTAACTTTGGATTAATATATGGAATGTCCGCTTTCGGTCTGGCCAAACAACTGGGCATCAGTCGCAATGAAGCGCAGGCCTATGTTGATTTGTACTTCGAGCGTTACCCCGGCGTTAAAACCTATATGGATACCACCCGCGAAAAGGCTCATGAGCAAGGTTATGTCAGTACGGTGATGGGGCGCAGGCTGTATTTACCGGAAATCGATTCACGCAATGCCGCGCAGCGGCAATATGCCGAACGCACCGCAATTAATGCACCCATGCAGGGTACCGCTGCGGATATCATCAAACTGGCCATGATTTCGGTGAATGACTGGCTATCAACACATCATCCGGATACCTTAATGATTATGCAGGTGCATGATGAGCTTGTCTTCGAAGTGCCTGACGCGGAGGTGGACGCGGTAACAAAAGGTATCAGCCAATGTATGACACAAGCTGCTGAACTCAGCGTTACACTGGATGTCGATATCGGTATAGGCGATAACTGGGATGAAGCACACTGAAAATAACAAAAACGCCACCGGCCATAACCGGCGGCGCTACAACTACCTACAAGAGTGCTTAGCCCGGCAATCTTTTGAGGTTGCTCATGAAAACATGCTCTACTATCTATAAACGCAGCAACACGGTTTTTGCGACAATTAATTGAAAGCTTTGTCCGTTAATTGCGCTATGATCAGCATTCTATAAATAATAAAAATACAAAATGTCTATTGAGCTGGAAACAAGCCGGTTGCGACTCCGTCAATTCAGAGGCTCAGATTTTGAGCGCTACAGCCAGATGCTGGCCGATCCGGAAATCATGAAATACATCAGCCAGGGCTCACCTTTAAACCGCGATGAAGCCTGGAACAATCTCGCACTTCTTCTCGGCCACTGGAAGCTTAAGGGCTATGGTTTATGGGCGGTTGAACTAAAACAGAATAATCAGCTGATCGGACGCATTGGACTATACAATCCCGCCGGCTGGCCGGGCACCGAAGTTGGCTGGATGTTAATGCGGGCATATTGGGGTAACGGCTATGCGAAAGAGGGTGCTGCCAAAGCGGCTCAATATGCATTCGAGACACTGAAGCTCCATAAATTGATCAGCATCATTCACCCGGAAAATACGGCTTCCATCAGGGTCGCTGAACACTTGGGTGGAATATATAAAAACCCGGTTATCATAGACGGCACGAGAGCATCACTTTACGGCATCAATCAAGAAGCGTTTCAACAAAAGATACAACACTCCGAGCCTGAAACTAGTGACAATAAACCGAATAAGATAAGTATTAATAAATAGAAAAGAAAACGAAGGACATACTTTGAAAGCCGAACTAGCGCGGCGGCTATACTACTATAACCGCCTTGTTAAACCGCTGCTAGCTTCCCCCCTGAGGGTAATATTATTTATAAACCCGTTATGAAGGTTAGCGCGGCGGCTATACTGCTATAACCGCCTTGCTAAACCGCTGCTGGCTTCCCCTGGCGGGGTAGTTCTTTTATAAGCCAGTTGGAAGGTTAGCGCAGCGGCTATATCGCTATAACCGCCTTGCTAAACCGCTGCTGGCTTCCCCTGGCGGGGTAGTATCCAATACTAAATATCTGCGTAATGAAGAACAGCGTCAAATTTTTTTAATTGCTGTTGGCGACACTGTAGGTAAATAATATCCTTTTCCGTGCCTGCTAACAATTGAGCTTAGGCTATAGATCATGCAATAAATTAGCGTTTGTTTTTATGACTTCCGGACTAAAATACACGGATTTTTGATACAAAGTTTTTACTTTTGATACACAAACCGATACGACTTATCACTTTCCGGATAAGACGAACTTAAGTAATAGAAGGTGTTTTCGCCGTACTCAAAGCATTACGCTTTTAACAGCGAAACACAGTAAGGTTTTTATTATTTAAAAGAAACTTAAATGTGAGCAAGTAATGCGCTGCTGACCAGATCACCCAAATGCGAAAGAAACAAATGGCCCATGGTTGGGTTAAACCGGTGTTCATCCCGGCTGGCCAGTGCCAACACGCCTAAAGTATCTAATGCCTGCAAGGGTATTATCGCTGCAGAACCCACTTCACCGGCATTATCATGGAATAAATAATCCAGCAGGCTTTGTTTAATACGGCCGCAAGCCGGCTTGTTGTTTCTGAGCAGATCTGCAAATAAGGTCTGATATTCATCCTGGCCGATACTCAGCTGCACATCATCGGTATGCGTATCAATTAACCGTAACGCCACTGAGTCAGTCTGGAACAATTCACGTACTTTATCCTGTGTGACTGCAACCACATCGGATAGCGTGCAAACCTTCAATAATTCATTGGAAAAAACATGCAGCTGGGCACTGAGCTGTTCATTTTCTCGGGCAATTTGCACCAGTTCCATCAGTTTTTGCTCAAGCGTGGTGTTTTTCTCCCGCAGCAGCCGAACCTGGCGTTCGATCAATGACACCGCGCCACTGACATTCGGGTGGCTGAGGTTCATCGCTGCGAACAGTTCCGGGCGAATCTCGAAAAAATCAGGGTTATCGCGTAAAAACTGCTCGACGCTATCGGCATTGATCGCCTCGGAGACTTGCTGTTCTGGTTGCTGTCGGGAATTCATATTTCAAGGGTTCCTTCAAAAACAGTGGTCGCCGGGCCTTTCATCCATAATGAAGAACCGGGACCGGACCAGTGTATTATAAGGTCTCCTCCCTGTAGTGCTACAGTAACTTTATCATTCAGGAGCTCCTGCAGGCGCCCCACCGCGACTGCCGCGCATGCACCGCTGCCACAGGCCAGTGTTTCACCGGCACCGCGCTCATATACCCGCAAACGGATATGCTCACCAGACACTACTTGCATAAAACCGGCATTCACCTGCTGTGGAAAACGCGGATGCGATTCAATTAACGGCCCCAGTCTTTGCACATCGGCGGTTTGCACATTATCCACCTGCAAAACCGCATGCGGGTTACCCATCGACACCGCACCGATATTCAGCTTCTCATCTGCGACATCCAGTGAATAACTTAATGCCATCGCGTCTGCATCAAACGGAATATGCTCCGGCTCAAAATCAGGCACGCCCATATTCACATTGATCAAGCCATCCTCCTCAAGATGCAACTCAATATGACCCGAAAGGGTTTCAACTTTCAATGAACGCTTCTTGCTTAGCCCCCGCTGATGCACAAACTGCATAATGCAGCGCGCGCCATTGCCACACTGCGCAACCTCATTACCATCGGCATTAAAAATCCGGTAGTAAAAATCCATTTCAGGGTTTTGTGCCGATTCAATAAAAAGCACCTGATCGCAACCAACACCGAATCGCCGATTCGCAATATCGCGAACCTGCTGTGCACTGAGCGCTATCTGCTGATTGATCGCGTCAAACACCACGAAATCATTACCGATACCATGCATTTTTGTAAACTTTACTTGCATAATGCTTTACTGTGCTCCGCGTGCTTCGGACAACAAGTGCTCACCCCGCATCAGATCTTCCAAAGACTCACGCTCTTTGACTAAAAACGCATCAGCGCCATCAACCATAATTTCGGCCGCTCGCGGCCGGGTATTATAGTTCGAACTCATCACGTACCCATACGCACCGGCGGAACGTACCGCGAGTAAATCACCGGATGCAAGCGCCAACTGCCGGTCTTTACCGAGAAAATCACCGGTTTCACAAACCGGCCCGACAATATCATACCGATAAGATGGGGCTTTACCGCGTAAACTCAACGGCACGATCTCCTGCCAGGCATCATATAAAGCCGGGCGCATCAGATCATTCATCGCCGCATCCACCACCGCGAAATGCTTATGCTCGGTGTGCTTCAGATATTCCACCCGGGTCAGCAACACACCGGCATTACCGGCAATTGCGCGGCCGGGCTCCAGGACTATTTCATACGGTAAGCCGTGAAGGCGTTGTGAAAATACCGTTGCCAACTCAGCCGGTAGCGGCGGGGTTTCATCACCGTACTGAATACCCAGACCACCGCCCAAATCCAGATGCTGCAACTCAATGCCCTGCTCGCGCAAACGTGTGAGTAAATCGAGCAGACGATCCAGTGCATCGGCAAACGGTGCGAGTGATGTCAGCTGCGAGCCGATATGGCAGTCCAAACCGACCAACTCAATATGTGCTAGCGTTTTCGCATATAAATAAGTTTGCTCCGCAACCTGGATATCAATCCCGAATTTATTCTCTTTCAGTCCGGTTGCTATATAAGGGTGCGTTTTCGCATCCACGTCCGGATTCACGCGAATCGAAACCGGCGCCGTCTTACCCAACTCACCGGCGAGCCGGCTGATTCTGTCCAGCTCCGCTTCCGACTCCACATTGAAACACCGGATACCCACCTCCAGTGCGCGACGAATTTCAGCCTCCTGCTTGCCGACACCTGAAAACACCACTTTGTGCGGATCACCGCCGGCCTTCAGCACACGCTCCAGCTCGCCCCCGGACACAATGTCAAAACCCGAGCCTAATTGCGCCAGAATATTCAATAACGCCAGATTCGAGTTCGCCTTAACCGCGTAACAAATCAGGTGCGGCCGGCCCGCCAACGCATTATCAAATGCCAGCCAGTGCCGCTCCAGCGTGGCCCGCGAATACACATAACAGGGGGTGCCATAACGGTCCGCCAGGTCTGCCAAACTGACATCCTCAACATAAAGCTGATCTTTCCGATAAATAAAATGATCCATAATTGCTATTGTTTAGACTCAGACTGTCGTTCAGACTCTTCAGAGTCAGCAGTATCTGCAGGCTGAGCAGGTTGCGACCGGCTATCCGGATCAGGTAAATAGAGCGGGCCTTTATTCCCGCAAGCGACCAGCAAAGTGGCTGCTAACAGCCATAAAGCCGGGCGTACTATAACCGATAAGCGTGATAAGATGCACATTTTCAATGAGTTACCACTTTTAAACAGAAACATCGAAGTATAATGATTAACCGTCTGCAAGATAACCGGTGAATGCATGCCTGCTCAAGTTTACTTAGTTGTCGGCCTGTTTCTGCTGCTCGGATTAGCACTGGCCTGGATGGGCCTGAGGCGCATATTCGGCCGCCAGAAAATCAGCGGCAGTATCAACACCCTGATCGGCCTGTGCCTGATTCTGGCCGCAATCGGCTCCCTCGGCGCGGTCACCAACCTCTACACCTATCAGCGACTGACCGCCGAAGAACCGGTCGGCAGCCTGTCATTCGAGCAGTATGCGCCACAGGAATTCGTTGCAACATTTACCCTCCCGGAAGCAGCTCAGCGTGAGTTCAGTGTATACGGTGACGAATGCCAGCTGGATGCCCGCATTCTGAAATGGAAAGGTACCGGCAACCTGCTCGGATTTGATACGCTTTACCGACTCGAGCGGCTCAGCGGCCGCTACCGGAATGTAGAAGAAGAAAACAGCAAAACACGCACCGTGCATGCACTGGCAGAACAGGCCGGCGTGGAAGTATGGACACTCGCGAAAAAATTCGACCGCTGGCTGCCGTGGGTCGACGCGGTATACGGCGACGGCGTATACATCCCGATGAAACACAAAGCCCGATACCGCATCAGCATGACCAACAGCGGTCTGATCGCAAGACCCGACAACAAAATCGCAGAACAGGCTGTCGCGAATTGGCGGTAGATATTGGTGCTTACAGGCTAAACACCTCATATACCGGAATGGAGTTAAGTGGCCTGGCTCCTTAATTATAACTTGATAACAAAAAAACTCGCACTTAACTCTGTTTTTCCTATACCACTATCAATTAAAACTTAATTAAAAAAATAATAATGTCCATAAACCCAGATGCCGATCATAGTCCCGATGGTGCCAAAAGCTATTTACAAAATCCGCAAGTAAGCTTTCAGACTTTTAGGAATCTTTTTTGAAACACGCTTAGCTGTTTTCGAACGAACGGAAGGAACGTTCCATCCGGGCCAGCGCATCGCAGACCGCTTCGAGGGTGTAGCAATGGCGAGTCAGATGAGCTTAGTAAGGCAGGCCTCCAGCAGAAGATCCGATAAATGCTCGGTTTGAAGTGAGGACAACTGCTGACCGGCTAAAAGCGTACAAAGCCAAAGCAAAAGCTGAAGGCAAAACTTTTAGTCAATGGGTACGTGCTGCCCTGGATAGAGCTTTGAAGCGTAAATCTTGAATGAAAGACAATAAATTTAGCCTCATCACTTTTTTGTCACTGAACTAATATTGACGAAGAAGCTGATTTCACTAGGCGAAATCAGGCTTTTTATTGCGGGGTTCCACCCCGTCACTACCTAAAGCAGTGACGGGGTGATAGACTTTCAAATATCTTATCAAATGCTAATATGTTTCTGATATCCCTAGACAGTTAATATGAAAGAAAATAAACAAAACGTCGAAAAAGCTATCCGCCAATATCAGGCGACTCAGATTGGTAAGAAGTTGCTTGTCGCTACTGTTGCATGCATTGCACTTGGAGTAATTATCATACTACCTAAGATACCAATAGGCTCAGCAACGCAAGTCAGTGCTGAAGTTGTTTCAATAGGGCACACTCAAAGCCCAACAGGAACTGGCATACGTTTAGTCTGCAAGTTAAATAATGAAAAGCAAGTTCACGTCTTTTTGGATAACCCATCCACCGCGATCAAAATAGGTTCACAAGTCACACTCGCTGAGTCTTCCTATTTAATCGGCGACAATAAATATAAACTACTGGTGGTTAACAAACTATAATTAATTCACGAACAATTAAAAATTACACACGGAGACTGTCATTGCTCCAATCTTCCTCTTTGCCCACCTTGTAACCATCTTTGAGCATTTTAAAGAACCACTTTACACCTTCAAAAATCCCAAAGAATCCTCCCCATCCTTTTAATAGCCTGAAGGCAAGTGTTCGCTCGGCATAAATATGTTTTTGCTCTGCGGCCTTCCGATATAGCTCAAGCGCTAATAATTTATTTGATTCGGTTACTCTACCTTTTTCAATGTATATAGCCATCTTATATGATGCAGGCGCATAGCCTCGTTCGTTTGCTTTCTCATACCACTCGAATGCGCTGATGTAGTCTTGCTCATCAGCAGCTAACTTGCCCAACAAAAACTGCGCTATAACATCGTCGTCCGCTGCCTTCTCAAGCCAATAGCGTGCTTTTTCTGAATCTTTTCCTACGCCTGTTCCGGAGTAAAATAAACTACCTAAAAAAACCTGGCAATTTCTATAGCCCATCTCTGCTAACTCAAGATATGCCTTGTATGCGGCATCGTAGTCTCCACTAGCATATAAGTCATATGCAGCATCAAACTTGTCTTCAATACCAGATATCTGCGTATTTTCCTTCATACAAAACCTCCTATTTCTTAGGCTTGGGTTTTTTATCCGGGTCATTCGGATTAGGTCTGCGCGGTGCAGGAATTGGTTTTGGTTCCTGATCAGGCCGGGGAACTCTGCCTACATTCCGAGGATCGTCATCAGCCATACTAAATATTACGCAGGCTAATAAACATAGTGCATTTGCCCTTCCTTTCATCGGCTTGCATTGTTTCTTACAGTCTTTTTTCTTCTTTTTATCTTTCGGTTTGTCGCTACATTGTTGTGGACTCAAGCCGAATGGATCAATGAAACGGATTGGGTTATTAGCAGTGTATGCATACAGGTGATTAAGCTTAAACTGTTCTTCATCTTCGTCATATATAACTGCGCCCAATGGGTCAGCAGTTAAATACCTTCCAGTGCCCGGATCATAATAGCGATGGTAGTTGTAGTGCAGCCCCGTCTCCTGATCAAAATACTGCCCCGGAAAGCGTATATTTTGTGTGACTGAATTACCATCGCTATCCGGATCTTCGTTAACAGTGGCCATTCCGAACGGGGTATAAGTGGCTTCCCAAACAATGGTTTGGTTTTGGTCAGTGAGCTTTTGCGGTGTACCCAAATGATCGTTGTGGTAGTAGCCGATGTCCACTTGGTCAGGTATGAGATTGTAGTTTGTCACAATGCCGTTGTGCTCGTGCGCCAGGATGCCGTAGTACACCCGCCCTTCGGTTTGACTCTCGGTGGTGTCAATCAGGATATGCGCGCGCCACGCGTGGTCGTGTATTTCCCAACGGGTGTAGCGGTATTCAACGTCGGTGAACGACCACACCTGCCCGTCGGTGATTTGGTGTTGACTGTAGTTTTGGGTTGTACTGTCTTGTGTGATCTGCAGCGTTTGGTTGGTCTGATCAAGCGTCGCGGTGAGGATGCGTTTGTCTTGTAAGTGAGTGCCTTCGAGCCCCTGGAAGGTGTAGACCGGTGCGTGGATGGTGCTGATTTGCCATTGTACTAATGGCTGGTTGTTTAGGTAAGTGTATTCGGTCTGGCTGTCACCGTGATCGTTGATCTCTGCGGCTAACCGGCCCTGCAGATCGTACAGGTAGTAGGTGTAGTGTGGCGCGTTATTCTGGGTCTGGATTTTGTGGGTCCGCTGGCCTAGGGCGTTATAACGGTACTCGGTGGTTTGCCCATGGGTGGTGATGCGTTGTAAGCGCCCGGCTTGGTTGTAAGTGAGAATATCGCTGTTGCGTTGTGTGAGATGGCCGGCTGGACCGTATTGATAGTGTTGGCTTTGGCTGCCACTGATGCTGTCGAGTCGATGGGTATTTTGGATGTAAGTGTACGTGTCGGTTTGCCCGTCGAGGGTGCGGGTTTCCCGGTTACCGGTGGGGTCATAGGTGTAGCTGTGATTCGCTGCCGGGCTGTTGGCTTGGATCAGTCGATTGAGTGCATCGTAATCGAGCGTTTGGGTGTGGCCGGGATTCTGGGGTCGGATGATTTGTTCGATATTGCTGTTCAGATCGTAGTCGTAGGTGTGCTCTATGATTCCACTCGTGGTCTGTTGGCTCAGCCGTGCGTCCATGTCGTAATGATAGTTCAGGGTAAGCCCGTTGCCCAGTGTGGCCTGGTGCACCGGCCCAAACGGTTGGTATTGGATGTTGTCGGTGAGGGTTTCGGTCTGCCCGTGCTGTGTGCTGGTGATGCGGCTGATTTGCCCGGCGCTGTTGTATTGGTAGTCGATGGTGCGATAACTCGGATAGCGGATCTGGATTAACCGGTCGGCCAGGTTGTATTGGTACACCAGTCCTTTGAGCAGGTAAGTGCCAGCCGGGGTGATCCAGCCGACGGTTTGCTGGGTAATATTCCCCCGGGCATCGTAGCGGTAGGCCAGGCTGCCGCTGCCGTGCCCAATGTGAGTTACGCGCCCTAACCCGGGATGGTTTAAACCGTTGTAGTCGTAGGTGTAGCGGATGTCTTCATCGATGCCGCTGGGATGATCGGGATAATCGATGTCGGTGATCCGGTTTAATGCATCGTAACGGTAGTGCACGGTCACCCCGCGCGCATCGGTTTGTTCGATCAGGTTGCCGGCCTGGTCATACTGGTAATGCATCTCTCCGGTATCGGGACTGTTCTGGTATATGAGCTCATCAAAGCCGTTGTATTGATACTCAGTATTCAGCGTGTTGGGGTCTTCAACCCGGATCAGTTGATCGGCATCGTTGTAGTCGTACCGGGTCACACCACCTTCAGGATCAAGTTGTTCGACCAGGCGGTTGAGTGCATCATAACTCTGTACAGTCGTTTGCTGTTTGGGATTGGTAATCTGTGTCGGATTGCCGTTGGCATCGTAATCAAAGGCGGTGGTTTGGTTTTGTGCACCGAGCTGTTCGGCCAGTCGGTTTAAGCTGTTGTAAATGGCGGTTTGCGTTTGAGTCAGTGTGCCTTGCGGGTCCCGGGTATTGGTTTGAATCCGATTGCTGGCGTTATCGAGGGTGTAGGTGATGGTGTTCCCTAAGGCATCGTCGATTCGGGTTAAGCGCTGTGCCGCATCGTAATGGTAGTGCAGGGAGACACCCATTGGATCGGTGATGCGTTCGAGTAAACCATTGGGGTAATAATCAAATTGTGTAGTGGCTGCCTCGAGTGTGCCGACCGCCACGGTACGCTGAATTAAACGCTGACGCGCATCGTATTGTAATGCGGTGATCACGCCATTCGGATCGATGATGGTTAGTGGGTTGCCATGCGCATCGTGTTCGGTGATGTCGGTGACATGCCCCAGCGCGTTGGTGATGCTAATCGGGTTGCCTTCGCTGTCGTATTCAAACGCGGTGATGTCATTCACATCGGTGCGTGGACCGTCGATCTGCTGCAAGCGATGTGCATTCAGATGACCCGGGGGATAATAATGATATACGGTGATCCGTTCGCACTGTTCCGGTGCCGGCGGCGGGTTTGAACCGGGTGCGCACGCGCCACTGGTATCGATCTCGCGTTTTTCCAATACATTCGCGGTGCTGTGAAGATCATCATAGGTATATTCGGTGATCTTGCGCGGCTCGGTGATTTGAATCGGCAGGCGATACATCGGATGCCAATCTGTAGTTATGGTTCTCGCCTGAGGGGTATTGAATGCT
>JANQRI010000017.1 GCA_028284675.1 Gammaproteobacteria bacterium | reverse complement strand
TATTCGGTGATCTTGCGCGGCTCGGTGATTTGAATCGGCAGGCGATACATCGGATGCCAATCTGTAGTTATGGTTCTCGCCTGAGGGGTATTGAATGCTTCGGTGCGGCGAACTTCTAAATCCCGGTCGTTATAGTCATACTCGGTTTGATGTCCATTCGGATCGGTGCGTAAGATGATTCGGCCTGCTTCATCGTATTCGTTGTGCGCTACATTACCGCAATCGGTGCACGCATCGCCTTCTATACTCGCCGGTTTGTAACCGGTGTTATGTTTTTCAAAACCATAGTCGCTGACTGCAAACACATTACGGCTCGCATCGATCGTCTCCGTTACAATGGCACCGTCGGCGGTGTAATCCACTGTGATCCGCTCCGCGCCGCCGGCATGTTCGCTCAGCACCGCCCGGCCTATGTTTTCTTCCGGGCTGGGGCCGCTGATAAATAGCTCATACGCAAAGCGTGCATATTCTGCGCCGGTCTCATCATCAATCGCAGTCAGTGCACTGGGCAGTTGCGGGGCTTCATAGCGATAACGTCGTGTGGTGTGATCCGGGTAGGTGACTTCAATCAAATTGCCCTGGGTATCGTAAGTGTATTCAAACACACCACCGGCCGGATCGTGGAGTGCATCGATCCGGCCAGCACTGTCGTAATGGAAGGTCAGTGTACGACCGCCGGCATCGGTCACGGTTAAAAGCCGTTCTGTGACAGCATCATAGCTCAGCTGCAGAGTCTGGCCGGAAGGCAGTTCAATGAATAATAACCGGCCTTGGGCATTATAGATTTCGGTTTCATGGTTGCGATTTAAATACTGCCAACTAACAGTATCACCCTGCGCATCAAGCGCTTCGGTTAATCTCCCCGGGGCACTATCCTGACCGACCCATACACCGTCGGCTTGTTCCTGAAACACCCGGTGACGTCCGTCCGGGCGTAGCAGATACACTTCTGCACGCAGATCCACATTATCCGCCGCGGGTAATCCCAAGCCATGACAGCTTTGGCAATCATACACCGGAGTGAAGGTCTCATTGATATACCGCTCCGCTGAGCGTGGACCGCTTTTGAGCAATACCCGCGAAAACGCATGGCGCCAATGCGCACCCAACCGACCGCTGTGATCCAATAACGTCTCGACTGATTCGCGCGCGCCCAAGCGCATCGACCACGCATCGGTATACCGGTGCGAGCGGCTGTTATAAAAGCGTTCGAACACCAACCCTTCAACACCGGCATAATCGGATTCACGCTCAAACTTATTCCCGCTGCCGACATTGATCGGATTACCGCGATGCGCACCGCCTTCACAGACCCCCGGATCGGGCATTGCGCATTCACTCCCGAACATCGCCGCACCTGAAGGACAACCGTCACCGCGTAAACCGATCGTGGTGCTGTTAAACGTGATCACCGATCCTGAAACGCCATTGATCAAATCCGCTCGGCAGGCGAACTGGCGAACCGCCTGCGGATTGCTGCCGTGTGCAAACGCACCCACCGCCCAGTAATGCCCGTCCGGATTGCCGTGATCAAACCAAAACGCATTGAGATTTGATACATGCTGATCACAGATCGAACGCGGCGAGCCGCTCTCCATCGACTCTGAACCTGAAGGCCCATACACCGCACCGTGCCAGTAAAACGGCTCGGCCAATAATGAACCCGAACACACAAACCAAAATAACAACCAAAAGGGTTTCAATAAATTCATTATCAACACTGTGGGCGCACAATAACCTGGACGCATCAGCCGCTCCTCAACTGAGGGAGTCAAAAGAATGTTTTTAATTTAATCGTGCCGCCCTTTTGTTTTTGTTTTGGCACTTACAGGCAACGTTAATCGATCATCTAATTCGTGTCAATACGGTTAACCCACTTTTTCTTGCATTATCACTTTAGGTAACGTCCATAACAACACATGTTGTGGGCACACTGACGTTTTGTCATGGAAATGTCATATCCAGCGCCTTAGGTACTGAATCCACCAAAAGTTTTATACTGCTTTTGCTCGATTTTTTTCCAGTGAAATTTTGGCTATAGTAATACTATTGCAAAACACTTTAGCCAGCTACAAGAGCCTCGATTATGAGCGATCCTGTCCATATAAACCCCGATATCAACTCTCAGCCCGTATCCTCGGGGCCGGGTATTGTGCCTGCATCACTTCGGGAGACAGAGTTTACTGAAAAACTTGCCCAGGAAGCAGTCCCTCATATCGACAATACGGGTGTCGACTCGATTGTATCAACGGCAGAAGACGCTACTTTGCGTCTCGCGCCTTTTCCAGACATCGCGGAACATGACAGCAGTGCGACGCTGATTGATAAAAGACCGAATAACGACGGCAGCTACACTTATTTTGCACTGTCAGTTGCGCATGCAGCTAATATAAGGTCCGGCGGGGCGGTTGCAAAACCCAAGTATTTGGAAAAGCTTCTGGTTGCATTACCTGATGGACGCTCTTTTGAGGGCCGGGTATTTCCAAAAACCGATGAAGACCTTGCAATTATAGCGTTTACGGTTCCGGCAACGGAAAAACAAATTCCTGACGCGCATATTGCGAAAGTGGCGTCGGAACCTTTGGCACCCGGACAGGAGCTGGTTGTAGGCGGCTATCCGAATAAAAGTGTCGCTGCAAACGACGCGGTTTTTGTCAAAAACAAAGTGGTCAGTACAGGCGTTCAACGCTCACTAAAAGATGACCCGGATTACGATGCCGGTATTCTTTCCGTCGACCCTAAGGCCAATACCTCACTGGACGAAGTAAAAAACAGACTCGCGAAAGATCAAACACAGCAACAATATCCAAATGCTGTTTCTGTTATCGCGATAGAGAATGCCACCACATCCAAAGGTTTAAGCGGCAGCGCCTACTTCACGCTGAATGCAAACGGTGAGCCTGTCGTCTCAGCGGTGCACAATGGGCGCATCAAAGGTGCTGACGGCCTTGTCCGGGCAACGACAGTGAACCGCGATGTAATCAATCAGGCAGTCGATTCCATTCACCGCACGATGCAGACCGAACCACGCTAGCCGGCATTATAAAACCGGCTTATAAACAGCTTTATTTTATATTCAACGATAACATCGTATCCGAGCGGCGTAATAAATATAATGCATAGCATGCCGCGAGCATCGGCCAGGCTGCGAAGAACAGCAGGTGCACGCCTTCGTATGGATTCAGGTATTGGTGATAGGATGACAGCGTTGATACTGCATGCATTAAAAATACCAACAGATAACTGATATTCTTTTTTATACCCAGCAAAAAACATAGAATAATCGTCATCTGTACCGCGCCGATCACATACAGCACGGTTGCCTGCATGTCTTTCATAAAATAAAAATTGGCCCAAACCGCAGCCGCATGCCCCGGGTTAATAAATTTATCCAGTGTCCACATAAACAAAACCAGGAATACACTGATACGCAGTAAAAACAATGACAGCTCCACTTTATTGCTCATCACTTTTCCCCTTTTACTGTTTATTAAACATATTTATTTTTTGATGCTGTTTCGTGCACGCTTGATCGCATCCTTAACCTGAGAGGGCGCCGTGCCGCCAATATGATCACGCGCTGCAATAGAACCTTCAAGGCTCAACACATCGAATACATCGTTATCAATCACACTGGAAAATTTCTGCAGTTCTTCCAAAGGCATCTCGCTTAAATCGCAACCGGCACGTTCGCACCACGCAACCGCATTGCCGACAACCTCATGTGCATCACGAAACGCGATACCTTTTTTTACCAGGTAATCGGCAAGATCGGTTGCGGTCGAAAACCCCTGTTTCGCCGCGTTGTACATCGCATCTTTATTGACTTTAATATTCGGAATCATATCCGCAAACGCGCGCAGACAACCCTGCAGTGTCTCGATTGAATCGAATAACGGCTCTTTGTCTTCCTGGTTGTCTTTGTTGTATGCCAGCGGCTGTGACTTCATTAAAGTCAGCAGCGCAATCAGATTTCCGTTTGCCCGCCCTGACTTGCCGCGCACCAGCTCCGGAACATCCGGGTTTTTTTTCTGCGGCATAATGGAGGAGCCAGTACAAAAACGATCCGGCAGCTGGATAAATCCGAACTGCGCGCTGGACCAGATAACCAGCTCTTCGGCCTGTCTTGATAAATGTGTCAGACAAAGTGCCGCGATGAAGCAAAACTCCATCGCAAAATCACGGTCGCTGACCGCATCCAGCGAATTTTCTGCAATCGCATCGAAACCCAGTTGTTCCGCAACATAGGGCCTGTCAATTGAGTATGTGGTGCCGGCCAGTGCCGCCGCACCCAACGGCAATACGTTCACACGCTTGCAGCAATCCAGCAAACGCTCTGCATCACGCTTAAGCATTTCAAACCACGCGAGCAGATGATGCGCAAAACTGACTGGCTGCGCGACCTGAAGATGGGTAAACCCGGGCATAATCGTGGTCGTATGTGACTCAGCCAGATCCAGTAGACCGGTCTGCAGACGATGCAGTTCAGCCATAATCTGGTCAATCGCATCTCTGAGGTACAACCGTACATCGGTTGCAACCTGATCGTTGCGTGAACGGCCGGTATGCAGCTTTTTGCCAGTAATACCGATTTTTTCGGTCAGGCGCGCCTCGATGTTCATATGCACATCTTCCAGCGGTATCGACCAGTCAAAACGGCCCTGCTCAATTTCGAGCTCTATCTCACTCAAACCCTGCAGAATCGCGTCACACTCTTTGCCGGTCAGCACACCGACTTTTGCCAGCATCTGTGCATGCGCCTTCGAGCCGGCAATGTCCTGCTGATACATACGGGAATCAAACGTCACACTGGCAGTAAATGCCTCAACAAACGCATCCACCGATTCATTGAAACGTCCGCCCCAAAGTTTTTTGCTTTTTTTGCTGTCGCTCATTTGCCTGACTTGTTATATATAAGGAGTGAATTATAGCACTGTACACCCGGGAGCCTATCCCGGCTTGCAAGATTCAGCAAAAGCATCAACACTAGGGCCTGTTTACACTCATGGCATATATCCGTTGGATCTGAAAGCGCATCATGGCTGATCGAAAACCAAACACCGGTTTATCGCCGGCACCCGGGCATATGATGCCGGATTTTTGTAATAATCAGGCCGTGCTGCTGATCATTTTGATCGCTGAGCTGCTGGCGATTGTTTTGAGTCTCAGTCAGACCGGTCGTGAATTCGGCCTGTTTTATCATCTGGCCTATACATCGCTTTTTATTCAAACTGTCGCACTGGTCGATGCCGCGCTGCTTTGCTACACAAAACGCTGGTATTCCGGCCTGCAACCGGTCACATTGGGCATCGTGATTTATCTTTTGCTGCAAAGCGTCACCGCGCTGGTCACTGTGGGCAGCCATTTATTCATTACCTGGTTTCAGGTGTTTTCTGCCCCGGTTTTATCCGGGTTGGGCGAAGCTCTGTTCAGAAATGTCGGCATCAGCGCAATTATTACGGCGGTGATTATGCGTTACTTTTATATTCAAAATCAGAGCAGTCTGCGCCAGCAACAGGAAAATGAGGCCCGTATCCAGGCTCTGCAGGCCCGTATCCGGCCGCATTTTTTGTTCAACAGCCTGAACACCATCGCAAACCTTACTCATTCGCAACCCAGCAAAGCCGAGGATGCATTACTGGATCTGGCCGAGTTGTTTCGCTCAACATTGACACAACGTAATCAGATAACACTGTCTGAGGAACTAAAAATATGCCGGCAATACCTGCATATGGAGCAGCTGCGGCTTGGTGAACGGCTCAGTATCGCCTGGGATATTGCACCTGACGCGGAAAAACTGTCACTGCCGGCGCTGGTGCTGCAACCGCTCATCGAAAATGCGATTTACCATGGTATCGAACCATTATCTGACGGCGGTGAAATCAAAATTACCGCGAAAAACACTGATAACACGCTGATGGTTCAGGTCCGCAATCCGGTCACCGATAAGTATGTCCCGAGAGACCCGCGCAGCAACCGCGTGGCCGTTGAAAATATTCAGCAACGTCTTGCGCTGGCATATGAAGGTAACGCGATTTTTAAAGTCGAGGAAAATGCGAACGATTATATGGTTACAATGATGATTCCCGCTGACAGGTCTGTTGATGAAAATCCTGATCGTTGATGATGAGCAACCGGCGCGTGAGCGCCTGCAACGCCTGTTATCTGAGATAGGCGATCATGACGTGGTCGGCGAAGCCGCCAACGGCAAAGATGCGGTCGCGCTTTATAATGAGTTGCAGCCGGAAATCGTATTACTGGATATCCGGATGCCGATGATGGACGGCCTGGAAACCGCCCAGCATTTGGTAGTCGATCCGACGCCGCCCGCGATTATTTTTACCACCGCTTATGACGACCATGCGCTGGATGCATTTAAAGCGCATGCGGTGGCGTATCTCCTCAAACCGATCCGCAAAGAGCATTTATCGGAAGCATTATCGTCCGCACGGCGCAGTAACCGTGCGCAATTGGATGCTGTGAATGAACAGCCGGCACTCGACTCTTCTCCACGCCGGCATATCTGTGTACGCAGCCGGGGCAGCCTGGAACTGATTCCGGTTGAAGATGTTTTGTTCTTCCGCGCCGAAGACAAGTATGTCACGATGCACTATCGTGGCGGCCAGGTTTTGATAGAGGACTCTCTGGTTAAGCTTGAACAGGAATTCAGTAAACTCTTTTTGCGGGTGCACCGCAATGCATTGGTGGCATACTCCGAAATTTGCGGGCTGGAAAAACAGGCCGACGGCTCATTAAAAATCAAACTGACAAACACAGATGAGCGTGTCGATGTCAGTCGCCGCCATTTACCGACCGTCAGACAATTTTTGAAACATCCATGAAACTTATCCGTATCGCAACCCGCCAAAGCCCGCTGGCATTGTGGCAGGCTGAGTTTGTCGCTGCTGAACTGCGTGCCCGACACCCGGGGCTCCGCACGGAGTTGATTAAAATCACCACTCGCGGTGACAAGATAATAGACAGTCCGCTCAGTAAAGTCGGCGGTAAAGGACTGTTTGTAAAAGAGCTGGAACAAAGCCTGCAGCGCGGTGAAGCTGATATCGCGGTGCACTCAATGAAAGATGTCCCGATGGCCTTCCCCGAAGGACTGCACTTGCCGGTGATTATGCAACGGGAAGATCCGGGCGATGCATTCGTCGCCAACGATTTTGACTCCATTCGGGCGATGCCGGCCGGAGCCTTGGTCGGCACATCCAGCTTAAGAAGACAAACCCAGTTGCGTGCCCAGTTTCCACAACTGCAAATTACCAGTCTAAGAGGCAATGTCGGAACCCGCCTGAGTAAACTGGATGATGGAGCGTTTCAGGCTATTATTCTCGCTGCGGCCGGCCTTAAAAGGTTGGGCCTTAACTCACGGATCACCCAAACACTGGCATACGATGAATGCCTGCCGGCTGTCGGCCAGGGCGCAATGGGTATCGAAACACGTATTAACGATGATGAAGTAGAGCAGCTGATCGAACCACTTAACCATGCCGATACCGCCTGTTGCGTGCGCGCCGAAAGAGCCATGAATAATAAGCTGCAGGGTGGCTGCCAGGTACCGATCGCCGGGTTTGCGGTATTGGAACCCAAAAAACAACTCTGGTTACGCGGGCTGGTCGGTTCACCCGATGGCGGGCGCGTGATCGCAAGCGATATTCGCGGTGATGCGACCGACCCGGAAGCACTCGGTATCGCACTGGCTGAAGACCTACTTGACCGCGGTGCCGGAGAAATATTAAGCGCAATCGGAGCGGCAACATTTTGAATGCTTCGGCACAGACCTTGGCTGGAAAAACCATCATCATCACCCGGCCTGCGGACCGGGGTAAAGCGCTGTCTGAGATGATCGAAACCGCCGGCGGAACCGCCGTGCATATTCCTGTGCTGGAAATCTTACCACCGGCAAACCCGGCTGAAATCCAGCCCCAACTGCAAGCCCTAAAAGATTTTGATATCGCGGTATTTGTCAGTGCCAACGCGGTGAATGGTGCCCGGGTTCTATTGGCTCCGAACGGGTTACCGGACACATTAACGCCGGCAGCTATCGGCCGTTCCACCGCTGATGCACTGAAAGCATGGGGCTTTCCGGCCGGTTTTGTACCGACACAGGAGTATGGCAGCGAAAGCCTGTTGGCTCTGGATGCACTAAACCAGGTAAAAGGTAAACAGGTTGCCATTATCCAAGGCGGTGACGGCCGCAACCTGCTCGAAGAAACGCTGGTACAGCGCGGGGCAGAGGTCAGTTGCATCGATGTCTACCGGAGAGCCACCGCATTTCAACAAAAACACGCATTGCTGGATGCGTTAAACAAAAATAATCCGATACTGACCGCAACCAGCACACAAAGCCTTGAGAGCTTGCTGGAAATCGGCGGAGATGCCGGCAAAAACAATATTCTTAATGCCCCGCTGGTGGTATTAAGTGAACGGATTCAAGCGTTTGCCAGGAGTATAGGTTTCAAAAATAACATCCTGGTTGCGGCAGAGCGCAGTGATTCCGGGATTCTGGATACTTTGCGGGAATATCCCACCGCATAATCGTGCTAGGATAACAAACATTCTGATGAAAATTTTTCGATAAACGTGCATTATCAGGCTCATGGTAAAACAGGCTCAAGAAACCCCTCTGACCACGGTTGCCGGCGAAGAAGAAGCGCCCCCGAAAAAAAGCGCTGAAGAAAAAAAGCCGGAACCCGCTCGCAAGCAAAACCCCAAGACAAAAACCACCAAATCCCCGGGTGGCGGCGGAAAAACACTTGGCTGGGCTGCGTTGATTTTGGCATTGGCGGCGATCAGCGGCAGTGCATACCTGGGATACAGAGGGCTGGAAACGTATCAATCCGTTAATGCGAATCTGTCCGCGCTCAGAGAGTCTTTGCGGACACTCGATGACCACCCCTCGGTAATCGAGCTTAAGCAGCGCGTACTGGAGCAGGATGCAAAACTGGAAACCGAGTTTGCCGCACAGCAGGCAAAAATCGATGCGTTGCAGCAATCCTTCCAGACCATGCAGGGCATCGTAAATCGCGATCAACGTGGCTGGATACTCGCTGAAGTAGAATATCTGATGCGGCTGGCCAACACCCGGTTGAGATTAATGAGAGACATCCCGGGCGCAACCCAGGCACTGATTATTGCCGACCGGCGGTTAAACGATCTGGCGGACCCGGCGCAACTTAGAATCCGGGAAGTGCTTGCGAATGAGATCACCGCATTAAAATCGCTGAACACTCCGGATATAGACGGCATTGCTCTACAATTGCTGAGTATTGCCAACCGCTTATATTTACTGCCATCGGCAAAACTGCCACCGATAATGGATGACGCAGAGGTATCCAAGCCTCCAAGCCCTGAGCAAACAGAATCATTTTGGTCCAGTGTTTGGCGAAACCTGAAAGAAACTGTCGGCCTGAGCCGCAGTGATGCCCCGGCCGGAGCACGCACAGTACAAAACGAACTCTTTTATATTGAGCAACTAACCCGCCTTGAGCTGGAAGCGGCCCGTCAGGCGGTATTAAGACTGGATATCAGAGAATTCGAAAAGCGCACCGAAACTGCACGAAAGTTTCTTGATGAACACTATGACCGGAATAATGAACATGTTATCCGCATCCGGGCCGACCTTGCAGCATTGCAGGAGGCTGATTTATCTTCCGAACTTCCTGATATTTCCGGCTCCCTACGCGAGTTGCAAAAACAACAACTGAAATATCAACCGGATACTCAACCGGCAGATTCCGAGTAACCCAATGAGAAAAATTCTGATCATTGTGATGATTTGCGCAGTGCTGCTTGCCAGTCTCGGAGTCGCTCTGCTATGGCAAAGCAACTACGGCTATGTGCTGATCACGGATGGCGCCTGGAAATTTGAAAACTCTCTGACACGCGCATTGGTTGTTTCCATTCCGGTGCTTGTCGCTGCGTATATCGTGGTTTCTTTCCTGCTGAAAATCTGGCGCTTTCCATCGCTTTATCGTGGTTTTCGCCGCAAACGCAGCAGTGAACGCTCGCGCCGTCATATTATCCAGGGCCTGATTGAACTCGCAGAAGGGCATTGGCATAAAGCCGAACAGATGCTTTTAAAAGATATTCAAAGCAGCGACACGCCTTTGCTGAATTATTTGCTTGCGGCACGGGCCGCACAACAACAAGACGCAGATGACCGGCGTGATCAGTATTTAAAACGTGCACATGAAATTACACCAAAAGCGGATATCGCGATCGGCCTGACTCAGGCAGAACTGCAAATGGCACATGGTCAGACCGAGCAAAGTCTCGCCACCTTAACCCGGTTACGCGAATTTGCTCCCAAGCACCCGTATGTACTGAAACTGCTGAGCCGTCTGTATGCACAGTTGAATGAATGGGAAAAGCTTGCCGCGCTGTTACCTGAAATTCGCAAACGCCGAATACTGCCGGATGACAAGCTACTTGAGCTTGAGCGCACTACCTACACACAATTTATCCGGTTTATCGCAAAAGCCAATGCGGTATTCAGTCTTGAAGAACAATGGAAAATTCTGCCGAAGCGTTACAGAGAAGACCCGGAAATTTTTAAAGTCTACATCGATTGCCTGCTGGAAACCCAAAATCCGGCTGCGGCTGACAAGCACCTGCGCGCATTCCTCGCGAAAAATTGGGATGAACAACTGATTCAGCTCTACGGAAGAGTGGAACTACCGCAGACCAGCAAACAACTTGATCATGCCGAAACCTGGTTGAAAGAACATGGGCGCAGCCCGATGCTGTTACTGTCTCTGGCCCGCCTGTCGAACAGGCTTCGCCTGTGGGGTAAAGCGCGTGTTTACTATGAAAGCAGCCTGGGCATACACCCAACCGTTGAGGCTTATGCCGAACTCGCAGAACTATTGGAGTCTCTGGGTGAACGCGACTCCGCTTATGAGTGCTTTCGCAAAGGGCTTAGCCTGGCAACCAGCCGATCCCACTCAAGAAGGTCAACAGACGGCCCACAAAACGGTGCCGTACAAACTACGACCAAGACTCCAGCTGCTCAAAAACAAAATAATACAGACAAAAATTCCGGCAACACAAAAAATAATCTCGTCGCGATAAAATAACCGCCGAGACCGGACCGCTGCTCTGCGCAATATATGCATACCGGATGAATAAATCAGCGCCTATTAATAATTACTGCTCCTTTTAGCTGCTATGGCCGCTTTGCTATTAGGTTGTGGTGATATCGGGCTCCGAATTGCGACGAAACTGGATCAGACAGAGACCCGATATGGCCTGATTCGACGCGCTGAACAAATCGATACGCTTAAACAATACGGCATAGAACCCATTCTGTGGGACCTGGACCAGCCTGCACCATTATGTCTGCCAGCAGAATTGAATGACGGCTCGGTCAGGGTTTTTTATTCTATTCCGCCCGACCGAAATTCACTCACCGATAACCGAATTGCCCGTGCAATCGCCGCATTTAAAACGCCTCCGGCAAACTGGGTGTACCTATCCACCAGTGGTGTTTATGGAGACAGGCAGGGGAACTGGGTTACCGAAACCAGTGAGGTAAGCCCGTTAACTGATCGTGCAAAGCGCAGAGTTTCAGCTGAACAGCAGCTGATGTACTGGCACCAGCAGGAAAATACTGCGGTGGTAATATTGCGGGTACCGGGTATCTACGGCCCGGGGCGTTTACCCATTACCAAATTAAAAAACAGGCAACCAATAATTACTCCGGAAGAATCACCTTACACCAACCTTATTCATGCCGAAGATCTTGCGATCGCATCCATCTGTGCCGCAAACCGGGGAAAACCCGGGCAAATTTATAACGTCAGTGACGGGCATCCGGTTAAAACCAGTGAATATTATCTGGCTGTAGCCAACACCTGTGAACTTGCTGCGCCACCCATGATCAGTATGGCAGAGGCGCAGCACCGTTTTGATGCGAACAGGTTAAGCTTCCTGAACGAATCCAGGCGTCTGGATGTTTCTAAAATGCAGCAGGAACTGCAGCCAACCCTTAAGTTTGAAAATCTGCAGGAAGGCCTGCGAGCCAGCCTTATAGAGGATCAGAGCAACTGATTAATGACTACGCTTGGAGCCCAACCAACTAATCAACGGTTTCCACTCTTCGCGATCGACCCCGGTAGCGCCCGGCGCGAACTCGAATATCCCCATCCCGCGCTCCGCAGCACGAATATAGTTTTGTGTTTCACGCAGAGCAGTGGTGTAAGTAACCCCGCGTATTCCAGACAAAAATTCATCCAATTGCGCAAAAATATTTGTATACCCCCGCGCCCGGTTCGCAACAACGCCTATTTTCGCCTGTTTGCGCGAGATAGGCCCGGTGCTTTTGATTTCTTTAATGAATGCTGCCGCAGCACGCATATCAATCGGGGAAGGTAAAACCGGCAAAATGAATGTTTCGGCTTTTTTCACGAATTCGGTCAGTTTTGGTCCATGCAAACTGGCGGGTGCATCGATGATCACATAATTGACGCCGCGGGAAGGTTTTAAGCCATCTTTGTAAGCCGCTATGCCCTGAATAAGCGGCCGACTTTTCGGACGGGCTCTGAGCCAGTCCAGGCTGGATTCCTGTGGATCAAAGTCCGCTAAAACAACTTTAGCGTTCTGAGAAGCATAGTAGCTTGCCAAATTGGTTGCCAGTGTACTCTTGCCCGAACCACCTTTGGCGTTGATGATCATAATTTTCCGCATAATTACGCTCTCTATTCCCGTGGTTTAGTTCTGCGTAGGCTAGCAAAGCTTGCGCGACAAGACCATATTTTTAACAACAATATGTTTAGAAAAGTGCTTTTTACCCGGCAACTACACTCTCTACCCGTTGCTTGCAAGCCGTAACCTTTCTTATTCGATACCCAGCTCTTCCCAAATTTGATCGATTCGTTGAATCACTTCGTCGCTCATTCGGATCGGGCGCCCCCATTCACGGTTGGTCTCGGCCGACCATTTATTGGTTGCATCCATCCCGAGTTTTGCGCCCAAGCCGGCAGCCGGGGATGCAAAATCCAGATAATCAATTGGTGTATTTTCGATTATGCAGGTGTCTCTGCCGGGATCCATACGTGTGGTAACCGCCCAGATAACATCCTGCCAATCACGCACGTTCACGTCATCATCGACGACGATAACGAATTTTGTATACATAAACTGCCTTAAAAACGACCATATCCCGAACATCAGCCTTTTTGCATGACCCGGATACTGTTTCTTTATACTGACCACTGCAAGCCGGTATGAGCAGCCTTCCGGCGGCAGATAAAAATCGATAATTTCTGAAAACTGTTTTTGTAACAAGGGTATAAACACCTCATTCAACGCGACCCCAAGCATCGCCGGTTCATCCGGAGGCCGCCCTGTGTAGGTGCTATGGTAAATAGGTGAACGGCGTTGGGTGATACGCTCGACAGTAAAAACCGGAAATGACTCAACTTCGTTGTAGTAACCGGTGTGATCGCCAAAAGGCCCTTCCGGTGCGACATCCTCTGGATAGATAAAACCTTCCAACACATATTCTGCTGAAGCAGGAACCGTTAATTCGTTTCCGATGCACTTGACCAGCTCTGTGCGTGAACCTCGCAATAATCCTGCAAATGCGAACTCGGACAAATTATCAGGAATAGGGGTTACCGCAGCCAGAATGGTTGCAGGATCTGCACCCAGTGCAACGGCAACCGGAAACGGCTCGTTTGGATGGGTTTGCTGCCAGTCACGAAAATCCAACGCACCACCACGGTGCGCCAGCCACCGCATAATAAGGCGATTGCGCCCTATAATCTGTTGACGATAAATCCCCATATTTTGCCTGGGCTTTACCGGCCCTTTTGTAACCGTCAATCCCCAGGTGATCAATGGGCCTGCATCCCCGGGCCAACAAGTCTGTACCGGGATTTTTTGTAAGTCGACATCATCGGGCTGATGGATAATCTCCTGACACGGAGCACTCCCGGATAACTTGGGCGCCATATCCACCAGTTTTTTAAAAATCGGTAACGACTTCCACGCCTCTTTGAGACCTTTCGGTGGCTCAGGCTGGCTTAAATAGGCCAGTGTCCTGCCAACATCGCGTAAGGCTTCAGCAGACTCTTCGCCCATACCCAGTGCAACCCGTCGGCTGGTACCAAATAAATTTGCCAATACCGGTGTATCGAAGCCTTTGACGCGCTCAAACAACAGCGCCGGACCGTTCCGTTTTAAAGTGCGGTCACAAATTTCGGTGATTTCCAGGTGTGGATCAACTTCGACAGTGATACGCTTGAGTTCGCCACCCGCTTCAAGCTGGCTGATAAAATCGCGCAGATCTTTATATTTCACCGCTCACAACTCCGGGGCAAGCATTTAAATCGAAAATTCCGCCCATACCGGAGTGTGGTCCGAAGGACGCTCCCAGGTTCTGGGTTCTTTATCAATACCGGCTGCAGTGCAGTTATCGCTCAATGCTTTGCTCGCGAGCAATAAGTCAATGCGCAAACCCAAATTCCGCCGGAAAGCCGCCGCACGATAATCCCACCAGCTGAAGCTATCGGCCGGCTGCTCGAACAGCCGAAAAGAATCGGTCAGACCGAGCGCGATGATTGCTTTCAACATATCGCGTTCCTGGTCACTGCACAGTATTTTATCCCGCCATGCTTCAGGATCATGCACATCGATATCTTCCGGCGCTATGTTGAAGTCGCCCAGTACAATTAATTTTTCATACTCTGCTAACTGTTGCGCCAGATAATCTTTTACCGCCGCTAACCATCTTAGCTTATAGTCATATTTTTCCGAGCCGACTTCCTGCCCATTGACGACATAGAGATTTAATATTCTGACACCGTCTATGGTTGCGGCCAGTATTCGTCTTTGCGGATCATCCAGTTGCGGAATATCGGTAATACACTCTGTGGCATTCGTTTTTGAAAGTATTGCGACACCGTTATAGGTTTTCTGCCCGGAAAAAACCGCCTGATAGCCGGCTGCATTAATTTCCGCTTCTGGGAAGTTTTCATCCGTTGATTTGGTTTCCTGCAGCGCGAGAATATCGGGCCGGGCATCTTCGAGCCATTGCAATACATGCGGCAAACGAACTTTTAAAGAGTTTACATTCCAGCTGGCAACTTTCACGCCTTTCTACCAAACCTTCAAACCATTAAAACGCCGACGTATCCGAACTGCTAACCAGCGCGCACCGAGTACCGCACCTATACCAATACTGATTAACGCGGTAAGCAATAACCAGATAATTTTCAGTACCTGATTTCCATCCGAGTATTTATCCAGTTGTTGTTGCTGAAACTCTACCCGTGCCTGCAGATCCGTAATTTTTTGCCTGGACTCGCTTAACTCACTTTCCAGCTTAGTGGCCTGCTCCTGTTCCGCAAGCTGTTGTGCTTCTTCACGTGCCGCTGCACCGGCTTGCTCTTCTTTAAGCTGGGTTTTTAATTTACCTATGGTTTTATTGGCTTGAATAAGCTGGTTTTGCAATGTCGCTAATCGTTGAGCATCCGCATTCCCCGCCTTTAATTGCGCTTGCAAACGATCACGTTCAGCGGTCAGTTGTTGCATCTGCACAACGGCCGGCACCTGTTCACTGATAAACTCCGCGCGAGCCCAGCCCTGTGAGCCATCGGCAAGTGTGATAAACACAAAATCTCCCTGCCGTTGTATGACTTCCACCTGAGTGCCGCTGGTCATTGTTTTTATCGGGTCACTGCTAATATCCGGCAATGCATATAAACCCAGGTATAAGCGGTCACTGACATAGGCGGTTTGAGCCGATGCGAGATTTCCAATGCACAGTAGCGCCAATATAAATAAGCGATATTTTTGCGCATTCATGCTGCAAGCCCCGAGTGCCTTAACAATGGATCGATACTGGGCTTACGGCCACGGAACTTGATAAACAGGTCCATCGCTTTTTCAGAGCCTCCCCGCTCCAAAATGCATTGCATGAATTCACGACCGGTTGCGGTATCGAAGATACCATTCTCCTCGAACCGGGAAAATGCATCTGCAGACAATACTTCCGCCCACTTATATCCATAATAGCCCGCCGCATAACCACCACTGAATATATGCGTAAATCCATGCTGGAAGCGGACAAACTCCGGTGGTATCACGACCGCGACCTGCTTACGAATTTGATCCAGGGTTTCCTGAGCTTTAGCGCCTGAGGCAGGATCGTAATCACGGTGAAGCAGGAAATCAAACAGGCTGAACTCAAGTTGTCGCACCAGTTGCATCGCGGCATGAAAATTACGCGCCGCTTTGAGTTTATTGACCATCTCCGTGGGTAAGGGCTCACCGGTTTGGTAGTGCCCTGTGATTAATTTAAGAGCTTCATCATCCCAGCACCAGTTTTCCATAAACTGGCTGGGCAGTTCGACTGCATCCCATTCCACACCATTAATACCTGCGATGCTGGGATAATCCACCCGGGTCAGCATGTGGTGTAATCCGTGGCCAAACTCATGGAAGAATGTAAGCACCTCATCATGTGTTAATAGCGCAGGTTGGTCACCGGAAGACGGCGCCTGGTTACAGGTTAAATATGCCACCGGGATTTGCACACCGTCATCACGGCGAAAACGGTTGATACACTCATCCATCCATGCACCACCGCGTTTATGTTTGCGCGCATAAAGATCAATATAAAAGCGGCCTCTTAACAACCCCTCTGCATCATGAATATCGTAAAAGCGTACATCCGGATGCCAAACGTCCACTGTGCTGTTTTCAGTGATATTGACTCCATAAAGACGGTGAACAATTTCAAATAGCCCGCTGATAACTTTATTTACCGGAAACCATGGTTTAAGCATTTCCTGTGAAACATCGAAACGGGTTTTTCTCAGTTTCTCTGAGTAATACGCAACATCCCAGGGTCGCAATGCATCTCCGTTTAAACCCTCAGCAGCAAATTTTTCCAGCTCAGAAAACTCTTCCCGCGCGGGTGGAAGCGCCTTGGCTGACAGGTCATTCAAAAATGTTAATACCTGTTCTTCGCTTTCGGCCATCTTGGTCGCCAATGATCGCTGTGCATAATTTAGAAAACCCAATAGGCTTGCCGCTTCATGGCGTAGCTGCATGATGCTTTCAATGTTTTCGGAGTTGTCCCAGTGGCCGGCATTCGGCCCTTGATCAGAAGCCCGGGTATTGTATGCGGTATACATTTCCCGGCGAAGCTCTCGGTTATCGGCGTATGTCATCACTGCGATATAGCACGGCGCATGTAATGTCAGCAGCCAGCCTTGCTGATCATTTTGTTTTGCCGCATCCTCAGCAATAGCCAGTGCATTTTCCGGTAAGCCTTTTAGCTTTTCTGTGTCATGATGGAGCTGGGTCCACGCCGTCGTCGCATCCAACACATTTTGTTCAAACTTCGAGGATAACTTCGAGAGCGACTGGCGTATCTCTTTGAAGCGCGTTTTTTTATCGGTCGGCAAATCCACTCCGCTCAAACGAAAAGACATCAGTGCATCATCCAGCGCCTTGCGTTGCGCAGGCTCAAGTTGGCCGGTGTTTTCAGAGAGGTTTTTTATTGCATGATACAGCGCTTCATTCTGGCCAAGCTCGGTATGGTATTCCGTGATTTTAGCTAAGCAATCATCATGTGCGGTGCGCCAGGCTTCTGAGTTCATAACCGAATTCAAATGCCTGACCGGTGACCATACCCGGCTCAAGCGGTCTTCGGCCTCATCAAGAGGCTGTATCAGGTTTTCCCAACTCAGCTGACTCAGGTCTGCCAATAACTGATTCAATACCTGACGGTTAGACTCAAGCACCGTATCAATCGCCGGCTCAGCGTGCTCTGGCTTGATTCTGGAAAATGGCGGTAAATCCCAGTCTTCCAATAACGGATTATTCATATGGATCTTAATTTAGATAGACCTTCAACAAAGGACGCCAACTTTAGCATAACTGGTTGTTGCAGAGCGGTACTATTTCACGGCACATGGCGTGCAGAGAACCCGGAAACCCGTTTGGTCAGCCTATTACTCGGATATTGATCATAAACAATGTCATTGCGGATGCCAGCACAGCAGAGATAACGAGAAAGCGGCTTTGCCAGCGATATTTGCCGGATAGCTTTTCAGGATTTTCTGTTGATAATAAATAGGGTCGCCCATCTTCCGGTTTTTTCATCGTATGCACGGCCGGTGCGGCTGACTGCTCGACCCGTGATTTTAACACCTGCTGGTGTGCGGCTTCGCGTAAGTTTTCCCATTCCTGTTGGTCGAAATGCCCATCACCGTCACTGTCAAACTTAGCCAGTGTTTCCGGGTCATGCTTCCATTTGCGAATTAGCTCACGCACTTCTTCCCGAATAGGAGAGAAATCGGTTCCTCCGCCTACCGTACGAAACTGGCCTATTGCATACAAGGGCTGGTGTGCATGCAAGCGCCACTCACTGTAACGGTAACGCCCTCCTAAAAACCAGTTACTTCGGGTCATCCCCGTAAATGATGCCGGCCACCTTGAAGAGCCCCGCCATGAATTGAATTCCGCACCGGTCACTTCGGCATGATCCGGATCAATCACACAATGGCCGGTATCGTCTCGCAATAAAAACAGCGCATCACTGGTGGCTTTTTCAATAACATGCCAATAGCTGCGTTTGTTGCTGCGCCTGTGTTCTTCAATTCTATAGCGGAACCATAGACATTCTTTTTTTGACAACGGCGCAATAATCGGTGGGCCATCCATCGCAGCGGAATCGCCGATTAACTCGACATACCCCTGCACCGCGGAACGAATCAACGAGGTTGGCACATTTTCAATGATTCTGGCTTTGTGCAACGCACGGAAACCTTTGAGCCAGGAAAAAAAGGAGATAAACCCAATGGCCGCGATCAAAAACCAAAACCACGAACTCTCCAGTTGCATAATCTGCTGCTGAAATGTTTCCAGCGATGCGTCCATTGCTTTGTTGTTTTTAGGGCCTGTTCACACTCATTGCATGCACCTGCCGGAGGCCATTTTTGTGTCCGGCAAGGCAGAATAAGCGTGATGTGGTTATTCCACATAAGCGAATGATAACGCCGCCGGGCGCAAAAACAGTCCCGGCCCTTCGGGTTGGGCCTGAAAAAACGCCACTCGGCGTCGCGTGTCGCTCATTTGGAATAACCAAACTTCTCTCCTCGCGCCTCGCTTAAAGCGCCTACTGTTGGTGATTGGCGCTTTTTCAGGCCCAACAGATGAATGCAA
>JANQRI010000008.1 GCA_028284675.1 Gammaproteobacteria bacterium | reverse complement strand
GGCTTACACTCTTTCCAAGGCATTTGGGCTCTCCCAAATGCGTTAATGTGTAAACCATGTCTCCGGTATAAAGTGTTACCTATGTGTCAGGAAGCACATAAAATCAGCCATTTAGTGTGCACGAAACCATAAAATGGCCATTTGACCACTTTATGGTTTAAATGAAAGCATAGTTGTCCGATCAGTTTCTGGCATATGAACCGAATTGCTTTTTAACACCTGTCATTGCCATTCGATATCTCAACACCCTAAGGCTGACTCCATACTCTTTTGACGCACTTTGCTCATCAAGTTTGTTCCTTCTAATATGGACTAATACCTCACGCGGTAATAATAATGTTGCTCCCAACCAATCAGCTTCATCCTCCTGGTCTTTTTCATATGCAGATAAAAGCATGATCCCCTCTTTTGATGCTGAAGTTTTGTGAGTTTGATGATCTAAAATACGGTGAGCTAATTCATGCATCAAGTCACTTGATTGGCGGCCTATTGAATGGGATGAATTTAAAATTATTAATGTTTGGTTCCCAGCGACTAAAGTGACCGCGGACCAACAGCTTGGGGTTTTCCCGTCATCACAGGCTGACATCGAAATCACCCCAAACTAATGAATCGGCCATTGTAGCAGCATTGAAATTCAGTAGTTGCCTGTTCAAAATGAATAATTGTCTTTCCTCTGGAATCAATGCAATGAATAATCACGAAAACCAAAATTCCGAAACCGAATCTAAGTTTCCGGTTACAAGAGAAACCCTATATAGCCAAGTATGGTCGCAGCCAATGACCGCGCTAGCTGATGAGTATGGCGTATCGTCGAGTTATTTGGCGCGGGTATGCACTCGCCTCAATGTTCCTCGGCCCGAAAGAGGTTACTGGGCAAAATTAGCGGCTGGTAAGCCCGTTCAACAGCCAGCACTGCCTGAGGCTCGGCCTGGTGATGAACCTGAGTGGTCTAAAGATGGGGGTTATGCTCGGTATCAAAAGCCATGCCCAACACTTCCCAAGGACATCAAACGGGAATTTATATCCAAAAAGAACCAACCTAAGCATCATCAGCTGATTAGAAATGTAAAGGGCCTTTTTTTGATCGGTAAAGAAACAGAAGATGGGTATCTTAAACCAAACAAAAAACTACTTGTTGATATTGTTGTATCAAAGGCGGGCATTGATAAAGCACTCGATATCATGAATCATGTTATTTTGGCTTTTGATAATTATGATTGCCGAGTATGCCTCGCGCCTAACCACGAGCAATTTTCCAGGCACTACGTAGAAGAGCGAGAAAAACCAAATAAACGTAATAGATTCCATAGCTTGTGGAGTCCGGGAAGGCCCACTGTCGTTTATATGGGAACCGTTGCCATTGGTCTTACCCTGTTCGAAAGCAGTGAAGAAGTTGAAGTAACCTATGTCGATGGGGAATATATTCCCACGACTGAATTAAAAGCTAAGAAGCTCAATCGATATAAGCTTGCTCACTCCTGGACAACGACGAAAGATAAACCAAGCGGCAGATTCTGTTTACAGGCATACTCTCCATACCACGGCACATCTTGGCTTCATCAGTGGGAAGTTCCCCTTAAGCAAAGCCTAAAAACTTTCAGTGAACAGATTGTTAAAGAATTACAGCAATATGCATGCACCATCGCTGATTTAGTAAAAGACGCTAATCATAGGGCCGAACTCGAGGAAAAGCGTTGGCAAGAAATGCAAGAAAAATGGCGTCAGGAAGAAAAAGAAAAACAGAGAGCGAAAGCACAGGAAGATAGTGCAAATGAGTTATTTGAAATTATAGAGGCGTGGACCAAAACAAAAAGCATTGAGAGTTTTTTTCAAGAAGTTGAAGCGGCAACGCTGGATATACCTGTAGAAGAACAGGCAGTTGTACATGAGCGTTTAAAAAAAGCTCGTGAACTGATAGGCAATACCAACGCGTTGGATAAAATCAAGTAGTGGAAATCTCCTTCAGAGAGGCTATTGGATAAAGAGTAGGTTTTTTATTATTTTCGCTAAATACAGATTTCTATAAATCTCATTGATTTTCGTCGGTTTCACTAGTCCCAACAGCCCATGTTCGTGCTGTTTAAGGGTGGTGGCAAATTGCCACCACCCTTCTTCAAGTCAATAATTCTAATTGCAACCAGGGGGAGGGACAATTTGTCCCCTCCCTTATCACTGCCATAGTGGGGTACAGTCTGTACCCTGGTTGCAATCGAATATTTTTGCTTCAATCCAAACAGTATAAACAGGTGAAATCATGGTGTTTTGTCACGGATTGGTCTTTGGGGATGCAAGAAAATCGCAGAGAGCGGCGCGAGTTACGCCTCCCGGAGAAGAAGCTTATTTATTATTCAATAACTTAGACGCCATGGCCACTTTATACTGACAGTAAAAACATAAGTTGACCACCCTCGATTGGCGCTAGTATGCGGCCTCTACTAGAGGCCACATTTGTTTATGGCCAGTGATCATCTTTCCAGCTTGGTTCAATGCCCTCGATATCAATCTCTATATCATGCCATTCAATTTCCAAGGCATCGATGATGAATGCTTTGGGGTTTTTTTCAAAATCTCCATCAAGTGTTATTAGGCATTCCAATTGAGCTTCGGTATCAATTCTGGCGGTGTTCGAGCCGAAAGGAATATAGTCTCTATCGATCGAGTCAAATTTAAAAAATTTAAATTCAATGGTGACTGTTACATTGGCTAATACATTTACAGAAACAATAATCTTTTTAGGGCTGTATGAAATTGGGATAATCATTCCATCGTTATCGCCAATTGTCTGTAACTCATAGTCTTTGATCGTTACTCCGAGAACTTCATCTTCGTAACTATCCGCCGTTGCCGCTTGTACATCGATAGTTAGATCACCGATTGAATGCTGGAGTGCATCATGGAGATCGGATTCTAGTGAGGCTTCTTTACCCAGCCCATAAAGTTGCATAAAAGCGTCACAAGTTATTTGTGCTTTGGCCTGTAGTGTTTCGAGATACCCGAATGCCAACTGCAGGTGCTTCAATGGGATTAACTTATCGCTATTTTTGCAGTAATCCAACCAGCCCTTATCGCGGCTGACCACTAACACACAGGCATCGTTATCAGTGGCCCACTGGTCAACAGTTAACAAGGCAATGGCATCAGGAAATTCACTCTTCTTTTTGCCTTGGGCTTCGAATGGTGGCTGTGCATCAAAATATAGGTTTATCAATGGTGTCATTCGAGCATTTTCTTCTGCCGGTAGAATGTTGCATTGCGTTTTGTGCAAATAACGACCTAACCTTTCTTTTGCCTGGTCCTCAGGAGATTTGCTTTGGAAAATAGTCTCTTTGATCTGTGTAGCCGCATCACTGCTGAGTTCCCAGCAGTCTGATGCGGTGCCTAAAGCATTGAGGATATTTGTCTGAATGGATTCGGCATGTTCGATTAGATGGGAGAGCAGCTCACGATAAATAACATCCGGCATCAAAAACTGTATGCCGGCAAAGCTAAATTCATCTAGTCGATTCAGCAGGCCACTATGTAGTTTTAACTTGCGACCATCAAATTCTGTGGTATCGATCACTATCGCACTCAGTTTTCTTTGCTGAAGCTTCTGGCTGATTTCCTGATGACTATCTGTAGTATTCGTATTCGACATTAGTGCTCCAGTTGTTCTACGCCCCATTCGTCCAGTAAATCTTTAACCTTTTCAACAACACCGGCATCACTGCTTTGAAGTAGTTTTTTAAGCTGATCCATGGCCGCTTGCCGATCATGTTCCCAGAGGCCTTTGGCAGCATTAAAGCTGGCGAGCTCATTACTGTTCCGCAGGTATTTATTCAGCAGCTCGGCACATCTTTTCATTGCCGCTTTTGCCTGTTGATAGCGGGCAATATCACGGCGGGAATGCCAGTACAGTGCAAACGTTTCATCATCGATGCTGGGCAGGTGTTCAATCACCATTTCGCCAATCGCTTCAATAAGCATGGCTTGCATCTCCAGATCGGCTGAGTAGTAAAAATTACTCCCTAATGCTTCAGCGATTTCAGGATAAGGTAGACTCCAGGTCGCTATACGCAACTCGTGTGACTCAGGATCGCCTTTATCCAGTACCGAACAGACCAGGTGGTTGGCAATGGCCAAACGTGTGCTGACTGTTTGATTTTCAAATGCGTGTTTGGCTTTTTCTTCGCCGGCATCAATTAAAAACAGTAAAAACGATGCGGCACTTTTGGGATCTAGCAAGCTCAGTGCAATGGTACTAGGTGTATCCCAGTGACGAATTTTACCGCGCAAACGGTGCTGCAGCGCTTCCAACTGCTGTTCATCATCAGTCTGCCAAATTCGTGCATATTCAATACCCAGAAAGTAATCGCGGATTAGCTGATGTAACCATTCAATGGAGTTATCAGTCACCGTTTTTAGAAAGTTGGCAGATAAGATATCGCGCCAGGCGTCACCAAAAACGGTCGTTGCTGCAATCATTCCGCAAGTTCTGAGTAATTCAAACACGTCCAGCAATTTTTGCTGTGCGTATTGTTCCGGAAAACGTAAATAGTAGTCTGACTCGACCGACTGAAAGGATAAACTGCTGAGCATACGTTCGCTGGCCAGCTGGTCCAGGTTGATATTGCCACGCCCTTTTTCCCGGCTGTAGATCTTGTTCACCAGAGCCTTAAGCAGCATGGCTCGGCCATGAGGCAGTTCGCCAGTCTGTTTGAACACATCCAGAAATATTTGCAGGTATAAAGGTATCCGGGCTAACTGCACAGATGCCGTTTCATCATCCCAGCTATCATCGTCATGGATGTTCAGTTGCTCGAAGAATGCATCCATCGATGTTAATGCATGGCGGTGAAAATAGGCATTTGCATAATCGATGATTTGTTGTCGATCTAAACGACAAATTTCATATACCGATGGGCTCGGTAGCTCGGGTTTCATTTCACTGATCGGAATTAGGTCACCGCCGAAATCAGCACTGCGGCAGGCAACGATAAAATGGTTATTCCGATAGTTCGATATGAACTGGGCGATATCGAAATAGCAGTGTGTTTCGTTACTCTGCAATACTTCATTAAGCCCATCGAAGAGAATGAGTAGTTGCCCTTCCCGTAGCATGCCTTCGATTGTGTCATCCGATGCATCGAACAGCTTGAATTGTTCCTGCAGAAGCTGCCGGCAGCGTTTGTCCGTTGACCAGGCACGGAGATTAATCATCACAGGCAGTGATGCTTGGTTACCTTCTATTAGTTGTCGAGCAAACTGGACCACGATTTCCCATAATGATGTGGTTTTGCCGGCGCCGGACTCCCCCAATAAAAAAGCAATACTGCCTTTTTCGGGTATAGTGGCTACTGGCAATTTATCACTGTTGTCGTCTTCGCCATATACATCAACGAAGGTATCAATTTCTTTATGTTCAGCCAGTAACGGCGTGTACTGATTAGCCCACAGGTCATGCGAGCCTAATAAGTAGGCGGCATACTGATGGGGATTGAATGCATCGGAACCCTCGGGTATTTTTTGTACTCGATAAGTAATGTTAAATATATTGGAATGGTTGTTGATTAAATCCTGGTGGTGATTCTCAATCAATGTTGCCAGGCGCTCCAGATCATAGAGTTCAAGTTCAAAACCATATTTTTCCTTAACCTCGGCTTTTTTGGTGTCAAAGGTTGCCGCTGATATTGGTGATGTACAGATAAAAATAAACTGATCACAGTCATGCTGATGCCTGGGGATTTTTGCCAAATCTTGATCCAGTTTATCTTCCCAGTCTTTGCGTACACTGTACGCAAAAATGGTTGCAACCGAGGTTGATCGATCAAAGTGAATAGCATCCCTACCCTTATCACCGGTACCGCCTAATGGCTGAATGGCTTTATAGCCTTCGCGTGACATCAAATCGTGGCACAGCGATTCAAAACCCAAATAGTCGGTTAATTGGTTGAGGTCATATTTTATAAACTTGGATGCCATATATTAAAATCCGTTTATTCTGTTTGCAGAAGTTGCGGGTACTTCTTTTCCTGCAGCTGGGCAACAATGTCATCAGTACGCTTCCAGGCTTCGCCAGGTAGATGATTAATCAAGTTGAACCACACCGTATTAAAGGCAGTTAACGCATGATCTTCGTTGTACGTGACACCCAGAGGTAATAAAGGCTCAATATCTTCCGTCAGGCTGCGAGTAAGTTTCTCCAGCATGCGCTGTTCTGCGATTGCACGACTAATCGTGTTTTCTTCAACCTCAAGATAGTAAGCAAAACACTGGATTAACTTATTCGTATCTAATGCTAATTGTAATAGCCCTTGATGAAGATCAAACAAGTCACGGTTTTTTCGTCTTTGCAGTAAAGCCCGCAGCTTGGTGGCAAAGAGTTCTTCTGGTTCGTATGAGGATATATCGCTTTGACCGGTATACCAGTCATTTTCCATAACGAATGGGTATTGCTTAATTGGCCAGTGGCTTTCATGTTCCCGGGTATTGATCTCGATCTTCACTTTAAGCTGCGTTTCAGTGCCGTCTTCAGGTGTAAATCGAAATAGTAAATGAACAGAATGGCCGGCTCGGTCTCGATTGAACTTGCCCAGCCAGGCTAATGCCTCACGGATAATATCAATGGTTGGTCCAATTGGCTCCGCCGTCAGTTGTACCAGATCAATATCTTCTGAATAGCGTAGTGGTTGCTGAAATAATAATTTGTTGATTGCCGTGCCACCACGAAACGCAATTTTGTTCATTAATGCTGGATGCGTGAATAAATCGCAAAGTGCTCTGCTGATAATCATATCCTGCTCGATCTGCCATAGCTCCGGCCATGGAGCATGGTCGCGCCAAGCCTGTATATAATCCATCGGGATCAAAAATCTATCTCCAGTTGTTCGTTAATAATCAACTTCCATTTCGCATTTTTTTCACAATCATCATTGAAACCCTCTATCAGAGGCTTGATTGATGGAACCAGTGGTTCGAAAGATTTGGCTTTTTTTACAAAAAGCTCCAAAGCTTTGGATTGGCGCAGATGCCCGTATTGTTCCAGCAGGTACCCCAAGCGACGTACCGCAGTATTTTGATAAATAGCACCTAACGCGGATAAGCGACTGACTTTTGCCTTATTACCGATGTCTTTGATGATTTGTGCAACACCATTAATCCCAGTGGTTTTTTTCAGGTGCAGCACACTGTCGAATAAGGTGAGTTCTATACCGGCAATACTGGCATAACCGGCGCTGGTTTTGAGTTTGCTCAGCCATTCTGGCTGATTGGATTTTTTAAAAGCTGCCGGGCTTTGGTAAACAAACTGAATTCGATGACGGCCTATCTCGATATCGTCCATTTGCTTGGGTACGATAACCTGAAAAACCATTGCAGACTGATGCGAGGCACCATGAAAAGCAGCCGCTCTTAGCAGTGAAATCCGGTAATCGGACTGGATATATTGCATCAGGGGATCTATCCAGCGAGCCGGCTCAGGGGCGCCCGCCAGCTGGTCTTCAGGGCGCAATATCAGGTAGAACCCGCGCTTAGGGTTGGCGAGCCGCTTTTTCTTGATCAGCCGTGTGGCGGCGCTGTAGAAGGCTGTTGGGGATAATTCCAGCGCTCCAAGCGCCATTTCCTTGGAAAAATACGATTTACCAAGGGAGAGCTGCTTATCAATGTAGTTTGAGAGTGATTCCATGCCCGAATTATATGCCTGATTCGTCGATTTTCAACGAATTAGACATATTTTTTGGGAAGCTTATCAGCCAGAGTGGCCATTTTATGCTTTAAAAAAGCGGACATTTTATGGTTCGGTGCACATTAATGTTTTTCGTGGTCGCAGTGAACCTACGACCGATGCTTGTCTTTCTCATGAGAAGCTTTTTCTGTATTGGTGCACTCATGAAGATAAACTGTGCCGTCCGACTCGTGAAGCTTCTATGTTCTTCAATGGGTATGTGGACGCGATGATTCAAGTCCTACGATGTGCAGGGATGCACGAGTGCAGCGATTACAGGATGTAATAGAGCTGCCAGCACCCACCAAACCGTCCACAGAAATAACTATAGGCACTTCCGTTACACGGGTACGGGCAGGCAAATGCTCCCTGCATTCCTCACATCTGACCGCCAAGGACGGCGGGAATGTCTTTATTGCAGGAGCGAATAAAGACCTGTGAGTCAGAACCACCGGAACCCAAAGTTATCAATCTTCCTCTTAATTTAAGCGAAGTAACTAAAGTACTCCCGTTACACGGACAGGCTTTGCTAACACAGGATATAAACAATCAGTGCCGGGTCTGATTCCGATATTCCGTGGGAGTCACACCAACCTTTTTCTTGAAAAGTCGTGAAAAGTATTGTGGATACTCAAAACCCAGGGCATAAGCAATAACCGATACAGAGTCATCTGAGCCGAGCAACATGTTTTTTGCTCTATCGATTTGATAATGATGAATGTTTTCTAAGGCTGTGTTGCCTGTTTCAACTTTTAAGGCGTCACTTAGGTAGCGTGGGGTCACATTAAGCTGTGTTGCAATATTCTCTACACTGGGTATTTGATTGGAGGGGATATTTTTTAACGCGGCTAGAAAATGTTGTTTTAATGATGATGTTTGGTTTTCCATTCGTTGCTGGAATTGGCGCTGATAAAAACGTTCTGCATAGGCAAGCAAAGTATTGAGCTGGGAAATTATTATATCTTTACTAAAGGCATCGTGATTGAGTTTGTATTCCTGCTCAAGTGTATCGAAAATAGTTTGAAGCAGTGTTTCTTCTTTAGGCGATAAATGCAACGCTTCATTGACTGCGTAAGTGAAATAACTCGCCTCGTCGAATATTGACTGAACACTTGTGCCGCGCAAAAAATCTTCATGTATCAGTATCATCTTTGCGCTGGACCTGGCCTTAATGCCTGTTGTGCGTATAACCTGCCGGGGCCCTACGCAAATTAAGCTTCCGTTTTGAAAATCGTACTTCGTTCTGCCGTAATAAATTTCACCTTCAAGTATTTGCTTTAAACTAACCGCATAAAAGTCTGTACTGATCTCAGCATCTATATCCGGGCAGCTCAATTCATCCGTTGTATCAGACTCCATGCTGGAGATGGAAAATAACGGATGCTCTGGATCAGGTAACCCAATAAACTGGTGATAGTCATGTAAATTTGAGAAATGAAGTTTTTGGGTCATTGTCTTTTGCCTGTATTCAAAAATCTAAAACTGGTTTAAGTGGCTAAAACTGTGGAATCAGCTCCAGTGTTGATGCTTCATGTTTTTTCGTATCAAAACCCAGCTTCATAATCGCGTAGATAAAGTGATATTTTTTCCAGAATGCTTTTGTCACCCTGGGCGTTATTTGGCTTAAGTCGTTAGGAGCTACCCCCTGTATCGGAATAATCTGATCACCGCACTTTATCGCACCTTCCGGGTTTTCAAGAAAAGCATCATACCAGCTTCGCTTGGCAAATTTATATTGTCGAACAAAAAATCGACCGTCTGTCTCTACAATGGAAATATCCACAAAACGGTGTTTTTCACCAGCCCGTATCTGATGTACTTTGCTGCTGTTAATGAGTTTGGATAGTTCCTGAATCGTCATATCTGCACTCCTATAAATTATAGTGATACCATTTCGATTGACTCACTTAAAAATAAATTAGCCTTTTGAGAAGGCTTTCCGCTCTATGCGGAGCGGAAAGCTCTGCCATGCCTTATCAATCATGCAATTAAGCCGCTTGTGCATGGTTTCCGCCGTGCTTTTTGAAAAAACCATCCATCGCTTCGATCGCGAGTGTTACAAATTCATCCTTGTCGTAAAGGTCGACATGAGAAGCGCCGGCAATTTCGACAAACTCTTTTGGCTCTGAGGCCTGGGCAACGAAATCTTTCGTGAGTGGGCCCGTGCATAATGCTCCGCTGGCTGGGTCCATCGCCTTTTCGCCAACAATGCCAATGAAAGGTGTATAGATATAAGGTGCATAGCTGGCTGCATCGGCGAGCATAGGTGCTTCTAACATGAACGATGGTGATAAATGGCTGTAGTTAGGGTAAGTTTGCGCACCTGCTCGTTCAGTCATGTAGTAATCATAGCCTTCGCTTGGGGTTTCACCTGTTTTAAGCTTCTCTTCTTCGGCGCTCATGCCGAGAGCGTCCACATAGTCCACAACACCCGTTTCATAGGCTTTTTGACGGCCTGCATTCTGCATTGCGATCAAGCCGGTGACTGTTTCACGATCCATTGCCCCAAAGTAACTGGCTTTGTTGCCCAGCATGCCGGAGATGGAAGCGACGGCTTTCAATCGCTTGTCGGTTGTTGCTACGAGCGCTATGTAACCACCGGATGCACACACCCCCAGGCCGAAAAGATTGTTGCGATCGACGAAAGGTAAAGTGCCCATAAAGCTGATCGCATTGCGAATGCTCTCAATTTTTACGAATGCATTCTCATTATTGCGAAGTTCTCCTTCGCTGTCGCCATAGCCGATGTGGTCGAAAGAAATCGCGACATAGCCCAAAGTGGCCAGGTGCGCGCCATAGACCGCACCCGTTTGCTCCTTGACCTGGTTGAAGGCCGAGGAGATGACAACAGCTGGGTAGCTGCCATTCTCGTCAAACCCTTCCGGTGTGTAGAGGTGGGCTGCAAGGTTAAGGCCTTGTGATTTAAAAGTGATAGCGTTTTTGCCGGATTGAATAGTCATATTGTAGTCCTCCTGATTGAATAAAATTTGGTAACTTCGCTACCTGGACGGTATGTAAACATGGTAGGACGACATGCCTCATAACTAAATAAACAGAATTACGTTTCCTGTATACAAATATACGAAAGCACAGCATTGTTTGACATCTAATCTTCATAATTGAAGAGGATGATATTTCATGGTTGCTGATGCCTTAAGTTAATACTGGCGATATTTGTAAGTTCAATTGATGCAAATCAATTTGAATTTAACGGCTGTGGCTAATATGTGCACGCGCACCCCCCAGGCAACCTGTCAAAGAAATGTCATAAAAAATTAACAATATTGATTGGAATCATAAATAACTATGCGATTCAAAAAGCTGACTCTAAGCAAACCATTAATACTACTTTGTTTGTTGTTTTATGGGCAGGCATGTATCGCATGGTGGAATGAAGACTGGCAGTATCGGAAAAAAATTACTTTTGAGCCTGCGGCTATTGCGACCGCTCAAGCGCTGCAGGAAGACATCACTGTTTTGGTGCGCTTGCATCCCGCAAATTTTAATTTTTTTATTGATATGGATGCCAGCGGCAGCGATCTTCGATTTATAGCCGGAGATGATCAGACTCCGCTCAAGTTTCATATTGAAAGCTACGACCCCTTGGCTGGAATTGCGTTGATATGGGTTCGGGTTCCGCGACCAACAGAGAGCCGGGATTCATTTTGGATGTACTATGGCAACCCCGAAGCAGCCAGTCTCTCAGAACCTAAAGCGAGTTATAGTGCTGAACAGACCGTGGTTCTGCATTTAAATGAAATGAGCGGTTTGCCGTTGGATAGTACTGCTTTTGAGCATCACCCAACGGAGTTCAGTGGCCGCTTGCAAGCAGCGGGACTGATTGATGCGGGAGCGGCATTTGTGGCTACGAGTCAGCTGATATTGCCGGCAACACCCGCGCTGGGTATTGATACAAAACGCGGCAATACAATCTCTTTCTGGCTCAAACTGAATCCAGACCAGGCAACACGCGCAGCCATTTTTCAGTATGGTGATCAGGCCGCGCAGATTCTATTGGATATTGATAATAATAGGTTGCTTGCCGAGCTCATAAGCAATGAAGCCTCTGTTCGACTCGATACGGCAACGGCCCTGGGCTTTGACCGTTGGTACCATATTGCACTCACGGTTGGAGAAGGCGATATGACATTATTTGTTGATGGCCAGACTGCGCACAGTCAACCGGTTCCAACGATCGAAGCTGCCGGGAATTTAGTCATGGGCGCCCAGGGAAACAAACCAGGGTTCATTGGTAACATTGATGAAATAAGATTAGTATCCAGCTCAAAACATGCAGCGGCTTTCCGGTTAGCCGCACAAGGTGAGAGCCCGGAAGGGTCTATAATCAACTTTGGTGAAGACGAGGAACAAAACAAGGGCGGTAATCTTGCTGAATACTTCGCTTTGGTATTTTCATTGTTTGAAGCAATCCGCCTGGAAGGCTGGATAATTATATTATTACTGTGCGCAATGGGTATTGCCGCTATTGATGTTATCGTCGGTAAAGCATTGCTGCTAAGACGTGCCGAGTACGCCGATGATCATTTCAGTGACGGGTTTAGCCGGCAAACCGGCGAAGAACTATTATCATCACAATCAACATCAGAGCAGGAAAAGACCGCTTACAATAGTTCAGGGCTTTTTCGCATCTACCAGGCAGGCATAAATGAATATGCGCACTTTGCCGGTGAATTACAGGAGTTGAAAAAAATTGACGTTGCCGACATACAAGCCATTCGCGCAAGCATGGAAGTGCAGCTGGTTCACGAAACAGACCGGCTTAACTCGCGACTGATTGCACTGACTATCGCCGTCAGTGGCGGTCCGTTTTTAGGTTTACTCGGTACTGTGCTCGGAGTAATGCTCACCTTTGCAGCCATTGCTGAAGCGGGAGACGTTAACGTTAACACCATTGCGCCGGGTGTCGCAGCCGCGTTAACAACAACCGTGATGGGCCTGATTGTCGCAATTCCCGCGCTATTTGGTTACAACTATATATCCGGGGGAATCGGGCGACGGGTTGCCTCGATGGAAGTATTCATCGAAAGGTTCATCAGCAAACTTACCCGGGCTTCATCATCCCAACATAAAACTATCATCGGTGAAAAAAATGCCACGAAAATTTCGGCCACGAATCTATGATGAACTAAACGTAACGCCGTTAATGGATCTTGCCTGGACGCTGTTAATTGTGTTTATTATTATGGCCACGGCCACCGTACAAGGCATCACGGTGGATTTACCCAAAGCCAGTAAAGCGCCAAGTTTAGCCCAACCGAAAACCAAAGCCGTTACAATTACAGCCGAAGGTCAGATCTATCTGGATACGTCGCGTGTGACTATTGCGGAGCTTGAACAACGCTTAAGGCAATACCGGGCAATCGACCCTAATTTACCGCTGGTTGTTAAAGGTGACGCGGCGATTCGCTACGATCGGGTTGTGCAGGTCTTGGATGTTATAAAACGTCTGGAAATTACTAACCTGGGCCTGGTTACATCCCGTTTGGTAAAATGAGTCCGTTACCTCTACTTGAGACACATAAAAAAACGGTCTCGCATCAAACGATCCAAGCCGCTCGACTAGCGGCTGCCGTACTCGCATTGGCAGTGGTTTTTTTCACTGCCAAGCTTGTTATCAGTCAGGCGGGCGATCGCCGCACAGAACCGCCTCAACGCGTGCTCCTGATAAATGCCGAGTTACCCCCTTTGCCGGAACCAATCGAAGAACTTGAGTTCACCGAACCTGAGACGAAAGAGGATACCGTTGACATAGAGTCTGATAATGAAATTGATGACCCGACGGATGCTGCAAACGATATGCTGGATGATTTTCTTGGTTTGGATACCGCTGGAGTCGCCGGTGGTGATGCATTTGGGCTCAAAGCAAAACCCCGCGGCCACGGTCTTTTGGACGGCGGCGGCTCTTCGAACCCGATGCAGCGGTACGCGGATTACTTCAAATCGATTGAACTGGATTTGCAAAGACTGTTGGAAAACCGCAAGGAATTACGCAATAGCTACTATAAAATAGCTCTTAAAATTTGGATCAGCAGCGATGGTTCCATTGAAAACTGTGAAATCGATCAATCAACCGGTGATACCGAACTGGAATCCAGGATAGTCCGGCTTATTAAGCGCTCTAAGTTAAGTGTGGAACAACCTCCTGTTGCTTTACCGCAGCCAATCCGGCTGTTGGTTAGTTCCATCGCGCCTGATGCACTAGCCGAGCCGCTGGGGCTTTAAAGCAGCATCATTTATCTTATCGCCTTTACATTTTCTAATTTCGTTCACCACGATCCCAAGGCACTCATCCGTCTCAAAATTACTTTCGTTAATTTCTCAAAAGCCATTTGGATTCAGCACGTTGCTATGCGACCATTTCATGGTCCAAAATATAGCCGGCTTATGTTTCCATACGTATATTGACCAAAATTTTGATACTTAACTTTCTTTCATTTAATGTATTGAAATACAATATTTTTCTGGGGACGCCGGCTGGAAAATACGTTTTTGAGGCAGGTAAAGCCTGCGCTAATAAGGTCGGTTTGGCCATGTGCGCTGAATAACGATAAACATCATGTACTTTTTCACAGCACTTACACCCATTCTTGCAATATTCGTTTTATTGCTGCTCGCCAAGCGGCCTGCCGGCGAAGTGATGCCCATTGCGTTTTTAATCACGGCGCTCCTGGCATATTTTGTTTGGCAGGTGCCCATCGACATTATTCTCGCATCGACTATTCAGGGCGGTTTCGCCGCATTCGATATTTTATATATCGTATTTGCTGCAGTATTTTTACTCAACACTTTAAAAGTGTCCGGGGCGCTGGATCATATACGTCAGAGCTTATTGGCCATTTCACCCGACCGGCGCATTCAGGCGATTATTATCGCGTGGTTATTTGGCAGCTTCATTGAAGGAGCCTCCGGTTTTGGTACCCCGGCCGTGATTACCGTGCCTTTAATGGTTGCCATCGGTTTTCCGCCTCTGGCGGCGGTGATGATGGCGTTAATTATTCAAAGCACACCGTCAACTTTTGGCGCCATCGGTACCCCGATACTGATTGGCGTTGATACCGGCTTATCGGGCGTAAGTGCCGTGACTGAGCATCTCAGTGCAAAAGGCCAGAGTTATACTGAATTAATCGCAGAGACCGGTCGCTGGGCCGGCATATTTCATGCGATTATCGGCAGCTTCATTCCGTTTATTTTGGTTTTGTCTCTTACACTAACGTTTGGGCAACAATTACCCTTACGAGCGCGCTGGCGAGCGGCATTTGCTGCCTGGAAGTTTGCACTTTTGGCTGGGTTTGCCTTTACCTTGCCGTATCTGCTGACAGCGCTTTACCTCGGCCCTGAATTTCCCACCTTGATAGGAGGGCTTTGCGGCTTGGCTATTGTCGTTACTGCCGCGCGCAAAAAACTATTTGTACCGGGAGACACCTGGGATTTTGCAAACCAGGCCCATTGGCCCGGTACCTGGTCTGCTTCCGCCGAATTAAACCCAAGCGCTTTAAATGACCCGCGGCTTGGTTCGCGAGAGCCACTCAGCACTGTAGCCGCCTGGACACCCTATGTATTGCTGGCCTTATTTCTCGTTGTTTCCCGTTTGGATTTTCTGCCTTTTAAAATGTGGCTACAAAGCGTAACTGTTAGCTGGCCGGCAATTTTAGGGACAAATATTCAGGCCTCTTCATCCCCTTTGTATTTGCCGCCAAGCTCGTTTTTATTGGTTATTGCGATTACTTATTTTCAACAGAAAATGAGGCTTGTGGACATAGGCGAAGCGTTTAAAGTGACCTTGCCGATCCTGGTAAAAACCGTTGTGCCTCTGGGTTCCGCAGTATTAATGGCTAAAGTATTTATCAATACCGGTGAAAATGAACTCGCGTTGTTGAGCATGCCCCTGGTGCTGGCTGAAGGAGTGTCTTCCATTGCGGGTCAGTCCTGGCCTTTTTTCGCGTCCATCGTCGGTGCAACCGGTTCTTTTGTTGCGGGGAGTGTGACCGTAAGTAATATGATGTTTACGCTGTTCCAGTTTGGAATGGCTGTCTCTATTCAAGCTTCAGCTGCTATGATTATCGGCCTTCAATGTGTCGGCGCATCGGCAGGCAACATCATTTGTATTTCAAATATTGTCGCTGCTGAAGCAACGGTAGGAATGCTTGGGCGAGAGAGTCAATTAATTAAAAAACTCATCCTGCCAACTTTGTATTATGTTTTTTTTGCCGGTGTGCTTGGTATACTGTTCTCGATTATCTAAAACCTATCTCAAAATTGCTGCGCAATTTATGAAATCTCGTCTGAAATTTTTTGATTATGATACAAAAAACCCATCTGATTGCGGTCAGGTATTGGGTATTAAATTTTCAAATGCTGAGCTGGATTGGCCTGGTGTTATTCTCGAAAAGGGCAGTTCTCCGCACTTTTATCCTAAAAATGTTTACACTCCTTATTTTTATTTCGCATTGGCGTTAGATCAGGATTTGCACTGGAGTGTAGAGACTGCCAATGGCATGACTGAACTAAAAACCAGCCCGGGAGATATCTGGATTAATCCCCCCAGTTCGCCGTTTTCACATGATATTTCTGAGCCATGTTACTTTGTGATCCTGGCTGTGGAGGAAAAAGAGTTTTTGGATAGTTGTTCTCTCAACCTTAAAGGGGGAGATCTGCAATTTCTGAATAATTACAATGTTCATGATGAGACGATCAAGGGCATTGTGGAGCTGTTTTTAATTGAGGCCAGGGCAGGTGGGCGCAATGGGTACTCGTACTTAAAGAACCTGCTCTCCTTGCTCGCAACTCACTATATCCAGAATTACTCAAATTTTTCTGATCTGCAAAATAAAAGCTCTGCCGCATCAAAGCTGGATCAAAAACAAATAGATAAAGTTGATGTGCACATTGATAAAAATATCGGCAGCAGTATTACCGTTGACGATCTGGCTGATTTATTGCATTGCAGTAAGTTTTATTTTCTTAGGGAGTTTAAAAAACTGGTCGGGGTTACGCCGTATCAGTACCTGATGAATAAGCGACTGGAACAGGCCCAGGTGCTCTTGTCTTCACCTCAAAGCGACATCGCTTCCGTTGGGCTCGGTCTGGGTTTCAATGATCAATCCCATTTCACCAGGGCATTTAAGAACCAGTTTGGTCTGACGCCAAAGCAGTTTCAAAAGCAAAGCCGTTCCTGAATAACTTAATGCTCAATCCTGGGCTGCAAGAAAATACAAATATTTAAGCAATAATTTTCAATCTTGGATTGCAAACCCTTGTTAATCTGTAAACAGTTCAGCCAGCTGACTGGCCCAGTCAATCCAGGACAACTAGCCTAAGCCGGCCGCCTGGAAGCAAGCCTAAAGTTAGAAAACAGGAGAATCAAATGAAATCATCGTACTTGAAGTTGGTCTCTGTGGTGTTCTGCGCGATAAGCATCCTGCTCGCGGGGTGTGTTAGTGAAAATGAGCTTTCAGCCCATGCGCAAGTCAGGCAAAGCATCGTTACTATGGTCAATGCGATCGATACCAAGCAATGGGATATTGCCACGGCACAATTTGCCGATAAGGTATATGTGGATTATTCAAGTCTTTCGGGGCAACCTGGCAGTATAGTTAATGCCTCAGATCTTGTGGGTGGTTGGAAGAATTTATTGGCAAGAGTAAATACCCACCACATGCTGACTAATTTTGAAATTTCAATCGAAGCCGATCAGGCAGAAACGTACTCTCATGTGTATGCAAGCCATTTGGCTGACGGCTTTGAGTATTGGGATGCTTTCGGTCGATATCACCATAAGCTTCGGAAAATAAATAAGCAATGGAAAATAACCAGCATGACTTTAATCATGCACGGACAGAAAGGCAATCTCAACTTTTTACAAGAGGTCAATAAAATGAATGCGAGCAATGCTAATACCCCTCAACAGGCAGATGAAACATTTGCCAAAAAAGTGCAGTTTGTCAGTAAAGGGGAGAAAATAGTGGGTAACCTGTTTTTTCCAGATAATTATGATGCTGACAAAAAATATCCAGCAGTAATTGTCTCCGGTAGCTGGACTACCGTCAAAGAGCAAATGGCAGGCCTTTACGCAGAAAAACTCGCCAAAGAAGGCTTTATAACCTTGGCTTTTGATTTTAGAAATTTTGGGGAAAGCGGAGGCTTACCTCGTTTCTATGAAAATCCACTGCAGAAGGTTGAAGACATCAGGAGTGCAGTAACATTTCTCCAGAGTTTGCCTGAGGTAGAAGCTGAAGCAATCGGAGCACTTGGTATTTGTGCAGGGTCAATGTACACATTGCAGGCTGCCGCCGAAGACCCGCGTATTAAGTCCGTTGTTACAGCGGCTTCCTGGTTGCATGATGCCGAAGCTGTCAAGCTCTTCTATGGTGGTGAAGAAGGTGTGCAGGACAGAATTAATGCGGCTCAGGCCGCAAAAAAGAAATATGCTGAGACCGGTGAAGTGGAATATATCCCGAGTATTTCAACCACGGATCAATCAGCCGCAATGTATGGAAACTATGACTACTATTTAAATCCGGAGCGTGGTGCAATCCCGGAGTGGAGTGCAGATAAGTTTGCGGTAATGACCTGGGAAGACTGGCTGACGCTTGACCCAATGCCGTCAGCGGAAAAGCTTAACGTACCAACTTTAATGATTCATTCCGATGGAGCTGTTTTACCGCAATATACGAAAAAATACTTTGAAAAAATTGCAACAGAGGATAAAGCGCTGTATTGGATGGAGACGAAACTGGAATCGCCTTTTCATCAATTTAGTTTTTACGATCAGGAGTCAGAAGTGAACGAATCAGTTGATCAGGCGGCACTATGGTTCAATAAAAAATTATGAGATAGCCACTGTAACCCCGGTGTTTAAACGCCGGGGTTCTAGTTGAGAATATTAAACATCGGCAAGAATACATGCGATTAACTGTGTCTCCCACTCGTCATTGATATGATCGGAGATGATTTCAATGCGGCTTCCCATACAGTCGCCTAATTTAATTTCTGTTAGGCCATCAGATGTCAGGTTATAGCCAAATACGCCATCTTCCGTAATAAATACCGCTTTCATTCTTTCGGCGCGAATACTGCTTAAGAATGAAAATAGCTTTTCACGATGAAACACGCGGGTTGATGAAAATCGCCAACCGATACTGTGAAAACCTTCTCCTTCATTGATGGCTTTAATATAACCGCACTCGGGAATCGGAGCATCCGACAGCAAAGGTCTTTTTTCGGCCGGATGGTGGTGATGATGGCTTTTGGCGGTCGCTGAAGTTTTGCCGGATAAATGCGTGAGTTTTATTTTGCCATTTTGTGTGAAGATCACCTCTGCTTCAGTAGATCCTTTTTGTTTTACGTATGCCTCAAGTTTGGCGTTGTCTTTGTTTTGATACAAATCCTGTTTGTTGCCTACCACGATATCCGCGATAGTAATTTGCTGATTAAATGTATCGTGTTCTGTATAACGCTTATCTGATAATTTGCGTGCATCGACTAAGGTCAGGATTTTTTGTATATCAAGCACTTCTTGGTAGTGTTCAGAAGACAGAGCTTGTAGTACTTCTTTAGGATGGCCAAGACCCGTCGGTTCAATCAGCAGGCGATCAGGTCTGGCGCGCGTGAGCAATTGGTTTAATGCGATTTGCATAGGTAAGCCTGCCGCACAGCACATACAGCCACCGGGCACTTCGCGGATAAACACGGCCTGCTCTTCACTATGCTGTCCTTCAAACAAGCTGCCATCTACTCCAATCTCGCCAAACTCATTAACCAATACGGCCCAACGTTCATTGGCCGGTTTTTCCTTAAGCAAATGCAAAATAGCCGAGGTTTTTCCAACGCCTAAAAATCCGGTGATAATATTAGTGGGGATGGCGGAAATTTTCTGTGTGTTTGAGCTCATTGGCCGGCTTTATAGATGCTGTCCGCAGCGTTTTCAAGAAAGCCTGAAAGTGCGGTGACGGGGAGTTTTCTGGCAGTGTTTACCTGCATATAATTGCTAATTACTTTGGTCTGAGCTTAGTCAAAAATTATATTTTATAACACTTCATTATTGATGGGTAGCATCAGTGTTGATGCTGATTCAGGACGCCAGATTGTCACCTGCCTGTGTAGGTCGCCGGTTCCGCGACTATCCATTATTTACATAAGTTTAGTCCGATTCGAGTATGAATGCTGAATCATTCAGTGATTTGCCGGGTGATTATGATAGTTACCACAGTGCTGGAAAATCCAGTTGTTAATATAGGTTTTTAGCGCAAATTTAGGCTTGTTATCTGCTCAAGGCGCTTTTGGCCATCAATGTTACGTCAAATGACGTATTCACATATTAGTGCCCGATTATCAATAATAATTACAAAGTTAAATGACCTTGTATCCTATTATTAACCCCGGAGATTACGCTTATGGCAAGTACAGGTAGTGTCAGCGCTTGGGAAGAAGCGCTTCTTGTAGCAATGATTCAGTATCCAGTGCCCGTGATATCGGGCCCGGAAGACATCCAAACCCAGGTTGACCAAATCTGCAAGGCTGTGGGTACCACTAAAGCTGGTTACCCCGATGCGGATTTAATTGTTATGCCTGAATATTCAACTCAGGGACTAAATACGTCTATTTGGACGTATGATGAAATGTTGCTTTCTATTGATAGTCCAGAGGTTGGCCGTTTCAAGGAAGCGTGCATAGTGAATAAGGTTTGGGGTGTTTTCTCCATTATGGAACAAAACGAAGATCCATCAAAGCCGCCTTATAACACAGCGCTTATTATCAATGACGAAGGAGAAATAGCGCTACATTATCGGAAGCTGCAACCTTGGGTTCCTATTGAGCCATGGTCTCCTGGCAATTATGGTATGCCGGTTTGTGATGGGCCCAAAGGTTCGAAGTTGGCAGTGTGCATTTGTCACGATGGTATGTTTCCTGAGCTTGCTCGTGAAGCAGCCTATAAGGGTGCCAATGTTTATATCCGAATTTCAGGTTACTCAACACAAGTGAATGATCAGTGGATTTGGACAAACCGCACAAATGCCTGGCAAAATTTAATGTACACTATTTCAGTCAATCTTGCTGGCTATGACGGTGTGTTCTATTACTTTGGTGAAGGCACGGTCTGTAATTATGATGGTAACGTGATTCAGCAAGGACATCGTAACCCCTGGGAAATTGTTACCGCAGAATTATTCCCGAGACTGGTTGACAAAGCGCGAGAAAATTGGGCATTGGAAAACAATGTATTCAATGTTGGATGTCGTGCATATGTAGGTAAGCCTGGAGGCGAAAAAGAAAACTACCTGACGTGGGTGGAGGATCTTGCTAAAGGCAAATACAAGCTGCCTTGGGATGAAAAGATCAAAATCAGAGACGGTTGGAAGTACTACCCTGAAGGCGTTAAATTAGGCCCCATGCCAAAAACGCAATTACAAGCTGCCTCGGGATGAAAAGATCAAAATCAGAAACGGTAGGAAGTACTATCCTAAAGGCGTTAAATTAGGTTCCATGCCAACATACTCGGCAATAGGTTGGCTCAGGTCAGACTGGTGTTAAAGCGCTTTGTTTTAAAGGTACCAGAGGATATCACCATTTATAAATGATATATGGATAGAGCTTGGTGGGTAGTTTATGCTTGAAATATGTAGCAAGCATTTTTCCAGGCATGATATTTTTCGTTCTCGTCCTGAGCCAATAGCCGACTTCCTGTGTTGTGTTATTGCAGTGCGGCGTTTGGTTTAAGTGTCCAATTTTTACATAATTAATGCGCCATCATCTTTTTGATAGTTTCTCGCTGTGTTCAGGGCAAGCGCATTTATCTTGGTTTTGGCATAAGCGGTAATTTTTATAATGGCCGTAAGCAATAATTCCGGCGCCAACGGCAGTAAGGATTTTCTCACCAGCTTCACCCAGCAATACTTCGCCTAACGCCACAGCCATGACTAAGCAAGCCAAGCCAATACACCCTAAGGTGAGGAGATGATAGCGTTTATGCTGTTTACACCCCATGGTTAATGCATAGATACTTGTGGGTATCACGGCTAACACCATCCATATATGGAAAGCTTCATCATTGAGTGGTAATGCTGCCAGGCTAGGCAGCAATACAATGAGTAATGGAAAAGCCAGGCAATGGAGTGCACAAAGTAAAGATAGGCTGATCGCCATTTTGTCTGTGAAGGTTTGTATTGCTTTCATTTTTATTCTCTTTTTGGTGGCTAGGCTGCACTTGCCTTGCAGGCTTTGCAAATACAGTTCATTTCCAATTGTGGGCTCGCCAGGTAAAACCCTGCATGTTCCACGTTTTGTTGAAGTTCGGTAATGGTGGATTTACTGATGCTAATCTCTTCGACCTTTTGGCATTGGCTGCAAATTAAAAATTGGGGTACGTCATGAGCGTGGTTACAGGTAATATGTGCACAGGCAACGTATTTGTTGGCTAAGTTTAATTTGTGAATTAAGTTTTCTTCCTGAAGAAAATTCAGAATCCGATAAACGGACATAGCCGGTATCGTTTCACCATATTCGGTTTTGCAGAAATCAATTAGTTCATAGGCGGATAGCGCTTTATCAGACTGCAATAAACCCGATAGAATGTGCTTTCTCTTTTCGGTTAAGCGTGCGCCACGAGCTTTGCAGTGCTGCTCGGCATAGGCAATAATTTTATCTACTTTTTTCACATTGCTTACCTCAATGAAAATATTTTCTCCTGGTGCTCAGTATATTTGCTCCCCGCCGGATTTTGTTGTTTGTACGGCATTGATTTTTATCAATAATGTGGATAAGCAATAGTAAAGTAGCGCAATAAGCGCGATGCACCAGGTTATCGCGGCTCCGGCCGGCAAGTCAAAAATTGCAGCAGATATTAAGCCGGCACCGTATCCTGTTGTACCAAGCGCAAATGCCTTTATTGTAGGGTTGTGCTGATTGAATGTGGCCAAAGCCGGAATGATCAGGCTGGCGAACACCAGGTAGACTCCCACGATTTGCGTAGACAAGGTGATGGTGATTGCGAATAATGGATAAAAAACCCAATCACCCAATTTTTTTCGTGCAATATACCAAGCACAAAGTATCGCTGCGTAAGCGAGAAAGAGTGACAGCAATTCTTTTGGCTGCAGCCACAAAATTTGGCCCACGAGAGTTTCCTTTAATCGTTCCCCGCCATGAGGGTCGGCGGATAGCAAAAGTAAACTTCCGGTTGCTGCGAGTATAAACAGAATGCCGATGATCGACTCTTGGATCCGCACTTCCGATTTGCGCAATTTATATAGACCTAAAGCGCCAATAATTGCCGCCAGCATTGCAATCAAGCTTGGCTGAATATAGGAGGCCTCACCGTGACCGTAGAGTCCGATCATATTCGCGGCAACAACCCCGAATGCTGCAATTTGAGCAACCGCCAAGTCCAAAAAAATAATGCCGCGCTGTAAGACCTCTCTGCCTAATGGAATATGGGTTGCCAAAATTAACAGGCCCGCGACCATAGCGGGCCAGAGTATTTCAGCTTGAAACAGCAGTTGATCCATTACACAATTCTTAATGCGGTGCCATTAATGCCGTCAGCACTTCGTCATAGAGCGTAGCCAGATCCTGCGCTTGCTCACTGCCGCCTACAGTAAAAGGCAAGTTAAGGACAGGAACATTTGTCTTTTCGCTCAACCACCGGGCGCCTTTATCGTTCTGGAAGTTGGCGACTAAGATGTAATCCGGCTTGGTTGAGCGGGCCTTCTGCAATAGGCTGGCGAGGTGTGAGCTGGTAGGCGGTATGCCGGGTTTGGGTTCCAGGTCGCCGACGGTTTCTATGCCTAGCCAGTCAAGCAGGTAGCTCCAGTTTTTGTGATAGACGATCACTTTTTTATCCCGCAATCCGGCTGCTTGCGCTTCCCAGCGCGTTATATTTTTCTTCCAGTTTGCAACAAATGCTGCCAGTTTTTGCTGATAATCATCGCTGTGCTCCGGGTCGATGGTTTGTAGTCTCTGTGAGAGCGCTTCCGCGATCGTCAGCAGGCGGTATGGACCCCAATGCACATGGGGGTTGCCTGCGGCATGGATATCACCGTGACTACGATCCAGCTCGGTGGGTACTTCGATACGTTCAACATATGAAGCCGCCAGGAAAAAACCCGGTTCACCTTCCTGAATGGCCGAATTACCCGACTGCCGCAACAATAACGGCAACCAACCCACTTCAAGCTCAGCGCCGGTGCAGACCAATAAATCTGCCCGGCGCGTTTTAGCAATTAAAGAAGGGCGGGCTTCAATATAATGAGCGTCTTGAAAAGCGGTTGTCGCCGAGTACGCTTTTACATGTTGGTCTCCCAGTGCCTCAACCAGTGCTTTCCATTCCGGTTCACACGCAAACACATTCACCTTGGCAAAAGCGGGCGAAGATAGCAGTAAGGTCCCAATAATAACTGTTAAAAGTTTCATTTCTCTCCCCGATTAGAAAGTATGGGCGCCATGAGAGCCCAGGCTCATGATGTACTGCAGGGTAATAATGTCATTCGTTTCTTCATGACCGTTGTCAAACTGGCTGAATTGTAAACGAATGCGGCTAAAATGACTGGGGGAATAATCAAGCATAATGCTGGTTCTATCCGGATCACCTTCAACGCCTAAGCCGGATTCTTCAAGAAATTCCTCTTCATCAATGCCTGAGCCTGAGAAATTAGTTACGATGTTATCAGCCTCCAGGTGGTCATACCGAAGCCCGACCCGCCAGGCTGGTTTAAACTGATAAACGCCCTGTAGATAAAATCCTTTTTGTTCGCCATCATAATCAGCTTCAGCGGTGTTTGTATCTTCGGTGAATTCGGAACCACCATTTTCATTTTTTACAAAGTACTCGGCTTGAAGTTTGAAATTGGTTTCTTTGCTATTACCGTTGGGGGCCCATTTATAAACAAAATCAATGCCTGTTACATCCACTTCGCCATTGAGTAGCTCATTATCGGCACCCTCTTCTTCTCCGCCATGCGCATGTCCGCCGGCTTCACGGACATCAAATTCCGATTCGTAATAACTGACACCCAATTGCCAGCTTGAGCTGACACCAATGTCACCACCGGTTTTTACAAAAAAGGCCAAACCATTGTTGTTATCCACGTTATCACCACCGGGGAATTCAGAACCGGCGGTTACTTCCGCGCCAAAACTAAGAAACAAATCGGTTGGAGCAACCCAACGGGTCTGGATTCCTGTATCAACAAGATGACCGCCAAACATGGCATCGTAAACCAAAGGCCTGTCAGCGAAGTCATGTGCATGGTCGTGAATACCGTTAAGGTAGCCGATACCGGAAAAAAACCGGCCGCCTTTAATGGTAAACCCGGACCCTAACTTAAGTGTCTCTATATATGCTTCTTCAAGCTCAAACTCTGTTTCACCATCTTCTATAACGATGGCGGAAGTCATCAATCCATAAAATTTATCATCGACATTGGCGGATATAGCAAATTCATTATGGCCAGTGGAGAAACCGCTCTCAGGTAATTCTGCCTCACCGCCCAATTGAAACCCCGGTAACTCCAGTTCGCTGTTGTCAATATCCGTATAGCGCCCATCCAAAATGAGGCTGACCGCGGGATTAAACTCTGAGCCCGATATTTTTCCAGCTGATTGGGCATACCCGCTGCCAAGCAACGCAACAACAGACACAGCGAGTGTCAATGGGATCGGTGATTTCATTTTTTTCTCCTAAAGATTAAGCAATTAATTTAACGTTGTTTTCAATTCATAAAATCGGGTGTCAGCGGGGGCGGTGCTCCCGTTGGGTAGCGCAGGTGATCAGTGCGCCAAGGCTGCATTTTCATTTCCTTCCCAAAGTTCACCTTTTAACAGCGCAACATCTGCACTGCTTAGCTGTCGGATATCGCTTTGACGGCGAAAGAAGCCGGGCTGCTTGGGTTTTGTGCCTGCCGGTTTCCAAATGTGGCTAAGCAAGGGTGGTTTTACCCGCTCCAAGAAAGCCTGAAACTGCAGTGACAGGGAGCATTCTGGCGATCTTTGCTTGCTATTATTTAATAAACCTTGGGTTTGGGCCGCATCGGTCATGATATGTTACAACATATCATTTCTGTCTGCAAAAATTAGATTATGCAATATCTCTGGAGCAAGCCTGGTGCCTTGTTAATGTTTGAAATATGCAGGCAGTGGCCCGTACACAATATTTTTCGGCGTCGTCCTGAGCCAACGGCCGATGACTTTTATACAAAGGGCTTCACCCAGTTAATTCGTGCTTCCCGGGCCGGTGTTACAGCCGCACTTGTAGTCATTGCCTTGGGGTGTTTGGTTGAGTTGCGTGATGTTCATGGGTGTGGTCCTGTAGACATCCGCAATTATTGATGTACATTAAATAGTATGCAAAAACCTATTCTCCCTGAATTTTTCAGTGTCGCAATGTGCTTATTGTTGAATTAATAACGATGAATCAGGTATTTCAAGAAAGCATATTACGCAATACAGGTGCGGAATCCATGATTGATATGGGTGTGATTCAAAGCCTGTGGAGTGGTTATGGCAAAATTATTCGATATGGGCTTCAAGGTGGCGAGCTGGAAAGTGTTGTGGTCAAGCATGTTTGTTTGCCACGACCAGAACAGCATCCTCGTGGATGGAATACTGATATATCGCATCAAAGAAAATTAAAATCATATGCCGTTGAGACACAGTGGTATAAAAATTACAGCGGCTTGTGTGATGATTTTTGTAAAGTGCCGCGATGCTTTACCGTTGAGGCTGCTAATAATGAAATTTTAATTGTACTGGAAGACCTGGACGTTGTTGGTTACCCGCAGAGAAAATCCTCAGTCAATAAGCATGAAATTGAAGCCTGTTTATCATGGTTAGCACATTTTCATGCAATTTTCTTAGGTGCTGAACCAAATAATCTGTGGGAAACAGGCACCTATTGGCACCTGGCGACCCGGCCGGATGAGCTGGCAGTTTTGTCTGACGAGCCATTGAAAAAAGCGGCCGCTAAAATTGACCGGCTTCTTGCGGGTAGTTCCTTTAAAACATTTGTGCATGGTGATGCCAAGCTGGCTAATTTTTGTTTTTCGAAATCCGGCACGCGTGTGGCGGCGGTTGATTTTCAATACGCCGGTGGTGGCTGTGGAATGAAAGACGTGGCTTATTTTATAGGCAGCTGTTTGGATGAGAGTGAATGTGAGAAACATGCGGATATGTTGCTCAATTATTATTTTTTACAATTGGATAGTGCGCTTAAACAACGAAATAAAAGTGTCGATTTTGCCGCGCTTGAAAAAGACTGGCGAAATCTTTACCCGGCAGCCTGGGCTGATTTTCATCGTTTTATAAAAGGCTGGAGCCCTGGGCACTGGAAAATCAATAGCTATAGCGAACGTATTACAAGAAAAGTTATTGAGGGGTTATAACAAGGCGGATGAAAACAACAGACCTCAATACTATCCAAGAAGCTGTTATATCAGCGGCCCGCGGGGCCGGCCGGCTTATTATGGAGAAGCGGGGTAAAGAGTTTCAGATTATCAATAAATCCGATTCTTCTTCATATAAGGAGGTTGGTGAGAGTTTGGCTTCCCAAGTTGTGACGGAAATCGACTATCTAAGCCAGGCATATATTCTGGAACATATTTCACCGGTTGTGGAGCGCTATGATTTGGCGTTGCTTGCGGAGGAGAGTGATGATGATGGCAGTCGTTTTGTTCAGGATTACTTTATTTGTATTGATCCGCTTGATGGCACATTGCCGTTTACAGAGGGTAAGAGCGGCTTTTCTATTTCTATCGGATTGATTTCAAGGTCCGGTATTCCGGTGATAGGTGTCGTTTATGATCCATACAATGATGTGTTGTATTCTGCGATTAAAGGGCAGGGTGCGTATCGCAATAGTGCAGCATTTCATGTAGAAACCCAAAAAAAACAGCGTTTGACTTTGATGACGGACAGAAGTTTTCTTGCCCAGAAATTCTATGATGAGATTATGGAGGAGGTGCGCGCGATAGCAGTGGCTCATGGTTATGAGAGTGTGGAGGTGGTTACTGAAGCAGGAGCCGCACTTAATGCGTGCTGGGTGGCAGAAAAAGCGCCTGCCTTATATTTTAAACACCCGAAAAAATCTCCAGGCGGTGGAAGTATTTGGGATTTCGGTGCCGCCGCCTGCATTGTGAGCGAGGCTAAAGCGTTTGTCAGTAATATATATGGTGATGCACTTGATCTGAACCGGAAAGGTTCCAGTTTTATGAATCATGAAGGTGTGCTGTTTGCCAGTGTTGTGCCTTTGGCTCAGGCAGTCATTAGTCGCTTAAGTAAATTTTCATTATCAGAGTGAGCCGGCCTCAATCCAATGTGCCATCACCATTGCTATCCCGAAAAATAGTGCCATTAAAATTTAAACCGGGGAGCTGAGTGGTTGTGCCAAAGTCCCAGTACGGGGTGCTGCCGGCATCCGTATAGCTGAGCCAGTTTTCATAAAGTGTGATTACCGCACACAATGTGTCGTTCTCATCAGTCGGGCATTGCAGTTCAGCCAGCGTCGCGCCTGTCGCATCGGTTGCTGCACCGACATTGCCTGCGCCAAACACTGTGCCGATTGCATTCGTCTGACCACTGCTGTCATTGGCATAATGATTATCAACATAGGTTGCGTTATCGCTGAAACCGACAAAGCCACCTTCATCACTATTGCCGGTTACCAATCCGGTAGAGAAATTTGCGGTTAGTGTCGAGCCGGTATTGGCATCGCCGTTAAAACCACCGACAAACTGGTTGCCGGTAACCGGTCCGGTGGCAAAGCTGGCAGTGATGTTGGTGTGGTAGCTGATACCGACAAATCCGCCGACATAGTTATTTGTGGCGGTGATGCTGCTTGTTGAGAAGTTTCCTGCAAGCTCAACGATATTGTTAGTGATATTAGAGGGTGAGAGTATGATGTTAATGCTGCCGACGAAGCCACCAACAGCATTTATACCACTGACATTGCCGGTCGCATAACTTTGAGAAACGGAGCTGCCACTACCTCTGATAAATCCGATCAGCCCGCCGGCATAGTTGTTAGTGCTGGTTACATCGCCATGTGCTTCGCTGAACGTTATATCCGAGTTATTTTCTGCACTGCCGATCAGTCCGCCGGCAAAGTTTGCAGCGCTCACCGTGCCGCGTGCAATACTGTTGTTGATATTGACTGGAAAGCCATAACCTACCAGGCCGCCCGCATAGTCGCCCGTGCTGGATACTGATCCCGATGCTTCACTTTCTCTGATGGATGTAAATGCGGACTGCCCTGTGAGTCCGCCTGCCCGATTACCGGTAGCCGTGACATTTCCGGCTGTACTGCTTTGCTGAATCGTGGCGCCCACCCCTGTAAAGCCGATTAAGCCGCCAACATTGTTAACTCCAGTCACCGGGATATCCGAGTGGTAGTTTCTGATAAACCACTGGGAAGTTGCGCCCGCTGTGCCGGATAAACTGCCGACGTTTTCATGACCGTTTATGCTGCCACCGCTGATATTTAAATTCGTAATTTCAATACGTGGTCTGTTGAGACTGCCAAACAGGCCAATATCTTCGCCATTGGTTTCAGCATCTGCAAGCGGGCGGTCTATGAATAAGTTGCGAATAGTATGCCCATTACCATTGAAATTAGCCATCAGCCCGGGTATCGGCAGCCAGCCATTGCCGTTACCGTCACCATCGTAATCAAAGTAAGTGTCGTTATTGTCGATGACATTATCGCCATTGGTGTCAAAATTCAGATCAGTGATGAGTTCATAGCCGTTACAACCATCGACAGGCGGGCAGCCGTCGCTGTTTGCGTTACCGGCGCCGTCATTACGCGAAGTGCCTTCTACATCATGACGTATCCAGTCAAGCTGTTGCAGATTGGAGATTTCAATTAAGCCGTCATTATCTATATCAACATCGTCGGAATCGACTACACCATCACCATCAGTATCGGCAGGTGCGTTATTGTTGCCTCCACCGCCACCACCTCCGCATGCGTTGAGTAGAACGAGGCTTAGAAGTATAGATAATCGGAGTTCGCGTCGTGACCAGAATAAATATGCGGAGCTGAGAATCGGTTTAACAAGGTTGGATATTGATATAGGCGGCATGGTTGAACCCTTACAAAAAGTTTTTAAATGCTTTCTGTTTAATTGTGAGGGCTATGTCCATCTGCAAATTAGATTCGTTTGAAGCAGTATTTGCAGGCACTCATCTTTATCTTAAAGGATATATCAAGCAAACATCCGGCTACAGGCTAACAGCCGCAGCGTAAGATGTCTATTAATGATAACTGAAAATGCGGCAATACTAAGCGTTGTTTGTGCTAAGGTGGTTTCTTGCCTGGGTAAATAGCTGGTAGCTCAAGAGCAGCATGCTCACTGAGCAAATTAAATGCATTCTATGTATGGTGGTGAGTTAAATTCTGTTACTGGCCGCATATGTGTTTTGGAAAAAATGCTATAGCATATCAGGCATACTTGCAGTGTGATTTTCTAATTATGTGTTGCACGCGGCTAAAGTGACGCTCAACTGCCCGTTTGGCGCGCTGAGCACAGGCACTAATGGCGTCGTGTATATCAACCAGTGAGTCGCAAGCCACTATCGGGTCAGGGTGGTTGTGCAGCTTTAGGCTCACTATGCATTTTGAGTATTCGCGGCCTTTAGGCCCGTTGACTTCCAGTAATGTAAAGTCAACTTTCTGAATGTGATCCCCGTAGCGACTGAGAGCCAGATACAGTTTTGAAGTCACGTAGTCGTGCAGGGTTTCAGAAAACCTAAAGCCGCGAGTCCTTATGTTAATGTCCACAGGTTTCCCTTATTAACATGTCAATCCAACAAGAAAATAACTGTGACTGCTTATCGCAGTGTCAGTGATGCGGTATTGGCATCCGTGGCTAATTTTCGTTGAGCTGTTTGCTCTGCCTGAAATTTATTCAGTGCCTCTGCCATACCTACCTGTTTAACGCTCTCATTTCTTTGCAGTTCCAACATGCGAATACGCCAAAGTTTAATTTCCGTTGGAATACCTTGTTCTGCAGTGGATAATGCAGCATTGAATTTACTGATGTCTGCATCAGTCGGTGGTTCAACGCCGGGAATTTTTTGCTGGCTGGCTATATCCAGCACATTTTGCTCATTGTCTGTACTGTTAATCACTTGTTTTTACCTCTTGGTTATATTTCATGATAAAGATAGCATTTATTAATCATCAGAAAAATTCGTTTTTTGGACATAGTATTGATCGGAAAAACCGAATTTTTAATTTATATGGCATTTATGCTGCATATGGCCTTAAGTCATTGGATTCGGTCTTAATTTATACTTGATATATGCTTATTCCCTGAAATTTTTAAGCATTGGACAAATCGCAGGCGAGCCTGCACACTGTGTGAATCAAGTGAAATGGAGAATGTGTGATTAACCGTAGAGATATAATCCGGCAGATCTTAACAAAAGTTGATGGCGTTGCACCTCTAGCCTCTGCGCCATTGCCGAAGCATATAAAAATGGCGGCTAATCCATTTCGCTTTATGCGCGGCAGCGCACCACTTTTTTATTTCGATCTGGCGCATAGTGCGTGGTCAAAACTGCCTCAATCCTTACAGTCCGGTATCCCGCTCACCATGATCCAGGGGGATTGTCACCTGGCTAATTTTGGGTTTATTACGGAAGAGGGTTCTCATGGCGACGAAGTAATTTTTTCACTCAACGATTTCGATGATGCCTGTATTGGTCATGCCGCCTGGGATCTGCTGCGATTCTCAACCAGCTTGTATTTGGCTGCGGATTATCTGCACGGTGTGAATAACGGCCTTTATCAGCAAGAGAAAAATATCAGTTATGCGGACTATATTATTCCTGACGATGAGGTGGTGCGCCGGGCCGTTGATGTTTTTTTGAAAAGCTACATTGCGACCTGCGATGTTTTGGTTACCACGCATCGGGGACATTATCGGGTGATCAATGAATTCCCAAAAAATCATGTTTTAAAGAAACTCCAGTCTAAAGCAAAGAAGCGTGCAGCCGGCGGTAAGCACTTTAATCATAAAAGCACGCTTGCAAAAGCCTCTGTCTGGTCGGAGGCGGGAATTCAGTTTGATTTAAAAAATCCAAAATTCAAGTCTTTGGATAAAAAAACACGGAGCGTGCTGGAAAAACATTTTGCGCCGTTTATGGATGACCATGTTATAGATGTTGTTGAGCGAATTGATGCCGGCACAGGTTCGGTGAATATGTCGCGTTATTACTTTTTAATCGGGCCTAAGGTAGGGCAGTATCCTGATGATTTGTCGCTATGCCATATTGTTGAAGTTAAACAGCAGCGCTGCGCCGCGCCGTTGGCGGAATTTGCTGATTGCAACCCGGGCAACCGGTTAAACCCTGCTCATCTCACCGTAGTATGCCAGCGCCGCATGCAGCGCCAACCGGATTTGGTGCTGGATGATGTACAATGGAAAAAAGTGCACTGGCTGGTACGCTCGCGGCATCATGCCAAAGTGGGTATTGCCCCTGAGGACCTGTTGACCGAACAAAGCGATAGAGAAACCGGATTTTCTCAATATGCGAGAACATGTGGAAAGGCGCTGGCTTTGGCGCATGGCCGTGCAGACCGGCGTTCCACCCGTTTTGAGCAGGCTGTATGTAATGTCTTGCCACAACACAGAGATACCCTGCTGGAAATATCAAAAAATCTGGCTGAGCAAACCCAAAAGGACTGGAAGCTGCTTAAAGAAATCATCAGTTCATAATTACAATGACCACGCAGACTTCTCGAAATACAACTGAGTTACCTTTTGTGCTGGCAGGGCCTATGTTGCGGCGCTGTACAACACAGCATGTTGCTTTTTGGTTGGTGACATATGGGGCGTGTGAATGCCGGCTGCATATAAGCCTTGATAAAGCTGGTGCACTGGGCGCTGTGCCGGAAAATGAGTTGGAACAACAAAGCTTGCAGGTAGGGCGGCACTGTTTCATTCATTGGGTTCTTTGGTCTCCCGCCGATTCCCTGCCTCAAGGCGTTGAAATACGTTATGACTTCGCACTAAAAACAACAGACCGTGAGGAGGAGTGGCTTACTGACATCGCCCCCGAATTGAATTACGATGGAATGTCGCACCCCGGATTTGTGATTGATATGGATATCAAAGAAGTTATTCACGGGTCTTGTCGAAAACCTCACCACCAAAGTCGCGATGCGCTGTTGCAGTTAGACAATAAACTTGCATCCTGTATTGTCGATAAAACCGCGCGGCCCAATTTTCTAATGATGACCGGCGACCAGATATATACCGATGATGTTGCCGGGCCGGCGCTTTGGGCAATTCATCAGGTGATTGATCTGCTGGGGCTTTTTGATGAAACCTTATCCGGAACGGTTGTTAAAAACTCTGCCGAATTAATGGCCCATCCGGATGGTTTTTACCGACGCGATGCGCTGCTGCCCGATGATGAAGCCAATAAAGTACTGAATTTACGCTTTTGGCAGGGCAAGCGTAAGCCTATTTTTACATCTGTGAATGGCCGTAACCATTTGATCACCTTTGCGGAAGTGATCGCAATGTATTTGCTGATGTGGTCACCTGTTTTATGGCGGCATGTGACGCTTGATAAAAAAGGTTTCCCGCCTAAACAGCAGGCGCTGTATGAGCAGGAAAGGCATTTAATAGAGGATTTTGCCGCCGGGCTTAATCAGATTCGTCGAGTGTTTGCGCACTTGCCGACATACATGATCTTCGATGACCATGATGTAACCGATGATTGGAATTTAACCCGGGGTTGGGAGGAAGCTTCCTATTCTCACCCATTTTCAAAGCGCATCATCGGTAATGCTGTTTTGGGTTACCTGCTTTGTCAGGCCTGGGGGAATAGTCCACAGAGTTTTTTGCCGCTAAAAGAAAAGTTAAAGGCATGCTTTAATTCCGATGGCTTATCACAACAGGATCAACTCATTGAGGTTTTATTGAAGTGGCGGGACTGGAATTATTGTTTGCCCACCGAGCCTCCAACGGTGGTGCTGGATACGCGTACACAACGCTGGCGTTCGGAGAGTAATCCGAATAAGCCAAGCGGTTTAATGGACTGGGAATCACTATGCGATTTGCAGCAGCGGTTAATCGGCCATCAGTCTGTGATCATGGTTTCGCCTGCGCCTATTTACGGTGTAAAACTGATAGAGGTTATTCAAAAAATATTTACTTTCTTTGGTCAGGCGTTAACTGTGGATGCTGAAAACTGGATGGCGCACAAAGGCACGGGTAGCGTGATACTAAATATTTTCCGGCACCAGCAAACGCCGCCTTTGTTTATTATTCTGTCGGGCGATGTCCACTATTCCTTTGTCTATGATGTGAAATTAAAGTTCTCACGCAATAGCCCGCAAATATGCCAGATTACGGCCAGTGGTATTAAAAACACATTTCCGCATAAGCTGCTATTATTATTGGATAAGCTAAACCGATGGATTTTTCACCGGTATTCTCCGCTCAATTGGTTGACCAGGCGCCGTTACATGTCTATTCATCCGCGCAAACCGCCGGGTACAACAGGGCGCACGTTGCTTAACCGCAGTGGACTGGGAGTGCTAAAGCTTAATGCAGACTGTAAACAGATACGTGCATCAGTGCTGACTGCGGACGGAGAGCAAGTAGAGTTTCTTTAGGCTGGCTGGATATTTTGGTCAGGTGATTTTAATGATTTTTTGGGATAGGTTCTAATAACCGATAGTAATATTAGCTAAAGCCCGATAGGATATTATAATGGTGTATGTTCATTGCAATACGAACTGATTGCATAACATTACTAAAATGTTAGTTTTCATACTTATCGATAATTAATAATGACTCTGCTGATCATTTATGTTCTTGTGGCGCTGGTTTTTTCCTTTCTTTGTTCCATTGCAGAAGCGGTTATTCTGAGTGTTACAACCGCTTATGTTGCAGTGTTGGAGAAAGAAAAAAAACCGTCGGGCAAGTTGCTGCGTACGCTGAAAGAAGATATTAACAGCCCGTTATCAGCCATTTTAACCCTGAATACCATTGCCCACACGGTTGGTGCGGCGGGTGCCGGTGCGCAGGCGGCGGCGGTGTTTGGTAATGCGTATCTGGGTATTGCATCGGCTGTATTAACACTACTGATTCTGGTGTTCTCAGAGATTATTCCAAAAACCCTTGGTGCCCATTATTGGCAGGCATTGGCGCCGGTTACCGCGTATGCTCTTAAAGGTTTGATATGGGTCTTATATCCGATGGTGGTTTTCGCGAAGAAGTTAACACAGTCGCTGGCGCACGGTCCGACTTTGAGGGGTTTTAACCGTGAAGAATTCGCGGTGATGGCTGAGCTGAGTCATGAAGAAGGTTTGTTGGCTCAGAAAGAGTTGCGATTTTTAAAAAGTTTACTGGCACTACGCGAAGCGAATATTGTAAGTGCTGCAACTCCGCGCACGGTGATATTTTCACTCGGTGAAGATATGACGGTTGGTGAGTATTTCAAAAAACACAGTGCGGAAAAATTTTCCCGTATACCGGTATATTCAGGAGAGCGCGAGCATATTACCGGATTTGTGTTGCGTAGCGATCTTTTGCATGCGCAAGCCAGCGGTGATTCAGAAAAGATGTTGATAAATTATCGGCGCGATATTTTGGCGCTGCCGAATACGGTCAATTTGTCGCAGGCATTTGATAAGTTGCTGGATCAGTCTGTCCATATTGTGTTGGTCGTTGATGAGTACGGTGGCATTAAAGGTATTTTGACATTAGAGGATATCATCGAAACATTGCTGGACCTTGAAATAGTCGATGAGAGTGATAAAGACATCGATATGCAGGAGCTCGCGCAGCGTTTGGGGGAGCTTAGAGCGGCGCGCCGGAATATGTAAAGCAAGTTATTAACGGTGCTGCTTATTTCGAGTTGTACAGCATAATATCAAAAACCCGGTCGCCGCCTATTTTGAATCGGCTGTTTATGGCTTCGAATTTTTTTGCCTGCCCAGAGTGAAACTCATAAGTATAACCGAGTGCGTGGTCTGCAATACTTAGAATGTTCTTGTCCCCAAATTCTTTACCCAGCCGCCGCGCGAGTGGGTTGTACCAATCGATATCCTGAGAACCATACAATGGATTTTTAGTGTAAGGCTGTTCGGCGGTGTGCCATCTGCCAAACACACCCACAATTTTAGCGTTTGGGTTGTCACGAGCGATTTGGGATATCTCTGTAGCCATCATTTCGTCACGATTGGGAGTACGGCCGGAGGCATAAACGTCTTTGTTGTCGACAAGGTGTACTTGCCTGGCGCCGTTTTGAACGGCTATTTCAACAGCTTTATAGATGCTCTCTTTGTCGTGTTGGCTGTACCTCTGAAAGTTCGGTGAGTCAAAGATAATATTACGTAATGCCGGCAAAAAATCTGTTGCCCGAATTTCACCGCTATTAAATTTTTTCAGCAGTTTTTGCGTTGCGTAATAAATTTCAGGATTGTCTTTTTTTAGTGATCCACCTGATTCTGATTGTATTGAAGAGCCCGGTAGTTCCGAGGCTTCATATATGAAGATAAAGTCTTGTTTTATTTTGCTGAGTGTCAGGTCCAAAAGCTCATTGGGCGGGGCTGAGTGTTCTTCGCCAAACAGGGTGATCCTGGCATCGCTGTTGGCGATCGCCGTGGACAGTTTGTCCAGATTCGGTTTGGCGAATTCCTCCCTGGCCGGAATGGCGATATTGTTTTGATCAGCCCATTTCACATCAGCCATGTCTATTTTTTTATCGTTATTGTAGTCCTGGACCTCAAAAAGATCGAAAGCATCTATTTTCCAGTCACCGTTCACATCGCGTAATGCACCGGTCCTTAGGGTTGGGTCTGCGGCGCGGTGCTGGGCAACATAAGCGGAGAAATTCAGGTTGTTAGTAGGCTGCGGAGGAGTTAAGGGCGTGTTTCCGTCGGTGCTCTCCGGCACATTTGTGTTTGCAATGGGTGAGTTCATAGAGATTACCTGGCTGCTGGCGATGCGATGAATATTAATCATATCTCTGAGCGGAGCCGGAATTCTATAGAGCAAACGCTGTATAAAACTTTTTGTATTATGACTTTATAAATAAAAAAGGATTTATTGCGCGGCGGATTTGCGGTTTTTTGGGGATTTCTCAAACAGTGTAAATCTATGTCTGCTTTAGTTTCTGGCTGTCTGGTATTCGTTTTTTGTGGCCGGGTCACTAAAAAAGCCTTGACACGTAAATAAGAATCATTATCATTCTCAATCAGCCAACTGATACTGCACACCCCTCTGTGGGTTCTGTGGGCAGCCAGCCATTGTTTCTGTTAAAGCTGTCAGGAGAACCTTATGCATTCAGCTCTTTTTCAAAAGGCGTTTTTACCTAGGCTGTCCGTGGACACAAATATCTCTGCTGTTCGGGTGGGTCGCATATGTGTATGAACACACAAACTCAGGAAAAAAAATGCGGCGGCTGTGCGTCGTTGCGCAATATATCTGTTACGCAGAACAGGCACCTCGATATTAAGGATCTGCTTCATGAGCAGAAGCAGGTGGTGATCAAGCATGATGGCCAGGATTATTATCTGCGTATTACCCGTAATAATAAGCTGATACTAACCAAATAAGCGGTATCTGGTTATTAGGATAGTTGTCCTAAATACGGGGTTACTGATGTTAAAAGCGTTATTTAGGTATGTGCCTGTTTGGCAAATAACATGCGCTGTGATTATTTTTATTCTATTGCCTTTTGAAAACGCAGAGCAGCAAAACAACGCTATCGTGCCTACAAAAGTCTTAAGTTTAAAAGCCGACTTTTTGCCGGTTAATTATGATGAATAGCATCAGGTGATTTGATTAAAAAGAAGGAGAGAAAGGGAATGAAATTTTGCAATATAAACAAAGTCTTTCTGATGGTGTTTTCGTTCACTGCGACGTTGAGTGGTTGCGCAACCAACACATACCAAAATGCAAAAGATGTTCAAGAAACAAAGTATAGTTTTTCCCGGAATGTACTCTTTGACGAGATTGCAGAAGCCAAAACAAAAGTTGAGCGTGATCAGGCGGCAATACTGGCAATGCAGGACGAATATTATGTTGATTTTCATTTTCAGGAAACGGTTGTACTGGATGAGTCTTATCAAAAACATAAACCAAAAGATGCCAATGCTTATGAAATGGTTGTCGTCGTTAAAAACATTCCTGGGGAAGTGGTATTACAACACCTTTTGGTGAGTGCTAATGGCCATGTTATTAAACACTGGCGACAGGATTGGCGATATGAAGCCAAGCAACGTTTTGAGTTTGTTGATGATCAAACCTGGCGATTAAAAACACTCGATTCCGAAAAAACCCAGAGTGCGTGGACGCAGTGTGTTTATGAAGTATCTGATGCACCCCGTTACTGCGGGACGGGTCGTTGGAATCACCGTTACGGTGTATCAACCTGGACCAGTGATCGTACCTGGCGACCGTTACCGCGCCGCGAGTATACAGTCCGTGATGATTACAATGTTATCAATGCTGAAAACCGGCATACAGTGACCGCGTTAGGTTGGACGCATGAGCAGGATAACACTAAAACTATCCGTGAAAACGGCAAATCGAGTACCTTGGTGCGTGAATTCGGTTTCAATAACTACCGGCGGATTGCAGGATTCCGTTTCCAACCGGCATATGAGTACTGGGAAAAAACGGCTGCTTACTGGGAGCGGGTTCGTATGGCCTGGGCAGAGCGTTTGGCCCAACCGCAGGTTGTTTTAAAGACGGAAGTTGATGGTATGCCAATCATAAAAGCCACGTTTGAACATGCGGATGACATTAAAAATAATATTGCCGATTATGGTGAGGTGGAAATTGAAGCGGTTTTGAATGAGTGGGTGCAGGCCGCAAATTCTTTTTCGTTGAAATAAGTACGAAATTAAATAAAAGCAGGAGTGCGTTAATATGCAGTGCGGGTGTTCAGTAGCAACAGTTTCTGCCATTAAAGGTAAATATAAAGAGATAGTTTGTCTGGCAAATCAAGCTCGCACACGGGGTGAGTATCAGCAGGCGACTGAGTATTATCAGCAGGCATTTTATCAGGTGCGCATGTTGTTTAGATTGCCGCAGATACCTGAGGAGTCGATACAATATCTGGTGACGGCATGCACTGACTGTGTGGATTTTTGTCGATCTGAAAAACCTTCATGGCTATATCTTAAGCTGGCCATAAAAGAATTAAATGGTGTTATTAAATCAGAAAACCATAGTAGAGAGTTTAGAGCTAAAGCGATGCAGGCATGTATTCAAATCAGCAGTTGTTTGACATGTGAGCTGGAGAGTGGTGATGAGTATGCGGAGGTTGTTAAAACGATCAATGAAGTTGAGCGGGTATGGCAGGCACATGGTGCGCAATTGGCGGTTATTCACTGACTCTTATAAGTGTCTTTTTTTATGAGCAGTGTGCCGGCTACAAGCAACGAGCAGATAAAGGAAAAACTATGTCAGCTTTATGATGAGTTGTTTACTCACAATGGCTTTGCTGATTTACAACTGGAAATCAAGATCCTGAAGCGAGGACAAAAAGAAGTCATTATACGTTGCGGCAAGCAATATCGTTTTGTGGTTGATTATCAGAAAACCGATTTAGTGCGTGCATCTCAATGCTAAAATTTAATTGATAACGATTTTTAATTTCACTGTACTGGGTTTGCGGTAGCAGCGGTCTCACGACCGTTTGAGAATGTGGATTTCCTGCTGCCGATCTATCTTTCATTTCGTAGACTGCAGCCTTTGTGTGTAAGGTGTTTAAGCTACACTCGTTTAAGTTAAAGAGGCTCTTATGTCACTAAAAAAGCTAATATTGTTGTCTTCTGTGGCGCTTGCAGGTGGGTTGAATGGAATTGTTCACGCGGCGTCTACTGCGTTTGAAGATCCGGCTGGTGCTGCCTGGGGCGGTTGGAACCGGGGTGATACCGGAACGGTGTATGCGCATTGGGAAGAGTTTGATGCATGTGTAAACGCCGGTGGTTTTTGCACGCCTTTGCCTGATGATGTACCTGATGCCGGAGCTTCAGGTTTTGATTCGGCAACAGTGATTACAAATAATCCAGGTGCATTTATTACCGGTAACGGTTTAGGCGGAAATATTTACAGTTTTTCCGATACGCCTGATTTCGATGTGATTATTGATCCCGACAGTAATCATGTCAGTGGCCCTGTAACTGCGGCTCTTCAGGTTGCAGTAGTCGGCACAGATCTGGATTTCAGTTCCATATTGCTGAATGGGCAGGCGTTTAATTCGGTAACGACATTGGCAACAGGTATGGCCGGTGGGCCATTCGGTGGTGCGGTGAATGAGTATCTGTTTCTCTGGAGTATGCTGGGATCGGAGGCTGCATATGCATTTGATTTGACCGCATTGGGCTCCAGTATGAGTTTGGATGCATTATCTGTCGATATTGGCCCTGCGCCTGTACCTATACCAGCAGCTGTTTGGTTATTGGGATCAGGTTTATTGGGTTTGGTGACAATCAGCAGGCGTAATAATAAGCCAGCTGGCGCAGTAAGTTAAAGCACCATAGAGGTTTCAAGCAATCAAGGTTCCCGGTTGGCTTTCAGTGTCAGCCGGGAATTTTTTTGTTTAATCGGGTTAAAATTTTTGTGAGAATGCGATCCGGATATCGCGTCCGGTTCCGGTAAAACCGGTGCCTCCGAAGGTGTCGATAAAATTATATTCCTCGTTGGTTGCGTTATCGATATTAATATTCAACTGCGTGTGTTTGCTTGGCCGCCATTCAAGAAATAAAGAGTGCAGTGTATATGCGGGTTCGGTCCCAAAGACCAGGCAGGCAGGATTGCCGAGCCCGGCGTTCCCGCAACCGTTTTCTGTTCTGAAGCCGGTGCTGACTTTTCGGCTGTTGAACTTCTCGTAAGTGTAGCCGTAAGTCAGCTGCAATCGATTATGTGCCCTTCCTATGGTTAAAGCTGTTTTCTCGGGTGCTTTGTTAAACAGCGCTTGTCTGCCGTTATTTTCCGGTGTGTTAAGAATGCGTGTGTCGATATTATTAGTGTAGTAGCGTAGATCCTGAAAGCCGTCCAGCTTGTCAAATGCCAGATTAACAAAATAAACTGGCGTGTAATAAGCGACTTCCAACTCAAAGCCTTTGCTGTTTTCGATGCCCTGTTGAATAATTTCCCCGCTGGTACTGTCTTGATATATTGATTCCAGTAATTGATTTACATCGGTATGGAAATAAGTCAGTTTTAGCAGCAAAGAATCGTCGTATGAAAAAATATTATTATTGTTAAATGAAAACCCCAGCTCTTGTGTTTGCGATAGCTCAGGGCGGTAAAGATCACCGCAGGCTGCATTGCTGCGCGCAAATGGAGATTGTATAAACTCATTAAGATTTTGTTCGTAGTCAGCAAGTGCCTGGTTGAAAGCAGCCAGTGCGTCGAGAACATTGGGAAACTGTGCTCTAAAATCATTAAAATCAGGTGGCACAGGCTGGTCAATAAAAAAATTAAATGCCTCACAGTTGCTGGTAATGCCGAGTGCATAAGATTCGTCTGTTAGCGGCACACGAAAGGCCTCTTTATATCGATAAAAAATCAGTGTCGGGCCGATTGTATAACCGAGGGAGGCGTTACGGGTTGTTAGGTTAAACTGGTTACTGTCCCGCCGGCCTTGTTGATTTAGTATTTCAGCGGCCAGCCCCATACTTTTGGTTGTGTAGTCATCTTCTCTGATTCCAAAACTCAAAGAGAGGTTGCCGATAAACAGCTCATTTTGCAGGTACAGCGCGGTATATTTTCGCTGGCCGGACGGTTGTGGCTCATACGATGTGGTGATGCCGGTAATATTGTTCGTGCGGGTAACCATTCTGTCCTGCTGGTGGGCTTGTATGCCATAAGTCATGCTGAAACTAATATCTTTCTGTATGAATACAGAGGTATTCGCGATATTGGCATCATCAGTCAGATAATCGAATGTACCTGTGGCATCCTGGAAAAACGACCCGCCTTTATCGGTGATGGTTTTGTCTGTGCGGCCGAACGAGGCCTGCAGGTTAATCAGCTTGTTGGGATTGAATTTAAAATTAATTGTCGGTGAGCGTTCCCGGGTGGTTCTGTCGACCAGCCCGCCAATACCATTAGGTCCGGCACTGGCGTCAAATGGCTCCTCGCCGGATTCATCAGCGGTGCGGTAAGCGATTGCCAAAGATGAAGAGGATTGTTGCCAGTTTAATTTTAATAAGCCGCTGGTTTGTGATTCATCTGATTCTGGAAAAATATCGCCGTTGGCAAGCTTTTTATCTTCGCTGTTCCGCTGAGTGGCATGTGCCAGCATGCCGAAGCCTGTTGACGGTCGGGCAAACAGATTTACTGATGCAAGGTTGCCATTATCATTGCTGTTGTAACCCAGCTTGTAATGCGCTCCAATATTTTCGCCTGGCGGTAAAAAATCAAATGCATCTTTGGTTTCGACGATAACGGCTCCACCGATTGTACCGGAGCCATAAGCGGCTCCGGGTGAGCCTTTATGTACAGATACTGTTTTCAGGAGTTCCGGTTCCAGAAGGATGCCGCTGCCAAAACGGTATTTTTCAAAATTCTGACTGGCGCCGTCTACCCGTATCAGCACATCTTCATTGTTCGCGAAGCCGCGAATTGAAATATTGCGACTGTGTGTTCTCGGGCCGCCAAAGGAGGAAACACCGGCAATACTGTCAATTGCCTCGTAAACATCTTTTGCCAGAATGCGGTCAAGGCCGGTTTGGTTTATCGACGCAATCGGTTCATGGTCTTCTATAATGGTACCGCCTGCAGGTTCTGATGCCTGAATAACAATGGGCTTCAGCATGGTCAATTCGGTGCCGGGATTTTTATCCTTGTTTTTTATTGCCGCGGACGGTGTTGAGGTGGATTGTTTTTTGGTCGAAGTATCTTCCGGGTTGCTGGCGTAAACGCTGTTTGCAACAGCGCAGCCAATTGTCAGTGATATGAATATTAAAGCATGTTTGTTAGCCAACATCGTGTTCGAATCCCAAAACAGTTAAACAGTAAAGTAAGCGGGAGAAGTGTTGGCTGGAGGCCGGTGGCAAGAGTGTGTCTGGTGCCGGCTCAAATAGGTATGTGTTTGGTGACAGCCGGTAATAAGCAACTGTCGGTCATGGCTATATTCATCCCAGAACTTAAATGATAATAAGTTTTATTACTGTTTTCAATGGCAGGTGTTATTGATTATGGTTTTATCAGTGAGAGTTTTGAATTGGTTAAAGAGTGTAGCTTTTTATAAATGTTTGGAAAAGTTTTGCTTAAGTGATTCGCGGCTGATATGAAAGTGCGTTAGGATAGTGGTTCTTGATGCTTCAAGCATCAGTCGACTTTGATTAAGTTAATTCTGGAGTAAATATAATGTCAGAAAAAGGTTTCGATCAAAAAGAAGCGATCAGAATTTTAAACGAAATACTGGAAGTGGAATTGGCAGGTGTTGTGGTTTACATGCATTATTCACTGATGGTGTTTGGGTATAACCGTATACCGATTACCAGTTGGCTACGTGATCAGGCCAATGAGTCAATGCAGCATGCCCAGGAAGCCGGTGAGTTGATCACCCATTTTGGAGAACACCCTTCATTGGGTATCGGGAAGTTGCTGGAATCGCATAAGCACGATGTTGGGGATATTTTGCGTGAATCCCTGCAGCATGAAAAGGCGGGTCTTCTTTTGTACAAAGATCTGCTTGCACTGGTTGAAGGGAAATCGGTGATGCTGGAAGAGTATACCCGGCGTATGATTTTCGAAGAGGAAAGGCATATCGGTGAAGTGGATAAAATGCTGCGAAAGCCCGGTGATATTCAGGCTTTTCAGTCGAGTTAGCAGAAAATTGGCGTCATCTTTGTAGTTTGTACAGCCTTATACAGAAGGGGGTATAAAAGAGCATATTCACTATTTTTTAGGGTTTTCCCTAAATTAAGCATTGAACTTATAAATGAGAATAATTATCATTAGCCTTTCTGGGGAGCCCCCCCTCCCCAGGAATGAGTTACTCAGGCAAGCCACGCTGAAGGTCGAGCAATACCGTCGGAATAGCCAGCCGCTTTAGATAAACATTTATACCGCTACAGCGGTGTTTTTAAAGAGGCTATGATGATTCGGCGTTCTATACCAACCGCAATATTCTGCTGTTTAGGCAGTGCAACCGTATTTGCTCAGGGTGTTACATCAGATGACGCACTGGACGAACCGCAAACACTTAATAAAATCACCATCCAAGGTGAAATTCAGCAAAGAGATATCCAGGAGTCGCTAACCAGCGCGGTGGTGATTACCGGTGATGAGCTGGATGTCAGCAATGATGCCAATCTTTATAATGTTGTTGAACGCACTCCGGGCATTAATGCTTCGTTTGGCGAGAAAGGGTTTTCGATCCGGGGTATAGATCAGCGCGGATTTGGTGGCGGCAGAGGGCTTACGATCAGAACATCCATAGACGGTGCTGAACTGCCCAGCAATCAGGCGTCTTTTTTTGGGCCTTACAGCACCTGGGATTTGGCGCAGGTGGAAATTCTGCGTGGCCCACAGTCGACACAGCAAGGTCGTAATGCATTGGCCGGCACAATCAATATTAGGACGGCTGATCCGGTGCTTAATCAATTGGAAGGCAAGGCCCGGATTGATGCCGGTGAGCGAGCCACTTCAAGGCTGGCGGCTGCATATAATGTGCCGCTGGGTGATGCCTGGGCATTGCGTCTGACTGCCGAAAGCTATGAAACGGATGGTTTTGTTGAGAACAGAACATTAAACACCGACGACCATGATGCCCGGGAACTGGATAATTATCGGGCGAAGTTGCTGTTTAAGCCCAATGATAAGTTTCAGGCAATTTTAAGTTACAACTATACAGAAAATTTTGGTGGTGAGGACTTTGTTGAGTTTTCAACATATCCCGGTGAGCGTATTAGTTTGTCAAATGTTGATGAAAGAGAGGGCAGTGAACATACCATCACGGCTCTCGATATTGAGTATGTATTTAATTCCTTATGGTCATTAAGTTCAAAAACGGTTTTATATGATCATGACAATGTTCGTCTTGAAGACTCGGATGCTTCGCCGGTGGATGGCGGCCAATTATTTCGAAATGCAACAGATGAGAGCATTACCCAGGAAGTAAAAATTATCTATAACGGGCAGAATAAATGGCGCGGTGCTTTCGGGCTTTATTATACGGATATTGAAAATACCGATGATGCCGGTGGAGAGTTTCCCGGTGAAGTCTTTAATCCGGCATTGGCGGGTTTGGGTACCCGCCTGACAGTGTCATTGGTCAGTGAAAACAATGTGGATAATATTGCATTGTTCAGTGAATTTGATTATGACCTAAGCGATAAAGTCACTTTGACGTTTGGTGCCCGTTACGATCGTGAAAATGTTGATTTTAACGATGCATCCACGTTTGCACTGGATCCGCCGGTAGTGCCGTTGCCGCCATCGGACCCAACCCGTGGCGATACTGACTATGAAGCTTTTTTGCCGAAGTTTGCGGTTAACTACAGCTGGAGCGATCAGTTCAGCACCGGTGCGACTGTTCAGCGTGGTTATCGTGCCGGGGGTTCACAGCGGAATCTGATTACCGGTGTATTAAATGAGTTTGATCCGGAATATACCGTCAATATTGAGTTTTCCTCGCGTTATCAGTCGATTGATCAGCGCACTACATTAAATGCCAATGTGTTTTTTACCGATTGGACTGATCAGCAGGTCAGTGTCGCCGGCCCCAGCGGCAATCCGAATGATGTGAATACATTGAATGCCGGGGAGTCTTCAATCAATGGTTTGGAAGTGGAGTTTGAGCACCGATTTACCGACAGTTTTGATGTTTTTTCAAGTTTGGCCATTGTTAAAACCGAGCTTGATAATTTTGTCAGCGGTGGCGAGGACTTTAGCGGTAATGAATTTCAATTTGCGCCGGAATTGACTGCCGCACTCGGGGCCAACTATTACTTCGCAAATGGTTGGGTGCTGATTGCTGACGGCAGTTTTACCGATGAGCAACAGAGTGATTTGCAGAATAATCCACTGGGGGTTATTCCAAGCCGTACGCTGTGGAATGTAAGGCTGGGTTATGAAAGCAGTCAGTGGTCTGCATTTTTGTATGTGCGCAATCTGTTAGATGAGGACTACTATACGCAGCCGGCATTAAGCAGTAATGTGCTCGGTGCTCCGGGTGCGGTTATTCAAAGAGTCCGAACCGGTGAGCCGCGTTTTGCCGGTGTGCAGTTTAATGTGAGCTGGTAGAGAGTGATATATTTATGAACGGCGCCATTAATTGTGGAGAGTGATAATGTTTTTAAAATATTTAAAATACTATTTTGTGTGTTTATGTTCGATTGGTTTTATAGGCTGTCAACAGCAGACTGAGTCAGAGCCAGATGGCGTCGATGTTGCTGTGGTGGAAAACGGTGAAATAAACAGCCCTGCATTAACAGTGTTGGAAGAGTATGCCGGTAAAGCTGCCGAGCTGAAGGCTGCGTTGGAGAATAGTGATGATGTTGCCGCGCTGACTGCATCTGCCAACGAGTTAACCCTGCTATCAGTACCTGTCGTGGATGCGTTTGCTGAAGCTTATCCAGAGTGCCAGGAATATCTGAATCTCTCAAAAGCGGTTATTGATGGCATGGAAAGCATGAGTTCTGAAGTGATTGAAGCGCAGTATCATAGTGACGGTGCTTTGCCGGAAACCGAATCCAAATGTTATCACGCGAAAGACCTTTTGGTGCATCCTGCGACAGTTGTTGTATTGTTACGGGAAAATAAACTGGCAACTGAGCGGACCGGTATTGTTGCGGAGATCACCGAGGTGCTGGCGCACATGATGGATGTAAAAATAAACTTACAGAAAGCCGCTGCACAACAGGGTTAAGTTGCTCCTCAGCGGGGTGATTTTTATGCAGACATTATTCGCTTTTGCCGGTGTTTATATCGCGCTGTTGCTTCTGTATATCAGTGAGCCCCGGCGTTTCCCGGCAGGGTGGGTGCCTAAAGAGCCGGGCCCTAAAGTGCTGAGGTTTTTCAGCCTGTTGGGTCAGTTGGCGCTGGTGTTATCGGTTGCCCCTTTCGTAATGCATCATGGCTGGGAAATTGGTATACCTGTTTGGCTGCTTGCAATCTGTCTGTTCGGATTGATCATGGTGTTGTTGTTGCCGCTGCGTTCAAAATGGATATTGCTGTCGGCGCCTGTCATATTGCTGTGCAGCGTCTCAGGCATACTGGTGTAGTGTATGGTGGCAAACGCGATCTACAAAATGCATTGGTCGCAGGTCGCGGTTACGCTGATATTCAGCATCGTGCTGGCATTGGCTGCGACGGTTTTTCTGTCAATTTACTGGCCGGCGATTGAGCCGACTGAGCGTATGGCCGCCGGAGCGTTGAATTCGGTGATCATATGGTTGCTTGCGATGTTGGTCGGTTTGCTGGCGAAAAACAGTTGGCGGGCCGCTTTGTGGCTGGGTGGTTCATCATTCACATTGATTGCTGTTATAGCAGCCGTATTTAGTGCTTAGGTTTGAATCAATGCAGCAGCGTACTACAAAAATTCTATATGACACCCATTCCTGGACCGGGGTGTTGTGCGCAATCTTATTATTTATCGTTTGCTTCTCCGGAACAGTCGCGCTGTTTATCGATGAGTTGACCCAATGGGAACGCCCCACGCACCGAATCAGCTATGATCCCGATCATGAAATTGATGTTGATGCTTTGGTTAACCTGGTGTTGCAAAATGCTGAGGTAAATCCGGAAGAAATCGTTTTTTTGCATTTACCGTCCAGTTTTGAGCCGACATTATCGGTGTCCTGGGCCGATAAAATAACCGATCAACGGACAGAGCGGCATATTAATCCAAACACGGGTGAAGTATTACCGCCTCAGGGTAAGGGTTTTTCTGAGTTGCTTCGGCGCATGCACACTGATCTGCTTTTGCCAAGACCCTGGGGGCGTTATTTTATTGGTGTGCTGGGATTGGTGTTATTGTTGTCTATCGTCACGGGTGTGTTGATTCATCGCAAAATATTCAAGGATATATTCAAATTCCGTTTTGACCGCAGTCTGCGATTGCTCTGGACCGATTTACATAAAATCTTTGGGGTATGGGTGTTGCCGTTTCATTTAATGATTGCGCTGACCGGTGCCTGGCTAGGCTTGCTGGGTTTTGTTGTGATGATAGCGGCATTTAGTGCGTTTGACGGTGACCTTGAAAAAGCCGCAGCGGCAGTGCTTGGTGAGCGTGCAACTGTGAGTGGGGAGCCCGGTGTGCCGTTGAATATCAATGCCGCATTAAACCAATACAAAACAGATCGGCCCGATAACAAACCGCATTTTATTATCATCGAAGCCTTCGGTGATAAAAATGAAGTGATTAATGTTCAAGGTACGGTTGATGATGCGTTGGTTGGAGCGATCAGTATTAAATATGAATCTGCAACAGGTCGTCAGGTTCATGTAACAGATCCTGTCAATGAGTCCAAAGGGCCGTTTATGCGAACATTCTTTGCGGTCACACCTTTACATTATGCGCTTTATGGCGGAACTATAGTTAAATTGGTGTACTTCGTATTAGGTCTTTCCTTATGTTTGATGATGGTGACCGGTACCTGGATCTGGCTGGAGCGACGTGAGAAGCGTTATCAGCTATTGGCACATCTAACCATCGGTATTTGTGGCGGTATGCTGGTCGCAACCGCAGCCACGTTCTGGGCCAATAAGCTGTTGCCGCAAACAGGTTTATTGGAGCAGCGCTATTATGCGATTGGGCTTGTTTATTTTTCGGTCTGGGTTTTATGTCTTATCTGGACGTTTATTCGCCGCCGGGAATATCAGGCCGTAAAAGATTTATTGTTGCTTACCGGTCTGCTGTTATTGGGAGCGCCCGTGCTGAATCATGTTTTTTCTGATGTTTCGATTTTTCAGGTACTGCCGCCATGGCCGGTAATTGGTGTGGATATAATGAACAGTTTGCTTGGCATAATATTGATTTTTGTAGCGCGCAGGCTGCCTGATGAAAGGCCTCGTGCTGTAAGGCCCAAGCGAACTCCGGAGAATGTTTTTGTTGAAGATGAGCTGAGAGATATAGCGGCTTAGATATACTGTGATTAACAATGCTGAGGTTTTTTTATGAGTAATGAAAATTTGGACTCGCCCGCTGCTTTGGTAGTGCCGGAAAGTTTTGATATCACGGTTAGTATGTTCAGTATGCTGGAGATTGGCGGCCCTGTGATGTTTATATTGCTATGCATGTCGGTAATTGGGCTAACCGTATTGCTATTGAAGCTCTGGCAGTTTTTTCGTCTGCAGATGTTGCGCATACAAACCAAACCTTTGTATGTGATTGATGCTGCTTTACAGAGTTGGCAGCAGGGGAGTGCCGGTAATGCACTGAAAGTATTAAGCGATGTACGCAACCCTGCAGCGAAAGTATTGAAAGCGGCCATCACGCTGAAACAGCGTAATCACGATGATGCATTGATTCGTGAAGAAGTGCTGCGTATCGCGGGTCTGCAACTTGTGAGTGCCCGTGCTTACCTGAAAGTTATTGAAGTGATCGCGACTTTGAGCCCGTTGCTGGGCCTGCTGGGAACAGTGTTGGGTATGATTGAAGCGTTTCGGAAGTTGCAAAGCGCCGGTACTGCGGTTGATCCGGCATTATTGTCCGGCGGTATCTGGGAGGCTTTATTGACTACAGCTGCCGGGTTGGTCGTTGCAATTCCGGCGGTAATAGCGCTGAACTGGTTGGAGCAATGTGTGGAACGTTTAAAGTTGAATATCGAAAACACCGCGACACAAGTGTTTACTTTATGCCTGTACTCTGGAGAGGCTGCGATGACAGAAAAACAGGATGCGGCTGATACGAAAGATAACACTGTTGATCTCAGACAAAAGAACTTTGCATTATCGGGCTGAGCAACATGCAAATTTCATCGCCATCACCGAAGCGAAATTTGATCAGCTTAACCCCGCTGATCGATATCGTATTTATTCTGCTCGTGTTTTTTATGCTTGCATCGAGTTTTATTGAATGGCAATTCATCGAGTTAGGTGTCAGTGAGTCGGAAACACTAACCGTTGATCAAAACCATCATAGCCTGGTGTATGTCGGTTTGGAGCAAAAATACCAATTGAACGGCACGTCAATGCAATTGGACGAAATTGTAATGAATGTCAGAGAAAAGATTCGTAATGATCTGAATCATCCGGTATTGGTACAGCCGGAGGATACGTTGCCGTTGCAGCAGTTGTTGACCGTGTTGGAACCTCTCAAGGCGATTGCTGGTAATAATGTGTCGTTAGCCACGCAGGTTGAACAGTAGAGTAAAGCGATGCAAATACCGGAAGAGCATAAGCAACAGCCATTTGAAAATATTTTGCCTTTGGTGAACGTGGTGTTCTTGCTGTTGATTTTTTTTATGTTGGCGGGTGCATTTAGCAAGCCGGACTTCTATAAAATCGATGTGCCTTATGCAAATAATAATGAGGTCGCTGATCGTAAAGAGCTTACCGTGGTGATGAATGCGGCAGGTGAGTTGGCGGTTGATGACCGGCCCTATACGGATGCTGAGTTAAAAAAGCATTTGCTGGCGCAAGGTGAGCGGGCTGATAGCGGCTCAATATTAAAAATACAACTCAAAGCCGATGCCCGGGCTGAGTCCAAGCGCCTGCTGGCAATAATGGGATTGCTCGCGGAAGCCAACATTGATTCGGTGCGCCTGATTACGCAAACACAATAAATACCGTATGTATACAGCCATTGATAATCAGACTTTTAATAAGCAACACTGGTTGTTTGCATTAATCTTCGCTTTGTTGATACACCTGCTGTTTTTCGTTAACTACAGGGTGTCAATAACAGATAATGGCGCAGAAGCGCAGGGCCGCGATGGTATTGAAATCGGTTTAAAAAAACTGGCTTTGCCTGCGATAGAAAAAAAAATAAGCCGGCCTCCGCAGCAAGTGCCTGTCAAGCCAAAACCTTTACCAAAACCCGCACCGGTTGTGCAGACTGAGATTAAACCGCTGGAAGTGGAAGAATTAATCGACGACGCATTAATGGATTCGGTAATGGAAGAAGAAGTTGTTGGCAGCAGTGAAAGCATCGCCGGTGGAGGTAATCAGGAGCTGGAGATTGTTTATACTGGAGAGCTATTAGCCTGGCTTGAGCGGCATAAACGCTATCCGGCGGCGGCCCGGCGCCGTCAGATGCAAGCCACTATTCTGCTTGAGTTTGCAATTACGGCCGAAGGGCGGTTAATTCATTTTCGGCTACTGGAACCTTCTCGTTTCACAATGCTGAATAAAGCAGTGGAAACCATGGTGCAAAAAGCAAATCCTTTTCCGCCGCTGCCGCCAAAGTTGCGTTTGGGTAAAGCTGAATATGTTTATCAGGTGCCTGTGGAATTTATTTTAAGCCGATGATGCAGGGCGAGTTACCAGCACTCTGCGGTTGAGTCGGTTGCGCTGGAGTCGGTTGCAGTGCGTGCTCCGGTATTGGCCAGCGTCATCGTCACACAGATATCATCATTGGCCTGCGGGCTGCCGGCGGCTGCCGCACAGCTTGCGGTAAACGTGGTGGCTGTGCGTACCACGGCAACGTCATAGTAACCTTCATCCGACCCGGTGATCAGCGCCGGGCAGTTTGCCGAAGTGTAATCACCGTAGAGCGTCATGCAGCGTTCGAGTTGTTGGGCAACTGTGCTTAATGCCACTTTGCAGTCGGCCCGCCGGGTTTTCTCTGTATGCGCATTGTATGAAGGTAATGCGATCGAGGCCAGCAGGGCGACGATTGCGACCGCGATCATCAGTTCGATCAGCGTAAAGCCATGTGTTTTGGTTTTATAAATCGTCATCCTGCTGCCTCCCTTTTTCTTATTGAATTTGCTGCCAGTACAGGCGTCCGTCGATGGATGCACCGGAAGCTTCGGTGGTAACCTCAACCTGCGGTCCGCCCGAGGCGCTCTTAGAGCCGCTCACGTATTTGTACTCTTTCTCACCGGCTTCAATGATGGTCGGTTTTTGCGGTACGCCGACTTTGGAGCGTTTGCCGTTCACGACTTCATTCGCGCTGCTTTCATCATTTTCATCGATCACGCCGTCAAGGTTTAGATCGAAGACCGATTCGGGTGTCTGGCCGCCGTCGGATGCATTGAGCTCCATCAGCCAGCCGGTACCGCCCGCATCACAAGGTGCGACCGACGGGATCAGCGTGGTGAAAATGACACGGCCGTTTTTAAAGATCGGATCGGTGATCACCCGCTCACCAATTTCGCCAAAGCCTGTCGGTGGTGCCGGTGAGATCAGATCAAGATACCAACCGTCCTGATTGTTCGCGATCGTGTTGTTGCTGATCTGCCGGATATCGAAGCTCGACTCAGGGTTGGCCGGGTCGAATTGCTCGGTGGTTTCCAGCAATACGGTTTGTTGTAATAAAGTACTGCGGGTCAGTGTCGACGGGCTGCTGGAATTGATATCCATTATTCCATAGAAAGTCTGTGTGGTTGCGCCGGTTACAATGTCGTCACCAATCTCGAAGTATTTGCCGGTACCGAAGTAGATCATCTGACCAGGACCGTTCGGGTTCGCGCTGACTTCAGGCAAAGAGGTGATTGGTTGTGATACCGCCGGGCTGCCGATTTCAGCTTTAAAGAATGGCAGCGGTGTTGATCCTGAACTAACCGCTGATTCCCAGTTTGATACACTGCTGCTGGTCACATCGAATTTCCAGAGATTACCGTCCAGATCGCCGGCATAGATGTAGTCGGCGATTGCATCACCGTTGATATCGACTACTGCCGGTGATGACATCCCGTTCGGTGATGAGGGAGTGCCGACACCGGTCGGGATTTTCTTGATCAGACTGCCGTCGTTGGCGTTAACGATATACAGAGCCGCTTCACCGCGCGGGCTGCCGTAGCCGTTGCCGAATATTGCGGCCCAGTCACCGTTTTGCATTTTCACCAAACTGGCGCGACTGAAAGACGAACCCAGGTCGCCGTCAATATCCAAGCTGCCGTTGCCGTCGGTGTCGAAGTTGGCCGGTGCAACGGTTTCATCGAATTCCCATAATGCAATTGAGTCCGCATTCGCTTCGTTGAAGCCGCTTGGGTTGGTCACATCCAGCGCAAAGTAACCTGCACCGCCGGCGCCCAGTCCGGCGATCAGTACAGTACGCCAGCTGCCGTTGATAAACGCATCAACCACCGTCGGCGCACCATTAACATAGAACTGGTGGCTGTAGCTGGTATTGGTCAGCTCATTGAGTTCCGAGAACACCAGGTTTGGAACATAGCCAAGCTCTTCCCGGCCGCCGCCGCTGCTCGCGGGGTTCGCATTAAAGGCGTGCAACATGCCGTCATTCGCGCCGGCATAGATCATCGGTGTACGGTTTTCATAATTGGTTGCGAATGTTGAATAAAGATTGCTGGCGCCTTCGATATCATCCGGGTAACCGAAAGCCGGTCCGCCGACGAATACCGGTGTTGAGTTGATGATATCGCCAAGCACACTCGCGCGGCTTCTGAAAATTGCGCCGGCGTTACCGGTTTTCTGCTCGTTGGTCTCAACGCCGCGCAAATAATTCAAGCGGTCTTCGCCGCGGCCGTCGTCGACACTGGTTAACGGGTTCAGGTTTAACGCGGCTCTTTGTGCGGTATTGATGCTGCCGCTTGCACCGGTCCAGCGGAATGGGATGCCGCCACCGGTACCGGCATTTGCGGTCGGGTCATAAGTGATGATGGTCCGGGTATTCGGGTCAGTGCCGTCCAGCTGGGCTGCGGCGAACCAGTCCGGTGTGCCGAGGGTACCGTCCTGGTTAATCGGAATCGCGATCAGATCACCTTCCCAGACTCCGCTGTTGAACTGTGCCTGGTAGATCGTGGTGCCGGTGTCCAGAGTTGCGGAGTTCGCAGCAACCGATGCGGCAGATGATTTGGTTTTTGAGATCGCATCGAAGACTTTGCCCATCTGTACGACCAGCTCGTTCGGGTCGGTTACGAAAAAGTAGTTGTCCGGGGTGTTATCGCCGTCCGAGTCCCATTCGGCCTGAATATCCGGCAGGTCGTTTTCATTGGCTGCCTCTTCGTTAAAGCCGCCGTATTTGGCTGCATAGAACAGCGGTTGTTCTATCAGCTGCGCAGTACTGTTACCGACGGTATAGGTGTGCGAGGTAGCGGGGTTGCCGACCTGGCAGTTGTTACAGGCCAGCACGCCGCTGTCATCGAAGCCGTCATTGTCAGGGTCGTTGTCATAGCCTTCGATACCGCTATGCACATGGAAACCGTCCTGAGTGGTGCCGGAAATCACATAACCAAAACCCTGGTCATTCACGGTCGATTCGGCAATTGCATCAGTAGTGATTGTAATTTGATTGTAAACCGGTCCGGCGCCGACCAGCTGATATTCAATCAGACCCCAGATATCCTGGTCATAGTCACCGCCCTGCTCACTGTCTTCCCAGTTTACATAGAACTTACCGTAAGTGGGGGTTTGCTCGACGATTTTGAAGTCAACCAGGGTGCCGGCACCGATACCACGGCTGGGGTGGTCCAGTTCATAAGCGGGCAGAATCGTAACAGTATTACCGCCGCCCATATCGACATTGATTTTCGGTAATGCCGGTGACAAAGCGACCGCATAGGTTTTCAGGTGCTGATCATCCTGCAGGCCGGGGCGCAGGTCGTTAGTGTATGCATAGTATGACAGGCCGGCGACATCGTAAGTACCGCGCAGAGTCGGGGCTTCCGGGCAGATGCCTTTGGCATTGCTCAATGCGCTTAGCGATTTCGGGCTACATTTGAGGTCACTGGCACCACCGCCATTCTCGCCGATAAACACAGAGTTACTGATACCTTCCTGAGTACCGATGGTGTCGACCAGTGAGGACAATGTTCCGGCACCCGGTAATGCAGAGAATCCCCCCAACTGATCGTCATCATAAGAGCTGACGCTTGCATTGAACACGACAGTGTTTAAGGAGGCACAGTAGTTACCGGAATTCAGCGGGTCCTGCCAGCTGCTGACATTGACCAGGCCGCTGATCCGGTTATTGTCATTGGTGTCAAAGTCGCTGGTCGGGCTTTGGCCCGCAAAATAACGGATTGTTTCCAGCATCATCTCCGATATCGGATTACCCCAGCTGGTGCAATCACCCTCATTGATATCGGTTAACTGGAAAGTACAGTTATCGCCTGAACCGCTTAAATAGGTGCCGCCGTTGTAGCGGTAACCGTATATTCTAAGCAGATTGATCGACTCGATAATGCCGGGTACGTTTGTGAATGTACCGTCGTTGCTGTTGATTTCATCGGTAATCGCGCTGATATTTTTTCTGACAACACCACCGGATATATTTCGGTTGTAACTGCCGGTTAACAGGCCGAACTGGATGCCGTCGGAATAGGTTTGTAATAAGCCGATGGGTTTGCGGTTACCGTTCGGGTAGACGGCACAGGTTTCGTTTTCGTTACCATAAAGCGTGCTGCCGCAGACTTCGACCCGGGCGGTATAATCCAGTGAACCCAGGCCGTCACCGATACGACTGGGGTTGCTGCTGTGTGCATCGATACCTGACACTGCCGGGTTGTTTGCATTTGAACGGTTTTCCTCTTCGGACCAGTAGCACTGACGCCGCTCGTTTGCACCCCACAGGCTGAAATTGCCTCGTGCGACCCGAATTAACGGTGGACGGGTTGAGTTTTGTGAGTTGAAAGAACTGGTGTCATAGGTGGTATTACAAAAGGTAATGCCGTCATCCAGTGGGTTGCCGCTACTGTTGGTGACTGAGCCACCGAAGGGTGTCAGCCGGCCTACATCCGTGCCGTTATAGTATTTCGCGTAGCTGTGCGCATCCGGCGGCAGGTATGTTCGTTCCAGCACGGTCAGGCTGCCGGTATCGGTAGACCGGTAACCGCCATAGAGTACTTTGCGGATAATATCCATCCGGGTCATCGCTATCCAGTTCAGAAAGTTGCCGCTCCAGTCACCGGATACCGTGTCACAGTAATTATCGGAGTTGGCGCTTGATTGCGGTACAAAGCGCCCTGATCCGGCATTGTAGGAGTAGCAGGTATCGGTATCGAAATAACCGTAATAATCGAAATGATGCACATAAGTGGTATCAGCAACACCATCCGGAGGTGAGTCGGCGGTTAAGCCAACCAGGTCACTAAAATCGTTGTATGCTTTGTAATACAGCTGATGGTCTTTCGACATCGTCAGCATCACCAGCGGGTCCGCAGACTGGGATACGAATAGCGGTACCTGTGAGATGTTTAGCGTACTTTGCGCGCTGACCGTATGCATTGTCAGTGCAGACAGTAATGCCGCGTTAAAAGTTTGCTTGCCGAGTCTTGCGTATTTTCTTATGTCCATATTGAACACCTGCTATGGTAACTACATCAAAAGGATTTCAATCAACGTTTAAACATTGATTGCAGAATTGTCAGTGAATTGGGTGACGCACCCAGCCCACCGGCGGTAATTCGGTAGTAAGTGGTTTTGTTGTTTTTCGGAGCGAGTCCGATCACCAGGCTGCTGCCGGCGGTATTGGTTGAGCTGACCTCTTCAATATAATAGCGGGGCTGACTGCTGATGCCGGGAATTGAAGCCGGTGTGGAACCGTTAACCACGGTCGCATCATACGCAATTGCATCAACATCCCAGTCCCAGGCCGGGTCTTCATAGAGATTTTTTCCGGTGGTGGATTTGGCGTACAGGCCGACGGTGCTGCCGTCGAACGGGGGCAGCACGGTGGTATTGATATAATCCTCGGCGATCCGCAATGCGGATTCAGCTGCCTGCAGTGATAAATTCATATCGCGCGTATTCCCGGCCATTTTTTCTTCAAGCCGGGTTGAGTTGATCGATGATAAGCCGAGCAGGGTCATGACCAACAGAATCAGCAGGCTGACGATCAATGCGGCGCCTGTTTGATTGGTGTGTGAGCGAGGGTGTTTTAGCATTGCCTGTTCCTCTCTTATAGTGCCTTATTGCGCACTGCAATCGTGGATGTGAATACATGCCGCAAGCGGTTATCCGGTGCGGTGACCGGAGCAGCGCCGGCAAAAGAATAAACCTGCGGGGTTTTTACGACATTATCATCGAGAGAACGTATCAACAGGTTCAGACGAATACTTACGATATTATTGAAATCGGGTGGTGCATCGGCGGAAACATAACGATTTGCGGTACGGTCACCGTCGGTATCCTCGCCGAACAGCACCTGAAAGTTTTCAACCCCGCTGACCAGTTCGTTATCAACGCCGCCATCGGTTTGGCGGAACAGCGCCGGTTCACCATTGATACCGGGTGCGACATGATAACGGAAGCTTGCGACCCGCATAATCTGGGCGTCTTCCTGATAAATTTTAGACAGGGTCGGTGTTGCATTTCCCGGTGTGCCGGTGCCGCCGGTGGCGTGTTCAATTTCGTCTTCGGTGCTGCTACCGATGATATTGCTGATCTGGAAGATATCGGAATTTTCGCAATCGCCAACCATTACGATATCGCCGATTTCCAGGTCATTGCCGGTCGCTATTTCCAGATTGGCGGTTTGGGAGGCCGGGGTGCCCATTAAAAAGGCTGATGCGCCGAATGCACCCCGCAGGATCAACTCATCCGGTGTGGCGGGATTGCTGTCATCCACGCCTGCTATACCGGTGTTACCGGTAAAATCAAAATCATCTCCGGGAGTGAAGTTCAGCGCATTGCTGACATTTGCTTTGTTGACCACGCCGGCACAACCCCAGTAGTCAGCCATCCGGGTGTCACGGGTGATCATTTCCAGCGCAAAGCGGCCGTTTTCCTGCACTCGTGCGAGTTCTTCAGTTAAACGATAATTGCTTTTATTGCTTAAATAAATCTGCAACACGCCGCCGATCAAAAACAGGCTCAGGATCAGTGCGACCATCACCTCGATAAGTGACAAACCTTGTTGCCGTTTTATAATTCTCATGTTCATATCTCAACCGTCATCGCAAAATTGGTTTGACCGTTCGCTTCGTCCCAGGTGATTGTGATCGTAAACTGGTTGTTATTGCGGACCACGGTGCCGACACCGTTCGGCAGATTGTCAATCGATAGCGACCAGTCGTATTTATCAAGGTCTGACATCTGCGTCGGAGTGCAGCCGGTCAACATACAGCCCGGGTCACTGGGCGGGCTTGCGGTATCAACCAGATCATAATCACCGTTATCGACGCCAAGCTGATTGGCCCGCATTCTGTCGGACATTTCATAGGCCAGCCAGGTGGCCTGACTGTGCCAGTGAGCGCTGGTGCTGCTGCGCAGGGAAGTCATCTGTAGTCCGGCAATACCCATCAGGCCGATCGAAAAGACCAGCAATGAAACCAGTGCCTCGATTAATGTAAATCCGCGGTTGGATTTATATGCATTATATTTTCCGGTCAGCATGACAGATTTGCTCCCGTATCGTCATTTTCAATCTCATCAGCATCGGTATCGACCGCCCGCTGGACCCGGCCGGTATTCGAGATAATCACCGCTTTGGCTTCGGCGTTGCCGCGGTCGTCACACAGTGTGAATGTTGCGCTGAAACCCGGTGCAAATCCGCGGCTGTTAAAGGTCACGCGGTCGGCGGCATTCGCACTGGCCATCAATGTGGTGTCAGCCCCGGGCAGCGCTTCGTTGACCAGTACCACTTCGTCGCCGTCGGCTGCCTCAACTACGCCGTCGCCGTCGATATCGACGAATGCGATCCAGCCCTGGGTCCAGGCCCCGCTGGTGGCGCAGCCGGTGCCGTTGCCGCTGCGGCAGACCGTTATATTGCCGGCCCGCCGGATTGCTTCACTGCGTGCGAGATTCAGTGTTGTGGTGAGTTTATTGATGTTCGAGGTGACGCGGTTGCTTTTGACTGTATCCAAAAAGCTTGGGACCGCAACGGATGCCAGCAGGGCAACCATTACCATCGTGATCATCAGTTCAATTAGTGTTACGCCTTTTTGTTTCATGGTTACCTGTATACCAGCTTTGGCCGGAAAATTAATGGGTTTGCCGATAACCGGCGCCGATCCAGGGATGAGTGGCCTGTGTCCCGATAACCGGTGCAAAAACAGCGGTAATCGGCAGGTCCGGAATATATCCCGATGCGGCGCATTTACCGTTCGGCCCGGCATAAAAATCTGCTAGAATGCGCCCTCCCTTGCTTATCGGCAAATCAACCGTAAATATGATTGGGCCGGGGCGCAGCGGCGTCCCGTCAGTACTCAGGAGAAACCAGAAATGCCAGTCGTAAATTATCAGCAATATTGCAAAATGCTGGACACAGCAAAAGAAAATCACTTTGCATTCCCGGCCATTAATGTGACGTCTACTGAAACCGCGAATGCTGCACTAAAAGGGTTCGCCGATGCCGGTTCCGACGGCATTATCCAGCTGTCCATCGGTGGCGGGCAGTTTGCATCCGGCACCAGTGTGAAAGACACCGTGCTCGGTTCCATTTCAATCGCCCAGCATGTGCACCTGCTGGCGCAGCAGTACAACGTCAATATCGCACTGCATACTGACCACTGCATGGCGGACAAGCTCGATAGCTTTATCAAGCCGCTGATGGCCGAAACCAAGCGCCGCCGCGAACAGGGGCAGCCGAATCTGTTCAACTCGCATATGTTTGACGGTTCAATTTTACCGTTGCAGGAAAATATCAGTATTGCGAAAGAGTTGCTGGAGGAGTGTGCGCCGCTGGAGATTATCCTCGAAGTCGAGACCGGCGTGGTCGGTGGTGAAGAGGACGGTATGGATAATGAAGGTATACCGGCAGAGAAGCTTTATACCTCACCGGAAGATATGCTGTACACCTACGAGCAGCTGTCACAGGTACCGAACGGCCGCTTTATGCTGGCTGCGACTTTCGGGAATGTGCACGGTGTTTACAAGCCGGGTAATGTGAAGTTAACCCCGAAAATCCTGCGCGACGGACAAAAAGCCATCACTGATAAGCACGGTGCGGCCGCGGCGCTGGATCTGGTGTTTCATGGTGGTTCGGGTTCGGAGCTGTCCGATATTCATGAAACCCTGGATTACGGTGTGATTAAAATGAATGTCGATACCGATACCCAATATACATTCACCCGTCCGATCGTTGAGCATATGATGAAAAATTATGACGGCGTGTTAAAAATCGAGGGCGAGGTTGGTAATAAGAAAGTATATGATCCCCGCAGCTATTTAAAAGCAGCCGAAACAAATATGGCCAAGCGTATTACCCAGGCCTGTGAAGACCTTCGTTCAAACGGGAAAACTACTTTTAGCGGATAACATTGTTTTCAGGGTGGTCCCCGGGTTTACCGGGGATCGTCATCCTGTTTGATCGTTGACTCTTCATCGAATTCATTCAGTTCCAGCTCTTCCTGATCATCCTCCTCCAACTCCCAGCTGTAAGGCGCCCGTTGCGGCGGCGGATCCAGTGATTTGCATGGAAATGCGAGTAATATTCCCAGGCAGGCGGCGGCAATATGTGTTTCGAACGAAATGCCTGTGGTTTCCGGAAATAAACCGCCCAGCATACCGCCATATAAAAACAACACGGTCAAGGTCAGCGCAATCGCCTGCTTATCCCGACGCAGAATGCCGATTGTGCTGATGAAAAACATCATGCCGAATGTCAGGCCGCTCGCGCCGATATGATAAACCGGTCGGGCGAACAGCCAGACCAGTATGCCGGTGCCCAGATATACGGTTGGCAATACAATCCGGGTTGCGCGCGGATAACCATATAATAGTGCGGTGCCGAGAATTAATAACGCCGCGGTGTTGGCGCTCAAGTGTGCCCAGGAACCATGGATCAACGGTGCTGACAGAATGCCCGCCAAACCGTTTATCGTTCCCGGGTGTATCCCGTATTGAACAAAGTCCAGGGCGTATATTGTTTCGATGGTTTTTAAAAGCCACGGTATTAACGTAAATACCGTGGCGATTATCATACAGCGGCGTAATCGGGCGGCATCCTGCCGGAGGCTGCCGGCCTCGTGTGTAGTCATGAAGTGTTTTCTGTGTTTAATTTATTTCGCACGTTCATCAGCATTTTGCCGTACGTGTTATGGCCGCGCTGATCCCGGCCGCAGCCCCAGTAATAATCATACTGGCTGTTTTCAACGATGGGTTTTTCACCAGTTGCCAGTAGTTTCTCCGCGATTTCAGGGTGGGTGCGGCATTTGGTATAAAATCCACGCGTCATCACTGTTTCACGGATTTTTTTCCAGTCTTTCCGGATCTGTAGCCGCCACAACCAGCGCTGTCCCAGTTTATGGGCTGATTGCGCTGTTTCGCAGACGCGGATTTTGTCTTTGCGGACATCGCTTGTAAATTTCATTGCCTGATAATAATGCTCCAGCGTCGGCCAGTATTCCCCGTCCAGCTCGAAACCGTGTGCAGAAAAACTGCTCAGTGGTTCGTCACTTGCGTTGCGGGATAGATAGATTATGTCAGCTTGCATCCGAAAACTTTTATTCGGTGGATCGTGTTTCAATATGTTGGAGAAACTTCCGGCTGTGGTCAAGAAATTCCGGGTAGTCAGTAATAGTATTATGATCTGCCGTTTCAATAAACGTATGATTTTTATCACCCAGCCAAAGCCGATACAACTCTTTGGAATAGTCGCTCGGAATAATTTCGTCATTGCCGGCAATGAACATATGTACGGGTGTATTGATGCCAGGCGCCAGGTTGACGACGTCGAAGCGGTGACGCAATAAAAAACGATTTGGTATATAGGGAAACAGTTTGTTTGCCATTGCCAGCATACTGTTCAGCGGTGTGATTAATATTGTTGCCATGGTTTCCCGTTGGGAAACCAGGTAAGTTGCGACCGCAGAGCCCAGGCTTCTGCCGACAATCAGCATTTTTTCACTGTGTGCCTGGTTCTCGATCAGGTGATCATAGATTGCCAGTGCATCAGTGTATAAAGCATGTTGTGAGGGCTTGCCGTTACTCAAACCATAACCGCGATAATTGAATGCGAATACCTCTTTTGCACCGATGGCTGACAGTATCTCCAGGCTGCTGACGACATCCTCGGCATTGCCGCCGAAATATAGAATGGATATCGTCGATTGTGAGTTATTATTACGCAAATGCCAGCCCTGCAGATTGCCGGTTTCAGTGGCCAGTTCAATCCGGTGATCCTGAAACTGGCGGTAAGCCACCGGGTCCGGTGCGACACCGATAAAAATCATTTTATCCTGAGCCATATAAATCAGTGTACAGACCAGCGCGTACAGGATTGCGGCGATAAGTAATGCGGGTATCAGTATCGACATCGGTTTGCTCGATTCCATTTAGGGTATTGTTGCCGAAGCGCGGTTCGATCACAAATGAATCATTGCGATGTTGCAGGTTTATCGGCTTCGGCAGGGTATTACTTTCGTTAATATATTGGCTTAGGTTATAACCAAGGTTGAATATGCTGGGTATCCGAATTTTGGCATAGTCTGCATATTGGCACAGTAAGGTACAGCAGGCATGGCAATCCAGGACACGAATAATATAACTCCCGATAACAACGGGCAGACCAACCCTATGACAGGTGCAGGCCCCGATGTGCCGGCTGAACGGCTGTTTCAGCAGCGCCTGGCCCAGGTTGCGCCACCGCCGGTATTGAAAGCCCCTACAATGACTACGCCGGGCACTCCGGGACCGCTAATGCCGTTGCCGGTAATGCCGCAAAGCGGACACTCCCAACAAAAAGATTATGGGCTGACGCCCTACAAACCCAAGCCTATACCCACGTATCAGTTTAAGTCACCTGATATACCTGCTGCGGTACAAGGCACTGGGCACTCATCGGTGGAAGGTACGGTTACCGTACCCGGTAACCCTCCAGATACTGCCACTGTATCGACCCCTACCAATATTGCCGCGCTGAATCATGGATTAGAACAGATTTCCAAAACCTTACGTCTGCAGTTATTAAGCCCGGCTGTACAACTAACAATTAACCGCACAGCGGATCAAAACGTTGGTTTAAATACCGAATATGCATTGGGTTTACAAACTCCAGGTGATGGTAATCATTTGGCACTGGTGGGTTCTCTTAAAGATCTGACCGGTCTTTTCTCGCAAGCAAACAATGCACAGTTCTTTGCACCGATGTTGAACTCTGATGCCAGTGTCACTTTAAAAGGCTTACAACAACGCCATGCGAAAGCGTTGAATGCTGAAGCGGACCGGGTCGCACTGAATCATACCCGGGCGCAGTTGAAACAGATGGAAACAGCCCGTGCGCCCGGTTATCAAAGCTTCAAACAGCTGTATCCAAACTTAAGTCTGAGCACGGTCATGGATCGTTCCACCGCATGGCAAAACGGGATCGGGGCAAACCGGCAGGCAGACCGTCTGGGTGCAGATCTGAATCAAACCTATGTGCTGGGTTATCAGCTCCCGGTGAAGTTAAACAATAACATCACCGTACAAGTACCGGTTAATCTGGTTGGGCCTCTGAAAGATTTAGCACAATTTTTTCTGAGAGGCGGAGACAGCTGGTTGCAGGCCAGTGGTTTAATCGGCAACAAAAGCACCGGCTTAACTCCGGAAGGTGTGATGCAGCGTTATGGTGTTGCGAAAACAAACGCGGGCAATACTTTTAACCCGGACCAACGCAGCGAAAATCAAATCGGCGGCACTACCGGGCAACAGCTCAGCAGTGATATTGATTTATCCGGAGTGACTAATGAGGAGACAACGATACCGACTGAGTTGCCGAATGAAACTGAACGATCACCGTTTGTCAGCGTGAAGCCGACTGATCCGAGTGATAAAGAAAAGAGTGATGGTGTTATCGCGCCGCAGTTATCACAAAGTATGCAGCCGGCAAACCCCGGCCCTGAAGGTTCAAATGCAAACGACCCGATTAAGGCCAGTGATGCAGAGAGTGGTGATGATAGATCACAAGCAAACAATTCGGCTGCTGAGAAAGTGGATATTCGTGCTGAGTTAACTGAGCCACAGGTGAGTGATTTGTTGCAGGGAATCGCTACGGTTGAAAGTCGTGGTCCGGATTATGTGACAGGTTATGGTGGCACGCATTATATATTGGCTGCTTTGAAAGAAATGTTGACCGATGATGCTGGTAATCCGGCTACCCTGGATGCTTTGAATAATCCGATAACAATAATGCGTTTGCAGCAAGCTGCATATGATGCATCGCGAGAATCGCGTGCATTAATAACAAATAGCATTCGGCAATTGTTGCATTTGCCAAATTTAGAAGTGTCGTATTTTACTGAAGAGGACCTGGGGCAATTAAAATTGAATTTAGAGCAGATAACACCCGGCTCTGATGTTCCTGAATCTGTGTGGCAAGATTTTTTGTTGCGCGTGGATAGTGGTTTGCCAGCAGCTCACGAATTAGAAGATAATAAAGTTCGTTTTTCTTCAATAGAGGTAATAATACAAGATGCTGTTGAGTTGAGCGGGTTGTTACCTGGGCAGGTGCCGCCAGAGGTTTTCCCCAAAGAGCCCGATTCTTTGACAGCGGTGATGCGTACATACATGATCGAGCAAGGAGTCGATATTAACAGTGAGCTTGGTCAAAATCTGGTGGCGGTTGCTAATTATGGAAGAGAGCTGGTCACTGCGTCTGATGATTTTGGTGAGTACACGGACTTGCAGAATATGGCAGAGCAAAAGCTTTGGCCCCGGTTGTTAAAGGAGGCCACAAATGCCCCTGAGTTTGGGGGCCAAAATCTGATCGAGCAATTGGAAATGGCGATTAATAGCGAAGTGGAGGAAATTGCCAGCCGGGCATTGAGTCAATTGTTGAAGTTACCTCCCAGCGGTGATAAAGAATCCGCTCTTTATGTATTGAACGCGTTTATCTTGGGTGTTCGTGCCGGTATGATAGATAATGAAAACCAACAATCACAACAATGATGCAGTAGGTAAATTGTGAATTGATGTGGAGTAAATTGTTGTAGCTGCTTGCCGGCAATGAAAAAAGTCTGCACTAAATTGAGTTTGTTTCCGTTATTTATAATAGAAGTATTGTTTACCTTGGCCCCACCGTTGCCAGTAGCCTGTTATAAGCAGCTCTGACGTTTTCGTCTTCGTGCAGTGCAAGTGATTGTTGGCAGAGCGCCAGTGCGCCGAAGTAATCGCGTTGCTGCTCAAGGTTGATCGCATCGGCATACAGCTCCGCTGCAAGATGTTTGTTTTCATCGCTTGGTGTGTCAGTGTTGATTACGGCACCCAGCTGCTGTCGATGGCTCTTTTCTGGTCCTGCAGTGATTGTTCGGTTTCCGCGTGGCGTATGCCGGCTGCATTCAGGCGTGGTTCGAGGTTCGTGCGGTGGGCATCGCCCATACCAACAATCAAATAGTTATTGGTGTTTGCATGCTGCACTTTGGCCCACATGATTTCTTCGCGCGCCGGGCTTAAGGTGCTTAATGTTGCGCTGAGATTGCTCGAAAGTGCATTGCCTTCCGATTCCAGGTTTGTGTTGCCGAGTTCTACGCCCAGTTGTTCGATATAGCGTGAGCCGAACTCATGGAATACCAGGGTGAAGCGCTCGAGTATCGGCAGGTCGGCGAAGCTGTTGGCCGCGGTGATTTCGTAGATGCCGATCAGATCGTCACCGTCTTTGGTATTCATAAATGCATCGAGCACGGATTGGTTGGCGGTATAAAATTCACTCAGGCGCCGGCCGCTATTGTAGTAGTTTGACTCTATTATCAACTCCGGTCCGAATATATGCCGCGAGATATCGGCGGCGATATGGATCGCCAGTGACAGGTATAACGCGACCCGCTCACCATAGGACCAGCCGGTAGTGCTGGCGCGGGCGCCCCAGTCGCTTCTTTCACGCGCGTTCATCGTGGCCGGATCACCCGGAATAAATTCGTTGCGGGTGATCGCGGTGCCGGTCAGCGCTTTGATAACGATGTTTTCCAATGCCGGGTCGAAGCTTGCACTGATCTGGCTGCCCAACCGCTCGCGGCTGGCGATCTGGTTCAGCCGGGTTTGCGTGCCGGTGCCGACACCGCTGCCGTTGAACGGTGAAACCCCGACAAATTCGTTCAAACCTTCATACATAAACCGTGAAGTATTCAGTCCCATAATGACATCTTCTGAATTGCCATTCGCATTGCTGTGGCTTTCGCCCAGTACAGTGAGCTGGCTTGGCGGCAGCCGGTACCAGAAGGTGCCGGCCGAAGTGGTCGCAACGTCACCGATGTAATCAGTGCGTCCGTTTGCATAATTTTCCAGCTCAGTGGTGTTATCAAAGACGCGTTTGACACGGTCGGCAATCAGGCTGGAAACCCGGAAACGGCTGCCGACCGACTCGCGTGAGCCGCCGGCCTGGTAACGTGCTTCATTAACCCGCCGTCTGCCGCCGTCGATCCGGACCTGGCGCTGCACGGGCTGTGTGGTCGGGTCGCCTGCCGGTTTGACGCGGCGCAGTTTGCGCCCGGGTGTTGTACCGGATTGCCTGGCGAGTTTTGTACCGATGCGGTCGGCTTCCGCTTCCAGGCTGGGGTTCTGATTGATTGGTGTGTTGTTGATTTGGTTGTCTGCCGATTTAACCCGGCCCTGCATCTGCTGCACGACATGCCAGGCTTCATGTGGCAGATGTTTTTCCTGGCCCGGGCCAAGGTGGATATCCTGTCCCCGGGTATAGGCCAGTGCATCCAACCGGGCCGGTGCGGATGAGTTTCTGTGGACTTTTACCGAAGATAAGTCCAGGCCGGAATGGGCTTCGAGCGAGCTTCTTAAACGTTCCGGTATGCCGTCAGGGTTTTGTTTTGCGTGCTGTAATGCCCGGTTGCCGAGATTACGGGGCCAGTGTGAATCGGCAACCGGTGTACGATCGTTGTGTCTCGATGGAAGTGGTGATGCCGGTGTTTTCGTTTTTTCAGCGAGTGTCTGCATATTTTGTTTTATCGGGTTTTTGTCAAAGTGTAGACCAGCCTTGATGAAATCGCTATTAAATCAGATATTTCTTAACCCGAATATTTATAGGGTCTGGCATATCGGTTGAAGATGTGACTACGGCTTTATGTTAGTCTCGGGTGCTTATGGACAGTGTGACGCAAATAGTGTTGGGGGCGGCGGTCGGTGAAAAGGTGCTGGGCCGTAAGGCCGGTTATCGTGCGCCTTTATGGGGCGCAATCTGCGGCACGATTCCGGATCTGGATGTGTTTATCAGATTTGCGGATCCGGTCAAGGATTTTACCTATCATCGTTCTTTCAGTCATTCGGTATTCGTGCTGGCATTGCTGACGCCGCTGATTGTTGCGCTGATTATGCGCGTTCATCAACGCATGCGTCCCTATCAATGGCGTTGGTATGCATTGGTTTATCTGGTATTTGTAACGCATGTGTTGTTGGATAGTTTAACGGCGTATGGGACCCAGATTCTCTGGCCATTTATAACCACGCCGGTGACCTGGTCGACGATTTTTATTATCGATCCGTTATATACGGTGCCGCTGTCGGTTGGTGTGTTTGGAGCGTTACTTGTGTCGCGTAAATATCGTTTGGGTCATATGATGAACGGTATCGGATTATTAGTGAGCACGATGTATCTGGGGTGGACGATTGTCGCCAAGTCGCATGTCAGTGCCGCAGTCGAGTCTTCGTTGAAACGGGATAATATTGCTTACGAAAAGTTTTTTACAACTCCTGCACCGTTTAATTCTTTATTATGGCGCATTGTTGTAATGCATGAAGGCGGCTATTATCAGGGTTATTATTCAGTATTTGATCAGGGCAAAAAAATTCAATTCAAACATTATCGCAGTGATAGTCATTTATTGCAGGGTATTGAAGACCATTGGCCGGTGCAACGGTTGCAGTGGTTCAGTAAAGGATTTTATTCGGTCAAACGTCGTCAACAAGGTGTTGTGATCAGTGATTTGCGTATGGGTATGGAACCTTATTATGTGTTTCGGTTTAAGGTCGGCGGTTTTGATGGTGGACAGGCAGTGCCGATTACACCGGTGCAGCTGCAGGGCAGTGCGGATTATTCTGTGTTACGCAGGGTCTGGTTACGTATCTGGAATGTTTCGGTGAATTTAAATCCGGGCTAAACTGAAAAGAGCCCGTTTAGAACGGGCTCTTTGGTTTTGCTTATAGCATATTTCAGGCTGCTTTTTCTGATCCCAGCCGATCACTGAGTTTGACCATCACAAAGCCGGCCAGTGCCCAGGCGATAAGCAGGTCGATGACACCGATCACGCAATACGTAATTGGAAAATGCCACCAGTTCCAGCTGGACAAGTGCGGAGATAATGCGCCGACTGAGCCGGCGATAGCGATAAATAATGTGCGTCCGCCTGTGGAGTTGATCGAGCAGTTTGCGAGTAGCCAGAAGAGTATGAGTGCAGTTGCAAGATTCAGCAGAAAACCGATGATCATCGGTTTTGTTTTGCCTGTATCGATACCGTCGGCGCGCACTGAAATAAACGCAAACGGCCCCTGGCGTGCTCTGTTGTTCCAGGCAGCCAGTGCCGCTTCATCTTCATAAACTGTCATATCCATATTGGGTAGGGTGTACAGCCCACTACCCTGAAGTTCGGCGCGAAGTACGGTGGTCACATTTTCGTCGTTACTGAATTGTTTAAAGTCGGTCATATGCCAGGATAATGCCATCCAGGAAAACATTCCCCAGATTTGTGCGACCACAGCGGCGGCGAGCGTGCATGCAATAAGTTTTTTCATATTTCCCCCTGAGTGAATTACTAATATAGAAAGTATATTGGGTCTTTGCCTGGAATCCAGTCAGATATAATGGAAGCTTAGCCTTTGAAGCTTAATACAAAGCCGCTCCAGATCGGGTTGCGGCCGATGGGTTTTTTGATTTCGTTTGTGCGACCACGGATCACAAAGCTTAATCCAAAACCGCTCTTCCAGGTTTTTGTGATACCGAGCCAGCCTTCGTAAATGATGTCTTCAATTTCATCGCTTTCGAATTCAACCGCGCTGTCCCGAAATTGCCCCTGTAAAAATCCATTATAAATACGATACCGGGCTTTCAGTCCGGCCCAGCCAAACAGTTCCGCCGGCAACACGCGCTCATCAATACGGCTGGTCAGTGTCTGGCCGAGGTTAATATAGTCTGACTGGTGTGGGTTGAAGCTCCACCAGGGTGATCGCAACTTGCCGAAACGCATACTGATATTTGCGTTCAGGTCGGTTGTAATGCCGACATTGCCTTCAATCCCGCCGGATAATTCATAAGAGAACCCACCATAGTGACTAAGCAGGTTTTTCTGTCCGGCAACCGTATAACGGCCGGTGATTTCGCCGCCGGAAGAAATTTGATTATCCCAGCCTGCCGGTTCTTCGCTGCCGGTTAAGTCATGAATCGCTGCCTGGAATTCTCCGGCAAAGTCCAGGCCGATAAAACCAACGGTGAGAGCGGATAACAAGGCCCACTTTTTTTCCGGAAAAATAGCCTGCTGGCTATTGGCCATAAATAATAAGCTCGCATAAGGGTGGTCGTTTGGCCGGGCTTCGCTGACGGTAATGTCTTCAGGTGTAAATAATATAATGCCGAATTCCAATGCATGACGGGAAAAGCCGCCTTCTGCCAATTGCAGTGATTGAAAGCCGGTCAGCCCATCAATGCTGTCCAGCCAGCGATCCAGAGAAAACACCCACTCGCGGGCACGCAGGCCGGTTAATGCCAGACCAAAGCCGCCGGTATAATCACGATCAATATCAGGGCTGATGAAGATGTCATTGTCTATATACAACTGCCAGCCGGTATTCGACGGTTCGTCATAAACTGCCGGATCAATAATGAGCGGCGGAATATCAGATTCCTTAGGTTCTGAAATTTGCTGGTCCCGCGGGCTTTTCGCATAAGCGGCATCCGGTGGATGGGCGATACTTGGAGTAGTATCAGCAGCCGCAGGGTCGCCGATAGCCAGTATCGTTAACGTGCAAAACAATAGCCGGTTTATTATTCGGATTTGCATTTGTTGGGAGAATGAAAGCAACGCTCCGTTTTGGAGCACTGGATCAATGAAATAAAGTACTATTTTGCTATAATTTGCAGGGAATTTGAACTTGCTTGCCGAAATATTACTAATCCAATGAATAAGCATGGTTGAGGAAGCGATTTGATTAAAGCGTCGCCATCTATAAGCAGTATCGGGCGCGGTTTGTGCCGGTTTGCAGCGGCTCTTCTTGTGTTTGTGCCTCTGGTTGTTACTGCTGAAGTGCAAGAGTGGCGTGCACTGTGGCCACAAACAGATTTTACCAGCAGGACGGTGAACCTTAAGGATATTGTCGCCAGTGGTATTCCGAAGGACGGTGTGCCCGCGATAAATCGGCCGCGTTTTGTCAGTATTCATAATGCCGGTAAGTGGCTGTTTCCAAAAGAGCCTGTGATTGCAGTGGTTGTGAAAGGTGTCGCGCGCGCTTACCCGATCCAAATCATGATTTATCACCAGGTTGTCAATGATAGGATTAAAGGTGAGCCGGTAGTCGTGACTTTTTGCCCGCTTTGTAACAGTGGATATGCCTACAGGCGCAGACTGGGTGATACAAAATTGAAAATGGGTATCACCGGATTGCTTCGGAACAGCGGGCTTATAATGTATGATCATCAAACGAAGTCATGGTGGCAGCAGTTTACCGGTGAGTCTATTGTCGGTAAGTTTGCCGGCAGGCAGTTGGTTTCATACCCGTCACATTTGATTTCGTTTGCTGATTTTTCGCGGCACTACCCGAAAGGAAAAGTTTTATCGCGGGATACCGGTTACCGGCGTCAATATGGATTAAACCCTTTTCGGGGGTATGATTCGATTGATAGTTCGCCTTTTAAGTTTAAGGATGAAACAGATCCGCGTTTGCCGCCAATGGAGCGGGTGTTAAATATAAGGGTTAATGGGGTTACCAAGCTTTATCCTTACAGCGTGATTCGAGAGTATATTGTTCTGAATGATGAAGTCAGTAAGGTGCCGTTGGTTGTTTTCTGTAAATCCAATTATGTTTCCCCATTGGATAAAACTGAGATTTTGAGATCATCGGATGTGCCTGCCGCATTTGCGTATTCCCGGGAGGTTGATGGCAGGCAGTTAAGTTTTGAATATGTTGACGGAAGGATAGTTGATACACAAACCGGTTCGGTGTGGACTTTGCTGGGCAAGGCTGTGGAAGGTACATTTAAGGGGGTGCAGTTGCGACGTGTGGATATTGGTGTGCATTTTGCGTTTGCTGCGCTTGCATTTAAGCCTGAGTCTGAAATTTATCGCAGTGTAAAAAAGTAGAACCTGTCTCAAAATTGCTGCGAACTTCGGTTATAAAGGATCTGGAGTTTGGTGCCTGATATAGTGCCCGGTGTAGGGCTATAATAACCTTTATATATTGTTGGCGAGTAACACTGTGAAAAACCAGTTTGGCCCTAAAACTGATGCGGTTCAAAAAGTGATTCACCGCCTTGCGCATGATTTGGGTGCACCATTACGCCATACATATGGTTTCACGTCGCTTTTGTTAAAAAATTATCAAGACCAGTTGGGAGAAGACGCGCAGGGGTGGTTGGCTCACATATCTGAAAGTACCGAAAAAACGCAGAAGATGCTGGCGGGTTTGTCCATGTACGGTGATGTGTTCAATTGTTCTCAATCGGCGGATGTAAGTCCGCTTGCTGAGGTTTGGGAAGGTGTGTTGGCTGAGCACGCAGCTCTTATAGAACAAAAGCAGGCTGTAATAGAGGTGCGGGGTTTACCGGTGATGGATGTGGTTTATAGGCATTGGAATATGCTGCTTTCCGCATTGTTGAAGAATAGCTTGGTATATCAGCCTAACGGACAAAAACCCTATGTGCGTCTGGACTGGTTGTTTTGTGAACACAATAATCTCAATTTGAATGTTCAGGATAATGGTATCGGTGTTGAAAAAAAATTTCATTCTGAGCTAACGGGTATTTTTCGGCGGTTCGATTTTGAGGAAAAGCACCCTGACGGTATGGGGATGGGTCTGGCTTTATGTGAACGTGTGCTGGAGTATTATAAGGGCAATATTGTATTTGGTGATTCTGATCTTGGCGGATTGTCAGTGAACTGCATTGTGCCTAAGGGTAAGCTTGTTTTGTATTGATATGCTCTCTGGAGATAGCCTTCTGTGTTGCGTATTTCAAAAGCGCTTAAATAAAAAAAGATTTTAGTGATGGATATACTGAATGTTTTGCTAATCGAGGATGATATAACTGATGCCAAAGTCATCAGTCAATTATTATTGAGTTGCTGGTTGCCCGGTTATGGAAGAATTCGTGGAGCGGATATTACGCATACGAGTACCCTGCAAGCTGGGTTGAGTGCGTTAAAGCAAAAAAATATAGATCTTGTGCTGCTGGATTTGTATCTGCCGGATGGAAATGGTCCCGGGATGGTTGAGCGTTTGCGCGCTGAGCATGATGATATCCCGGTTGTTGTGCTGACCGGTGTCGACTCAGAAGAGATAATGGGGGTGGAACTGGTCCGTCGCGGTGCGCAGGATTATCTACCGAAAAATATGCTTGATGAAAGCACATTGGCGCGGTGTATTCGTTATGCAATTGAAAGGCATCGACTAAATTTTGAATTGCAGCGCCAGGCCCGCAAGCTTAAAGATACTAATGAAGAGTTGGCCCGGTTTATGTCTCTGGCATCGCATGATTTACGGTCTCCGTTGATTAACGTCCAGGGGTTCGCAGTTGAGCTTAAGCGGTCTTTGGATACCGTGCAAAAATTATTTGAAGGCAAAATAGCTGAGTTCGATCTTGAGGATCAGGAGCAGTTGGCTCATGAGTTGGGTACACAAATACCAAAATCCCTGGCGTTCATTCATAGTGCAACGGCCAAGATGGATCGGTTAACGGACGCGGTATTGCAGTTGTCACTGATTGGTAAGAGGGTATTGCTATTCGAAGAGGTCGATACAATGTCGCTTGTAAGGCAATGCGTTGATACAGTGAGTCATCAGATAGATCGGGCCGGTTTAAATGTTGTGATTGATAATATGCCTAAAGTCAATGCAGACCGGGCAACACTGGAGCATGTGTTTAGCAATATTTTGGATAATGCCATTAAATACACAGCCCCGGAGCGTAAGGGCAAAATTACGATCAGTGCGTCTGCCAATGGCGCTTATACGGTTTTTTCGGTTTGTGATAATGGCCGTGGTATTGCTGAGCAGGATTGGTATAAAGTATTCGATGTGTTTCGAAGAGCGGCAAACACGGAGGGTGTGCCTGGAGAGGGGGTGGGTTTGCCGTTAGTGCGTGCAATAATAAAACGTCACGGTGGTGATATTTGGTTTGACTCAGAGCCTGATAAAGGCTCAACTTTTTATTTCAGTATTCCGAAAGAGCCTAATTAGGTTGTATATTCAATAATATGTCATTGTGCGGTTGGCTTTTATATGGCCTCTAAATCTTGCGCTTCTGACTATTGCACCCAGATCCTGAATTGCACTACAAAACTCTTCATAGTTTACCGGCTTGTGCATAAACAGGTTACAACCATATTCGTAGCAGGAATCGGCAGAGATATCATCGTTTGCTGTGGTTAGTATTACAATAGGAATATTCTTTGTCGTTTCATCGGATTTCATATACTGTAGAACTTCCATGCCATTCAGTCTTGGCATATTAAGATCCAGAATCATTAGGTATTTTGCGGTGTTGTTGCCGATTGCAAGGGTTTGGAGAAACTGGACTATTTTATCGCCATCATCGAAGTGAGAGATTTTGTTATCAATACCTGTGTTTCTTAAATTGCGTTCAATCAGTTCGGCATGACCTTCGTCATCTTCGACCAGAAGTATTTCGACTTCACTGAGATAGTTGGGGTTCTCTGGTGTTTTTTTCGGTGTTTTGCTCATATTGTATTCCTTAAACGATGCTATGTGTCTGCAGGCGTGGGGTACGGTTTCTGCAGCAAAGTCTGAATCACAGCGTCCATTTGCTTGTAATCATCGTCACCCGCGGTGTATGCGCCTCCAGAGTGTATATGGTGAATTTTGCCGTATTTGCCGATTATGAAGCTGGCGCTGGTCCAACTTTTTGAGCCGGCCGGCAACCAGTGACGTAGGGTTCTCCATCTGAGGTCTATGGCCACTGGAAACTCAAATTTGAAGAGTTTAGTATATTTTCCAACATCTGCAATGTTCAATGGTGATGATTTTTTGTGATGATAAATGCCAATCACTACAAGTCCCTGCTCAGAATACTGGCTATGCCATTGATTTAGCGCTGCAGCACTGATGCTGCAATAAGGGCAATCGGGCGCTGTCCACCAGCGTACTAATATGACTTTGCCCCGTAAGGCGCTTAGTTTCAGTGGCTCTGAGTTAATCCAGTAATCGAGTTCCCACTCAGGAGCGGCCTGTGGTGCTTCGGTTAATGCGTAAAGCGGGAAGGTGTAAACGCTAACCAGAAATATAAATATAAGAATATGATACCGGTTGCTTCGATTTGTTGCTACGGCTTTATTCACGTAATTCAATTTTAAGAGATCCGTCAATAACCTGGACATCTTGTACACCTTCTGAGAAGCTGTGCCAAAATCCATTTTGATCACCGAACTCCTGAATAAGATCAATATTCTTAAGGTTACCGATCCAGGCATTCGGCAATGGCACACCCATAAGGCTGATGCCTCTTAAAATAGCAACTGGTTTTGCATTTTTATATTCAAGTGTCATGCCCATATTTACGCGAATGATTCTTCCGCCAATGAGTGGAAAATCTTTATCCATCGGAACCAGCATTTTGGCGCTGATCATATTGTCTGAAAAATCAATAGCGAGTTTGTCTGCAAGGTTGGTATTATGTGCAAGCAAGGCATTTATTTCGCGCTCGGTAAAACTAATTTTGCGATCTGTTTTGCTTTCTGTGTAGGGTTCCGGTTTGAGTGTATTGCCTGTGTGAATGTCGGCTCTCAGACCAGGGTTCAGCCGCTCAAGCTTCGCGCTTAGTTTTTGCTTTTCTTTAGTGTTTAATGTTACCGGTTTCAGTGGAGACGGGAATAAATAATACTTAATGACGAGTGCCATTATTGCAGTGGTGGCTATTATGGTACAAATAATGGTTATCAATATGACGAAAGATTGTTTGCGGTCTTTGTTTTGAGGAGTGTTGCTGGTCATTGCGATTCTCTGTTTATTGGGTGTGACGGCTCTTATGTCTGAAGCTGATATGTTTTAAAATTGGTGACAGATTAAATTTGTATTAATCCCATATAAAAAATGCCGGCGTCTTTCTTATTATAAACCAAAAAGCTTTTGGTTTATTCAGGGTTTCTGCCGAATAAGCTTGAATTTTGTGCGAAGAGGCTTTTGAGTTTTTATTATATAGACGGGTTAGGTATGAATTTGTTTTTTCTACAATATAAACCTTCTGTTAATGCTCTGATTTATGGACTGGCATTAACGCTATGTTGTTTTTCTTCTGCTTTTGCAGAATCTGCAGGTGTTGCAGTTGCCGGTAATTTCAGGCTTACCGCACAAGAGTTGATTGCAGAGTTTAAAGAAGTATCCGGGTATTCATTAAGCATGAGCTCGGCATCCAGTGGTAAACTATATGCGCAAGTAATCAATGGTGCGCCTTATGATGTTTTTATGTCAGCGGATGCTGACAGACCTAAGCGATTGGAGGAAGCGGATCATGCGGTTGCCGGCAGTCGTTTTACGTATGCGCTCGGCGGTTTGGTTTTGTGGTCCGCAGATGAGCGCTATAAAGGTGAAAATTGTCTGCAGGTATTGCAAAGTCTGAACTTTAGGCGATTGGCAATTGCTAATCCAAATACCGCACCTTATGGTTTGGCTGCCCGGCAAACCCTGCTTCATCTGGGTTTGCTCAGGCAAATGGACGGCCGGCTTGCAGTGGGTGAAAATATTGCACAGGTGCTGCAGTTTGTGAAGTCACTAAATGCGTCTATCGGTTTTATCGCCCGTGCACAAACCTATCACCCGAATATAGGCATCGGGGGCTGTCGATGGGAAGTTCCCGAAGAGTATCATCAGCCGATTCAGCAGCAAGTGGTGCTTTTAAATCGTGGTGCGGATAATATCGCTGCTAAAGAGTTTATGATTTTTTTAAAAAGTACTGCGGCCCAAAATATTATCAAGCGGTTTGGTTACAAGTTGCCGGCAGTGAGGTTGAAAAGTGCCGATAAGTGAATGGTTTTTGGAAACTGGGCCTATATGGTTATCCATACGCCTTGCGTTTGTCACCACTTTAATACTTATTTTGATCGGTGCGCCACTGGCCTGGTGGTTGTCTCAAACCAGATCTGTTTTTAAAACAGCAGTTGAGGCGGTTATTGCATTACCCGTGGTTTTGCCGCCAACAGTATTGGGTTTTTATTTGTTGGTTTTACTGGGGCCGGCCGGGGCAATTGGAGAGTTCTGGTTGCAGTTCTCAGACCAGTCATTAACATTTTCTTTTACCGGACTGGTAATAGCTTCGATTGTTTACAGTTTTCCATTCGTTGTGCAGCCGCTTCAAAACGCATTCGAGGATATAGGTTCCGCCATAGTGGAGGCGGCATGGACCCTGGGTGCGGGGCCGCTTGATACTTTTTTTACTGTCATCGTGCCGCTGGCAAGCAGAGGTTTCTTAACAGCGGCGGTGATGGGCTTTGCGCATACATTAGGCGAGTTTGGTGTGATATTAATGGTTGGCGGTAATATCCCAGGAGAAACGCGGGTGATATCAATCGCGATTTATGATCATGTCGAGTCAATGAATTATCAAAGTGCACACAGATTATCGATTTTATTATTGGTTTTTGCTTTTTGTGCATTATTTTTGATGTACTTTTTTAATCGTCGATGGCGCTATCAGCGGTAAGGGTATAGTTGAGTGACAGAAAATATCGGTTATTGTGATATTCAATACCGACGTGGCAGCTTTCAGCTTAATGCCGCGTTACAAGTCCCTGCGCGGGGTATTACAGGTATTTATGGTGCTTCCGGTGCAGGCAAAACTTCATTGCTGCGCTGTATTGCGGGTTTGGAGCGGGAGGTTCAGGGAAAGGTCGAGCTGGGCCAGGATTGCTGGCAGTGCAGTGCCGAAAAAATTTTTGTTCCTCCTTATAAGCGCCGGCTTGCTTATGTTTTTCAAGATGCCAGGTTGTTTCCGCATTTGTCGGTTCTGGCAAATTTAAACTACAGTCAGCGTCGTAATTCCGGCAAAGGTTCTGGGTTGGAATTGGGGGCTGTTATCGAGCAGTTTGGTTTGCAGAAATTGCTGGTGCGCAGGCCGACTGAGTTGTCTGGAGGTGAGCAGCAGCGGGTTGCCGTTGCTAGAGCGCTATTGCGAAATCCGCAATTAGTGCTTATGGATGAGCCATTGGCATCTTTGGATCATGCAAGTAAGCAGCAAATTTTGCCTTTTTTTGAAGAGCTGCATACGCAATGGGAGTTGCCTGTTTTCTATGTGAGCCATAGCATGCAGGAGATTGTTCGTTTATGCGATAACCTGGTAATCATCGAGGCCGGCAATATTGTTGCACAGGGTGATTTGCAAAGTGTTACCGCCCGTTTGGATTTGCCGGTTTTGTCCGGGCCACAAGCCGGTAGTGTATTGTCAGGAACAGTAACCGGCTATGATGAGAGCGATAATATTTCAGAGATTTCATTATCCGGCTGTAGATTATTTGCTGTCGGAAAGTTTGGGGAACATGGCAGCCGGGTTCGGTTCAGAGTTATGGCAAGTGATGTGAGTTTAAGTCTGGAGCGGCCAAGCAGTAGTTCTATTTTAAATACACTGCCTGTCAGAATCGATGATTTTCATTTAAATAAAGCAGAAGGTTATGTCAGTGTGCGGTTAAAATGTTGCGACGATTTTTTATTGGCTCAAGTAACACGGCGTTCCTGGGAGCAAATGGGTTTGGCAGTGCAACAAAGTCTTTATGCTCAAGTTAAAACGCTTGCATTTAAAAGAGACGATTAGCTTGATCCTGCGGTGTATATCAGGTTTGTTGAGTTGTTAATGTTTCTTTGGTTTGTTGCTCAGCTTCTGAGTCATTTAATTTTTTTAAAGTCTTTTGTGTAATGTCGCGAACGGCAGAAATCCATTCACTGGGAAAACGGTCTTTGTCTGTCAGCCAGTCTATCAGACTCGGGACTGCACGAGTAATACCATTTTTCTGATCTATCATCGCAGCTATAATCATTGGGCCGGTGTTTTTTAATGGCACAGAAAGGTTTATGACATTGGTTTCAAATTCGCTGGCCAATGCCTCAAAATCATCCTGGCTGATCCATTTGCGGTACTCGGCCCGAAGTTTTCTGGCGGCTAAGCGAAGTTTTTCGTATTTTGGCTGACGTTCGGGAATGATCTGAATAAGTGTATTGTATAGATCGCCTAAATGCTGCTCCAGTAGAATCCTCGGCATGCCTCGTGATGACATAACATCTCCGATCCATAAAATCTGTTTATAAAGCGAATTCATTTCTTTCTCTGTTAACGTGACCAGCCATGCACTGTCACTACGGGTAAATAGTGTGCCGTGTTCACCATAGCGCTCTTTATAATAAGGGATTTTTTGATAAGAAATTTCGCCGGCATCAAAAGCTGCCAGTAGCTCTCTCGGGTCGGCCGATACCCGATAGTTTCCAGCGCTTGGGTTTATATGGTTTGCAGAATAATTGAATGTGACACTAACTGGAAATAAATGTCTGATAATATTTTCTATGGCTGCGAAAAACTCCTGTGCGGTATCAATTATTATGTCACGGTTTCGTTCGGACAGTGTGAGTTCATTCATATTTTGCTTGAAAGTGTCCCACTGTTTCTTTGATTGAGCTCCATAAACCGTGAAATATGAAAGACCGGAATCATTTTTTAATCCATATGATTCGGCCAGCTTCGGTTTAAGTATTCTTGCACCTTGCATAGAACCTTCAATTACATAAAGGCACCCCAGTAATCGTATTGGCTCAGAATGGCTCCATTCACGAATGGTTGATGCCAGCTGTATAGTATCATCATTGTTGCTGCCAATATCCAGGATATTCATTGGTTCAAAATACGACAGGTCTTTCCGGATATGAAGTGATTTGGTCATCCGCGCAGCTTGCCAGGTTTTATTTATTTCTGGAATGTTGTTGCGGTTGAGTTCATGTTCCAGAACATAATTAACAACAGCCATTGTTTTTAGAAAGCCTATATAGCTTTCCAGCGGCAGGCGCAACATAAGCAGTGCAGAGAAAAACTCTGAGCTATCTACTTTTTGATGCTGTTTGCGGGTTTGCTCCCTCAGCATATCCATTAATAATTCTGTTGGCATCTGTCCGTTAAATAGTCATCTGAGTTTCGTTATTCTACTTTATACAGAAACTATCCACCATGCTTTGGGTTAAGTCCAGGCCCCTAACTTTATTATCTTTTAATTATAAGCGTTCTGCGTATCTGGGCGCAGTGAGCCTGGAGCCGCTCTAAATGTGGATTTCACTATAAAATCAGCTATCGTCAGTGGGCCGATTTCTGTTAATATTTTCTGTCTTCGGGCGATATATATTTTGTAAATAATTGAATATTAAGAAATTATATTTTTTGTTCTTTATATTAAGGTGAAGTATGACTTACTGTGTTGCAGTTGCGGTTGAGGCCGGCATCGTTTTTTGTTCTGATTCACGGACTAATGCCGGGGTCGACCAAATCAGTACTTACAGTAAGATGTCCCGTTTTGGCAGGGATGGCGAGCGCCAGATTGTAGTGCTAAATTCGGGGAATTTGGCCACGACACAGGCGGTAATCTCACAGCTGCAAAAGGATATTGACGACAATGCGGTAACCCATTTACTGAATGTTCCGTCCATTGAGGCGGCGGCTGATTATATTGGCCAGGTTAATATCGCGCAGCAGGCAAAATATAATCAGGACGGAACCGCTTATGAAGCCCACTTCATCGTGGGCGGGCAGATTCAGGGAAAACCTCCGGAACTCACTATGGTTTACCCTCAGGGTAATCATATCAAGACTTCCAGTGATACCCCATTTTTGCAAATCGGTGAGAGCAAGTATGGCAAACCTATTCTGGACCGTATAATTGAACCGAAAACACTGCTCGATACCGCTGCGGTATGCGCATTAGTGTCGATGGACTCAACAATGCGCAGTAATTTAACCGTTGGTCCGCCAATTGAAGTGCTGATCTATGAAGCCAACAGTTTGCAGTTGCAGCGTTATCACCGGATGGAGCAGGATAGTGATTATCTGCGTGACTTGAAACGTGCCTGGGATGAGCGCCTTAAAGAGGCTTTTCGGCAGTTGCCGCCGCTGAATTGGGCGACGATGTGGGATAAATTACCGAATGGAGAAAATGAAACTTCTCAATAATGATGGGCGATAACACAAAAGGGTAGGCGTCATTTAATCCCATGCTGCGGTTCATGCCGTTCAATGCCATACTGAGTTTTACCCACGCATTAATTCTATCGTTTAGCGGGTGTTCTAGTATTGAGTGATCCAGCAAATCGTATGTCGCGGCAGTTTCAAGGGTGTCGATCATATGCAGATAATGCGCCCAGATTTCGGCCCAGTCTTCCAGCGGATGTGCAGCAGAGTAGCTGCTGATATAGCGGTTCTCCGGATCTGCAAAGTTATTACTGTCGTAATATTTTGCCAATGCGGTATCGTAATCCTCGCGTTCGTCTCCGAATAAGGTGCGAAAATTTTCTATATGTTTACTGTCTCTGATCAGTAAATCGAAATAATAATGACCGCTTTCGTGACGGAAGTGTCCCAGCAAAGTGCGGTATGCTTCTCCAAGATGGAGTCGTAACCATTCACGGTTGGCGCTGTCTGCTTCAAGCAGGTTGACGGTAATCAGGCCTTTCGCATGCCCGGTCAAAACATACTCGTCTTTAACGTTGGGGTTTCGGCGTTTGTCTTCCAGGAAAGCAAATCCCAGTCCTCGTTCAGGGTCGTCAAGCTTACTGATTACCGGAAGCTTTAAGCTATATAAGGTATATAAGAGTCGCCGTTTCGCGGTTTCCAGTGCGGCCCATTCGCGGCGATTTTCCGGCTTGTGCAAGCTGGGGACCATTTTGTTTAAGCGGCAGGCCGGGCAATATTCCTGCCCGTTTTGCGTCAGCCAATTACAGACATTATATTCAAGGTAATTGCGGCACGGTTGGAAAGCCTGCCCGTCGGTTGTTAACCAGGTATCCGGTCCTGTTTTTTTAAGTGCGATTATTTTCGCGGTTTGTGGATCATATCCCAGCGTTTTTTTACACCGCTGGCAATAAGTATTTTCGAAATAGACGGTTTGCCCGCAGTCACATTTGAAGTTTTTCATAAAGCGATTTTATTTCAGACCTGATGCCATTAATGTAAACTGACTCTAAGCTTCCGTGACCGGCAGGAACCAGGTTTTTGAAACTGCATTATGTACATCTGCAATATCGGCTTGCAGTGAATCTATAAACTCATGCAAGTTTGCTTTGCGTAATATTTTTTCGATGTTTAGCTCTGACACCCGGCGTTGCAACCCGGCGATGACCCTGAGGCTTTCTTCATTGTTTGGCAGGCGCTCTATTGCGTTTGTCAGAGATTGCAGGCAGTGCAATACGGCTCGGGGGAAATCCGCGTTGCGCAATAAAAAGTCTACAACATCATCCCCGTTGACCCGGTCGTGAACATGTTGGCGGTACATTTGATAAGCACTTAAAGATCGAAGTACGCTCATCCATAAACTATTTTCGTATGGAAGGGTTTCTTCATCCTTAAGTTGTTCGATACTCAGCGAAAGGTTGGCGGCGCCGGTGTCTATTATACGGCTGGTCATATCCGCGCGTTCAATATTCCGGCCCAGTACCACAAAGTCATAAACACGATCATGGCTGACCGAGCCTGCCAACAGGCCGGTTAGTTGTTGTGAGGCATTGATGATTTTATTTAGAAACGCATGGCGTCCGGTCCGGCCGATGCCTTTATTCGTGTTCTCTTTAGTGTAGTGATACAAATCGTTAATCAGTTCCCAGGCTTCGGAAGGCATGATCTCACGTGTTGTGCGGGCGTTTTCACGTGCCAGTGCCAAAGAGTTTATAAGTGAAGAAGGGTTGTTTTTGTCAGCCAGTAGATATTTAATCACCTGGCGTTCATCAGCGCTCTCATGATTTTCATCAAATAGCTCATGAATTCCGGTGATGTCGATCAGCGTGCGCCACCCGACTTTTGTGCCGCGAGGTAGATCCAATAGTAAATTGGAATATACATTGACCAGTCTGGCACTGTTCTCAGTGCGCTCCATATAGCGACTTAACCAATAAACTCTTTCAGCGACTCTGGCCAGCATATCCGGTTACTCCGCGACTATCCAGGTGTCTTTGCTGCCGCCACCCTGTGATGAGTTGACGATAAATGAGCCTTTTTGCATGGCAACCCGGGTCAGGCCTCCGGCGGTGACATAGGTTTGCTGGCTGCCCTGCAGAATGAAGGGTCTTAAGTCGACATGCCGCGGTTCAACCCGATCCTCGCACAGTACCGGTGTGGTTGATAATGAAATCAACGGTTGTGCAATGTAGTTGCGGGGGTTCGCTTTAATCAGTTTCGCAAAATCCTGGCATTGTTTCTTGCTGGCTTGCGGGCCCATCAGCATGCCGTAACCGCCGGATTCATTGGCCGGTTTGACAACCAGTTCGCTTAAATTTGCGAGCACGTATTTTAGTTGTTCAGGCTCTATGCACTGATAGCTGGGTACATTCGGCAGGATGGGGTTCTCGTTTAGATAGTATTTAATGATATCCGGAATATAAGTGTAAATGACCTTGTCATCAGCCACACCGGCACCCGGAGCATTGGCCAATGCGACATTGCCTTTTAACCAGGCGCGCATGAGTCCGGGTACTCCCAGCAATGAATCTTTGTCAAATGTTTCCGGGTCAAGAAACAAATCATCGATGCGTCTGTAAATCACGTCGACCGGTGATAGGCCATGAATAGTGCGCATATATACTTTGTCATCCTCGACCACCAGGTCACTACCCTCGACCAGTTCTGCGCCCATGCGTTGTGCGAGATAAGCGTGCTCGAAATAGGCTGAGTTGTATATTCCCGGAGTCAGCACAACGACTTCGGGGTAATCCAGCGGGCGGGGTGATATCGCGGCCAGTGTGTCGAATAATTGTGTGGGATAGTCGGTTACCGGTAATATCGTCTGATCGGCAAAGATTTCGGGGAATACCCGTTTTGTGACTTCACGATTTTCGAGCATATACGACACACCGGAAGGGACCCGCAGATTATCTTCCAGCACATAAAACTTTCCGTCTTTGTCACGTATCAGGTCGGTGCCGCAAATATGGGCCCAAACATTGCCAACGGGTTTCATGCCGACACACTGCTTTCGGAAGTTTTTTGATTTTAAGATCAGCTCTTTGGGGATGACTTTATCTTTTAAGATTTTCTGGTCATTATAGATATCATCGATAAAGTGGTTCAGCGCGATGAGTCGCTGTTTTAATCCGCTTTCAGTAATTGACCACTCAGCGGCACCGATCGTGCGCGGGATAATATCGAATGGCCAGTCTCTGTCGATATTACCGGCATCGCTGTAAACGGTGAATGTAATGCCCATGGTTTTGATTGCCAGTTCAGCGGCGAGCTTTCGGTCGGTGATCTCGCTGTCTTTGAGGCCGCGCAAATAGCTGATCAAAGCCCGGGCAGGTTTCCGTGGCCGGCCGCCCGCACTGATGAGTTCATCATAAAATAACTCTGTTTTGTATTCTTTCCAGTTGATGCCCATCGGTATTGATTGTTTAAAGTGTTGGCAGGTCAATCGATACTTTATCAAAAAGCCAAAGATAGTGCTTGCCCGATCATTGATTTACAGCAGATAATCCCCGGCATTATGAGTATCAAAATTGCTTTACAACACAAAACACAATACCGTTTTGACAAACAGGTTGGTATAGGGCCGCATGTTATTCGTTTACGCCCTGCACCACATTGTCGCACGCCGGTATCCGGGTATTCGCTTAATGTTGAACCGGCTGATCATTTTATCAATTGGCAACAGGACCCTTTCGGTAATTATCTTGCCCGGCTGGTGTTTCCGGAGAAGGCAAAGAGTTTGAATATCAGTGTCGAGCTGATCGCTGATATGACCGTCATAAACCCGTTCGATTTTTTTGTTGATGAGTCCGCTGAGAAGTTTCCGCTGGAATACGAACCTCAATTGAAAAGAGATTTAATGCCTTATCTGGAGATCGATGAGCGCGGGCCTTTATTGTTGAGCTGTGTTCAGCAGGTTGATCGCAGCCCCTGCCGGATCGTGGATTTTCTGGTGGGCCTTAATCAAAGCCTGCAAATGGATATTGGTTATGGGATTCGTATGGAAGCCGGTGTGCAAAGCTGTGAAGAGACACTCAGGCTCAAAACCGGGTCTTGCCGGGATTCTGCGTGGTTGCTGGTGCAGATATTAAGGCATCTGGGTCTTGCGGCAAGGTTTGTTTCCGGCTACCTGGTGCAGTTGGTTGCGGATCAGAAAGCACTGGACGGCCCTGACGGTCCGACCGCTGATTTTACCGATTTGCATGCCTGGGCAGAGGTGTATATTCCAGGGGCAGGCTGGATTGGGCTGGACCCTACATCGGGTTTATTGGCTGGTGAAGGCCATATTCCGCTTGCCTGTGCGCCGTATCCGGCAAGTGCAGCGCCCATTGCCGGTACTACAGACCCTTGCGCGGTGGATTTCAGTTTCTCCAATGAAGTTATGCGTTTTCATGAAGACCCGCGTGTCACGAAACCTTTTAGTGATGAACAATGGCGGCGGATCATGCGGTTCGGTAATGAGCTGGATGCAGAGTTGGAAGCGCACGATGTGCGCCTGACCATGGGTGGGGAGCCGACTTTTGTCTCGACTGACGATATGCAAAGCCCGCAATGGAATACAGCAGCTTTGGGCAAAGACAAGCGACGTCTGGCAAATCATCTGTTAAAACGTTTGGCCGGGCGTTTCACAACGGGTGGTCTGTTGCATTATGGGCAGGGCAAATGGTATCCGGGGGAGCAGTTGCCGCGCTGGGCTTTATCAGTGTTTTGGCGCAACGACAATGTGCCATTATGGGGTAATCCGGATTTGATCGCGGAAGAAGCAAAGGATTATGACTACACAGTGACCGATGCTGAGCAGTTCATGTGCAAGCTGGCTGCTGCGCTGAAAGTAGATGCTGATAATATCCAGCCCGGCTATGAAGATACTTATTATCTGCTTTGGCGTGAAGGACGGTTGCCGGAAAATGTTGATATTTTTGATAGTAAACTGGAAGACCCGGTGGAACGCGATCGTCTGCGTAAATTATTTCAACGCGGTATTGATCATAAAGTTGGTTTTGCATTGCCGTTGAAATGTCAGCAGGATTCTGAGAGTTCGCACACCTGGTTATCAACTGCATGGAAGTTTAAAGGCGGACGGATGCTTTTGCAGTCAGGTGATTCACCCATGGGTTTGCGCCTGCCGTTGGATAGCCTGCACTGGACAGCCCCTGAAGATCGTGAGCCGGTGCCGGAGCGTGACCCTTTTGAGCGCAGGGCGCCTTTGGCAGCAAGATCAAATAAGAATTTAATCCCGTCCGGGGGTGCTGCTATGCATACAGAGGAAAGCCGGCAGCAGACTGAGGATTCCCGCATTATACATTCAGCGCTTTGTGTGGAGCCGCGTGACGGCAAATTGTATGTGTTTCTGCCTCCGTTAACACATCTGGAGCATTGCATTGAGCTGATTTCAGTTATAGAGGCAACCGCTGAAGAGCTGCAAAAGCCAATAGTGCTTGAGGGGTATGAGCCGCCGCGGGACCCGCGTTTACAAAAACTTCAGGTTACACCGGACCCGGGAGTCATTGAGGTTAATGTGCAGCCCGCGAAAAACTGGGCGGAGCTGGTTGCCAATACTGAAGCCTTATATGAAGATGCGCGGCAGTCCCGGCTAAGTACGGAAAAATTCATGCTTGACGGGCGCCATACCGGTACCGGTGGCGGCAACCACGTGACTTTGGGTGCCGCTGTTGCCGAGGACAGTCCTTTTTTGCGTCGCCCGGATTTATTGCGCAGTTTAATTACATTCTGGCAGCACCATCCAAGTTTGTCATATTTGTTTTCCGGTATGTTTATAGGGCCGACCAGTCAGGCGCCGCGGGTTGACGAGGCGCGTGATGATAATCTTTATGAGCTGGAGCTTGCATTCAGGCAGTTGCCAAAAACAAAGCCGGGCATGGAAAATGACAAGCCCTGGCTGGTAGACCGGGTATTGCGCAATTTCCTGGTTGACCTGACAGGCAATACGCACCGCGCTGAATTTTGTATTGATAAATTATATTCGCCGGACAGTGCGACCGGCCGTCTTGGTTTGCTTGAGTTTCGTAATTTTGAAATGCCTCCGCATGCGCATATGAGTGCGGCTCAGATGTTACTGCTGCGGGGTCTGCTGACACATTTTTGGCAGGAGCCTTATAAGCGAAAGTTGATTCGATGGGGTTGTGAGTTGCATGATCGTTTTATGTTACCGCACTACCTTTGGGAGGATTTCAAAGATGTGATTGAGCATCTGCGCACGGCAGGATATCCGTTTGAGCTTGGTTGGTATGAGCCGTTTTTTGAATTCCGCTTTCCGTATTACGGTAAAGTCAATACCGGTTCGTTTCAGCTGGATTTGCGCGGTGCGATAGAGCCCTGGCATGTGCTTGGTGAAGAAGCGACCGGGCAGGGCACTGCGCGTTATGTCGATTCATCGGTTGAACGCTTACAGATTAGTTTTAATAACCCTTTAGGAGATCGTTACCTTATAAGCTGTAATGGTGTTCGTGTGCCGTTGCATGCTACCGGCAAGCCCGGTGTTTCCGTTGCTGGGATACGTTATAAAGCCTGGGCGCCGTTTTCCGCATTGCACCCGACACTCGATACGAATACACCGCTAGTGTTCAATATCGTTGACACCCGCAACCGGCGGGCAATCGGTGGTTGCAGATACTATGTATCTCACCCGGGTGGGCGCAACTATGAGACTTTTCCGGTTAATGCCAATGAGGCTGAAGCACGTCGTGCTGTTCGCTTTCAGTCGTTTGGGCATGCTCAAGGGGAGTTAAATGTTTCTGAGCCAACAGTAAATCCAGAGCATATATACACACTTGATTTAAGAGGTGCTGAGACTGACTAAGCGCCGAATGCCAGAAATGGATCAGATAAAATATCCCGCATATTGGCACCGGCAAGAAAACATTGTTTTTTCATTTTTCTGACAAAGCTTTCAGCACCGCATAGAAACACTTTGCGGTGTTTGAAATCCGGCACCAGTTTTTTGATCTCATCATAAACATCGCCTTCTATCAGGTTGTTCGTGGGCCATCTTTGGGTGATTTTCTGGCTGATGAAGTGAATATGGAGTTGTGGAAATCGCTCTTCCATCTGCAGCAGTGGCTCAACCAGATAGTAGCTTTCCGATTGTTTCGCAGCAATAACCAAGTCGATGTTTCCGGTATGGCCTTGCTGCAGTGCATCCCGCACGATCCCGTAAAGTGGTGCCAGACCAGTGCCGATGCCGGCTAAAAATAATGCCTGTTCAGTATCGGATTTCACATAAAAGCATTCACCTAGAGGGCCCTGGAGCTGAATTTCATGACCTTCTGTCAACTCATCATAGGCCCAGCTGCTGAAACAGCCCTCAGGAATCCTTTTTATATGAAACTCGATAAACTGCTCATTCGCCGGCAGGCTTGCAATTGAGTAACTGCGTGCGATGTGTTGGTCTTTCCAGATTGTCGCGAATTGCCCGGGTCTGTAATCAAAAACTTTTTCAACACGTAACCGCACAATGTTGTCGGATAAATGTGTTTTTTCCAAAACTTTTGCGGTTTTTTTTGCGGCATCAAGTCGCGCCGGGTGCAGACTCATGGGTGCGGATGGCACGCAGCTGCAGCTTAGAAAATAACCCAGTTTTTTATGTGTTTCCTTCAGTCCCTGCTGTGCACGCTCCGGTATATTATCGCTGTCGCTTGCGATGATGCAGCTTTGGCAAATGCCCGCACGGCATCCGTGCGGAACATCATGCCCATGGCGTAACAGTCCATCGAGGACCGTTTCTCCTTCATTTAGGTTGATGGCAAAGGCTTGTTCTTCACCGTCAGGTTTGTAAGTCAGTGTGGTCATATGCTATTGGTTCAGTACATCGCTTTTTACACTGAGTGCAATGTTGACGATTTCATTGATATCCTCTTCAGCGACTTCCAGCTCTTTTAGCGTGGCGACCAGGTTTTCGGCAACCGCGTTAAAGTGTTCCTCAGTAAGGTTCATATGTTTATGTGCTTCGCGCATATCCTTGCCGGTATATTCATTGGGGCCGCCGAAGACCATGGTTAAGAATGCTTTTTGCTTGATATGCTGTGCTTCCATATCCACAGTATCGAAAAATTCGCTGATTCGTTCATCGGCAAGAACTTTTCGATAGAATATATCGACAGCGGCGTCCACTGCGGGGGTGCCTCCAATTCGTTCGTAAAGTGACATAACTTTTCTCCAGGTGTGGTTTTGTAAGTGTGTGTTTGCTTATTCTGCCTGTGCGACCATATAAGTTACTGCTTCAATGATTTGTTCGTCAGTTAACTCGGTATTGCCGCCTTTGGCGGGCATCAGGCCATAACCATTGATCGCATGCTCAGCAAGTGTCGGTATACCCTGTGTTATGCGCGGGCCCCACATTTTTTTGTTGCCGATAATCGGTGCCCCGTTAATGCCTTGTGCATGACAGACTTTACAGTTTTGTTGCACGATCAGTTTTCCGGGTGACTCGACAGCGGGTTCGTCGCTTTTTGAGCACGCGCATAGCAGTAAGCTTAACGCGCAGGCGGTTGTGAACTTGGACAACCGCCTTGTGGTTGGCGTAGACATTAGAGTGGTACGCGTATAACAACACCACCCATCACATCCCCGACTTTAAAATCGGTTTTAGGTGTGTCTTTATGGTCGTTATGGCATGAAGTACAGGCATCGGAGACCGCCACGTCCGGATAGACGGCAGTGAAGTAAGTTACATCGCCAAGCTTTTCTTCACCGTAATAGTTTTCACCGGGATTATCGACAATGTACTGCAGGCCTGCTTCTTCAACAGGTGTTTTAGGCGCATTTTGTTTGTTGATTGGCCATAATGACTGCAACGAATAGGTGAAGTCATCGGTCATATCCGCAACGGCTTCTGCGCCCGCGCGAAACATCTGAGCCGGTAGCATTGCGCCGTTTTCGATATCCTTCCAGTGTTCATCGGGCTTGATAACATTTGCGCCCTTTGGGCCAAGCCGCTTGACAATCAGTTTGGTATAGTTGGTTCTATCAGCTTTCATAACCGCAAATAATGAGTCGGTGTACTTTTCCGGCGCTATCCCGGCAGCAGGTTTTTCACCGCAACCGGCCAGTCCGACAAGGGAAAAAGCCAAGGTTAATGATAATAGCGATTTGTTTTTCATGATTTTCCTCTCGGTTTTTATTGAAGGTTTTACCGAAGCCGAATGTTGGTGTTAATTGCTGTGGTTCCGGTTTCTTTTTAAAGCCCAATCCATGGATTCAATATGTACAGCAGGTTTTCCATTAAAATTGTTGCGGATCAGGTCGTTATCTGCGAGTGCATCGATTGAAAATTCCAGACTATGGCATTGCATGCAGACCGGGCGAATCATTTTTTCATTTGGGCGTAGATTCATATTCTGGTTGTGTTCAACCCGCACGATATTCAGACCGTTTTGTTTCTCTTCTATGCGTGGCATATGGCAACTTGCGCAGCTTACGCCGCTGCCGGCTTCAGCTTCGCCCGCCTGTTCCAGTTGCCATAGCTGACCGTGCGGCGAGTCCATAAACGCAAGCGAGTGTTCATCGTTATGGCATGACAGGCAGCCTTCGGTTGCAGCGCTTGCGGTGTCAAAGCGGTGTGCGCTATGGCAACTGTTGCAACCTTGTTGTGTATGGAGCGAGCTCTCTTTAAAGCTAAGTCTGGATTCGGCCGGTGTTATTGGGTTAAGCCGTTGCGATAATTTGTCGGATAGGCGCATGCCGTGTTTGCCAGCCATAAAGCCTTCGGTTTCATTTGCATGGCAGTTTCGACACTCAGAAACTCCCGGTTTTGCCAACCATTGATCAGAGTTATTGGCGCTATGGCAACCGCCACAGTTTATTCCCGCTTCAGCATGCCGGCTGGCGAGCCAATCCTGTTTGATATCCTGGTGTTTCGATATGTATTCACTAAAGTCGTGATGGTTGCCTGCACTATTTTTTTTGGCTGTTAGCTGTGCTGCATTTCTGGCAGGGCTTATTCTGGTTTGGTTTAACCATGGTTGGTTGGCGTTTGCCACCAAAAAGTTTTCATATAACGCACGGTTATCATGAAAATTGTGACAGCCTGCAGAGGCGCAGGTATCGAATGCCAGCCCCTTGTGGCTTTCCCGTTGTTCCAGGGTTTCCTGATGGCAATGATAGCAATAGTCTTCCGGTATGGTCACACCCATAGCATGGGTTTGTTCTTCTTGGTGTTCCGTATGGCACGAAATACAGTAGCGCGCATCAATGATTTCCAGGAGGTCCGCATTGCGCGGATCAGTAAATTTTTTCTTCGGATGTGAGTCATGAGCATCTTCCAGTTCCTGGGCATGACAGTTCAGGCAGGCTGCTTGTAATGCATCCTGTCCGCCGAATGCATCGGTATGACAGGTCTCGCAGGCCATTTCGATTTGATGATGACCGTGTGTTGCTGTGCCGATTAAAAAATCAGATTTGTCATTTGATGCGAACATTTTGTATCCAAAGTAAGCTGCCATCGTAATACTGATTGCGATCCAACTCCCCCATATAAGTTTTTTCATAAAGCGTTAAAAGTAATACACGGTTAATATGTGTGTGCCGATTAAAATAGGCAGTGGCCAGGTGACAAAGATATGTGTCCATGTCCAGAATTTCCGGAGCTTCTGCGAAGCAGATGCATCAAGCTTATGGCTCAGGGAAATAACTGCGCCTGCCATGGAGCCCAGCAGCAGCACTAACAAAAAGTTGATCATCAGCATTTGGTTCAGGTTTTCACCCAAGTGCAAACCGGTATGAAGAATAAGTGTTGTCGCACAGAAAACCCCCAGCATGACATGCAATAAGCGCCAATAGGCAAACTCGCCCATCTTGCGGGTGAGTTTGCGGTTTTTGATACGTTTTCTCAGTGACATTAGTAAACCCAAAACCGACATGCCTAGCAGGGAAAAGCCGGTGACTTGTTTCCAGAATTTATCATTCCAGATGAACTCTATGGTGCCCGGGGTTTGTACAGAGTGGGAAGCGGTCAGTTCCGGCATTAGAAAGATGCAGGCAGCCAGTATAATCGCGCTAATGCTGCCCAGTAGCACGGGCAGTGAGGCTTTTTCTTTTTCGGCAGGTGCTGAGTTTCCAACCAGCTGTGCCAAAAGCGGTTTGCAGGAACCGCATACGGTTCCTGCCTGAGTTTTATGGCTTAGTGATGCGACATTTTTACAGCCTTCTGCGACAGCAGTGACCAATTCGCTTTGTGAAATATTGTTGCATTGACAGACGACTGTTGTGCCCGGCCATTGCCGGATATTTTGCCCGGTATTTCTTGTCCAGATATTGCCGGTTAGCATAAACATCAGTTGTTGCCAGGGCTGTATTTTACGCTGCTGCTGATAAGTTTCCTGAACGCGGCGTGTTTCGGGCCATTCGCCATATGAGATAGCGCCGATCAACCGGTTTTTGTGTAACACCAGTTTGCGATATATGCCTTGATTGCGGTTTTTGTATTTAATGGTGCTTTGTCTTGGCCGCTTTTCTAAATCCGCTACTTGTCCCATGCTGCAAACGGTTTCACCGACTACTTTCAGGCGACTGACTTCCAAAGAACCTATGTATTGGGATGCGCCCCCGCAGATAATGTCTGCGACAACGGCAGCCTGTTCGAATCCGGGATTCACAAGGCCGTAAGTCAGTCCACGGTGTTCGCAACATTCTCCGATGGCGAATATGTCAGGGGCTGAGGTTTTTAGCTGATCATTAACGACAATACCGCGGGCGACGGTTATTTTTGCATTGCGTGCGATTTCTATATTGGGGGTTATGCCTGTGCATAATAATACGGTATCGCATTCAATGGTTTCTTTGGATCGTGTAGTGACTGCAGTGACCCGTCCCTGACCGTGAATTTTCCGGACACCGGAATCTGTGATGACCCGAATACCCAGTTTTTCGATACGGTTTTGCAGCAGGGCGGCTGCCTCAAAATCCAGTTGCCGGTTCATCAGTCTGGGGCCTTGTTGAACCAGAGTAACTTGGGTGTTTGCACGTAGTAATGCACGGGCTGCTTCCAGGCCGAGTAATCCGCCGCCGACTACCACAATATGCCGGGCGCGTGAGGTGCGTGCAGAAAGAAATTCGGTATCTCTAAGGTTGCGGAATGTGTAAACCCCGGTTTGGTCAACTCCCGGGATATGAGGAACATGTGCGCGGGAGCCGGTGGCGATTACCAGGTGTTGGTAGCGATGTATTCGCGATTTGGCATCGGTGACAGTATGGTTTTCGACATTAATATCTTTTATGGCACAAATCTCGTGACTGAATCCCGGGTGGTGATTTTGGTTCGGCAAAAGCGTAAAAATATTTTCATACTCAATTTGCCCTGACAGCAAGGCAGAGAGTTGCACCCGGTTATACGGCCGGCAGGGTTCGTTGCCAAAAAGTGTTACTGATGCATCCGGCTTTCTTTTTAAAAGCTCTTGAGCAAACCGAACACCTGCCGGTCCGTTGCCGATAACGATTGTAGTCATGAGTCTGACGTGTTCGGCTTATATTAGAATTTGGCGCCAACCCAGAGCCACAACTTGTCTGTATCGACTCTGTTGGTTGCAGTATCTCCTGCAGAGTACATTGCATACTTGACGCCGGCCGAGTAATTACCGCCGAATTTTTTGCTGTAAACCGCATCGAATTCATCACCGAAATCATCGATGGTTGCAGTGCTTTCATCGGCTTCAAAATTATGGAATATCAGGGCCCATTTACCGCCGGCCAGTTTGCCTGCAACACTGACATAAGTGTCGATCAGACCTTGAGCCGGTGTGGCCAGAAATAAGTCGGCCCAGCCGTTAAATTTGTGCAAGGTGGCCAGTGGTGTTGAAAAGCCGAAAAGCCCGTTATCAGAGCCCAGGGATTCGTAGCCAAGTTTAATTGTAACAGTCTCCAGCTTGACACCACCTTCCAGAAACAAATAATCCGCACTGTTATCGGCTGTTGCGGTTTCAAAGTCCTGGGTTGCAAATTCAAGGGTATATAAAAATTTGTCGGCTGAACCGGTAAGCCGTAAACCGGTCGTATCCAATGCATTATCAGTGTTGTTATCAATTTCGAGCAGATAAGCATACCCGGTGAGTGTGCCGATCGGTGTTTTATAAGAAACATTGATCAGATTATCTTTTGAGCTTAAATCAGCCGCTTCGGCAAAGATACGGTTGCGTTTGGTAATGTGGCTGAAATTCAGTTTGAGTTTTTCGCTGGGCGTTATGCTGCCGGTAAAACCATCAAAAGTCTGTCTGTCCTGGCGCCAGCCGACATGACCGATAAATCTGTGATTGTCATAAGTCAGTACGTGGCGTCCAAATTTACCGGTGAATTTTTCGCCTTTATATTGAATCAGGCCCTGGTCCAGCTCGGTGGTTTCCGGGTCGGCTATCACGGAAAATACGCCGGGGTTAAAGCCGGTGACCGGTACTGAATAATCATCGATTCCGCCGACGATTCTTGAATCTTCGAATTCTATTAATGCAGAGAAACCGTTTACCGCACCGGTTTTGTAGCCCAGGCGGGTACGCAATGTGAGTGAATCGGCATTCTGTAAGGCGTTATCCTGTTCGACATTTTCATAGCGCAGTCTGAAATCTGCAAATGCTGTGCCGCCTGTAAGCGCTTCAGTAAATTCGTTTGCAGATGCTGCGGGAAGGTGTGCGACAAGTGTGGACAGCAATAGTCCGGTATGAATAGCTTTTCTCATTACGCTTCTCTTTTGTTAGTGTTAATGTCAACTCTGAAAAACAATCCATCGGTTTTCAGGATGTTGCGCAAAATAAAACTGCGCAGTTTCTTCGTTGTGCACTTCCGTGTGCGGAACTTAATAAATCCAGTTTTTAGGCAAAAACAACAATCCAAGAAACTTTGACTGCTAACTTCAGGAAGCGTATACCGATTTTTGATCAGGCGGCTGCGTTACTACTTCGGGAGTTTTTTTTGCTGTCAGTATTGTCCTTGTGTTGTGTTATGTTTTCTATTTTTCTTTGTTTTTCATACAGAAATTTCAGAACTTCGGAGCGCAAGTGGGTGTACTCGGGGTCTTCGGCAAGAGCGAGACGGTCACGTGGACGCTCCAAATTAATATTCAGGATTTCGCCAATCGTAGCCGCCGGGCCGTTGGTCATCATAACGATGCGGTCTGAAAGTAACACAGCCTCATCAACGTCATGTGTGATCATGATGACTGTGTTTTTAAGTTCACTTTGAATTTCCATTAGCGAATCTTGCATGTGCGCGCGCGTTAATGCATCGAGTGCACCGAAAGGTTCATCCATTAACAAAATTTCAGGTTGCATTGATAGCGCTCTGGCAATACCTACACGCTGTTTCATTCCGCCTGAGATCTCATCCGGGCGTTTATGCATAGCGTGGTCCATATGCACAAGTTTCAGGTTATATTCGATCCATTCCTGTATTTCTTGCTTGTTTTTTTTGCGGCCAAATACTTGTTTAACGGCAAGCTCAACATTTTGGTATGCGGTCAACCATGGAAGCAGGGAGTGGTTTTGAAAGACAACCGCGCGTTCCGGGCCGGGTTCCAAAACCTCTTTGCCGTTGAGTACCACACCGCCGGTGGAGGCGGTATAAAGACCGGCAACAATATTTAATACTGTGGATTTCCCGCAGCCTGAGTGTCCGATGAGTGATACAAATTCACCTTTCGCAATTTTCAGGTCAATCTCTTTGAGTGCGGTAAACGGCCCTTTCGGTGTTGGAAACACCATGTCAACTTTAGTGATTTCAAGTACAGTGGTCATTATTCTTCCCTCCCTTAGCGTGAAGCCGAGGTTTTGTCCCAGGATATCCAGCGTTGCAGCTGCAACATTGAACGATCCAGTAAAAACCCTACGAAGCCGATTGTTATTACTGCGGCCATAATTCTTCCCAGGGAGTTTGAGCTGCCGTTTTGAAATTCGTCCCAGACAAATTTGCCCAGGCCGGGGTTTTGCGCGAGCATTTCGGCGGCTATTAATACCATCCATGCAATGCCCAGCGACAAACGCAAGCCGGTAAAGATCATCGGTATCGAAGCAGGCAGTACGATCTTTATGATATGAGTCAGTGGAGGCAGGCGCAGTACGCGGCTGACATTTATCAGGTCTTTATTGATTGATGCAACTCCGACGGCAGTATTAATGACCGTTGGCCACAAGCAGCAAAGTGTTACTGTGATCATGGAGTTTAAAAACGATTTAGGTACTAAAGGGTCTGGTGTGGCATATACGGCACTGACGACCATCGTAACCAAAGGCAGCCACGCCAGGGGGGAGACCGGTTTAAAGATTTGAATCACCGGATTCATTGCGGTATTGAGCGTTTTGCTGAGACCGATTGCAATGCCTAATGGTACGGAGATCAGCGTTGCCAGAATAAAACCACTCATTACGGTTATCAGGCTTGTAATGATTTGATCAAAAAATGTAGGTTTGCCGGTATATGCCCGAATTCTAGGGACATAATCGGGGTCTTGTGCAACCCGTTTTGCATTGCGTTCTTTTTGCCGTTCATAAAACGCAGATGCTTTGGCGCGTTCATTCATGTGTTCCTGGTAAAGGCCGCCGAATTGTTGCCAGACTGTAACAGGGCCCGGGAATTTCCCCAGGGATGTTTCAATTTGTTGTGCGGCGGCGCTCCATAACAGCAGGAATACCAGTATACCTGCCAGCGGTATCATCATCTGCTGTACGCCATTTTGAATGAGCTGCTTTGCTTTTAATGATGCTGCCGGCACAGCGTTGAGTTTTTGTTTGATGGTTATCGCGTTCATGATTAATGAGTCCCTCCCCGGTACTCTTCATCTTGATTTTGGTGACAAGCTATAGCTTGTCACCTTTTTTCAGTCCAATCGGAAATTTCTGAATATACGCGTTGGGTTTTGTACCGTCGTATACAATGCCGTCGATGAATTCAGTTTGAGGGTCCTTAAATCCGTCTTCGGTGGCAAAGTCAGGGAAGTCCTTGGCGTTTGCCAGGCCTTCTTTGATAAGTGATTTTGCCGCAACAGCATATATATCAGGCCGATACACTTTTGCAGCGACATCTTTGTACCACTGATCGCTTTTGTCTTCTGCGATTTGTCCCCAGCGGCGCATTTGCGTCAGGTACCAAATGGCATCTGAGTAGAAGGGGTAGGTTGCGTTGTACCGGAAAAATACATTGAAGTCCGGTACCGGGCGTTTGTCGCCTTTCTCATACTCAAATGTACCGGTCATGCTGTTTGCGATCACCTCATAATCAGCGCCGACATATTTTGATTGAGATAGAATTTTTACCGCCGCAGGGCGATTGGCATTATCGTTTTCATCCAGCCACATTGCTGCCCGGATCAATGCTCTGACAAGGCGTATGGTTGTGTTGGGGTATTTCTCAGCAAACTCAGCGGTAATGCCGAAAACTTTTTCCGGGTTGTTTTTCCAGATTTCGTAGTCGGTAATAACCGGAACGCCGATACCTTTGAATACTGCCTGCTGGTTCCAGGGTTCACCGACGCAGTACCCGTAAATAGTACCTGCTTCCAGTGTTGCCGGCATTTGTGGCGGTGGTGTTACCGATAGCAGTGCATCTGCATCGATCTGACCGCTAATATCGCCTTTATGTGGAGCATAAAACCCGGGGTGGATGTCACCGGCAGCCAGCCAGTAGCGCAGTTCATAATTATGCGTTGACACCGGGAACACCATGCCCATATTGAATGGTTTGCCTTCGGCTTTGTATTTTTCAACGACCGGCTTGAGTGCATCCGCTTTAATCGGGTGTACCGGTTTACCATCTTTGCGTTTCGGAATGTTTGGCTTCATTTGTTTCCAGATCTCATTGGAAACAGTGATGCCGTTGCCGTTCAGGTCCATTGAAAATGGGGTAATGATATGCGCTTTGGTGCCGTAACCGATCGTTGCGGCAAGCGGTTGTCCGGCGAGCATATGTGCGCCATCCAGCTGTCCGTCGATTACACCGTCCAGAAGTACTTTCCAGTTGGCCTGTGCTTCGATCGTTACATATAAGCCTTCGTCCTCGAAGTACCCGTTTTCATAAGCGATCGCTATTGGGGCCATATCTGTAAGCTTAATAAAACCGAACTTTAATTCTTCTTTTTCAGGAAAGCCCAGTTTTTCGGCGTATGTGGTTTGTGTGAACAGGCATATAGCAATTGTTGCTAATAGGCTGCCTGTAATAGAGTGTTTTTTACCCGCAATGTTATTGCGTTTGTTATGGAAGAAGTTAAGCCGCATGAAAACCTCGAAATTAGTTAGTTTGCCCATGCCACTGCAAGTTGTTTGCCAACCCTTTTTTATTCTTATAAAACAGTGGTTTATGGTTTGTTTGTGGGCTTTTGATGGGTTTCAGGACGCGCGATAAGAGTGCGTTGCGAAAAAAGGGTGCACTCTTTTCGGGATTCTTTCGCGGGTCTTTGTTTGGGGCTCCATTCTAAAGCTGGCGCGTGCGGTGGTTATAGGTCAGTTGGAGAAAGGCTATGCTTTATCGGTGATGCTCGGTGGTATATAGAAGAGGGTTAAGGATGAGAGTTAATACCGAATGTTATCAGTATAGGTCGCTCTATTCATCGGTTGTTTGGGCTTGAGTTCGGTTCCTTAATGAAAATATATATAAGGTATAACTGGTATGCAATGAGGCAGCGGGCATGTTCAAGTTTTTTTTAATTGGGGTGATGGTGATTATTTGAATTCACGGGTTCTTGATCCCATTCGTTTGTGGCTGGATCAAGGTGAAGGGGGTAAAGTGCAATTTTTAAGTAAAATCACATATTTTTTCGTGTGTGATGAGATGGTTTTAAGACTTTGATTCTTTTTTTGATTTTTTATGTCCCGCAAAAGTTTTCCACAAAAAAATTACTTTTATCCACAGATTGGATTGGTGTCGTTGTTTAGTTCGACAAAAAATTGTCATTTTAGATTTGAAACCGCTAACTTTTGAGGTTATATTGTGCCACCGGTTGCAAAGTAGGTTCTTTGCGCCTGGTATTGATAAGTAAAATACAAATGAATAAGTACAGAGGGCAAGGAACCGAATTGCGGGTGCCGATCCCTTACTGTTTTGACTTTTCATCACTAAACTAAAGAGCAAGGGGGAGCATTTATATGCACATTCCATCAAAATTAGCAAAGCAGCGGAAGAAGTTACCGTTAGCGCTGGCAGTAGCGTCAGCGGTTTCGATTTCTTCGCAGGCACTTGCCCAGGGTGAGGAGAATTTCGGCCTTCTGGAGGAAGTGGTTGCAACCGGTGTTGCTGGTGAGACCACTGTATTTGAAAGTAGTGTATCAGTCAGCACATTATCCGGTGACGAAGTCGGTAATTTGGGTATTCGTTCTACCGCAGAGATTTTCCGAAGCTTGCCTGGTATTCGCGCTGAATTCTCCGGTGGTCCGGGTAATGCAAATATCACCGTCCGTGGTATTCCGCTGGCAACAGGTGGTTCAAAATTCCTGCAATTGCAAGAAGACGGTCTTCCGGTATTGGAATACGGTGATATCGTAGGCGGTAATGCAGATAACTATCTACGTTTTGATAATACGGTTAGCCGTGTTGAATCGATTCGGGGTGGTTCTGCTTCAACTTTTGCCAGTAACTCACCCGGTGGTATCATCAACATGATCAGTAAAACCGGTGAAGAAGCTGGTGGTAGTGCAGCGTATACCATGGGTGCTGATTTCAACAATGACCGTGTGGATTTTGAGTATGGCTCACCGCTTTCTGATGCGCTGCGTTTTCATGTCGGGGGCTACTTTCAGTCTGGTGAAGGTCCTCGGGACGTGGATTTTGCCGGTGAGAGAGGTTATCAGGTAAAAGGTAACCTGACTTATGAGTTTGATACCGGCTATCTGCGTATTTACGGCAAACAACTTGATGAAACTACGATGGCTCAGCTGGCTAGTGCAGTGCGTGCTGAGAGTGGCGGTTCATCATATGCCCCGGTTGGCGGCTACGATGCGGCAAACGATGGTGTTCAAAGCCCGTTTAATCTTGGCTTAAATACATTGAACGCTGACGGTTCCCCGGTGTTTCTGAGCTTTAATGAAAGTATCGACGTGGATGTGACCGCATTGGGCGCGGAGTTCGAAACCGAGCTGGGCAATGATTTTACCCTTTCTTATAAAGGTCGTACTTCACAGGTCGGCAGCCGTGTGATTTTACCTCTTGCGATTGGTATTGAAGAAAATGCATCCAATCTGGGAGATACCGTAACTATTGCAGCTGGGCCGGGTGCCGGTACAGCGTACAATGGTTTGGCGCAGCTGAATCTGTGGCTGGATTTTATCAGCGACAGTCTGGATTACACGGTGCAGGATTTTAAGATCTCTCAACAGCGGGATAATCTGACCTGGACAGTGGGTCTGTATAACTCCAACCAAAGCATTCAGCAGTCCTGGCCGGCGTGGTCGATCCAGTGGGTGGCTTTGGGTAACGGTGCAGCACGTCCGCTGGAGATTGTAACCGCAGGTGATGATACAACGGATAATGGTATTACGACCCGTAACGTATTCTCAGCGATACTGGATCTGGAATACGATACCTTTGCGCCGTATGCCAACATTCAGTTGGACTTCGACCGATTAACGCTGGATTTAAGTGTTCGTCAGGATAACGCAGAAGCCCGCGGGGCACGTTTTAGTGCTTCCAGCGCACCGGTAGTGGACATTGACGGCAACGGCACGATTTCTACAGCGGAATCCGGCGGTACACGCGCACCTGTTGATGTCGGCAGCCCGGAGCTGGTGAATTTCGATGTCGATTACAACTCTTACTCTGTAGGCGGTAACTTCGAACTGAGTGATGATCTTGCTATCTTTGCAAGGCTCAGTGAAGGTTCGCGAGTAATTGCTGACCGTATATTCGATATTGGTATACTTGATCCGGCTACAGGTCAGCCTATTAGTGGTGATCCGGTTGATGATGTTGAGCAGTTAGAGATCGGGGTGAAATGGCAGGGTTCAAACTTTGCATTGTTTGCCACGTTCTTTGATACAACCACCGATGAAACCCAGTTTGAGATTACATCGAATACTGCTTTTATTCGTCAATATGATGCGAGCGGTGTTGAGCTTGAAGGTAATCTGTCAGTGGGTGACAACTTTTATCTGAGTGGTAACCTGACTTTGACGGATGCAGAAATTGCGTCGGATAACATCGACCCGACAGTGGTTGGCAATACCCCGCGTCGTCAGGCAGATGTCATTTACACAATTACGCCGGAATATCGCACCAGTACATTTAATGTTGGTGTCGTTGTTCAGGGTAGTTCTGCATTCTATCTGCAGGATGTCAATGAGCTTGAGCAGGAAGCCTATATTATCCTGAATGGATTTTTGGGCTGGAATATTACCGATCAGCTGTCTCTTGGGCTCAACATAAACAACATGACTGATGAGTTTGTGCTGACCGAAGCTGAAGATGGTGATTTTGCATCTGCAACGGATGGTACGATTCGAGGACGTCCTCTTGCTGGACGGTCTTCAACTGTGACAATGCGTTACGACTTCTAAGTTCGCATTATCCATCTCTATGTTTGAGAAAAGCCCGGGGTTTATCCCCGGGCTTTTTTTATTGGGTTTCATTTTTCTCTAATTTGTTTGTAACTAGTAATTTTGGCTGCATGGGCAATTCTAATTTCTAGACTTGTTTTTTTTTGGTTTGTTACTCCTCTAATTTTGTTAACCAAGTGGTCTTAAACTTTTTTTATAGGCGGCCGATATTTCTGATGCTGGGTGAAGTTTTATATGTTGAGAATTGCTGGTTATTTAAATTGTAGATGTGATAAGCAATATTTCTAAAAAATGGACTTCAATATATGTGCTGTTGCTAAGTATAGGATTCACTAGTGCAGCCGCGGATCCGCTCGTTCTGTTGCTTGATTCTGATAAATACACTGCAGCGGGCTATTTATCTTACTTGGAAGATGAGAAGGGATCGTTAAGCATCGCAGATGTCCGTAAACCTGAAAATTTGTCGCGATTTACTAAAGGTGAAAGTTCTGTGCTTAGCTTTGGTGTAACGCGTTCAGTCTATTGGTTTGGAATAAAGTTAAAGAACCCGGAGAATCATGCGGTAACATGGTGGATGGAATTGCAGGATCCGCTTTTGGATAGTGTCGATATCTACTATGCAAGGGCTACTGGGGTAATTGAGCACGCAAGATTGGGAGACCACTTTTCTTTTGAGGAAAGGCAAGTGCGGGTTCGAAATCCGGTTTCGGTGATAGAGCTGCATGCAGAAGAAAGTCTGCAGATTTTTATCAGAATAAAAACTTACGGCTTAATGTCGGCACCTGTTTATTTCTGGAAGCCACAAGCTTATCCGACCGGCGCCCTTAATCTGCAGATGGAGTATGGAATATATTATGGAATAATTGCCGCATTGTTTCTATACAACATCATGTTGTTTATATCAATTCGTGATAGAAGTTATTTGTATTATTGTCTTTTTGTAGTTAGTTATGCGCTTTGGCAGTTTTGCTATAATGGGCTGAGTTATCAGTATCTATGGCCAAATCATGGCCAGATTAATTTAACAGTTGCGTTGTCTGCCAGTGCAGCATATGCTTTTTTTGTTTTATTGTTTGCCAGATCTTTCCTGCATGTGCCTGTATTGTTTCCCAGGTTGAATAAACTGATGATTGTCGCGATGGCTTTTGTCGTTGTGCCGTTAACAATGTTTTTTTTCTTTAGTAAAAGTTTGGCGGTTCAGTTAAATGCGCTTTTTGCTACGTTATCAATGTTGTTTGTGTTTTTTGTGGGTATTTATGCATTATATAAAGGTGTTCAGGAGGCGCGGTATTTTTTGCTGGCATGGTTGACTCTGATAGTTGGGGTCTCGGTTTTTAATATGATGTTGGTTGGATGGTTGCCTTCAAATTTTTTGACGATTCATGGGCAGCAAATTGGTTCGGCGCTGGAGGCAGTGCTTTTGTCGTTTGCACTTGCGCATCGTATGAGGCTGTTAATGCAGGAGAATGAGCGTATCAGGATGGATGCTAAAGAAATGCTGGAGAAAAAAGTGGTTGAACGAACCAAAGAGCTTGATACTGCAATGCATCAACTTGAAGATGCCAATCTTATGCTCCGAGAACGTAGTATAAGTGATGGTCTTACGGGAGTGAAAAATCGCCTCTATCTGGAGGAGCAGTATGAAAAAGAGTGGCATAGAGCCTATCGTGAAAAACAGGATTTAGCATTATTGATGATTGATATTGATCATTTTAAAAAGGTTAATGATCAATACGGGCATTTGTGTGGAGATCATGCTCTTTGTTTTGTTGCTGGCATAATTAAAAGTGTAATCAGGCGTCCTGGGGATATTATAGCGCGATATGGCGGGGAAGAGTTTCTGGTGGTATTGCCCAATACTGGATTTAAAGGTGCTTTCGCGTTGGCGGAAAAAGTAAGAGTTAAACTGGAAGAAACAAACTTTGAATTCAATGACGTGAGTTTTAAGTTAACCGCGAGTATCGGGTATGCGGTACAGAATCATTCAGTAGACTATCCAAGTGCTAAAGGTTTGATTGATGCGGCTGATCAGGCGCTATATATGGCCAAGCATAACGGCAGAAACCAGGTGGTTAGTGCGGTTGCTTGAAAGTAGATACTTTTTAAAAAGTTTGCGCAACCGTTTGAGATGTTTTCTATTGTTTGCTTGGTGATATTAAGCTTATATAAGGTGGCTTTTTTTATGATGTTTCCGCGCTAGAGTCACAGTCAGGGGCAGTGTGCTCCGGCATCCATCCATGCTTGAGCTAATGCCCCCAGTATGGCTTGGTTGCCGGGAGGCGGTGAACGGCCTGCGCCGGGATTCCAGGCCCAGCCAACCAGCCCGTCTTCGGTAAAATGGTGAACTACAGCTTCAATGGATTTGTTGCCATTGCGCTCAGGGTCTTTGAGTTGTTCGCAGATATTACTTATTGGTACGTTTTCCCAGGCCTGATTTTCGGGCGGCATTATCCAGGGTGTATGGCCGGGTATAGAGTGCGTTGAGCTGATTTGCACATTTGTTGCGCTATGGCAGGTGATGCATAGCATGCCCGGATGCCCCATGCCGCTGTTATTGCGAAACACCGGCGGCTGGTGAGGTTGCTGCTGGTCTCCCTGCAGTGGCCGGTTCCCGGCGGCATGGCAATTAACACATCTGGGGTGTTGGATCACTTTGGCCATTTCGAGAAACAATGACTTTGCCCGCTGTTTGTTATCACTGATATCGGCGAATGCGTCCGGTCCTTGCAATATGGCAGTGGCTTGTGCTGATGTATCAGAGCTAACAGTGTTATTGGCGGTATTGTTATCTTTGCTGCAGGCAAAAGTGCAAAGCGTTAATATTACCAAGCTAAGAACCTGTAGATTTTCTTTTTTCATCAGGCTGTTTCCATTTGTTGCACACTGGATATAAAAGGCAGATGGGTAATTTTTTGTCCGGTTAACCGTCTCCATGCATTTGCAACCGCGGGGCCGATAGGTGGAGTGCCGGGTTCGCCGACTCCGGTTGGATCTATGTCGGATTTAATAATTTCAACTTCAATATCAGGCATTTCGTTGATGCGTAAACTACGATAGGTATCAAAGTTGGATTGTATTACGGTGCCATTTTCGCCGAGTGTTATCTCGTCAAAAAGTATCGCGCCAAGACCGTAGCCGATACCGCCTTCCATTTGTGCTTTGATAACATTTGGGTTTACGGCAATGCCGCAATCGACTGCGCACCAGACGCGGTGTACTTTAGGGAATCCGTTTTCATTCGAGATCTCAGCAATTTGCGCAACAAAACTACCAAATGATTTATGTACGGCGATGCCGCGGGCCCGGTCTTGTGGGGTTGGGCCGGCGTTTTTCGCCATGCGCGCAGCAGTGCGCAAAACGTGTGATTCGCGTGGATGTTTTTTAAGCAGTTCCAATCGACCCTCTACCGGATTTTTATCAGCTAATTCCAGCAGCATGTCGATGAAAGTTTCAACTGTATATGCGGTATGTGTGTGGCCAACTGATCGCCACCATAGAACCGGGACTTTGGTTTGCATGCTATGCAGGCTGACATCAAGATTTGGTATTGTGTACGGAAGATCGCTGGCGCCTTCAACCGAAGTCGGGTCAATGCCGTTTTGAATCATTCCCTCAAACGGCGAGCCGGCGACGATCGATTGGGTTACAATGGTTTGTTGCCAGCCAATGATATTGCCTTTGTTGTCAATGCCGCCACGTAATTTATGAAAAACCATTGGTCGATAGCGGCCGCCTTTTATGTCATCTTCCCGGGTCCATATCAGTTTTACCGGTGTGCCACGGGAGACCGCTTTGGTAGCAAGCGCGGCTTCTACAGCAAAACCGCTATCCGGTTGAGCGCGTCTTCCGAAACTGCCCCCGGCAAGTTGCGTGTGTATGATCACATTTTCAGGTTTTGTATTGAATACCTGAGCGATGGCGCCTTGATCAACCGTTTGTAATTGGCTGCCTAACCATGCTTCGATTTTATCGCTGTCATTATGTGCGAGAATAACCGCGTCCAGGGTTTCCATCGGTGCATGTGCAAGATAAGGAAATGAGTATTCGAGCTCCAGTGTTTTTGCAGCATCTTGTAATGCTTTGTCGGTATCACCATTGGACGTTGCATTGGCTCCCGGTTTTTGAGCGGCATCACGATGCAGTTTGAATAAGGTCTTTGAAGAGCGGGTTTCTGCCTGGCTGGTATCCCAGTTTATTTTTAATGCGTCTCGCCCCTTTATCGCGGCATATGTATTTTTTGCGTAGACGACTATGCCTTGAGGAATTTTCTTGATATCCACGACACCGGGTATTTTGCGTGCGGCGCTGTCATCAAAGCTGTTAACTATGCCGCCGAATGCCGGCGGGTGTGCAACCACGGCAGTTAGCATATTTTCTTGGTAAATATCCAACGTAAACTGTGCTTGTCCAAGGGTTTTTTCAGTAGTATCGAGTTTGGGTAAATCGGTGCCGATTAGTTTGAACTCGGATGGCTTTTTTAATGCGGGCTCATTATTGGGGGCGGGCAGTTCGGCAGCACTTGCAGCCAATTCACCAAAACTTGCCTGTTTGCCGCTGTTTTTGTGGGAGATGATTCCGTTATTGACGGTGATCTCTGTATCCGGCACTTTCCAGCGTGTTGCGGCTGCGGAGACCAGCATCGCTCTGGCGGTGGCGCCGGCGCGTCGCATTTGGTGGTAAGAGTTTGCGATAGCGGTTGAGCCGCCTGTACCCTGAACACCAAATGCCAGATTTTTATAGTGCTCTACGTTGGCAGGTGCATGTGCCGCACGCATTTGTGACCAGTCGGCGCCCATTTCCTCGGCTGCTAATGTTGCCAGACCGGTAAATGGCCCTTGTCCAAACTCAATATGCTTACTTAATATTGTTACGGTGTTATCTTCAGCAATGCGTACAAAGGCATTGGGTGACAGTGTCGCCCCTGCTTCGGATGGGGTCTGCATAACGGCAGCCGCCCCGGATTTTTGGTTGGCAAATACCGGTAGATAAACACCAATCAACAAGCCGGCACTGCTTTGCAGGAAACGTCGCCGCTCTGGTTTTATGGGTTTTTTGTCGTGGCTTGTGGCTTGCTGGCTCATTTTTGCTTCTCCAGTATTCCGGCGGCATCATGGATTGCGTTGCGGATGCGTACATAGGTTGCGCAGCGACATATGTTTCCGGTCATACCGTTATCTATATCTGCATCGTCAGGCTTGCGTATACTGTTGAGCAGGCCAACCGCGCTCATAACCTGGCCGGTTTGGCAAAAGCCGCATTGCGGTACATCAATTTTTTGCCACGCGGCTTGTACCGCCTCGGCAACCGGGCCATCAAGGCCTTCGATTGTGGTAATCTGCATACCTTCAATGGATTTAATTGGGGTTACACAGGAGCGCCGTGGCAAATTGTTCACATGAACGGTGCATGCACCGCATTGCGCGATACCGCAACCGTATTTTGTGCCGGTGAGGTTCAGTTCGTCACGTAATACCCAGAGTAGAGGGGTATCGTCTTCGGCATTAACTGTTTTTGATTCACCATTGATAGTGAGTGTAACCGCCATAATCATCTCCTTGCGGTGGCTGGAAGAGGGCAGAGTCTAAAAGCATAGCAAACCGTTAGAAAATTTTACATGGTTTTTAGGGTGAGTATGGCACTGTTCCGATTTTTATGAAGCAGGGTTTGTATACTCATTGTTTCGGGTTACACTGGTTTCTGTGAATATATTGTGACGGAATCAACATGTGCCAAAAAGTAATTCCACGTTTAGGTGCATTGATACTGGCTGCAGGTGCTTCGAGTCGTCTCGGGCAAATAAAACAGCTTGTAAGCTACCGGGGTAAGCCTTTATTGCTGCGTGTTGTCGAAATGATATCTCCGCAAGTTGATACACCACCGCTGGTTGTGCTGGGGGCTAATGCTGAAGAAGTGGCGGCTGTATTGCCGGCGACTATACCCGTTTGTTATAACCCGGACTGGCCTGTTGGGATGCGAAGCTCAATATGTTGCGGGGTATCAAATCTACAATATGAGAGCGATGGTTTATTGCTTGTGACTGTAGACCAATGGTTAATACAGCCTGATGATATCGGCTCATTGGTGCGGTTATGGAAGCAAAACCCGGAGCAGGCGGTAGCTGCTCGTTATGCGGATACATCAAGAATCCCGGTTATTTTTCCGAAAAGTGCTTTTCCACTGTTGCTAAAAGGTGGCTCAGGTGATGGTGCAGCCGCTGTATTGCAGGCAATGAGTCCATTGGCAATTGAAATGCCAAGAGCTGAATTCGATTTGGATACTCCCGGGGATATGCTGGAGTTGAGAGGTCGGGAGTATGCCTGAAGCGCTGCGGTTACGTTGATAAATAAGCAATTTTTGGTGGGTGCATTTTTTAGAGCGTGTGTTGATAGTGTTTGGCGGGCTCATGTAAGGGCTGGTTCTGTTGTTTAAGCATGCCGCCACACCGTTGGTTGCTCGTTGCGATAATTTCAGCGATGACTGCAATTGCGATTTCTGCCGCGTTATCTGCACCCAGATCTAATCCGATGGGCGCATGCAGTTGTTCCATCTGTTTAACCGTGATTTTTATATTTTGCCGGTGCCAGTAGTTTTTCAGGCGTTGCAGTCTGGCGGCAGGGCCCAGCAGGCCGATATAGAATAATTTGTACTGCAATAGTGCAGGAATCAGTTCGGCATCGCGAGCAATATTATGTGTCATAATCACAGCGGCACTGTCGGGTGCAGGAGGGCGCATTGGCAATGCCTGTACATCTTTCAGCGGGAGAATAATGTCTGCGTCCGGGAACCTGTTGCTGTTTGCCAAATGTGTACGATGATCGATCAAGCAGGTTTGCCAGCCAAGTTGTCTGGCCTGTGTGACGACAGGTTTTGCATCATCGCCGGCTCCAAATAGATATAATGAACGTGGTGGATTAAGCACTTCGATCAGAACATCAGCTGATGCATTTGCAGTGCTAAATTGATGGCATCCGGTATGGCCGGTGTGCAGAGTGTCGAGCATCGATTTTTGTATGGCGTTTAAAAGTGCAGGGTTTTTGATGTTTGAGCTTATTGGGTCGTCAGGGTTCTGTAGTATGGCGCGTTCACCGATTTGAATATTAGTAAGTCCGTTATTCCGATATACGGTGGCAATAACCGCAGGTGTTTGCGTGTCGAATACCCATTGCATTACTGTAATCGGGTTATATGCATCATCGTTCTTGATTTCCTCTAATAAAACATGCACCAGTCCACTGCAGCCGGTATTAAAAGGCCCGGTTGGAAGTTCTGTGCTACTGCTTTCATCTTCTATTCGAGTATCGTAAGTAATCAGCGGTGTTCCTTCACGCAGGTTCCACCAGGTTTTTTGTATTAAATCTTTTTCAAGACAGCCGCCGCTGATACTGCCTGTGTGTTCCAGGTTTTCATCAATAAACATTCGGGCTCCAGGCCTGTGGTAGGTGGAGCCACTGACTTCCACGACTGTGGCCATCGCCAGCTTGTTATGGTTATTTAGTAAAGAGCGGTATGCTGAAATACTGTGACGAATCGAATTCATTGGATATTTTGTTGTTAAGTGCAGGGTTTAGGCGGTTTTAAAAGCTCTGGTTGCCGGGTGGTTTCGGGTGTTTTGTTTGTTGTTTTGCGGAATGTTTCCGAAAAGTGATTTTCGGTTCATACTCGCTTTTTTCGGATGTCGCTGCAAGTGGCAACCGTTTAAGACGCTGGAAAAACGATGAGGCTCACAGGTTTGTCTCGGGAGTGAGTTTTGCAGTGTCCAGCCGGCCTCTACCGCGTATCGCTCGCTACGTTGCTGTGGTTTTTTTATGTTGAATTTGCAGATGCTTCCGGGATTATTTGACCGGATTGCTCTATATACATATCAGGTGTAACTGAGTTACGGTGTTCGAGATAGTGTTGGTATGGTGCTTCGAATTTGCAGCGCTCCTCGATAACCCGATCGAATTGACCAGTTAGGCCAAGTATAAGTTCGCAAATTTCCCGTACTGCGTGGTTGGCGCCGCTGTTAGCTGTTGCGTAGTCGCAGAGGTCTTGGTTTTTTGTATAATCTTCAAACAATGGGCTCCCGCTGCGGCGAACAAGAAAGCGCAGGCCGCATTGTTTTGCGACTGGCAGATCCAGAACGTCATCGAAGCAAAACGCGATCTCTTCTGCTGAAATTCCGGCGTTTTTTTGTAAATGGGATAAGGCCAGGGATTTATTTCGGGCTTTATAGTATACAGCCGTGTAGTGTTCTCTTTTCGCCAGCTCGGTAGCAGCAATATTATTTTCGCCTGTCAGTATTACGAAGGTTGGGAGTTGTTCATGCTCAAGCCAGTGCCCAAATCTGAGCAGGTTTGTACCCATTGAGTCTGTCTCAGAAAAAGTACTGCCATCAGTGCCGGTTTTTATGCCGGCATTAAATACTCCGTCCCAATCAAACAGGAATGCTTTGATGTTTTTGAGCTTAAGTTGTAGCTCGGTGGGCGAAGCCAAAAATTCGCCACCCAGCTCGGTGAACTTTTGCGTGACTTGATAGGTGGTGTCATTCATTCACACGTTTTCATTCAAGTCCTGAATGTCGAGTATGCCGATGGGCTTGTCGTTATCGATTACAATCAATGTGTCGACATGTGACTGGCGAAATATAGCTTGCGCCTCATTCAGTAATAAATCTGCACTCACTGATATCGGTTCCTTAAACTCCAGGTCTGCGAGCGTTTTCTGCAGCGCGTCATGGCCATCTTTTTGGATAAGTCGCCGCAAGTCTCCGTCAGTAAATGCGCCGATCAGTTGGCCTTGCTTGTCGACTACCGTCACACAGCCAAAGCCGGACTCGGTCATTTTGACCACAGCGTCGGTCAATCGGGTATCTGCAGGGACCAGTGGATTGCTTGGGCGAATGGCATCACGCACCTTGACTGTCATCAGGCGGGTATGCTCCAGAAATTGCTCGGTGCCTACGGTAGTAAAATTATTTTCAGTGAGTTGCTTAAGTACTTTGTATGGCACGGTGCAGGTATGTACACCAAGATTGATTGCATTGCGAACGTGTTCCGGGTGGCGCACCGAGGAGAACATGATTTTTGCATTGTAGTCATAAAGTTCTACTGCATTTACACACTGCTCGATTAAAGCCAGCGCGTCGTGCCCTTGATCTTGAAGGCGGCCTACCAGTGGGCATACATAAGTGGCTCCTGCCTCCAGTGCCATATAGGTTTGCTGCAAGGTGTAAACCAGATGAATGTTGGTCATCAGCCCTTCGTCACTCAGTCGTTTGCAGACTTTGACGCCTTCAAATGAAACCGGTATTTTGAATACGGTCTTTTTGGGATCGACACCGATTTCAATCAGGCGATGTGCCTCGGCGTGAATTTCATCGGCGTTACGGCCCAGGGCCTCTACCTGTAAGATCGGAACCATTTCCCCGAGTTTAAGGATCATGCCATCAATATCGGATACTCCATGACGGTGCATAAATGTTGGGGTTGTGGTCAAGCCGGTTAAAAAGCCAAGCTCGAAAGCTTCTTGTATTTCATTCAAATCAACTGAGTCTAGGTAAAGTTCCATGGTTTATTCCGTGCGATAGCTTACTTCAAGCTTATGAATGTCGATTAAGGGTTGCAGAAAATCTTCCATGCCGCTGAGTGGCATTTGGCTGGCGGCATCGCAGAGTGCTTGGGCCGGTTCCGGGTGTGCTTCAATGAAAACACCATCTACGCCGGAAGCGACGCCGGCTCGTGCCAGTGTCGGCAGAAATTGTCTGGCACCGCCACGCGGGTCGGCACTGGGAATGCCATATTTGCGGATGCTGTGGGTGATGTCAAACACAACCGGGTAGCCGGTTTGGTTCATATGATAAAAGCTGCGGGGGTCCACGACCAAGTCGTTATAGCCGAAAGTATAGCCGCGCTCGGTTAGAATGATATTGCTATTGCCGGTGTCTTTGATTTTTTGGGCCGGTTTGTCCATGTTTTCCGGCGCGAGAAACTGGCCGTGCTTCAGGTTGACGACTTTGCCTGTTTTCGCGGCTGCGACCACCAGGCTTGTCTGCATGCACAGATACGCTGGAATTTGCAGTATATCCAGTACTTCGGCTGCTGCATCAATTTGCTCGGGGTAGTGGACATCAGACAGCACCGGCAAGTCGAATTCATGTCGAATTTCACCCAGCATTTTCAGGCCTTCGTCGAGGCCCGGGCCCATATAGTTGTCGAGCGAGCTGCGATTGTCTTTTTGAAATGAGGATTTAAAGATCAGTGGTATCTGCAGTTTTTCCGAGAGTTTTTTGAGAGTCTCTGCGGTTTTGAACATCACGGATTTGTTTTCAATCACGCAGGGGCCCGAGATCAGAAATAAGGTTTCGCTTCCGCAGCGGATATTGCCGACATCAACTATAGTTTTTTCAGGCATTATTTGTTAGCGTCCTCTTTGGCCGGACAGTTTTGGTTAAAAGCTTAAACAACCTGCCATTCTAACATGGAGTTCAATTTGGTGCATGGTATGATCCTTGGGATACGACTGTGGTTATTTTGTAACTGTTTGATTTTTAATGAAATATTTAAAATGAAAGAGTCCTTTAGGCGGTATCCGTCTTTATATTTGCGGTGCTTTTCCGATGTCGGCTAAAAAACTGTATATAAAAACACATGGTTGTCAGATGAATGAATATGATTCTGACAAAATTTTTGATGTGCTCGCTGATTCGCATGGGCTGGAAAAGGCTGAGAAGCCTGAAAATGCAGATATTTTGCTGTTGAACACCTGCTCGGTGCGTGAAAAAGCACAGGAAAAAGTATTTTCTGAACTGGGTCGTTGGAGACCCCTGAAAGAACGAAACCCGGGTGTCGTGATTGGAGTTGGGGGTTGTGTTGCCAGTCAGGAGGGAGGGGCATTGCGGGAGCGTGCGCCTTTTGTCGATATTGTGTTTGGCCCGCAGACTTTGCACCGTTTGCCCACTATGCTCGATAGTGTGATCAAGGCGAAAACCCCGGTCGTCGATATATCATTTCCCCAGATTGAGAAATTCGATAATCTGCCTGAGCCCAGAATCCAAGGTTCGACCGCATTTGTTTCCATTATGGAGGGTTGTAGCAAATACTGCTCTTTCTGTGTCGTGCCATATACCCGGGGTGAAGAGGTCAGCAGGCCGTTGGATGATGTTATTGCAGAGATTGTGCGTTTAACATTAAAGGGTGTTAAAGAAGTGACTTTGCTGGGGCAAAATGTGAATGCCTATCGAGGGGTAACTTTTGAAGGCACAATTTGTGATTTTGCAACCTTGTTGTATTATGTTTCAGCAATAAACGGCATTGAGCGTATTCGTTTTACGACATCCCACCCGGCTGAATTTAGCGATGAGCTGATCCGGGCTTATGCCGAAATCCCTAAGCTTTGTGATCATTTGCATTTACCGGTGCAGAGCGGTTCGGATCGCATACTCGCAATGATGAAGCGCGGTTATACTGCACTTGAGTACAAAGCAAAGATTCGGGCGTTGCGGCGGGTGCGGCCAAATATCTGTATTTCATCCGATTTTATCGTTGGTTTTCCGAACGAGTCGGCGGCAGATTTTGATGCGACGATGCAGTTGATAGCTGATGTGGGGTTTGATCAGTCTTACAGTTTTGTCTATAGCGCCCGACCAGGTACTCCCGCTGCCGCGATGGTGGATACTGTGCCGGCTGATATCAAAAAAGAACGTCTTGCACGATTGCAGGCGACTATTACCGCTAATGCGCAAAAAATCAGTCAAGGGATGCTCGATAGCGAACAAATGGTTCTGGTTGAAGGGCTTTCGAAAAAAAGTGCAGCACATTTGTCTGGTCGGACTGAAAACAATCGGGTGGTTAACTTTGCCGGCGACCCTGAATTGATAGGCCAAATGGTATGCTTGCGAATCACTGAAGTCATGCCAAACTCTTTGCGTGGGCAGTTGCTTGAAACAGCAGCGCCCGATAAAAAATCCATGGCCTGCGCGTAATATTTTGTAATGCGCAATTTTTGGCCGTATATTAATTTGGAAAACTTTTAGAACTGCAACATTGACCGCGCACTCAGAATCCCTGGATTTAATACTGCAACCGGAAGACAACATGCGTCTGGCTAATTTGTGTGGTCAGATGGATGCTCATATCCAGCAAATCGAACAACGTTTGGGCGTTGAAATACACAGCCGTAGCAATATTTTCAAAATTAAAGGTGATGCGGCGGCAATTAATGGTGCTTGCGAGGTATTGAAAGATCTCTACAGAGTGAGTGCGGAGGAGACAATTACCCCGGAGCTGGTCAATGTGCATTTGCAGAGTGCGGCGGTTGAAAGTTTTGCAAAGAACTCCGCGGATATGCCCGTTATCCGAACGCATCGGGGCAAGATCAGAGTGCGCGGTTCGCATCAGCGTGAATATGTGGAGTCTATTAGGGTCAGCGATTTAACGTTTGGTATCGGTCCGGCGGGTACAGGCAAAACCTATCTGGCGGCCGCCTGTGCGGTGGAGGCATTGGAGCAGGATCGCGTCAGACGACTGGTGTTAGTGCGTCCCGCGGTGGAGGCCGGTGAGCGCTTGGGCTTTTTGCCAGGTGATATGGCGCAAAAAGTGGACCCCTATCTGCGGCCTATGTATGACGCACTTTATGAAATGCTGGGTTTTGAGAAAGTCGAAAAGCTGATTGAGAAAAATGTAATAGAAGTAGCGCCGCTGGCCTACATGCGCGGTCGAACCTTAAATAACGCATTTGTCATCATGGATGAGGCACAAAATACCACGATTGAGCAGATGAAAATGTTTTTAACCCGGATAGGTTTTGGTTCAACAGCGGTTGTTACCGGCGATATCACTCAGATTGATTTACCGCAGCAGCGTCGCTCGGGTTTGCGGCATGTAATCCAGGTGTTACGTGATCTGAAAGATGTGCGCTTTATATATTTTGATTCCGGTGATGTGGTCAGGCATCCGCTGGTGCAAAAAATCGTTGACGCTTACCAGCGCAATGACAGAGGGCGTGATGAAGAATGATATCTATGTCTGCCTGATTAACGATTGCGCGGAAACACGAGTGCCCGATAAAGCTGATATTGATACCTGGGTTGAATCTGCGTATTTGGGGACGCAGCCGATATCAGTAAGTGTCAAAATTGTTGATGAGCAGGAATCGCAAAAACTTAATTCCTTGTACCGTCATAAGATCAAGCCTACGAATGTTTTATCATTTCCGATGAATATTACTGATAGTGATGGCAGGCTGCTGTTAGGTGATATAGCGATTTGCGCATCAGTTTTGAGTCGGGAAGCCAGTGAACAGGATAAAACACTGGAGTCACATTGGGCGCATATGATCATTCATGGAATGTTGCACTTGCAGGGTTATGATCACGTTGAGAGTGAGGCTGCACAGGCAATGGAAACGCTGGAGAAGAAGATATTGCACAAGCTGGGCTATGCTGATCCATATGTATAAAAGACACGATAGGCCTGGGTATTTTATCTGTTTGTTGAATGATTGATGGGAAGGTTATGACAGAGGACTCTCAGAGCGGCAAAGTAGCTGCGAAACAAAAGAACCCTAACAAGAGTTGGCTGGAAAAGCTTGGTGATGCATTCACTGGTGAGCCGCAGGATCGTGACCAGGTGTTAGCGCTTTTGCGCGATGCAGAGCAACGTGATTTGCTGGACAAGTATGCGTTAAGCATGATGGAAGGCGTGATCGAGGTTATGGAAGATCAGGTCAGAGATGTCATGATTCCACGTTCACATATGGTTATTGTTGAGCATGATGCTCAAATGGATGACATATTGCGTGTGGTTACCACGTCCGGTCACTCAAGGTTTCCGGTGATTGGTGAGAGCAAGGATGAGGTTATTGGGATATTGCTGGCCAAAGATTTATTGCAGTTTACTGTGGCCAGCTCCAAAGATTTTGATTTTCTCGATATTGTTCGACCTGCGGTTTTTATTCCGGAGAGCAAGCGTCTTAATACTTTGTTAAAAGAGTTTAGAGCCAGCCGGAATCATATGGCAATCGTAGTGGATGAGTATGGGGGGGTTGCGGGTCTGGTCACCATTGAGGATGTGTTGGAGCAAATTGTAGGTGAGATTGCCGATGAGCATGATACTGAAGAGGACCAGAACATAAAGCCATGTGATGAAACGCAGTATATCGTAAAGGCGTTGACCGGGATTGAGGAGTTTAATGCGTACTTTGATGTTGAGTTTGATGATGAAGAGTTCGACACAATCGGTGGTTTTATCTTAAGGCAGCTTGGACATATGCCCAAGCGCGGCGAAGAAATGGAATTTCATGGATTTAACTTCAAGGTGTTGGGCGCTGATTCGCGGCGCATCCATCGCTTATTGGTGAGGCGCAAGGAAACCGAAGCAGCCGACCGCTCGCTGGCGCAAGAATAGACGCGTCTTTGGTTGTGCGCACTGCATTTCCCAATATGCGGGACAGGCTGGCAGATTTAATCGCGATTGTTAGCGGTTTGTTAATGCCGCTGGGGTTTGCGCCTTTCGAATGGCGTATTCTGCCGGTGGTTGGGTTGATTCTTTTTGTACTGTCGGTTGACGGAGTGGATGCCCGACGTGCGCTGATTCGAGGCTTGTTGTTTGGTTTAAGTATGTTTGGCCTCGGTGTTTCCTGGGTGTACAACAGTCTGCATGATTTCGGCGCTGCGAGCATGATGCTGTCCGCGGCAATAGCGGCCGGTTTAATTCTGATTAATGCATTGTACTTGGCTGGTTTAGGGTACTGGTTTTCCCGAAGCGGTCGATTGCCAATGGTTTACCGGATGTTGCTGATATTCCCTGCGCTTTGGGTGATGGCTGAGTGGTTGCGCAGCTGGATATTGACCGGATTTCCCTGGCTGTTACTGGGATATAGTCAGGTTGATACCTGGTTTGGGCAATATGCACCGGTCGGTGGGGTGCTTTCGGTCGGTGCGGTTGTCGCTGCGTGGAGTGGGGGGTTGATACTGGTCCTAAAAGGTTGCGCACGTGATCGCATCATCGGTGTAATTTTGTCGCTGGTTTTGCTGGCTGGAGGCTGGGGCCTGTCAAAGGTCACCTGGACCCAGCCACTGGGTGAGCCTTTGCGGCTGAGTGTGGTGCAAGGCAATATTCCGCAGCAGATAAAGCTCCAGCCCGATAAGCTTTCGGTAAGCCTGGACCAATATTTGTTTTTGAGCCGGCCGCATTACAGCAGCGATATCATTGTCTGGCCGGAAACAGCGATTCCGACATTCCGTCATCGTGTGGATGAGTTTCTGCGGCAATTACATAAAGAGCTTGAGGCCTCGGATACGGAGCTGCTGACCGGTGTTTTTATATACGATCCTCGTAACAGGCGCTATTACAATAGTCTCCATAAAGTAGGTATCACTGGGCAGGATTATCATAAACAGCGGCTCGTCCCGTTTGGTGAGTATATGCCTTTCCGCAGCTTGCTCGATTTTTTGGAAGAGTATATTCAAATTCCGATGTCTGATATTGCAGCCGGAGATTCGGTTTCGAAAATTAACTTGGCGGGCTATCCGACCGCGCTAAGCATTTGTTATGAATCGGCCTATGCGGATGTTTTCCGTGAGCAGTTGCCAGAGGCGGCTTTTTTGGTCAATGCAAGCAATGATGCCTGGTTTGGTGACTCTCTGGCTCCGCATCAGCACCTGGAGATTGCCCGGATGCGTGCTCTGGAAGCCGGCCGCTACATGGTCAGATCCACCAATACGGGTATATCGGCCATTATCGGCCCACGGGGTGAACTTAAGGAAGTCAGCCCTCAGTTCAGTGTAGATGTATTAAATGCCTGGATTACTCCATATCAAGGGCAGGGCCCGTTTATCAGCTTGGGGCATGCTCCGATTGTGTTACTCAGCGGGCTGGTGTTGGGCTGGGCTTGGTTGCGTTTCGGATCTTTAAGCAGGTCGGCAAACCTGCCTGAATGAAAATCTGTTTTGCGGGCCAGGTTAATTCATTTGCGCTTATAGCGCTAAACGGTAGAATAGCGCGCTTTAATCATCTTAAATTAAGGTATTATCTGAAATGACCATCACGCCTGTGATTTTGTCCGGTGGCAGCGGGACCCGTTTGTGGCCGGTTTCACGCTCGGCGTTCCCCAAGCAATTGCTTTCATTGATCGGAGAGGAAACCCTGCTGCAGCAGGCAGTGCGCAGAGCCGCTCGTGTCGCTCCCGATAGCAGGCTGATCTTGGTATGTAACAATGAGCACCGGTTTCAGGTTGCTGAGCAGATGCGGCAGGCTGGGGCCGCGTCTCCAAAAATATTAATTGAGCCGGTTGGACGGAACACTGCGCCGGCCATTGCACTGGCGGCGTTTGAAGCGTTGGCTACCGATCCGGAGGCAATTCTGCTGGTCCTGCCTTCCGATCAGCTGATCAAAAACCTGGAGGCATTTGCGACAGCGGTGCAGGCCGGGCAGCCTGCGGCGGCAGAGGGGGCGTTAATTACATTTGGTATTGTACCTGATCAACCTAAAACCGGTTATGGCTATATAAAAGCAAACGGTAAAGGCGTTGTTGACATTGAGCAGTTTGTTGAAAAACCGGATCTGGCAACGGCAGAGCGCTATCTTAAAGAGGGTTGCTATTATTGGAACAGCGGCATTTTTATGTTCCGTGCTGATGCTTATCTGCAGGAACTTAAAGCACATGCCCCGGATATTTATGAATCCAGCCATTCGGCTTATAAGGTATTGCAGGTTGATCTGGATTTTTCCCGTATTCCTGAGGAGGTTTTTTCCAAGTGCCCCAGTCAGTCTATTGATTATGCGGTCATGGAGAAAACTCAAAACGCCAAAATGGTACCGCTTGGCGCGGATTGGAGTGATTTAGGTTCCTGGCAGGCGCTTTGGGAGGCAGAATCCAAAGATGAGGCGAATAATGCGCTCAGCGGAGATGTGCTGCTGCAGGATGTTTCCAACTGCTATGTGCGGGCTGACAGCCGGCTTGTTAGTGTATTAGGCGTTAAAGATCATATTATCGTTGAGACTGCTGATGCGGTTTTGGTTGCACATAAGAGTGCCACTGAACGTATCTCAGGACTGGTTGCCGAATTAAAAGATAAAGGCCGTGAAGAGGCGAAATTGCATCAAAAGGTCTATCGCCCCTGGGGTAGTTATGAGTCCGTTTTGGAGGATGACCGTTTTAAGGTAAAAAGGATTGTCGTCAAGCCTGGGGCAAGTTTGTCTTTACAGATGCATCATCATCGCGCTGAGCACTGGATTGTAGTTAAAGGTACTGCAAAAGTTACCTGTGGTGATAAACAGTACCTGGTGAGTGAGAATGAGTCGACTTATATTCCGTTAGGCACCAAACATCGCCTCGAAAATACCGGGACGATAGATCTGGCATTAATAGAGGTTCAGTCAGGAAGCTATCTGGGCGAGGATGATATTGTGCGTTTTGAAGATCGATATGGAAGATAGGCTGTGCGAACCTGTTTTCTTTTCTGTGCGGCAAAATAGATGAGGCCCAATGAATATGCATCGCGAACATGATGAGCAAACCGGGCGTATAAATAAGCCTCCGGCAGCTGATGGTGAAATAAGTATTATTGATTTATTTCTGATCATTATACGACGAAAGTGGACAATGATCGGTGTATTTGCCGTGATAGTGTTGAGTGGTTTGCTATATTTGCTGGTTGCTGGTCCGGTTTATCAAAGCCGGGCGGTTTTGGTGGTCGGTGAAGTCGGTGAAGACGGGCTGATGGAAAATCCGCCCGTGTTGGTGGGGCGAATCAAAGAGAAGTATAGGGTAGGTGATGATTCTGAAGGTCCTCGTGAACTACCGTATCTGGCTACGGTGTCACTGAGCAGGCAAACACATAAGCTTGTTGAACTGATTGCATCAGCGCGAACACCGGAAGATGCTCAAGTGTACTTAGAGCGGGTTGTGGAGAATATTATTCAGGAGCATACAGAGCGTTATAAATCGGTTTATTCCGCGCAGCGTGCACTGGTGGAGGCCAAGTCAGCTGAGCTAAATGAATTGAACCGAAAAGTTCAACAGATGACTGATCTTATCGACTCACTTAAAGCTTCCGACTCAACACAGGCTTCGTTTTTATTGATCGAGCTGGGTGAGGTGTTGGAGCGCAAAGGTGTTCTGGATAAGGAGTATCGTGAGCTTCAGATCGATTTAACATTGAAGTCCAATCCGTCAAAGGTGTTACGTGAACCCACTTTGGCGGTTAAACCGGCCAGCCCAAAAGTGCCGATGGTATTGTCTGTTTGTGTACTGTCGGGTTTATTGGCCGGTGCTTTAATGGCGTTCCTGGTCGAGTTTCTTTGTAATGCACGTAATGAAATTCGCAGACAGAAAGCTTAACGGGATTGATATGCTGCATAAGGTCCGCGAACGTTTCTTCCGGGTGGCTGATTCTGTAACAGCTTTTGAAGCTGTCTTTGTGATGCCTGCTTAGGGGGCGTTTGTTTATGGAGCTGGATTATCGGCCTGGCCTGCTGGAGCCGCAGGTACAAAAAGTTTGGGAAGAAAAGCAAAGCTTTCGAGCGGATATGGCGCATAAAGCTGAAAGGTTTTATTGTTTGTCTATGTTTCCGTATCCCAGCGGTAAACTGCACATGGGGCATGTGCGCAATTATACTATCGGCGATGTGATTTCCCGTTACCAGCGGATGCTTGGTAAGCAGGTATTTCAGCCTATGGGCTGGGATGCGTTTGGCTTGCCGGCGGAAAATGCTGCGATTCAAAATAAGGTTCCTCCTGCGGAATGGACTTATCAAAACATTGATCATATGCGCAAACAGTTTCAGCAGCTTGGGTTTGCGTATGACTGGAGTAAAGAGTTGGCAACCTGCAGACCGGAGTATTATCGCTGGGAGCAATGGTTGTTTACCCGGATGTTTGAAAAAGGTCTGGCGTACAAAAAAACCGCGACCGTTAATTGGGACCCGGTTGATCAGACGGTATTGGCTAATGAGCAGGTGATTGACGGTAAAGGTTGGCGCTCAGGAGCACCGGTTGAGCGGCGTGAAATCCCGCAATGGTTTTTACGAATCACTGATTATGCCGGGGAGTTGCTTGCTGAGATTGATCAATTGGAAGGCTGGCCTGAATCCGTAAAGACTATGCAGCGAAACTGGATTGGGCGCTCGGAAGGTGTAGAGCTCGAATTCCGCATTGATGGCAGTGATGAAGTATTAACCGTGTTTACAACACGGCCCGATACATTGATGGGAGTAACCTATTTGGCGATCGCGCCGGAACACGGTTTTGCCAAAACTGTTGCGGAAAACAACCCTGAAGTTGAAACATTTTTACAGACCTGTAAAAACCGGAAGCTGGCAGAGGCGGATATTGCAACGGTAGACAAGCAAGGTGTGCCGACGGGCTATAGTGCAACACACCCTATTACCGGTGAGCATGTGCCCGTGTGGGTCGCTAATTTTGTATTGATTGAATATGGTTCTGGTGCGGTAATGTCAGTACCGGCGCACGATCAGCGTGACTATGAATTTGCAAAACAATATGGGTTGCCTGTAAAACCAGTGGTGTATCCGTCTGATGGGCAGGAAATAGATATACAGACTGCGGCGTTTACTGAAAAAGGTGTGTTAAAAAACTCAGGTGAATTTACCGGTTTAACCTCTGCTGAGGCTTTCGATGCGATTGCCGGCTGGTTGGAGAAAAACGCTAAAGGCTGTCGTAAACTGAACTATAGATTGCGCGATTGGGGTGTTTCGCGCCAACGCTATTGGGGCGCGCCGATACCGATCATTAACTGCCCGTCCTGTGGAGATGTGCCGGTTCCGGAAGATCAGCTGCCGGTCGTATTGCCGGAGTCGGTAGAGTTTGACGGCGTAGGTTCGCCGTTGAAAAAAATGCCGTCTTTTTATGAAACGGTCTGTCCTAAGTGCGGTCAGCCGGCAACCCGTGAGACGGATACCTTCGATACGTTTATGGAGTCGTCCTGGTATTATGCGCGCTATATTTGCCGGGATAGTGATCAGGCTATGCTGAGTCAGCCGGTCAATCAGTGGTTGCCGGTGAACCAGTACATAGGCGGTATTGAGCATGCGATTTTACACTTACTGTATGCTCGCTTTTACCATAAAGTAATGCGCGATTTTGGCCTGGTTGACTCTGATGAGCCCTTTCAGCGTTTATTGACTCAGGGCATGGTCTTGAAGGGTGGGGCCAAAATGTCAAAGTCCAAAGGCAATACAGTCGATCCCCAGGCATTAATCGAAAAATACGGTGCGGATACCGTGCGTATGTTTATGATGTCCGCTGCGCCGCCGGAACAGTCATTAGAGTGGTCAGATGAAGGTGTTGAGGGTGCTTATCGTTTTCTAAAACGTTTGTGGCGTTTGGCGGCCGAGCATATTAATCAGGGTGTTTGCGGGGTTGCAGGCCCTGCCTGTTTCACTGCAGCGCAAAAACAAGTTTACAGTAAAATTCATCAAACCATTTCAAAAGCCGGTGATGATATCGGGCGGCGCTATAAATTTAATACCGTTGTTGCGGCAAATATAGAGCTGGTTAACGAGCTTTATAAGTTTAAAGATAACTCCGAACAGGGGCGGTCATTAATGCAGCAGGCACTAGAGGCAGTTGTATTGATGCTGGCACCGATTACACCTCATGTTTGCCATATTTTATGGCAGTCTTTAGGGCATGATGAGTTGGTGATGGATTGTGCATGGCCCGTTGTGGATGCCGCCGCATTGCAACAGGATACTATCGAGCTGGTTGTGCAGGTGAATGGGAAGTTGCGCGCCAAGATTGGGGCTGCGGCCAATGCCCAGAAGCAAGAGTATCAGGATCTTGCGTTGGCCGATCAAAATGTGCAGCGTTACATTGAAGGCAAGCCAATTCGTAAAATTATTGTGGTTCCGGGTAAGCTCGTCAATATTGTGGTCTAAGCGCGATGCGTTATCAAAGTTTGCCTATTTTGCTTGTGCTCTTGTTGTTGGGGGGTTGCGGCTTTCACCTGCGGGGAATACCTGCAATGCCGGCGCAGATGAACAAAACTTATGTGCAGGCTGCTAATCAGACCGGTGAGCTGGTCAGGCAACTGAAGCGGGCATTACGTTCGGCGAAAATAATAGTTGTTGCACAACCTGATGAGCAATCCGCAACGTTGTCGCTGTCAGAGAGTTCGGGCAGACGGGTACTGTCTGTTGGTGCGGATGGTGTTGCGCTTGAATATGAGATTTATTACACCGTTACTTTCAGGGTTTTTCGCGATAGCGAGCCGTTTGAAATTACCGAGCAAAGCATCACCTTAACACGGGATTATGTATTCGACCGCCTGGGTGTGCTCGCTGCCAATGAGGAAGAGGCAGCTCTCAGGCAGGATATGCAACGTGAGCTTGCCCGGTTGGTGATAGACAGAATTGCCGCCGCGGCTAAATCAGATGCTGTTTCGGCCGTTAAGGATAATGCGGGTTGATTTACCTTCTACCCTGGAAGTTGTCCAAATATGACAGTAGAATTGAGTTTGCCGCTAAGGACTGTGAGGTTGATCCCAAAATAACCTGAGATTGCTTGCATTAACGTCATGTCGCAGCTATATAAAGATCGTTATGCTGGCTCAGATTTTTCAAATGGATATGTCGCGAAGCTCAAAATCCCAAGTGCTTTATAATCCCGTGAGTCTGAAGTTCAAGGACCCGGCTCTGGAAAACCGGTTTGCCAGTGTGCAACGTGCAATGCAGCCGCATTTATTTCAGATTGGCCTTGGCTTTCTTGTGTTGATGTACATGGTTTTGGCCATCAGTCAGATATCACTGGTTGATGCGTCGCTGGCTTCAAATCTGGGCTATGCTTTTTTGGGTGTGTTTGCGCTATTGTCATTTTCCTGTTCTGACGGAATACGCTCAAATCAAAAATATCGTAAATTTCTCGCTCCGCTGACAATTATTATTTTTGGCGGTGTCTTATTCGTGGGTTTGCTGCCGGGAACGCACCCGCAGTTGCACATGACGGCTATTCTGGTGACATTAACCTGGTTTTGGTTGCTTTCCGGGTTAATATTTTTTACTGCAAGCCTGGCCGGCTGGGCGGCTATCTGCGCTTATATTGTGGCCCTGCTGAACTCTTCGGCAGCATTGTCGGCAAACTCAATTTTAGTGTTGACGATGGTGTTGTTAAGTGCCGTGTTCGTCACACTGACCGCATATATTTATGAGCGTCGCTTACGGATAGACTTTTCTTATTCGCAACGTCAGCTGCCCGTGGCATCACCTCCCTATCCGGTTAAAAATCAGGCAAACACCGGCAAGGCTGCTTCAGTGGCGCAACCACCGGTGAGTGGGCAGGTTGACTGGGCCAAGTCATTAAAGCAGATGACCATTGAGTTGGCAGGGATACGTGATACGGAAATAATGTATTCCCGTATGCTGGAGCATATAAAGAAAATAGTGTTTTTTGATGCTGCCGCGGTTGGTAAAGTGATTAATGGGCGAATCGTGCCGTTGATGATGCGCGATCAGCTGGCTGATAACGAAACAATCAGGCTGCTATGGAGCAGTTCTCTGATTAATGATTTGCAAAAAACCCGGGATATCAATGTTGGGGAGGCTGATGTCGGTTTGCTTGAAACCTCGATACACGGGGGTGAGCTTTCTTTCGGTTATCGCCTGGATATACCATTTTTCTCCCAGCAGAAACTCAATGGTGTGGTGACGTTGCTGCGTAAGCGGCCACCGTTCAATGAGTTTGAAATGAACCTGGTTTCCAGTATGGTGTTTCATGGCATGTTTGCGCAAAGAAGTGCACGGTTACAGGCTGCGATGGAAAAAATCAGCAAGAAGCGTACGGTTGTGAAGCAACCGCCATCGCAGGCAGTACAACCTGTGTCGCCTGCGAAAAAGGGCGGATTCAAGGTGCTAACCGCCGATGAGTTTATTGAGCAGGCTGAGGTTACTTTCAGGCGATTGCAGGCCGGCGGTCAGCCTGTTTCTCTGTTGTTGGTTGAGCTTGATCGTCACGAATACTTTATTGACATGTATGGCAGGAACGGCAAAGAGAAAATTTTTGAGGCGGTTGCCGGCGTTTTACATACGTGTGCTGTAGACCGGGGATTGCTGGGTACTTATGGTAAAGGTTCATTTGCAATACAGTTGCCGATGGGGCTCGCACTTGCAAAAGATATGGCTGAAAACATGCGGCAAACCATTGAGAAAAGCGTATTAATGGTCGACGGCTATAAAACCAATGTAACCGTCAGTATTGGTGTATCCTGTCTGAGTAAATCCACGCTCGATTTTCTGTCCGTATTGCGTTGTGCGGATCTGGGATTATTTATGGCGCGGGATGCAAAAGGCAATACCGTACGGGTTAACGTTTAGGGCAGCTCTAAAAATAGTCTTTTTGTTCGCTGGCGGTGTTGCAAGCGTACTCGAGCGCTCATGTACTGTTTGTACACTTCGCTTCTGTGTGCGCCTGCGCCTACCCAGCGAACAAAAATCCAAATTTTTAGAAGTTACCCTTTGGTTTCTAGTGTCTCTACAATTTCTTTGATCAGCCGTGGTCCGCGATAAATAAAACCCGTGTAAATCTGTACCAGTTTGGCTCCGGCATTCATTTTATCCACCGCATCCTGTGCTGATGTGATTCCACCAACACCAATCAAAGGAATTTCACCCTGCAGACGCTGATGCATGGCCTGTAGCACACGGGTTGCCAGCGGCATCAGTGGTTTACCGCTGAGTCCGCCTGTTTCATGTGCAAGCGGAGATGATCCAAGGTCTGGGCGCTCCAGCGTTGTGTTGCTGATAATTAAGCCGTCAATGCGATGTATTGAGACACTTTTGGCAATATCGTCCAGCCCTTGTGGGTCCAGGTCCGGCGCTATTTTGACTAATAGTGGCACCTGTCTGCCATGTTGATCAGTCAGGCGGTGACGTTTTTCCTGTAAGCCCTGCAGCAGCTGGTTTAATGCCGAAGATTGTTGTAAGTCACGTAAGCCGGGAGTGTTTGGTGAGGAAATATTGACGGTAATATAATCCGCATACGGGTATGCTTTTTCCAGGCATACCAAATAATCTTCGAGGCTTTTTTCTGCAGGTGTGGTTTTGTTTTTGCCGATATTGATTCCCAGAATGCCATCGTATCGCGTTTTTTTAACCTGCTGTATCAGATAGTCAATACCTTTATTATTAAATCCCAGGCGATTAATTATGGCCTGCTGGTTTTCAATACGAAACAGGCGTGGCTTCGGGTTACCCGGCTGTGGTTGTGGTGTGATGGTGCCGACCTCGATAAAACCAAACCCCAGGGCAGCCAATGCCTCAATATAATCGGCGTTCTTATCCAGGCCGGCAGCCAGTCCGACCGGGTTTGGGAATTTAAGGCCCAGAAGTTCTACCGGTGATGCGGGAATACGTTTGCGCAAAAAACCGGCGAGTGGCCCCGCCAAAGACCGTTTTAAGAGCTTAAGCGAAAGATTATGTGCGGTTTCCGGGGGTAAGCGGAATAGCAGTGGTTTGAGTGCTGAATAGAGCATATAAAAATGAATGTGTGTGAGTCGGCGTCTATTGTCGCCAATACTTAAGGGGTTCTCAAACCTTTTTATTACAGGGAGGAGTATAGAGAGCCTTGATGGGGAGTGTTGGGTGCCAGGTGAAGCGCATTTGTTGATTTGTGTTGAGATGCTCTGGCAGTGTGAGTGTTTTAATTATTGAGTGAACCAGGCTGAAAAAAGAAGTATGTGTTTTTAGTACTTTTCCTTGTCTTTAGTATTGTTTGGTAATGACTATACCTCAGCGCTCGAGGAAACCCGGGATCAGCCGGGTTTTCCTTTTTGCAAATTCTCGGTATTGCCACACACCGTTATGATTTACTCGCTGTCGTTACTGCATTGACGCAGTTGCAGAGTGATATCAATATTGTCCAGCGTGGTGTTATCCGGCAGTGCCGGTATGGACTTGATTTCTATATTGCCCATATCAATATCAATCAGTTCACCTGTGTCCTGATTGTGGAAATGAAAATGCGGTCTGGTATTTGAATCATATAAAACCCTGTCGGGGTCCAGGTTGACTGTGCTCACGAGTCCTTTATTTGCAAACAACCCCAGTGTGTTATAAACGGTTGCACGCGAAATCGAATAGCCTCTTGAAGTGACTTCATCGAGCACTTGTTCCGCTGACAGGTGTTGGGTTTTTTCAAACAAAACCTGTGCAATATGGATGCGTTGAGATGTAGGCATAATCTGATGGCGCTGCAGCATTCCGATCAGATCACTATTGTTGTGCGGTAGATTCTCGGCTTGTGTGTTCATGGCGTGTGGCTTACCTCTTTAGTGTTTTCCATAACAATTAAAAGACAATGATGTTTATTATGACCTCATTCCACCAGGGCGAGTTTCACTTTCGGTGTTTTATTTGGTTTGCGTGAACTTTTATTGTTTTTGTAAGCACCCATTTTGTTCCAGGCATTTAGGGCGGCAATTTTGTAGGCTTCGGCAAGTGTCGGATAGTTAAAGGCTGTTTCGACAAAGTAGTCCAGTTTACCCTGCAGTGATAGTACGGCCTGGCCGATATGTATAAGTTCTGTTGCGCCTTCACCCACGATGTGTACACCGAGTAACCGGGAGTCTTTTACTGAGAACAGCAGCTTTAATACTCCTTCACGCAGGCCCAGAATCTGACCGCGCGCGGTCTCACGAATTCTGGCGATACCACTTTCGTAAGGGATGTTCTTCGCCTTCAGTTCTTTTTCGGTCATGCCGACCATGCTGATTTCCGGTACAGAGTAGATGCCGTAAGGAAAAAATTCCGGGTGACTATGACAACTCTGATTAAACATATGGCAGGCGGCCAGTCGCCCCTGTTCCATGGAGGTTGCCGCCAGGCTCGGGAAGCCGATAATATCTCCGGCTGCATAGATATGCGGCACCTCTGTCTGAAAGTCTTTATTAACTTTCAGGCGCCCGCGGTTATCACTGCTGATGTCAGCTTTCTTGAGATTAAGACTATCGACCGCGCCCACCCGGCCCGCTGCGAACAAAACGGTATGCGAGCGAACTTTTTTGCCACTCTTGAGTGATGTGATCACACGGTTGTCGCTGTCTGTTTTAAGGCTGACAACCTGCTCTTCAAGGCGCAATGTTACCCCGCGGTCGCGCAGGTGGTGTTGCAGCTCATCAACAAGTTCGCGATCCACGAAATCAAGCAGGTTGGGCCGGCTCTCTATCAGGGTCACCTCAACATCCAGTGCGTTAAAGATAGTGGCATACTCAAGGCCGATAACGCCCCCTCCAATGACTGTCATACTGCGCGGAATTTCTTTCAATGTAATAATTTCATCACTATCGATGATGTTATTCCCATTAAACGGGATATGCTTCGGGCGGTAAGGACGGGTACCGGTCGCGATCAGTATAAACTGACCTTCGTAAACAATGCTTTCCCCATTCGGAGAGACAACCGACAGCTGGTTTGGGCTGATAAAGCTTGCGGTGCCGTCAATAACGGTTACACCGTTGCGGGTCAGCTGATGCTGCATGACTTCAATTTGGTGATTCAACGTTAAGTTAACGCGCTGAGTGACATCGGCGGCGTTGATATGTTGTTTTTCACGGTGGCTATGACCGTAGAATCCGCGTTGTCGCCAGCCGGTCAGGTACAAGACCGCTTCACGGATAGTTTTGCTCGGGATTGTGCCGGTATGCACTGAAACACCACCTACGGTCGAGCGGCGCTCAATCAGCGCGACTTTTTTGCCGAGCTTGGCTGCCTGCACGGCGGCTCTTTGTCCGGCCGGGCCACTTCCAATTACAAGTAAGTCAAATTTTTGCATTTATATAGCCAGCGTTTCGATTTAACAGTAGGTGCTCATATCATCGATATCTATCGGCAGGCTAATGCCAAAACTTAGCCTTGCATTGTACTGAGGTTCTGCAGGGGGCCCGGGTATGCCGGGGTGTCCGGCAGTGACCGAATTCAGCAGAGGGATGGCCGGTCGCGGGCTTTGTTAAGTTTCGCAAGCACTTGAAAAATGTGGGAAATATCAGTGGTTTGCCTGTTATCATGTGCTTCCGGTGTGCAGGCGTCCGGTTATTTGGGTTTTTGTTAACGTTTGTTCATTTATCGGGCGTAATATTTCCAATTTGGCAATGATCTGCACAGAATATATACGCGTAGTTACGTTTATCGCACGCAAACAACACTTCGTCGACTTATCGTGGTACTTTGAGAGGGTTTACGGCTAGAATTGGGTGTGCGCAGAGGAGCGTTATTGACCATGGCAGGAGTTAAAAGGCAAAAATGAGTGTTGCCGCGAAAAAGCAGATCGATGTGAGCCAGGCTGCCCCGGCTGATTCGACGCTGCGCCGTCACCTGCCCACTGCAGTTCGGCGTTTGATACCTACTCATATTCCAATCGCGATTAAACTGGCCGCTGTCATCATCTTGTTGGTGGTATTTGGTATGGGCGCGCTTGGCGCAATGATGGTCAGTAATCAACGCCAGGTCATGTATGAACAATTGCAGGATTTTGGATTGACTGCAGCCATGCAGCTTGCCGAAATTGCCAGTGAGTTGATTCTGTCCGAGGATAATCTGGGCTTGAGCGTAATGACGGCCAAGCTGGCACAGAGCGATAAAGTGCAGGGCGCGGCGGTGCATTCGGATACCGGGGAGCGGCTTGCCGGGGAGGGTGCTGAGCTTGAGGATGAAGAACTTAGCCCAATTTGGCGTTATTTTGCTGCGACCTCTGCTGACCATTATCAGTGGTCATGGGTGGACAGGAGAGGAGAGCCTGAGCGGCTGGTCAGTTTTGTTGCGCCAGTCAAATACCGTGATGTTTTAGCCGGTTATGCAATAGTGACTTTATCCGCTTCTTTGATGGATGAAGCGTTGCAAAGAGCCCGAAATGCGATTTTATATGCCACGGTATTGATGAGCCTGGTCGCATCGATTCTGGCCTTTTTTATGAGTCGCCGTTTATCCCAGCCTATTCATGATCTGATGGAAGTAACCAGTGCAATCGACCGGGGAAATCTGGAGGTTCGGATACGCGACCGGCGTAATGATGAAATCGGGCTTCTGATAGACCGGTTTAACAATATGGCTGAAGGGTTGTTGCGCAAGTCCCAGGTGGAGCAGATTTTCTCAAGATATGTGTCAAAAAAAGTGGCTGATCAGGTGTTGGCCAATCTTGATGAAATTCGGCTCGGTAGCCGGCATGTTGAGAGTACCGTATTATTTGCCGATATCGTGGGCTTTACTTCAATTGCCGAACGGCTTGAGCCCGCAGAGGTATCGGATTTATTAAATGAGTATTTCACATATATATCCGAAGCCTGCAAACTTTATCAGGGAAGTGTCGATAAGTTTATCGGCGACTGTGCGATGCTGGTATTTGGTGCAGTTGACGAGGATCAAAATCACCCATTCCATGCAGTTGCTTGTGGGGTGTTAATTCAAAAACTGGCAGAGTTTTTGAATGTAGAGCGTATGCGCCAGGGAAAACCTAGAGTGGATTTTCGCATTGGCATTAACTGCGGTTCCATGCTGGCTGGAAACCTGGGGTCCAATGAGCGCATGGAATACACAGTAGTCGGCGATGCGGTTAATATGGCTTCGCGCTTGTCATCGGTTGCCTGTGCAGGGCAGATTATTATTCAGGACGAGTTGTTGAAGCGTCCGGGTCTGGATCAGCGGGTGCTTTTTAATGCGCATCAGACAATTGCTATCCGGGGTAAGTCCAATGAGGTTACGACTTATAATGTTTATGATGTGCATGCCAAATACCAGCCGGTTCTAAAAGCAAATCTTCGTGAGGTTCTGGCGGTCAGGAGCAGTAAAGATGTTTAGACAGATCACCATAGTTGCAGGTTTGGTGTTGGCAGTCAGTCATCTGGCGGCCTGTAGTCATTTCGGAAGTTCTGCCGGTGAAACCCGGGTATCCCGGATAGATCGCCTGATTGAGGAAAAAGATTATCATCGGGCACAAGGCCTGTTAGCGGATATTCAGCCCGAAGACCCTCTGTACTCTAAAGTGCAGTCAAAACTCAAAGCAGTTAGAAAAGAAATATGGAATTTTGAGCGCGCGGCAATAAAAGCTGCCGTTCGATATGAGCAAAAACGGCAGTGGCAGTTGGCCGATCAGACATTTGATGATGCGCTGGAACGATTGCCTGAGAGCAAAATTCTAAGTGCGGCGTATGCGCAGTATGATCAGCGCCGGCAGGTGTATAAAAAAATCCTGCGTGTGGAGTTGTTGATTAATGAGGGTGAACAGCTTTTAAAGGATGCCCGTGCATATACCCAGATAGCCAATATTGAGCCGGTTGGTTTTTTTACCCGGCTGGAAATAAAAGCCTATAAAGATAAGCGCTACCATGTGTCGCGACGCCTGTTTGACAGCGGGCAGGCGGCGCTGGTACGTGAGGATTTTCGATTGGCGCAACGCTGCCTGTTAATCGCAAATCGGCTGCATGGTTCGCCTGATATTGAGCAGGCGCTGAAAATCGCGCGTGTGGAAATTGATCGTAGCCGTTCGCGAGTTAACTATAAAGCATTAACCGCGAAAACCTTTCGACGTATGCTGGCAGATTATAAACGCATGCTGGAAGATGGAAAGTTCTTTGCTGCACAGCAACGCATGCACTATTTGCAAAAGCAGTTTTCCGATCAGCGGGAATTAAAGGCATTGGCGGATGAGCTGCAACTGGTGATTCGTGATGAGGTTCGTAGAGCAACTGAGGAAGGCCGCAAGCTGTATAGTGAAGGCCAGGTGCAGGAAGCGTTAACGGAGTGGAAAAGAGTGTTGCCTTTGGATCCGAATAACGCCGATTTAAAATCGAATATTACTCGTGCCGAGCGGGTTTTGGAAAATATCCGCATTTTAACCAAAAAGCAATCGGGCTAGGGCCTGTTCACACTCATTGCATTCATCTGTTGGGCCTTAAAAAGCGCCAATCACCAACAGTAGGAGGCGCTTTAAGCGAGGCGCAAGGAGAGAAGTTTGGTTATTCCAAATGAGCGACGCGCAACGCCGAGTGGCGCTTTTTAAGGCCCAACCCGAAGGGCCGGGACCGTTTTTGCGCCCGGCGGCGTTATCATTCGCTTATGTGGAATGACCACATCACGCTTATTCTGCCTTGCTGGACACAAAAACGGCCTCCGGCAGGTGTATGCAATGAGTGTGAACAGGCCCTAGTTTAGTTTGAAGCCGGCTGTACTACACCCGCGGCTGGATCTTTAAAGACCTCTTTGTCGAAAGCAGACTCGCTTTTTGCAATAATTGTGGTGACCGCTGCATCTCCTGTTACATTAACCGCGGTTCGAAGCATGTCCAGCAAGCGGTCGATACCAATTATTAATGCAATACCTTCAACCGGTAACCCGACCTGTTCCAATACCAATGCAAGCATAATCAAACCCACACCCGGTACTCCTGCGGTGCCTATCGATGCCAGTGTCGCAGTTAAAATAACCGTCAAAAAATCAGTAATGCCAAGGTCAATCCCATAAACATTGGCGATAAAGACAGTAGCGACCCCTTGCATGATAGCGGTTCCATCCATGTTAATGGTTGCACCCAGGGGTACGGTGAAAGAGGCAACTGAGTTTTTAACCCCGAGTTTCTCTTCTACGGTTTTTAATGTAACAGGAATGGTTGCGTTACTGCTGGCGGTGCTAAATGCAAATACCAGTACGGCACGCATTTTATTTAAAAATATCAATGGGCTCAGCCCGGTCAACACCCGCAACAAGATGGTGTAGCTTAATGACGCATGCACCAGCAGTGCGGCAATCAGCGTGAGAAAGTATCCCAATAAGTCTCCGCCAATTGCCAGACCCTGAATAGCGAATGTTTTGGTTATCAGGCAAAACACTCCGATTGGCGCCAGTTTCATAATAATCAGCACCATCTTCATGATGACTTCATTGAGGTCCAGGAAAAAGTTCAGGACATGCTTGCCGCGCTCTCCAGCGAGAGTGATCGCGGTGCCGAATAGTAAGGCGAATACAATAATTTGCAGCATATTGCCTTCGGCCATTGCAGCAATCGGGTTATTCGGCACGATATCAATCAATACCTGGCTCAGCGGTGGTGCTGATTTGCCGGCGAACTCCATATTGCTGCTCAAGCCTGCAGCGCTGCCGGGAGACAGACTAACGGCCAGCCCAATTGCGATGCTGATTGCAAGTGCGGTGGTCAGCAGATACAGGCTTAGGGCTTTGACGCCGATACGGCCCATCGCTTTAACGTCCCCCAGGCTGGTGACTCCACCAAGCAGTGAAACGAATACCAATGGAACCACCAGCATTTTTAGTGCGGCGATAAAAATTTTACCAATTACATTGAAAATGCCATTTACAATGTATTGCTGAATAAAATCATTTCCGACAATGTTTAACAGCACGCCTAATGCGATGCCGGCAAGCATTGCCAGCAGGATTTGTGAGGTCAGCGAAAGATTTTTCCACGCCGTCACGGATTATTTCCCCGGTACCGGTGTGCTGATTAAAGTACGCTTAATGCTTTTTCGTAATCCGGTTCGGTGGTGATTTCCGGTACCAGTTGCGCATGTAAAACTGAATTATTTTCATCCAGTACCAACACTGCGCGTGCGGTTATGCCGGCCAGCGGTCCATCCTGTAGCAGGACACCATAATCTTTTGCAAAATTGCGCGAGCGCATCATAGATAAAGCAGTCACATTTTCGATACCTTCGGCCTCGCAAAAGCGATTCATTGCGAATGGTAAATCAGCTGAAATGACCAGCACTACGGTATTGTCCAGACTTGCGGCGCTTTCATTAAATTTTCGGGTTGAAGCGGCACATACTGCGGTATCGAGACTGGGGACAATATTCAGGACTTTTCGTTTACCGGCATAGGCCGAGAGGTCGATATTTTGAAGGCCTTTATCGACCAGTAAAAAATCAGGGGCCTGGCTGCCGACAGCCGGCAATTCTCCGCTGGTGTTGACCGGGTTTCCCTTTAAAGTGACTTGTGACATATTAATCTCCTATAGAGTGTTTTATCTTAGTGATCCTGAGGTTTTAGAGCGCGGCAGAATCTGGTTTTTTTGTATCTATTGTATTGCCGGGGTATCCGGTCAGTTTCTAAAGTGGATTTTCGGTTTGTCCCGGTTACGTCGGTACAATGATGCTACATTTCCAACACTTTGCACAAGCTCAGCATGCAGTTCAGTGAGTATGCTCTCAGTCATCCGGGCCCGGTCGTCGCGGCTGTCGGCGTTAATTCTTATTTTTAATAACTCGTGTGACTGGAGTGCCTGATCGATTTCAGCGAGTACGCTTTCGGTCAGGCCGCGTTGGCCGATAATGACTATCGGTTTCAGTGAGTGAGCGAGTCGGCGGAGGTGTTTTTTTTGATCAGAATCAAGCGGCATATTTTTTTCCGTTCATTAAAGCTACCGGCGCAGGCTATTGGATTTGCGATAATATCGCAATTTCCGGTGTATGTGGTTTAGAGTCTGATATGTCGAGATCAAAAAGCAGTGGCCGCTGGCTACGTGAACATGAAGAAGATGAGTATGTGCAGCGGGCCAGAAAGGAAGGCCTGCGCTCCAGGGCGGTCTACAAGCTCAAAGAGCTTGATCAACGGTATGGTGTTTTCCGTAAAGGTATGGGCGTTCTGGACCTGGGAGCTGCGCCGGGGGGCTGGGCGCAATACGCGGTTTCAAGAGTGGGGGCTGAAGGGCAGGTGGTCGCTACGGATATATTACCGATCGAACCCATTGAGGGGGTTGAGTTCATTCAGGGGGATTTTCGTGAGCAGGGCATCATTGATCAAATCCTGGGGTTGCTGTCCGGTGCTTCCCTGGACCTTGTAACTTCGGATATGGCCCCCAATATAAGTGGTATTAAGGCCGTCGATGTGCCGCGTGCAATGTACCTGGTGGAGTTGGCCCACGATATGGCGAACCGGGTTTTATGCCCGGGAGGGTCTTTCATATGCAAGCTGTTTCAGGGCGAAGGCTCTGATGCCTGGTTGCGTGATCTGCGCCGCGGTTTTACCAGCGTGGTAGTAAAAAAGCCTAAAGCTTCGCGCCCGAGAAGCCGCGAAGTTTACGTATTAGCCAGAGGTTTTAAGGCTTGAATTTAAGGGTTGACAAGCGGGCGCTATACCCACGGGAACTGAATGTGGTAGAGTGGTCCAATCATTTATTGCAAGCCATGCTTGTGTAATTTGAGGGCAGAGTTTTGAGTGATTTAGTGAAGAATATCTTACTGTGGGTAGTCATCGCAGTAGTGCTGATGTCGGTATTCCATAATATAGGCAAGCAGACTGCCAATCCGCCCCTGAATTATTCCGATTTTCTGGATAAAGTCGAATCCAGCCAGGTTGAGAGTGTAATGATCGATGTTCTCAGCCGGGAGATTGTTGGTCAGTTACGTTCCGGAGAGTCATTTATCACATATAGCCCTGAGACGGATAATCAGGCGTTAATCGGTGATTTACGTAAGCATAACGTTAGGATTGTCGGTAAAGAGCCGGATAAACAGAACTTTCTGGGTCAGATTTTTATCAGCTGGTTCCCATTTTTATTGCTGATCGGTGTATGGATTTATTTTATGCGCCAGATGCAGGGCGGTGGTGGCCGCGGGGCGATGTCTTTCGGCAAAAGCAAAGCCAAGTTGATGGGAGAGGACCAGGTAAACGTCACATTTGCCGATGTTGCCGGGGTTGATGAGGCAAAAGAGGAAGTGCGTGAGCTGGTGGATTTTTTGCGGGACCCGGGCAAGTTCCAGCGCCTGGGTGGAACGATTCCACGCGGTGTATTGATGGTCGGTACGCCCGGAACCGGTAAAACCCTGCTCGCGAAGGCCATTGCAGGTGAGGCGAAAGTCCCTTTTTTCACGATTTCCGGCTCTGATTTTGTTGAAATGTTTGTCGGTGTCGGTGCATCCCGTGTTCGGGATATGTTTGACCAGGCTAAAAAGCATGCACCCTGCATTATCTTTATCGATGAGATTGATGCGGTTGGGCGGCATCGTGGCGCCGGGCTTGGTGGTGGCCATGATGAACGTGAACAGACGCTCAATCAGCTTTTGGTGGAAATGGACGGTTTTGAAGGTAATGAGGGTATTATCGTTATTGCTGCTACAAACCGGCCTGATGTGCTGGATCCCGCATTATTAAGACCGGGGCGTTTTGATCGTCAGGTGGTTGTACCGTTGCCGGATATTCGTGGCCGTGAGCATATTTTGAAAGTGCATATGCGCAAAGTCCCCCTGGCCGATAACGTTAAACCGGATGTGATTGCCAGAGGTACTCCCGGTTTTTCCGGGGCTGATTTGGCCAATTTGGTTAATGAGGCGGCACTGTTTGCCGCTCGCGCAAACAAACGCCTGGTTGATATGGAAGATTTCGAGCGGGCTAAAGACAAGATTATGATGGGGTCCGAACGTCGCTCCATGGTGATGAGCGAAGAAGATAAGCGTTTGACAGCCTATCATGAGGCGGGTCATGCGATTGTAGGGCGGTTGGTTCCGGAGCACGATCCCGTGTACAAAGTCAGCATTATTCCCCGTGGCCGGGCTTTGGGGGTCACGATGTTTTTGCCGGAAGAAGACGAGTACAGCTACAGTAAGCAAAAGCTCGAAAGCCAGATATCCAGCTTGTTTGGCGGGCGGATTGCCGAAAAGCTGATTTTTGGTGATGATCAGGTGACCACCGGAGCTTCCAATGATATTGAGCGGGCGACTGATATTGCCCGAAGTATGGTGACCAAGTGGGGCTTGTCTGAAAAAATGGGGCCGCTTGCATATACCGAGGATGACGGTGAGGTGTTTTTAGGCCGCAGTGTTACCCAGCATAAAAACATGTCCGATGAGACCGCGCATAATATCGATGATGAAATTCGCCAGATTGTCGATCGTAATTATGTGCGTGCAGAAGCATTGTTAGCTGAGAATATCGAAAAACTGCATGTTATGGCTGATACATTGATGAAATATGAGACGATTGATGCCGGACAAATAGATGCGGTTATGGAAGGTCGTGAGCCCGGGCCGCCGGCTGACTGGAACAATAACGACGAGCCACCGGCCAGTGGTGACCGCAGAAAATCAACCAAAAAAGATCCTGAGGGAGAAGGGTCGATCGGTGGACCGGCCAGTTTGCACTAAGTCGAGACCGTTACTATTCAAGAGTTTTATAGCCTCTACTGCAAAGCCGCATGTTCCGCATGCGGCTTTTTTATCTGTTCTGCCACATAAAACATATGGTTATGCAGCTTAATTGCAACGGTAAGTTTTTGGACCTTTCATGGCCGCGTGTAATGGGGGTTTTGAATGTCACGCCGGACTCGTTTTACGATGGTGGGCGGCATAACCGGCTGGATCTGGCGTTGCAGCATGCGGAAAGAATGCTCTCCGAAGGCGCGGCCATTATCGATGTGGGCGGTGAATCGACGCGTCCCGGCGCGGAAAATATTTCCATAGGTCAGGAGTTGGATCGCGTTATTCCGGTGGTTGAGTGTTTGACCAAGAAGCTGGATGTTATTGTATCTATTGATACCAGTAAGGCCGAAGTGATGCAGCAAGCGGTCATTGCGGGCGCCGGCTTGATTAATGACGTGAGTGCTCTTCGTGGAGAAGGAGCGCTTCAGGTTGCAGCAAATTCAGGTGTGCCGGTTTGTTTGATGCATATGCAGGGGCAGCCGCAGACGATGCAGAATAACCCCGAATATGCCGATGTAATGACTGAAGTTGATCAGTTCTTGCGTCAGCGGATCAGTGCCTGTGAGAATGCGGGTATTTCCCGCGATCAAATCATATTGGATCCCGGCTTCGGGTTCGGAAAAACCCTGGGGCATAATATGCAATTACTGCAAAATCTGAATAAATTGAGTGTTCAGGGCTTACCGGTGTTGGTTGGTTTATCGCGTAAAAGCATGCTTGGGGCATTACTTGCGCCGGATTGCCCTCCACCGCCTGAGAAACGATTGTACGCCGGTTTGGCCGGAGCGGTGATCGCGGCAATGCGAGGAGCGAGAATAATTCGAACACACGATGTTGAGGCCACTGTGGATGCATTGAAAATAGTTGCGGGAATACAGGCGACAGCTTGATAGAATAGGCCAGCGTATAGTGTTATACCAGGGGAAAGCAAATACCAATGAGTAGAAAATATTTTGGCACCGACGGCATTCGAGGCAAGGTCGGTGAGTCACTATTAAACCCGGATTTTGTAATGAAACTTGGCTGGGCTGCCGGCAAAGTGCTCGGGGGTGAAGGTGACCGGCGTATTTTGATCGGAAAGGATACACGTATTTCCGGCTATATGTTTGAGTCGGCACTGGAAGCCGGGCTTGCGGCTGCGGGTGTGGATATAGCGTTACTGGGCCCCATGCCGACACCGGCTATTGCTTATCTCACTCAGACTTTGCGTGCCTCCGGTGGGATTGTGATCAGTGCCTCGCACAATCCATACTACGATAATGGGATTAAATTTTTATCAGCCCGTGGTGCTAAATTGCCTGATGAGTCTGAGGAGGCGATAGAGCAATTGTTGGCGGGTTCAATGGATTGCATGGAATCAGCCAAACTGGGCAAGGCTTCGCGCCTGTCTGATGCGCGTGGCCGTTATATCGAATTTTGCAAAAGTAAATTCCCCTCTAATAAAAACCTCGGAACCTTAAAGATAGTGGTGGATTGCGCGAATGGCGCGACTTATCAAATCGCGCCGGCGGTGTTAGCTGAGCTCGGTGCGCAAGTAATCGCTATAGGGGTTGACCCTGATGGAGTAAATATAAATCTGGACTGTGGTGCGACGAAGCCGCGCCTTTTGACTGAAAAGGTGGTTGAGCACCAGGCAGATCTTGGAATTGCACTGGATGGTGATGGTGACCGCGTGATCATGGTAGATCATACCGGCGAAGTTGTTGATGGTGATGAGATATTATTTATTTTGGCCAATTACATGCTTGCCCGTGGGACACTGAGCACCGGTGTAGTGGGCACTTTAATGAGTAATATCGGTCTTGAGCTGGCATTGCGGGATCAGGGTATCGCGTTTAAGCGCGCAAAAGTGGGTGATCGTTATGTGATGCGCATGTTGGAACAGGAAGGCTGGACTCTGGGTGGCGAGACCTCAGGGCACATTATTTGTTTGGATAAAGCCGGTTCCGGTGATGGTATTGTGTCTGCGTTGCAGGTGTTAACCGCGGTTGTGAGCAGCGGGCGCAGTTTAAATGAGTTGAAAAAAGGAATGCTCAAATATCCTCAGTCGATGATCAATATTCCACTGAAAAACAAAGCCTTAAATCTTTGCGAGCATCCCAAGGTTAAGCAGGCGGTTACTGAGGCTGAACAAGTGCTTAATGGTCAGGGACGGATTTTGCTGCGACCCTCCGGGACGGAGCCATTATTACGGGTGATGGTTGAAGGCCGTGACCCTGGCCAGGTCAGGCAGCTTGCTGAGTCGATTGCGGATGTTGCAAGTCAGCTTAAGTGACGTAACGCACAGCAAATAATTCCTTCCCGCCTAATGGGACGAATGTATGGGGTGGGATACTCAGATATTCAGGCGTTAACAGTCGGTCAGAAATTACGTGCACGCCGTTTCAGCAGAGACATCATTTTCTCTTTGCTGAGTGACTTGTTTTTTGCCTGAGTGCACAGCTCGTAGCACTTCGCAAAAGTCTCAGCCTGTCTACGAAATCCGCTACGGTCAAACAGCTTTGGCGGATCCTTGGTCAGGTATTCGATGCACACCTGCAAAGCTTTGTGGTTAAGGTTTTCACCTTGTGCAGTGGGCTTGGCTTTTTTGGCACTGGGTTTGGTGTCAAGACTTCGGTCTTTACTGATGCCCTCGAGCCATGCCGGGGAAACACGCAATGCATAAGCAAGTTTTACAATATCCGAGGTTGCATGCGCTTTTCCGGTCTCCAGTTTGGAGATCATCTGTTGGCAAACACCGCTGGCTTCGGCCAGATCCTGCTGGGTCCAACCTTTCTCTTCGCGGATTAGCTTTATTCTTTTTCCGAGTGTTCCTAGTGTCATCATGGCGCGGCAAGTTACAACCTATGTTGTGCCTTGTCAAACAACAGCGGTTGTTTACACATATAAGAATATATTGTATTATTTGCGAATGTGTAAAGAATATCTGCAAAGAGCTATTTCTATCTTGGGTGGGCAGTCGGCGCTTGCGCGTGCCTGTGGTGGCCGTGTCAGGCAGCAACATGTCTGGAATTGGTTAAACCGGGATAAAAAAGTCCCGGCCGAACATGTGCTTACGATAGAGCTGGCCACAGAAGGCCAGGTGACCCGTTTTCAGTTACGGCCGGATATTTACCCGGCAACAGCGCAGGAGGAGTTGGAAAATGACCCAAAAACAGTGATTGATGACTAGTTGTGAGCATGGTGTGGAGGCGGCTAAAAATATCAATCCGCATTGATTTATCAGCCGTCGCCAAGTACCATGCTGGGCCTTTTTTGACGAGTCTTTATATAACGAAGTGGGAGTGAAATATGCGCCGGTCTCTGGTTGCAGGTAATTGGAAAATGAATGGTTCCATCGCCAGTGTGAACGAATTGATGGACGGATTGATTACAGCGGCGGCTGATATCAACGCCGAAATAGCAGTATGCCCGACTTTTGTGCATTTGCCGCAGGTTGCGAAGTTGTTGGAAAGTGCCAATATAAAGTTGGGAGCCCAGAATCTTTGCGACCAGGAAAAAGGTGCGTTTACCGGTGAGATTTCGGGGGATATGCTGAGTGAGCTGGGGTGCCAGTATGTGTTGGTCGGCCATTCAGAGCGGCGGCAGGTTTACGTTGAGTCCGATGCCCTTATCGCCAGAAAATTTGCTGCAGCCAAGCGTTCCAAGCTTATACCTGTGCTGTGTGTGGGTGAAACTCTAGAAGAGCGAGAGCAGGGCATTACACAGAATGTGGTTGGAGCTCAAATCAATGCGGTATTGGATCAGGAGGGTATTGAGGGCCTGAAAAATGCAGTTATTGCATATGAGCCAGTGTGGGCTATCGGTACCGGCAAAACAGCATCTCCAGAGCAAGCCCAGGAAGTGCACGCGTTTATCCGTGAGTTACTGACATCGCATAATGGAGAGGTCGCGGAAAATACACAAATTTTGTATGGCGGTAGTGTGAAAGCCGCCAATGCCGGCGATTTATTTGGGCAAAAAGATATTGATGGTGGTCTGGTGGGCGGAGCCTCATTAAAGGCTGAAGAGTTTCTTGCTATTTGCCGGGCGGCTGGCTGAGGTTGTTATGCAGGAGTTTTTTCTAGTTGTGCATGTACTGTTGGCTCTGGCACTGATTGGCTTGATCTTGATTCAACATGGCCGGGGTGCGGATGCTGGGGCTGCATTTGGGAGTGGTGCATCGGGAACCGTATTTGGTGCGCGCGGCTCGACTTCTTTTTTAACAAAACTGACAACCTTCTTGGCTATCGGTTTTTTTGCTAATAGTCTGGCGTTGGCATATTTGTCTGCGAAACAGCCGCAAGAGCAAAGTTTGATCGACCAGATTCAGCAGCAGGCTCCATTGAATAATGATGTGCCTCCCGCGGCTATTGAAAACGAGGGAGCTGCACCACCAGCGGATATTCCGTCTGAGGCCGGTGCTTCTGAGTCGCAGCAGCCCGCTGATGTGCCTGATCTTGCTGAGTGATTGGTAAAGCGGTTTTATTTTTTATACTAAGTTTCATTAGATTTATCAGTACGCAGTCGGGCTTGTAAAAATCCTGTCTTTACAACGCATAAAGAGTTCGAAGCTGTTGAATGCCGATGTGGTGGAATTGGTAGACACGCTGTCTTGAGGGGGCAGTGGCGCGAGCCGTGCCGGTTCGAGTCCGGCCATCGGCACCAAAAGCTCCATAGTAGTAGCTACTAGTACAGATCTTACAGCGGTACAGGAAGCACGAAAGCCAAAGTTTTCAGCCTTCCCCTTAGTTGAAGCAAAGTGACAGAAGCACTCCCGTAACACGGGTACAGGCAGGCAAAAATGCTCCTGCATTGCCTGCACTCCGCACATCCCTGTGCGTCGGAACCCGTGAACCCAAGATTATCAGCCTCCCTCTTAGCTTAAACGAAGTTATAGAAGCACTTCTGTATCACGGGTACGGGCAGGCAAATGCTCCTGCATTGCCTGCACTCCGCACATCTGACCGCCAAGGCAAGGATTGTTCCTACAATCCTATTGCATTTCCTCCATCCATGGAGGTCAGATGGCGGAAATGTCTTTATTGCAGGAGCAAATAAGAACCCTGTGCGTCGGAACCCGTGAGCCTAAAGTTATCAAAATTCCAATAAACCACAAAACGAAGTGCGCAAGCACTCCTATATGGTTTGGTGTTTGATCTCAATAACACCCTTGTAATCTCTTGAGCAGGTGCTTGAAATGCAAAGTGAGAATAGTAAAACTAGTCCAAAATGCTGATTGAATTCATCAAAGTGGGTGATTAGGATATTGAAAAATAAACGGGCTAATCGTATAAAGATATGAAAAGTAACGAAAAACCCACTGGGGTTCTGTCACTCCCTATAATGTATTATGGGATAAATGTGTCCATATCCTGCTGTTAGAGTTTTATTAATGGAGTGGCTAGACCAACATTTTCGAGAAGTAGACAATTTCCCAAGGCCTGATTGGGGGGAAATCTATCAAGTCGTAGATGATAAGCATAAAGACGCAGACCAAGATAGTCTTTGGTGCGATATAGCGCGTGCCTGGATGGGTAAAGTTATCAGCAAGTTACCTGGGGGTTACTCTCTCCATGAATCGGAAAACTTTATAGTAGTTTCCAACGAGGAAGATAAGTACAACTCCCTGTTACTGTCCTTCTTGGAGCGAACTTTATCTAGAATTCTGTCTACTTTGAAAGGCATAGCTTCCGACGACGGTTATGGCAAATACATTGTCATCGTATTTAATGATATCGATGACTATTATGCGTATTTATCATACTTTTATGATGAGGGTGGTGTGTATGGCCTCAGCTCAGGCGTGTATCTCAATCGTGGGTATGGGCATTTCGCGTTTCCTTATCAAGAACTAGCCTATGCTGAGAGTATTGCATCTCATGAAATGACCCATGCTCTTGTTGCTCATTTACCTATTCCGGCTTGGCTCAATGAGGGCATGGCCGTAACGATCGAGGACATGATTACTGGATCTTCACCTCTCAGAATGGATAACGAGCAATTCTCTCGACACCGGGCATTTTGGGGTAGTGAGGAAATACAACAATTTTGGTCGGGTGAAGCATTTCATAGACCTGACGAAGGTCAAGAGCTTAGTTACCATTTGGCGCAGTTCGCTGTAAATGCCCTTTCTAAAGACTACGAGGCGTTCATCGCTTTCACAAATTCCGCATCACACGAAGACGGTGGCGAAGCTGCTGCACAAGATGTATTTGGTAGCAGCCTAGGCGGACTCATCGAGCAGTTTTTCGGTGATGGTGAGTGGGCTCCAGCGCCTAACACATGGTCAAAGGAAAGCTCTAACAATGCGCGCAACTCTGACGGCTTCGCCGCAGGTTCGCTTAAACGTTAGAAGGCTTTAAGAGATATGCGAAAAATATTTAAATTATTTGTCCTTTTTTACTGTGGGCATAGTGTGGCTGCAACACTTTCATATAAGCAGCTATCCGCAGATACATATCAACTCATTTTAAATAATGATGCTCCGTTGAAAATTAGCCAGGCTCAATCATCAATTTATCCTAGCGCTGTTCAAATTTGCAAAGGTAAAAAACCTTCATTTGGGAAATATTCATTCGATAGTTCTGAGCTGATTTCCGGAGATGCTGAAGCTTCGTCATTCACATTCCTGCAGGAAATTAAATGTACTGATGAAATAGAAGTAGCTGAAACGCCGAAAAAGCTAAACCTATCAAGAACCCAGGAAGAGGCTATAAAGTCAAAAGCAAAAAAAATGACCGAAGAATTTCTGTCAGCCAAAGAGTCTGAGGAATTTAAAAAGGCATATGACATGCTTGGTTCGGGCATGAAAAGCATTACTGATTTTGCTGCTTGGAAAAGCAAAGAGTCTGATTACTTTGGTGAAAATCTTGGCAAACTGATAAGCCGGGATATCTGGCGAATAACCCTTTACAACAACCCACCGAATTCTCCAAAACCAGGCTTATATATCGCTGCTGATTACGAAAATGTCTATGAAAAGTCGCCAATCCACTGTGGATATATTATATGGTATCTGTCGACAGAAAATTCCAAGGAATATGCTGTAATGAGGGAGGAGTATGGGAGCATCACCCAAGATATTCTTAAAAAAATACCAAAAGAGAACTTGCAGAATGTTCGAAAGCAAATTGGTTGCAGAGCCTTCTAACAATAAAATCAAGCACGACCTCGCAACAAGTTGCTCGGCCGCTAATTTAGAACGTTAGTAGTCAAACCATGATCAAACCATACACCAAGTATTATGAAAATTTGAAAGATTTCGAGGAGCTACTTTCTTTTGGCGAAGTGTTTTCAAATTCACTCATAGGAACGAAGCCAAACAATACTAACGAGGTTTACGGAGAAAGGATTTTCGTTAAATTGCTCTGTCACGGCATGACGCTGGTAAAAATATCTCCATCTCAACATCGGAAGAGCGAGAGGGAGTTATGGGATATTTCCTTGGCGTATGCAATTGCTAGGGCCTTAATCGAAACCTTCGATGCTATGTCATATATTGCGTTCTCTGGGTGCAGTGAAAGCCAAAAGGAGTTTAGGCTGTTCTTTTGGAAATTGCATGCCGAGGCGAGGCGACTAGATATGCTCAATAAGATTGGAAGCTCTCACCCGCAAATCGGTAAAGTACAAGATGATATTTCTTCGCTCCAAAAACAAGCATTGAATCATCCGTGTATCAACACTTGTAGCAAGCAGGTTGTTGCGGGAGTTGAGAATGGCAAATATCAGCCATATCACTTAACCCAAAGAGAGCGTAATGAAGAGTCTGGCGTAAACCATGAGTACCATAATGCTGTCACAATGCATTTGTCGTCTCATGTCCATACTCATCCGTTTTCCGTCCAACAAATTATAGAATTCAAAGCAGGTAATGAAGAATGTATCGGTCTGATGGGTATTGCACTGCAGTATTCGTCGGCATTCTTGGCGAAAGCCATATCCGGAATGCAGCAACTATTTCCAGCATGTGATCCAAAAATAAATGAGAGCACAATTTTACTAATTAAACAGTGGGCTCACATAGCCGAGAACGGGATAAAGAGCTACTAACAATTTGCTGTAATCAGACCCAACTGCGCGCCGCAAGCTTGTGGTTTGCTGCGCAAACTATACCATAAGCTTGCTCTGCTCCGTTGGGCCGGTAAGCAAGGCGTTAAATCTTAGGAGAAAACATGAAACATATAATAATGATAAGCTTGTTGTTTATTGTGCAGCCAAGTTTTGCGGTAGATTACAAAAAAGATATCGATATTTTTTTTAAACTACTAGAAAAAGAGCAGCATGAAAAAGCTATCGAACATTTGTATACCTCGAATGAATGGATAGGAAAACATTCTGATCAGGTTGAACAGTTAAAGAAACAAGTTTCTCTTTTAGAGGAAAGCTATGTAGGCAAGCTCAGAAAATCAATATTAATTGGTGAACATACTTTCAAAGGTGTTTATACACACATTACTTATTTAGCTGTATATGACCGTCAGCCGATAAAGTTCGAATTTCAATATTATAAGCCTCAAAAAGAATGGCGCATCCAAGGATTTAGCTTTGATGCTGATATTGATGATCAATTTGAGGAAGCCGCAAATATTATAGATATCAAAGAAAGCTTGTAGATTTAACAAGGCTGTCATTGGGGCATTTTTTTTCGCTCCGTTTTGGGGTGGCTTCGCCACTTTACCCCAAAACTCCACTGCACAGCGACGTTATGTGCCAATAGGATAAGGAATGAAAATTATACTAATAACTCTATTAACCGTGCTTTCTTCTTACTCAATAGCTGCAAATGATGAGTTGAAACAAATTTATATTGAATTTGAATCTGCTTATATGAGTAATAATGCTAAAAACTTTGCTAAGTGGTTAGACGAAGATTACGAAATAAAACAAACTCTACATATTCCAGGCGTGGGACCAGACTATCGACCAGTAACTAAAGAGCAGCTAATTGCTTCAATGCAGAAAATTAATCGTCCCAGTTCTTTTCCCCGCTCAGAAATATCTAAAGTGACAATTAAAGAGAAATCTGAAAATTTGTTTTGTGGTTCTTCTTCTACTGAAAGCCAAACAAAAGTACGGGGCAAAGACTATAAAGAAACAGAAGAGCGTAAGGTGTGCTTCCGTAAGAATGGAAATAAATACTTAGCATTAGAGCATACAATTGATGTTTATTTTGTTGAAATGTAAGCACATAATAAGTCGCTCAACCACGGACTCGCGCTGGTTGCGCTCGCCCGTTAGCTCAACCGTTACAAGGCAAATGAATAAACCTCTTTTGTATCCAATCATAGGTTTTTTAATAGCTCCTCCAGTAGGTGCTTTAACATGGATTGTACTTACTGGTGGTATTGGAGAAATATTTGGCGGTATAGCCGCTTGGGCAGTTATTGTAAGCTGGTTTATTTCCTTAATTGTAGGTGTTCCAACTTATCTGTTTCTAAGGGCTAAAGGCTGTATAAATTTCCGTTCTTTAACTTTTGGTGGTGCGCTTATTTCGATAGCACCATGGCTACTGTTAAGCCTTCCTGGCAACACAACTCGTAGTGTTGTTGGGCAAACGGTAATCATAGATAATGGCAGCTACACTATGGCTGGTCTTTTATATCAAGCAAAGTTTTTATTGGGTTTTGGCTTATGTGGTGCTGTATCGGGTTTAATTTTTTGGCTCATAGTACGGCAGCTTGTAACAAGGTCGTCAATTTGACGGCTTTTCCGTCGCTTGTTTTGTGGTTTAACGCTACGCTACCACAAAACAATCAACTTCAAAGCCGCAAATTATGGCGGCGTTAGCGGTACAAATGAAGACAAATAATTTATACATTTATGCGCTTATTTTTTTGTCATTTGCCTTAGGTATTATTGAAGTCTTGTCAAATCTCCAAGAAAAATTTATTTCTCAATCAACACAAAGCTTATGGGGCTTGGTCTTTGTAGTTCTAACAATAATTTGGGCATATTACGATGCGCCAAGCAAAAAATTTCAAAGGCCTTTCAGTTTTGGCTTTTTAGTATATTTATTTTGGCCAATAGCATTCCCATATTATTTAATAAAAACACGCGGCATAGAAGGCTTGCTTATTTTTATGGGTTTTCTAGCATTACTATTTGGTCCATGGTTGGCTGGGTTGGTAGCATATGCATACTATACTTAGTGCCGTTAACAAGTCATTTAAGTATGCTGCTTCGCAGCGGGACGCGTGTTACACACGCACCCCTTAATTCAACCGTTAGGAGCGGAAAGGTATTTGGTCAATTGCTGTAAGTGCCAATTGGCGAGTGACTTTCGAGTTTTCCAGTGGCAACGTATATATTGTCGATTATGAGGATTATCACTGATGGCTATGCACAACCCGCCCCACCCGGGGGAATTTATACAATCCACTTATATGGAACCTTTTGGCCTAAGTTGCCGTTATTTGGCTGAGCAGCTTGATGTAGCTGCTTCGACCCTGAATAGAGTATTGAAAAAGCAAAGTGGCGTCAGTCCCGAAATGGCGCTAGGTTTATCCAAGGCGCTTGGGCGCAGTCCTGAGAGTTGGCTAATGATGCAAGATGCTTTTGATCTTTGGCAGGCCAAAAAAGGTGTTAAGCTGAGCTCTGTACATAAAGTTAAATTTGATGCTGCATGATGGGCGTTTCAAATTGACTCGATGCGTTAATGTGCCTCAAAATTTACAAAGAGTGCTCGAAACAAGCCAGCGACACTCTAAGCGATACGAAAGTTTGATTATTTTCTGAAATAATTTCGCAGTGTTGAAGTATTTGAGTTCACTTTAAGGTTTAATTGAAATTTATTTTTTGGGGGTTGATATGGGTATTGAAGTTACGGGACTATTTGGTCTATTGATATTAATTTTTAATGTATATGCCATTGTTAAGATCATTCAAAGCAAAGCGGAAACAGTTAAGAAGGTATTGTGGATAGTGTTGATTTTACTTTTGCCGGTGCTTGGACTGATATTGTGGTGGTTGCTGGGACCTAAAGGCTAACCAGGAGCGCTGTTCCAGGCGCACGTTGTTATTAAAGAGGCTGTGCGAAGGCTGTTTTCTTTTTTGGCTTATGAAAAGAATATGGTTTTTGAAGTTGCCCATAGCTTCAGCAGGCGGTTACTATTTGCATAGAGAATATAGGTGCCGGCCGGTATCAGGTTTCAATGCATTATTCTTAGTCGGCCAGTGCAGCCTGCCATGTGTGTCAGCGGCAAATAATAATATAGTTGTGTCCGGGGTATTGTCGTTCTGCCATTCGGTGCTCATTATTTTTATGTCATTATAATAGTTTTGTTGCGGGGGTGCTTGAATATATTCGTTATTCAATTCGGTTTGCGCATTTTATGTGGTGTGCATATTAAAGCTTTATTTGGTACTGAGGACAAACTTGCGTTTATTTATGAACAGTATCTTTTGGCATAAGCTGAAGTGTAAAACGCCAGTGGTGTTTATTTGGCGCATAATAAAAAGCTGGTTTGATATAAGAAATATATTCTCGATAGCTGAATGTCGTCTGGTGTGTGGTCTTTGACAGCGCAACTGCAGATTACAGGAGTTGTTTTTTTGGAATTAAGAGGGTTATCAAACTGGTTTTGAGTGTGGCCGGTTTTTCAGTTGTTGTTCTATTTATGTTTTCTCCACAGGTCTGTCGCATATATCAAAATATTCCCGCCTTTGAGCCTGAATAGTGATCCGTAGGTTTTGTATAGATTGATTAAAGCTGTGTTTCAGCAGGCCGATAGTTTTCCTGTTGAAATTTGCTTGGCGATATCAATGTATCATAAAATAAGTATAAACACCTATTTTCTATTTTGTAATAGTTTTGCATAGATGTGTGCTCGGAGGGCCTATTTGTGAAGAAAAATGTCAAAAGTAAAGCTCGCAGACCGAATCGATTTCACCGAAAGGCATTAGCCGCGTTTTTATTGTTACCGCACACGGCTGTATTTGCCAGTGACGGGTCAGGTATCGCGGTCGGTGTGATGGGTATGGTGCTGTGTGCGGCACTGGTTTTCTTCATGCAGTCCGGGTTTGCGTTGCTTGAGAGCGGCATGGTGCGTTCTAAAAACTCAATCAATGTGATTATGAAAAACTATACAGACCTTATATTCGGTCTGCTTGTGTATTGGTCGTTTGGTTATGGCTTGATGTTCGGTACTAATTCCAGTGGTTTTTTTGGTACCAGCGGTTTTTTTCCTTCCGAGCTGGATAATGCCGGAACTGTCTCTATGCTTTACCAGATGATGTTTGCTGCGACTGCATCCACCATAATCAGTGGCGCAGTGGCGGAACGAATGAGTTACTGGCCCTATGTTTTTGCGTCCATCTTCGTAACCGGCCTGATTTATCCGGTATTTGGCAGCTGGGTTTGGAATGAGAACGGCTGGTTGGCAGGATTGGGTTTTGTGGATTTGGCCGGTTCTACGGTAGTGCATGCGATAGGCGGCTGGAGTGCTTTGGCGGCAGTTTTGGTTCTAGGACCGCGCACCGGTCGCTATGGCCGTGACGGCAGTATCCGGGATATACCGGGACATAATTTACCGTATATTGCGATGGGTGGTTTCATATTGTGGCTGGGCTGGTTCGGATTTAATGGCGGCAGTGCGGCTTCGCTGGATGATGTGGGTAAGATTGTCTTGAATACCCAGTTAGCAGGTGCCGGCGGTGGAGCCGGTGCATTAATGACAATGGTGTTGTTCAGGCAGCCGGTATTGATGACCAACACCGTAAACGGCGCATTGGGCGGTCTGGTGGCCAGTTGTGCCGGTGCTGCAACAATGGATCCGGCGTTTGCAATTATTACCGGTCTGGTCGCCGGAAATCTTGTTGTGCTTGGCAGTCGCGCATTGGTCAGCATGGGTATCGATGATGTGGTTGGTGCGGTGTCGGTCCATGGTATTGCAGGTTCTTGGGGCACGCTGGCTGCTGGTATGTTCTATGCCGGAGAGATGTTTGAAATTTCCCGGGTCACAGTACAGCTCTTGGGAATCGTGCTGGCGCTGCTTTGGGGATTCGGCATGTCACTGGCAATATACAAGATGGTCGACATTTTTATCGGCTTACGGGCCACCAAGCTGCATGAGCAGCGCGGCTTGGATTATTCTGAACATTATGAGATCGGGTACACCGAGTTTCAGGCTACGACAACTCATCGTGATAAAGGCAGAAACTTTGGTGAACGCAGCCCTAATACCGCTTAATCGACAAGGGGGTAGATAATGGAAAATGTGGTCCAAATTCCATCATTGAGCGATTCAGGGCGGCGCCGCGCGATCGCGACAACATTAAAGCAGTGGTTTGATAAGGACACTATCCTTGAGGCTTTATGTGTGGTCGAGGATATGGGTGACAGCGCCGGTCTGGGTGTTATAAAACTGACCAATTCCCTTGCTGAGCATTTTAAATGGGACATACAGGTTAAACATGATGTGCGTATGTCTCTTTACCGCAATATGTTGCCCAGTGCAAAACTGGACCCCGATCCGGTTGAAGAACTGGAGAGTTATCGCGCACGCCGCGGTGCTGCCAAAGTAGTCGTCAAAGAGCCTGCGCAAGTGGTGTCACAGCCGGAGCCTGAGCCTCAGCCTGAGTCGACCGTTGCGGCCAATCATGCTGATGTCAGTGGTTCGGCTGCGGTATTCATTGTCTTCAGCCGGATTATCGAGGGTATGCGGCAGCAGGTAAAAGCTGCGCACCCGCAGCAATTTTCAGATTTTCATGCGGCAGTCAGAACTGAGATTCAGGAGCTGACTGTCAGCCCTTATGTGGTGCAGTGGGTTGAAAGTGTTTTCAATAATGTTGAAGGGACTTTAACCAATTCGGGGTTGACGGAAATGCATATGTCGGCGGTTGTCCACGCATTTTATAACGGTGTCGCTGATGCGGTCGGGCCGGTGGATGCTGATAAGGTTTTAACTGCAGCAATCGCGCATGCAGAACAATCACCGGCAGCAGCGCAGTTTTCTCCGAAGAACTTCCTCTGATTTCCAGCTGGGGCTTATTTAGGCTCCTGCTCAGGGCGCCTCGGGTCACTGATATGTGGCCTGTACAAAGCTATTCATAAAAATACACTTTATTTTAAATGTAATTTCCAGCACTATTGGTCTCCGGTAATAGACACGGAGTGATGCGGTTGTTACAGAATTACCTGCCGGTATTGATTTTTATGGCGATCGGAGTGATCGTTGGTGTGATATTGCTGAGCCTGGGCACGTTTCTGGGCCCGCGCCACGCCGATAGCCAGAAAGATTCTCCTTATGAGTGTGGCTTTGAGGCATTCGAAGACTCACGTATGAAATTTGATGTTCGTTATTATCTGGTTGCAATCCTTTTTATAATTTTCGATCTGGAAATCGCATTTCTGTTTCCCTGGGCTGTTGCGCTGGATGGCCTGGGCGGTCCGGCGTTTATCGCGATGGCGTTGTTTATCGGTATCCTGGTGGTTGGGTTTATTTATGAGTGGAAAAAAGGTGCGCTAGAGTGGGAGTAGCGCACATTAAACAGTACGTTGTTTAAAAGCTAACGGGGGATGAATGGGAGTTGAAGGTGTGCTGGAAAAAGGTTGGGTAACAACCTCAGCCGATCAGTTAATCAACTGGGCCAGAACCGGTTCCTTATGGCCGATGACTTTCGGTCTCGCCTGTTGTGCGGTGGAAATGATGCATGCGGGTGCCTCCCGATATGATCTGGATCGATTTGGTATGGTATTTCGACCAAGCCCCCGTCAATCCGATGTGATGATTGTTGCCGGCACACTGGTGAATAAGATGGCACCGGCATTGCGCAAGGTCTATGACCAAATGCCTGACCCTAAATGGGTTATTTCGATGGGATCGTGTGCGAATGGTGGAGGGTATTATCATTATTCCTATTCAGTGGTGCGCGGTTGCGACCGTATAGTGCCGGTGGATATTTATGTGCCTGGTTGTCCGCCGACTGCTGAAGCGCTGATGTACGGGATTCTGCAGCTGCAGAATAAGATAAAGCGGACCAACACAATAGCGCGTTGAGGAGATATATGGGCGATAGTGTTTCCGTGTTAAATGATTCCCTGCAAAAAGTCTTCCCTGATTTGTCTGTTGCCGTTGAATACGGTGAGGTTACTTTACAGCTTGCACCTGAACAGTTGTTGACAGTCTGCAAAACTCTGCGTGATTCCGGAGAGTTTGCGTTTGAGCAATTACTCGACTTATGTGTCGTCGATTATCTGCATTATGGCCGTAATGAATGGAACACAACCAAAGTTACCGCATCCGGTTTTAGTCGTGGCGTGCATGCGCAGAGTACAGGTCGCTTAAAGTTTGGAGTGGAGTATGATGATGAGGCGGAAGTGCAGCGATTTGCGGTGGTTTATCATCTGCTCTCATACCGGCATAACCGGCGGTTACGTCTTGAAGTTTTTGTGCAGGATCAACAGTTGCCGGTAGTACCGTCGGTCATTAACCTATGGCCGTCCGCAGACTGGTATGAGCGCGAAGCATTTGATTTGTTTGGTGTCTTATTTGAAGGTCATCCGGATTTGCGTCGTTTACTGACCGATTATGGTTTTATTGGGCATCCTTTTCGTAAAGACTTTCCATTAATCGGTAATGTGGAAATGCGCTATGACCCGGAGAAAAAACGCGTTGTATATGAGCCGGTGAGTATAGAGCCGCGTGTTTTGGTGCCCAAGGTGATCAGGCAGGATAATCGATATGCAGGCAAAGACCCCGAAGAGGTGAAAGATGCCTGAGATTCGTAATTACACGATGAATTTCGGTCCGCAGCATCCCGCTGCGCACGGGGTATTGCGCCTTGTGTTGGAGATGGATGGGGAAGTAATCACCCGTGCGGACCCGCATATCGGTTTGCTGCATCGTGCGACTGAAAAGCTTGCAGAGTCCAAACCTTATAACCAAAGCATCGGTTATATGGACAGGCTCGACTATGTTTCGATGATGTGTAATGAGCATGGTTATGTGTTGGCAATTGAAAAGTTATTGGATATAGATATTCCGGAGCGGGCTAAATATATCCGCGTTATGTTTGATGAGATCACCCGGATTTTGAATCATTTGTTATGGTTGGGTGCGCATGCTTTGGATGTCGGTGCGATGTCAATGTTTCTATATTGTTTTCGTGAGCGCGAAGATTTGATGGACTGCTATGAAGCGGTTTCCGGCGCGCGCCTGCATGCAACGTATTACCGCCCGGGCGGTGTGGCGCGCGATCTGCCCGATACAATGCCGCAATATCAGGCATCGCGTTGGAAAAGCCAGGCGGAAATTGATCGGCTGAATGAGCAGCGGCAGGGCGGGCTGCTGGATTTTATTGAACGGTTTATTGAAAAATTTCCGACCAAGGTGGATGAGTATGAAACGCTGTTAACCGATAACAGAATCTGGAAGCAGCGCACAGTCGGTATCGGGGTGGTTTCGCCTGAGCAGGCTATGGCCTGGGGGTTTACCGGTCCGATGTTACGCGGTTCCGGTGTTGAGTGGGATTTGCGCAAGAAGCAACCCTATGAAGTTTATCGGGAGATGGATTTTGATATACCGGTCGGCGTTAATGGTGATTGCTATGATCGCTATCTGGTCAGAGTTGAAGAGATGCGGCAGTCTACCCGCATTATTCGCCAGTGTGTTGACTGGTTGCGGGAGAACCCGGGGCCGGTATTAATTGCCGATCATAAAGTTACTCCTCCGTCACGGGTTGAAATGAAAGCCGATATGGAGGCGTTGATTCATCATTTTAAGTTGTTCACCGAAGGTTATTGTCTGCCGGAAGGAAAAGTATACGCGGCAGTGGAACACCCCAAGGGTGAGTTTGGCGCATACCTGGTATCGGACGGTGCGAACAAGCCTTATCGCTTAAAAATTCGTGCTCCGGGTTTTGCGCATTTATCGGCATTGGACCATATGGTGCGTGGTCATATGCTGGCAGATGTTGTTGCAATACTGGGAACCCAGGACATTGTATTCGGGGAGGTTGACCGGTGAATAGTGAAAGTGTTTATACACTGCCTACTGAAGTGTGTGCGAAGCTTGATGCGGTTATTGCCAAGTTCCCTGCCGAGCAAAAACGTTCGGCGGTGCTCGGCGCGCTGACCGAAGCACAGCATCACAATAAAGGATACCTGACTCCCGAAATTATGGATGCCGTTGCTGATTACCTGGCGATACCGCGCATCGAAGTGTATGAGGCAGCGACATTTTATTCGATGTATGAAACCGAACCGGTTGGACGTAACAGTATCTCCGTATGCACAAATATATCCTGTATGCTGCGAGGCTCGTCCGAAATAGTGGCGCACATAGAAAACAGCCTGGGTATCAAGACCGGTGAAACCACCGAAGATGGAAAGTTTTTTCTAAAGCGGGAAGAGGAATGCCTGGCCGCATGTTGCGGGGCGCCTATGATGCAGGTGAATCACAAGTACTATGAAAATCTGACGCCGGAAAAAGTCGATCAGATACTGAGTAAATACAAGTAATAGGTTCTAATATGTCGTCTGAAACAGTTTGCACTGGCACATTCGGGTTTGATCAACCTTGGACACTGAGCAACTACCAAAAAATTGGTGGTTACCAGGCATGGAAGAAAATACTGCAGGAGCAAACTCCCCCGGAAAAAATTATTGAGACGGTAAAAACCGCCGGCTTGCGTGGTCGTGGGGGTGCCGGGTTCCCGGCAGGGGTTAAATGGAGCTTTATGCCGCGTAAACCGGGAATACAAAGTTATCTGGTGTGCAACTCCGACGAGAGTGAGCCCGGAACCTGCAAAGACCGTGATATTCTACGGTTTAATCCGCATGCGTTGGTTGAAGGTATGGCGATAGCGGCTTATGCGATCGGTGCAAGTAAAGCATATAACTATATGCGCGGTGAGTTTATGGACGAACCCGGGCAGCGATTTGAAGCGGCATTAAAAGAAGCTTATGCGCAGGGCCTGCTTGGGGAAAATATTCAGAGTACCGGTATTGATATCGATATTATTGCGACTTATGGCGCGGGTGCTTATATCTGTGGGGAAGAAACTGCATTACTGGAATCATTGGAGGGCAAAAAAGGCATGCCCCGGTTTAAACCGCCTTTCCCGGCCAACTATGGTTTGTATGGTCAGCCTACTACTATCAATAACACCGAATCCCTGGCATCGGTGCCGGCGATATTGCGTAAGGGTGCGGAATGGTTTGCCGGCCTGGGTGTGGAGAACAGTGGTGGGCTAAAACTTTTTTCAGTCAGCGGACATGTTGAGAAGCCGGGCAATTTTGAAATTTCATTAGGTACGCCTTTTAAAGATTTGTTGCAAATGGCGGGTGGTGTCTGGCGCCAGCGTAAACTTAAAGCAGTGATACCCGGTGGTTCATCGGTACCGGTATTGCCGGGCGATACCATGTTAGAAATAAATATGGATTATGATTCTATTAGTAAAGCAGGATCAATGCTGGGCTCGGGCGCGGTGATAGTAATGGATGAAACCACCTGTATGGTAAAAGTGCTGGAGCGTATCTCGCGATTTTATTATGCCGAGTCCTGTGGTCAATGCACACCCTGCCGGGAAGGTACGGGCTGGATGTATAGAGTTATTAAGCGCATTGGTGCCGGCCAGGGCAGACCGGAAGATCTGGAAATGCTGGAGGATGTTGCGGGTAAGATCGCAGGGCGTACGATTTGTGCGCTGGGTGATGCGGCCGCGATGCCGGTGCAAAGTTTCTTGAAACATTACCGGCATGAGTTTCAGTACTATATTGAGCATAAGCGCAGCATGCTCGATTTGACGCAAGCCGCATAAATCACACGTAGTCATATAGTTAAAATTATGTCTGAAGAATCGCTCAATATCGAAATCGACGGTCGGCCTCTCAACGCGGCAAAAGGCCAAATGATTATTCAGGTGGCGGATCAGGCGGGTATTCCCATCCCGCGTTTTTGTTATCACAAGAAGCTTTCAATTGCAGCCAACTGCCGGATGTGTCTGGTGGAAGTGGAGAAAATGGGTAAGCCGGTACCGGCCTGTGCAACTCCGGTGATGGATGGTATGAAAGTGCGTACCAGGTCTCCGTTGGCATTGGAAGCACAAAGGGGGGTGATGGAGTTTTTATTGATCAACCATCCGTTGGATTGCCCGATTTGCGATCAGGGCGGAGAGTGCGAGCTGCAAGATCTCGCGATGGGTTATGGGAGCAGTGTGTCCCGTTACACCGAGAAAAAACGCGTGGTTGCCGATGAGGATATCGGGCCGCTTGTGTCCACCGATATGACGCGCTGTATTCACTGTACGCGCTGTGTGCGTTTTGGCGATGAAGTGGCCGGGTTACGTGAGCTTGGTGCAACCGGGCGGGGTGAAGAAATGCGTATCGGGACTTATGTTAAGCATGCGATGAGTTCTGAACTGTCCGGTAATGTCATTGATTTGTGTCCGGTCGGCGCGTTGAATAACAAGCCTTATCGACATAGTGCCCGGGCCTGGGAGATGCTGCAGCATCCGGCGATTGGGCCGCATGACTGTGTCGGCTCCAATTTGTATTTGCATACATTGCGCAACCAGGTAAAACGTGCGGTGCCCAGAGAAAATGAAACTGTTAATGAAAGCTGGCTTGCGGATCGCGATCGTTTCAGTTGTCATGCGCTTAATAGTAATGACCGTCTTGTTGCACCACAGATTAAACAAAACGGAGCATGGCAGACAGTTGAGTGGGATGCGGTACTGGATGCGGTCAGTGAAAAATTACATGCAGTGGTTAAAGCGCATGGGCCGGATGCGCTGGGTGCGCTGATTTCTCCGAACGCAACCGTTGAAGAGTGTTATTTATTGCAGAAGCTGGTGCGTGGGCTGGGTTGTAATAACATTGACTATCGTTTACGACAGTACGATTTTAGTGGTGATGCCGATGATCCCATTATGCCATGGCTGGGTATGGATATCGCCGAGCTTGAGCGGCTTGATGCCGGTTTGCTGATCGGTACTGATGTTCGAAAAGATCAGCCGTTAATCGCACATCGCTTACGCAAGGCGGCATTACAGGGAGCGCAGATATCGTTTTTCAATCACCGGCATTGTGATCTGAACTTTCCGGTCAATACGCAGTTGGTTGTATCGCCTGAAAAAACCGTAGCTGAAATGACGGCTATTGTTTCCGCATTGCAGCGGGCGACCGGGAAAACAGCGCCATTGCCGTTGAAAAGTCTGCCTGATCCTGCAGAGATCAGTGCTGAGTGTGATGCGATTGCCAAAAGTCTGCTGGATGGCAATAGTTCCGCAGTTATCCTCGGTGTGCAGGCGAGTCTGCACCCTGAATATTCCATGTTGCGGGCATTGGCATTTTGTATCGCGACGTTGGCCAATGCGCGCTTTGGATATTTAAGTGCCGGCGCGAATACGGCTGGTGCAAGCCTGGCCGGTGTATTGCCGCATCGGGAGGCGGGCGGAGGCCAAATTGCGGCTCCCGGTTTAAATGCATATGAGATGGTTTCAGAAGCCCGGCAGGCATATCTATTGTTTGGAGTTGAGCCTGAGCTTGAAAGCTGGGATGCTCATATTACCAGCGATGCGATTCGGGCGGCGAATCCGGCGATTGTATTCAGTTCATTTGACAGCCCTGCGTTGCGTGAGTATGCGGACATCATATTACCACTGGCGGGTTTTGCCGAAACCGCCGGAACGTTTGTGAATGTTGAAGGGCGCTGGCAGAGCTTTGATGCTGCTGTGTCTCCTGTTGGAGAGTCCAGACCCGGCTGGAAGATTTTAAGGGTGTTGGGTAATCATTGTGGTTTGCAGGGCTTTGATTATTTTTCCACTGAAGAAATTCGTGCTGAGATGCAGGAAAAATGTAACGATATTGAGCTCAGTAATACAATTAACCATGTGACCGAAGTAGCCGGCATACCTGTGCCGGGAGATAAGCAGTTGCTTCGGATTGCCGAGATGCCTGTTTACACAGTCGACCCATTAGTCCGTCGTGCCGAGCCATTGCAGCAGACAAATGATGCGCGCACAGCGCATGCCGCGGCTTTGTCTTCGGCTACCGCCGCTCAACTGGGTTTGGTTGATGCGGAACGGGTAAAAGCCAGGCAAAATGGCACGGTTGCGAGTTTCCCGTTACGCATAGATGACAGTGTGCCCCAGGGTTGTGTCTGGCTTGCATTGGGTGTGCCTGGAAGCGAGCGAATGGGGTCTGCATTTGGGCCAATAGAAATAGAGGCGGATTAGTGGAGCATATAACAACATATTGGCAGGCATTGCCGCCAAACCTTCAGTTGTTATTGTTTAATGTCGGCAAGGTGCTTGCGGTGATGGTGCCGTTAATGTTGTCGGTAGCCTATTTAACCTATGCGGAGCGCAAGATCATCGGGTTTATGCAGGTGCGTATGGGGCCGAGCCGGGTTGGTCCCAAAGGTTTGCTGCAGCCGATAGCGGATGGCGTTAAATTGATGTTTAAAGAGGTTATTTTACCGGCGAATGCAAACCGTTTTATGTTTTATCTGGCGCCGGTGTTGGCCTTGGGTCCGGCTCTCGCGGCATGGGCGGTGATACCGTTTAATGAGGTCGCGGTGATTGCCGATCTGGACGCGGGTCTCTTATATGTTCTGGCATTGACTTCAATGGCAGTTTACGGCGTGATTATTGCCGGTTGGGCATCAAATTCGAAATACGCATTCTTGGGGGCGATGCGTTCCGCTGCGCAGATTGTCGCTTATGAGATTGCGATGGGTTTTGCGCTGGTGGGTGTGCTGATGGCCAGTGGTAGTTTAAATCTTGGAAAGATTGTACTGGCACAGCAGGGCGGTTTGTTGAACTGGTTCTGGTTACCGTTGTTTCCACTGTTTATGGTGTATCTGATTTCAGGGGTCGCAGAAACCAATCGCGCACCTTTTGATGTTGCAGAGGGTGAGTCTGAGATTGTTGCCGGTTTTCATGTTGAATATTCAGGCATTGCATTTGCACTTTTCTTTTTGGCTGAATACGCAAATATTATTATGATAGCCGCGTTAACCGCGGTGATGTTTACCGGTGGATGGCTGTCACCGTTCACAGGCGTATTGCCGGCCGGGGTTTTTCAGTGGCCGGTAATTGGGTATTTGCTTGGTGATGGAGTGCACTGGTTTTTGCTGAAAACGGCATCTTTTATATTTATATTCTTATGGTTGCGTGCGACATTTCCGCGTTATCGCTATGATCAGATTATGCGCTTGGGCTGGAAAGTTTTTATTCCGGTGACAATTATCTGGTTGTCGGTTGAAGGGGTTGCGGCATATTACCGGATCGGGCCGTGGTTTGACTAAAGGTTGATAATGAAACAGCGAGTTGCCGGTTTTTTTAAAAGCTTTTTGCTTTGGGAGTTGCTCAAGGGTTTGCGCTTGACCGGGCGTTATCTGTTCTCGCGTAAAATTACCGTGCGTTACCCTGATGAAAAAACGCCGCAATCGCCGAGGTTTCGCGGATTGCATGCTCTGCGCCGCTATCCGAACGGCGAAGAACGCTGTATTGCATGTAAGCTCTGTGAGGCGGTATGTCCGGCGCTGGCAATCACAATCGATTCAGAGGAGCGTGATGATGGTACGCGCCGAACAACACGCTATGATATCGATTTGTTTAAATGCATATATTGTGGATTCTGCGAAGAGGCCTGTCCGGTCGATTCAATCGTTGAGACCAGGGTATTTGAGTATCATTTTGAGAAACGCGGCGAACAGATTATGCATAAGGAGGATTTGCTTGCGATTGGTGATAAATATGAAGAACAAATCGCCGCAGATCGGGAAGCAGATTCGCAATATCGTTAAAAAACATAATGGATAACCGCCGGCCGGTCCGGCAGAATAAAAAAATATAACAATGAGTTTTGAGCTTTTCGTATTTTATTTATTTGCAGCGATCATGCTGTTTGCGGCATTCCGGGTGATTACTGTGCGCAATCCGGTCCACGCTGCGCTGTTTCTGGTATTGGCATTTGCAAGCAGTTCTGCGCTGTGGTTGTTGCTGGAGGCCGAATTTCTCGCGATTACACTGATATTGGTTTATGTGGGGGCAGTGCTGGTGTTGTTTCTGTTTGTCGTGATGATGCTGGATATTAATTTAACACCGTTGCGTGAAGGGTTTATTCGCTATTTACCGGTTGCGGTGCTGATTGCAATAGTGATGGTCGCGCAAATGGTTATGGTTTTGGGTCCGCAGCGTTTTGGTCTTGATCAAATGCCGGCACCCCCCAGGCAGCCGGCAACATACAGCAATACTGAAGAGCTGGGTTTGTTGCTTTATACAGAGTACTTGTATCCGTTTGAGATTGCCGCATTGATATTACTGGTCGCGATTATTGCCGCAATTGCGTTGACTATGCGCAAGCGTCCCGAGACAAAATATCAAAATCCCGGTGAGCAGGTAACTGTGAAAAAACAAGAGCGGCTGCGCATCGTGAAAATGGATTCCGAGTAAGAGGCTGTCAGCAGAATATGATTTCGTTATCACATTACCTGATTCTGGGCGCAATGCTGTTCAGCCTGAGTGTTGCCGGAATATTTATTAACCGGAAAAATGTAATTGTATTATTGATGTCAATCGAGTTGATGTTGCTTGCGGTCAATATGAACTTTATTGCATTCTCGCACTATTTGCAGGATCTTGCAGGGCAGGTGTTTGTGTTTTTTATTCTGACAGTCGCTGCGGCCGAAGCCGCGATCGGTCTGGCGATATTGGTCGTTTTGTTTAGAAATAAAAACACGATTAATGTCAGTGACCTTGATGCAATGAAAGGTTAGCTGGATATAATATGTTAAGTATGGAAAAAATATATCTCGCAATCGCTCTTTCTCCACTGGCAGGTTCGCTGATTGCAGGGTTATTTTGCCGGCGTTTGCCGCGTGCGGCTGCGCATTGGGTCACGATTATCGGAGTGGGCATTGCGTTTGGGTTGTCTGTATTGGTATTGCATGATGTGCTGATTAATAAAGCACCGGTATACAATCAGACACTGTATACCTGGGCCGCGGTCGGTAGTTTGGTTTTTGAGATCGGTTTTCTGATTGACGGTTTAACGGCAGTGATGATCACGGTTGTTACCGGTGTATCATTGCTCGTGCATATTTATACGATCGGCTATATGCATGATGATCCGGGTTATAACCGGTTTTTCAGCTATATCTCATTGTTTACATTTGCGATGCTGATGTTGGTGATGTCGAATAATTTTCTGCAGCTGTTTTTTGGCTGGGAAGCGGTCGGTCTGGTGTCGTACCTGTTGATTGGTTTTTGGTTCAAACGGCCTACCGCGATTTTTGCGAACATGAAAGCGTTTATCGTAAATCGTGTCGGTGATTTTGGTTTTCTACTCGGTATCGCGGCGATCGCTTATTATTTCGGCAGTATGGATTATGCGGCTGTATTTCGGCAGGTCCCGGATCTGGCCGGGCAAAATATTATGCTGTTCGACGGTGTGCAATGGTCTTTAATCACGGTTATCTGTACCTTGTTGTTTATCGGCGCGATGGGTAAATCTGCACAGGTGCCGCTGCATGTCTGGTTGCCCGATTCAATGGAAGGTCCGACGCCAATCTCGGCATTGATCCATGCAGCAACCATGGTGACCGCCGGTGTGTTTATGGTTGCGCGTATGTCACCATTATTTGAGTATTCTGAGGCAGCACTGAGTTTTGTGTTGCTGATTGGTGCGGCGACCGCATTTTTTATGGGTTTGATTGGTATTGTGCAAAACGATATCAAGCGTGTGGTCGCGTATTCGACCTTATCGCAGCTTGGCTATATGACTGTAGCATTGGGTGTGTCGGCTTACTCGGTTGCTATCTTTCATTTAATGACGCACGCCTTTTTTAAGGCGTTACTGTTTTTGGCGGCCGGTTCGGTAATTATCGGTATGCATCATGAGCAGGATATGCGCAAGATGGGTGGTTTACGGAAGTTTATGCCGGTGACGTATTGGACCTGTTTGATTGGTTCGCTTGCATTAATCGGCTTTCCAGGGTTTTCCGGCTTTTATTCCAAAGACCTGTTGATCGAAGCGGTGCATTATTCAACTATCCCGGGTGCCGGTATTGCGTACTGGGCGGTACTGTCAGGTGTGTTTGTGACTGCGTTATACAGTTTCCGGATGTTGTTTATCGCATTCCACGGTAAGCCGCGTTTCGATCAACATACACGTGAACATCTGCATGAGTCCCCCTGGGTGGTCACAGCCCCGTTGATACTGCTGGCGATACCGTCTGTGATCATCGGCGGCCTGTCGGTTGAGCTGCTGCTGTTCGGTGATTATTTTAATAGCAGCATTACAGTGTTACCTGAACATAATGTAATAGCACCTTTACGTGATATGTATCATGGGCCGTTCAACTTTATCCTGCATGCGTTGGGTGGTCCGGCGATATATCTGGCTGCGGCGGGCGTATTTGCGGCATGGTATCTGTATTGGAAAAACCCGGGGCTTCCCGATACTTTCAGGCAGAGGCTGCAATGGCTTTATCAGGTATTGCTGCGCAAATACGGTTTCGACGAGTTTTATCAATTTGTATTCGCCGGTGGCAGCAAAAGGCTGGCAAATCGCCTTTGGCGTACCGGTGATGTGTTGTTGGTTGACGGGCTGATCGTAAACGGTTCGGCAAAAATGGTCGGCTTCTGCTCGCGGATTATCCGGCATTTGCAGACCGGTTACCTGTTTCATTATGCGTTTGCAATGATTATCGGCTTATTGGCATTGCTGAGCTGGGTGGTGTGGCGATGAGTGCCGGTTGGCCGTTATTGAGTTTGTTGATCTGGTTGCCGATCGTTGGCGGCATTGTGGTTTTATGGTTGGGTGAGCGGCGTCAGTTAATGGCCAAAACCGCTGCATTATTATTTGCGGTGCTTAATTTTTATCTTTGTATCCCTTTGTATTGCGATTTCAATAATACCACTGCGGCGATGCAGTTCGTTGAGCGCTATCCATGGATTGAAAGTTTTAACATCTATTATCATCTGGGTATTGACGGTATTGCGCTGCCGTTGATTATTTTAACGGTATTGATGACAGTGCTGGTGGTCGTGGCGGGTTGGGAAGTAATTCAGAAAAACGTCGCGCAATATATGGCCGCGTTTTTAATTATGGAAGGCCTGATGATTGGCGTATTTGCCGCATTGGATTCGATACTCTTTTATATATTCTTTGAGGCAATGCTGATACCGATGTTTATTATTATCGGTATCTGGGGTGGTGCGAACCGTGTGTATGCAACATTGAAATTTTTTCTGTATACCTTTCTGGGTTCGGTGTTGATGCTGGTGGCATTAATATATATGTATAGCCGCTCCGGTGGTTTGGACGGCGGCAGTTTCGCAATTCTGGATTTTCATTATCTGCAATTATCCGGTGTTGAGCAGTTCTGGATATTTCTCGCGTTTTTACTCGCATTTGGTGTGAAGGTGCCGATGTGGCCGGTGCATACCTGGTTGCCGGATGCGCATGTTGAGGCCCCGACCGGCGGCTCGGTCATTCTGGCTGCAATCACATTGAAAATCGGCGGTTACGGTTTTCTGCGTTTTGCATTGCCGATTACACCGGATGCCAGTGCGCAGCTGGTTGGTTGGGTGATTGCATTATCGCTTATTGCAGTGGTGTATATTGGGTTTGTCGCGCTTGCGCAGCGTGATATGAAAAAGCTGATCGCATACTCATCGATTGCGCATATGGGTTTTGTAACGCTGGGTTTGTTTGTTGCATTCGCAGTTGCAACAAACAATATTGCCGATGCATCGCAGACTGCATTACTGGGTCTGCAGGGTGCGATGGTGCAGATGGTTTCACATGGGTTTGTGTCGGCTGCAATGTTTCTGTGTGTCGGTGTGTTATATGACCGTATGCATTCACGTGAGATCAGTGATTACGGCGGTGTGATTAACACCATGCCGGTGTTTGCGGCGTTTATGGTGCTGTTTTCGATGGCGAATGCCGGCCTGCCCGGAACATCCGGTTTTGTCGGTGAGTTTATGGTGATTCTGGCCAGCTTTCAGGCAAATTTCTGGTATGCGTTTCTGGCCGCGACCACATTGATACTCGGCGCAGCATACACACTATGGTTACTGAAACGCGTATTATTTGGTGAGATTGCAAACGAGCGGGTTGGTGCATTGCAGGATATCGATCGCCGTGAATTCGGGGTATTGGGTTTGCTGGCTCTGGGTGTGATTGCATTAGGGGTCTGGCCGCAGCCGCTGTTGGATGTGATGCAGCCCAGTGTTGAGCAACTGGTGACGCATATGCTAGCCGGAAAACTTTAACGGATAACAAAAGCGTATGATAAACAGCTTTCAGGAACTGTCGATTTTGCTGCCGGAAATATTTTTGCTCGGCATGGCCTGCCTGATCCTGGTGCTTGACTTGTTTCTGAGCCAGCGTTTACGGGCTGTTACATTTTGGCTAACCCAGCTAAGTCTGCTGGTAACACTGTTCTTAAGTTTGAAATTGTTGCCGGATGCTACCGCATTTGCATTCGGGGAGTCCTTTATCCATGACCCGATGTCGGTGCTGTTAAAAGCTGCGATTTATATCATTATCGCCGCGGTGTTTTTTTATTCCAGAGCCTATTTGCATGAACGCAATATGCACAAGGGTGAATACTATGTGCTCGGTTTGTTTGCGGTGCTCGGTATGATGATTATGGTTTCGGCCTATAGCCTGCTGGTTTTATATCTGGGGCTGGAGTTATTGTCGCTGTCACTGTATGCGATGGTTGCATTTAATCGCGATTCAGCACAGGCCAGTGAAGCGGCAATGAAATACTTTGTGCTGGGTGCGCTCGCGTCCGGCATGTTGCTGTACGGCATATCGATGATTTACGGTGTGACCGGTGAGCTCGGTATCCCGGCGGTCAGCGCCGCAGTGGCTGAAACCGGACGGGATAATATCGTGCTGGTGTTTGGCCTGTGTTTTGTTATGGTCGGCCTGGCGTTTAAACTCGGCGCGGTGCCGTTTCATATGTGGGTTCCGGATGTGTATCAGGGTGCGCCGACTGCGGTCACACTGTTTATCGGTACCGCACCGAAAATTGCCGGCTTCGCAATGATGATGCGCGTGCTGGTCGACAGCCTGGGTGCATTGCAGGCCGACTGGCAGGCGATGCTGGTCGTGCTGGTGATATTGTCACTGGCGATCGGTAATATTATCGCGATAGCGCAAACCAATCTGAAGCGCATGCTGGCCTATTCAACCATCGCGCATGTCGGTTTTATCCTGATGGGTATTTTAACCGGCAGTGCGACGGGTTATTCGGCCGCGATGTTTTACAGTATTGTCTATGCGCTGATGACCCTGGGTGGTTTCGGTATGATTATATTGTTGAGCCGCAATGGTTTCGAGGCGGACAGACTGGATGATTTCAAAGGACTGAATGAACGTAGCCCGTGGTTTGCGTTTATGATGTTGATCTTTATGTTTTCAATGGCCGGTGTGCCACCGCTGGTCGGTTTTCATGCGAAGCTTGCGGTATTAAGTGCGGTGGTCGAAACCGGCATGGTCTGGCTCGCGGTGGTTGCGGTACTCTTTTCGGTGATTGGTGCGTTTTATTATTTACGCATCATCAAATTAATGTATTTCGATCCGGCTGAACAGCGTGAGCAGATCAATAAAAGCTTCGACTTCAAGCTGGTGTTAAGCGCAAACGGCCTGGCAGTATTGGGTTTCGGTTTGTATCCGGGGTTATTAATGGCCTGGTGTATTGCCGCGTTGGTTTAAAATGTATATGTCTGCTCAGGGTTTTTATTTGAGTGCTTCTACTAGAGCTTCTTTAAATCTGCGTGCCGCATAAGCACCGGTAAATCCTGAAGTTTCCGCAGCTCTTTTAAAAGCATAAGTGTTTATTGGTTTGTCGGTTTCTAAGTAATACATAATCGCTTTGCGTTCGTTGAAATTCCAGGTTCTTTCTACACCTTCTATGGTTTGAATACGCTTGAGTTGCCAACGGACCAGCTTATCCTCTTCCGGTGTATAATTAAAAATCCAGCGTGACATTGAGGCTTCAATTGCCTGTTGTGCCTCCTGACGGGTTTTGAAGCCGGTTTTTTTAAATGCTGTTCGAAGATTTACGGAGCTTGGATCAGTATCCGGTATAGGTGGAAAACTGTTTTCCACCCAATTCACAAACGCAGTGCGCTCCAGCAGGGTCCAGGGCTGGGCTGCACCCTCTGTGAGTTCGTTTCGCCATTGATTCAGTGCCTGTTCACGTTGCGAAAAACGTAATACGACAGGTGGCAGTTTCTGCAATGCGTACAGCATGTCATCTATATTTTTAAATATGGTTTTGCGCCGGGCCGCCTTAAGAGGTTCTTGGATGTTACTACCCAAACGGGAATCGAAGCCGCTCGCAACTTTTGCTTTGACTGCATTGAATTGTTTGTCTGACCATTTAAGCTCGCCAGGGCGCAGGTTTTTATACATGAAATCTGTCAACTCTTTATCGAGTAACCAGTCACTGAAATCCTTTTTAAACTGATCGACCTGTGTTTTGGAGTGCCCCATTGCTTTTAACGCTCTCCAAATAATTTTGGCAGCTTTGTCCGGGTCAGAATTGTCCTGAAATATACTCGTGACAGTATTTGCTTTTAGGATTGGCCATAGTTTTTTTGCATTCATCAGCCATTCGTTTAACCGGATTGTCAGGTAATCCAAATTATTTAGGTGTTTATCGTTCTGTTGTAATAAATGCAGCGAGAAAGTATTCGGTGTTGTTTGTTGAAATGCTTCTTGCACTGAATTCAGTAGTGTTTGGTAATTTGTGGTGGATTTGCTTAGGATGGCCGACTTGAGTTGCCAATCTTTGGGTGTGTCATTATTAAGCTGAGTTAACCACCATAGTGCCGCGGCATTACGCTGTTTTTTACTCAACGTGATGCCATGCTGGATTTCCAGTAAGCGTACCGCAAGCCCATGTTTAACCAGATAAAAATCGAAATTAGCTTCTTCATGTTCTTGTTTCAGATTGCTGTGTTTGCCTTGTTGCTGCCACTGCGACTGTGTTTGTTGTATTCCATGAGTTTGTTGCTGTGTCTGTTGAGCTTGCTGTTGAATGCGCTGGGCTTCGCGTATTGTTTCGACATCAGAGGGTGTCTGGCTGCTTTGAGGTTGTTGTGGTTGTGTTGCCGATAAACCGCCTGTTGCTGCGCCGGCATCACCGATATAGCGAATTGGTGCGCTGAAGTAACTTTCAAAATTGTTAACAAATTGTTCGCGAGTTGTGGTGTAGACCTTTAAGTCCAGCCCGGCCACATCAGCGTGCAGTTTCGGTACCAGAAAACCTTTTGAGCGTAGTCCGGAGACCAGTCCCCACCATGAGTTCGAGGCGGCGCCGCGCAGTTTTGCAGACTGCATCCGCAACCAAAATTGATCGGCCATATTTTGAATGATCGATCTGTCGCCGGGTCTTTTTTCCAGTGCGTAATCGTAGATTTTATTTGCTTCGGCTTGTGCAATTTTTATATCTTCAATGTTTCCAGCTATGTGGGGGTTGGTGTGGCGCCAGACTAAATATTTTCCGTTTTTGGTTGTGTTTCGAAATGCTGTGTGTGTTAAGTAGATTTTTTTTCCATCTATTTTTGTGGTAGCAATATGAACGACTGACGGGTTTTGAGAAAAATTTGTTGTATTGCTGTTTCGCCAGTTATTTATGTATTCCTGTGGGTCTATATTTTGTTTGGATGCCCGATGAATTTCTATTTTGTGACCAGGGTGGCCTTTGTTTTTTTCTCTGATTCCAATGAAAAGGTTGTTTTTATCTTGCAGAAAAAGTTGAATCGCTTCTTCTTCTGCTACTTGATATGAACCCAGTAGTTGTGTGAAAAAGATTTTCTGAGAAGTTCTGTTTGGGTTAAATAGCTCCAGTTTAGGATCGTCAGGGTTGTGTTGGATTTGCAGTTCGTAGCGTTTTTCACTTAAATCTGCATGCAGTTTATCAGCTCTTTGATTGTTGAGTATTTGTTGTAATGTGGCCCAAATTATTTCTTCAGTTTTTTCATTAAACCCGTCAATCCGTTTCGTATTGGTGCCCCTGATTTCATGAATGTTTTGGTAGTTTGGGTCGGCATCTATTGCATTCTGCATATCCTGTAATTGCGAATCGCTCACAAATAAATCGGGATCGGATTTGTCTGTAGAGGATGCAGTTGGTTTATCAGCAGCACTGGCTTTTATTGGGGTGTTATTGTTTTCAGCAGCAGGTTTGGGAGGTTGTACTGACTTGGCGGGTTGGATACCGATCACGCCGTTGTTTTTATTTTCTTCACTATCAGCATGTGTCGGTTTGACACTGATGGCGGTTTGTTTTTTATCGCCGTAGGGTAATTCGGTGTTAACGGTGGAATCCTCATTCGGCACCGGTATTTCAACATCATTGATCAGCGGTGTTGCAACCTGTCCGCCGGTCTGTTGCGGACCGGGTTTATCGAGGTTGATTGGGTCGGCTTGGCTTTGGGCATAACGCTGCATAAGCTGTTGCGGCGTCAGGCCGATGTCGGTGTTATTTCGTAAGCCGTTTTGCAGCAGCCAGCTGTAACCGCCTTTGAGCAGAAACTCACCCAGATTCTGCAATGGCCCGGCCAGGCTGGCCGGGACGCTGCGCTGGGTGTTATCGGTCATCTTCACCGGCACACTTAAGCCAATCAGTAATGCCGGGTCATTTTGTGCAGTGTGTTGTGATGCCGGAGAACGATCCGCCTGTGTCATTAAGGTCAGGGCCGGATACTGGTTTTTTAATACTGCTTCAATGTGTTGCAGC
>JANQRI010000007.1 GCA_028284675.1 Gammaproteobacteria bacterium | reverse complement strand
CCTCACCGGCAGCCTGGATGCACTGGGGCCTTTTATCAAAGCCGGGGGTTACGGCTGGCTCGCGGCTAATGGGCTGATACCGGATCAAAGCAGCGGACTAACAACGGAAGGATTGGTTTATAAATACGAACAGGCAAAAACCACGTTCGATCCGAATCAACGTTCACCGCAACAAACCGGCGGTGATGCCGGACGGCAACTGGTTCAGGGCGTTGAACTGGGCCCACCGGATGACTCTGAATCAACAGTTAACACAAAATTGCCTTATGGAGCTGAGCGGGAGTCGATGGTTAGTGTTAAGACCGATACGAATGATAACAAGCGTAAAAACGATAGTGGCTTAATTGGTGTGCGCTCCGTAACAGCACCGCAACTACAACCGCCTGAAAATGCGAATAACAGCGAGCCGATAAGGGCTAGTGCTGCGGATGCGGATAAAAGTGATGCAGTACCCTATGATGATGAAGCTGTTTTGACATTAGGCAATAACGAATTTGAGCAAGAGCAGATTGAAAATATTTGGACTGTTCGAAAAGAAGAAATAACTGATCACTTTGCTAAAGTGCATTTGCTTTTATTTGATTGGGTACCAAAAGGGTTCGAGCCTGCGCGTTTGTTTGACAGCCCAATAGATGTGTTGAAAGCCATATATATGGATGGCGTTATTATTGAAACAGATGCCTACGGTGGAAGGCGAGAACTTAGTGATCTTGAGAAAAAAATTATTGCAAACAATCTGTTGGATAAAGTTGCATATAGAATGCTTGCTACATTTAGAAAAGATATTTATTTTAGTAAAGAGCGCTATTTAGAAGAAGTGGCTTCTGCATTAAATCATTTCCAATATTATGTTATGTCAGGCCATCTTTCTTATGGAAATATGAATATATATGATGAGTCAGAAATATTCAGAGCTGATAAAAATAATAATGCAACATGCTGCAATTATTTGAATAGATTGCAGTATGAAGTGTTTGTGAAGATTTTTGAGCCTTATGCATCGAAAGATCCGGATTCATACTTTCAGGGATTAATAGAAAAACTTGCTGAAATGCGACAACAGGATCGTGATCCTGAAGTTTATGATATGTTGTATAAGGTGACCAAAGAGATAATGCGAAAAACGATTGAAATCGTGTTTGAAGGTCAGTATACGCCTAATTATATCGAAAGATCGAAGCTTAAAGAATTCTATGAAAAAAGTATAGCGCCACGTGTATTTGGCGGCAGCGACAATATTGAATACCGGAACGGGTCATTTCAGCTTCTCCAGAAGGATAAGCAGTCAATCCCGTTAAAGCTTGAAGAACTGCCTTTGTATTTGCCTTTTGGTAAAATTCTTAAGCAGGCTTATATTGATATTAAACGCTATTTTCCTGTTGAATATAATACTGACAATACGTTGCAACAGTTGTTGCAGGGACTGGTAAATATCATAGCCAATGAATATTCACTCAGTCACTATGAAATAAAGAAAAAACTAAATAGTACATTTTCGACTTTAAATATTACGGATATAAAAAAATATGCAAGAGGTTTATTGGCAAAAGCTGCTTTTAATTTAAGCAAACGACTCGATAAATTTGGTTCTGTCGGTATCGGTAGGAGGGCAGATACGCTTTCTACGGATATCGCTGAATCCGAGGCATCTCAATTAATCAATTATTTTAATTTACATGCTGATGCCGAGAATTTGCATGCAGTAGAGGAAGCTTATAATGAGCTGACGTTTACTGCGAAACTGCGCTATGAAATTATGTTGTACCAGTTTTTTTATGATTTTGCCAAGCAGGCAGGTGCGGTGAACTTTACCGGAATTAGTACGCTTGGAATTTTTTTACGTCAGTTTGGCATTGATGGTTGGAAAATAGATGGTGTATCTGTATACGAAGCCGTGAAAACTGATTTACAAAAAGCACTGGATAAAATGATTGCCGAAAAAAATAAGGAACAACCGGGTTTGGAAGAGTATTATCAGAAGCTGACTGGTAACTAAAACGTAAAAATTTTGTAAGTTCAGGTTCCCGCGATATTCGGCAAAGATCAATCACCGGTTTAAGCTGCATCTTCGGCATCAGTTTCTGTGCCGAGAAATCCTCCGGACTGATGTGCCCATAACTGCGCATAAATGCCGCCACTGTTGACCAGCGTATGGTGATCACCCTGTTCAACGATTTTGCCTTCGTCGAGTACGATCAGACGATCCATTGCTGCAATCGTTGACAGACGATGTGCAATCGCAATCACGGTTTTATTTTGCATAAGCTCCCGAAAGTTTTTCTGGATTGAGGCTTCGACTTCGGAGTCCAGTGCAGAAGTTGCTTCATCGAGCACCAGTATCGGGGCGTTTTTCAATAATACCCGTGCGATCGCAATTCGTTGACGTTGTCCGCCGGACAGTTTTACGCCGCGTTCGCCGACATGTGCGTCATAGCCGCTACGCTCATCCTGATCGCTTAATTCAAGAATAAAGTCATGCGCTTCGGCTTGTCTGCTGGCTGCAATCATCGCTGCTTCGGTGGTATCAGGTTTTCCGTAAATAATGTTTTCCCTGACCGAGCGGTGCAGTAGTGAAGTGTCCTGCGTGACCATGCCGATCGATGCACGCAGGCTTTCCTGGTTGACCTCACTGATATCCTGGCCGTCAATCAGGATTTGTCCTTTATGTAGGTCATAGAACCGTAACAGCAGATTGATCAGTGTTGATTTTCCGGCACCGGAACGACCGACAACGCCGATTCGTTCACCTGGCTGGATGGTCAGTGACATATTTTCAAATAGTTTCAGTTCAGTGTTATAACTGAAGTGCACTTGTTTAAATTCGATCAGCCCCGGGCCGGCTTGCAATGGTTTTGCATCCGGCGCGTCGGTAATCGACTGGGGTCTTGATAAGGTATTGATACCGTCACTGACCACGCCGATATTTTCAAATAACGAAGAAACCTCCCACATGATCCACTGTGACATGCCGTTCAAACGTAATGCGAGGCCGATCGCGACGGCGATGGCGCCGGGTGTGACCGCACCGGCAGACCACAGGCTGATGGATAGTGCGCCGATCGAAAATACCAGTAGCGAGTTGATGACCCAGACCAGTACATGGAATTTTGTGACCAACCGCATTTGAGGGTGCACTGTATCAAGAAAATGTTGCATACTTTCTTTGGCATACGCGGCTTCCCGGCGTGAATGTGAAAACAGTTTAACCGTACTGAAGTTGGTATAACTGTCGACGATTCTGCCGGTCATCTCTGAACGTGCATCAGCCTGGCGGGCTGAGATCTTTTTTAACTTCGGTAAAAAAATGCGTAGCAGTGTGATATACGCAACCAACCATACCAGCAACGGTGTGGTTAAACGAAAATCCGATGTTGCAACAACAGCAATCATGCCGCCGAAGTAAACTGCGACATACAGTAATACATCGAGGACTTTCATTACCGCTTCACGAACAGCCAGCGAAGTTTGCATCACTTTGGTTGCAACACGCCCGGCAAATTCGTTTTGATAAAACGATAAGCTTTGGCCGAGGAGGTAACGGTGTGCCTGCCAACGAATAATCATCGGGTAATTGCCGAGCAGGGTTTGATGGATGATAAAGGAGTGTGCGAGTACTGTCAGTGGTAGTGCGACCAGTACAATAAACGCCATCCACAGCAGTTTGTTTTTTTCTTCGTTAAACAGGGTTTCGGGGTTTTTAGTGGCCAGCCAGTCTACCAGTTGTCCGAGAAAGCCGAATAGCGAGACTTCCAGCAATGCAATGATGCCGGTTAATACTGCCATGATCAGCAGATAGGGTGTGACTCCATATGTGTAATGTCTGCAGAATGCGAAAAAATTTGCCGGAGGCTGTTCGGGTTCTTTGGGAGGGAACGGTTGGATTAAACGTTCAAAAAACGAAAACATGATGATGAGCCCTGATTAACGAAGTTTGCGTCGGCCATTATAAACGTATTTGTCTGTTTGAAGTATGAAATATCATACAAGCTTACAAAGCAGAGGTATTGTGAGCGTAACAGCCCTAATATGGTTTTCGCGGATAGTGTAGAAGTTAAACCGGAGGTTTGTGCAGCTTGCCTGTATTAAAGCCTGATCCTGATCCGGGAAGGGTAAGATTATTTGTTGACCGCACGCACGAGTTCGGTGCTGGAGTTCAGCGGTATAACGTTTTCGGGGTTTCCCTGACGGGTAAATTCTGGGACAAGCCTTGCGATACAGTTCAAAATGCTTTTTTCATCAAAAGTTGATACACCCTGTGAGAGCAATGCGAGTTCTTGTTGCAGGTTTTTTCGGCAGCAGGAAATACAGTTTGCGAGCAGCAGCTTCGGGTGACCGGTACCTACGAGGTTTTCTTTGCTGTAAAACAGCTCTTCATGCATTTTTTCACCAGGTCGCAAGCCGATGTATTCGATGTTGATATCTTTGCCGAGCTCAAGCCCGCACAGGCGGATCATGTTTTCCGCAAGCTCGCGGATTTTTACCGGTTTACCCATATCCAGCACGAAAATCTCACCACCTTTGCCCATTGCGCCGGCTTGCAGAATCAATGAAGCAGCTTCCGGTATCGTCATAAAGTAGCGGGTGATTTCCGGATGGGTCACAGTGACCGGTCCGCCGGTTTTAATCTGTTGCTCAAAAAGTGGTACGACTGAGCCGGCTGAGCCCAGTACATTGCCGAATCGGGTTGTGACGAACTGTGTCTCGGATTCCCCGTTTATGGTTTGACAATAGATTTCCGCGATACGTTTGGTAGCTCCCATCACATTCGCAGGGTTCACGGTTTTATCGGTGGATACCTGTACAAAAATCGATGCCCGGGATTTAACCGCGGCATCTGCAACGACTTTTGTGCCAAAAACGTTATTGCGTACGGCTTCCACGGTGTTTAATTCGACCATCGGCACATGCTTATAGGCTGCCGAATGGAAAACTGTGTCAGGCCGGTAGCGGTTAAAGATATACTCGACTGAGTCCTTAACGCGGATATCAACAAGCACCGGTATGATTTTGGTTTGAATCGGCTGTTTGCTGAGCTCGCGTTCAATTCGGTAAAGATTAAATTCGTTGCTTTCCAGAATCAGCAGTTTGGCCGGATTATGCTTGACCAGGTGGCGGCAAAGCTCCGAACCAATCGAACCGCCACCGCCGGTGACTGCGATGCACTTGCCGGCAATATATGCATTGACTGCGCCTTTATCCAATTGCACCGGATCCCGGCCCAGTAAGTCATTTACGGTAACCGGTCGCAATCTTGAGACTTCGACGCGGCCGCCGGCCAGTTCCACCATAGATGGTAATGTTCGACAGGGGATATGCTGTTTTGCACAAATTGTGGTGATTTCATCCATCACAGAGCGTGGTGCGGAAGGCATTGCGATCAATACCACCTGAATATTCAGTGAGTTGATCAGTTCCGGTAACTGGGTGATCTTGCCCATAACACGTACACCATGCAGCTCGGTGCCTTGCTTGGCCGGGTGGTCATCGACCAGTGCAACCGGAGTGTAAGCTTTGTGCTGCAGCACATCCCGAATTAGAGAGTCGCCCGCATGACCGGCGCCTACAATCAATGCTCTGGGCTTATCCTCTCTCTCCAGGGAAAAATGATGTGTTTTCAGCATTCGGTATGCGACGCGCGAAGTCGACACGCCAAAGAACAGTAGTATTGGGTACAGTACAATGACTGAACGTGGCACCCCGGCAAATCGGGCATATAGGAAATAAAGAGCGGATGCGATAGCCGCGCCGACCGCAACCGCGCGTAACAGGCGCCATAAATCCGGCAATGATGCAAACCGCCAGATACCCCGGTAGCAGCCGAATAACCAGAATGTGAGCGCATGGCTGGGTACCGCAAAATAACAAAGCATCCAGAGCGAGGCGTAATGATCGACCGGTACCGTGGAGAGATTAAAGCGAAACCAGTATGCCAGAAATATGGCGACTGAAACCCAAAGCAGATCGTGGATGAAAATAACCGCACTTTTTAGTCGGAATAGCTGCATGTTTTGGTTCCTTATTCGCTCTCTACGCTCTATTTTCCATCAAACGTATATTATTTTCGTTGCCCTGTTACTGATTTTGAGAAATTATTCGGCTTGCCGGCCAATTTCTTGACTTTAATTGTCCACAATTATGCGGTTGTTTGGACGCCCGCATTATATCGCGTGGCTAACCATATCAAAGGCATATATGCAATTACAATACCAGCAGCTGCGTTTAGCTTGCCGGTTACGACCAGTGCGGCCAGTGGCAACAGCCAACACAGGTTGATCACCGCGAATGCCAGAGTGACCACAACGTGGCTGTTGTATTGACGTGAGGCATATTGATAAGCATGACTGCGGTGGGCCTGGTGTATTTTTTCACCGCGCAGCATGCGGCGTATCAGAGTGATGCTTGCATCAACGATGAATGCGCCGAGTAATATTAACCAGCCCCAGAGAAGCTCCGGTGCTATCCAACCGGCTTGAATCGACATCAAGCCCAGGGTTATGCCGATAAATCCGCTGCCGGCATCACCCATAAAGATTTTGGCTTTCGGAAAATTCCAAAACAGAAAGCCGGTAATCGATGCGATCAGCAAAAGCGCTATATAAGGATTATAGTTGACTGGGGATAATACGTATAACAGGGCGCCTGCTATGCAGACCGTAATACCTTCGACACCTGCAATGCCGTCAATTCCATCCATAAAATTGTATAGATTTAACAGCCATACCAGGCAAACTGCCGCGACTATATTGCCGAACCAGGCCAGATCTACCGTAAAACCGGCAATAGCGACCGGCGGCATGCCGCCTAGCCATGCAAGTCCCCAACCGGCTGCAATGAAGTGAGCCAGCAGGCGCCAGTGCACTGCAAGGTGCCCGTGATCGTCCAAAAAACCCACCAGTGCGACAAGTCCGCCCGCGCCGGATAAGGCGATAACAGGTTCAATTGCAAATTGATGGCTGCTTGTGATCAGTAAAAGCGCGCTTAGAAATACCAATACAATGGCCAGACCGCCGCCACGGGGTGTCGGCACTGAATGAGAGCTGCGTTCATTGGGAATATCGATCAGGCTTTTGGCCAATGCATAACGATGTATCACGCCGGTCAATATATATGAAATGATTGCGATTATGATCAGCCCTGCGGTTTGCACGATTAAACTCCGTGATTGATCTTAATGATCTTACTGATTTTGTTTCGATAAAAAATCTGCAACGGTTTTTTGCAGGCCCTCATCGGTGCTTAATGGGGGAGTCCAGCCCAGTTGCTCAGATGTCGGGCTGATATCGACTTGCAAAGAACCGCAAAGGCGGTGGCCGATATCTGCTTTACCCAGAAGTGCTGCCGTTGATTTTAATAAGTTTTCCGGTATCGGCAACAAGCGTAACCGTTTTTCCATAAACATGCCGATTTTCCGCAATAGCTCGGTTGTAGACAGATCCTGCCCGTCGCCGGCCAAAAAGGTCTGATTGGCTGCTGCCGGATGACTGATACAGCATTTAATCAGATCCACCAGGTTGTCCAGTGCAACCAGGCTGCGTTTGTTATGGATAGCGCCGAATGGCAATGGTATACCCCGATAAACCCATTGCATCATTTTTAGGAAGTTCGCTTTTACGCCAGGCCCATAAACCAGTGGTGGACGGATAATGACGACTTCCATGCCGCTTGTTGTGGCCAGTTTTAACAGTTGTTGTTCCGCCTCCAGTTTGGAAATACCGTAAGGGTCGGCCGGAGCGGGTGTGTCATCTGCACGATAAGCATGTCCGGGCGCAGTGCCTTCCCCGTTTACTTTTATGGAGCTGATAAAAATAAAGCGTTTAATCTGATGGTGTACTGCCTGCTGTGCAAGGTTCAATGTGCCCTGGACATTGACTTTACGAAACGCCTCCAGCGGATCAGAAGATGTATCACGCATCACATGTACACGTGCAGCGGTGTGTACTACGTATTCGGCTCCCTGCAATGCCGTGCTCCAGTTAGTATCAGGCGTGATATTGCCGGCCTGAATAACTGTAGAGCCAGTTGGAAAGGCGGCTGTATGCCGTTGTCTGGTGATTGCCACCGGAGTGCAGGTGGTGTCTGTTAGCAGGTGGTTGAACAGTGCATTGCCGACGAAGCCGGTTGCGCCGGTCACGATGATTTTACCTTTGGTATTGGTCATCGGAAGTTCAAAGCGCTTTTTTAAGTATACGGTAATACAAAGAGTATGCTATGTGCGTAAAAACATAGAGATATTTCCGCCACCCCAGTTGCTTGCCGGAAACCAGCTTATATTCTCCCAAAACCAGCAAAGTGCGTTTTGCCATAGTGATTTTGGAGCCGGAAATTTGTCCTTGCACCAAGCGGTAATGGAGGAAAGGAAATCCGAGTTTTATACTGTGGTCGATGCGCTCATGAATACGCAGCCAGCAATCAAAATCTTCCCGTGCTTTATAGCGAAGGTCTTCATTAAACGGGTTGGATTCAAGCAGCTTTTTTTTCATAACAATGCTGGATGTTGGCGTACGGTATCGGCGTAACTGTCTTTGAAAAGTGATTTTTTCGATACTGATGTTATTCGGTTCAGTAAACTCAATGTCATCGGTGTTGATAAAGTCCCGCATTTGCGTACTGCAAAATTCGGCACCGGACTCTGACAGGTGTTTCATTTGAAATTCGAGTTTTCTGGGATGCCAGATATCATCCGAATCCAGAAGCGCAACCCATTCACCTTGTGCAGCGCGCACGCCGATATTGCGTGGTGCTGCCGGAGCGCCATGGTTGTGTTCAAGCTTTATTTGCCTGATGCGTTCATCCCGTGCAGCATATGTGTTGACAATTTCAGGTGTGCCGTCGGTTGAGCAGTCGTCGATGACGATCAGCTCCCAGTTTTTATAGGATTGCGATAAAACCGACTCGATTGTTGGGCCGATAAAGTTTTTTGCATTATATGAAGGCATGATGATACTGATCAGCCCGCCGCTTTCATTCATTTTTTATAATCCGAGAGAAACCGGATGTTCCGGTGTAAGCGTATTGGGTAGGGCTTTAGCGGTTGCTGCTATTGAGCCATAGTGTGACCCCATTTTTATTGTATTCCGTATTCGAGAGGACATCCAAGTAGCCATCATTGTCAAAGTCCGTGAGTTGTACGCCCACCAATCTGTTTACCGGATCCGAGTGCAGTGCATATACTTCCCAGTCGGTGCCGTTTTGTGCGGCCCAGGACACGCCACCCGGGTTATTGTTACCGCTCTTAAATGTTCCATGAGAAAAGATAACGTCGTTATCGCCGTCGGAGTCCAGATCACCGACCGCCACTTCGGTAATATACCGGCTCCAGCCCGGGGTAAAATTGGCGATCGAATATATATCCCAGTTCTGTCCCTCAGCGCGGTTTTTCAGCCAGGATACCCCGTTTTTATGGGGTGTAATGATATCGAGTAATCCGTCACCGTCAAGATCGAATAACTTACCGAAGTGTGCCATGCGCATATCAAGTCCTTTGATTTCATGCCTTTCCCAAGCTGTTTTTTGGTTGCTGTACCAGGCCAGCCTGCCGGTTATAGAATCAGAGACCAGCACATCAATAGTGCCGTTGAGATCAATATCGCCTGCCTGCACGGTGCGCGTATCACGAAAAAAATTGGATGTGTCAATCTCATGGTAAAGCCATTCAAGATTTTGATCATCCGGGTTCTCCAGCCAGATAATACCCTGCCGGGTTTCCGGGTAACTGGCAGTTGGTTGATGCCGCATCACGACAAACAAGTCGACATCGCCGTCACCATCAATATCGGCGCTGTCGAGATTGACTGCACCTGGCGTGTTGTTGGTTAAAACCCGTCTTTGCCATCGCGCGCCACGAGTTCCCGGGTTTAGATAAGCAATGACTGCGTCATGAGAGTTCACCACGCCGACAATATCTGTAAAGCCGTCGGCGTTTATGTCCAGCGGCAGGTGTCGCTCAAATAAATAAACACGCTGGGTCGGTGATGCCGAGAATTCAAACAAGTCAGCATCCACAATGATTTCTTTTTCTCCGGAGTCCCACATGATATAACCGATGGCGCCGGGTTGCGCCCGCAGGATCGAGCGGGTATTTACCCATGAGTCGAAGAAACTGATGTCCTGTTTGCCATTGTTGTCATAATCATTAACACTAAAACCGTATGAATAACTTAAACCGGACGCGATGTCGTACTGGGTGAACTCCAGCGACGGATTTTCTTTTATGCCAGCGATGCCGCATTGGGTAAACTGAAGCGGCGGGTTTTCCTGTGCAGCTGTGTTTTTTGAATCTGGCCGGCAAGCTGAAAAAAATATACAGAAAAAGATAATTAGCAAAGCTTTAAGCATATCACGTCAATACCGGTTGGAGGTTCAATCAAGGCAGGCGAGAAGTACCTGCAGCCACATTTTTGCACAATTATACATAAAATTTTCGGTAATTATATACTTGTTGGCGATCAGGTTTTGCCATCAGAGATATTGTTGCAGTCAGTATGAGCTGTTAGCAGGAAGCTGACGCTTTTTGTGCCGCGGCCAGCATAATTTTGAAACTATGATGATCACAGCCTATGGTTTCTTGGATTGAAGCATCGACAATTTGTATGGGAGACTTTTCTGAGTTGATATTAATGCGTTGGAGTGCATCGTTTGTAACGGAGTGGTGTAAATGAATGCCGGGAATAAATAGTTCCGGGCGGCGTGTTCGCAACAATTGCTCAAAGGGTTGGCAGGCATGCATTTTTTCGATAGCCCGGTATATCGTCTCTGATTCCGGCTCCAGCGGGTATTTCCCTGTGCGCAGCTTATAACCGTCATGCACCGGCAGTTGTGCATAGACACTGTAACGTTCTGCATTGGGGAAAAGACCGGTTTTATTATACAGTGCTTCCGATAACAGGCCGGGAGAGCATGATCGTGCAAGCTTGGTGATCACGCTTCCGGTTGGAAGCCCGAAAATTGAGCGTGCCTCAATACCATAATCGAGTTGCCGGAACGCGAAACGTGCCGGTTTTAATGTGCAGATTGCAGAGTAGTTATCGGCGTAAAATGCAGGGAATAAAACACCGTCACATGTATGCTTTGTTGCAGGGAGAGTGTGTGTAGCCAAAGCATCTTGTGTAACTTGCCCCACATAGCAAATAATATGGTCGGATATTTTATCGCGGGATATTTTTTGCTCGAATGAGTTATCTAATAGTGCAGGAGTACCCAGTGCACCGGCTGCAATCCACAGGCGTTTTGCTGAAAAGCGTGTTTCAGTGGTATGTACCGTAATCGAAGCATCAGAGACTTCAAAGCGGATTGCATGCTGTGGGCATCGGGTAATTTGATTTTGCCGTTCTTTCTGTAGGCGTTTGAAAGCAGTGGCCGGTCGTATTGGTTTCCAGGGTACAAATAAGTTTGATCGGCCCAGAAGTGGTTCTATATCAGTATGCGGGTAAAACCGTTTAAATAGACAGATGAAGTCTTTGCTGTCGGCGTTTCCAAAATTGCTTTGCAGCCCGAGTGCAATGACGCCATGCCAGTAGTTGCCTAGCCCTCCCGGACCCGAATATGCGCAGGGCGCGCCGTGAGTTTTGTTATAAAAACTGAGGGTCCCTTTGGGCTTGCCCTCCAGTATTAGCACTCGCCTGTTTTTAGGCAGGCCGATAACCGTGCCCAGTGCCGCCAGCCCTGAGCCGACTACGATATCGTCATACACCATAGCTTGTTACTTAAGTAAACATAACCATACCAACGTATATTGAGTGCTCTCAATGCAAAATCGAAGGGGCGCAGCATGCAAGGCCATTTATACGAAATACGCATCATTAATCCGTATATTCGGTAAAGCCATTTTTCTAATGTGCTCTGAAAGGGTTTTTCGACTATAGTGAACAGATTTATATGAGCATTGTTATGATCCGGCCAATGTGGTTTTAAAAAAAACGTCACTAGCTCAGTGTAGCTGGTGGCGGCATTTTTTCCGGCCGGGAGTTCATCAGTGTTGTCAAACACAAGGCCCAAAGACAGGATGCGGGCGTTTAACAGCCTGACAGCACTTTCTTCCGCCTGTTGCTTGACTCTGGGGTATTCATAGCAACGTGTTTGCCGGTTCACAATTGTGGAAGCGGAAGAAATATAAATAACTTCAGCTGTTGCTGAGTTTGCCAGGCAGTTTAGAAGTTCTTCGTTTTCCTCTGTTTTGCGGGAATAGGCAAAAACCCAGATTCTATCGTTTTTATTAAATGCAAACTTAGCGATATCCGAATGGCTGATCGCAATAATTTCTCTGGAATGTGCAGCTTTCCGCAAATGACGTTCCATGACCTGCCACACTTTCGCATTACGTCCGATAATAATATCGCGATGTATTTCAGGCATGATCAGTTTTCGTCTGTTGAGCCGATAACACGCGCCGGTGCGCCGACTGCAACCACTCCTTCAGGCAGTGATTGGAGTACTACGGAGTTTGCTCCGACTGTGGTGCGGTTGCCAATACTCAATCCGCCCAATACTTTCGCGCCTGCGCCGATAGTTACATTGTTGCCTAATATTGGTCTCGCACCTTCGGTAAATCTAAAATCAAGTTCTCTGGCTCCGAGGGTTACACCTTGCAAAATAGTTGCGTTTTCACCAATCGACCAGGCGCCTATGACAGTGCCCTGTGTGTGCGGCAGTATAAGGCCGCGACCTATTCGGCAGCGCGGGCTGATTTCTATACCAAAGATAATAAAGTTTATCAGTGAAAAAATTTTTGCAAGAGGCATCAGCCGGTAACAATGTGACCAGTAGGCAATACGGCAGAATATAACCGGGATAAAGCGCGGTGACAAAGCGCTTAATGCCATACGTATGCTGGATATGGACTCAGGGTTTTCGCGTGTCAAATACATATAACGTTTCAGGTCGGCTTTAATAAAAGTCCAAACACTAAATTCACGATCCAGCGATACCATAATATTTAAATGGCTCTTAGTAAGGTTCGTTGACTGCCGATCAGTGGTGGTCTCGAGCGCATGGTATTTTGCCGGTATAAAATTGCTGCAACATAAGCGAGTGCAAATGGCGGAGATGCAATGTAATACTGACCGAGTATGATGACCGGGACGCAATATACCAGTATAGCCTTGAAGCCTTTTATCGGCACAAGAAGAAAGGTTGCCACTAAAAATAAGATTTGTGGCAGTATCATAAAACCGGCTTGATATAATATTACCAGTATGCCGGAAGGCGGGCCTACTGAGCTGATATCCATTAACCACTTGTTATCCATTCTGATTTGTTCAGCAGATGTTAACCAGGCAGAGTGTGACAATCCTTGCGGGAGCAGCCAGTTGTCAAAAATATGCTGCAAAGAGGCAAATAATCCGCCAAGACGGATATTCAGGCTATAATCCCGATGCAGGATCTCCATTGGGCTGTTTATGAATTCTGTAGCCAGTATAACCATACGGGATTGTGAAGCTATGATAAGCATCAGTGCGGTGGCCAGTACGGTGCTGGCAGATAATAATATAGCGGTCCGAAAATTTATTTTGCGCCCGATAATAGTCACCAATGCGATAGCGCAGCATAGTGCCAGAACAGCGCTCGCGGATTTTGCCAGAAATACGGCCTGCACAATGCATAATGCAAGTGTTCTCCAGCCTGCACCTAACAAAGCAAGCGCCGAACCTATCACCAATATGTGGAAACCATAATGTGTCGGCTCGGGAGCCATGGAAACCACGCCCCGGCCACTGGCTACGACATTTGCAGTGGTATGACTCGGTAGGCCTGTAAAACTCAGCATGAAATCCGATTTTATATAATACTGGACCAGTGCAACCAGCAACCAGATGTATATCGACTTTTTTAATATATTAATGACAAGTGGGCGCTCATGGCGAATAAAATAAAAAGCGCTTACTGCAACTATCGGAAATCCAATATATGAATACAGATATTTATACTCCTGAGGGCTGGAGTATGGGAAGCAGGTTGTCAGAAATAACAGAATGCCGATGACCGGGAAGGAGATCAGGCATAGAGAGTGCCAGCCGGGTGCGATATGCAGGAAAGACAGCAACGCCAGTGGGAATACCAAGCATGCGATCAATAGCGCGTAGGGTTGATTGTAGCTGCTTAATGGGATCAGTTGAAGAAACGGAAATGCCAGAAAGAATGTGAACAAAAAACAGAATGGTTTTCTGACCCAGGCCCAGTTAATGACAGGTTCATTCACTATTTTTACCCGTAATAATTCTGGTGATGAAAATGGTCTGTACCCCGGCTTGCACCAGTTTGGATAGAAGCACAAATATCAAATACCATTCTATTGAAACACCTGCCATGTAGCCATAAGAAAAAGATCCCAGAAACACCAGAAACCCCAACGCGCTGGATAGCAGAACGTGGTTTTCGGCATCGTGCGCGATCAGAAAAAAGTCCAGCATGGTATATATCTGTAAAATAGCGATTAAACCGGCATATATTAGCATTTCTCTGGTGATGCCGTATTTTAGGATAAACGCATTCACAAAATCCAGATATTGAATCAACAGCAGGCCGGCTACACCTAGAGCCATGAATATCGCAAAACCACCGACCCATATCAGCAAATTCATCAGTTGTTGGGAAAATGCCGCATTGTTAAAGTTTAATTTTATAAACCGGGTGCCCACTCTTTGAGTGATGATATTGACCAGCAGAGCGGATATTTGGTAGATGATAGAGACAACACCGTAGGTGCCGGCCTGAGCGGCACCGACAAATTGATTAATAAACATTTTGTCGAGTTGGGCGCCGGCAGCTGACAGTATGAATGCCAGATATAGTTTGCCTCCACCACCTGAATTTTTGGCAGTTGTCAGGGTAGGGTCGGACTGTTTACGTGCAAATAGGTTGACATTTATGCGGTTGCACAGATGGGCAGAAAAATACACAAATATCAATACACCCAGTGCTTCTCCGATTAATGCACCCTGCCACCCAAAAAAAAATGCCAGGGATATGGCGGGTATAAATGCAAAAACTGAACGTACAAAGTAAAAGCGTTTTTGATGGCGAATGGAATCGCTTGCTCTAATGATTGAGGCATATAGCAGTACGATAGTTGTGCCCCAGCTGATGGCCAGTACGCATAGCAATTCTGCAGAGCCATATTCCAGATTCCAGACCGGCATATGGGTAACAAGCAATATGAAAACTGTCAGTACCAGATATCTTAAAGAAAGAGTTTTGAAAATGCTTCGAAATTTTGCTGCGATTTCATCCTGATGGTTTTGTGTCCACAATCTTGGAAATTGTTTTATGGTTTCTTCAACCAGGCCGAGGCTGATCAAAGTGGCGGTAAATACCGCGACACCGTACAAAGCGATGTAGTGACCAAAAGGCGCCGGCCCCAGGAGCTTGGCCAGTGCAATGACTTTCAGGAAGCCAATCGCGGAAGACAACACCATAACAACCAAATAATTGACCACCGCGGCTTCTCTAATTTAAGGTGACACTATGCGTTCAATGAATGCGCGTGACAGGTCCGGTCTCAGTGTGGCAGCGGTTTTGATGATCGAGGAAGCATTTTGTTGCACATAGTCCTGTGGTTTCACAAAGGGCATCGAAGTGTTAAACGTAACGAATAAAGCCATACGTGCATTCTGGCAGCGGCTTCCAAAGTGATAGCAAACTGCCGGATCAACCAGAACCATACTGCCTGCTTCGCCGTAAAAATGGCGGATTTCACCGTCGTTGAGTTCTTTTTTGAATTTGTCGTCCGGTATGCGCCTGACGAATGGGGAAAACCGGATTTTTTTCGTATCAGTTTTGTTGATAAACACAAACGGTCCGTCGGCAATGTCTTTAACATCGTTAAGATAGACAATCGCATGAAAGGATTTACTATCACCATAATCTTTATGCCAGAACTGACTTTCCCGGAGTTTGCCGCTGGTTGGCCATGAGTGAAGTATCTGAATACTGTCAAGTATAAAGTGGCCACCAAAGTAATCGTGAGCAGCATCGAAAATGTCTTTCGAAAAAGCCAGTTTCATAACCGGGTTGTCCGGAGTGATGTCTTTAGGCTGCATTAAGTTGACGAATGGAGCGCCACGCTCCTGTTCAATGACTTTATCGGTGCGTGGTTGATATAGTGCTCTGATTTGGTTGGTAAGCTCAGGACTTACTTTGCCGGCTTCAAAAAAACCATGTTTAAAAATGTTTTCGATGCTTGCTGAAGCGGGGCGATAGTTACGCCAATAAGCCATCCATCTTATGTTGGTTAGCATCGTGATGTATCGAATAGCCACAATGCGCCACCTTAGGAAACTCAATATATTTTTCATCGTAGTCGTCTGAATTTAAGGTAAGTGTGAAACCCAGCTTGGGTCAGTGTGATCTGATATTTTTTTTACCGGTATGCCGACATATGTACCGGGTTCCGTGATGGGCTTATTAACCAATGACATTGAGCCTATTATGACGTTATCGCAAATTTCTACAGGTCCCAGTATTACCGTATTGGAGCCTATAACGACATTATCGCCCAGCTGAAAAACTTTTTTTTGTTTGTGTAAATCAAGATAGACCGGGTCGCTTGGTGTGCGAGCACCAAATTTCACACCCGCCATAATGACCACTCTGCCATCGGAATAAATGCCATTGCCTCCCAGTAATACACCTGATGGATGAGAAATCGACAATGATCTTATATTAATTGATTCGGATATCAGGTCGATTCCGTAAACAGCCAATAGCAGCCTGTCAAAAATCATGCTTAAGGGGCGGCCCAGGTAAGGTATTTTAAGCGCAATGAATTTTGAAAACGAGATGTAAAGCCTGATCTGGTTTTCAATAAACCATATTTTTTTTACGAGTTCTTTCATGTGGTTCTGTAAGTGTTTCGGAAAAACGCTAAGTTGTTATGTGCAGGCAGCGGCAATCGCGGCTACCAGTTTTCTTATATTCTCTTCAGTATACAGTGCCGGTGAAGGCTGTGGATCACCGGAATAAGAGTTCAGCGCCAGTTCTTTAAACTTCTTCATTACCTCTTGAGCAGCGATTTCTGCCGGAGCCGGAGGTGGTGGTGCTCTCAGTAATTTCGGCAATTCATGGTAACCGCTTATCCGGGTTACATTCGGGTAATCATCATAAAATACTCGGCCGGCGACAATAACCGGTTTGCCGAGCAGTATGCCGTCCATTCCAGCAGTACTGGAAACAGTAATCACCAAAGAAGACATCCTGATAAGTTCACGGCCTGATTCACGACCGTAAATATAACGGATATTATGATATTTCTTGCGCAATAGCCGCCAGGGCTTTAAACCCAGTGCGCCAAATTGATTGGGGTGCTCCTTAATATATAAAGTTTTCCCGTCCGGCAGCGCACGCAGAATGGTTTCGACAAAAGCCAGTTGATTATAAAAATCAGGTGCCGCATACAGTAGAGAGGCTTCCGGTTCATACTGCAATGGGAAAACCACGATATTGTCATTTGGCGTCGGCAATGAGTCATAATAGCTGCGTGGCGTGATCAGGCATTTGAAATAAAACCAATGTTCTTTGAGTGAAGCGGCACTTTGAAAGTCTCCTTTGTAAGGAAAGGTGCAGCGTAAAATAAATGCCCGTGACAGGCGAATCATTTGAAGGAATTTGGTTTTCAAGCCGGGCCGCAATACCAAAGATGCATCACCCACGCGCTGTTTAAAGTAGTTTAAATTTTTAACCCGGTCTTTGGAAAAAGAAAAGTGGTAAGCCGGGCCGGCCTTGTCCTCAATAACATTTGTGCAGAATTGCTCGATCAGGGCATCCAGTTCGGTGGTATCTTCATCGAAAGACGGGCGTGGGTGAGGGCGGGAATAGTCCAGTGTGGATGCAAAAAAGAAATAGTTTGGAAAATAGCAATTCACCCATAGGCGGGGTTGCGTGCCGTTTTTCATGCAAAAATAAAATAATATATGCGTCGTGAATAAAGCAACCGGTTCGCTTAAGAAAAAATCGAAATCATAATCATTGAATAATTTTTCGATACCCTGGTGTACTGCTTCTGCAACACGCAGCCGCAGGTTTTCCGGCAGATTCAGCAGGTAGCGATCGGTATAAAGCGGGGACCAGGCAAAGCCTGTGACTTCGCGAAAGTCTTCGGGCTCCTGCCAGGCGGTATTGTCAGTATGGTTTGATATTGCTGACTTTACCAGTGTTTCAATATTGAGCACGACTGTGCCCCCAAGCTTTTCCACCCGTCGTTGTTCCGACAGGTTTTGCACGATATGATAATACTCTCTTTCGGTATCACGACTTGCCAGTATTGGGTAAAGCTTGGATAGGTAGGAACGTGAGAGGCAAAGAATTTTTTTACTCATAATGCAAGAATCTCTGATTTAATTCGATACTTCGTTAAAAGCTCGCTCCCAGGGTTATAAAAAGGGCCTCATTTACTAATAGTAAACTCCGGTTTTTCACTCGCATTTGCCTCGTCTCGAATGCATTCGCTATTAAATCAGAGGTTCCTGCGTTCTGGATTATGTAACTGGAGTCTATCTCAAGATTAGCAAGCATAGTAATTTTGAGATAGGTTCTGATAATTATGGCCAACCCTTGCCAATGGTGATGTAAGCTTCATTGCGGTCGCGATTTAAAGATGCGTTCGCCTGAAATCCGGCATCCGGGCCGGGTGGTGTTTTGCCGGTATTAGAAGCCTGTATGTTGTCGGTCAATTCATATTGAAGTTCTGCTTTATCCGTAAGATTTTTGTTTTTGTGCATATCAAGAATAAACTGTAGTGATCTTAAATCAATATCGAGCCATTCACATAACAACTCAATATGGTGAGCCGGTTGTTGCTGATGAAACTGGACCAGTTGTTGGGCCTGATCTCTGGTGAGTCTGCCGTGGCGGATTTCACGGCAGGCATGATCAGTTACTTTTGAGTAGCCATGTTTATACATTTTTATCAGGTCGTGCAGGTTCATGTAATTGTAGCAATCGACGAAATCATAGCAGTCAAATGTGCGTGAAAACGCTGAAGTCTGGTAGTTATAATTTTCAATCATCAGCTCATGCTGTGCTTTAGGGTCCCAGCGAACATAGTTGTTCAGGTAAATGCCTCTGACGCCAACTGCATTAAGCTCATCATCTTCAGGGTATCGGTATTGCCAGATATCCCCTTCGGTTAACACATCGAAATTAGAGAGCAGGTCGTCAGCTTCGTACCTCATTAAGTCATGGTCTTTGCGGTAACGGCGGGTCATTTCGACTTCATGTTCATGGGAGAACATTCCCACCTGTTCCATACCCTGATGAGCACCCCATATAATCAATGGAACTTTATAGCGCACCGCGGTTTGCACCGGGAATACGGTTTGTCCGGCAATACAGTGCCAGTAAATGCTGCCAAGTCTACGTAGTGTTGTTTTCGTGATTTTTTTTACCGCGACCGGGTTAACGTTCTGAGTGATGATATCGCAGTTGAATTGGGTTCTCAGGTTGGCCAGATTCCTAATACCGAGTGGAGTATTCCAGTATTTGTTATAGGTGACCAGCAGCGGATTCAGTTTCAGTTTATTCTTGACAGTATGCACGATGAAATAAGAATCCTGGCCGCCTGATACCGGAACGATGCAGTCATAAATCCGGGTGTCTTTGCTGCGGTAGTCTGCAACCAGGTTTTCCAGTTTTTCCCAGCGGAATGCCCAGTCAAGAGTGTCTTTTTCTTCGTGAACCCGGCAGCCGGAGCAAATACCCTCATCGTCAAGCGTCAGCCCCAGCGGGTGACGGGTATCGTAAAGGCATCTTTTGCAATTCTGTATGTCGTTCATCGTATCAAACTAAATTACGGGTTTTATAAAAGGGCGGCCTGATTGGAGTGGTTGCCAGGCTGGTTTTAAATTTCTGTACTGCATGTTCACGGTAATTTAGAAAATTACCCACCGCCACTGCGGAAACCCGTGGGTTAAGCAGTGCATGCTCCAATTGTTTAGCGGTGCTGAGTCCGCCGAATGCAATCAGTGGAATTTTTTTATCTGCAAATACGGAGAGCAGTTTAAAGTTGAAACCTTCTGGAGTGCCGTCGTTGTTTTTATCGATAACCAACGCTTCAGAAATGGCGCCGTCATCAATTAGCGATATTAGCGCGGTACTGAAGTCGGAATTTTGTCCGGATTGATAATTAAACCAGTGGCAGTTTCCATTTTCGTCAAGGCTTAGCGGTATACTGGCGATAATAGCCTGGGCGCCGAGCCGATTTGCAATATTAAGCACTTCTTTCGGGTTGCTGTGTAACAGGGCATCCAGACAAATTCGTTCAGCACCGGCACGAATAATTGATACTGCTTCAGCTTCGTTTGAAATACCACCGGCATACAGTAGTGGTGTTGATAGGCCTTGATCGGCGATTTTGCTGATCAGCTCGATATTCGGGCCGAGTTCACGGTGGCTGCGGTCGATTTCCTGAATAAAAATTTCATCGACACCCCAGCGGTCCAGGTTCTCAACGAGACATTCCGGTTTGCCCAGCGGAAGATAACGGCGGTAGCCGAATGACTGTATTGCCCAGCCATTACGAATGGTGACGACACCGATTAGCCGTTTTCTAAGCATCGCACAGCTCCTTAATCGCTTTGCCCATCAGCCTTAAGCCATCGAGTTGACTTTTTTCCGGATGAAACTGAAAGCCGCAAATATTATTTTTTTTCACCATGGAAACCACCGGCCGTTCAACTCTGGAGACTGCGACAACGTACTCCGGAGGAGCTTCGAACTCATAGGCATGATTGAAATAAAAGCTGCGGCCGTCACTGGTGGAGGCAATGTCCTCCTGCTGAATAACTTCGAGTGTATTCCAGCCGATATGCCACTCCGGTTTACCGATAGGTTTTACTTCACCGGGAATTAGTTCCAGGCCTCTGGTGTAAGCCAGTTCGTGCGAAGCGTCCGCCAGTAACTGCATGCCCAGACAGACCCCGATAACCGCATTACCCTGGTGGGAAAATTCCTGAATCGGTTCTATTAATTCAAGTTCGCTTAAAGATTTCATTGCGGCCGGAAACGCACCGACACCGGGGATAAGCAAGGCCGCGACACCTTTGATATCCTCAGGTTTATTAATCAGGCGACTGCGAAACCCCAGCTTTAAAATAGTGTTTCTGACTGATGAGCTGTTGCCTGCGCCGTAGTTTAAAAGTCCGACTATTATTTTGCTCATAGCCCGGTTCCAACCTTGAATTTGCGAGTGATATTGCCGTTTTTATCGATATCGAAGAGGTTTTTGTTGACGGAGTCTCTGACTTTTTGCCAAAAGTAATCGACTGATATATCGATGAATTCGCAAAAGCTCTGAATGTAATCATCACCGCAGCAGTGATCGTATTTTTCAACGATCTCAATGCCTGCGTCCCGACTAATTCTGCCGAGTCTGATTTCCTCGTTTACATAATCGGTCACGCGGCCAAAGCCGAACTTATAATACTTGATCATTTGATTCAGCGTGACCCAGTCTTCATCCAGTGATGTAACGCCGAAAAGATCACCGGTGTTCTCTACTGTATCGTTGCGTATCTGCAGGCCGTTTAAACAGGAATAGCTTGCATTGTTAACCAATGACCAGTCTCCAAGAAACCAGCCCAGATAGACAATCTGGATGTTGGCTTTTTCAAATTCCTCAAGTGTAGGGTAGCGATATGGAATCAGGTCGCCGACATCTTCATGCATTTCCAGAATCCAGTCCAGTGCGCCTCCGGACAGCGTATTCATATTGCGGAGATTGTTGCCGTCATAGCCGGTGCGCCCCAGTGTTTTTAGGTCGCCCAGTTGCAGACCGGGGTTTTCGCCCCAAAGAATTAATGGAATGTCGTACTGAATTGCAAGTTGAGGCACTGAGCTGAATAATGCCAACTCAGTGGATTTGGCCCAATTTGTAAAGCGCTCAAAACTATGTCGCATCAGTTTGCGCCATGTTTCCGGGGCGGGGTTTACAATCACGCAGTCGAAACCCAGATTAATCAATGAGGAAATATTATCCGCACCACGCTCGGTGATTTGTTCGGGAGGGTATGACAGGCACGCAAGCAGCGGGTTTAAGCCGAGTTTTTCCCGTACAAAAACGGCCTGCCGGGTGCTGTCTTTACCGCCGCTGACACCAATAATGCAGTCGAACTCATGTTTATCGCTTTTGGGGGCATTTTTTGCGATATCCATCAGAATTTCGCCTCTTTCCTGCCAGTCGACTTTCTTGAGTTCACGAAAATAATTACAGGCCGGGCAGATGCCTTCGTCGGTAAACACCGTATTAGGGCGCGTATCAGGTTGCAGGCAGAGCTTACAATATTGCATTTTGTGTCACTAATTTGGATAGATGAAGAATGTCTTTATGCGGCAGTAAACATGGCGGTGCATCCGGTGGCAGTGCGGAAATAACTTTTTTACCTGCAGCTAAAGCCACAGCCATCGCATAAGTCTGGCAGCCTGTCACGACATCAGACCAGGCAAGCAATTCCGCCAGGGATGTGTGGTAATCGATTTCTATGTTGTGCCCGGCATGTGATTGCACCGGCTTTTCATACTTGCCGGCAGGATCGGATGGATGTGGTTTGATAATGATTTTTATATTATTGCCCAGTTGCAAATCATCAATACGGTTAACAAAAAAATCCAGTGCCTGCAGTTCACCGGGGCAGGGATTGTTATTCCATGGCTGCCGGATCGGCTCCATTAGAAACAGTACTCTGGTGGTAGAGGATACAGTTTGACCGAAGGCCTCGATTTCCTGTTTTTGTAATGCAATATAGTCATTCCTTTGCAGAACAATTTTTATATCCGGCAATATTTTTTGAGCAATGTCGTAGGCATAATCGTCTACGACCCAAACCTCATCGGGCAATACCTCAATATCCTGCCTGTTAAATCGTGTCCGGTAGTTTGTCCAGTGATCCAATACTGCAACTGTTTTAATAGGCTGTGTCGATGCCAGTGCACGTGCATCATGTTCCAGAGCACTCGCCCAACCGGTTCCGGATATCAGCAATGATACATCTTTCAGCGCGGCTTCCAATGGAAGATTGTCAAAATCAGTAAAGTTTTTCCGGCATATTGAAGCCGCCGGCCCATCCAGGCAAAAATTAGAGGTAGTTGTATCCAGAAGCCCGGTTTTAAGCCAGGCGATAATATGATTGGCGGCTCCGGCATCATGGGCAACGATGGCTGTTTTGGGGTTCATTCCGGATGCTCTATATGATCTCAGTTTGGAATTTTGCGAAGTGCAGTATATCGTATGGTGTATCTTCAACGATTTCCTGCAGTCGTCTTATGCCATCGGCCTGCATGCCTGTTTCCTGCATGATTTTTATCATACCTTTATTACAAGCCAATGTGCCTCCAGTCACTTTTCTGAATTTGCACTGATTGATCAGAAAATTCAGCATAGTGGCCCAGGCATCTTTTCCAAGGCCTTTGCCCCAATGGTTTTTGTCACCGATCATAATGCCGATATCTGCGGTTTCATGCTGCAAATTGAAATATACTGTCATGGTGCCGACTGTGGTGCCGGTTTCTTTTTCCGATACGGTTATGAACAGGGCATCAGCTTTTTCAAAGCTCTGAAAATACTTCAGGCAGCTTTCCTGGGTGTGCCTTTTAAAACGCTGGTTGCTGTAACGCACAACATCAGGATCATTTAACCAGCGCACATAACTTCCGGTAATATTCGATTCTTTGAATAGCTCGAGCTTTACTTTGCCGCCGCTTAGCGGCAATAAACGTTTGATTTCCTCTGTCGCGAGCATAAGTGTTGATTCTGTTTGGGTGGCTGATAAACGATATTAAGATATATTTGTGGAGCGCAACGCATCCAAATTATCCCAAACTTTATGAAAAGCGGTGATAATCAAATCGATATCGGCTGCAGTCAGTTCATATACACACATGCCGAAGCCAATATAGCTTTTTTCGTTTAAGTCCTCGGCTACAGGGCAGATGCCTTTTTCATAGCTGACTTCGCGTTTGCAGATTTCCGAGGTCCACGGAAAGCCGTTTGAGCCATAAGCCATTTTCTTCTGATACATCGGTAGCAGGTGCAGATTTTGATATTGGGTACTGACATTGACACCCTCGGCCTGCAAAGCTTTGGCAATAACATCTCGTTCGCAACCAAGTGCATTTGTATCAACAATCAAAGGATATATATAGTAAACATGCGTGCAGTCCGGTTTCGTGACAGGTGTTTGCAAACCGTTGAGTTGTTGCAGTCCGGCGCTGAGCCTCTCAGCAAGGTGCTGACGTGAGCTGACCAGGTCGCTTAGTTTTTTTAACTGCTCAATACCAATTGCGCACTCTATTTCACCAAGGCGGAAGTTGTGTCCGATCATATTATTAAGTTTTTTCGTGCCTTTGTCACCGACAACGGCTTCCGCGTGGTTGCGAATCAGTCGCATGCGTTCGGCCAGGTCATCGTTTTCGGTAACCAAAATACCGCCTTCACCGGTATGAATATGCTTGTGGTAGTTCAGGCTGTAGCCGCCGATATCGGCAACCGTGCCGGCGTATCTGTCTTTATAAAGTGCTCCGGGTGCCTGTGCAGTATCGGATATCACTTTAAGGTTATGTTTTTTCGCAATCCCCATCAATGCATCCATATCCGCGGAATGACCAAAAATATCAACTGCGAGAATCGCTTTGGTATAAGGCGTGATATTTTTTTCAATGGCGGCAGGGTCGATATTAAATGTTTCCGGCTCAATATCGGCAAATACCGGAATCGCATTCCAGTGCAGGATTGCGGTGGCGCTGGCGCACATCGTCCATGGGCTGACAATCACTTCATCGCCGGGTTCGATATCAATCGCACCCATGGCTGCTGTCAACCCTGATGTCCATGAGTTGACCGTTATTGCGTGTTTTACTTTAAAGTACTTCTCGCAAGTGCGTTCGAATTCCTGTACTTTGGGTCCGCCATAAAAGTCAGCATGCCAGCAGCCCAAAAATTGGGACAGTACTCCGCTGCGCATAACTTTATCGACAGCGATGCGTTCTTCTTCACCGATACTATTATATGCCGGGAACTCTTTATTGACAGTTTTGGAGCCGCTTAACAGGGCAAGTTTATCTGATGTCATTTTTAAATATCTTTGGTTGATTGCAAAATGTTTTGGGATTGTAAAATTTGTGCGCAAATTTTTTGTGCGGTATACGCACTGTTGCCGTTGCTTGCCGGAATCGTGCCTTTATGAACCGCATGGTAGAGGTCATCGACCGCATTAAGCATGGCTTGTTTATAACCTCCGCTGTATTCGGTTCCTGAATCGATAACTCGATAGCCGCTGAAGCGTATGCTCTCTGTCGGTCGACGGTTAAGCCAGGACATTCCGCCGTCGCGCATCAATAATACACCGTTTGTGCTGATGAGCTGGAGTTCAAATAATGCATAATCTTCAGCATGGCCGGTCACAAGGTGTATCGGGACTCCGTTTTGCGATTGCAGCAGTGCCGGTATGGAAGGGTCCAGCTCTGAGTAATCGGCGTACCCGGGGGCTGTTGCGAGAACATGCAGATCACCCAGCAGATAGCATAACAAATCGATGAGATGTGAACCGTTGTTTAAAATGCCTTTATTATAGTATCCGGTAACCGAGCGTAATTCACCATAGTCTTCATTGCTTAATTGCTGTTTCAGTTTTTGAATTTCAGGGTCCCAACGCCGGGTATGGTTAATCGCGAGTAATATATTTGCATCATCACATGCGCTAATAAGTGAGTGGGTATCTTCCAGAGATTCGGATACTGGTTTTTCGCAGAAAATCAGTTTTGGCTGGAGTTCGATTGCGGCCAATACATTGTCTTTGTGAAAGCGTGTTGGTGAGCAAATGCTGGCAATATCGATTTTCAGTCCGGATGATTTTGCTTCTTCAATATTCTGGAAGCCTTCTGGAATTTCCCAGGTGCGCATGAAAAGGTTTCGCTTGGCATCATCCGGCTCGACGCAGGCAGTTATATTAAACCGGCCGTCACGTCGGTATGCCCCTGCATGTGTGCATGGCAGTTCATTCGGGTCGGCAGCAGTATCAAAGCCGCCTGCGATATTTCCGCAACCGACGATCAATACATTCAATAGGGAGTCTGACATGTCAGTGATATTTATGACTGAATTAAATCCCAGGAAACTGCAGTACCTTTTTCAATATCACGTGATGCTTTTTTACCCAATATATCATCCAGCATCTTTGGGGCAAGGCCATAGCCGGGGCGAATGCTTTTAACATGATGTTCCGAGATGATATCGCCCTCAGTGATATCATTAACAAAATATAGCGAACGACGAAACTTGATATTGCCGAGTTCGCTGGATTTGCGCCCGTAATCGACTTGTCCCAGTGCTTTCCAGGCGGTTTTGCTGTTGCGGCACAGTGCTTCCAGCTCATGGATTTCCAGTGAAAAACTGTCGTCCGGTCCGCCGCCGTTACGGTCAAGGGTAAAGTGTTTTTCGATAACTGCGGCGCCCATTGCAATACTTGCGATCGCAGTGGTGTTATCCAGTGTATGATCGGACAATCCGGTGATTACACCAAAACGTTCCGCCATATCACTTACAGTGCGTAAATTATAATCTGCAGCCGGTGCCGGGTAGCCGCTGACGCAATGCAGTACCGCAAGCTCTTTGCACCCGCCTGATTTGGCCGCGTCTATGGCTTCTTCGATCTCTTCTGCATCGGCCATTCCGGTAGAAATAATCATCGGCTTGCCGGTGGCGGCCGCATATTTTATCAAAGCAAGATCGATGGCTTCAAAAGACGCAATTTTATAGGCCGGCGTGTTAAGGTCTTCAAGCAAATCAATTGCAGTATTGTCGAAAGGTGAGCTGAAAACGGTGATGCCTGCTTTTTTTGCATGTTCGAACAATGCGCTGTGCCAGTCCCAGGGGGTATGCGCCCATTCGTATAATTCGTAAAGGGTGTGTCCGGCCCACAAGCCGTCTTTGATTTTAAAGTCCGGTTTGTCGCTTTTTATAGTAATCGTATCGGCGCGGTAGGTCTGCAGTTTCACCGCATTTGCGCCGGCTTTTTTGGCCTGGTCAATCAGTTTAAATGCAGTATCAATGCTGCCGTTATGATTGCCCGACATCTCGGCGATAATATAGGGCGGAAAATCGGTTCCGATCTGACAGTTGTCGATCACGATCGATTTAGTCATCGTTCATTTTCTCCAGTCTGATTTTATATTTATGCCCGTGCAGTTTAAAAAAAGCCGGAAACCTGTCAGGGTCGCAGACACGCATCAGGTTGAATTGCTCAGCAATACTCAGATCAGTTTTTAGTTCGCTGTCCTGCGGTGATCTTTTCGGGCGGTAGTTAGGTTTGATATCGGTGCTTTGAGGTTGTGGCGATATCTGATTAAAGTTTGAGACGGCGAAATCCATAAGCCTGATTTCCGTATCAAAAAGTATCCGGTTTATTTCATCATATAAAGCATGTCTGGGTATTTCGACTTTTATCTTATGCCAGATATCGCCGCTGTCCACATTATCGGCGGCTTCCAGCAGGCTAACGGTAATTTCGCTGCGACCCTCAAGTATTTGCCATATATGTGGACTCCAGCCACGGTCATGAGGCAGGTCGCCGGCGTGTATCACAAGTACTTTTTTATAAGCGCGACGGTCGGTTTCATTTAAAATTTCCGAGCAGGACACCAGAAACAAAATATCACCGCCGGCAAGTTCTGTTTTGTTGTGTGTCAGCACAATATGCCGGTCTGCCGGTTGTGCGCTGATCCAGTCTTGCAGCGTGCTGTTGACCGGGTGGTTTGGGTTGCTGCACAGTATGGTGATATTCATCTCGTGTCTGCTATTGCATATGCTGCATAACGGTGGCGGTGCCGGTGCCGGCAGTGACTCCTGCTGCCGCATCGCTTATCGACTTTAACATTGCCGGATTATCCAGCAACTGCGATATATTTTCGGTTAATCGATCCCTGAAAGAAGTTGCCCGGGGGTTGCCGGCATGCAGTGAGGCATTCGCCTGTTGCAGCGCATTGGCGATATTTTCCTGGTTATCGGCAATAACGACGGTGATCCCCGGTACCCCCAGACAACATCGTTCCCAGGTAGAACTGCCGGCTGCACCGATAATCAGATCACTTGCATTCATTAATTCTGCCATGTTCTCAACATTTACTTTTACCTCGGTGGGCCAGGGCATATTCCGGGCCTGATCAATAACCCGGTTAAGCGAGGGCGCCTGCGCGCCCATAATAACCGTGATGCTTGCGGTTTTGGGCAGTGGGCAGTTTCTCAGTATTTCGAGTACTGTGCCGGTTGCATTGATGTGATCCATACCACCCATTGTGATTAAAAAATGCTCAAGCTTGGGGTGTTCGCGACGCTTAAGGCTTTGTTCCCGCATCGCAGAGAATTCGGGGCGTAATAAAGCATAATGAGCTCCGGTCAGTATATCGCAGGTTTCCGGAACCAAGGCACGATACTCTTCGGCTTTTCTGCCGAGCGTTTGGTCCATTAGTAATATACATTCATGCTGCCGGTCGGCCAGATCATCTATAACCATTATTTTATTGGTATAAGGCTTAATAATTCCGTGCCAGTGATAATCTATCGCATAGTGATCGGTCACCATCCAGTCCCACGATTTGTCATTGATTGCCTGCAATGTTTGTTTTGCATCAACTTCCTGATTAACGCCCAGCCAGTGAGCATGTTTCAGCTCAGATTGAATTTCATTCTGCTCATTATTTTTTAATACTGTTATCGCGTGACCTTTATTGATAAGTTTTTCATGCATATATTCCGGGATATTGCGGCTGATAAACCGGGTGTAGCTGCCTTCCTGTAACAATGCATCGGCCAGTGTTAATGTCCTCATCAAATGCCCGATGCCGATAGTTGTGGATGCATCCACGCGAAAAGCCACATTTAAACTGCGCATCTTATTTCAGAATTAACGATGCGAGAATTTCAGCGCGCTCCCAGTCGGCCTGATTGTCTATGTCCTGAACCCGCCATCTGGGTACAAATATCGGTTTTGAGTGTAACTCGAATATTCTTTTATTTTCCTGCCAGGATTCAGGGCGCCCCCAATAAAACTGGCCGGCATCATGTAAGGCTTCGGGTAAATCCTGTGATCGTGTCAGGAAGTGCTCCGGAAAAAACATCTCGACACCGCCATTGGTGGTTTGTTTGAACGACCGAAAAATAGGTGCGGCAAAATCAGTCACCGAAAAGGCGTAGGCCCAGTCGCCGGAGTTCAGCTCATCCAGTCCGCGCCGGATATCATCCGCCAGCACGAAAGGTGCAGTTGCATAGATGCAACATACCGCTGAAACTTCCCAGCCCTGTTGTTGTGCCCAGTCGGTCGCATGCGCGATGACTTCAGTTGTCCCGGCATAGTCATTGGAAAGTTCCTCCGGGCGGGTGAACGGTACTTGTGCGCCATATTGTTCTGCAATGCCGGCGATCTCGGCATCATCAGTGGATACTATGATGTGCTGGAAAACTGCGGCTTTTTGTGCTGCCTCGATTGACCATGCAATCATCGGCTTGCCGTGAAACGGTTTGATATTTTTTCTGGGTATGCGTTTGCTGCCGCCGCGAGCGGGAATTATTGCGATGTTCATCAATCAATAGCCTTATGCAGAGCATCTGCAACATGTTGTTGGGAAACTGCATCCAGATCCGGATACATCGGGAGGCTGATTGCTGTTGCGCTGTATTGTTCCGCCTGCGGACAGTAGCCTTCAGCAAAGCCAAGGTTTCGGTAGTAGGGCTGCAGGTAGACCGGCATGTAGTGCAGGTTTACGCCGATCCCATTGTCCCGAAGATTTTGAAATACAGTTGGGTGCGGGTTTTTGATTTTATCTGTTTTTAAGCGAATCACATACAAATGGAAGCTGCTGTAGGTGTCAGGGTGCGTCCAGGGCAGTTCGACTGGAAGCCCTTTGAGTAGCTCGGTATATTGTTCGGCAATTGTATGTCGTTTGTGGATAAACCCAGATAATTGCTTAAGTTGGCTGCTGCCCAAGGCCGCTTGTATATCTGTCATCCGGTAATTAAATCCCAACTCGATTTGTTCGTAATACCAGCCACCGGTAGGCTCACCCTGCATTTCAGCGGGGTCACGGGTCACGCCATGGCTGCGCAGCAAACGCATTCTTGCAGCAAGTTCTGGGTTATTGGTTGTCGCGACGCCGCCTTCTCCGGTCGTAATAATTTTGACCGGATGAAAACTGAAAACGGTAATATCACTGTAGCGGCAGTTACCGGTAGGCAGCCCCTGGTATTCACTACCGATCGCATGCGAGGCATCCTCTATAACATGAAAACCGTATTGATTGCTGAGTGCATTAATACCTGCCATTTCACATGGTTGCCCGCACATGTGTACGACAATGACTGCTTTTGGTAACCGGTTCTCAATTTTGGCCTGCTTTAGCTTGGTTTCGAGTTGTCCGGCACTGATGTTAAACGTGTTTGGCTCAATATCGATAAAGTCGACATCAGCACCACAGTAACGAACACAGTTTGCGGTTGCGACGAAGGTGATAGGGGTTGTCCAAACCCGGTCACCTTTGCTGACGCCTAATGCCAGGCAAGCCAGATGCAGTGCTGAAGTAGCGCTGTTGACTGCCACAGCATGTTCTGCCTGACAGTGATGCGCGACTGCTTTTTCAAAAGCAGGAACCGCCGGCCCCTGAGTCAGAAAATCGGATTTAAGAACCTCAGTGACGGCTTTAATGTCGTCTTCACTGATGTGTTGGCGTCCGTAAGGGATGTTCGGCACTAAAGCGGCTCCTATACGCTGAAATCGGAAGCGACATGCGTTTTAATTAACGCGCGTAACTCTTCGACGCTAAGAAAATGTTCGTTGGTTTCGCTGTTATATGCGAAGCCGCTTTTCACCCGGCTGCCTTTTTTATGTTGGCAGTATTCTTCGAGTGTGTATTCTCCGGCAACGCCTCCTTCAGGTAAAATGGCATAGTATTTACCGAGGTCCAGCGTATTAAAGCTGTCGGAAACAGTGATCATTTCCTCATGTAATTTTTCACCGGGCCTGATACCGACTATCTGCTGTTCACAGTCCGGGCCGATGGCTTCGGCAACATCGGTTATACGATAGGATGGAATTTTAGGCACAAAAATCTCGCCGCCTGCGGCATTTTGCATTGCCCATAAAACCATTTTTACGCCGTCTTCAAGACTGATGTTAAAGCGGGTCATATTAGGATCAGTTATAGGCAAAACACCCTGTTTTCTTTTTTCCAGAAAAAACGGAATAACTGATCCCCGGCTGCCCATTACATTGCCATAGCGCACAACACTAAAGCGTGTACGCCTGTCGCCTTTAATATTATTTGCGGCGACAAACAATTTGTCTGAGCATAGTTTGGTTGCGCCATAGAGATTTATCGGTGCGGCGGCTTTATCCGTCGATAATGCCACAACATTTTCCACACCAATATCAAGACAGGCTTCAACCAGATTTTGAGCGCCAAAAATATTCGTTTTAATACACTCGAAAGGGTTGTATTCAGCGGCAGGCACCTGTTTAAGCGCCGCTGCATGAATCACATAATCAATGCCTTCCAGTGCGCGTCGCAATCTGTCCAGATCTCTGACATCGCCGATAAAGTAACGTAAGCAAGGGTACTCCTGTTGAGAGAACTCCTGTGACATTTCAAATTGTTTCAGCTCATCGCGCGAAAAAACAACCAGCCTTTTTACATCCGGGTGATTTTTTAACACATGCTTGACGAAAGCTTTGCCGAACGAGCCGGTACCGCCTGTTACGAAAATTGATTTTCCGGAAAACATTTCATTCCTCATGATTTATCGAAGTTAAAAGCCCGCATAGTCGGCCACGCTACCGCCCTGGGTCTACAACCTCCCAAAGGTCATTACAGAAAGTCGATCATGTTTCTGCAAATATCTATCGATTGTTACCGTGGTATCTTTATACCCGCTCAACCGCCTGCTCGGGTAATTTCAGGCGTTGCGTATGCTGCATAATTTCGAGCAGTATGATGACTCTTTTTTCGCTGCTCGTACCGTCAAAGATACCTTCATAACCGGTGAAAGGGCCGGCCGTAATGCGCAGCCTTTCTCCGGTTCGGAATTTTTTTGTGTCAAGGTCAATACAGTTATCCTTATCCAATCGCCTCTGTATCTCATTGATGACTGTGTTTGGTACAGATGGTACATGTGTACCCCAGCGCACCAGATCGGCAACTCCACGGGTTGAACGGATCGAACTCCAGTTTTCCCCGCTGTGAGCAAGGTGTATAAACAAGTATCTTGGAAACATTGATTCTACGATTTGCCGCAGTGTATCGGCATAAAGACGCTGTAATTTCACCAGAGGGCGAAAAACCTCAAATCCCTGATTGCGCAGATGCTGCTCGGCGCGGACATCCTGCTGCGGTTTGCAGTGCACAACATACCATTTTTTCATTATGCATTTCCGTCCGTGATGCTTGAGCCGGAGGCGCCTACCTCTTTGCGCAGGGCTTCAATCTCAAGCATTAAATTACGGTGTTCGGCTTCTTTGATGCGCAGAAACCGAAGTGCCATTGTGGTTTTTTCGGCGATGCCTCTGGGAGTCAGGGTATAAAGGTAGGCGCGTTTGTTCTGGCTGCGATAGAAGTTGCTCATTTTGACGAGCCCTCTGGCCGCCAAAGCCTGTACGCAGTAGTTGACCTTTCCAAGACTCACACCCAGGCGCTCCGCAATTTCCCTTTGCGAAAGTTGAGGTTCATGCTCCAAAAGCTGGAGCAATTGGTAATGTGCCTCTTCGGGCACATAACGGTTACGATTAGTGCGTTCACTCATTGAACGCAGACTCTAGCAATATATCATCAGAGCGTCAATCGGACTGAGACTCAATATATGAAGCAGTCTTATGTGCCGTGTTTATTATTTTGATACATATAAAGTTTAAATTTGCAGGCGCCTCTGACCGATAACAAAGTATCAGGATCAGCGGAGATTTTTCAGAGGAAGGTAATAAAACATTGATTTTATTTGGATTTATTAAAGACCGTTCCATTTTTTGGAGTGGCCGGCCAGGCTGCAGGCTGTCTTTATGCTGGGTTTTGAGTTTATGCGTGATTTTTTGCGTAAATGCTGCTAAAGCCGATTCCATAGAAGCGCTTATGCTGAATAATGAGACGGGCAAATATTCAGTTGCAGGTTACCTTTCTTATCTGGAAGACCCCGATAGCCGTTATACAGTGACCGATATTATCGTTCCGGAGCTAAAGCAGCAGTTTATCGATGCAGGGGACACAATACCAAATTTCGGGGTTACTCTTTCGGCGTACTGGTTTCATTTCAGAGTCGCCAATAGTAGCCCTTCAGACAGGATCTGGTGGCTTGAGTTACAGGACCCGCTGGTAGACCGGGTTGATATTTATTATGTGCGTGATGGCGAAGTGCTTGAGCAAAACACGCTTGGAGACCACTTTCCAATGCGTGAGCGGGAAGTTCAGGTTCGAAACCCTGTAGTCATCATGGATATGAAAGCGCAGGAAACTATTGATGTTTATTTGCGTATTAAAACCTATGGTTCAACCTCGGCGCCTGCAGTTATCTGGCAGCCGGAGGCTTACCCTCCGAGCGCACTTAATCTGCAATTTGAATACGGTATATATTACGGCATTATAGTTGCGTTGTTCCTGTATAACCTGATGCTGTTTTTGTCCGTTCGGGATTTAAATTATTTGTATTACTGCTCGTTCGTCGGTTGGTTTGGGTTATGGCAGCTTTGCTACAATGGATTAAGTTACGAATATTTATGGCCGGATTACGGCCAACTGAATTTACCGGCGGCGGTTCTATCGAGTAACTTTTTTACAATATCAATATTGCAGTTTGCGCGCAGTTTTTTGCGCGGAAGGTCTTCTTTTCCGAAAATCAGTAAAGCAATGTTGGGCTTGATGTTGATAGGCATCGTGCCACTGCTGATATTTTATTTTATCGATAAAAGTGCAGGTCTTCAGGTAAACGCATTATTTTCACTTGTCTCAATAATGCTCGTCTTGTGCGGTGGTTTGGTTGCATTGCATAAAGGGGTTCGGGAAGCCCGTTACTTTATGGTTGCCTGGGGTGTTCTACTGGCCGGGATTATCGTATTTAACCTGACGCTTTCGGGTTTTGTCACAGCGAACTTTGTGACAGTACATGCCCAGCAGCTGGGTTCGGCATTATGCGCCATCTTGCTTTCATTCGCTCTCGCGCACCGCCTGCGGGTTCTGATGGAAGAAAACGAGCGCATTCAAATTCAGGCGACCGAAAATCTGGAGCGACGTGTGCAGGAACGTACCTCTGAGCTGGATTCGGCAATGAAGGATCTGGCGGCGGCGCATGATAAGCTTAAGGAAAACAGCTTTAACGATGGTCTGACAGGCGTTAGAAACCGTACTTATTTTAACGAGCAGTTTGAGCGCGAATGGTACCGGTGCCGGCGGGAAAAACAATCTATTGCGTTGTTATTGCTCGATATTGATCACTTCAAATCGATTAACGATACTTACGGACACCTTTGCGGGGATCATGCGCTACGTACATTAGCCGGTTCGGTTGCCAAAACAGTCAATCGCCCGGGCGATATCGTGGCACGCTACGGAGGTGAGGAGTTCGTGGTTGTTTTGCCAAATACTAATATTGATGGCGCCCGTTTTTTGGCAGAGCGAATCAGGCGGGAGCTGGAGAAGCAGTCCATTGAATTTAATGAGCAGCAGTTTACTTTGACTGTCAGTGTTGGTTGCGCGTCGTGTATCCCCGGTGAACTGGAAATGGATCCGGAAGGTTTAATTGACGCGGCCGACAAGGCGCTTTACAGCGCGAAACAGAAAGGCCGGAATAAAGTTTGTGCAGCGGGCTAAGATTTACAGGAAGGGCGTCTCAGTTTTATATCGTGGCTAGAAGCCGCATATCATCAGTGAAAAAGCTACGTCTGCGGAAGTTTGCGGCGAGCGTGCTTCACCGGGTAACCACTCCATAAAGCGAATATTAAGCCTGTGTTTGCCGGCGCTGATGGTTGGGTAGCAGTTGAGATGTTTGTCCAGCAGTACCCGAATCAGGTGGATTTCAATATTTTGATCCAACGCCTGTTCATAATAGCCGCTGTCAGCTGCCTGTGGTTTGGGGTCAGTGCTGTTTCTGATGGTATCCAGGCACGATGCAATAGCTTCGGACAATGGTTCAAACGGCCGTAACCAGCTTGCCAGTGTTTCCAGATGTTCGGCGTGTGGCAGGTTAAGCCAGTGATGGTATACCGGTAAGTCGAAATCGCAGGTGCCGCCCGGAATAGTGAGCCGTTGGCGAATATTGTTGAATAACATTTCTGATTTCAGGTGTTGTCCGAGTTGTTCTTGGCTGGCATGCAGTTTGTCGAGCAGGTTAATCTGGGTTTGCAGCAGTGCTTCCAGTTTCGTCTGATCAACGCCTTCGGTATGCAAATGCCGTTTTAGCGCTGCATGCTGGCGTTCGAGTTCTTTGATAATTTCACTTTTCAGGTCGCCGCGCATGGTCAGATTATTAATATCGATCAGCGCACAAATAAAACTGTGTGCATCGTGCTCCGTGGCATTGTGCAAATGATGGCGTGCTCTGTTGAACAGGTGCTCAAGTCGCAGAAATGTGCGGATGCGCTCGTTTAAGGGTTGCTCATAAACAAGCCGGCTGGGTTTGGGCTCGCTGTGGGGTATTGCGGTAGTCACATTGACCACGGCATTGGTATTATCGATCGCTGCATTCGCGTATTTCATATGCAGTGCTTTCACTTGTTTCCTCAAGGTTGCTATATCATCGGAATTATCAATTATATCATCGGCTGCACTGAGGCGATCTTTGGGATTAATTTGCGCATTAATTGCCGCCTGGGCTTCCTGTATTGGAGTATTGTCACGTTGCATCACCCGTTGCAACTGCAGATCAGGGTCTATATTCACCACTAAAACCCGATCGATCACCTCCCAGCGGCCGTTTTCCACCAGCAAAGGAATAACCAGAATAACATAGGCGGCAGATACGGATTCGAGCCGGGCCAGCATCTCCTGTCGAATTAAAGGGTGTAAAATGGCTTCCAGTTGCTTACGCTGCGCGCTGTCGGCAAACACCTGTTTGCGTAATTTTTGCCGGTTCAGACTGCCGTCAGCATTTAATATTTCCATGCCGAATTGGTTCGTAATCTGCGCCAATGCGGGTTGCCCGGGTTCTACCAGTTCCCGGGCAATCAAATCGGCATCGATGATGGGAACATCATATTCCGCGAATATCCCGGCGACAGTACTTTTTCCGCTGCCGATGCCGCCTGTTAAACCGATAATCAGCATATTATTGACAATAAATACGGATGGTCGCGTAATGAGCGGCGTGGTTTAATTACAGGCATTTTTTGATTTGTCTTCGTTGGGACTGTTGGTTCAAGGTTACAGTACCCGCTCGATGTTACCAAGCACAGTTTAACGCTTTGAAGAATAGCTTAGTTGCCGAGTTTCCAATAGGCGGCCATGATTGTCTGGCCATATAGCAGGTATATCCAGCCTGCCGTGGCCAAGTAGGGCCCGAAGGGGATAGGAATCTGCCGGTCTCTTCCGGCAAACACGATCAGTGAGATTCCGACTGCCGCACCCACAAAAGAGGATAGAATAATAACCAATGGCAGTGCCTGCCAGCCCAGCCAGGCCCCCAGCATTGCCAGCAACTTAAAGTCGCCATAACCCATGCCTTCCTTGCCGGTAATTAATTTAAACAGATGGAAAACCGACCATAACGCCATATAGCCGACGACAGCACCGATAATCGCATCAACCGGGTTTGTAAATAATCCTGTTATTGTCAGCAGCAGGCCCAGCCATAGAAACGGTAGTGTGATGTCATCCGGCAACAATGTATGTTTGATGTCTATCACGCTAAGTGCAATCAGGCTCCAGGTTAACAGCAATGCAGCACCGGCCTGCCAGGTAAACCCGAAATATGCCACAGTGCAGACTGAGAAAATACCGGTCAACAGTTCGATAATAGGGTATTGAGGGGAGATTTTTGTGTTGCAGTTTGCGCATCGGCCTTTTAGCAGCAGATAGCTGATAACCGGTATATTTTCCCACGCGCGGATAAGATGGTTGCATTCACCACAACGCGAACGCGGTGTGAGCAGATTAAATTTTTCCTGTGGTGCAGCCGGCTCTTTTCCGTTTAATTCATCACACTGTGCCTGCCATTCCCGTTGCATCATTACCGGTAGCCGGTAAATGACGACATTCAGAAAGCTGCCAATAATCAGCCCAAGTGCGAAACTGCAGGCGTATAACAGCCAAGGTGCTTCGGCAAACAGTAACGCCAGGTGAGCGGCAGATTGGTCCATCAATGCGCTATAAAATTTGAAGCCGGGTTTGCTGGTGAAAGTGGTTTATACGACGCTGCCCAGCTTGAATATCGGTAAGTACATCGCGATGACCAGGCCACCGACAACGACACCCAGGAATGCCATGATCAACGGTTCCAGCAGGCTGCTGAGGGCATCCACTGCATCGTCGACCTCCTGCTCATAAAAGTCCGCAACTTTGGCGAGCATTGCATCCAGTGAACCCGACTCTTCACCGATGGCGATCATTTGTACCACCATATTCGGGAACAGACCGGTGCGTCGCATTGATGATTGCAGTTGTTCACCGGTAGTGGTTTCATCTTTCATTTTTAAAATAGCTTCGCAGTAAATGGCGTTACCACTGGCACCGGCCACCGAATCCATCGCTTCAACCATCGGTACACCGGCTGCAAACATGGTTGAGAGAGTCCGGGCGAAACGCGCGATGGCGGCTTTATTCAGCAGGTCACCGAATACCGGTGCCTTGAGCACCAGTTTATCAAGCAGGTATGCAAACTTTTCCGAGCGTTTTTTAAACATCACCAGTCCGGTAACGGTCGCTCCGATGCCGGCGAATGCAAAAAACCAGTTGGCCTGGAACCAGCGAGATAGATTGATTACCATCTGTGTGAATACCGGCAGGTCGGCACCGAAGTCTTTAAACAGATCCTCAAACTGCGGCACTACAAATATTAATAGAATCGCGGTTACGATAAATGCAACGACCACTACTGCAGCCGGATAGAAAAGTGCTTTTTTGATTTTGCTTTTTAACGCTTCAGTTTTTTCTTTATACGTGGCGACTTTGTCCAGCAGTGTTTCCAATGTACCGGATTGTTCACCTGCATCAACCAGATTAATAAACAGGTCATCGAAATACTTTGGTCGCTTGGCCAGGGCCTGCGCAAAGTTTGAGCCGCCCTCGACATCTGCTTTTACGCCCAGAATCAAATCCTGCATTGAGGGTTTTTCGTGGCCGCGCCCGACGATTTCAAATGCCTGCACCAGCGGTACCCCTGCGGTCATCATGGTCGCCATCTGACGGGCAAAGACGGCGATGTCTTTCGCTTCTATCTTTTTACCGACGCCGCCGAGCAGCGGTTTGGGTTTCTTTTTCACGCGTAAGGGATTGATGCCCTGTTTACGTAATGCGGCTTTGATCAGCTCGGGGTTGAAACCCTCCATTTCGCCTTTTACCCGGGAGCCTTTGCGGTCGGTCCCTTCGTACAGAAAATATATTTTTTCGCGAGCTGCTTGTGCCATGAGCTTAACCTCTTAATCTTTGGTTACACGGTTGGCTTCGGCCAGGCTCGTGACGCCGGCGCGGACTTTGCTCAATGCCGAGTCACGCAAATCCTCGATGCCTTCTTTTTTGGCCTGATCCGCGATTTGCATCGCGTTACCGTCTTCCATGATGATTCTGCCGATCGACTCCGACAATGGCATTACCTGATAGATGCCGACCCGGCCTTTATAGCCGTCACTGCATTTGTCGCAGCCGACAGCTTTGTATATTTTTAGAGAATCGGCTTCGGATTCAGCAAAGCCTTCCTGCACCAGGGTGCTTTTTGGAATCTCGTCTATGGCTTTACAGTGCTCGCAAAGCCTTCGTGCCAGGCGCTGTGCGATAATCAGCGATACCGCTGACGCAATATTGAAAGGCGCAACCCCCATATTCAACAGGCGTGATAATGTTTGCGGTGCGTCGTTGGTGTGTAGCGTGGATAACACCAGGTGACCGGTTTGTGCGGCTTTAATCGCAATATTCGCGGTTTCCAGGTCACGGATCTCCCCGACCATGATCACGTCCGGATCCTGGCGCAGGAAGGCTCTGAGCGCAGACGCGAAATCAAGTCCGGCTTTCGGATTGACATTCACCTGATTAATGCCCGGCAAATTGATTTCGGCCGGATCTTCCGCGGTGGAGATATTGGTGTCTTCTTTATTGAGGATATTCAGGCCGGTATAAAGCGATACGGTTTTGCCGCTACCGGTCGGGCCGGTAACCAGAATCATGCCGTAGGGGTTGGCCAGCGCGCGCAGATAAGCTTTTTTCTGCTTCTCTTCATAGCCGAGTACATCAATACCCAGCATCGCACTGGATGGGTCCAGAATACGCAATACCACTTTTTCGCCAAACAGTGTAGGGCAGGTGTTGACCCGAAAATCAATCGCGCGTTTCTTCGAGACTTTCAGTTTGATACGGCCGTCCTGTGGAACGCGCCTTTCGGAAATATCCAGGCGTGACATCACTTTAACTCTGGCAGTCAATCGGGCCGCCATATTGATCGGGGGTTTGGCGACTTCGCGCAGTACGCCGTCTATGCGGAAGCGAACTCTATAATATTTTTCGTAGGGTTCCAGGTGAATATCCGACGCGCCTTTGTTGATCGCATCCAGCAGCACCTTGTTTACAAAGCGTACCACCGGTGTGTCATCAACGCCGGAGGCCGCATCATCATTGGTATCTTCCTCTTCGGCCGCAACATCGAGGTTTTCCAGGTCCTCATCCAGGCCGGCCATATCCTCCATTGAGGTGTCGGCTGCACTCAGCGCGTCTTCGATGAGTGTATTGAGTTTATCGACTTCGGTCAGCACCGCCTCGGTAGGGATGCCGGTGTTGAATTTGATTTCATCCAGGCCAATCAGGTTCATCGGGTCGGCGACCGCGATAAACAGGCGGTTGCCGCGTTTTTGAATCGGCAGGGCCTGATGCTGGCGGATCAGTTTTTCATCGACCAGGTCTTTAGGAACGGTGTCCAGTTCGATCGCGGACAGGTCGAACAAAGGCATGCCGAACTCTTCGCTGGCGGCAATGGCTATCGCCCGGGAATTCAGTTTTTTCTCTTCGACCAGGAAGGCCGAGAGCGTCATTTTTTTCTTCTTGGCGGCAATCTGTGCTTCGTTTGCGGCGGTCTCGTCGATCAGGCCGTCGCTCACCAGCCGTTTTGCCAGTCCGGTAAGCCGTGTTGTAGGTGCCGATGAAGCCATATTTCAGTAATTTAGACGTTGTCCAGCCTGGGAGATTAACATAATTTAATCAATTAGCGCCCAGGTAACCGCTTTTTTTATTAGCGTTGTTTTTTCTAAATTCTTCAGTCTCAAAAAAAAACTGCCTTGAGCATGTGCTCAAGGCAGCTTCGATCAGACGTAAGCCGGATTATGTTTTACATTCAGCCGGCAGATATTGCGGGTCGACTGTAGTGCCGACTGTGTCATTACAGATAATAGTGACACCGCCGGTGGCCGGGTTACCGGTAATCCGGTAGGAGAATGTGTCACCGTTGACGGTGGTATTCAGGTTGGCCATGGTCAGATCAATATCGACCTGGTCGGCAGAGTTGCGAGTGATGGCTGCAGCTGAGATATAGGTGCTGCCCGCAACCAAAGCGGTTTCAACCGAAGTTTCAGTTGCACCGCCGGCGGCAGGCATTGCGCCGGTAGACTCATAAACTTCAGCAACCTGGACTTTAGAGGAGCTCAGCGCAACCAAAACCTCACTAAGCCGGGCTCTGATGGTGTAATCCTGGTAGGCAGGCAACGCGACGGCTGCCAGAATACCGATGATCGCGACTACGATCATCAGTTCGATCAATGTAAAACCTTGTTGTACTTTCTTCATTGCATTCTCCATATATTAATCAAAAAAATTAAAAAAAATCTGTCGTCGGCACCCAGGGTAGGAGCAGAAATCGTGCCAGTTAGGAAATTACGGGTTTTACCGGTAAACAGCAGTATTTACCCGGTCACCGGGTGGGTTTAGGTGTAGTTTATTGACATGTTTTGTCACTAGTAGACACGCTACTCGATATCCAGTTTTTTTATCCTATAGCGTAGCTGGCGGAAGCTGATTCCCAGCAGCTCAGCAGCCTTGGTCTTGTTCCAGCGGGTTTGTTCCAGCGCGTTTTTGATCGATTCGCGTTCCTGCTTGACCAGCATTTCATCCAGTGCGGTTTCCTGGGCGGGCGGCGGCTCGTTGCCGCCGGGTTCGGCTGTATTGGTTTCCGTAGCGGCAAATCGTGGCGCTTCAGGTAATTGCAGATCTGCATCAGTAATAATACTGTTTTCACTTAACGTGGCCGCACGTTCCAATATGTTTTCCAGCTCGCGGACATTACCCGGAAAGCTGTAGCCGCGTAATGTTTCCAACGCGCTTTGCGCCAGCTGTTTTTCCCCGATGCCGTGTTTCTCGGAAAGCTTATCGAGAATATGCGCTGCGAGTAGTGGAATATCTTCCGGGCGTTCCCGCAGACTGGGGGAGTTTGCCTGAATGACATTGATTCGATAGTAGAGATCCTGGCGAAAACTGCCGTCCGCAACCAGCTGGTCAAGATTCTTATGTGTGGCGCTGATGATCCGGACATCAACCGGGACTTCCACCGCGCTGCCGACCGGGCGGATGGTGCGCTCCTGAATTGCGCGTAGTAATTTAACCTGCATCGCGAGTGGCAGCTCGGCAATTTCATCCAAAAACAAGCTGCTGCCGTCGGCAGCTGCAAACAGGCCCTGTTTATCCGCATGTGCGCCGGTAAAACTGCCTTTTAAATGACCAAAAAACTCGCTCTCCATCAGTTCTCCGGGAATCGCGCTGCAGTTTACCGGGACAAATGGTTTATCCCGCCGCGCACTTTTCTCATGAATCAGGCGGGCCACCAGTTCTTTACCGGTTCCGGATTCTCCATGGATATAAACCGGTGCCTGGCTGCGGGCGAGTTTGTCGATGGTGGATTTCAGGTTTTTAATAATGATGGATTCGCCGAGTAGATCCAATGACGGTTTGCTTGCCGGCTTTTCCGAGTTGTCGGCGTGTTGTAGCTTTAACGCCGAGGCGATCAGTTGGCGTAGATTTTTCAGGTCCACCGGCTTGGAAATAAAATCAAAGGCGCCTGACTTCAGTGCGCGAATTGCGGCTTCCATATTGCCGTGAGCAGTGATAACCGCAACCAGGGTATCGGGGTGGTTTGTTTGAATAAGATCAACCAGGTCCAGACCGTCACCATCCGGCAGGCGCATATCGGTCAGACAGAGATCAAATTTTTCCGAGTCGAGCAATGCTTTGGCGTTTTGCAGATTTTGTGCTGAGCAGGTATCAAGATTCATCCGCCCCAGCGTGATTTCCAGTAACTCACAGATATCGGGTTCGTCATCTACGATCAGGATCTTCGGTTTGCTCATTGTTGCATTGCCTGTCGATAGTCGGTTTCGAGTTGTAGAGGGTTTGCAAACTGAATTCTGAAGATTGCGCCGCGATGGGTTTTGCGGTCAATATAGCGTATCTGCGCCTGATTAAATTCACAAAGCTCCCGCACGATATATAATCCTAGTCCCGGGCTCGCATTGCCGCTTGAATAAAACGGCTCGAAAATTTGATCCTGAATGTTTTCAGGTACGCCTTGCCCATAGTCGATTACTTCCAGGTATGCCGCATTAAAGGCCGGGTCAAACGCACAAACCAGGCTGATGGCTGTTTGGTCGTCACTATTCCGACCGTATTTTAAACTATTGCGGCATAGATTCCAGATAACTTGATGCAATTGTGTGGGATCGAAATACGCATTCGCATCATCGGTATTCAACTCGATGCGCATATCATCAGCGTCCATTGAATTATGTGCACAAAACTCTTCTTTAAAATCAGCCAGCCATTTATTCAATGGAATGTTAACCGGATGAATGTTTTCTTTGCGCGACAGTTGCATGATGTTTTCGATGATCGTGTTCATGCGCTCGGTTTGTTGATTAATAATTTCGGTTAAGCGCTTATCGTTTTCATCTAATTCGGTCGATTCGGCCAGAAGTTGTGAGGCATGCTGAATGGCAGATAATGGGTTGCGAATCTCATGCGCGATACTCGCGGTCAGGCGACCCAGTGAGGCCAGTTTGATATTTTGAAACTCCCGCGAATAAGGGGTTGTGTCTTCCAGTATAATCAGTGTGCCGGCAGAGCCCTGCGGGCCCAGTTCGGTAAAATGCGGTTGCAGTTCAAACGGGCTGCCGGGGGAACGAATTCTTGCCGCTTTCTCATGGGGTGCGTTGTTCCATATATTAAATCGCACTGCCAGTTCTTTTGAGGTTTCCTCAAGGGGTTCCGGCGGTTTGCAATCGCGCAGGCCCAGCTGCATTTTCGCAGCGCGGTTAATCAGACGGATTTGCAAATCATCGTCGACCACGACGACGCCGTTTTGCATTTGCTGGATAATTTGTTCATTCAGTTGCGCGAGGTTTTCGATATCCAGGCCGCGCTGTTCGGCAAGCAGCTCACTCTCATGTACCCGGCGCTTCAATATCAGCATCAGCGCAGCGGTACCGAATAATGCTGCACCCAGCGCACCGATTTGTGGATAGGAATCAGCCGGGTTGCCAGTCGACAGGTGTGTATAAAACTGCGCAAGTAAAATCAGTATTGAACCCAGTGCGGCAAAGAAAAAACCGGCCATGCCTTTTAATAGCAGAACCGCGCTGCCGATGTTGACGATCAGCAGAATACCCAGGCCGCTTCTGAAACCGCCACTGGCATGGGCCATTAAAGTGAGTAACACGATATCCGTGGTGATCTGCACATAAACCTGGGACTGATAATGCGTTTTGCGCAAGCGTGTGGATATTAACCATAGAATGGACAGGCCGAGATAAACCAGTGAGCTGAGTGCAAACAGTGCCGGGTTGATTCTGCCCAGGGTGTCAGTGGCGACTTCACTGAAAAAAAGGCTGGCCAGCAATATCGCAATAAACAGCCGGTAAAGCGCGAGTAGCCTGACCGGGTACCACGGTGTGACTTCCAGCGTATATACCGGTGTGCTGACAGCCGTGGTCAACTGGTTTATCAATGATTCAAAAAAGCGATTAATCAAACCTTTGGCCTTTGTGTTGAAGATCAGGATTCATTTTTCAGCGACTCCTTCCATTCCTGAAGATGCTCTTCGCTGCAAAAAAAATGTTCCTTCAGTCTCAGTGCATTCGATTCCGGTACATGTATCCCGCAGACTGCGCAGGACACCATTTTCTCGCCAAGGGCCGGTGGTTTCGAAGGCTTGTTTTTTGCCGGTTTAATAAAAAGGCTGCGTATCGCCAGTATCAGTATAATAACCGCAAAAAGCAGAATAAGTATGCGCATTAAGGTCGATCATTAAAATGTGAGTGAAAGTACAATTATAGTCGTCCGGCTGTTCGGTGCAATCAGCTTGCTGCCAATCAGTTTCTCGCTTGTATGCTAAACACGTCAATATAATATCAGGGATAAGACTGTTTATGTTTATAATATGCCTGGTGGTAGCCCACGATACTTTGAGGCCAAAAAACAAACAATGCCGAATTCAATCAAAATTGCGCTCGCGCAGATCAATCCTTTGGTCGGTGACCTGGAGAATAACAGTCGAAAGATAGAGCAGTATATCGACTCGGCGGTTTATGATTATCAGGCTGATTTAATAGTGTTTCCGGAACTCGCGTTAACCGGATATCCGCCCGAAGATCTGTTGTTTCGTGAAGGTTTTGTACTGCAAGCTGCCGGGTATTTACAAGAGCTCGCGGAACAGGCCGTCGAAATATCGGTACTGCTCGGTTATCCGCGTCAGGTGGAAAATAATATCTACAATTCCGCGGCTTATTTAACCGGTGGTGCGATACAGCATATTTACGACAAGCAGGTGCTACCGAATTACGGCGTATTTGATGAAAAGCGTTATTTTGAGCCCGGTGCCAAGAACGGTATCGTGCAGGTAAAGGGCAACAATATTGGTATCAGCATCTGTGAGGATATCTGGCAGCCCGAGCCGGTAAGTTCCACCGTTGCGGCAGGTGCAGAGCTGATTTTAAATATTAATGCTTCGCCCTATCATATTGGCAAACCCGGTGAACGTAAGGCGGCACTGCTGCAACGCTGCGAAGAGAGCAGAGTGCCGATTGTTTATGTAAACCTTGTTGGTGGCCAGGATGAGCTGGTGTTTGATGGCCATTCAATGGCAGTTAACAAGACCGGCGATGTGGTTTATCAGGCGCCCGGCTTTGTTGAGAGCCTCGGTGTGGTTGAGTTTAGTGCAAAAGGCATCGAACCGGTTATTCCGGTGGCAACGCAGGAAGAGGATATCGCCGAAGTCTATCGGGCATTGTCACTGGCCGTAAAAGATTATGTCAGCAAGAATGGTTTTCAGGGTGTGGTCCTTGGCTTGTCCGGGGGTATCGATTCGGCGCTAACACTGGCTGTTGCGGTCGAGGCGCTTGGGGCGGAGCAGGTCGAAGCGGTGATGATGCCGTCCCGGTATACCTCCAAAATCAGCCTGGAAGATGCAGCAAAACTGGCTGAAAATCTGGGCGTGCATTATCAGGAAATTTCGATCGAGCCGGCGTTGCAAAGCTTCCTGGGGTCACTGCAATCCAGCCTGCAGGGTTATGCGCCGGATACTACAGAAGAAAATATTCAGGCCCGTTGTCGCGGTGTGATACTGATGGCTATCTCAAACAAAAAACGCCGGCTCGTGCTGGCGACCGGCAACAAGAGTGAAATGGCGGTCGGTTATGCAACCTTATATGGTGATATGGCCGGCGGTTTTGCACCGTTAAAAGATGTCAGCAAAACCTGGGTGTATCGTCTGTGCGAATACATTAACCGCAATAAAGAGATTATACCCAGGCGTATTATCGAACGCCCGCCGTCGGCCGAACTTGCACCGGACCAGAAAGATGAAGACAGCCTGCCGCCATATGCGGTGCTGGATGAAATACTGGAGTTGTATCTGGAGCAGGAAAAATCCGTCGAGTCGATTATTTCTATTGGTTTTGATGCCGATGTAGTGCTCGAAGTGGTCAGAAAAGTAAACCTGAATGAATATAAGCGCCGGCAAGCGGCGCCGGGGGTTAAAATCACCAAACGCGCATTCGGCCGCGAACGGCGTTACCCGATAACCTGCCGGTTATAAGGAAGCCCACCCGGAAATTTAGGTATATATTTTTGAGAGAACTCCACTGATCACCTGATGCGCATTTTTGTTTAACTGGAAAACCTTAATGAAGCATAGTGAGTTATGTTTAAGCTACTCCATTTAAATTTTTGATCATCTTCCTGACAACAGTTCAGCACCTAACTCAGCACATGAACGAACATCCTCGCTAGAGTCACTTCCTAGTTCAGCAAGAGCTCTCTTGATTTTATCCGAGTTCGATGCATGACCTAAAGCATACGCTGCACATGCTCTAACACCCTCTTCAGTATCATTAGCGGCTAATAACAAAGCATCTTCTGCATCCGCTGACATGCCAGCATATGATATGTGACCTAAGCCAGCAGCCGCAGCAGCTCTTACATCAACTGATTCATCTTTAATTAGATTCAATAGGCAAGGCAATGATTGTTCTTTATAACTCATCTTTGGCGTTCCAAGCTGACCTAATATAAACGCACAGATCTCTCTAACAAAGGCTCTCTCATCGCTTACCAAAGAGACGACTATATCAAAGGTTTCCTTTTCTCCTCGTAACTGAAGCTCTCGTGCTGCGGTTGTTCTAACAATATAGTCATCATCAAAAATCAATTTCAATATAGCGCTTGAACTCCATTTTTTAATCGCTTCGCTAGCAAGTAATCTCAAAGTTGAAGAAGACCCATCAAGATCATCAATCATTTTCTTTTTCTCCAAATTGATATTGTGCTTCTGATTGCCATGACTTATCTGCGCCGACTACGCCTACAGCCCCATGCTTTTTGTGTTGCTTTGACCTGATCGGGACGAAATCTATGCTTGTTTTCTTCTAACCACTAAACAATTAAAGCAATTAAAGGGTCTGGCCCCTTAATTTTAGCCCCTTAATTTATTGTCGGATCGTAGTATCGATTCCAGTTATAGTGCAATCCGGTTTCTTCATCAAAATACTGTCCCGTAAAGCGTATGTTTTGCGTGACATTATTTCCATCCCCATCGGGATCTTCATTAACGGTCGCTATTTCGAACGGAGTGTAAGCAGCTTCCCAAAAAAACGAACCCTGGCCGTTAGTGAGTTTCTGTGGCATACCCAAATGGTCGTTATGGTAATAGCGCAGGTTAATAAACGAGCGCTATCGCACTATTGGCCTGATTTGGAAAATCGTATTAGATATACGTTAGCAACTATAAATGCTATCGCTACAGCAAGTGATAAAAAATACCCTTGTGGAACCCACAGAATAGAACTTAAATATGGCAAGCCAATTGGAGAGAATGGAGCTAAAAAGTAACCCCCCCAAGGAATGCACATAACAAACCCTAGCAAAATAAAAATTACTCCATGCCATAACATAGCACGTGAATAATAAATGCCTTGTCTTGCTTTCCAAAAAGCTAAGCCATAAATAAATAACATTACGATATTAGGAATAACTCTCCATATCGCTCCATACAAGTTCTCTGTTACTCCAAAGAAATCCCTATACTCTGTAGAGTACACAAGAAGCACAATATCGAAAGATACAAAAGCACAAAAAAGCACATACAGAAATTTGACATGTTGTTTTTGCATATTATTTATCCATAAATTCATTAATATAATTTGGGAAATCCATCAGGTAAATCCGGACCAGATGAATCATAGGGATTCTCTGGGTTCTTTGTACAACCCGCCCAACAGTCCATATGGTCTTGTACATTATCTCTAGGGGCTATGTTGTTGTCTGGGCTACATTCTAGAGGTCGTGGCATGCGAGCTTTGTGTTTTTCTTGTAAACATTGTCTAGCACACTCAGACCAATTACCAATTGCTTCATCTTTTCCATTAGATGCATTATTGTCCGGAAATTTAGGACACAACGCTGGCGCAACTTTGCATTCATAAGTTCCCCCATTCGCTTGACATGCTTGACCATAGTAAGAACAACTCTTTGTACCATACAAGCCTAGTGGATCAATAAAGTTAATTGGATTGCTCCATACGTAAGCATATAAATTCAGGTCATTTCCTTTTAAGCCTATTGGGTCAGCAGTGTGAAACCTTCCAAGTTCAGGGTTGTAGTATCTAAACCAGTTATAGTGCAGTCCAGTCTCCTGATCATAATACTGTCCCGGAAACCGTATGTTTTGTGTGACGGAGTTGCCATCGTTATCCGGGTCTTCGTTAACGGTCGCCTGTCCGAATGGCGTGTAAGCAGCTTCCCAAACAAGCGTGCCCTGGCTGTTGGTAAGTTTCTGTGGCGTGCCCAAATGATCGTTGTGGTAGTAATAAAGCTCATTGGCCGCGTTGATTTGGGTTAGCGGCTGGCTGTTGAGATACGCGTACTCAACCTGTGTTTCGCCGGTGTTATTCAGTTCAGCAATCAGTAACCCTTCGGGGTTATAGACATAGAGTGTTACTTGTGTATCACTGCCTTCGGTGATGTGTTTGAGGGTCCGCTGGCCTTGGGCGTTGTACCGATACTCGATGGTTTGGCTGTTTGTTGTTATGCGTTCTAAGCGGCCAGCTTGGTTGTAGGTGTAGGTATCGCTGTTGCGTTGGATGGGATTACCGGCCGCATCGTATTGGTAGTTTATATTTTGAGCGCCGCTGATGGTTTCTAAGCGGTGGGTATTTTGGATATACATGTACGTGTCAGTTTGGCCGTTGCCTGTTTTACTCAGCCGGTTGCCGGTGGGGTCATAGGCATAACTGTGGTTCGCTGCCGGGCTGTCAGCCTGGATTAATCGATCGAGTGCATCGTAACTGAGGGTTTGGTTTTCCGCTGTGTTGAGGGGCCAGGTGATTTGCTCGATGTTGCTGTTGAGATCGTAGGCATAAGTGTGCTCTAAAACTCCGGAGGTAGTCTGCTGGTTCAGCCGTGCGTCCATGTCGTAATGATAGTTCAGCATTAGGCCGTTGCCCAGGGTCGCCTGCTGCAGGGCACCAAAGGGCCGGTAGGTGATCGGATCGGCCAGTATCTGCGTTTGACTGTTATGCGTGGTGCTGACCTGGTTAATTTGTCCG